>NC_018025.1:4490000-5690000 GCF_000266945.1 Desulfomonile tiedjei DSM 6799
GTTTCCTCAGGTGTGCCTTTGCCCCAAGCGTTTCCGTACATCGAAGATTGCATACTCGAAACGTCCGTAACCCCCAACAGGGGAGACTGTCTCTCCATCCTCGGCACTGCACGTGAAGTGGCCGCTCTTTTGGGGGTCCCGTGGAGAATACCCGAATTCGATCTTGATGAGAGTTCAGTCCCGATCGGAACGAAGGCGTCCATCGAGGTGCCGGACACTGATCTGTGCCCCAGATACGTCGCCCGTCTCATAGAGGGGATCAAGATAGGGCCCTCACCTTTTGAGGTGCGTTTAAGACTGGCGCGTTCCGGAGTCAGGGCGATTTCCAATGTTGTGGATGCTACGAACCTGATCCTTTTGGAGTGCGGTCAACCTCTCCATGCATTTGATTTTTCTCTTCTCGAAGACGGGAAGATCGTGGTCAAGCGCTGCGACCCGGGTGAAACGTTTACTACCCTGGACGGAGCGGAGCGCAAGCTGCCGGAAAATGCACTCATGATCAGGGACGGTAAAAGGTCTGTTGCTCTTGCCGGTATCATGGGAGGGTTGAATTCGGAGATCAACGACACGACGTCCACCGTATTGATCGAGAGTGCGTGTTTCGAGCGGTTCGGAATCAGAAGGACTGCCAAAGCGCTCGGCATGTCCACGGAAGCTTCCTACCGGTTCGAGCGCGGCATCGATCCCGATGGCACGCTCTGGGCGGCGCATCGGGTTACCCACCTCATTCAGAAGCTTGCAGGCGGGACAGTTCTGTCCGGCTATCTCGATGTTTATCCGGTACCGATCTCCAGGCCGCCGGTCTGCGTAGGAGTTGCGAAGACCAACAGCCTGCTCGGAACCGACCTGGATGGGATCAGTATGGCCGATTACCTGAAACGTCTCGGAATCGGCATAGAGAATGCCACTGAAGAGTCACTCACAGCTCTTCCGCCATCCTGGAGATGGGATCTGGAACGTGAAGTCGACATGGCGGAAGAAGTGGCTAGGGTATTCGGTTTTCAGAATATCCCGCTCACTCTTGCGGCTACTCAGTCTTCCGCGGACCTGACCCGTGAGAACCATCGAAAGATACAGACTACCAAGTCTTTGATGAATGCTTCGGGCTACTCCGAGGTGATCACGATGTCTTTTGTGTCACGGCAAGCGGGCACCGAGTTTGTTCAGGATTCCAGTAGTGAACTTGCTCTTATTAACCCTCTCACGGAAGATGCCGTGGTCATGAGGACCAGTCTCATTCCGGGTCTCTTGTCAGTCGCGAAGCGAAACATCAATTTCAGATGGGAAGACTTGAAAATCTATGAGTGCGGCAAGACTTTTACTTCCGTCCCGGGCCGTGAGCTTCCCCGAGAAGACCTGAGGCTCGCGGGTCTCGCAACAGGGTCCCGGTATCCCGACCTGTGGAACATGCCCCGGAACGAGACCGTCGATTTCTATGACGTGAAAGGCGCGCTGGAAAACCTTCTCGACGGACTGTCCGTGCACGACGTTCAGTTTACTCCTTCCAAGGTGAGTTTTATGCATCCGGGGAAGTCCGCGGACCTCATGTTAGATGGTTGTAACATAGGCTATGTAGGTGAATTATCACCAATAAAGGCACGTGAGCACGGATTTGAGATAGGAATCTACATGTTTGAGATTCTGCTGGAGCCTCTGTTTGTTCAAATGCGCAAGGAAAGGCTTTTCACTCCGCTCCCTCGCTACCCTTTTATAGAGAGGGATTTATCATTCATCGTTGAAGAAAAAGTTTCAGGGGATGTCATTAAGCGCTTGATTTCACGTTTGGGCCATGATATCATTGCTTCCGTCGTCTTATTTGATTTGTATAAAGGAGAATCGATCCCTGAGGGGTATCAGAGCATGGCCTTCCGGGTAAGGTACCAGTCTGAGGATCGAACTCTGACCGATGAGGATGTCCAGGAGGTACATTCTCGCATTGCAGACGCTCTCAAGAATGAGGTGGGAGCAGCAATGAGGGAATGACACATCAGGCTGCCACGTTGAAAGTTAGGCGTCAATATGGCAACCGGCGAAGCCTCGGATTGGAATCCAGTCGGATAGGATTCTCATTTTGAGGGGTGGTCGAATTATGACTGTCGCGATTCCCGAGAAGCAGTATTTTAAGATTGGCGAAGTCAGTGAAATTTTGGATGTTGAGCCGTATGTCCTGAGGTATTGGGAGTCTGAATTCAAGATCCTGAAGCCGACAAGGACTCGTGCCAGGCAGCGCCTGTATCACAAGAAAGATCTCGAGCTGCTCATGGAGATCAAGCATCTGCTCTATGATGAGAAATTCACCATAGCCGGTGCTAAAAAACGGCTCCAAGAAATGAAGAAGCAGACATCAGCCGAAAAGAAAGCCAAGAAGCCTGCCAAAGCAATAAAAACCAAGGATGAATCCGACAATTCCGAGGCGAAGAACGACAACTCGCCTTCAATGGAACATTCGGATTACAGAGAGATTCTCATTGAGATCAAGAAGGAACTCAAGGAACTCAGATCGATTTTGGAAGGCTAGGCTGGTCACGACGGCACAAGAAGCGTCTTCTTTTCAGCCAATCGGACGAGAGGATTGTGCGGAGCACGATCCTTTTCTCGTCTAACCAACCGGGCTGAAATCTCGGCTGTCTTGCATTCCCATCACAGAAAGAGCTCTGTTCCCGATAATCTGCACGGAATTTCAGATCTTGCTCGACCAATAACCTTCAATCGGCGAGACGAAGTCTCTATACCAGTTGCCCCAAATTAATGACCGATTGAAGGTTAGGAATGTTGGTGGGCGCCGTGCCTCCGCGCCGGCACATCTTCAACATGATCAATGATATCAACATAATGGACCGGCAGGGACGCCGGTCCCCACCTGTAGCTTCTGTTGGAGCATGGGACAATGTCAGAATTTTCAGCAGGCGCTATACTCACGTTCTTCCTGATCGTTAGTTCGCTTTCTCTCTTCTCTGATCTGCAATCACCATTTTCATTGACCCGATCCGTCCTGGTTCGATCATACTTGCATGAACCCGAGGTTTTCTATTGCTCCGAGCTTTCTGCTGCCTTATAGTGGGAATAATTGGTTCCAGCATTTGTTCTTAGCCAACCATTACAAAAAAAGGAGGCCCCCTATGAGCACACCTACTCACTGTCCAGGTTTTGAAGCTCACAAGAACCTTTCTTCCTTTATGTGCAAATGTCCCAATTGCGGTAAAGAAAAAGAGATCTTCTCCGATGAATTCGAGAAATCTCATGTGTGCTCCGGCTGCAAACAGCCGATCGATTTTTCCAAATGCACACTGGAAGCTGGAACAAAGTAGCTTTTCTCTCCTTGTCACTCGATCCAGCCGCGAACAATTTCTCGCGGCGGATTTCTTACTCAAACATTCACATTCTTGCTGTAGCCAAGGCAATTATACGATTTTGCATTCAAGATGCGCATTGATCTGACTGCGCAGATCAGTGGCACCCAAAAATAAGACCTGTCTTGATCGCAAGTTTGTATCAGTCCGTCAAATCGTTCGCTACCATCCCAAAAGGTGCGATAAAGTTTTGCATTTACAATGTGAATCGTCGAGGGAGTCTTTGTAACAACTTCTTCCGAGAATTTTACTTATAGCTGTTATCGAAAGTCTTGACGGAATCCAATGCCTGCAATGGGAAGAATCAGTAGCGCCGGCGTCCCTGCCGGCGATAACTTATTGCTTTGTTTGGTGAATTGTTCGCCGGCACGGAGGCCGGCGCTACCAATTGCTGGGAACTGCTCTTCACAATCCGTGATTACTTTCGAGAATCGGTATAGCCTCGTCCCACTTATAATCAATGATTTCGGTCAACACCCCGTTCAGTTTTTTAGGATGTATGAATGAGAACTCGCAGTCGCGAAACGGACGTGCAATCTCGCCATGAGAATCCGGTATGAACGGATAGCCTTTGCCCTGGAGATCTTTGACAGCTTCACGTGTATTATCCACATTGAAGCTTATGAGCATTATGCCCTCCCCTCGTTTTTCGATGAACCTGGCAACCTCACCATCGGGGGTTGTTGATTCCATAAGTTCAAAGCCTACTTCTCCGACCAAATAACGAGCCACTCTGATTTTTTCCAGTTCATCCACATAGGCGTCGTCAGGCTTATCTTTGCCCAAAAATGGTTCCCACACCTTGCGAGCCTCTTCCAGATTCTTCACTGCTATGCAGATGTGGTCGATTTTGTTGATTTTCATCATTACCTCCTCAGTCGTATGACCGGCACAATGATCCGGCATCACATGTCATGCCAATTCGCTTTTCTTTTTGTAATCTGGGAGACTGGAAGTATCCTTCGCTCCGGACGACGCAAAGCCGTCTAATCACTCCGCTCAGGACACTCCAGTCTTTCGCTGTCTTGTAGCAAAATGTATAAAACAGTGCCCAATTACGAAAAGCACTTCTCGGCATTGGTAGGTGCCGTGCCTCCGTGCCGGCACATTTTTCAAATACAAATCAACCAGTTCGGGCCGGCAGGGACGCCGGACCCTACTAAGGCTGGTGGCGGTTGACCTCCGTGCAGGCCAAATTAGGGTTCATGAAGGCGAATCCGTATCAGGATTCGATTATCTCTTTCACAATTCGGAGAAAGGTCTCTCCCCGGTGGTATTCATTCTGAAACATACCGAATGATGCACATCCCGGGGAAAGAAGAATCACGTCTCCGGCCCGAGCTTCCGACATTAGGCCGTACACCGCTGACTTCAGATTCTGAAAGGGGCCCAGGAGCTTTGCAGCGCCCCCTGAATCTTCAATGCCGCGGCTGAGCTTCTCCGTTCCGTTTCCTTCCAGCAGAGCTATCCTGTGAGCGCGGGATGCTGCTTCCGCGGCAAAAGCGCTCAGGTCCAATTTTTTGTCCGAACCGCCTGCAATCAGGAATATTCGTCTTCCTTCCATGGAGCGCAAAGCAGCACAACCTGCTACAGGAGTGGTGCTCGTGGAATCGTTGACGAACGAGACACCGTTTTTTTCCGCAACCCACTGGAGCCGGTGTTCGACTCCGCCAAATTCCTCAACAGTCCTTCGAATGACGCCCTCTTCGATCCCCAGATTGCGGCACAGAACAGCGGCAGCCGCTATGTTCTGACGGTTGTGCGTACCAGGTAATCGAACCGCCCATTCGCGAGGCACATCTTCTACTCTGAAAAATTTCACGCCCGCAGGAGCTTCCTTCGCGAGCGCGACTGTCTCGTCCTGGTCTCCATTGAATGCACAGAAATCATCGTTCTTCTGATAAGCGTACACTGCTTTCTTATCCTGGATGTAATCGTGCATACCAGCGTATCGGTTCAGGTGATCCGGATATACATTCGTGAAAACCGACGCAGACGGAGACAGTGCAGCATCGTGGAATCCCTGGAGCTGCCAACTGGAAAGCTCCAGCACCACCATGTCATCAGGAGTGGCATGCTCGAGAAGCGGGAGCGTAGCCTGCCCGAGAATATTCCCTGCAAGGTGAGCCTTTCTTCCTGCTTGGGAGAGAATCTTGTGGATCAACGTGGTGGTTGTCGTTTTGCCCCGGGTCCCGGTTATACCCACCACTTTGCCCTTGAAATGCTTACAAAAAAGGCTTTCATCCATCTCTACGGGAATATTGTGCTCTTCAGCTATCTTCAGAAAACGAGATGAGCGCGGAACATCGGCATTGCGAAGGACCATATCAGTATCGATAAAGTCCTCTTCCACGTGAGTTCCCAGATGAAGGGTGACAGGCAGTCCCTTGAGCCTGTCCACCGATGGGGCGAGCTGATCGGCTGTCTTGAGGTCCGTGACGGTAACGTGCGCACCGCATTGAATCAAGAAAAGAGTATCGTTCAGGCCCCGACCCAGGAGGCCGAGTCCCATGACCGTGATCCTTTTACCATGAAAAAACGAGCGAGCATTGAACACTGGTGAGCATCCTGTTCGAGAAGAGTAGATTATTCAAGGCAAGTCGAGGGGAAGATATTCCTGGGTCTCCTCATCATCGGATATGGTTTTGGTGACAATCTTTTCCTTGACCATTAGAGGTTCGGGATATTTGGCAGGAATTACGCCGCAACGCGGGCAGATTTCAATGGGCGCTTTGTTGTTGAATCCGCATAATGGACACACCAGAGGTAGGGCGGCACTTCGCCCTTTTCCGTCGGTAAGCTGCATGAGCTCGCCATCCAGTGATATCACCAGCGAAGCTATATTCCTGAGAACAATGTGCAACATCTTGAGTTGCAGGAGCGGGTCCAACTCCTTGAAAAGAAGTGCGTTTATCTGAAGCAGTTTGCAATCTCCCTGTGCGACGACTCCTGCAGATCGCTGCTGTCTGGCAAAAGCACCTACTTCTCCGAAAACCGCTCCAGGCAAGAATCCGGTAAGTATCCTGGACTGCTTGACGACTTTCACATTGCCTTCCAGGAGCACGAAGAAGTTGGAGTCAGTCTCATTTTCCCGAATGATGTATTGTCCCGCATGGCAGGTGACGAACTCGCCTACTTTCACCAGCTCGCTGATTTCTTCTTCGGAAAAGAGAGAAAACAACTCGAATTTCTTCAAGTTCTCCACAAGTTCGTCATCGGGGGATATGAGGGTATGAATCCCCGCCTTCAAACAGGCCGCAAGGTCATCGGCCAGGTCTTTGGCTCTCGGGTACCGTTTGTTCGGATTCTTTTCAAGACATTTGGAGACGATGCGATCCAACTGCTCGGGTATTTCAGGGTTGATCCTGCCCGGTGGTGGTGGCACTTCGGTGCAGATCTTGGATAAAGTGGATTCCGAATCGATCCCTTTGAAAGGAGACTGCCTGGTCAAAAGCTCGAAAAGCACCACTCCAAGTTGGTAAATATCGACGCGATGATCCTGTTCCCTTCTCAGAACCTGTTCCGGAGCCATAAACCGTGACGAGCCGACAACAGCGTGACGACGATGTCCTTTCAGATGCTTCCGGAATCTGGCTATACCGAAATCCGTTATCTTGGGAATTCCCTGTGCGGACATAATAATGTTTTCCGGCTTGATGTCGCGATGAACCACTCCTTTGGAATGTGCGTAATCCAAAGCCAGAGCAAGTTCGTAGATGATCTCTACGGATTTTTTCATGCTGAAGGGTGATGTGCGCTGGTGCTCAAGTACGGTCCTTCCGTACACAAATTCCATCACCATGTAGAACAGGTCGCCTTTTTTCCCAACGTCGTAAATGACCACAATATTCGGATGCAGGAGTGCTCCGGCAGTCTGCGTCTCCAGGAAAAAATCCCTCATCAATTTTTCTTTGGTGGTTTCCGAGCCGGGCGTGGACATGATCGTGAACACTTTTATAGCCACCGGTCTCCGGATGATCTTATCGTTGGCAAGGTACACCCTCCCCATACCGCCCTCGCCTATCAGCCGGATAATGTCGTATCGTTTTATTCTTTTCAGTTTGGTGGCATCCGGTTCCGAAGTCATATGGCCGGGACAATCCTCTCACACCAATTTGCATTCAAAATCCCCCCATTTTACCCTTTGATAAAGGCAGGTTAGAGGGGATTTTCGTTTAACTTTGAAAGCAAATTGGTATCACACCGTATTGTATCCAAGCGATCCAGAAAATTACGAAACTTTCGACAGAATGAGCGGACCGTTATCCGTTACTGCAATGGAATGCTCGAAATGAGCAGAAAGTTTTCCGTCCGCGGTTACTGCCGTCCATTCATCCTGCAAAAGCTTTATTCTCCAGGTACCTTGATTCACCATGGGTTCGAGAGCCAGGACCATGCCTTCCTGGAGTCGCGGATTCCAGCCGGGCCCTCGATAATTGGGTATCTGAGGGGGTTCATGCATTTTCCGGCCTATTCCATGTCCCACGAAATCCCGCACCACAGAGAATCCATGCGATTCTACATACTCCTGAATGGCACCGGAAATGTCCATCAGTCTGTTTCCGGTTATTGCCATGCTGATTCCTTCGTACAGCGACTGCTCTGTCACTTCCAACAGTTTCTTCGCTTGTGGGGAAATCTCTCCCACAGCGAAGGTCTTTGCCGCGTCTCCGACAAAACCTTTGAACACTACGCCGACATCGATTCCCACGATATCTCCTTCTTCGAGAACCCGAGGCCCGGGGATACCGTGCACAATTTCTTCATTCACCGATGAACATATTGCAGCAGGGTAAGGCGTCTGATTCCGCATGCGATACCCCTTGAATGCCGCAACAGCCTTTGCTTGCTCGATCATCTTGGTTGCAATATCATCAAGTTCCCCAGTAGTAGTGCCGGGACGTATCGCCTCTCCAATAGCCTGGAGAATCTCTGCAACGATGCGATTCGGTTCCCGCATCGTTTCGACTTCCTTGCGTGTTTTCAAAATTATCATACCAGATTTCATCGCTCTGCCATTCAGTACATGTTTCGTGCAAGCATATCAGAATTTTTCCATCACGTAACTAGAACCCGTTCCGATTTTCGGCTCGAAGAGTCTCATCGCTGCCGATGAGTAAAGACTTCTCACTGGCAGTCCCGATTACTTAAAGGTAATCACTGCCATACCGCAATGAACCATGCCTATTCGTCTATAAATGGCAGCCGGGTTTCCAATTCCTGTATTCTGCGGATGAACTCTCTGATGGCAGCTTCCACTTCTTCCGACATCAAATGGATATCCTCATCCTGAGATGTCTCTCTCTGCATTTCGGTTGCTTCTTCCATAGCTGTGACCACTTCTTAGATTGTTTATCAACCAATAACTGTATCATTGCGTATTATTACACAAAACCTTATCTTATTCAACCCTTATTCGTAACCCATTGAGGTATCAGTGAAAAGTAATCTCACTTTTCAATGGGCCGACAGGACGAATGTCTTCTATTCAGAGTCCCCTGCGGAACAAATTATTGCAGCAGTTAAGCACCCTAGGACGAAACCTTTTTTCGGTCGAAAATTCGACCCGATTCTTTGTTCATAATAGAGAAAATAGTGAAATCATTCTGAATCGGAATTGACAACCGGTCCTCAATAGGCGATTATGATGCGGTTAGCCTCAAAACGATTGCCGTTACTGCATTCGTGTTCCAATTAAAGAATTACTGTAACAAGCCCCTGACCGGCCGCTTAATCTCACTTTCGGGTCAGGAGCCGCACTCTTGCTGGAGGAGACTCTTGCGATCATTTCTTTGGCTGAAGCAAACACACCTGAGTAGTTAACGGAGGTAAATCCATGGGTGATGGAGAGCGAAAAATTCTGGTCGTAGGTGGCGGGATAAGCGGAATGACCGCAGCTATCGAAGCCGCCGAAACCGGAGCGGAAGTAGTTCTTGTAGAGAAAAACCCGTATCTCGGCGGCCGCGTGGCTCAGCTTAATCAATATTTTCCCAAGCTGTGCCCCCCTTCTTGCGGACTGGAGATCAATTTCAGGCGCATTAAACAGAATGCGAACATTACGTTTCACACCCTTGCAGAAGTGCAGTCGATTTCCGGAGGACCGGGAAATTACGAAGTGACGGTCGCAATTCAGCCGCGGTATGTAAACGACAACTGCACAGCATGTGGAAAATGTGCTGAAGTCTGTGAAACCGAAGTGCCGAACGGTTTGAACTATGACATGGATAATGTGAAAGCCGCACGTTTGCCCCATGCAATGGCATTTCCGTTCAAGTACATGATTGCTCCTGAAATCATCGGCACGGATGAAGCAACGAAATGCGCAGAAGCATGTCCTTATGGTGCAGTTGACCTTACCATGCAGCCGACCACGCTGACTTACAACGTTGGAGCGGTAGTATGGGCCACCGGCTGGGATCCGTACAACGCTGCTAACGTGGATTACCTCGGTTTCGGAAGTATCCCCAATGTCATCACCAGCGTTATGTTCGAACGTCTAGTGTCTCCCGGCGGTCCCACAGGCGGCAAACTCCTGAGGCCTTCTGATGGGAAAGAAGTAAAGAGCGTTGCTTTTGTGCAGTGCGCAGGTTCACGAGATGAGAACCATCTGAAATACTGTTCCGGCGTTTGCTGTCTGGCCTCCTTGAAACAAGCCACGTATCTCCGGGAACGAGTATCTGACGGAAATGCATTCATCTACTATATAGACGTCCGAGCGATGGGAAAATACGAGGATTTCTATCTCAAGGTCAAACAGGATGAAAATATCGTCCTGACCAAAAGCAAAATAGCCCGCATTACTCCGGACCCAGAAACAGGCGGAGTCATTGTGGAAGGCGAAGACATCGGGCGTGGAGCAATGGTGAAGCAGAAGGTGGATCTCGCGGTCCTGGCTGTGGGCATGGTCCCTGGTACAGCCTCCGTGAAGCCCTCCCTCGAGATGGAATACGATGATTTCGGATTCGTCACCGCATCCGGCTCTTCGGGAATAATACCCGCAGGGTGTGTGAAAGCGCCCATGGAGGTGGCTGCTTCCCTGCAGGACGCGACAGCGGCGGCTCTTAAAGCGCTACAGTGCAGCATGGGGAGGTAAATGTTTATGGATCAGAAAATCGGTGTTTATATTTGCTCTGGCTGCAATATTGGAGAATCCATAGACGTGGACGCCCTCTCCTCAGTGGCCAACGAATTTTCCATAGCGAAATGCGAATCCAATCCTGCGCTGTGCGGCGAGGAAGGACTCGCTCTCATAAAGAAGGATGTTGAATCCGGAGAAGTGAACAGCGTTCTTATCGCTGCGTGTTCAGGCCGAGTCAAAACCGACGTCTTCTCCTTCGATCCCATGACCACTATTCTCGAAAGAGTGAATATTCGGGAACACGTTGCATGGTGTCAGCCCGCAGGCGCAGAAGATACCCAGATGATGGCTGAAGACTACATGCGCATGGGCATCACCAAGGTTGAGAAGACCACGCTGCCGAAACCCTATATCGAGGAAACGGACAAAACCATTCTGGTCATCGGCGGCGGTGTGAGTGGCATGCAGGCAGCGCTCGAGGCGGCTCGGGCAGGCTATCAGGTAAAACTCGTCGAAAAGGAACCGGAACTCGGCGGAAAGATGAGCACCTGGTACAAAAATACACCTCTTGGCGCACCCTACCAGGATCTTTCTGAAATTACCGTTCAGCAAACCATAGATAGTGTCAAAGCGAATTCCAATATATCGGTGTTCACCGGCACCACCACAGAGAAGATCAGCGGCGCTCCCGGAATGTTCGACGTCACGCTGAGCAACGGCGCAGGCACTCAGAGAATCGGGTCAATCGTGCTGGCGGCAGGATGGAAGCCGTACGATCCTTCAAAGCTGGAGCACCTCGCATACGGCAAATTCCCGGATGTGATCACAAGCGTGCAGATGGAAGAAATGGCCAAGAACGGCAAGATCACCTGTCCGTCTGACGGTTCGGAGCCTTCGGTAGTAGCGTTTGTGCAGTGTGCCGGTTCACGCGACGAAAATCACCTTCCTTACTGCAGTGCAGTTTGCTGCAGGGTGTCACTCAAACAGGCGGAGTACGTAAAAGAGCAGAATGAAGAGAACAAAGTCATCGTTTTCTACAAAGATATGCGTACTCCCGAACAGCATGAAGAGTTCTATCGAAAGGTCCAGAAAGACGGTGTGGTATTTGTCAAGACCGACACCGCCAATATTGCCATAGCAGAAGGATCGGAACGGAAGCTCAGTATAGAAGCGACGGACGAGTTGCTGAACGAGCCTGTCATGATGGAGGCCGATCTTATCGTTTTGGCGACAGGAATGCAGCCTGCCGTATTGGACGATCCGATTCTCAATCTGGAATATCGCCAGGGTCCGGCATTACCGGATCTCAAATACGGTTTTCCGGATTCCCATTTTGTTTGCTTCCCCTATGAGACCCGCCGAACCGGCATTTATACCGCAGGCTGCGTAAGGCAGCCCATGACTGCCACCCGCTCTGCAAATGACGGCGCTGGTGCAGCTCTGAAAGCTATTCAGTGCGTAGAAATGGTGTCCCAGGGCAAAGCCGTGCATCCGAGAGCCGGGGATTTGTCCTATCCGGAGCTGTTCATTCAGCGATGTACCCAGTGCAAACGTTGCACTGAGGAATGCCCGTTCGGCATGTACAACGAAGACGTCAAAGGGACTCCTCTGCCGCATCCTACCCGATGCCGAAGATGCGGAATCTGCATGGGGTCATGTCCGGAACGCATTATCTCCTTCAACAACTACTCCGTGGATATGATCGGCTCCATGATCAAATCCATAAACGTGCCCGACGAGTACGACGAGAAACCCCGAGTGATAGGGCTCATTTGCGAGAACGACGCGTATCCTGCGCTGGACATGGTTGGAATCAACAAGCTTCAGTATCCGCCCTGGGTTCGCTTCATTCCGGTCAGGTGTCTGGGATCCGTGAACCTCGTATGGATCGCAGATGCGCTCTCGAAAGGAATTGACGGTATCGTCCTGTTCGGATGCCGATATGGTGATGATTACCAGTGCCATTTCATCCAGGGCAGTGAGCTTGCGAACACCAGAATGAGCAAAATCAAGGAAACCTTGGACCGGCTGGTGCTGGAATCCGATCGCATCAGGTTCGAGCAGATCGCCATTGATGATTACGGCAAGATACCGACTATTCTGGAAGAGTTCGCAGCCAAGCTGGAGGAACTTGGGCCGAATCCGTACAAAGGATTCTGAGCGGCAATTCGAGCGAGTAACCACGGCCGTTACGGCTTAAAAATACCGAGGCGGCGGGCTTTTGCCGGACAGAGGGAAATTAGATCCCCAGTTCCGGTCACCCCTCCGCCACGAGTTCCAATCAGGAAAACAGAATGGAAACACGAGTACCTTTTCTTGAAGTGAGCGATGCGATTGTGGCATCCGGAGCGGACACTCTGTACTGGTGCATGCAATGCGGTCTGTGCACCGGCACGTGTCCATATCGTCTTGTGCCGGGCGAGGCTTCGGAGCAGTTCAATATACGGTGGGTTCAGCGACTCGGACAGCTCGGTCTCGAAGGATTCGAATCCGAAAATTGTCTGTTCGCCTGTACCACCTGCAGGGCGTGCATGGATCGTTGCCCTCGTGGCGTTGACATTATCGGTAACGTGAGGGGCATGCGTGGTATGCTGGCCGAGGTCGGCACGATTCCGCCAAGCCTGAAGCCCATTGCAGGAAGCCTCCATTCTCAGGGGAATCCCTGGTCAGGCGATCGCGGCAAACGTATCGATTGGACGAAGGACATCGATGTCCCGACCTTTTCTGAAGGCACCGAGTATTTCCTGTCGGTATGTTGCACCTCCTGCTACGACATGCGCAGCCAGAAGATCGCCAAGTCGGTTGCCAAAGCGCTCACCGCTGCAGGGATAAGTTTCGGCATCATCGGGAACGAAGAGAGCTGCTGCGGAGAATCCATCCGTAAGATCGGCGATGAAGCGCTTTTCCAGAAGCTCGCACAGTCAAACATCGAGCTGTACAACAGCAAGGGCGTGAAGAAGATCATCGTTACTTCCCCGCATTGCCTGTACACGTTCAAGAACGAGTATCCCGAGCTTGGCGGAGAGTATGAAGTGTATCATTACACAGAAATACTTGCTCAGGCGCTTGCAGGCGGGAAGCTGAAGCTCCAGGGAGACGCAGCCGGAACCGTGGCCATGCACGATCCATGTTATCTTGGCCGTCACAGTGAAGTGTACGACCCGCCTAGGCAGTTGATCGAGGCGGTTCCCGGTGCAGAGCTGAAAGAGCTTTCCAGAAACAAGAAAGATAGCGTGTGCTGCGGCGGTGGGGGCGGCCGAGTGTGGATGGAAACCAAAGCGGGCGAACGGTTCGCGGAACTCCGTATTCAAGATGCGGTTGATTCAGGCGCGAACACTCTGGTGACCTCCTGCCCGTACTGCATCACCATGCTGGAAGATTCCTGTAATGTTATGGGCAAAACCGATCAGCTCCGCGTGATCGATCTTTCCGAACTCATAGCCGAAAAATTGTAAGTCTAATCTCTTATTGGATGCCGGGAAGTCTCTCGTTGCGGAGATTTCCCGGGTTACCATTAAAATTCTACCTTTTACGTTTGCTTCTAAACAATTTTTGTTCTTCGAATATTGTATTTAATTGGTCATACTGTACTTTTGTTCAATGTTAAAATGTGACGATCGCGCTCTCAATGCTTTGTTTCTCAATAAATGTAACCATTTACTGAAGAACCGATCAGAAAAATAGACCGGACCCGGAGCCAATTTTTTTTCTTGACATCGAATTGCACCTCACTTACTGTCCATTAAACGGTTCAGTATTGATGTCTCCCAGATTATGTCATGCGAGACATAAGCCCTTAATTGGCAATATATGCGGAGACATCTGCTGCCGGTTGTATGTGTTTGTGATTTGTTATGAGAGGCCGCCCTGGATGGGTTGCCTACCGATTCTCCTACATCAGTATTCGCGTCACGAATAAAGGGATAGTCGACCGATTTTCCCAGTAGGTCGAGTATTGCCATCAATTATGCGAGGACCGCTCTTCTGACAGCCATGCATAATTTTTGGTGCTACTTCGTGAACACATACTGTGTAGATTCAATTACGCGTTCTTAACCAAATCAAAGCTTGCTGCAATTGCCGGTGCTAGATGTAATTCGAACTGTACCAGTAACAACAATGTACTTACGTCTACAGTTCCATTCGTGCGGAGCAATCCGAGTGGAGTAAAAAAATGAACGGAATAAGGGCGCTGCAAAGCATCTCTTTTGCCCGGATCTGGGTTTTCGTTGTTCTTCTCCTTTGCGTAACTGCAAGCACGTTAACAGCAGCAACCCCGGACCGGAACAATACCCCGGACTCAGGCTACAATTCGACACAAACTCCGCAGGACTCAGCCGCAGCCTCGCTGCTCGAGGCCGCTCTGACGCTTCTGTTGAAGCACGGGTACTCTATCGAGGGCCCCGTCCAGGTGAGCAAGGTTGGACCTTCTTCCCTCACAATCTTCACAGGAAAAGCACAGAACGTGGAGATCCTTCTCGCCGAAAAAAGAGTGACAATCAAGAATTCCGAAAACAAAGACATGACTTTGAGCGAAATTAAACAATTTTCCAAAGTTTACATCTGCCGCAAAGGCGATGAAGTGGTCATTCTCGTGCTCCCGAACAAGGAGAGTAGAAATGCTTAAAGCGGCCTATCTTAGAGTGAAGCTCTTCCTGTCACTGGCGACAGCAGCATGCCTCATCATGGGAGGCGTTCAGAGCGATTCCTGGGCGAAGTATTCTTCCTGCAATGTCCCTCCGGTGGTTGGGGCTAATCCGAAGCCGAACGTCATGATTGTTATGGACTATTCCGGGAGTATGCAATTTCCCGCGTATTACGATGATGCGTACCAGAATAGTTATTATAGTAATGGTGTCGCAAACTGCTATTACGTCGACTCTGATGACGAACCTCGCGTTCTTAAGACATACGCTCCGTCGACGTCGTACTACGGACTCTTCGAATCGGATAAATATTACGTGTACGAGACCGATGCATCGGCAAGCACTGAATATTTTCGGTTGGCCAATCCTCAGCCGGTGAATCAATACGCTTTTTCTGCCGAATCCCAGGACGGTGGCTCAGGCACCATATGGTTCACAGCCGCCGGGCACAATTTTCAGGTGAACGATCTCGTCGCCTTTTACGACCTGACAAGTCACAAGAGTCTCAATGGGAATGCCTACACTGTGACCCAGGTCAGTGGTTCTCGCTTCAAAATTGCCCGACCCTGGAACGGCAAAGCTGATAAGGCAGTGGGATATGCAATCAAACGAATTTACGGGACATTGGCTCCAGGATCCACCACGGGCGTCAGCGGAAATATTCTCAATTTCGTGAACACTTCGCGAACCGATGCTGCACTCAAGGCGCTTATTGGCGGACGATCCGTATGCGACAATGACTATTGTTACTTGACGGGCCAGGGTGCACGGAGAAAATTCGGCGACACTGGAGATCTGAAGGCTGATTTTTACATAAGGCCGGCCGGAATAGTGAATACAAGCGGAGCCACGACCAATGCCGCGTATCCGGATAACTATAGTACCGGCACCTACTATAAAGATAGCGGCGATAACGACCGCGATCTCATAATGTCAATAACCGGCCAATACTCGGGATCGACGGCTGCGGGTAGCCGGTACGGGGACAGGTATTTTGAGGAATGGACATTCACGTTAACGAAGAAAACCAAAGTGATAATGAGTCTTGATGGATCGTGGCCGGGATATGATTATTTGTCCATATATTCGCAGCCTCTTTATAATAATGGAACCGGAGACACATACAGGGTTGCGTCGAATAGCGGCAATACGGCCAGGATATCCTCGACCCTGAACGCGGGCACCTATTACGTCCGTGCTTCGTACAATGACAATTCCACCAGTACCTCTTACAAGAAACCTTACACAATTAAATCCAACGTCCATTTGACTGCCTTTCAACTATCCGGATTCCAGCATCTTGGGGCGATGGGCAGCAAAATAGAAGCCATTCCATGGGCACGCGTGCGGGTGAGGCTGGAACCGGAAGGCACAATCAAAGACACCCGAAAAGGCGTTATTCAGCAGTCCTTTTCCCGGGTAAGGCTTGGATTCATGTACTACAAAGGAGTAAACGGTCACGAGGGAAAGATTCTTGTCGGGTGCGACAACGAGAGTATGGACAGACTGATCAAAGCACTCGAAGGAGTCGGGTCCGGTGACGGACTCGATTTCACCCAGGTTTATCCTTATTATGGGACGCCTACGGGAGAAGCAATGCGGGAAGCGTACGACTATTTCAGGCAGGCCAACTCGGGCGGGGAGAGCAATAGTACGTTCATTGCACCCAAAACCGCTAAGGACCCGTATTATGGAGCCGTTACAGGGTCCAATGCGATTCCGATACCCTGTAGGAAGAGTTTCGTTTTGCTCATCTCGGACGGTGAATGGAATGGATCGTTGGAACCGGTTTTCCCAACGAAACAGATGCATACTGAAGATCTTCGAACTGCTTCGGAATTCGCTGGTAAACAGAATGCCGATGTATATTCCGTGTTCGCCTTTTCGCAAAGTGTGCAGGGCTACAATTCGATGAAAACCATAGCCATGTTCGGCGGGTTCACCGACATTCCGAAAACAGCAGGATGCCCCACACCCGATCCCACGGCCGGTTATCCGTACCCGGTAACCTATGTATCAAATTACTTTGACAGTAAGACTGATTTACCGTGGCCCGTAGCGAACTGTAACCCTTCGGGAACATATAATGAATGTTACTGCAAGGAATGGGATACCGTTTGGGACAGAGATGAAGACGGTACCACAGAGCAGAAAGGATTGCCGGACAACTACTTTGAAGCGGACGACGGAAGAAAACTGGAAGAAGCTTTACTAAAGATCCTGGAAGGCGTTGCAGCAAGAACAGGGGCGGCAAGCGCAGTCGCCACCGTTTCGCAGGAAGTCCGTACCTCGGATATCATCGTACGCGGGGTTTTCGAAGCCGAAGATCCTCGAGAGGGTAGATCCGGATCCTATCTTTGGAAAGGACATCTCGAGGCATATTTTCCTTTCGCAGTTGACGACAAAGAGGTCTACGATTTTGAAATACCGGCAAACCAGGGAAAATTGTGTACCGAGATCAATTCGTTAAACTGCTGGGACGGCGGCCAGATACTTGCCTCCAATGTTCCGGTGGACTCCGCGGGCAGGAACATCTTCACGTGGGATCCTGTGGCAAAAAAACAAAAACTGTTTGACACCACAAACATCACGAAAGATGACCTCTACGGTGCTCAAAGCGGCAGCTATACGGATGCCCAAAGGCTGGCCCTGATTAACTGGGTAAGAGGGGAATCTCAGGACCTGCTACGAGATCGCGAAGGATGGAAACTGGGCGATATTGTGTATTCCACTCCCGTGATTGTAGGACCGCCTAGGCTCGGTGATGTTTCCCGGCGCGATCCGCACGTGAACAAATTTCTTCAGTACAGAGATAAACAATCAAAGCGGCCGAAAGTGGTCTACGTTGGTGGAAATGATGGAATGCTCCACGCGTTTCTCATGTCTACAACTGAGGATGGGCTCAACTGGAAGGTGAGAAGGAGTGAGGATGGGCAAATCGGAAAAGAGATTTGGGCCTACATTCCAAGCAATCTTCTGACCGAATTAAAAGAACTTGCAGCTCCGACCTACGGCTCCACAGGATGCAAACACAGAACCATGGTGGACCTCTCAGCGAGATCCTGGGAAGTGTACATGAAATCCGAGAAGTATTGCAGCGCCTCGGAAAAAGACGACAATGACCGGTGCTGGCGAACGGTAATCGTTGGCGGAGAGCGAGGCGGAGGCGATCTATACTTTGGTATAGATATCACCGATCCGTTTGATCCGCATGTGCTGTGGGAATATTCGATTCTTAAGAACCGTGTGGTTGTGGAGGCCGCAGCTTCGGGAACCGACCCAAATTGTGTCCAGCAATGTAGGAGTAATTGTCAAAACACGTGCCTTACCGAATATAACACCTGTTACGATGCTTGCCGGGACTGGGGTTGGTCCAAGAAGTACTGCCGCAATCTCTGTACTCCTGAGCAGACGACATGCCAGACCACGTGTGAAGCTGGATGTGATGCAAAATGTACACTCCCTCCAGGGGACTTCAAATGCTACGTGCCATTTCGTGACGCTTACGAGAGCATAAAACTGCTTCCCATGTCCTGGTCACAGCCCTATTTGGGACAAGTCAAAATTCCGCCTTCTGTAAAATTCTACGTGGGCGACCCAAATCCTGTCACTGGAGGTGGTCAACCTTCCAATTATGTCCAGTTCACCACCGGTACGGATAAGGATAACGACAAAAGAGCCGTAGTATTCATGGGTGGAGGAATTCACATTTTTGACAAGACATTTGCTACGGAGCCGACAACGATACCTGGACCCGGGACTCCCCCTACCCAGATTTCGATGGATCGTTTCAAACTCGCCCTCTTCTGGCCCTTCCTCCTCATGATGGACATTGAAACCGGCCAAAACCTGTTTGAGTATGTGTGGCCTGTAGTGCTGAACAAGAACATCAACAATTTCAACGTAAAGACTGCCGGATCAAATACGATTCCTTATGCAATGTCGGATCCCCTCTGCCTCGACATTTGGGATCAGGAAAATGACACTGTCGGAGATGACGGCTACATAGACCGAATATACGTCGGGGATATGAACGGTTACCTGTACGGAATAAAGTTTAATCTCGACGATCGTTTCCCGAATGCTACCACCACAAACTCGAATTTCGGGATGCAAGTGGAAATCTGGCCTACAAAGCCCATTTCGGGTGACGACCTGGGCACAGACGATTACCGATCCGGATTGCAGCCGATTACAGTATCACCGGTGGCAAGTATGGAACCAATTGACACGTCGACTATGCCGGCTCTCCGAGTAATCTTCGGAACCGGAAAGTACGACGATGTCATGGAAGCTGATTCCGACAAACAGGATACTGCGAGGATGACATTGTACAACTTGAGAGATCCTATTATAACAACAAGCGGAGGAGTGACGTACGGCCTTCCGGTCATTGATCCGACAAACTCTCATCAGGTGTACGATTCGACTCACACGACAAACTTCAGGGTGCAATTCATCCCGAGGTGCGGTTTGCCCAACAACATCGTCTCTTTCAACAACAACTGCAATTGGATGAAAAACGCAACAGATGCGGATTGCTGTCAGAGTTCGTGCAGTTCGCCGTGTTACAAGTGTATATACGATTTGAGACACCCATGCACAACTAGCATGAATAACTGTATTTTCCCGACCGACTCGGTCACCGATAAACCGGGAGAAAGAATCATCGGTAAACCGTTGCTTGCAGGCGGAACAGTGTTCTTTACAACATACACTCCGCCTCACGATGCGTGCGGGTTCACAGGTAAAGGTATACTCTACGCCTTCAACTATATGTGTGAGGCGATGGAGGGCAATCCGTTCGATACCCTGGATACGGTTGCCGTGCCCGGGCCGGGAGGTGTAGATAATCCCGCCGGCTATGTGGCGGGTGAGCCTGTTACCGGGGTTCCTAGTAGGCCGGTTCTCGATTCCAGAGGTGAGAACGTGATCGTGCAAATGAGTGACGGCACACTAAAGAGGTACAAAGTCGATCTCGGTGACAACAAGCCGCTCCAGTTCAGAGGTTGGCGCGCGAGGTAAGATCGGGCCTCTGCCCGGACCCTTCGTGGCTTCCTTTTGCCAGGGGAGTAATCTCAGGATGACTCCCCATTTTTTTGTCTCTATCTCAAGGACCAAGACAGCCGGCGTAGGAAGGGGTGACAAGCGAGAACCGCATCAGTCGAATGTTTTCGCGACAGATGCGTTTCACCTGCCCCCACTAATATCTTATTGAAGCGAGGGGCAAACGTCAGAATTGCCAGCAATCGCTCCAGTACAGCTTCGACAAGAATCCGATCCCCTAGAGAAGCTGGCGTACAAAATTCGGCAGTGCCAGAGCCGCGCGATGAACGTCCGCGTTATAGTATCGTAGATCTTTTGTCGAAACTCCCGTGTCACGAGGCAGGCTCGTCAAGATGTCTATGGATTCCGAACAGAATGTGAAGGACCACATTCCTCCCGGATATGAAGGAATCACAGTAAGATACGGATTAGCCTTGTCCTCTCCGAAAACGTTCCGCAATTTCTTCACGGACTCGGAAAATACGTCAGCCATGAAAAGGGGGCTTTCGGTCTGGAGCACCGCTGCACCCGTTTTTTTCAGGCTTCTCTTTATGTTCTCGTAGAAGGGAATCTCATACAGGGTAACCCCGGGGCCGACCGGATCGGTGGAGTCCACCAACACGAGGTCAAATTCCTCGTTGAAGCGGCTTATGAATGCCGCACCATCCTCATTGAGCACTTCCACACGCGGATCGTTCAATCCTGCTGATAACGCGGGGAAATACTCTTTGCACGAGGACACCACCAGAGGATCTATTTCACACAGAATGACTGATTCTACGGAAGGATATTTCACTATTTCGGTTACTGCTCCCGCGTCCCCTCCACCGATGATCACGACTTTTCGAGCATTGCCGATCAAGGACATCGCGGGATGAACCAGCATTTCATGATAGATGAACGTGTCCTTTTCCGTGACCATAAAGCAGCCGTTCAGAATGAGCACTCTGCCCATAATGTCGGTCTCGAAAATCTCGACCCGTTGGAATTCACTCGTCTTGTCGAACAGCTTTCGGGAGTAACGGACCGAGAATGCTGTCGCGTCATTGTAAGCTTCGGTAAACCAATTCTTTTCATTTAGGGACATAGCACCACCGCCGCGAAGACAGCACCCACGCGCTTGACTGTGTGAGTGGCCGATATGCTTTTGATCTCTCGAATTTTGAGACCGCGGATTACTTCCATTCCTTCACGGACCATTTCCCTGCAGGCCTCTTCACAAATCGTAGCATCACCGAATCGGGAGCATTCCATGATCAATCCTGCACTGGTCGGGTCCTCCGGTATGCCTACAGCAACAGACGCGGATATTACCGCTCCGGGTTCGTATGCTACCAGCTCGCCATATGCGAGGGGGACCATCGATCCTTGCAGCAACAGGTAGGGTTCGATTTCTTCCGCTGCAGGTGGAAGAATGCTGCTCAACTTGATCAGATTCGTATTGCCGACTTTGGCGTCGAGCAGAGCGGCATCAAATGCATTGAGTCCAGTGGTCGCATCTCCTGCGCCGGATGTTAGAAAGAAATGTCTGGGAAGCGGGCCGAACATTGAATAAACCTCCTGAAATAGAAACACGGGTATATATACTCATTGCCAGGCATTCTTGTACACATTCTCAAAACCCCATTGAGCAGACTACTGCCTGCATTCGAAATCATCATGGGGATAATCGGACATCACGCCGGACGCTTGTATACGCACCGCAGATCGGAATGGAATTCTGGAATTTAGATCCGGAGCATTCCCCCAGTCAACATTCCGGTGTACGGTGCGAACCGTGTAAGCGGAAGGTACAGGAAAAAAGTTGAGATCGCAATTCCTGACGTGTCAACCACAACTTTTTTTGGGGTGTAAGGCTTCAGTCTCGGGCGGTGGTTTGAGAGTATTTTGTCTGAGCAGGGAGGATGCCGTTGAGCGAAGCGAACCGCATCGTTGATGCCAGAGCGTTTGAATGTCTGTCATTGCGAGCGAAGCGAAACAATCCGCTGAAGGTGCAGGCAAGTATCAGGAGATTGTCCCACGAGACGCGGGATCGCTCCGCTTCTCGCGATGACATGTCTCCTAACGTCGCACCTCCGTGGGTAATTGAAGGAACACTTCACCAGCGCCAACCATTCAGTTAAGCATGGGGAGAGGTTTCTTCAGCCTCGAAGGGGCTGCCCAACAGTAGCCGTGGGTGCAAACCCACGGAAGCGGAACGGCATATCCTTTGTCTTCATGACCCTGAAAGGGTCCACCAATGACATTTGGGAATCATTGCCTGTTGGTCGACCCTTTCAGGGTCGTTGAACCATGCTTATGGACATCGCGCTGTCCACGGGTTGACGAAAGTGTCTCAAAATTCTCGAATGTAGAACAAATCGTGCCACTATTTCCCATCTGAGTAGGGGCAGGTCTCGTGCCTGCCCTCCCGCAATGACCGGCACGGAGGCCGATCACTACCGGGCACCCACGAGGGCGCCCCTGCAATCAGGCCGGGAAGATGATGAGAATTTCGTGCCACGATCTGGGATAAATTTCGACTTTTGAGACAGTTTCTGACACCCGTGGCTACTATTGGGCCGCCCTTCCAGGGCGCAGAATCCCTAGTGCCCGCTCGTAACTGAACGATTACTTTGGGGGTAAACCTTTAGTTATTCAGGGAAGACAGACTCTCTAGATTGTCATTGCAGGGAGTGGAGACACCGAACAAGTCTCCGAAGAGTAAAATGATAATAGGGCGCATTTCTTAGCCGGGCATGTCACCATGCTCAGGAAACGCAGCCATGTGTTTTGGGGGGACTATTTCCCGGACGCGTCTCTTTCGCACTGCTGGATGATTTCTCCCTTGATCTGTTCAAGTTCGTCTCGTATTGCCTCTCGGCTTCCGTGAATGAACATTTCTGCTTTTGCAAGGCGATCCTGCAAAACCTGAATCTTCGGGAGCATAAAGAACATTCCAAAACCAGCCAATCCTACCAAGAGAATGAGGTTGAAAATTTGAATGATCCATATCCAGACGGAGGTTCTCGCCTCGGCTCTTGGACCGGAAGAGCTGGTTCGCACAGGGGGAGGAGGTTCGGTCGACTCTCCACGGGTCTGAGTCGCTGTCGCCGGTCGACTGGTTTGTTCCACAGCGGATGAATCCACAGGAGCAGATGGTGTTTGTTGAGCAGCAGGGCGGAGGTCTGCAGCGATCTTGATGGGCACTTTGTTGACGTCTCGAACGCGGCCCCCCTGGTACACTTTAATGGTGATCTCTTTTCCATCGAGTCTCGCGTATTCGTTCGCTGTGGGTTCGGGAATCAGCACGATGAAGATGCCGGAATCCGCTGCCACATTGAACTTGTCCCAGTTTTCTCGCGGAATCTTCGTCTGTTCGGGTTTTCTGATAATCTGAAAATACAGGAGACCCTTTTCCGGAAGCTCAACGCCGAGAACCTGATCCAGACCCGAGCGGTTGTCTACATTAAGGATCTCGCCTTTCTTGAAATTATTCTCGTTGAATACGATGACACTCTTATCAATGTTAAGGGAAACATCCCTGCCTGTGCCCATATTCACGGTTCTGGACTTTTCAGCGACTGATTCGGAGGAAACGAGAGGCTGATCGTCAAGGCTCATCGAGAAAAAATCGCTCACCGGCTTGTCACCGAACAGGCTTCGAGTCGTCGTCTTATCAACGAGTTTAAAACCGGTAGATTTTATAATTGAATCCTGAAAGACCCGAGTCTCGGGATTATATAGAGGACCTGCAAAGCGGACCGGTTTGGTCGGTTGATTGTTGGAATCGATCCATTCCAGCTCGATAAGCCCCACGTTTCGAATGAGGTTCCTGTTATTGGGGTTGAGCGTAAGGCTAAACGATTTGAACCTCTCCTGGGGGTCCACTTTCTTGACAAGGACTTCCTTGTTCTTGATGGTCACCGTGACCTTCGGAACGAAATTTCCTTGAGCGTCACGCAGGCCGTATGTCTCCCCGGCGGCATACAGAGGAACCAAGAACAGACCGAAAACGGCGAGTATAATCACAAAATGGGTCTTGAGACCGTACAAATATCGGATGGGTTTTTCGCTCATTATCTCTGCAAAAAAGTGAAATCTGCCCGGAAAATAATGATTTTTCCTAGACTTGCGGTATTTTACCAGCGAAACACAGGAAAATCAATCAATAAGTTTGAAGCAACGCCAGTGTTTTAAATATAATGTGTCTCCATGCAAATCAAACCAGAGAGGGAGAGCCTCAATGAATCCGAATAACCGCCCGATTTCCGAAAGATCCGCAACCATACCGCCATTCCTTGTCATGGATGTTTTAGAACGGGCTATGGAGATGGATGGAAATATCATACATCTGGAAGTGGGAGAGCCCGATTTCGATACCCCGCCCAATATCATTGAAGCCGGAATTGCCGCACTGCGCGCCGGAAAAACACATTACACATCCAGCGTTGGAATTCCGCAGCTTCGTCAGGCAGTGGCTCATCATTACGGACGCACGTACAACGTTGAGGTCGACCCGGCAGATGTGATCGTAACGTCCGGGTCGTCGCCTGCGATATTTCTCGCACTTGCAGCGCTGCTCGATCCGGGATCCGAAATCATCCTTCCAGACCCTCACTATGCTTGTTATCCGAATTTCATCCGCTTTCTCGGAGGAGTCCCCGTCTTTGTTCCCGCTGCGCCGGAAGAGGGATTTCAGATGAAGCCGGAGGATGTTGCACGGGCAATCACGAACAAGACTCGGGCGATTCTCATCAATTCGCCCTCCAACCCGTGCGGAACTTTGATGAATCCCGACAGAATGAAGAAGCTCGCGGACCTGAACGTTCCGATACTCTCGGATGAGATTTATCACGGCCTCGTGTACGAGGACACGGAGCATTCCATACTGGAATTTACGAGGAACGCCTTTGTTGTCAACGGGTTCTCCAAATTGTACGCGATGACGGGCTGGCGTCTCGGGTACCTGATCGCCTTACCGGAGTACTTGCGGCCCATACAAAAGATGAGCCAAAACCTCTTCATAAGTGCTGCGGACTTTGTGCAATGGGCCGGAGTGGAAGCTCTGAACAATACTTCCGAGGAAATCGGAAAGATGAAAGAAATCTTCAATCAGCGAAGACTGGCCATGATTTCGCGCCTGAAAAGCATGGGATTCGACATAAAAGTGGACCCTACTGCGGCTTTTTACGTACTCGCAGATGCACGACGTTTTGCGGCAGACTCCTACACCTTCGCCTTTGAAATACTCGAGGATGCAGGAGTGGGAGTAGCTCCGGGAATAGACTTCGGCGAAAATGCAGAAGGATTCATCCGCTTCTCCTATACAAACTCATTGGAAAACATCCGGACAGGGCTGGACAGAATCGAGCTGTACCTGAAACAACGCTTCGGCCCCACAACACGGGAAAGAGTTCCCGCCGCAGGTCAACCGTGAAGATAATCAGAGTTTTTGTCTCTCCCAACGAGATTGGTGGATCAATCGTCTCTTTTTCCGAGAAGAATTCGAAGTACCTGAAAAACGTTCTCCGCATGAAAACGGGTGATGAGGTGAAGGTCTTTGACGGAACTCGGGAGTATGCGGTCAGATTGACGACACTCCATCGCAACTCCGTGAGCGGAATAATATGCGACACCCAGTGCGTCGAGTGCGATCGACCGGATATTACCCTCGCTTTCGGCTGCATCAGGCCCGGTCCTATGCAAGAAATTCTGAGGCACTGCACAGAGCTGGGAGTGTCACGTTTCGTTCCCCTCCTGACCGCCCATTGCAGCAGAAAACCTTCCGAGAAAAAAGAGCGGTGGGAATCGACCGTTTCAGGAGCTTCGGCTCAGTCCGGGAGAAGTACCGCGCCCGCTGTTACGGAACCGGTTCTTCTCAAAATATTTCTCGATTCATTGCAGGGGAACGACACGCGTCTTCTCCTGTCCACCAGTGCAGATGCCGCTCCATTCTGGAGCATTATGGATGACCCGCTGGAAAGGATTACCCTACTCACAGGACCCGAAGGTGGATTTCAACCGATGGAGGAGGATCTTGCCACACAAAAGGGCTTTCGCTCGGTGAGTTTGGGTAGTGGAATCCTCCGGGCGGAAACAGCGGCGATTGTTGCTGTTGGAGCTGTTGTGCTGAGACGCGAGTTCATGAGGAAGTCCTGCGGGCCGATCGTATCTTAATTCTCTTGAGAATTTAAATACATACATCCTGCTGATCTGTTGATTGACGCTGCCTCGCGATCATGGTAAATTTTCCCTTAGTTTTGATCCGGCCGATTCTCTCAAGAGAACGACTATAGCAAAGGTGGGAACACCCAGAGACTGTAGTCGAGCACGTACGGCCGAGCAGGAAGCTCATCATAGAGGTTGCGGATGGCGACAATCGACATGAACGACTTGAACTCAACGGAAGACTTGCCGTCTGAGGAACAAGAGAGCTTTCTTCCTGCTTTCCCTTGCCGGAAAGCGATACTCCACGCGCTCCCTGAAATGATTCCCACACCTGATCTCGGGAAAAAAGATTTTATATCATGGGTGGACTCTACCTTGGAGAACCCGGATGAAATCTGGGAGAACCAGGGATTGTTGGATAATCGTTTTTTTCATTATGTGAGCTACCTGGAAACACGAGGAACTGTCCCGGCTTTTGCCGTGGAAATCTGCACGGTGGAAGACCCTGAGACCACCGAGTTTTGCCTGCTTTTGAAACAATCGGATCTGAATGAGATTCGAAACGGCAAGAACGTCTACTGCATGGCCAAGGAATGGGAGCGGGAGAAATTTGTCCGGGAGATGAACGATCGCGCCCTTACCAAATATGACGAAGAGAGTCTGGATGAGGCTCGAGAGTTGATAGATACGGCAATTCGTTTAAGCGGAAACGGGAGCGCGTACCTGTTCAATAATCGCGGCCTTATTTCATGGAAAATGGGCAAGATAGCCCAAGCGAAGAAGGATTTTATCGAATCGATCAAACTCGATGAAGGCAACGGTGATCCGTACTTCAACATAGGTTTGATCTACTTTGACGAATCGGACTACCCGCGTGCCCTCTATTATTTGCTGAGAGCAGTGGAAATAAACCCGGTGGATAGCCAGTTTTTGACGGAATTGGCGCATCTGTACCTGGAAATGGGTCGTGAAGAAGAGGCAATGCGCCTGTTTCAGGAAGCCTTCAAAAGCAATCCCAGCGACCCGCAGGTGGATTTTCATCTCGGCTATTATTTTCTCTACAAGAAGCACGAGCCTCGATGCGCCGTGAAGCATTTTGACAATGGGCTGCAAAAAGATCCTCACGACCAGTTTGCACTTGCAGATCTGGCCGTGGCACACTGGATACTTGGGAATCATAAGAAATCGCTGAAAATTCATAAAATACTGTGCAAGCATAATAGACTGATGCCCTATGCAATGAGCCGCCTCGTCTATTTGAATATGGAAATGGGAGATTACGAGGCAGCGCTGAATTACTATCAGGAAGCCCTGAGCCAAAATGAGCCTTTTGAGCCGGAATGGTTGCATTACAACGCCGCGTTGGTGTATGCAAAGACAGGCCGCCCCAGGCAAGCTCTGGACACTTTAAATCTTGCAGTGCGAGCCGGAGGGGAAGCAGTGGTGGAAAGAGCCATGTCGGAAAAGGCGCTTCAGGATCTTAAGCGTATTCCGGATTTTAAGAAAATTATCCGGCTCACTTCCAAACGCAAGAACAGATAAGCTGTAGAGCGGCGACACCGGATTATTGACAGAGAGAGAGGCACTTAAAGGACTTGTCGATTCCTGTGACAGGCGGGGAATCCTTCATACAGTCTTTTATCGGATACCGATTTCCTGATGAGCCTCACCGCAATGTCAGGTTCTACGGAGAGTTACCGGTATCCGGCTGAGCCCCAACGAATAAAACACGAAGGACGCGCCAGCAATGGAGCGGGACTCACAGTCCCTTAGGGAAGATCTCTACCGGGTGATTCAGCACTATGCCGACTTGGCTGCACTTGCCAAGAAGGGTGAGATCAACCCTCTCGGCCAAATCGGAAAAATACTTAAAAATACAGCTCCTTATCTTCTCCTCGTCATAAAAGACTATCTTCCTCAGCTAGAACGCCACGAAATCACCTTCTATGAAATGCTGTTCCAGATAATAAGTGAGGCACAGCGATTTCCGGATCAACAGGTTCTTCTCGACAGTCGCAATGAAATCCAGAAAGCAGAACATGCGGGCCGCATTTTTCTGTACGCTGTAAAGTGGCTGGACGCGCAATCGAATCTGAGGCCCTCACTCCAAGACATCGATGTCATGGCTCAGAAGCTTCAAGGGCTGAACGACAAGTACAAGAAGCGGTATTGCTTCATCGACGAAGAAACGACGACGCTCATTCCCTGCTTTTTTCTACGAGAGGAGACCGAATCTCACGAGAACAGCCTCGGGCGCCTGGCCGATTTGGTACGTCGCGCCATTCTGGAACTGCATCATTTGATGATCGATCACGAACCGGAGCGAAAATCGTTTCTTTCCATTTTCCGGACTACCAATCATGCGCGCGAAGAAGCGGAAAACGATTTGGTGCAGCTTGCGTGGTTTCTCTTCCGTTGTGGTTTCCCTGTCAATCGCATAGCCACCGGTTACTATAAGGACGCCTTATCTAATTTCCTGAATGAAAGAATATTGATTCACCTTGCAAAGACTGCGAAAAGCCTGGATACCATCCAGGGAATTTCCAACCATTTGTGGCTCACATGCTTAATGGAATTTAGCACGTTCTTTGAAATTGCTAACGATTATGTTGATCTGAATGATGCCAAAGAAGTCAATAAGCATATTAAGATAATAAAAGGAAGGAATCGGCGTGGAGGAAACCTCCTGGAGAGAATAATCGAATTGCTCCAAATATACGCTGATCATCCCAATGGCAAGCTTCCTGCCAGCTTTCTCCTCTACCGCTATTACGCATCGTTCGGAGACTATCACGGGGATCGCAGATTAGACGACCGAACCCGTGCCCTCAAGGCAGTGGAATTGTACAAACCCCTGCTCGATCGTTCGGAAATCGAGAAAAAGGCTGCAGAAGGACTCCAGGAATCGGGTAAATGCTTCAGTTCCAAGACCCAGGACGAAATGGCAGGACTTTTCAAGTTGATTATGGATTCTCTCGAGAATCCTGCATCGATAAAAGGCAAGAAAGTCAAAGTCCTCGGTGACATATCCTCAGGTGCCATGGGTTCGGTGAGTGTCGGAATTTACCGAAATCAAATCGTAGCACTTAAGCGAGTTCGCTCACAGATCTCGTCCGCTCTGGGGGATCCGGAGGCACTCCTGGATTATGAATCCAAGATACATGCGCGGGTCCAATTGCCGGAACCGCATGCCTGCGTAGTCGATTATTACGGTCTTATCGAACAAGACAATGAAAAGATCATGGTAAACGGCTACCATCCGAACGACAATCTCACGCAACTCGTCGAAAGGAATTGGCTGGAAAAGTACAAGCCACCATTTAATGTGGAAAGCAAACTGAACCTTGCAGTCCTGGAAATCATCGTGAATCAGCTTTTGGATTGCCTGCGTTTTTTCAGACTCAAGGGGGTTGTCCATCGGGATCTGAAGACGGACAATATCTTGTACATGGTAGACGAAAATGAACGTCTGAATCGGATCAAAGTCATTGATTTCGGAGTGGCTTTGGCTATCGGACCGGGAGCAATAGAAGACCTGTTCAGAGGAAAAGTGGTTGGAACGTTTGCCTATATGGCCCCGGAGCAGGCAAAAGGCAAGAGCGTCTTTCAGTCCGATCTCTATAGTGTCGGCGCAATATTTACGGTGCTCCTAACAGGGAAACTTCCCATGGTGTTTCCCAAGACAAAGACCCGTCAGGATTTGGTGCGACAGATTCTTAGGATAGAAAAAGAGCCTCGCCCGAGACTCACCGAGTTAAATCCGTTCTTGAAGAAGAACACGACCTTGGAGCATATTGCCGCCACCGTGGAGAGCATGCTGGATCTCGATCCCATGAGAAGACCGAACCTTGAAGAAGTGCAAGAGGCATTCGACGGAGTCTTCCAGCACATAGGACAGGAAAAGCATACACTCAGCATTTATTATCATCGCGGATGATCTGCACTGTCTTCCGCGAAGTGAGCGCTCTCATGAAATTTGTACGAATATGCTGTCTCATGCTCCTACTAACGAGCGTTGTGGCGGGAACTGCTGAATTCTCGGAGGCTTCACCCGCGTGCTCGGATTTGATCGAAACCATTCGACAAGTGAATTATCGAAATCTCGGATTACAGTATCTTCTGGCGTACTACACGGAAATTGGGTCCTGCTCTATGCCGGATGGAGAAGCATACTGCTTCGAATGTGAGACCGATCTCATAAGAACTCAACTGCTCGTAATGAAACCATTCTTCGGAAATACCCTTTCCTGGACCGAAACTGCTTGCCCTTGCCCTACCCAATAGAAGAAATAAGACTAGGAAAAACACTTCCTTACGGACTTGCGGTCAAGAAAGTTCTTTCTGGAGCGGAAGCACTTCACCTGCCCTGGAGGTCAGTGCGGTAAGCATCTTGTACCATTTCGCAATTATGCGTATAAGATGGCGAAGGCTGAGGTGTTCTGAGCGGAGTGATTAGACGGCCTTGCGTCGTCCGGAGCGAAGGATACCTCAAGCCTGCCAGATTACAAAAACAAAAGCGAATCGGTATTGAATGCCAAACGGTATTATGCCCCTTGTGGGTGCCCGGTAACGACCGGCCTCCGTGCCGGTCATTCCGGGAACGGCAGGCAAGAGACCTGACCCTACAGTGGTTTCCGCAATGCCAGGACCGGGAATCTCAATTTATAGCGGAAGTTCCCTGCGATGAAGGCTGCTCTGATGGGGTCACGACAAGCGGGGCTCCATGTTTACATTCAACACGGATCAATTCGATTGAAGACAGTTGATCCAGTCCTTTCCTGTAGACTCCTCGGGATACGGCCAACAGCTTCAGGATCTTACCTCGATTTATCTCTCTTCACGGTTAATTATCGTATAAGCCTTGTTCAACTCTCTTTGCACCTTTTTCAAAGACTTATACAGTGCGTCCAAATCCTTTGATTCAGACGTTACTGCTTGAGCGAATTCCAAGCTGGTTTTCGCTAAACCAAAAGCAGCCCCATAAATCAATGGATAATTTGAACCTGCTTTTAAATGCTTAGCTTTTTCATACAGGTCATTGATTTCGGGTCCCCAATCTTTGAGCACATGAGACTTGGATTGCCTTGATGAGGGCTGAGGTTCAAGGCTTTCTATGACTGGGAGAATTGCGAGCTCTTGCTTAACCTTAGCATTCCAATCTCTTCGTCCCATAGGGATGAAAGAAAATAGCCCGGCGATTGAAAAACTGTCGCGGAATTCAAAAAATCGGAAAAATCGTGCTACTATGGCACGGTTTCGCGCCATCTGAATTCCCAGCTCATGTAGGATGAGATGAGCGAAGCGAGTCACATCGGTCGAGAAAGACCTCGACTGATGCGGTTCTCACTGGTCACAGCATCCTACGCTGGCTGTAGGGGCGGACCAGAGCGTCCGCCCCAATAAGGGCAGACGCATTGGTCTGCCCCTACCCGGATGGAGAATCGTGGCACGATTTCGTTGCTCCAAACAGTTTTGCGACAGGTTCTTGATCGCCGGGAAAGCCAATCAAACATATAGCGCAGTCCTGCGGGGACGATTGCCAGGTTGGTTGTCCTATAGGAATCAGTCGTTCCTCAGGGACTCAAAATCGCGATGAATGCTCGTCAACCGGCGATAAATCACCGGCCTATTATCAGACTGTTCCTCCGGAACAAAAAGGAATATCTTGCTGATGTTATTAAATAATCCATAGCTACCCGGCGAGGGTTTCTTTTTCGATTTCTTCGAGCTGCTGGTGCAGTTCTTCCCAGCGGGCCTCCAGACCTTTTATCTCTTTTGAAAGAGCAGGGTCTTCTTCCAAGAGGGGTCGGATCTTTTCTTTCTTTTCATAAATGGTCGGATCGGCAAGAAGCGTTTCTATTTCACGTTTTCGTGTTTCCTTTTTCTCCAGCGTCTTTTCTATGCGTTGAATCTCTTGTTTGATTGGAGCTTGCTTTCTGAACAGGGCGATTCTGGCCTGTGCGTCTCGCCTTCGCTTATCCTTTCGGGATTCCTTCTGGTCGGAATCCTCTTGCTGGATGGGATCCGGTGCAGGTTTCGGCGATTCCGGGATGAAATCCTCTTCTGCGGCCATGAGTTTTTTCTTGTATTGATAATCTTCATAGTTGCCGATGAAGTACTCGGCAGACCCCTTCTCTATTTCAAGTATTCCCGTACAAATCGCATTCATGAGTCGCCGATCGTGGGTGATCAGTATCAGCGTGCCATCGAACTTCGACAGCCCTTGTTCGAGAATTTCGCACGAAGAAATATCGAGGTGATTCGTAGGCTCGTCCATGAGCAACAGGTTCGGAGGAGAAAGCAGTATTCGGGTTAGCGCTAGTCGGCTTTTCTCCCCGCCCGAGAGCACTTTGACCTTCTTGTACACGTCATCGCCGGAAAACAGGAATGCTCCCAATAAATTCCTGACTTCCTGCTCGGTGATCCCCGGAGAGGCTGAATAGGCTTCTTCAAGAACAGTTCTCTCAGAAGTCAGTGCTTCGGACTGATGCTGCGCGAAATAACCAGGTTTGACATTGTGGCCGTATTTGACGATTCCGTCGTCATGAGAGATGACACCTGCAGCGATCTTCATGAGCGTAGATTTTCCTGCACCATTCGGGCCCACAAGGCCGATTCGATCGCCTCGTTCAATATTGATGCTGAACCCGTCGTAGACCGTCTTTTCTCCGTAGCGCTTTACCAGGTCGGATATCTCCAGGACCCTCCGGCCTGACGGAGGCGGCTGAGGAAAGGTGAACTTGAGGGTTCTTGCCTGGGCAGGGGGTTCAACGGTCTCGAGTTTTTCCAGCATTTTCACACGGCTCTGAACACGGCTTGCCGTGCGTGCCTTGACGCGATTCTGATCGATAAACTTTTGAATACGCTTTATCTTTTCCTGCTGATTTTTGTACGCGGCGACAATCACGTCTTCTTGCATAGCTCTGGTACGCTCGTACTGGTCATAATTGCCGGTATATACGGACACTTTGCCTCTATCGACTTCCACGATCCGCGTAACCAATCGGTTGAGAAATGCGCGGTCATGAGAAACCAGAACCAGGGCGCCTTTGAAATTACTGAGATATTCTTCCACCCAGAGAAGACTCTCTAAATCCAGGTGGTTGGTGGGCTCGTCGAGGAGCAGAATGTCCGGCTCTGAAAGCAGGATTTTCGCCAGAGCGACTCTCATTCTCCAACCGCCTGAAAATTCGCTCCACCGGCGGTTTACATCGGCCGGATCAAACCCCAATCCTGCCAAAACCTTATGTGCCCGGGCTTCCAGCGTATAACCTCCAAAGCTCTCGAAAGCATGCTGGAGCTTACCGTGCTCCTCAATAAGCGCATCTGCATTGCTGCTGTCTTCCGAAAGGCGGGACATCTGACGCTCGAGTTCCCTGAGGCGGTCGCGAATCTGCTTTACCTCATCGGAAACATTCATCACTTCCTGGAGAATCGGGCCGTCATTACCTTTTATAAGTTCCTGATGGAGGATTCCCATTCTGATACGTTTTTCTATGGAGACTTCGCCTTCATCCGGTAGAAGGGTGCCTTCCATCATGCCGAGAATTGTGGATTTTCCCGCACCATTGGGACCGACTATTCCCGTGCGATCGCCGCGATGAATGCTCAAGCTCACTTCCCGAAACAGGGGTTTGCCATGAAAAAATTTTGCTACATTGCTTAGGAAAATCAATACAGTAACTCCTGGAGCGCTAGGCTGTTTTTCCGACCGATTATAGCGCGTTCCGCTCTCCCTCCCAAGTCCCCCGAACTGCCATTGGTTTGTGGAAAAGACCGGAAAAGAGTATAATCCCTTCTTATGATTCAGTCTTGATGCAAAATCAAATCAACATAATACGCCTGGTTTGTTCAGGAATGATACCCAACGATCGGACCTTCAAAACATTAACGCGCCTGGTTGGAAAAGCAATAGGCGATTTCAACCTGATTGAAGATCAGGATCGAGTATTGGTGGCGCTCTCAGGGGGAAAGGATTCATGGTCCCTCCTGTACGCGTTGTCGCACTTGCAGCGCAAGGCACCTATCAAATACGAATTGGCAGCCATTACCATTCATCCCGGGCGGGATGCTTTCGACGTCACACGAATCCAAGAACAACTGGCTAGAAGCGGAATACTGTACAATGTGGTGCAAGGGCATATCATAGACATCGTCAACGAGAACCTGAGTGCGGGGACAAACCCGTGCTCGTTTTGTTCGCGGTTGCGACGCGGTATGCTTTACAGTTATGCGGCGAGAGAAGGCTGGAACAAGATCGCTCTGGGGCATCATCGTGATGATTTTGTCGAAACATTGTTACTCAATTTGTTCTTCAACGGCACGGTAAAAGGGATGAGCCCGAAGCTCCTCGCTGATGATTGCCAGAACACCGTGATACGACCCCTGGTATATGTGAAGGAAGATATGACCGGAGCATGCGCGGCTCGCCTGGGTGTTCCCATACTGGGGTGCTCCTGCACGTACCAGGGAATGAGCGGATCTCGCAGACACTGGGTCAAATCGCTGCTTCGTGAAATAGAAAAAGAAGTTCCAAGCGCCAAATCGAGCATGCTTTCGGCAATGGGGAGAGTACATCCACGGCATCTATTCCCGCTGCAAAAAAGCAATGAATGGCAGGAACTCGACTGATACCAATGTGCTTTCATAGAGGAAATATTGAGACACCTGTTATTTGCCGGTCTCGGCAAATCTCCTTCGCTACGAACAGCATCGCCTGACTTCGCTTCGGAGGCATGCCGGGACCGGATTTGCTCCCACCGGTGGCGGGATTACTTATTTGAACGCACATTGGCATGACCCGTCGTTCTGTTCACAGGATGCAATCTGAAATTGGAAATCATGTCTTTTGTACGAAATTTGGAACGGTACTGTCAGAAGTTGAGTTTTGAAACGATTTAGAGAACAGCACCCTCTGCCTCTTCCCTGGTGAGTCGCGAAAGTGTATGCTTGGAAGATTCGAATCGCCCCCATGGGCACTTTAGAGCAAGGCTTTGCCAGAATGTTTACCGGAATAATTGAAGCCATAGGAGAAGTGAAATCGATCGAACCGGGCCGAGGGTTTGTACGGATTCGTATATGCTCTAACCTCGATCTCTCCGATGTGAAAGAAGGGGATTCGATTTCCGTAAATGGCGCATGCCTCACTGCCACCAGGATCGAACCCGGTCGCAGCGAATTTTCTGCAGACGTTTCCCCCGAAACCTTGGGGGTGACTACGCTTTCTTCCCTCAAGTCCGGCGCAGTTGTGAACCTGGAAAAGGCTTTGCGTTTCGATTCTCGACTCGGAGGACACCTTGTCGCCGGCCATGTGGATTGCGTAGGAAGACTCGTGGAGAAAAAGGCTGCCGGTGAAGGATGGCTCCTGGGGTTCGAGGTAGATTCCGGAAGGTACCTGGTGCCGAAAGGCAGCGTTGCAGTGGACGGAGTGAGTTTGACCGTGAATCGGGTCCAGGACAGGCGATTCTGGGTCATGATCATTCCTCATACTTCGGGTCTCACAGGGTTGACCGACAAAAAGATCGGTGCTACCGTCAATATTGAATATGACCTTATCGGAAAATACATTGAAAAATTCATTTCAGCCCGAGGAGATTCCTCCGGCGTCAACGAGACTATACTCAAAGAACATGGTTTTATCTGAAGGAGGAGCCTTTCATGGGCGTGCTGGTCGGAACAGAAGAAGCAATTGAAGAGATAAAAAAAGGGCGGATGGTCATTCTCATCGATGATGAAGATCGTGAGAATGAGGGCGACCTCACGATGGCTGCGGAAAAAATTACCCCCGAAGCAGTCAATTTCATGACAAAATACGGGCGTGGTTTGCTTTGCCTTTCTATGACTCCTGACAAAATTGAATCTCTCGAATTACCGATGATGGTAAGTAACAATCAGTCCCGTTACGGAACGGCATTCACCATATCGATAGAAGCCACGAGAGGCGTCACAACCGGTATTTCCGCTCACGATCGTGCAGTCACTATCCTCAGCGCAGTGGACGAAGACGCCACCCCCAAAGATATTATCTCGCCGGGCCACATATTTCCTCTGAGAGCACGGCGGGGAGGCGTTCTTGTCCGAGCAGGGCAGACTGAAGGAAGCGTGGATTTGGCTCGATTGGCAGGATGCATTCCTGCAGGTGTGATCTGCGAGGTAATGAACGAGGACGGCACCATGGCACGTCTCCCTGACCTGATCACCATCGCGGAACACCACGGGATCAAGATCTGCACAATCAAGGATTTGATTCAGTATCGTATGCGCAATGAAAGGCTTGTTCGACGGGGCGCTGAGACAATTCTTCCCACCGAGGCCGGTGGCGACTTCCGCCTCATCGTGTACGAGAATGATGTTGACAAGCTCAACCACGTCGCATTGGTCAAAGGGGAAATCAATCCCGACGAAGCGGTCCTTGTGCGCGTGCATTCAGAATGCTTGACCGGCGATGTTTTCGGCTCAAGACGTTGTGATTGCGGTCCTCAGCTTGAGACTGCAATACGCATGGTGGAAGACGAGGGAAAAGGGGTCATCCTGTACATGCAGCAGGAAGGCCGAGGAATAGGGCTTCTCAACAAAATTAAGGCATATGCTCTTCAGGATCAGGGATGCGATACCGTGGAAGCCAACCTGAGGCTCGGATTCAAACCCGATCTCAGAGATTATGGCATTGGCGCTCAAATGCTTGCAGATCTAGGGGTCCGCAAAATGCGGCTCATGACCAACAACCCCACCAAAATAGTGGGGCTGGAAGGCTATGGTCTGGAAGTAGTAGAACAGGTTCCTATCTTTGTGGAACCGTGCTCTACGAATCTGCGGTACCTGAGAACCAAGAAAGAGAAAATGGGGCATCTTTACGAGCTGAAGCTCTAGTGCTCCGAGCATATATGTGTAACCCGGGAGAGAAGCAACGCTCTCCCGGCGAATTATCGTTCCTCCTTTTTCGGGAGTTCTGCTAAAGAAAATACGCCGCGTGAGGCTTGTCGGCAGCCCGGATCTCCCCTCCTGGAGAGGCTATTTCGGGCCCCCTTAAGTGATCATTGTCCTTGCCGGTTCGTTTTATGTACGGAGGTTTCATGAGCAAGACCCTGGAAGGCGGCTTTAATGCTGCCGGACTCAAGGCCGCCTTGGTGGCCAGCAGGTTTAACGATTTCATTGTATCCAGATTGATTTCCGGCGCCATGGATGCTCTGGTACGTCATGGAGCATCGGAAAACGATGTAACGATTGTTCGTGTACCCGGTGCTTTCGAGATTCCCCAGACCGTTTCCGCCGCCGTGCGATCCGGGAAGTACGATATGGTGATAGCATTGGGTGCGGTGATTCGCGGCTCAACGCCCCATTTTGATTACATAGCCGCGGAAGTCGCCAAGGGCGTTGCCCACATCTCTCTGGAAGCCGGAATCGCAGTGAGCTTCGGAGTGCTGACAACGGATACTCTCGAGCAGGCAATAGAAAGAGCCGGTTCGAAAGCGGGCAATAAGGGAGCGGAAGCTGCCATGTCTGCAATAGAAATGGCTAATCTTCTCAAACAAATATAATTGCGATCGGACTGACGTTCCTATCCAGTGCCTTCCAGACGTAAAACCAGAGAATTTGTGCTGCAAGTCTTATTCGCAGCGGATGCCAGAAACCAGGACCCCATAGAAGTCCTGGATTTCTTGGAGACCCATTTTTCATCTCACGAAGATGAAGAACTGAAGATGCATCGCGTTGCCAAGGAATTTGCCCGCGAACTGATCGGTGCGGTATCACGGGACAAAACCGTCATTGATGAACTGATCTCCAAGCTTTCTCACAATTGGAAGCTCTATCGAATCAACCGGGTGGACAGAAATATTCTGCGCATGGCGATTGCCGAGATGACAAATTTTCCTTTGATCCCCGGTCGCGTCATATTGAATGAAGCGATTGAAATCGGGAAGAAATTCGGCGCCGACAATTCTCCTGCATTCATCAACGGAATTCTCGATCGTATTCATATGCTTGAACCACGCCCCACATCTGCATCGGAATTGCAGAGATCTCTCACAGAGCTTGACCAAACTGAGTCAACAGATTAGAATCAGTATAATTAATAAGACTTGAATCTGACGGTCCGTTGCGGTACGAGAACAACGATGATCATAACACGAAAACTCGGCTTCTTATGCCCTGTTTCCCGAGCATTCCGGGCTTCAGACCATGGGTACTTCTGTTTTCTCGTCGTAATTCTCGTGCTGATGTTCGGTTGTTCCGTCGTTTTCGGAGCCCCTCCTCAAAAACCTCAACCTCAGCGGAACAATCAGGAAGAAGCAGTAGCTCCTCCGGGAACTATCGGGGATTCGGGTTATGTGGTGCCTATTCCGGAGATCAAGATGCGAAGCATCACCGGGGGGCCTCCTCGAAAGACTCCTCCTCCCGAGCTTCCGGCTGCTCCTGAATCGAGTGAACCGGCGCGTCGCGAAAAGCAGATCGAAGCCCCTGCTCCCGAGGGTCCGGTCGCTGTCCCTCCTGCCGAGAAATTAACACCGCCCAAGGAGCCTGTCACACGTGAGAAACCGGCAGAAACGGCTGCTCCTCCAAAACCGCAACCGCCTGTCGAGCAACAACGCGATCCTGTGCACATTCCTGAAAGCCCTCAATCGGCACCTGCCGGACCGGTTGAATCACCGTCAACGTCGCCGGAGACGACACGACTGCCTTTTGAACCTTCGGTTCGTCAACCTCGGGAGTCCGGCCCGGTAAAAATGCCTCGTGAGGTGCCACAGACCGAGCAACGTCAGGAAGAGAAGGAATTGGACGACGAGGCCCCGCCCATATCGACACCCCAGGCTCCTGAAGAAATCATGACAGCTCCGGCACCGAAGAAAGAGGTCTTGAAAAAGAGAACCGAACCTATTCAAGTCCCTGCACTCATGGAAAATAGGCCTGCAAAGAATCCTCTGACCACAATCCCCATTGAAAGAATGCGTGTCAAAGAAAGCGATACCGAAAGCGTCATTAGTCTGGATTCACGCAAAGAACCGGAAACTCTTCCCGATCCTGAGCCTGCCTCAACGGAGCCGGCTCACCCGGAACCCCCAACTACCAAACCGATAGAACAATTGCCGGTCAAACAGCCGGAACCTTCACCGATCAAGCAAACGGAACCACCGAAAGAAACCGTTCCCCCGTCACCAGCCGTTCAGCCCGAGGAGCAAAAGGAGATTGTTCCCACGGAGACACTCCCTCAACCTGAGGAGCCTGCCCCTGCTGTCGGCAAGGAGGAACCCATTCGTTCGCCTCTGGATTCAGATGCGGGCAATGGCCGGGAGGTAAGGGAATACCTGAAGAAGACAGCGCCGATTCTCGAGGAAGTCTCAATCCTTATGACGAGGGCTCCATCGTTGAGTCTTGCGGATTACGATCCTTCCGATCCCGGAGCCCCTCTGATTCCTCAAGAACTGCTCCTGAAAATGGACAGCATGAAAAGGGAGCTTCAAATACTTGATTCCAAGACATTTGCAATTATTCCCCCGCCACAGTACACCAAATTTCATGGGTTGATTCGTGAAGCAATCACTCGCACGCATCAGGCCTGTGATGCCGTATATGCCTACCTCAAGGAGAGTAATCCGGAGAATTTGCAGAAAATTCGAGATTCTCTGGGAAAAGCACGCGAACTCATCCAGCGCACACGCACGCCGGAGAATTGATCGCATTTATAACGGCCCTCGCAAGTTTTGGAACTATTGCCAGAATTCTAACGTTTGTCCCATGCTCCAACACAAGATACTAGTGGGGACCGGCGTCTCAGCGTCTCGAGACCGTCTCAAAAATCAAAATTTGTTCCAGATCGTGGCACGAATTTCTCATCATCTTCCCGGCCTGATTGTAGGAGCGCCCCTCGTGGGTGCCCGGTAGTGACCGGCCTCAGTGCCGGTCATTCCTGGAAGGGCAGGCACGAGACCTGCCCCTACGAGGATGGTGGATCGTGGCACGATATGTTGTGTATTCGAGAGTTTTGAGACAGTCTCTCCGTGCTGGCACATATTCAATATAATCAATGATATCGATAGAATGTGCCGGCACGGAGGCACGGCACCCACCAATATCTCTCATTTCAATCGGACACTAATTTTGGCGCGTAGAACGATTGCCAGAGCTGATGTCCGATTGAGGGTAGGAGTATTGGAGATTGCGGAGCATCCTGTTCATCCTCCGGAAACGACAGATCCTCGAACTTCAATGCCCGAGATTTCTTCGATCTTCACTCTTACAATCCCCTGGACAGCAGTACCGCTCACCTGCACGGGGATGTAATTGTCGGTTCGCATGATGAAATTACCGGTTTCCGCATCAGGAAGCGACTCAGCTACTGCAGGCCGAATAGTGCCGTCAAATCGCGCATAAAACGAGCATTTCAGATCGTTGGACAGGGAACGGAGTTCTTCGACTCTCCTCAGCGCCTCGGGTCCCGGGACACGGGGACGAAACTTGGCTGCAGGGGTGCTGGGCCGCGGTGAAAACGGAAATACATGGAGATACGAGGCACCGGATTGTTCAATGAGCGCCCTGGTCCTCGCGAAAGAAGCGTCATCTTCTCCGGGAAATCCCACCATCACGTCAAGCCCTATGCATGCGTCCGGAACACCTGCAGCAATATTTCGGAAAAGATCCAGCAGCAGCGCCGTCCGATAAGGCCGTCCCATGCGTTGCAGGATGTAATCGTCACCACTCTGTATGGGAATATGCAGGTGTTTGCATATTCTTGGATGCCGACTCATAAGCTCGAGCAATCGCGGAGTTATTTCCTGCGGTTCAAGAGAGCTCATTCTGAACCGGGTGTTCTGGCACTCGGACAGAAGATCTTCAAGCAACTGCTCTAAAGAGATTTGAGGAGTGAGATCACGGCCGTACAGCCCGAGATGTATGCCGGTGAGTACTATTTCCGCATACCCGGCCTCTTCCAGGGTAACTGCGCGTTCCTGTACCAGGAGCGGCTCCATGCTGCGGGAAGGCCCGCGTGCTGTCGGCACAATGCAATAGGTGCAATGCTGAGAACATCCGTCCTGGATTTTCAGGAAAGTCCTGGATCGGCCCCGGATGGCGGGCGACCCCAGGTCACCGAATGTGAGGCAATGTGCGGCTCCCTTTTTTACGATGGACGGTTCGGTGCCGACGATTGAATCCAGGTATTCGGAAAGATGGTCTTTTTCGTACGTTCCCAGCACGGTGGTTCTTGAACCGCGTGCCCCGGAAGCATTTACTTCTGCAAGACAACCCGTCACAACAAGGTGTGCAGTAGGAAATTCTTCAGCCAGGCGATTCACCGTGCGTCGCGATTTTCCTTCAGCTCTGGCTGTGACACAACACGTATTCACCAGGACCAGATCGGGCTCTTTCGCCTCGGAATCTACGCTGTATCCTTTTTGTTCCAGCAGAGCGGTCATAGCTGCCGCCTCGGCCTGGTTCACTTTGCACCCGAGCACGCGGACTATCGCTGTTTTATTTTTCCTGGAGTTTTCCATTTCTTCTGCGTTTTTGACATAGTAAATTATACATGCTATCAATCCGTTGAATAGCGGTCAATGGCTCTGATCGTAAGGAGGCGCTCCCCTTGAAATATCGCATATTCTTTGTTCTCTTATTGGCCGGCCTTCTGGGATGCTCTGCGGCAGCAGCTTTGGAAAGCCCGGCAGAAGAAAGTGCACTGCAGCATCCCGACCGTATCTTCGATATGAAAATACCGGAAGGATTCAGTTCGGAGGCTGTTGACGAGCCGGGAATCCTGAAATGGCGGAAAGATTCGGGCGAAATTTATCTTATTGTTGGTGATTTGTTTGGTGAATCCAGTGAGTCGCTTTTCAAAGTGCTCAAGACGGCCGCGGAGAAGAACAAATCTCTCAGCGAACACAAGGTACTGAAGATAAAAGGTGCTCGAGCTCTCATGTACAAGGAGACTATGCCCGAAGATAAATCACGCCTTACCTCATGGCACCTGATCGTGGTAACGAATAAGAAAATCGTTTACGTCGATTTCACTGCGCCCGCCGGAGAATTCAGCACATATGCCCCGGATTTCCAGGCAGCCATCAATTCATTCAAATTGAAAGCATCTTGATCCAGGTGGTCCCGTGGAAAATTCCTCTCGACACCATAAGCTGCGTCTCATTCCTTCGGTTGACAAGCTGCTCTCAGAGCCGCTGTTCGTTTTGCTTCAGAAAAAATATTCGGATGAGATGCTCAAACGTACAATCAGAATAGCGCTTGACAATCTCCGCAAGGAAGTACTTGCCGGTTCTGCCTCAGAAGAGGACTTCACTACAGAATCTCTTGCCCACAGGACTGAAGCCGTCCTGAACGCACGAATCGGCAGGCGCTTGACCACCGTAATCAATGCTACAGGAGTGGTGGTTCATACGAATCTCGGGAGATCGCCATTATCGCAGAGAGTGGCAGAAAGAATCGTGCAAGCTGCGGTTTCCTATTCGAATCTGGAGTACAACCTTGACCTTGGTCGACGCGGAGAGAGGAATTCGCACCTGCGTCAAATCATGCTTGAATTGACGGGAGCCGAATCCGTCCTTGCGGTAAACAATAATGCTGCGGCTGTATTGCTCGCATTGGACGCTCTCGCCAAAGGCCGCGAAGTAATCGTATCCCGCGGCGAATTGATCGAGATCGGCGGCTCCTTCAGAATTCCCGATGTGATGGCCAGATCCGGCGCAATTCTCAGAGAAGTGGGAACTACGAATCGCACGCATCCCAGGGATTACGAGGATGCTATCAATGAAAATACCGCTCTAATCCTGAAGGTACATACGAGCAACTACCGGATAGTGGGATTTACGAAAGAAGTTGAACTGGACGAGATGGTTGCAATAGGACGCGATCACGGTATCCCGTCCATGATAGATTTGGGTAGCGGTTGCCTGATGGACCTCTCTCCGTACGGTTTGACCGATGAACCCACTGTTCAGCAAATCCTTGCATCCGGTGTAGATGTTGTGAGCTTCTCAGGTGACAAACTTCTTGGAGGCCCCCAGGCCGGTATACTTGCCGGCCGATTTGAGTACATCGAGAAAATGCGTACAAACCCGCTCGCCCGTGCCTTGCGCATGGACAAGCTGACCCTCGCTGCTCTGGAAGCCACTCTCGAAGAATACGTCACTGCAGCAGGCCCTGCTGAGGGAATTCCTACTCTGGCCATGATCGCGAAGTCGCCTGAAGCGCTTCACCAGGCTGCCGAAGCGCTGGCACGGTCTCTTGCCGAGACTCTGGGACAGGAAGCTGTAATCAGCATAGAATCCGGTGTCGGTCGAGTGGGCGGAGGTGCTTTGCCTCTTGGCGATCTGCCCGGTCCCAGAGTGGCCATCCATCCCCGGGACATTTCCGCCGCGCGATTGGAAAAGGAGCTCAGGTCTGGAAAACCTCCCGTCATAGCACTAGTAAAGGAGGATTCTGTGCTGCTGGATCCTCGCACACTTCTCCATGACCAACACTTCCTGATTCCCGACCTCGTTCACGAGGCACTGAAGCGGGCAAGGCATTAGAAACCCGGTGCACTTTCAAAGCAGAAAGACTTGGGCAACCTCTTTGTAAATGGCTTTTTACCGTTAGCTCAATCCAAGTTGAATGTATTTTCTTGTCAACTGACACATGTGAGTTAGAAAGACAGCCGCTTGCGAGACTTCTGACTGTAACAATTGCCCAAAATTAATGTCCGATTAAGGATAGGAGTATTGGTGGGTGCCTGCATCCGTGCCGGCACATCTTCAAATATGATAAATGATACCAATCGAATGGACCGGCAGGGAGAAAGTGTCTCAAAAATTCAGAATTTATCCCAGATCGTGGCACGAAGTTTTCATGATCTTCACGGCCTGATTGTAGGGGCGCCCCTCGTGGGTGCCCGGTAGTGACCGGCCTCCGTGCCGGTCATTGCAGGAGGGCAGGCACGAGACCTGCCCCTACAAGGACGATGAATCGTGGCACGTTTTTTGTGTATTCGAGAATTTTGAGACAGTCTCGGGACGCCGGTCCCCACTGATATCTTGAATTTGAGCGTAAGGTAAGACGTCAGAATTTTTGACAATCAGTCTAAATCCTATCTGAACTGAAGAAATAGTCTGTATGCGAGAAGAAGTCTCCGCTTCTCATTCTTCGATTGCGAATCAGACTCGGCCACCGCTCTCAATCCTGGCTCTTGCACCACATCAATTTTCCGGGTTACACTTTGTAGAATAAAATTGTTAGGAGGGGAGCAGTCATGCCAACAAATTTTTTTGCGATATTCGTTCTCATGGCAATTATTTCTGTGTTCGCCTTATCAGTCTCAGCGCAATCTCAATCCATGCCAAAGGGTTGCAAAACGGAATTGAAAGATATCCCTGCCACGAAGACGGTTGGAAATCCCGAACCTGTGGCCTGCTTTTACGGACCCATGCCCACTGGGGTCACCGTTTCCCGTGAAGGCCGTATTTTCGTGAATTTTCCGCGATGGGGCGACGACGTTCGATTTACGGTTGCAGAGCTTAGAAACGGCCAGCCTATCCCGTTTCCCAACGAGGAGATCCACACACCGAACCGTGAAAAAGCGGCAGAAACCCTGCTTTCCGTCCAGAGCGTGGTTATCGATCCAAAGAATCGGTTGTGGATATTGGATACAGGACGAGTTGAATGGGCTCCTACCGTGGAACGCGGTGCAAAGCTCATTGGAGTAGATCTCCAGACAAACAAGATATTCAAAGCAATTATCTTTCCACCCACCGTGGCTTTGCCTCAAACCTATCTGAACGACGTCCGATTCGACCTGCGCAAAGGAGAAGAGGGAACCGCGTATATAACGGATTCATCCGGAGAGAATCCCGGAATCATCGTGGTAGATCTGAAAACCGGGAATAGCATGCGCAGGCTCACGAATCACGAATCGACCAAACCTCTGCCGGATTTCGTATCATTGGTGGAAGGAAGGCCTCTGATGGTTCGGCCTCCAAAGGGAACACCTCAGCCTATTCAAGTAGGAGCAGACGGCATAGCGATAAGCAGCGACGGTAAACGGCTCTACTATTGCCCTCTCTCAAGCTGGAGCCTTTACAGCGTAAGCACCGACGCTCTTGCGGAACCGAATCTGCCTGATCGGGAAGTGGAGAAAACGGTGAAGGACGAAGGTGCCAAGGTCGCGTCTGACGGCCTTGAATCCGATTCCGAAAACAACCTTTACGTCACCTCATACGATCACAATGCCATACTCCGGCGTAAACCGGACAATTCCTACGAGACCCTGGTGTTCGATCCGAGAATCCTCTGGCCCGACACCCTGTCCCTCGCTCATGACGGTTATCTCTATTTCACGGCCAATCAGCTCCATAGAATGCCGAGATTTCACGAAGGAAAAGACCTGCGGGAAAAACCATACATGCTTTTCAGAATCCGAGTTGACGCGAAGCCCGTTTTGCTGAAATAAAGATGTAATCGGGGAGACTTTTTGCAAATGGATTATGCCCTTGGCCCAGGTCCGAACTGAACGCATTGCCTTCATCAGCTGACAAATATGATCTGGCATTGCGAGCGCAGCCGCTGTAGGGGCAGATCTCGTGCCTGCCCTTCCCGGAATGACAGGCACGAAGGCCGATCTCCACCGGGCACCCACAAGGGGCGCCCCTACCAAGCTGCATTGGCCTTGATTCGCGACACAGGAACATCCGACTGCCTCCCAGCTTAAGTAAGAAAATAATCATCTGCAAAAAGGTTCTCCAAATCTTACTGCTTCGATAGCGAATCGCTATTGTGAAAATATGCCTGAATCCGTCAAACTGATTATTCCAACGGATGCCCCTTCGGACAGAGCCGATAAGGTCCTTGCTGTGTGTCTGAAGGGCACGCATTCGCGCTCGGCTCTGGCAAAATTGATCAGGCTTGGGCTGGTTCGCGTTCATGGCACTGCAGTCAAGCCATCGACCGTTCTGAACCCAGGGGACTGCGTCGAACTGCTAGCCGAAGAGATTTCCCCAAGTCCCGCGATATCCGGAATCCCGGATTTTTCGATTCTGTTCGAGGACTCCCATATTATCGTCGTGAACAAACCCCCCGGCCTGGTAGTTCATCCCGGAGCGGGACGACCCGGCAACACGCTCATGGATGCTCTCGTTGCGGACAGGCCGCAGATGCTGCAGGTGGGAGAGGAAGGTCGATGGGGAGTGGTGCACCGCCTGGATCGCGACACTTCTGGAGTGATGGTTTTGGCGAAGACGTCGCTGGCTCACGAGTCGCTTTCGGCTCAGTTCAGGGCTCATTCGGTGCACAGAATCTACCTGGCTCTCGTACGGGGTAATCCCGGGCAGGACAGCGGCAGAATAGAGGTAGCAATAGGAAGGCATCCCAAAGACCGAAAGAGAATCTCCACAGTGACAACAAAGGCTCGGCACGCCGCGACAAAGTGGCGGGTGCTCACACGTCTGGGGCCGCTGACTCTGCTGGAAGTAATGCCGGAAACCGGGAGAACGCATCAGATCAGGGTTCACCTTGCCTCGATAGGATTGCCGGTTGCCGGAGATCCTGTGTATGGCAAGATACGTAAGAAGGGCGGAATCGACGACCCGAAGCTCAAAGCTGCTCTTCGGACTCTTCACCGGCAGGCCCTCCATGCAGCGGTTCTGGGATTGAAGCATCCTGAGGACAAACAGTACGTGGAGTTCTCGTCGCCCCTGCCGGACGATATTCAAGCTATTCTGGATTTGCAGTTTTCCCATGAAGAATGTCCCGGATAGTCTTGGCATCAAATGCGAATGCAGAGTCAGGTCGGGAAGATGATGAGAAATACGTGCCAGGGTCTGAGATAGAACTCGATTTTTGAGACAGTCTCGGTTCATTTCATTCTCGATGCTCCTCTCAGCAACCTATTTGATTATAGGTCTCGCAAGACCGGATACTTATACAGATTCGCTTTTCTTTTCATAATCCGGGAGGCTGGAGTATCCTTCGCTCCGGACGACGCAAAGCCGTCTAATCACTCCGCTCAGAACACCCCAGCCTTCACTATCTTATATGCATAACTGCGAAACGGTATTACACATCGTTCGATGTAAAGTCTTGACCGGTGAGGGAATTCTCGATAAATAAGCTTCTACTTTGTCAACAAACTCCCCTCGATTCGGAGGCAATCCGCAGTACATGCATAACGTTCAGTTTCTCGCCTCATCCGCTCGGGAAGTGCTTCCGGGCCGACCTGCCATTCTCGGATGTCCGCTCGATGTGACGTCCACATATCGGAGCGGCTCGGATATTGCTCCGAATGCCATACGAAGGGCTTCAGATTCCATTGAGACCTATTCCCCTTTTCTTGACATGGATCTGGAAGATCGGCCTTTCAGCGATCTCGGGGACCTCGACATTGCCGGTCAATTACTCGATTCTTCACTCGATTTAATGGAGCAGGCGGCGTCGACTATCCACGCGAAAGGTGGACGACTATTGGCGTTGGGGGGGGAACACACGATTACACTTCCTCTTGTGAAGTCTTTGCACGCGAGCTTTCCCGATCTCGTGCTCATTCATGCTGACGCGCATTCGGACTTGAGAGACGAGTACGAGGGGCGGCCCATTAACCATGCAACAGTCATTAAGAGAATATCCGAGATAATCGGAGCCGACCGGTTAATTCAGCTCGGAATCAGATCCGGTACGCGCGAAGAATTCGCATGGATGCACGAAAACGGAACCCTGCTCACGTGGGACGCGTCAAGTGCAAAAGAGCTGGCAAAGCGTGTCGCTGGACGGCCGGTGTACTTCACCCTGGATCTCGATGTGCTCGATCCTTCTTGCTTGCATGCAACGGGAAATCCCGAACCCGGGGGATGGTTTTACAGCGATATGGAGCGCTTATTTCAGGCGCTCCGCAAAATGCGATTGATTGCCGCAGATGTGGTGGAGTTAAATCCGCAGTTGGACCCATCTCAAGTGGGCACTATAACGGCATCCAAAATCGTACGCGAGCTGTTGCTGATTCTCGGTACTACCGGGATATAAACGTGAACTCCCTCCAGAAGTGGCTGTTGACTCCCATTCATACGGCTGATAGACTCCGGATCAGCAACAGTCCGGGACATAGAAATTGAACATGATTTCATTTCTTACCCATTGGCCCGCCCGAATTTCTTTCTCTCTCCTAGCGCTGTTTCTTTGTACGATCTCTGTATGCGTTGCTCAAGAGCAGTCATCCAAGACTGTGCCGCGCGGGGGGTGCCCGGATCTCATCGAGCTCATAAAAGAATTAACGCCCGCGGTTGTGAATATTTCCATCGAACGTCACATGCTGCAGCACAGTTCGACTGAACCCCCTCCCCTGTTTCGTTCCAAGCCGGGCGCTTTAGAAGACCAGTCCAGAACGAAGGATCGATTTCAAGCGGACAGCGTAGGCAGCGGATTCTTCTGTGACACTCAGGGGCACATCGTAACCAACGCTCACGTAGTGGAAGGTGCAGGGAAAATTCTCGTTACCCTTTCCACAGGAAGAGTCACAACTGCACGACTCGTCGCAGTCCACCCCAAGGTGGATCTGGCGATGCTCAAGATTGCGTCTTCGTCTCCGCTTCAGAAAGCGAAGATCGGAGATTCGGCCGGTATTCAGGTAGGTGAATGGGTGGTTGCAGTAGGCAATCCCTTCGGATTAGGAAGAACCGTGACCGTCGGGATTGTCAGCGGAAAGGGAAGATTCCTGGGGCTCGGACCGGACGACAATTTCATCCAGACCGATGCTTCGATAAATCCCGGTAACTCAGGCGGACCGTTGTTCAATATGGCTGGAGAAGTCATAGGAGTGAACACTGCAATCATTGCTTCCGGGAAAGGAATCGGCTTTGCCATCCCATCCAATTATCTTCACGAACTTATCAAATTACCGACGAACGGCGAATTTGCCGTCCGAGGGTGGCTTGGAATTTATGTGGAGGACGTCACTCCGGAGCAGGCCAAAAAACTGGGGATGGGCACTCCCCGCGGAACATGGGTGGATGAGGTACTCACGTCCACTCCTGCCCAAAATGCAGGCCTGAAAAAAGGCGACCTCATTGTGGATGCGGACGGCAAGCAGATTAAAAACGGGAGACATCTTTCGAAGGTTATTTCCTCTTTCAAACCCGGGGATATCCTCAAGATGAAAGTCATCAGAGGGCGCCAACAACAGGCGGTCGATATCGTTCTCGGTAAATCTCCCGAATAATCCCTATTTACAGCAAGTTTGTTTCCTCAGGATGGAAGCGAGACACTGTACTGCCTCCTCCAGATCGTCATTTACCACTACATGTCTGAACATTGGGGCCAGAGCGAGTTCGCCGGTGGCATTCATCATTCTGATCCGGATCGATGCGTCGGAATCCGTGCCTCGCGCCCTCAGACGTTGTTCCAATATGGATATCTCCGGAACGGTGATAAATATCCCGATTGCCTGACCGAATTTCCGGAATACTTCCCGCGCCCCTTCCACATCTATATCGAGAATGACACTACGACCCACTTCAACGGCGTCAGTGACGAACCGTGCAGGTGTCCCATAGAGATTGCCATGCACTTCCTTCCATTCAAGGAATTCGTTGTTCTTGATCATGGATTTGAATTGTTCTCTGCTTACGAAATAGTAGTGAGTGCCATCGATCTCGCCGATTCTCGGGGGTCTGGTCGTGCACGATATGGAATATAGCATATCCGGAAATTCCGGCCGAATTCTGTTGATCAGTGTGGATTTTCCTGCCCCTGAGGGGGCGGAAATGACAAAAAGACAGCCCTTGCTCATTGTGCCCTCTTTCTCTAGTACGTACCGTTCAATCCTTCATGCCCCACGGAACATGTCGGGATTGATTGTCAAAAAATGTCGTTCCCGTCATGACATGGATCGTGTGGCAGGTCAATCGGATTTCGGCTATAATAAAAAATCCCGTAGCTCGAGCACTGCCGAGCGTACCGCATGTGTCCTGTGAGGCTGATCCCCTATGGTCAGAAAAGCATTCTGGTTCGTTCTCCTCATCATGAGTGTCTTTGCCGTTGCATATGGTGGTTTTTACCGCAAACTGCTGGTATTCGACAACCTTGAGAAATTCGACAAACTGAAAAGTGTCGGCATAACCATAAAAATACCCGGGTATGAAGAAAAGCAGGAAGAATTCAAAGTTCAGTCCCAGCTCTTTTCCGAACCTGAAGCAGTGAATGCCGCTACCTTCGAAGGACTCGGCAGGTACAAGGACGGGAGGCTCATGTCCAACTACCCGGACCTAAGAATGCTCAAGGGCCGGCGTCCGTGTCCCACATGAATTTGATCCTGAACCACAGGTCGTGTGGTTCAAAGTCCCCCTTTCAGCTACAACCCATTTGAGACTACTTGGCCAGGGGATATCCGGAATGGAAATGCCGTCATAGGCAAGAACATCGTGCACTATTGAGACAATACACGGAACGATAGGATCTGACGTGGAACGTTTAAGATTTAAAATTCAGCTCGCTTTTGCAGCTCTGTTTAATATCGGGTTATTTCAATGGCATTCGGTCTGCTTCCCTGTTCTGAATTGCCATTCTTGTCCGACCTCGATATTTGCATGCCCCATCGGCGTCATAGGCCAGTTCTCGGCCATCGGCGTTTTTCCTCTGAGCGTCATTGGAATCATTGCAGTTGCAGGCCTTGTGGCAGGACGATTCCTCTGCGGATGGGCTTGTCCTTTCGGACTCGTTCAGGATCTTCTCTATCGTGTGCCGTACGTGAAGTTCTCATTGCCTGCGTGGACCAGGTTCATAAAATACGGGGTTCTGGCACTATTGGTGATAGCGGTGCCCTATTTCCTCAGTCCGGCCTTCCCGCTCTATTTCTGCCGTCTTTGTCCTGTGGCTACCGTGGAATCAGCGGTCCCATGGGCAATCATCAATGGAACGGCCGATGTTCTCACGCTTTCGTTCCGACTTGGTTTGCTCTTCCTCATCATTGTCCTCGCAATGGGACACAAGCGATTCTTCTGCAAAGTACTTTGCCCTCTCGGAGCAAGTCTATCGCTGTTCAACAGATTCGCAGCAATATTTCCTCAACGAAACGATAAGTGCATAGACTGCAAGACCTGTAATAAGACCTGTCCCATGGAGACCAAGTCAGCGCGATTCGGAGTGTTCGACGATCGCGCAGAGGAATGTATCGCGTGCCTTGACTGTCAGAAGAAATGCCCGACAGACGCAATCCGTCTCTGGGGATAAGCTGTAATTCGCTGAATTGATGAGCCCCAAATCAGGAAGAGCTATAGTTTTTGCCAAGATAAATGACCGAAACTCAGTGCAGATATTTATCGAAGAATCCCCTAACCCCATAGGCACTAACTTATGGCGTTTTTTGGTTGTTTGTTCCGGAGGAACAACCGAAAATAGGCTGGCGATTCATCGCCGGTTAAGGTAAAAACCTAATGATTCTCGAGTCCCGGAGGGACGGCTGGTACGCAGATTCCCGGCAATAAATTACCGGGCTATTTTCTTTAGTCCCTGCGGGACAAAGAATTACAGCAAAGTCACCGCCTATGCCATCCACCCCCTTACAGAGGGGGGAATGCTGGGGATTCTGAATGCAAATTGGTCTAACAGGCGAGCAGAGAGCAATTCGCGCGCAAAATCCACGTCATCGGTGCAATTTTTGCGGGAATTGCTCCTGAACCTGTCTTGATTGTGATTCCCGATAGTGAGTGCGGGTGAGGGGCGCTCCGTCGAGGTCGAGCTCGATTAGCTCCCTCTTACGGACTGCGTGCCTAGACTCTCATGGAAAGATCTATGACGTGACCGGATGGATTGATCCAGACCATAAAACTGGAAGGCTTCTTCTTTTTTGCTATTGTTCTGATTTCATCGAGGCGTCTGATGGGAAGGTCTACGGGGGTGGTCTTAAGAAAGCGATTCAGGTCGCGGAGGTTCTTAAAGTACTGAATGGTCATGAGAGTGCTTCTCCTATAGGTACTGGTGAGCCGGCGCCCAGGTCGGCGAAAGTGGGGCAGAAGGTAATCCTTTATTTTTACCATAAAGAAATTCGTGAGACAACCCCCACGTTTCGACGCTTCACATAAATAATAGTACTTGTGAGATTATTCTGAGAAGGACATGATTCCAGTGTTATCGGTGACGAGTTCCATCCCCTTGCCGGTCCCCCCAATTCGGAGGATCTGCTACGTTGCCCGCGCAGGTGCTCATTTTCGATCGTTGCGAAAAATGACGACACGCAATTTCGATTCAAACGGTACTCTCTTGAATCTGGGATCAGCCTCAATCCTCTTTAGTGTGGGAAGACTCACTTGATTGAGAAAATCGGGAGGATTCGGCTGGGCCTGTTCTTCGGTAGAAATATAGAAGAGGGGGTTCGCCGCGTTCATGTCGGTCCACGCCTTCTCTGTATCGAATTCTATGAACCCGAGCGGTCTGTAAAAACATTCGATCCCATTCTGCATTCTCGCTTTGGCAGCACAGAAAGAAACCGAACAATTATTCAGCCAAAGGAGATCCATACCGATGTAGTTTATCCTTCCCCGAGTCTCGGAAGTGCACGTAGCCTGCACAATGTGCTCGAGTTCTCTCCTGCCCGCGGTGTCACGGTTAGGAGCCGTGACCCAAACTGTCATACTGGGATTCTGATGGATAAAGCCGAGTGCCTGGGCTTGTACGAATCCCCATTGAACTGCGAGTACCAGAGCAATGACAGGAGCAGTACGCGGAACAAACCACACGAGACGAAGGAACACGATAAAAAACGCGGAGAGTGTAGGAAGTATGTAGCGAACGTCTTCATTGACGTTGAGAGAAAAGACCGTCAACACGATGGCGGCCTGAGCCAATCCAACAAGGGTCAACAGATTGAGACGATCCAAAGCTCCAAGCTCTATCTTCCCTCTGAGAAGAGCGAGCCCGATGGAAATTGTCAATATTGCTGCAATGATTCCCAATCCTTCCGGAGTTGTCAGTGTGACGGATGCCACGGAAAGCCAATGCCACAGCTTTGCCGGAAACTGACCCTGATGCCCGTAAAAGGAAGCCACCCTTCCTGACCCGACCTCTGCCAAGAAGACGAGAAGATTCTGATAATTGTGAGCGTACCAGGAAACAGTCGCAAACGTCAGGACCAAACCCAGGAAGACAAGAAATCCTATGCGGATAAGGGTCCGGGCGGATGTGTCCGGCAACCATTTCCTTGCCCGCACGGCATCCCACAAAACGACTATTCCCGGCAGAAAACAGTACATTGGAGAAGATACCTTGGCCAGCATAGCAAGATTTGTCGCAATGAGCAGGAATGCTGCTGTCTCGATTCGGGCCATCCTTTGCGATTTAATCGCAATCCAATAAAATGAAAGGACTGTAAAAAGCTGAAATGCCTCGACAAGAAACGTATGAGTCATCCCCACAAAGAGGGGTGCTGAGGCGAATAGCAGGATCCCGCAAAGCTGTATGTCCAAGCGGTCCGGGAAGAATTCACGAGCTATCGAGTACGCGAGGAGGAGCGTTCCGACTTGAATGCTCAAGATAAGCAGTAAAAGGCCGAATTCAACAGAATGAACTGCGGCTCCCAGAGGAACGAAGAACTGACCGATCCAGGGCAGTCCTGGAGCCTTGTTGCCCGATACTCCTTTCATGACCTGCCACCACATTGACGGGGCATGTCTCAGGGAACACCAGAGGTCTGTAGATCCCCAGGCATATCCTGCACAGTCCCAACCCCAAACTGAACGATCCACGTATACCCAGTAAAGACTGGGAATCAACAAAACGATAATAATTACAAACATACTTAGCCTAAATCTGGATTCCATGTTTTCACTCACAAGTGATTGCGGAGTTGGTATTGACTTAAAGGTGTGTGCACAATGTCAAAGGACAGATTCTTTCCTGCACGCACACAATTGAACTGGCTTCCGCATTAGGTAATTCCGAAGGTTCAACAAATTGTTTGATTCTTATTTTTCACAAGTGCTTTACGCAAACAAAACCCACTTTGGAGTGCGGTTATTATTTTCCAAAAAACAGCGAATGGCAAGCGCGCACCAAACGCGCTGCCCTGATTGTTCAATCCCGCGTAAAAGGACTGTGGTGGATCGCCACAGTGGCGTGGTATTTCGCTACACTCAATTTTCATTGTTTATTCGCAAGCTTAGTCCTATCCATATCCAACCGTCTCAACTGTTGTAGTTTTCTACATCTATCAAATCACCTCACCTGTCGTCGCAACACCTTGTTTTTGCAGTTTTTATTCGCTTGGCACATCCTATGCAGTTCATATGGGCAAGACCGATCATCGAGAGATCGAAACTGAATGCTCCCGATTTTGAAGAGAATACTCAAAAGGAGGCCCGCCATGACAAGCAACCAAATCAGAAGGCTCATGGAAGTGAACGCAAAGCAGTTGAAATGCAATCATGCGCTCACAGGAGCAGCTCCGGCGAACAAGATGTGCCCGTATTGCTATCAATGCGCCACCTGTCCATACGACCAGATGCTTGAAGATACGGTTCACATCTACAGAGGCCTCACACCGGTGCCTGCCCGAGCATAGGGCCTCTCCGAAACGCACACGGCATTTCATTCATCAGATAACGTCGGGCTCTGGGACATAAGCGGTCGAAACCCAGCGGACGGTTTCGACCGCACACCTGCTTAGGGAATAACGAGGTTTTTTCGAAAGGAGTAGCCAATGGCCGTCAAAGAGAAAAAGAAGAGTGGGGTGACGGTGTTCAACCTGGCCGACAAGGAATGCGTGTGGATGCGGGCGCGAATTGTCGGCGTAAAGTACTGCGATAATGCATTCGATTGCACGAGCTGTACTTTCGACAAAGCGATGACCCGCAAAATGTCCAAAGATTCCCGGGACGCCAAGTGGAACACGAAAATGTCCAAAATGCTCGGCAGCAACGATCTGCGTTGTCGTCATGCCGCCACGGGAGGCGCTCCGCCCTCGAAGAAGTGTGCAAACAGTTATGATTGTGCACGCTGTCCGTACGATCAGATGCTGGACGATATGATCCAGACTGACCACACGCTCTTCGGACCGCCCCAGTATATGAATGCTCACGGATATCTCGTTCCCAGAGATTACTATATCCACAAGGGCCATGGCTGGGCTCGGGTCGAGTACGGCGGCAGGATCAGAATAGGCCTGGATGATTTCGGCAATCGTCTCGTGGGCAGGCTTGACGGTTTTCGGCTGCCGTCACTGGGAACGCGGTTCAAAGTCGAGGACGAATCGTTCATAGCCGAGCGCGAAGGTCACGAGGTCGGCATCCGGGCTCCCCTCACGGGAGTGGTCACGGCTGTGAATCATAAACTTCTGGACCATCCGGATTCCCCCAATGCAGATCCGTACGGCTCAGGATGGGTCATGTTGATCGATCCTATGGAGCTGAAACACGATCTGGAGGGGTTGGCATTCGGTCTGGAAAGCGTGAAATTCATCGAAGCCGAAGCAGAACGGCTACTCTCCATGATTACCGACGATCCGTCTGCTGCAGCCGCTTTGGGTGGTGAGCCGATCAAAGATGTTTACGGTGCGTTTCGAGACGTGGGATGGGATGGCCTTGTGAAGAAATTCCTGTGATCGCAGAGTAGTTCTTTCTCGAATGCCAGGCTTCTCGGACGAGGTTCGGGGAAATACCGTATACAAGGGATTTCCCCGCCCCCCTTTTTATAAAGGAGGTGGACAGGGGGATTTTTCCCACGAATACCTGAATGGATACCCCTCCGATTATCTTACTCCGTCGAAAATTCCAAAAAAACGTATCTCTTTAGGGCTTTTTTCTTGCCAGAAACGAAAGCCGTGAACTACTTTGGGCGTGAGAGGCATAGTGCATTTGACAGGTACATTTTGTGAACTGTGAGAGGACGCCCCTGGTTTGCACTTTTCTCTTTCATGTGCCTTATTCGTCTGCCAAGACGGGAATTCGGGTCTCTTTCAGAAGAGGAATCACGTGTGACATCACCAAATAAGACGGTTTTTTCCCTGACGGTTCAGGTAAATCCGGCTTTTTTGCCGGTAGTTACCGCGTTTATAGAAAAATCCTCCCGTGCTTTCGGCCTGGGAGAATCGGAAGCACTTTCCCTGACACTGGCTGCGGAAGAAATTTTTTCCTATTTGTGCTCCACAGGCCGGTTGAATGAGGCACTTTCCGTAACATGCACCGGCGGTGGTTACTATGTTCAGGAGGAGTTCCGATTCCGAGCAGAGCACTTCAACGTGAAAGCTTTCAACCTGACTGCTTCAGCCTCGCCTGACGAAGACGCGGACTGGCTGCAGACAGGTCTTCTCATAGCCTCAAGGATGGTGGACCGCTTCCAGTTCTTCCAGGAAGACGGCACGTCAAGGCTCCTGCTGCGAAAAGAAAAGTATTACCCGGAACCGGACGATTCGCCCGTTGCCTCTGCACAGCCCCTTCGGAATATCGCGATCAGGCCTCCCGATCCTGAAGAGTTAAAGGTTGCTTCTCACCTGATAGCCGGCAATTATCCGCTGCATTGGATTCCGCAAAGGTTGCGGTTTCCGGGTAAGCTCGTCGATATGGTGCAATCGGGAGATTTTGGGGCTGCCGTTGCAGCGGACACCTCGGGTCACCTGGGCGGACTTGTTGTGTGGCACATGCATGAAAACAAGCTGATCGGGCTCTATGGTCCGTATGTCTTTGACCGCACCAAGAGCTCTGACATTTCCCGGGAGCTCATAGAATCTTTTATAGGAATCGTAGCCAAATCAGGAGCAATCGGAATTCTGAATCGATATCCTACTCCGGAAATTCCCACGGAATACTTTGAGGTTTTGGGGTCTTTCACCGTACGTGCGCCCTCAGGGGATTTGGTACAGAGTGAGGCTTACTACCGCCACCTGGAAGAAGACCTTGGCATGGCTGTCTGGTCACACCCGCTTCTGGAAGGTTTTTTGAGAGAACAGTATGAAAAGCTCTTTTTTGCTCGGGATATTCAACTCATTACTAGTGAAGGCGAAACATCTTCGCCCTTTTCTGTTCTGTCCGCACACGTGGATCGGAAAGTAGGAAGGGTGACGCTCCGTCCGGTGTGGTGGGGAAACGACGCAGAAGAAAATCTTGCGGACCATGTACGTATTCTGAAACAGGAGAATATTCCGCAGATCTTCTTCGAGATGGACCTGGGAAGATCCTGGCACAGTCGATTTACTCCGGGACTGTTCAGCACCGGCTTTGAACCGCGGCTGGTACTCCCGTATGCAGGAACGGGCGATCTGGTCATGTTTCAGCTCAGAGATGACGAGGCACAAGTATGACCTGTCTGAACCTGGACCATCTTCTCCCGGATTATATCAAGCACTTTGAAGCGTACATTCCGAGCAAACCTGACCCGGAACTTATGCGCTTGTACGGTTGTTCCCGGCTCTATAGGCTTAACAATAACGAAAATCCTCTCGGTCCGCCCGAAGCCGCGCAGGAGGCAATCCGCAATTTTCCTCCCCCCAGTGCGGCCGTGTATCCCAGTGGAGATGCCTATTATCTGCGAACCAAACTGGCACAAAGATTCGGTATGGATCCGGACCAGTTCCTCGTAGGAAACGGCGCCAATGAAGTTATCAGCTTCGTGATGAAAGCCTTCTGTGAAAAAGGAGACAACATTATCACGGCTGATAAAACCTTTGCAGTGTACGAATGGATCGCGGAATTCTCCGGTTTCGAGGCCAGGCTGGTCCCGCTCAAAGACTATGCATTCGACGATCGGGCAATGCTGGATCGCATAGATGAGGGGACCAAAATCCTGTTCGTCTGCAATCCGAACAACCCCACAGGCACGTACTGGAATCGCGACAAGCTTTCCAGGTTTCTGGATGCAATAGGTGGCCGTCGCATTGTAGTCGTTGATGAAGCATATTTCGAGTTCGTGGAAGCGGAAGATTTCCCGAATGGAATGGATTATATTCGCGATCACCCGAATCTGGTGGTCTTCCGCACATTTTCAAAGATGTACGGACTGGCGGGGCTGAGGATCGGCTATCTGGCAGGATCGCTGGAGGTTGTCCAAGCCATCAGACGCACGTGTATCGTGTACTCGGTGAATGCACTCGCTCAGATCGCGGCGGCAGCGGCACTGGATCAGGACGATCACGTACTGCGAAGCCGTGCCTTGGTAAGAGAAGGCAAGCTTTATCTCAAAAGAGAACTCGCCAGGCTGGGTCTTTCATCTCAGGTGGGTGAAGGTAATTTCATTATGATAAGGCTTCCTATGAGCGACACCCTCGCGTATCGGAAACTGATGACCTACGGAGTAATGGTTCGTGCCATGACCGGGTTTCGTTTTCCCAACCACATCAGAGTGACCGTTTCTCATATGGAAGCATTGCAGGCATTCATCGAAGCTTTGGAAAAAATTTTGCCTCATCGTCCGAGACTTCTCCATTCAATACCAAAGGAAACCGGATGAACAACACCACCGGGGAAACGGAGACCCGTTCTGCTCAAGCCGAAGATGGCCAGGCGTTACGACCTGTCTATAGCAGCCTATGGCGAAGATTACTCTATCAAAATCTTCTCGCGATCCCGAGACCACCCACTCGGGCAAACAATCAGGGTGATTATTGTTCCACTGAGCGGAGAATGGAATGAACATACAGTTTGCAAATGAAGGCGATTGGATCGTTGTGGGGCTTGAGGGCAGAATGGATGCCGTCACCGCACCGGAGTTCGAGAAACGAATGCTGGAGCATATACGTCAGGGTTCGGCCAAGCTCATTCTGGATTTCAGCAAATTGGAATATATCAGCAGTGCCGGACTCCGCAGCGTACTTGTAACGGGCAGAAGTTCAAAAGCCAGGGGTGGTGACATGGCCTGTTGCGGATTGCAAGGTGTGGTCAAGCAAGTATTTGAAATTTCGGGTTTTCAGAAGATTGTGCCGATTTTCGATTGCTTGAACGATGCACTTAAGAAATAGCGGTTTTTGATCGAGGACGTAGATCATGAAAACCAGGTGGTTTTACAGCCTTGCAACCAAGACGACTGTTTTGGTGGCGTTGGGAACCTCGCTGGTTTTGGCTGCCGTACTCACGTACGGTTACAGGTCTTCACGGGACATTATCGAATATCAGGCAGGCCAGAGTCTCCTGAATCTTGCAAAATCCACCGCGGTCCGAATGGAGTTGGAACTAAGATCCGTAGCGGAAGTGGCAGGAAATCTTGCCGCAGTTCTGGAAACCGACCGACTCGACGCGGTCACCCTAGACGCACTCATCCGAAGGAACGTCCAAGACCATCCCGCTGTATTCGGGTCCGCTGTCGCTTTCGAGCCTTTCAGCTTCGTATCTGGAGTCAAAGCGTATGCCCCGTATTTTTTTCAACAGCAAAATGGCATTTCTTTCATCGATCTTGCCACTGAGTCGTACGATTATTTCCACCGCGACTGGTACTCGGTTCCGAGAGAAATCGGAAAGCCCATGTGGAGTCCTCCGTATTTTGACGAGGGTGGCGGCAACGTGGTCATGACCACGTACTCTCAGCCTTTTTTTCGGCCTCACTCCTCAGCCGAGAGACAGATCTGGGGAATAGTCACTGCTGACGTATCCGTTGAGTGGCTCACGAAGGAACTTTCAACTGTACAGGCCGGAAAAACCGGCTATTGCTTCTTGATTTCGGAGACGGGTGTTTTCCTCGCACATCCCGAGAAGAATTTTATCATGCAAGAATCGGTCTTCAGTCTTGCAGAAGAGAATAATTTACCCGGTTTGCGGGAAACCGGAAAGCGAATGCTCTCCAGTGACTCGGGATTCATCGATATGGGTGAATCAATTGACAAAAAGCAATTGTTTCTCGGATTTGCACGCTTACCCTCCACGGGATGGTCCCTGGGTGTTATCTATCCCAGAGACGAGCTCTTTTCGGAAATATCAATGCTGTACCGGACTAATGTGATGCTTGCGGTAGCCGGTCTCTTTGCGCTGTTAGCCGTAAGCGTGCTTCTTGCGAGGTCCGTGACATCTCCACTCAGGAAAATTGCCGAAGCTGCTTCGCGGGTCGCAGCCGGCGATCTGAACTACGATCTTCCGGCGACTCACGGACGAGACGAGGTCGGTGAGCTTGCACGTGCTTTCAAGAACATGACCGTGGACCTGAAGAAATATATCCAGGATCTCACGGTTACTACTGCAGCAAAAGAGAGAATAGAAAGCGAACTCGGGGTCGCTGCATCTATCCAGAAGAGTATGTTGCCGTCGAAATTTCCCGACCGCGAAGATTTCGACATCTATGCAGTCATGGACCCGGCAAAAGAGGTGGGTGGCGATTTTTACCAGTTTCTTCTGGTGGATAGCGATCGTTTGTTCGTGGCCATAGGAGACGTTTCAGGCAAAGGGGTCCCCGCTGCACTCCTCATGACGGTCGCCACATCCCTGATCCGGAGCGCCGCGGCTGAAGGACAAGCTCCGCATTCGGTCCTCGAACACTTGAACAATCATCTGGTGCCGGGAAACGACAGTTGCATGTTCGTAACGGTTTTCTGCGGGATGCTGGATCTCAAAACCGGAGCATTGACGTACGCGAATGGAGGACACGAACGACCTCTCATCGTAAGAGCAGATGGGCACATTGCCTCATTGAGCCCCCCTGGAGGGCCGGTTTTGGGCATTATGGATGGAATGGAATTCGCGGAAGAACAAATCGTTTTGGAACCGGGCGATTGTCTGATTTCATTCACAGATGGAGTCACGGAAGCAATGAATACGAACGATGAACTGTACTCACGAGACCGGCTGATAAGCTGTCTTGACGGATCAAAGGGCGTTACCGCTCATTTTGTCACAGCTAAGGTCTTGGATTCCGTTTCCACTTTTGCGACCGGTGCACCCCAAGCAGACGATATCACTGTCCTTGCGGTAAAGTTTAATGGGCGACGGCACTGAAACCGAGGAAGACTTCCTGTAACCCCGCTTTTCGCCCTCCCATAGACGTTAACTTGGTCGTCGCTTGTCTTTTGTTCTGGAGGAACAACTGATAATAGACCGGTGATTTATCGCCGGTTGACGAGCATTTATGGCGATTTTGAGTCCCGTAAGGGACGGCTGATTCTTTACAGGACAACCGACCTAGCAATCGTCCCTGCAGGACTACGAAGTATGCTTGATTGGCTTTTCCGGCGATGAATCGCCGGCCTATTTTCTTTTGTTTCTACGGGACAAAGAGCTTGAAAAGTAAATTAACACATCTGACCCCATCATTTCACAGGAAAGGCGCAAGAATGATGCGGTCATCTTCGCTCGCCGGTATTACGCTCCGATCGTCATTAGGCTGGACATTCTTTACAAAAAAGCTACCCGAATGTTACTCTGTTCGTCGTGAAAAGCCATCTCCCAACGAGGCTCCTATGCTGATCGAAACGTATAATCTCGACATCACGGTGTCCAATCACAGTGCCGAAGAATTCGAATACGAAGCCATAGCGCATCTCCCCGTGGATATAACTCAAGCGCTTCCTTATCTGAACGCCACTTTGAGGAATGGAGAATACCTTCCTCACGTTCCTGCGTTTTCATGGAAAAAAGACGATCACAAGATCGGTTTTTGGCCGGACAAAATCGCTGTGGATCATCTGGAATCACGAGAACAGGCTGAGGCAGTAGTCAGACAGCTCGTCGACATGGTCAACGATACCTGGGAACGTCGCGGTGAAATAGAGCCCGACTCTACGTCACGCGAGAATCTCCAGCCCCTGGAACTTTACCGACTACTCCCTAAGACCAATTGTAAAATATGCGGAGAAAGTTCCTGTTTCAGTTTCGCCTTGAAACTTGCCGCCGGACAGGTGCAGATCCGGCAATGCACACCGCTCCATACCGAATCCGAGCACGAGGAGAAGAAAACTCAGTTGGAAACATTGTTGGCAGCAAAACGAACGTTGCTGTGACTATTTCGCGGTACGAACATCCGGATTTTCGTCAATCGTGCCAGCCACGGGCTCGTCATCGTTTGCTGCACGATACCCCTTGCCGGTTGGATCATTCACGCCGGTCAGGGACTCTTTCTCGCTATCCTGAGCGTCTGTAGCTACAACGGTTGATTGCTCCTGAACCGGCTCCTGTTTGGCTTTCTGCCGAATAGGCGCGTACTGCTCGCTCAGGCGCTTGGTCGTGTGCTCCAGGCGCTGGATAAGCGTCTCTATGAAAACTTGATAAATCTTCAACTTCAGAGCTGGGCTGTGCCTCTCCAGCACTTTCAGGTCGAGTTTGAGCACGACACATGGCTGCCTTGCAATGACGTGCGCGGTCCTGGCGGTTTTGGTGAACGCACCCATTTCCCCGAAGCACGCGCCTTTTGTTAAATCGGTTATTTTTCTCTTGTTCTTTATTACTCTCACCGAGCCTGCCAGAAGTACAAAAAACGTTGTGTCCACATCTCCTTCGCGAACGATTACCTGTCCGGGTTCATAGCGAATGAATGTTCCGTATTGCGTGACTTCCTCGATTTCCCGGCGGTCGAACGATCGAAAGAATTCAACGGATTTCAGCAGCGCGGCTTTCTTCGCACCTTTGATATCATGAACCGTGAGCGGGTGGCCTTTCATCGCCCGGTCGATTTCTTCAGCGAATTGTTTCCCAGATCTGTACCGGAGTTCAGGCTCCTTATCCAGGGCCCGCTGGATCACCTGGTCTATTGCCGGGGGAAGTTTGGCGTTGTACCCGAGAACAGATGGCGCAGGTGAGTAGCGAATGTTGTCCATAAGCTCGTACAGGGTGCGGCCCTGAAACGGGCGTCTTCCTGTAAGCAGTTCGAAAAAGACTACCCCGAGGGAGAAGAAATCCGTTCGCTCCGTGAGCTTCAGTCCCTTAGTCTGCTCTGGAGACATATAGCTCGGAGTGCCCATCACCTGAAAATCATTCGTATTGTCACCGCGGGTCATCATGGCGATCCCGAAATCGGTCATTTTAATCCTGCGATCTCGAGTGAACATGAGATTTGCCGGTTTTATGTCGCGATGAATCACACCATGCGAATGCGCGTGATCCAACGCGAGACAAACCCGTTTCACAAGATCTGCTACGCGTTCTTGCGGGAGGAGAGTCCCCTCTTTATTGAAGGCTGTAAGATTTTCTCCTTCCAGCAATTCCATTGCTATGAAGCAGTAATCTCCGTCCTGCCCTACGTCGTACACGGTGACAATATTCGGGTGGACAAGATTGCCCGCTATCCGAGCCTCTTCGAAGAACTTATCTATTACGAATTGCAGGTCTTTTTGTTCGTATACAAGGTCGAATCGGCGGGTTTTGAGCGCCACCATGCGGCCGATAACAGGATCGCGGGCGCGAAAAACTTCGCCCATATTGCCTCGGCCGAGGCTGCCCAATATCTGATAACGACCGATATTGGGCATGGTCGGATTCTGAATGATGTTTCTGAGGGTGTCGTCCGTTTCGGTCACAGTCTGTTTCTAATGAGAATTTGGCGGTATTATATATCCGAAATCGGTCGCGCTTACAAAGCTTTTCCATTCGCACCGGCAAGAAGATTGTACGGCAAGGTCAGGACCCGTTACAATCAGAGTCTTTCAATTTTGACCCTGAACATCTATTATTTGGAAAATACTCATTTCGGATGTGACAAAATGTGTGAATCAAAAGCGTACCTCGTCAAGGACGGAGTCGAAGAACTTATTATGGAAAGTGTCGATTTCCTTAAGCCGCAGGGAGAAGAAATCCTGCTTCGCAGCATTTTTGGGGAACAGACCACTATCAAAGCCAGATTGTTAGAAATGGATTTGACGGGACACAGAATCGTGCTCGAGACCCCGTGACGAGCAGAAAAGCGTAAAAAAAGGCGCCTCTTTCTTCTTGACACCGATTCAATGGCTTTGCTAAACGTTAGCTGTGCCAAGCAGAAAATCCAGTAATATCCCGCAAAAGAGGCTTGGAACCGATGATATCCACGGAGGCAGTGATCGTACTCAATGCAGGCTATGAGTTCCTCGGCTTAGTCTCATGGCAACGCGCTATGGGACTCCTGTTCAGTGGAAAAGTTGAGGTTATCAAGGAATCCACTCGGGTTATCAGAACTGTTACCCGCACATTCAGGATTCCGGCAGTCATACGCCTGGTCAAGTTCATCCGCCAGATCTACCGGCGAGAAGTACCTTTTTCCCGTAAAAATATTCTGACCCGAGACGCGTTCGTGTGCCAGTACTGCGGTCGCGAGTTTCCCTCTGGAGACCTCACCATAGACCACATCATCCCCAAGGTGCAGGGCGGCGATAATAAATGGACCAACGTTGTCGCATGCTGCAGAGCCTGCAACATCAAGAAGGGCGGCAGAACGCCCCGGCAAGCCGGAATGCAACTTGTCCGTAAGCCCTTTAAACCCACCATTATGGAATTCATAAACCTGTACCTGGAGAGAAAATTCGGCATGGGCCTATCCGAATTGCTTGAGTTTTAAGAGCGGAATTCTCAGGTACCAGATCTCAGCGTTCATTCACAGGAATCGATGAATTTTTGCGTGCCCAGTAAGCCGGAATAATTCGTTTTTTGTTCGAAAATAAAAAACAGGGAAAGCGAAAGGCATTTTTTGGTTGACACCTTCGCCCCCTGTGATAGAAGTCGTTCCACTTCTCAACATACTTTTCCATCCCAGTGGAACGCACGCAAACGGCCATTTAGATGCCGTTTTCGTGTTTTTAGGCCCAGTGTTTTTGACTCCCCTCCCGGAATTCTCTGAAGAGGCACCGAGGAGCGGCGGAGATGGCACGTTCACCGGCGGGAATGAATTCCCATATCCAACCTCGATCAGGACTTAAACACCCACACGATTCCATTGTCAAGCAAATTATGTCTTTTTTTTTATAGTTGTGTTATTTTTCCAGAATAAGAATTAGCAAAGTTAAACCATTCTTTGAAACTTGGGCAGACAAGCCCTCAGAGCGCGTTACATGAAGGTTTAACAGTAAGAAACGGAAGACTTCCTATATTCACTATGAAAAATTCTCGATTGCAGGCAGGCAGAACAAGAATAACGCGTACGCGTTGTGAATACCAATTTGCTTTCAAAGTCAGACGAAAGATCCCCTCTACCCCCATAGGCGCTAACTTTGCTGTAATTCTTTGTCCCGCAGGGACTGAAGAAAATAGCCCGGTAATTTATTGCCGGGAATCTGTGTACCAGCCGTCCCTCCGGGACTCTAAAATCATTAGGGTTTTACCTTAACCGGCGATGAATCGCCGGCCTATTTTCAGTTGTTCCTCCGGAACAAACGACCAAAAACGCCATAAGTTAGCGCCTATGCCCTCTACTCCCCTCTATTAAAGGGGGGAATGGGGGATTTTGAAGGCAAATTGATATGAGAAGTTACTCACGCGAACGTTTTTCGGTCAGCGGCACAATGCGGAAAAGCAGATATCGTTCCGAGGATGCTTCAGGCACCTTTTCGACGCCCCATCCGAGAGAGTTCAGGCCGCGTATGACGGTGTCATGATATTTCAGATCTTTTGCATCGGAGTACAGGAAATCCGGGGCATTGGATTCCGTCACCCGTCTGAGCCGATCCAGGGTATCCAGATAAATTTCGTGATCGGGGACTCCGGACCTCACCAACGAGATTGTCTTGCACCCGGACAAGTAATGAATGATACGAGGACGGCCTGTCAGCACAATTGCATCCGGGGCATTCGCCTTGAGCCACCGCGCTGCCGAAAAGAAAGCGGAACTCCGGTCGTTCTGTGCCCCGCCTTTTTCCAGAGCATGTCTTGCTTCCCAGACTACTCCGACATTGTGGCCCAGATTCAACGCTCCAAGTACCAGAAATGCTATGACTAAAACCTTTTCCGGTGTGGGAAATCCGTGCCGGTTGCGCACCAGCTTTATCGTTTCGAAAATTCCCAGAGCAAGGAAGAGGTACAATCCGGGTAACAGGAAGATGATGTACCTGGTTCCCGCGCTGGTCAGCACAAGACCGCAGAACTGGAGAACTGTCAGCGGGACGAAAAGGCGCTCGCCCTTCCGACATGCCTGGACCATCCCGAACAGAGTCAACAAGGGTACTGGAACCTCGAGGATTCCCGTCTTCACGGAAATTCCGGTAAGTGCCAGATTGCTCTCAGGAAAATACTCCAGGACGGCAGTGGCTATCACGCGTACCTGATCGCTCCAGTGCCTTCCTGCCACAGCATTCAGGTACGTGCCTTCGGATTCCGAGATTGGAAACGAAGCCTTCCAGTATTGCCACAAAACAAACGGGATAATTGAAATAATGAGAAAAAAAAGTGTCTTAATCAGACGCTCGGTCTTTGAAAGATTTCTCCACGCACTGAAGAAGAATACGGCTGCAGCAAAAGGAATAGCTATGCCGTTTATTCGAATCAGACACGGCATTGCCATGAGCGCGCCAGAAACTGCCAACCACGCGTATGTCGGGGTATCCTTGGCTGACAAAACGCCGTGAAGAGCGATAAATGTGAACAATGCAAAAGGCACATCCGCTAGGACGAAAGTAGCGTTGTAGAGAAGCACGTAATTCAGCACAAAGACTCCTCCGACCAACACCGCAATGTCCCTGCCCGCGACCCTCGCAATCAGCAGAAACCCGAAAACCGCTGCCAGGAATCCGGTAACGGCCATTAGGGCACGATAGCTGAAGAAATCGGAACCGAACAGCCGGGCAGTTCCAGCGAGAATCAGGGGAAGACCGGGAGGCACAAAAGTGTGGGGCTCCCCATTGAAAACATACCCTTCCCCTCGAGCAATGGATTCTCCGAGTGACAGATAAAGAGCGCTGTCCGGGGTGGCATTCCATGAGCTGTTCACAATCAAGCAGAACCCGACCAGGGCCAAAACCAAAATAACCGTCAAACGCCCACGGGTGTAAAGACCCTTGAGCGATTGGGCCATTTCCGCGAAAGCCGGTTCCGACCGAACAGAATTGCTCTGATCAGAGAAGTGCATGAATTTCCTTGAATATGGCGTAACAAGAGGGACGCATATAGTGTCTGCCAAAAGTCTTGTCCGATTCAAATCCCCCAAGCCCCCTTTATGAAAGGGGGGTAAGAGGCAACATCTAAATTCCCCCCTTATTAAAGGGGGGCCAGGGGGGATTTTTCGACTCACATCCGCATTGAGCTTCGGTCATTTATCTTGGCAATGACTATAAGGAATCTTTCTGGAGAGAAATGTCCCTCGGAGTCTTACTGTCATATAGGGTCCGATTCTAGTCCGACTGAAGTTTTATTTCAAATTGAGGTAGCACGATTCCGTGCTCCCGGAATTACACTTTCTTCAGTATCCAAATGTACGTGGGACAAATGAAATAGGCCATCCGAACGAGCAATAAGGCCGCCTTTTGAGTCCAAGATCCAGGCGTCACCAGTTCCGTGGCAGAATATTTCACCGGATCTTGTATCACTTCGAGCGTGTAATCGTGACATTGAAACGCTGCGGTGAGTTTTCTCAAACCGGGCAAGGTAAGCAGATTCTCGTAGTAAATGTCGCCTTTTCCGAACATGCGGCAGTACAGGTTCGCAATCGGCTTCGGGAATACCGACAGGAGAGGCAATCCGTAATGAGGTTCGATCAAGCAGAGTCTATTATGCGCTGCAAAATAGCAGATCCCGCCTCTTTTGAGGACCCGATAAATCTCATGCATGAGCTGTGTAGAATCCGGCACGTGCTCGTAAATATGGGTACACGTCACTACGTCGAAAGATTCGGCTTCAAGGCCGGTGTCGATAGCGTCTGCCACCGTAAACCGAAGGGCGTCGCTGGAAAAATGCTCTGTGGCATGTTCCACGGCAGGCCGGTCGATATCTATCCCCAGGGTGAATTTAAAGCTTCTGCTGTACAACCGGGTCATCAGTCCCGCAGAGCACCCCATGTCAAGCAGACGCAATTCAGCCAAAGACCCGGGGCCGCCACAGTAGTCTTCCAGGACTGCCACGGTTTTCATAGCTTTTTGGTTCTGGCGTTCATCGTCGAACTGGTACTCTGCGAATCGCTCCGAAAACCCGTACTGATACACGTGTTTATTCTCAGACATGCAGCCCGTCCCTTATTTTCTGAAGAGAATCCGGGCACGCACATATCACGGGATCATTGTCGAAGCAAACGGAATTTTGCTTGGAGAAAACTTGATTTGGCTTCTGCATTGAAACGTTGACAAGAGATGGCTGTCTGAGTACTGTGAAATAGTGAGGTAGATAATTCTGCCCCAATTCGAGTACATCACGGAATTAAGCCCATTTGGACTCGTCCGGGAAGCGTACTCACAAGAAGTCCATGCTGCGCGGACATGAGTGCCGCCTACCGTGCCTGAGGGCCGAGAACATGCGCATGGACTTTTCTCGTTCAGGAGACGGGATAAAAGTTTACGAGTTTGTGACCGTAGAGCCCAGGCGCGACTTCACCATTGTCTTCAATCCAGACGAAGAATTTTCCTTGCCGGTCTTCTTGCCAGGTTCCTTCTTGACCTTTTTCGGCTTACTTGCAAGCGCGGCGTCCAGCACTTCATCAAAAGTGAAGGGGTATAACGAGATCATCTCTGGTTTAGGGCCAGGGCGCTTCTTAGATTTATCCGCAGTCTTGCTTATGTGAAAATTCTTCCTAGAATCTGATATTCAGTTCTCGCAGCATCCCAAAGGTGTTGACAGACTTCACCCCGAACTTCTGACAAACGTTTGGGATGGGCACTCTGTTTTTTCTTTGCAGGTCCAACACTTCTTGCGTCACTATTGTGTGTCCATTGTGCTTAGCATAAGCTATTAGCCATCCATCGGCACCAGCGGCGAATTCTCTTTTGGCAAGATCATGGTACTGGTTCTCACTCTGGACCCAAGCCATAATGTCGCTATAGTTTCCGATTACCGAGGCATCGTCTGTTGATGAAAAAGCACTTGCGAAATCGTTCCTTACCCAGGCAGCTAAGTCATCATTGCCCCGCAACAATTCATCTTGAACGCGATCAATACTTTCAATTTGTCTATTATTGGCAAGACTAATGAGCATGTTCCAGAAAGCAGGGACCAAATCAAAAGCGTAGTAACGCCGAGCTGCTTCTATAAAGACGTTGGCGTCAAGCAAATATCTAGCCCCTTTCATAACTAAACCCCGATGAAGCCAAGAGACTCAGCGTAACGGTCAAAAGTTTTGCCATAAAGCCCGGTTAGATGATATGCTTCATCGTAAAGTAGTCTATCCGATTTCACAGCCAGTATCACATTCGTGGCAAATGTGCGACCTACGCGCATATTCTGAGTAGCATAGAAATCGCCTCCAGGCCGCCTGTCAGCTTTCTTTAGATACACACGTTTTCGATACCCCTCATAAAAACTCAGGAAGCTCTCTTTTGATATTAGGTCGAGATCGAGCGCCCGCCGTGCTACTACGATTTCGCTTGCCTTGAACAAACGAGCAAGATACCTAAATGGTTCGTCTTCATCTTTAGCCGTTTGCCACTCTCTGGCCATCAGTTCAGATGGCACCAAGAATTCTGCTGCTGCTTGATCGCACTTCTTTTCTATAGGATCATCTGCTACATGAATTTGTCTTAGATCAAAAGCTGCGCTGCTGCCAAAGCAAATATGAGCTAGTTCGTGAGCCAGAGTAAACATCTGGGCAGCCTTTACGTCTGCTCCATTAATGAAAGCCAATGGAGCGTATTCATCTACTAGGACGAATCCCCTAAATTCTGTAACGTCCAAAGGTCGATGTGTGTTGTTTCCAACAACCCCATTGACTATTACGATGATTCCTGCCCGCTCCATTGTCTCTTGCAGGAATTGCAGCGCTTCTGCCCATGTTTTCAAATCCGATGCCCAATTCTGGTCTACCCGAAGTATTTCTCTCATACATTGGACAACCGATTGGACAGGCTTATCTACTTTGACAGATTGCACGAATGACAGTGAATCATGGCCTTGCTGGATGAGATACTCCCTCATCCAAACCTGTCTTTTTTGCATTTCGTAAATTGTGTCAAGCAACTCGGGACTGATGCGTGTCGGGGGTGCTTTTTCAAAAGTCCTAAAATATGGGATAGGCAATTCTTCAGTTGGTGGTTTTTCGAGAAACAAATAACCGAATGGGGTTGCAGTCTGTTTTGCCAACTCTTCTAACTGCCGTAGCGTAGGCTGTTGTTGCCCGGTAAGCCATTGCATTAGTTTAGGAAATTTAGCTTCTAGTTCAGGTATAGATTTCCTAGAGCGCGACAAAGCCCACTTAAGAACGTTTAGGTTAGCTGCTACCTTTGTCATCGCCATCTCCACGGCACCTTTTGATTCTTCCCTGAGTCCTGTCTATCAGAATGCTTGTCCCTTTTTTTAGTTCCTTGATATCCCATCCGATCTGTACATCAACCGCTCCCCTTCCGTTCCTTTGATAGCCGCAATCATTCTCCCACCATCAGAAACTTTTCTCAATTTCCAGCGGAAAGCAAACTCATTGCTAGAATATGTGAACAGGGATCGAGAGCACGTCAATACGGCTGAGAGCTTCTTTGCTCTCTTGAAGCGTTGTCACTATGGGATCTTCCACAGCCTATCCAAACTGCACCTTTTTCGATACTAATCAGCAATATTTGGGTGAGTCAAGTATAATATTCCGAAACCTTTCACCATAGGGTTCCCAAAGCAGGTGACTTCCACGTATGGATTTGCCCCACGGCTTTCTGCCCGCCACTCGCCAATAAACTTGTAAGCGGACGAAATAGTCGTGGCGACTTTTTCGGGAGGTATGATCACCCTTCCAAATTCCGCATTCATCGAGCCTATTGGGTAGGGGAATACGAGGCACCTGTACATCGGGCTAAAATACCGAAGAGCATATTGGACCGCAACGTTTTCCCGCCGTAACAAGCTCTTAACATATTTCACGCTTTAGCCGGCTCTTTTCCTTGAGTTAACGGAGATCCCCTTCCCTCTTCCTTGCCTCTAGCTGCGCTGCATGTTAGGAATGTCTGATTCTCGTTCAGACTGGAAAGCAGGTTTATGGAAGCCCGTTTCAATCGGATCTGGCTGCGCCTCAATGCGGAGACCGTCGGACGCGACGATCACTGGTGGATTGCATTGCAAAACAGGGCATTCTTTGAGGATATGGCACCGGTGATTCGGAAATGGGTGCGAGGGAGAGTGCTCGATCTGGGAGCCGGGCGTCTCGCCTGGGAAAGCCTGATACGAGAACAAACTGATGACTGCTTGAGCGTGGATTTGACGCTCCATCATCCTGACCTCGATGCCCTGGTGGATGCCACTGCAGTGCTTCCATTTCGGGATGCCAGCTTCGATGTGGTTTTCTGTTGCTCGGTCCTGGAGCACGCTCCGGAACCCTGGAACGCGTTTTCGGAAATCTTTCGAGTGCTTAAACCCGGTGGCACTGCCATAATATCTTTGCCTTTCGTGCTACATTTGCATGACGCTCCTCTGGATTTTTACAGATTTACCAGGTTCGGCATTGAGCGGCTGGCTCTAGCTTCGGGATTTCGCGTCGAGGAAATCGTGGTGAACGGAGGTCTCTTCCATCTGTTCCTGAACGTGCCTTCTGTTGTAATGTCTGTCTCGTTAGAGGCCGTGGGGTTGCGATCTCTCATGCGGACATCGACGCGCGTGTGGTTGCAGGCCGCTCGTTTCTTCGATCGAGTCTTTCGGCTCCATGAACCATTCGCCTCCAATCACATAGCCGTGCTTCGGAAGGCGGACAATGTAGGCGAAAAATCCGGATGAAGCCCGTTACGGATTGAGAGTAAAACTTGTTCAGATATGGATTGTTCCTTTAAGCTCAGTTATTACCGCCAGTATGGCTGAGACGTGTCATCGGAGCCCCAGCGGGGCGATCCAAATGGTAGCCATGGGTGCAACCCATGGAAAGATTTATAGCAAAAGAGGAAAGCGAGGTCCCTGGCGGGGTCCACCATCAACTCAGATGGACCGATTGTGGACCCTTTCAGGGTCCAAGCCTCTATAATGTGGGCGCCTCTTCCCACGGGTTTGCACCCGTGGCTACTCATGGTTCGTCCCTCCAGGACGTCAGAGCTCTGAGGCCCAGTAGCGCCCAAACGAAAGGCCAGGAAATCACCTGAGCCAAGAGCATGATCCATTGCGTTCGCATGTCATTTCAGATGCAATAGAAGGAGAATCCATTCTTGAAGCTTGACGTAATCGGCTTCGGATCGCTGAATCTTGACGAAATATGGGAAGTGCCCAGGGAATTCTTACGAGTTCACGATCTCCCCCTCGGTGAGGAATACGTGCGCGACGTGAACTGGTTCGCACGGTTCTATCCCGAGTTGCGCAAACACGGAATCATGATGGACACGACACCTGGAGGTTCCGCTGCAAACACCATAGCGGCATTACGAAAACTGGGGTTTTCCACGGGATTCTATGGCTGTGCCGGTGAGTCCGATCTGACTGCGTTGAAGCTGGAAGACCTTGGAAGGCCGAAGGATCTGAGAATTCATACAGTTCCGGTTGCAGCGGGAAGATGCCTGGCTCTCATAGACGCTGAAGACTCCCTAAAAGACAGGGTGCTGCTTATTTTGCCGAACGCCAACGATATGGCAGGGTCCGAAGATCTGGACACGGCATACTTCCTGAATGCGTCATGGCTCCATTTAACGTCCTTTGTCGCACGAGATCCTCTGGATGCCCAGATGAATCTTGCTGCAAGCGTGCACGGGAACACCCAAATCAGCTTCGATCCCGGAGCGATCTACAGTTGCCTCGGCATGAGCACACTCGAGCCTCTTCTCAGAAGAACCGATGTACTCTTCTCAAGCGTAGAGGAATTGGAGCAACTGACTTCAGTGAACGGAGTTGAAAATGCCGTCGACACGCTTATGAAATTGGGGATTGAAATTATTGTCGTAAAAATGGGTGAAAAAGGACTGAAAGCTTTTTCACGAGATCGTGCAGTATCTCAGCCCCCAATTCCGGCACGTACGATCAAAGACCGGACAGGGGCAGGAGATGTCGCTGCTGCGGGTTTCTTGGCGGGGATGTTGCTGTCTCTCAATATTGAGGAATGTGCTGAATTGGCTGCGATTACAGCATCCAGGAGTATTGAAGGATTTGGCCGCAACGCGTATCCTGATCGATCCGTTCTCGAAACAATGTTGTCCCGGGGGCAAGCAGCCGGGAGCAAGCACGTACAGCAAGATGCTTAGTGGAGGAATGCAGTGGAGCCAGCCCGAAAAGTTTTCATAAGCGATTGCGAAGGTCCCATTACCAAAAACGACAATGCGGCCGAACTCTCTGATGCCTTCATTCCCAAAGGAGACCGGTTTTTCAGCAAAATCAGTTTGTACGACGATTATCTCGCGGAGATCGTGCACCGGCCGAACTATAAAGCGGGAGACACTCTCAGACTCATACTGCCGTTCTTCAAGGCTTTCGGCCTCGATAATCGCAGCATGGTGAAGTTTTCCCGAAGAAATATCCAGATCATTCCTCAAGCCGACGACATGCTCCGGGACATTTCTGAAAGGCTGCCCTCTTACATTATCAGTACCAGCTATTCGCAATATATTGTGGCAGTATGTGAAGTGCTGGGATTTCCGTTTCAAAACACCTATTCTACTGCAGTAAATCTCGATGATTATTCCATCACGGAAGGGGAAAAAAAGATCCTGAAAGATCTTCACGCGCGAATCCTTGCCCTTCCGGATTTCGTGATTCCAAAGGGAGCGCTTTCCCTTGCAGATTTTACCGATGAAGGTCAGCAAACCCTTGCAGAACTGGATGAAATCTTCTGGAGCATTTTGCCCGAGATGAAAGTTTACCGGCTCATAGATGAGGTTTGCCCGATTGGAGGCAGAGAAAAAGCGGCTGCAGTACGGAAAATTGTTGAATTAGAAGAAACCGACTTAGACCACGTCTTTTATGTAGGTGACAGCATCACCGATATCGACGCGTTTCGCACGGTCAGAGATGCAGGAGGATTCGCGCTTTCTTTCAATGGCAACGACTGGGCGGTTCGAGAAGCGACGTTTGCTGTGACTGCTCAGACTGCCCTGCCCATCGGGTGGCTCGCATCGGCATTCGCTAATCTTGGCATGGAAGGGCTGAGGGACCTCACCATGAGCCGAGTTACTCCTGAGAACAGGGAATCCATAACAGAGCTGAGTTGCAGGGTGAGAAAAACGGTGCGTACAGAGAAGATAGGCAGCCTTGGCTAGAGAGAGACTTCAAAGCACGTACGGTATGAACATCCAGGTGCGTTTCCGGTATTCCTCGTACTCCGGATAATGAGCCTGCAACAGTTGCTCTTCCTTAAATCCTTTGATCAGGTAGAGCAACGCACAACCGAACCAAAACGGCGCAGCATAGATGCTCCCGAACGCGAGCACGTATCCGCCCAAAGCTGTCACCACTGCAGTGTACATGGGATGCCGTACTCTCTTGTAAATCCCCGTGGTAATCAGTTTCCCGCTTCTTCGAGGAGCAGCAAAGACACGAAAATTCCTTCCCAACGCCTGATAGCTGAGAATCCCGATTCCCAATCCCAGTAAGCCGATAATACCGCCCGCAATCTGCAGGGCCACTATGGCATGTGAAGACGAGGGCGTGCTGTACAAAGGAGCAACAATGAGAGTCAGTACCGCGAAGGTGATATATCCGATAGATATTCCGCGGAAATCTTTCCCCCGCATGTTTGCTTCACGTTTCGACCTGGTCAGACTGAAAGGACCCTCTGCCTTGCGGCCTCGTTCGATAAGCGCCAGGTAGAGTATTCCCCAGTTCAGATTGTACACTGTCGTGAATCCCATACGACGCAGCATGATAGTGAAAGGCGGAGATCGATGACCGGACAAGCACGTCACGAGAACCGGCCGGTCTTTCGGTCGTGATGCGGCAGCTTCCATCAATCCCGCTCCCCAGGGATAATTCTCTGCGCATTGAATGCGATTCCATTTGAATTCCGGCTTGGTGCGTATGTCTACGACCCAGGTATCACTCGGGAGTGTGTTCAACCGCCAAGGAGGTAACGGCTTTGAGCCTGCAGCCATTGTCAGCAACTCGCCTCCCAGGACAAGACCGAGCAATAACAAGAACGTGTTTGAGTTCCCCGTGAGCCCATTATTGGCCAACTCTGCTCGGAGTCGTGCCATCATAAAACCGGTCTGCACCACATATACTACCAGGAGCACGATCCATACACACAGTCCCGGCAAACTTCCGGTATGTATGCACAACCCGAGGAGCCCAACAAGCAGCGCTGTCGTGAGCGGATGGAGAAGTTGCCCGCCGTGAACCTGTGCAAAAATGTGAGCATTGCGCGATAGAGACGGTATAAAGATGAAATATGAGGCGAGACCGATGACTGAAAAGAAAAAGAGGAATCCTGCAGGAATCAAAAACAGGAGAGATAGGATGAGTTGCCCCATTCCGGGGTCTTCAGAAAATCCGGTTGTCAGCCCGATGGTCAGGACCACAGCCGCTGCCGCAGCGTACGATACTATCGTAAGAATACGGCTGTCAGCTATTCGGTCCTGCCATCGGATAGAGTTGAGAGATGACGCAGAAATTGAGCCCGTCCTCCACTACCATTCTGAAGAACAACGGATACCGCGAATACGGTCGTTTTTCAACAATGACTCAAAAGAGCAACGGACCAATCAACAGATTATCTGGATTTCATCCGTCTCAATTTTTTCAAGAGTCTTTTGCGAGCGGCCATAGCTTTTCTCTTGCGCTTTACACTCGGTTTTTCATAGGCACGTCGCTTTTTTGTCTCGGTAAGAACTCCTGATTTTTGCACCTGTTTCTTAAAACGTCGCAATGCATTTTCAAACGGTTCGTCTTCTTTTACATAAACTCCCGGCATACAGATGAATCTCCTTTCGCGTACTTCTTTTTATAGAAATGGATCGGAGTACCTCGGCGCTGCCCATGATTTTTGGTTTCATGCGCGGAGCACCCGTAAGTACCCCAAAACTTGTCTACGATTTGTATTTATGTGTTTTTCGGAATTTTTCCGCACCTCACCCTTGGGTGAAATGGGAACACAAAGACCGGATTTTAACGATAGGAGGTATCAAATCCCTTCTACTGGACGTCTCGGACATGTCAGTCGCTAGATGAAACGCCCATCAGAATAAAGGGAGGATGGTCCGAGTCAAACTTACCCGGCTCCAACCCATCAAATAAATATACGTGACCAACAGGAATTCGTCAAGAAATTCTGAGACAAAAAACGATCGGAAGAAAAAATAAAAAAGAATTGTTCCGTGTCACCAAGCAGTAGGAAAGGAATACCATTTCGCAATTATGCATATAAGATGGCGCAGGCTGAGGTGTTCTGAGCGGAGTGATTAGACGGCTTTGCGTCGTCCGGAGCGAAGGATACCTCCAGCCTGCCAGATTATAAAAAGAAAAGCGAATCGGTATAAGGACTGGAAATCAAGCTACAGGAATACCCCGGGTGAATGCAGTTCCGGAAAACAATTATACGCCTCGTGTTTCATGGGGCCAAATGTACTTATGTATCTGTAGTTGAAACCTCACTGGCAGTTTGTCTTCCAGCAACCACGCGACCACATTACGGCTGGGAATTTCCCCGAAAACCGTTGAAATGAGCACTTTCACCTTTTTATTTCCGAAATTTTCCCGAATGATGCCTCTGGCCCATTCATAATCATGTCTGTCCGAGATAACGAACTTCACCTCGTCCGTAGGTTTTAATTTCCAGATATTTTCCCATCTGGTGTTGTGGCTTTCTCCGCTGGAAGGACATTTTATGTCCATGATTGTGACTACTTTTTCGGGCAGCACCGAGATATCTTGAGTTCCATTCGTCTCCACGAGCACCTGATGACCGCGTTCGATAAGTGCATTCGCTAATATCGGGGTCTCTTGCTGCAGTAACGGCTCGCCTCCGGTGATCTCGACCAGATTGGTGCCGTAATTTTGGATACGCTCCAAAATTGACTCGAGGGACATATTTTCACCTGCTGTTTGCGCGTAACTGGTGTCGCAATATCGGCATCGCAAATTACACCCTGCGAGTCTCACGAAAGCGCAGGGATATCCCACAAAGGAAGACTCTCCTTGTATGCTCCTGAACAGCTCGGAAACGTTTAAGATCATGGGTACCCCTTTTCAGGATTGAAAAACTCGTTCCCAGTGATAAGATATCATGTCTTAATCATTGAGGCCAGCGGGCCCTGTACCGAGATTGTTGGAGGCTACGTTGAAGACAGTACTAGTCCGATTCCTCCCGGACGATGTAACAATCGAAGCTGAAATAGGAAAACTGCTGCTTGACGTTGCTCTGGAGGCGGGTGTTTTCATTCCTGCGGGTTGCGGTGGATCGGGGACCTGCGGTCAGTGCAAAGTTCGTGTCGTGAACGGCTCGGTAGATGCGCAAAAGCTCGAAAAAGTCCACGCGGCCGCCCGAGCTGCCGGATACGTTTTGGCGTGTCAGTCTCGCATTACGGAAGAAGTCACGATCGATGTCCCGAAAGCGAAACTTGGAAGAAAGGTAATTCCTCGGGATGAAGCCGACCGGATGCGCCAGACTGCGACTCCTATGGAATCCCCGATCGTTCCTGAAATCAGGCCGATGACCCTGCGGGTATTCATGGAGCCTCCTTCCCCTTCTATAGACGACAACCTCAGCGACTACGAACGACTGACAAGGATACTCAAGGTCGATCACGATCTCCATCCTGTGAAATGCAGCCTGGACGTTTTGAGGGAAATGCCTCAGCAGTTGAGAAAAGACCAGTGGAAGATCACTGCGTGTTTCAAAATTGACGACTGCGGAGAGGGCTCGGCCGCAGCTCGCACATACTCCTTGAGCAGAATTGTCCCGGGGCATCTAAAGACTGGACCCATGGCAGTCGCTATCGATATTGGAACCACGTCTCTGTGGGGCGAGTTGATCGACCTGGATTCCGGAAAAGTATTGGCGAGGTCTTCCCGATACAATCCCCAAATCTCCATGGGAGATGACGTTATCAGCCGAATAGTTTTCGGACTCAAGAAGGACGGTCTTGAAAAGCTTCAACAGCACGTTTCAAGAGGACTCAACGAAATTGTAGCGGAACTCGTCGAGAAGAGCGGAACCTCCATTGACGAAATTGACTACATGGTTGCTGCCGGAAACACGGTAATGACCCACTTGTTCCTCGGTCTCTTTCCGAAATACCTTCGTGAAGCTCCGTATGTGCCGGCAGCTCAGAATATTGACACAGTCCCTGCTCAGGAGCTGGGATTAATGCTCAGTCGTCATGCATTTGTGAACGTAATTCCCGGTGTGGCTTCATATGTAGGGGGGGATATTGTCAGCGGAGTCCTGGCAAATGGTATGTGGGATTCCGAATTGATGACCCTGTTCATAGATATAGGGACAAATGGAGAAATCGTTGCCGGTAACAAAGATCTCCTCATGACGGCTTCCTGCTCCGCAGGGCCGGCTTTCGAAGGAGGCGGGCTGGAATACGGCATGCGAGCCGCTCCGGGCGCCATTGAAGGCGTGCTCATAGATCCTGAAACGTACGAACCCATGATCAAAACGATTGATGCAAAGCCTGCTGTAGGAATTTGCGGTTCAGGGATCATCAACATTATCTCTCAAATGCTCAAAATAGGAATTCTCAACCAGAACGGGAAATATGCCGATAATCTGGACACTCCGAGAATTCGGGTAGGAAGAAGCGGAAGAGAATATGTTGTCTGCCGTGCCGCTGAAAGCGGACTTGAAGAAGACATCATCCTCACTGAAGTGGATCTCGATAACATACTCAGGGCAAAAGGCGCGATGTTTTCAGGTTACACCTGCCTCCTTGACAAGATCGGCTTGACGGTGGACGCTCTGGATCGAGTCATCATTGCGGGGGCTTTCGGCAGTTTCATCAATCTCGATCATGCCATCACCATCGGGCTTTTGCCTGATATTCCCAGAGAAAAATTCTCATTTATCGGTAATTCATCGTTGAAGGGTGCTCGACTGGCGGCTCTGGACCGGAACCTTTTCGCGAAATCCCGGGAGATTGCCAGAGCAATGACGAATGTCGAGCTTTCTGAAGATCCTTCATACATGGACAATTTTATGGCTGCACTCTTTCTCCCTCACACGAGAGGCGAATTGTTTCCATCAGTACGCTTCTACAAAACGTGAGCTCCATCCTTCCCCGCGGAAGAGCCGATATCTATTCGCTTTCAAAGAAGTGAAGCTTGAGGGACCTTTTTGTAGAAAGGTTCCTCAAACTCCCATATGCGCTTACTCGTGTTTTTGGAAATCGGCATTCTCAGATTCTGCATTTGCTTCATGGATTACAGTGGTTACACTCATAAGTACGATAGATCGTAGAAGTCACCAGATTTGGCGAAAATGTTCTGGAGGTCACCATGGACGAGAGAGACTTGAATGTAAGGAAATTGGCCGAGGAAAATTTCGTAGAAGCTCCGGCCAATCTTGGAGACTGCGTATGTGACGACGAACGCAAATTACGTATGGCATTGTCAGAGCTGAGATTCCGTCCGGAAATATTCTCAACTGACCATATCGGCATAAAAGGCGCTTACTGTGCAACACATGATCGGTGCAAGCATTAATCTTCCATAAAAATAACGACACCAGGAGCTTCTTGACAAAGAAGACTCCTGGTTTTTTTTATTGGTGAATTGGGAAACACGGAGTTTGTTCATCAAAGCGATTATAGCAGATAAGGTGATTTCTGACCTTTTGAACACATTGTGCTTTAAATTGAACGGTAGGGGGCGGCGTCTCTGCCGGCCCGAGCCGGTTGATTTGCATTTGAAAAATGTGCCGGCGCGGAGGCACGGCACCTACCAATTGCCGAGAAGTGCTTTTCGCAATTGGACACTGTTTTATACACTTGCTATAGAACCTTCTCCATACTAGGTGTCGAAATACTGGAATTAAAGCCGGAAGTTGATCACAAAACAGAAAGGATTCTCACCCGTGACACCATTGCAGAAGAAGTGATGGCGTCTTTGTAGCGATCAGTGAACAAACAAGGACAAGCACATGAAAGTTCTCACCTTTATTTTCGCGAGGCTGATTCAGAAAGGTCGATACGCTCGGGCTTTGGCCCTGCTGCCGCTCCTGTGGAAGACGAGCCTGAGAGAACTGGGCTCCGGAATTCTCAGGGTGCTGCAATTCCTGGTTTCGGGAAGAGCCGGACTCAAAGAATTTGCCGCATTGTTTGCAGGAATTCTTTACATATTTCTTCCGACAGATTTCCTTCCCGATTTTATTCCGGGAGTCGGCTGGTTAGACGATGCTGCAATATTCACGCTTCTGACAGGGTATCTTTACAAAAAAGCGAACGACTTCAGAGAGAAGCAGAAATCGGCGGCATAGATTCCGGCTGAAATCAGCCGGAGGTGATCAACGGCACTACTGATGGTTCCAGTCGAACAGTAACGGGCGTGGTTCCATAATGATCCCCATCAGCTTCCACGGGAACGCAATTATCCGATTCGATGCGCACGCTTCGCGCCCTGAACCGCATAATGTCTGTATGATAGGAAGATGTTCGTGTTAAGCCGGCAAGGGCATAGGAGACAATACGGCTCACAGATCCTTCCCGAAAGACGCACACGTGAAAACAGCCTGAATTGAGGCGTGCGTCCTCTGCAAAGACCAGGAATCCACCATAAAGTCTTACTTTCAGGAGCATTACCGTTGCTCCGGTTACCTCAGTGTGTTCGTCAAGGATTACCTTCAGCCGCACGGGTTTGTGGTACGCAATCGTCTTTACAATAGGAATGACGTACCCGATGTATCCCAAGCCTCCATTGCGGTGTCTCTTCACTTCTTCGGTGACTGCTGCATCGAAACCTGCAGTCAAGAGCATCAGAAATCGTCGATCTCCTGCCAACCCCAGATCTGCCTTTAAAATTTTGCCTTTTTCCAGAGCATTGGCCAGCAATTCCATCTCCGATGGAAGCCCAAGGGACAGAGCAAGCTGATTGGCGGTCCCGACAGGGAAATGAAACAAGGGAACACGTGAAGGATCCGGAATCCCGTTCAGCACTTCGTTTACCGTACCATCTCCCCCTGCTATGACTAGTCTATCCAGAGAAGAATCGATAGTACGAGCACGTTCCGCTGCGCTTCCTGCTCCAGAAGTCAGAAAGATTTCTGTCCGGTGGCCTCTGCGTTCCAGTACCTGCGCAAATTCTTCAATGCGTGAAATCGCTTTCCCCGTTCCAGCTATGGGATTTCCAATAATGAGTACTCTCATGCGAACGGTTTCACTCTGCGATGAATTTCGGTTGCGGCTTGCATGACTGGGCAGCCCGCACTTAGATCAATCAAAATCTTCGCTAGTCAACCAGATTTGATCAGCTTATCGAATTTCCCCTTTTCCATAAGCAAATACGAACCTGTAGCACTGGTACATACGTTTCCATCCTGAACGATCTCTGCTTCGAGGAAAACTCGGCTGCCATTGCGGGACGCGATCCTGCATCGTGCTTCAATATCCTGATCGACATATACCGGTCTGAGGAACTTCACCTGAAGATCGATAGTTACTCCTACCTGTTGCATGAAGTGGATCGTGGCCCATCCCATGATTTCGTCAAAAATGCCGCTTTGTATGCCGCCGTGGAGAATATTTCCAAAACCCCGGAATTTGGATGATGCATGCCAGTTGAGAACAACTTCACGCGGCTCGGTTTCTGACTCGAAAAAATCCAGTTTAAGCCCGATGGGATTGTTCAGTCCGCAAAAAAAGCATTCACCTGTTCTATATGGATTCGGAATCGGTTTCATTCGTACTCCTGGTATTGGGATGATTTCTCTTGTCCGAAGTACATTTACAACGGAAGACATGCTTGTCAATTCCTGTCGGCAGCTCGGTTTATTTCGAGCTGTCCTCGATATACGATCTCACGAGGTTTTTTCCACTAAAGTTCCCCAATGTGTAATAGGCAATGGACATTTCCGGACCGAAAAGCTTTCTTCGTATGCGATGGCGACTCCAACCGCGACTGTGCAACTCTTTGATTTTCCGTCCTGTTTCTTCAAGGTAATGCACCTTTTTCAGGAGTTCTTCTCTGGGATTGTCCCGCGTCGTTCCACTGCCGGGGAACAGGAGAGTGGAATCCACAGAAGCGAGATTTCTTAAAGATTCAATGATTTGCCAGATATTGTAATCCGCTCGTAATGCCTTATCCTTGCCGCCGACATACGTGTCTCCGGAAAAGATCCATCCTCTATCCGGTTCATACAGAGTAATATGGTCCGGGCTGTGTCCGGGAGTATGGATAACGCGGAATTTGTGATGCTCTGTTTCCAGTTCTTCTCCGATGACAGTTGCTGTGGATGACTGCGGATAGCCCCACATGACTATCTGATACGGCCGAAGTCTCTTGGTAGATGGATCTGCAAGAATAGGAACTGCTTCGGAATGTGCGAGTATTTGTGCTCCGAACTTCGTTTGAACTGCTTTGTTCGCGCCAATATGATCTTCATGGGAATGGGTATTCACGATGAAGCGTACGTACCTGCTTCCGAGCGTGTTCATGAATTCCGAAACCGTGTGAGCGCAACCGGTGTCGATCAACAGTCCGTCCACAAAATATGCAGCAGTAAAATACAAACCACGTCCCATGAAGGTTCGGGCCATGCGAAATTTTGTCACCTCTCCGACTTGTTCCACGTAAATCATGATGTCTCCGTCTTATATGGCAGTTGACATAATTTCTGACTTTTGAACATCCTACCCTTTGTGAGGAACGGTAGGGGCCGGCGTCCCTGCCGGACCGAACTGGTTGATTTGTTTTGAAAAATGTGCCGGCACGGAGGCCGGCACCCACCAATTTTTAGGAAGCGCTTTTCGCAATCTGACAAAAATTCTGTCATCTGCTTCAATCCTATAACAAGATTCAAATGCGGTTTAGTACGATTTGACAATCTACAAGGAAAATCTGGGGAACCTTCTTCACAAGGATGATTCTTCAAATTACCTTTGTTAGATCCATTCGTTACGCCTGAACAGGTAGAGTAAGAGGCTGACTATGGTGAGGGCTACGACGATCACCATGGGATAGCCCCATTTCCAGCTCAGTTCGGGCATGTATTTGAAATTCATGCCGTACCATCCGGATAAAAAAGTCAGGGGAATGAAAATGGTGGAGATAATCGTCAACACCTTCATGATTTGATTTAATCGGTTACTGATACTGGATAAATAGATGTCCAACATCCCCGACACAATATCCCGGTAGGTCTCCATGGTTTCTATGACATGGATCGTGTGGTCGTACACATCCATCAAGTAAGGGATCGTTTCTTTTTGAACGAGAGGGGCATCCCCCTTTGAAAGCCTATTGAGTACTTCCCGCAGCGGCCACACGGACCGGCGTAATACGATCATATCCACCTTCAGTTTGTGAATTTCCCTCAGCATTTGCGGATCCGCCCTGGTCGCCAGATCTTCTTCCAGAACTTCAATGCCCTCGGCAAGTTTCTCCAGTACGGAAAAATAATCGTCCACCACAGCATCTATCAGAGCATATGCCAGGTAGTCCGGCCCTGAGGTTCTGAGACGGCCTACACTGGAACGGATTCGATTCCTGACCAGATCGAATGGATCTCCCGCGGTTTCTTGAAACGTTATGAGGCAGTGCTCTCCAAGGACAAGGCTGACGTGTTCCGAAACGATTTCAGAAGTAGTCTCGTCGAAAGTCAGAGTCTTGAATACGATAAATGTATAATCATCTGTGACCTCAATTTTCGGCCTTTGGGTGGTGTCCACGATATCTTCGAGCACAAGTGGATGAATATTCAACTGCTTGCCGATTGTTTCAACCGCGTGGATATTCTGTAATCCGTCTACATTTATCCATGTTATTAGATGATCTTTCGGGATTTGTCCTACCTTTTCGGGATCCAATACCGGGAATTCGGTCACGCCTGAACGATCGTATGTCATGGCCGTTATGTGCACCGGTCCTTCCCGTTCAGGACCAATATAAACCAGTGTACCGGGCGGGAGTCCGGACGTCCGAGACCGCTTGCGGCTCTTCGGTTTTCCCTGAGATTTTTCTGGCTTCGGACGGCGAGTTGTCATACATGTACTCCGTAATAATCCGAATTACATGACATTGTTTCAGGCTAACAGATGCTATGTTGCCATAACTCAACACGTACACCAAATACATTCATAATCGGTCAGGTATTGGAGCTTGCTTGACCGTTATCTGTTCCGCATGGTAACTTTTGAGGAATGGATTTTAGAGAATATTTGGCCACACTTAGTATTGCAGAGTCTATGTATAGAGTTGAGACATACGAATTCCATAGAATTTTTGTATAAAAAAGGAACGTCGATTTTGCAGAGTCAAACATCGATCCGGTGAAATTTAGATAAGTGAAGAGAATAATTCAACTAAATTCCTGATCCGACGGACCCTTCGATAGCTTGCTGGGAGGAAGACATGGACGACACGTTGGAGAAAAAGACATGCACGTGCAAAACTGGTCTTTCCCGACGGAGCTTTTTCACTTCGGTTGGAATGGGCGCAGTTGCATTGGCTGCGGCCAAGCCCGTACATTCTCAAGAAAAACCCCAGGTAATGGAACCGGATTCCACGGAGAAGATCCGACTTATAGTGAACGGGCGGGAGCATCGCATACTTGTGGAACCTCGATGGACACTGCTCTTCGTGCTCAGGGAAAAGCTCGGGTTGACAGGTACGAAGATGGGTTGTGAACGCGGGGAATGCGGGGCGTGCACGGTGCTCATCAATGACATTCCGCAATATTCATGCCTCAAGCTTGCAGTGGAAGCTGAAGGGTACGAGATTACCACCCTCGAAGGTCTGATGAACGGGGAGAATCTCGGGCCTGTTCAACAGGCTTTCCTGGAAAAGGACGCGTATCAGTGCGGATACTGCACTCCCGGCCAAATAATGGCTGTGGAAGGCCTATTGCGGCAGAATGCCAGTCCAACCATGGATCAAATCAAACGGGGCGTCAGTGGGAATCTGTGCAGATGCGGCGCGTATAAGAACATTTTCGATGCTGCCAATCTCGCTGCCAAACTCAAGGCCGGAGGGGGCTGATATGAAACCTACGGACGACAAGCCATACTTCCTGAAAGGGGTTCCAGTTCCTGAAACGCCTCTGCCCGGCGAAGATCCCAAACCCTGGAAACAGACTTCGGTAGTGGGAAAGCCTCTCCCGAGAACCGACGGATACGAACGAGTCAGCGGAGCTGCGGTATATCCCTCCGATGTGCTGTTGCCCGACATGTTGTACGGTGCGATTCTTCGCTGCCCCTATCCCAATGCTCGCGTAAAAAGCATCGACATTTCCGTTGCGGAAAGATTGCCCGGAGTGCGTGCCGTCATTACAGGATCGACTCCCGGTGCCGATCTCAAATGGTCCTACGGAGACGGGGTCAGTGCGAAACTTTTCGATCCACATTGTCGTTTCGAGGGCGAAGCCGTGGCCGCGGTTGCCGCCGAGACTCCTTACCAGGCGAGTGATGCGTTGCAGGCAATAGAAGTCAAGTACGACGTCCTCCCGTTTGTCGTCGATGAACGAAAAGCAGCAGAATCCGGTGCTCCAGCAGTACATCAAAAGGGAAATCGTGTTGCCGCCCCGACAAAATACGAACGCGGCGATGTGGAGAAGGGGTTTGCCGAAGCCGATGTTGTCCTGGAGGAAGAGTACAGGACCGAATGCGAATTGCATACGCCCCTGGAACTCCATGGGTGTGTTGCAAAATGGGACCATAATCAGCTTACCATCTGGGAGTCCACTCAAGGTGTGTACGCGGTTCAAAGCAAAGTTGCGGAGGTTCTCGGGCTCCCACTCGCCAAAGTTCGCGTGATCGGGCATTACGTGGGCGGGGGATTCGGTTCTAAGCTTCGGGCCGGCAAGTACACCGTGATAGCAGCATTGCTGGCAGCAAAAGCAGCGCGACCTGTGAAGCTGTTTTTGTCCAGAGAAGAAACCTTTGTCACGTGCGGAAACAGACCTCCGACTAATATGAAGCTCAAAGCCGGGGTGAAAAAAGACGGCACGCTCACTGCTTTACAACTGACGGTTACGGGCACTGGCGGAGCTTTCCCTGCCGGAGGAGTCAGTCTTGTAGATTGGCAGGTGCGGGATCTGTACACCTGTCCCAACGTTCGTACGGAAGCTACGGACTTTTACACCCATACAGGGCCTGCTCGACCGTTCCGTGCTCCGGGGCATCCTCAGGGATCCTGGGCATTGGAGCAAATGCTCGATGCATTGGCCGAGAAGATTGACATGGACCCTGTGGAGTTGCGGCTCAAGAATATCCCTCTGTTTAGTCAGGCACGGGACGGGAAGCCCAAGTATTCGTCTACAGGCCTCAAGGAGTGTCTCGAGACCGGAGCAAAGGCTTTTGGGTGGGCGGATGCCCGAAAGAACCGAAGCGCAAGTCAGCCCGGCCATTTGAGACGCGGAGTGGGAATGGCTGCCTGTCTCTGGTTTGTGGGAGGAGGAGGTCCGCCTTCTACCATCGTGCTGAAGCTGTTTGCAGATGGCAGTGCCAATCTCAACATGGGAGCCAGCGATATAGGTACCGGCACTAAAACCATTATGGCCATGGTAGTCTCCGAAGAATTGGGAGTCGATCCGAGCAAGATCTTCATAGAAAACGCGGACACCGGAACCACTCAATTTGCGACCCCCAGCGGTGGAAGTAAGACAATCCCCACGGAATCGCCCGCAGTGAGAGCAGCAGCGATAGAAGTCAAGAGGCAACTTCTCGCGATGGCTGCACAGGATTTGAAAGTCGATGCCTCACGACTCGCGATGAAAGAAGGATCGATTTATATTTCCAACGAACCCTCCCGCACTGTCAAAATTTCAGACGTCGCGGGTTTGAAAAAACGCGGGGTTATCGTTGGGGTAGGTTATCGGGGACCTAACCCTGCGAATCTGGTCGTGAATCCTTTTGGAGCACAATTCTGTGAAGTTCAAGTCGATGTGAGAACCGGCGAAATCGAAATCTTGCGATTCGTTGCAGCTCACGAGAGCGGGAGAGTAATGAATCGGCTCACCTTCGACAGTCAGGTCATTGGTGGTATCACCATGGGCATAGGACTGGCATCAACGGAATTTCGGGTACTCGACGCCAACGAAACCGGAAAACTCTGCAACAGGAACTGGCATGATTACAAGTTGCCTACATCACTGGACATTACGGAAAACATCACCAGCGTTCCTGTCGAGATCCTCGATAATGAGGCAAACTCTACCGGCGCAAAAGGACTCGGGGAACCGGTAACCATACCGACAGCCGCTGCCATTGCCAATGCAGTTTACAATGCCACGGGTATTCGAATTACGCACACACCTATCAACCCTGTTCAGCTCAGCCTTCTTTTTTCAGAAAAACCGGTCAAGGGGTGAACCATGCTCCCGAATTTTGCATACGTACGTCCAGTTTCTGTCGAAGGCGCAGTGGATCATCTGCATTCCGAGAATTCCCGGGTTCATGCAGGCGGGACCGATCTCCTGGGGTGTCTGAGGGACAATATCTTTCCGGCTGACAAGCTGGTGAGTCTCAGTGCACTCAGCGACCTGCGCGGAATCCGTCGTGCTGCAGATGGTGGACTCCGAATAGGAGCGATGAACACCATCACCGAAATTGCCACAAACGAGTCGATCCAAGATCGGTACCGGGCATTAGCGATGGGCGCATCGGAAGTTGCCAGCCCTCAACTGCGGAATCAGGGAACCATTGGAGGCAATATCTGCCAAAAACCGCGCTGCTGGTACTATCGCGGTGAGTTTCACTGCCTGAGAAAAGGGGGGACAATCTGTTACGCGTTTGGCGGAGAAAACCAATTCCACTGTATTTTCGGCTCAGACGATCGTTGTGCGATCGTACATCCGTCGGATACCGCACCGGCGCTTGTAGCCTTTAATGCCCAGGTGCGCATCGCCGGACCTAAAGGGGACAGGTTGGTTCCTGCAGAGCAATTCTTTGTGCGACCTGCTGAAAACGTCGAGAAAGAAACTATACTGCAGCCCGATGAACTCGTTACGGAGATAATGCTTCCTCCGATCCCTCAGGGCACACGTAGCTCATACAGAAAAGTGCGAACGAGACGCTCCTGGGATTTCGCACTCGCCGGAGTCGCGCTCGCCATTGTCTTCAAAGGGGATACGGTGGAGTCCGCTCGAGTCGTGCTCAGTGGGGCGGCTCCTGTCCCATGGCGCTCGATGGAGGTTGAGAAAGCGATAATCGGCAAGAAACTGGATGCCGCTGTCGTAAGCAGTGCTGCAGAAGCAGCCGTGAAGCAGGCGCAACCGCTCTCGAAAAACAGGTACAAAATTCCTCTTTTCAAGGCGGTAATTCAGCAGGAACTCGAGAAGATTGCGCAGGTTTGATTCACAGCGAACGTGGGATGGTGGTGAGCAGACCTAACCGAGACTGTCCCAAAATTCTCGAATGCACAACAAATCGTGCCACGATTCTCATCCGAGTAGGGGCAGACCTGTGTGTCTGCCCTCATTTGGGCGGACTCGCAGATCCGCCCCTACAATAAGGCCGGAAAGCTGATGAGAACATCGTGCCACGATCTGGAATGAATTTCGACTTTTGAGACAGTTTCGAACCGCATCGTTCGCGAACCGCCGTGAATAATGCGGTTCCTGCTTGTCTCCGCATCCTACTCCGGTCCGTGGCAAGCCTTAATTTGCGGTGTCGCTGACCTGGTTTCGGGTCAGTGCCCGTATAAGGAATCCTCCGGTTTGGACGGAGGGATCAGGAGAAGAACCGGGAATATCATCAGAACAAACTATAATGTCCTGCGGAGAACACTCAGGTAAAATGGTACGGAAAATTTTGTCCTATTCGTATATCTTCCTCGTGTTCTCGCGGTGATCGACCATGTAGAGCATTTTTGCCTTGGATTTCAGTTCAGCTTCCAGCTCGGCCACTTTCTCCCGCTCCACATCAAATGCTCTTATATAAACGTTCCTGAATCCTTGGGGCGCTTTCTCGTACGAACTGAGAATGCTGCAGAGACGCGCACCGTACTTTCGTATGATATCAGTGACAACCTTGATGGAACCGGGGTGGTCCTCCAGAAGAAATCCGAATTGAAAGCCCCGATGACTCAAACCGCTCAATGCTATGAGGGCTTTGAATAGATCGCTTTTTGTGATGAGTCCCCGTATCTCGCCTTTTTCATCTATCACGGGACATCCTGAGATTTTGTTCGTCATCAGGATTTCCGCAGCTTCTTCAACAGTCCAGTTTAAAGGAACCGTTATGGGGTAGCGGCTCATAATTGCGCCGACTTCAACCCTGGATACATGATAGATGATCTGCTGAATGTCGAGGCGAGCCATATCCGAAGGAGATGCACGTTTCAGATCCCTATCGGTAACGATTCCCACCAGCTTGCCTTCTTCCAAAACGGGAAACATGCTGACGTGGTCTTCCATCATCAGATTGATAGCATGCTGAAGAGAATCTGTGACTTCAAGCGTGACAACTTTCTTAGTCATCCAGTCTTTGACCAGCATGGTAACTTCTCCTTGGCAGGAACTTCTTTGGACTATACTCCAAAAATTGCCCTACTAAACGAAAATTGTAGTGCCAGGCTAGAATTATCTGGTCTCCTCGAAATACTGCTGCTCCAATACCGGAGAGAGGCAGCCGGGAGGACGTCTTCTGCGAGCGGCTGCTTGGAGAACTTTCGTAACAAGCTCTTCGAAATCGCAGGGTTTTATGAGATAAGCGAATGCACCCAGATTAGTAACTTCAAGTGCTGCTTCGAAAGAGGGATGAGCGGTCAAGACTATAACCTGCGTTTGAGGCGAGATCTTCTTTATCTCTTTCAACACCTGTATTCCATCGAGTCCGGGCATTCGCACGTCCAGAATCACCACATCGAAATCCCGTGTTTCGGTTATTTCTGTAATGGCTTCCTCTCCTGATTTTGCAAGAGAAACGTCGATTCCTCTTCTCGAGAGACGCTTTTGCATAACGGAAAGAAATGCCTGCTCATCGTCCACAACGAGTAGCTTTGAATAACCCATGTAGATAATCCAATCCGTTATTGACACTTCACCCCGGAAACAGAATAAGCAAAGCATGTGCCAATGTTCATGATTTGGCAGCCCCTCAAAAAACCATGACTTTACGTTAGCTTATCTCGGCTTCATGTCAGGAGCTAATGTTTCTCTATGGTTCTTCGTCTGATAGTCTATTGTCGTTAACCCATACCGAAAATGGGCAAACGTACGCATTCGTCTAACACCAATTTGCATTCAAAATCCCCCCATTCCACCCCTTTGATAAAGTGGGGTTATAGGGGATTCTCGTCTAGCTTTGAACGCAAATCGGTATAAAATCCGCATTTCCGCATGTCATCGGTTGCTTTACAGGATGTAAAGGTTGCCGACAGTGTTCCGACTCAATGCGTTCGGGCCGAATCGTTTTGTGGTAAACTCTTCTGCACTGAATGAACGTTCAACTGTAAATCACATATAATCAGGAGCTTACATGTCGGGAATAGAGGTTCGCAAAGTGTCCGACAAAACTGATATGGATCAATTCATCAATCTTCCCTGGAGATTGTATGCCGGCGACACTGTCTGGGCACCGCCCCTCAAGAAGCAGGTCCGGCGGCTTTTGGACACCGCGATCCATCCATTTTGGCAGTTTTCGGAGCGTGAGCTGTTTGTGGCATTTCGAGGTGATAGGCCGGTAGGGCGAATCGCAGCAATCGTTGACTCCAATTACAATCGTTTTCACGAGGAAAAAATGGGGGCCTGGGGTTTTTTCGAATGCGAAAACGATGTGGAGGCTGCAAGCGCATTGTTCCGGGCCGTTGAAAGCTGGACATCCGAGAAGGGTATGACATTCGTACGAGGGCCTTTGAATCCTTCCACAAACTATGAAGTGGGGCTGCTCATAGAAGGATTCGAAACCACCCCTTCCATCATGATGCCGTACAATCCGCCTTACTATTTGCCCTTGATTGAATCATGCGGGTATCAAAAAGAAAAAGATCTCGTGGCAATACTGGTGGTTCCATCTGACAGAGCACGGGATCGAGTGGAGAGGCTCGCTGCCCGAGTAATGCGGAATCAAAATCTCAGAGTCCGTACAGCGGAGAAGAAGAATTTCAACTCAGAAATGGAAATTGTCAAAGAAATCTACAACGAGGCATGGAGCCGAAATTGGGGTTTCGTTCCCATGACTGAAGATGAAATGACCTTTATGGGCAAGGAACTTCTGAGTGTCATGGACCCGGATTTCATATTCTTTATTTACTATGAAGACCGACCGGCCGGCGTGTGCTTCATCTTGCCGGATATAACTCCTCTTCTGAAGCGGCTGAACGGAAAGATCGGCCTGAGCGGACTCCTGAAAATCCTGTTTTACAAACGTGAAATCACAGGATTGCGGGGTCTGGTCCTGGGATTCAAGAAGCAATATCAGAGACTCGGGCTACCACTGGTTGCCTTCAATCATATCAATCATGTTGCCAGAGCAAAAGGATACCAGTACCTGGAGCTAGGTTGGAATCTCGAAGACAATCACGACATCAATAAATTCGAAATAGAGGTCGGCGGAAGAATTCACCGGAAGTATCGAATGTTCAGGAAAGACCTTCCCACTCCGTCACGGTAAAAGTGATTAGAGCAAGTGAATAAGACAGCGTCCAATTGCGAAAAGCACTTCTCGGCAATTGGTAGGTGCCGTGCCTCCGTGCCGGCACATTTTTCTAATTACATATCAACGAGTTCGGGCCGGCAGAGACGCCAGCCCCTACCGGTCATTTAAGGCACAATGTGTTCAAAAGGTTAGATTATGTCATCGGTTCTAGTTACGGACCATTAACCGGAGTGCGCTGATTCCTTCTTTGGCTTTGAGATGCTTTACCAGATCGTCTGCCTGTTTTTCCGATGGGAAATTACCCAGGTATAAGCGGTAGATTATTCCCGTATTCGGTCTTGCCACCGGCCTGAGGATAACCTCATAGCCTCGAGTCTTCCACTTGTTTGCCCATTCCTGAGCAATTGATGGATGTGTGAACGCTCCAACTTGCACGGTGTACCGGCCTGGTGTCGAAACCAGCGGTAGCAGAGGCCGAAGATCCTCCGAACTGTTCAGCTTGGCTTGGGCCTTGTTTTTGGGATCTTCCCTTTTCTGAGGCATAACAGCGGAATCTCCGGTCTTGTGTCCTTGGAGTTCGGTCTCCTGGATTGTCGGAGAATCTTGAGCTGCCTTCTGTTCGTCCTGGGCCGTGAGCTGCTGATAAAAGGTGACCTCAGGAGGTTTGTGAGGGCCGTTGTTTGCCACAATTCCTTCTCCCGGCACACATCCTTGAATCGCACCGTGCTCATCCACCTGGAGAGATTCTTTGGGTTGAAAAGCTTTTCCGGAAATCGAGGGATCCGAAATCAAACGGTAATTGATGATTGCCAAAACTACGAGAGCCAAACCTGAAGCCAGAACCGCGACAGCAAGCCACCCGTTCTTGGGGCCTGAACGTTCATCCGAACGATGGATTTGAGCAGTGATGCCGGAACGTCTGAACTTCAGTTTGAACGAAGACCACCACCCGGAAAAGGAGATCTTTTTCCGGGCAGGTTTGGGATTGGCCAGCTTGATAGCCGCATTCCGCGCGGCCGCACTTATTTTCACCGACCCGGATCTTCGAGAAAATATTCTTGATAACAGTTTCACATGCGCTCCGGAGCAGTCACGCCAAGGATATCGAGCCCATTGGCAACCACCTGGCGAACCGCTTCCGCAAGGAACAGTCTTGCTTTCTTGAGATCCGAATCTTCGGTCAAGACTCGATTATCGTGATAGTAAGCGTGAAACATGTCTGCCAGTTCCATCAAATAGAACGTCACCCGGTGAGGTTCCAAAGCTTCTGCGGCTTCTCGCAACATATCCGGGAAGTCAGCCAGATGCTTCATCAACCTCTGTTCTTCAGGCAGTGCAAGCACGCTCAGATCCGGATCGGTCATATCCGTATCGATATTACGCTCCTGGCCGATTCTAAAGATGCTCGCGATACGTGCATGCATGTACTGCACGTAGTAAACCGGATTCTCCCGGGACTGCTTTTTTGCAAGATCGAGATCGAAATCCAGATGACTGTCAGAGCGTTTGGTCAGAAAGAAGAATCGCGCTGCGTCCGGCCCGACTTCATCCAGTACGTCACGTAACGTGATGAATTCGCCCGATCGGGTAGACATGGAGATCTTCTGCCCCTCTCTCACCAGATTCACAAACTGGACGAGCATAACCTTCAGTGAGTCCGGCGAATAACCGAGGGCTTCAACTGCAGCGCGTACCCGAGGCACGTATCCATGATGATCCGAGCCCCAGATGTCCACAAGCAACCCGTAGCCGCGTTGCAGTTTGTTCAGGTGATACGCTGCATCAGCCGCAAAATATGTCGGCTCGCCTGTGGCTCGTACCAGGACCCTGTCCTTCTCGTCCTGCTGCTCGTTCATGGCGAACCACACTGCTCCATCGTGCTCTTCTGCTTTGCCCTTTTCCTGGAGCTCACGAACGGTGGCAGTCACCATTCCGCTTTCGTGAAGTGTTCGTTCACTGAAATAGCCGTCGTATTCCACTCCGAAATAACGCAGGTCTTCTTGAATTCCGTCCAGAATGCGGCTGCAGGCATAACGGGAAGCTTTTTCCACTGCTTCATCTTCGGGCAATTCCAGTAATTCTGCCCCAAGCTGAGTGCCTTTCAGTTCTTTGGCCAATTCCAGAATATAATCTCCGCGATAATGATTCTCGGGAAATTCGATCTGTTCCCCCATCATTTGTTTGTACCGTACGTACAAAGACCGTCCGAGAATCCTCATCTGATTCCCGGCATCGTTCACATAGTATTCAGTGTGCAGATTGTATCCGTTCTTCCTGAGAAGTCGCGCCAGCGTATCACCCACTGCAGCGCCTCTGCCGTGACCCACATGTAAAGGACCGGTAGGGTTTGCACTGACGAATTCAAGGAGGACGCGTGGAGAATCAGGCTTCTCGGAAGCGCCGTAAACCTCCTTCTCCTCATGAATTGTTGCGAGTACTTTGTGCCACACTTCCGTAGCAAGGAAAAAATTGATGAACCCCGGTCCGGCGATTTCAGCTTTGGCCAACACGGAAGGGTCCATGTTCAGGTTTTGCACAACGATTTCCGCGAGCTGCCGAGGTTTGAGCTTCGCGGGTCCGGAAAGAACGAGCGCTATATTGGTAGCGTAATCACCAAAACGAGGATCTTTGGATCGTGAAACTTCTACAAGCACGGATTCAGGTTCCCGAATGTCCACCTGCCCTTCTGTGACGGCCTTTTTCAGAGCATCCAGGACCAGACTTCTTACCACTTCTTTCATAAAACGTTTACCTCTGGGGGGCTGTCAGCTTGAGAGCGATTCTGCAAACGGGGGAGAAATTGCACGTGCCCTTTTTACCCCCCTTTTATAAAGGGGGGTTGGGGGGATTTTTCCCATGAATAACTGATGGATACGCTCTCGCTTATTTTTCCTCTTCTTTTCGATCGGGCGGAACCTCAGGCAAGGTCACATCCCTGGTATATTCCGGACATCGCGTAGATGTTGCTCCATCCATGGAGAACTTTTTATTACAGGTTTGTCTCCAGGCGCATAGGACGCAAATGGTTCGTCCGTCTTCCATGGTGCCTCCATAAGCTGCAGAATGCATTAGCATTTCTGGTGCTTATAATCAAGTGCTTTCATATTGGTTGAGAAATGATTTCCGAGATTTGAGTTGTCTGCGTGAGATCACCTGTTGTCCCATCATAGGAATTATATCAAATGTGAGAATTTTTGTCCGATTGAGAAAAGCGCTTCTCGAAAATCGGCAGGCGCCGTGCCTCCGTGCCGGCACCCACCAATACTCTTTTTTCTGAGTCAGACATTAGCTTTGGCACTTACTATTTACTATAGAAGATCAGAAAAACGTACTTCCCGTCCTTGGCCCCATGGTGGGAACAAAGGCAAAAAAAAGGGGAGACACTCTGAGAGTGCTCCCCAGTCGAAAGGAATAGGAGAGTTCGGGTCAGATGACCGGTCTGGTTACCTCGAGCGCCAGCCTCTGAACTGGAGCGGTTTCTTATCACCCAGATCTATTTTGGTTCTTTTCAATGTGCCGTCACTCATCTGTACGATAACGTTCTCACCTCTGGAATCGATAACTGCCCTACTGGGGACACCCGGAGTAGGAGCTCCAGAAACGTACCCTGCCGGATTACTCGTACCTCCGGGCCCAGGTACGATCATCGTATCCTCCGTATCGAACGGATTGCTCTGCATTACTTCACACATGTAGTTGAAGGCGTAGAGTATACCCTGTCCGCCGGTACCGCACATGTCGAAAGGTGGAGTATACGTCGTAACGAATACGATTCCTCCTGCTATCAACGGTTTTCCAAGGACTCGTTCCCCCGGTTTATCGGAAGCAGGCAACCACTGCGTCTCGGTTATGGGGAAAATGCATCCATTATCGCCACTTTCGCATGGATGTCTGAAATCGTAAATACATTTGTAACACGATGTAGCACAGTCAGACTGACAGCAATCCGCATCTGTAGCATTCTTCATCCAGTTGCATGACGTGTTGAATGAGTCGATGCTATTTGGCAGTCCGCACTTGGGAGTAAATTTAACTCTGAAATTTGTCGAGTGCGTGGAGTCGTACACCATGTAAGAGCTTCCCGGATCGATTATAGGCAAACCATAGGTTAGTCCTCCGATTTCTTTCACGACGGGATCGCGTAGGTTATACAAAGCCATTCTCGTCGTATCCGCTTTATCGTCATCGGAACCTACGAGATCGTCATACTTGCCCGTACCGAAAATGACTCTCAAAGCCGGCATAGTACTGGATCCATCATATTCTTCGAAGCTCGCAGCAGGCGACACGGTGATCGGCTGCAAACCGGATCGGAAATAGTTTGTGTCCCGATCGTCTCTTGAAATCGGTTTTGTGGGCCAGACTTCCACTTCCACACCGAAATTGGAGTTCGCAGTTGCGGCATTCGGGAAAAACTCGTCGAGATTGAACTTCAATCCGTAGAAATATCCATTCATGTCTCCGACGTATACCCGGTCAATGTAGCCGTCATCTCCTATGGCATCGTTCTCCTGGTCCCAGACGTCCAGACAGAGAGGATCGGACATTGCGTAGGGAATCGTGTTTGTGCCGGCCGTTTTCACCGGAAACGTAGTCAAATTTTTGTTGTGGACAATGGGCCACACATATTCAAAAAGATTCTGTCCTGTTTCTATGTCCATCATCAGAAGGAACGGCCAGAAAAGCGCTAACTTGAATCGGGTATCTATAGCTGGATTCGTATCGAAAGTCTTGTCATAGATGTGAATTCCTCCACCCATGAAGACTACCGATCTCTTGTTGTTATCGGGATCGGAGGCCGTACTGAATTGAACAAAGCTGTTCGGCTGGCCGCCTCCCACCAAGGGATTAGGATCGCCAACGTAGAATTTGACCGAAGTCGGTATTTTCAGTCTACCAAGGTAAGGCTGAGACCATGTCATGGGAAGCAACTTGATGCTGTCGTATGCGTCACGGAATGGCACGTAGCATTTGTAGTCACCAAGAGTGGTACATTTCGAGGCACACCCTGCTTCGCAGTCTGGTTCGCAGACATTATCCCGGGTGTTTGCGCAATCGCTCTTACAAGCCTTTCGTTGCTTGCTGGTCGGAAGCGAGTTACATGGTACGATGCAAGTATTATATTCTTGCTCACATGTGTCCTGGCAATCACTCCTACACTGGTTCACACAGTTGGGATCTGTTGTACTGCTAGCTGCTTCCACGACCACACGATTCTTGAGAATTGAATATTCCCAAAGCACTTTGGGTCCCTTGGTCGAATCGGTTGGATCGGGTATAGGATTGGTAATATCTATGCCGAAATAGACGTCACCACCACCCCGCTCGCCGCCTACAATGACCGTTCGCCAGCATCGACCTTTGGCATCCGCTTCCGCTCCGCAGTACGGAGATTTGATGTATACCTCCCAGGATCGAGAAGAGAGGTCTACCATCGATCTATGTTTACAGCCGGTGGAGCCGTACGTCTCGTTTGCGAGGACTTTCAATTCTGTTAACAAATTGCTCGGGATATATGCCCAGAGCTCTTTTCCGATATCCGGGTCTTCACTACGGTCCACACGCCAATCGATTCCATCCGGGGTTGTGGACATAAGGAATGCATGGAGCATTCCATCATTTCCTCCCACGTATACAACTTTGGGCCGCGTTTTTTGATCGTCCCTATACTGAAGGAATTGCTTCACATTGGGATCGTGACGTGAGACATCTCCGAGCCTGGGAGGTCCGACTATTACCGGTGTAGAATAGACGATGTCACCGAGCTTCCAGACTTCAGTGCCGCCAACCCCAGGTGTCAGCGGATCGCGGTCGCGCAAACCCGTCAGATCCTCTCCTCGAACCCAGTTGATCAAATTGTCGCGATCCGTGTCAGTTGAAACGCCTAATTCCGTGCGACTGATGTAATCTTTATGAAAGAGTTTCTGGGTCTTCGTTGTCGGATCCCAGGTAAAGATGACTCTCTGTGATGGAGTCACGTGAATATTCTTCTCCAGAAAATAGCCGGAATCCCAGCAATGGCGTCCCGTACCCAAATCGGTACAGAGATCTTCATTGTCTCCAAAACGTTCAAAATCGTACACCGTTTCGCCATTGTCGTCGAACGGATAATAAGCCTCGAGGTGACCTCTCCACAAGAAAGTGTCGATGGTGTCCTGACTTACAACATTTGGGTCTTTCTTTAACGAATTCTCAACTACCCCTCGGACAATGATATCTGAAGATCGGACCTCCTGTGACACCGTCGCCACTGCACTTGCGGCTGAGGTTCGGGACGTAACTGCTGCCATGACTGCCAGGAGCGCTTCCTCAAGTTTTTTCCCGTCACTCGCTTCATAGTAATTGTCCGGAGTTCCTTTCTGGTCTCCAATTGCATCTCTGTCCCAGACCCTATCCCATTCCTTACAGCAATCATTATATGTTCCATTAGGATTGCATGAGGATCGAGGCCAGGTCATGCTCAAGCTGTTGGGAAAACCGCTTTCGGGGTAGGGAAAATTGGCGGATCCACAGTTCTCATCGGTGAATCCCCCGTACATAGCCACGGCTTTCATTGAATTTGTGCCCGCCACTGACTGGCTAAATGCGAAAATGGAATACACATCACAATTTTGCTTGCCAGGCAGGTCGGGAAAATTGCTGTCCGGCCGCAAATCCTGCACGTGTATAGCCTGAGCTCCCTTTATAGGATCTTGACCGGCATTCCATTCACCATCCGAGAGAAGCAAAACGAAACTCTTTCGACACGGAACAGCCCGCGCCGTCCCCGACGCGTCTGCTCCATAAAAAGGATCCTTGAGCGTTGCTTTGCCGAGGAATAATGAATTGTCCGCATTGTCGCTATTGCTATGTTGATTGTAATAGTCGTATGCCTCCAGCATTGCTTCACCGGTAGGAGTACCGGAGTAAGGGAAACATTTTGTGAAATCAAGACCGTCCGAGGACCAGTTGTCCACACCTTCAAGAGCATTGATAAGCTTGCTCATCTCGGTATTTTCGCATCCAATGAGCTGCTTTCCTTCGGTTTGTTTGGAAGTTCCGTTGTAATACATAAAGCCGAATCGCACGTACGACCAGGAACGCTGAATGACTCCTTTTCGGGTATCTTTTACGTTGCCTTCCGGTTCGAGCCTGACCCGGACTCTGGCCCAGGGAATGGCGCCTATCTTACTCTCCATAATCCCGTTGTTTGTAAATCCGCTCACTTGATAAGGTGTTATGTGAACGTTGGAGTACAGTGTATATGGTTTCTGGTAATCGACACCTAAACCGTCAGTTGCGTACGTAGCTCGAACGTAGTATGTTCCGGCATCAAGATAAGTCGATATGGTTGCCGGACTGCTATTATCATCGTACGCGACACGATTCGTATTGTTATTCCCCTGATGAGCAATCGGCTGGGTATAGATGGCTATATAATCGTTTCCCGGCCACGTTCCGTTCAAGTTCATTTCCACTTTTGTTCGTTTGGTCAGAGTGAATGTCCATTCTTCAAAATACTTATTATAGTAGACGGGACTGGTTGTGCTTAGCCTGCCGGAGTATTTTCCGCTTACAGATATGACAACATCGCGATGATGATTTTCCTCATCATAGTAATATGAACCTCTATCGTAGTCATCGGGATAAGCGGGATTGTTGGGATATGCAGTGGTGGCCTCTATGCTCGTCGGTCTGACGTAAAATTCGGCTTGCAGGCTATGTGTGGCCGCTGCATCAGTATCTTTGAGTAGACGCCTGGAACCCTGGGATCGAAGATAACAGTAATTGTCTCCGCTCGGGCATATTGCCTTGCCGCCAATGAGTGCTTTAAGCGCAGCGTCTATTCGAGTGGTTGAAACGAAGTTCAGGACGTTCCCACTTACTCCCGGAATGGTGCCCGAGGCATCCGGGACAAGCGATCCGTAGACTCTCTTGATCGCGTATCCTGCCGCTTTGTCAGCCTTACCATTCCAGGGCTTCGCAATCTTGAACCGATCTCCACTCACACTCGTTACGGGAAAGGCATTTCCGTTGAGGGTTTTATGGCTGGTCAGATCGTAAAGAGCCACTAAGTCGCCTACCTGGAAATTATGCCCCGCAGCCGTGAATTCAATGGAGGTGCCACCACCGCCATCCTGGGATTCGGCACTAAAAACGTACTGATTGACAGGTTGCGGCGATGCCACGCGAAAATATTCGGTGCTGTTGGAAGCATTTGTTTCGTATACGTAATACCTGTCGGATTCAAACGTTCCATAATACGAATACGTGGGATCGTATGTCTTGTATACGTTCGTGTCATGGCAGTCGGCGACGTCAGAACCATAATAGTTGCCGAAGTGATCGTCAAAATATGCCGGGAACTGCATGCTTCCGGAATAGTCCATGACGATAAGGACATTAGGCCTCGTAGCGCTGCCTATGACAGGAGGCATGTTGCACGGCTGATAGACACCGCCCCACGAACTGACCTGAATACATGCCAGCAGGATGCAAACGGCTGACAGTACAAACAATGCTTTTCCGGTGAAGTTGGCAGCTTTACGCATTTTTATTCTCCTTCGCGGGAAGTACGAGAATGATCACTTCATTTCCCTTGCGACAGATATAAATCTTAGAAAATTGCTGTATTTCGCTCAGAAGCAGATCTTTATTTTCAGAATTCTTTATTGCCAGTTGCTTTCCATTCAGATCGAGTACATCGGGTTCTTTTTTTAGAGTGAAGAGAGAGAGGGAATTTGACTCAATCTTGATTACCTGAACCGGTCCCACTATGCCGTACCCCTTTTTCGACAGAAGTGCCAGTGTGGTCATGAATAGTGGCGGTACCTTAGAAATCTCTGGAGGTTTCGGAGGCGTACGTTCGCCAGGGCCGGGTTCACTATCCAGCAGCGGACTCGCTGCCCCTGAGAAAGTCACCAAGAACCAAAGAGCAAGAAAAATAGTGAGCCAGACCCTCACAAACGTGGAGATTCGCAGCGCCTTTATTCCCTTCATTGTTTCCTCCTGTCGAAATCGCTCGGCGCGAAGTATTTCTGCAAAAAATCGGATTGGCGGGTACCGTCCGGGATAACCGCGTGTGACCCCACACATCACTCCAAAAAATCTTCCGGTAAGCTGTAGTTTCGCTGAGAACGCGTAGTTGGATCGAATACTTTCACAGAACAGCCCCTCAGATACCGTCTGCAGGCATCCCATATCGTTGTCCATGCAAGGCGGCATACATTCCTTCCAGTCGATCCTGACGGGTCGGCACGCGCTTACTGCAGCAAAATATATGCCATCAATAACGAGAGACTCGTATTAGCGGCTCTACATACAGATTTTCTCAATAACTGACGATAGGATGGGGGAGTTCCCCAAAAATAGCCTATTAAATTTCTTGCATAGCCCCAAAGTAATTACCTGTAATCACGTGAATAATTTTTATGTCTATAAATTGGTCGTATGTCCAGACAGTTTACACTTCTCCGGTCACCGGAATCCAAGTCACTGATCTCCGATGGAGCGATTGCTAAAAATTCTGACGTTTATCCCACGCTCGAATACAAGATATTAGTGGAGACCGGCGTCCCTGCCGGTCTATTCTATCGATATCATTGATCACATTGAAGATGTGCCGGCACGGAGGCCGGCACCCACCAATATGCCTATCCTCAATCGGACATTAATTTTGACAATTCCCACAATCATCAGGCACAGAACAAACTTCGATCTACAACGCACGAGCGCGACCCATGCACAAAATGGAGGTTTCTCTATTTGTCGTTTACAAATTCAACTTGAGGAACGAGGCCAAATTCTGTCTTGAATTTCCGAGAGAAAGCTTTTTTCTGATGTTCTTGCGATGAACAAGGACTGTCTGTGGCGATATGGACATAACTTTGGCTATTTGTTTGGAGGACAGCCCCGAACGAATCATCTCGCAGATGCGAATTTCCCTGGGAGTCAGCACATGACCGTCCTTTACCATGTTGAAACCAAAAGAGGAGAACATATTTGTGAGGTTGAATTCCAAAGATTTTATGAGGAAATGTACCGTGTCCGGAACATTTTGTGATTTCAACTGATCCAGTATCGGGCTTATGGTCAAATTCAGATTGTGGGAGATTTTCTTCTCCACTTCCCGCTTCTGTTCCTCGATTCCCTCAATAATAATCTTCAGGGCTTCATTCGTCTTCTCAAGACTTTCCGAATAACGTTTCAGTTCGGCCCTTGAATTTTCCAGGTCTATCGTTCTTTCCTCAACTTTGGCGGCAAGGGAAGAGGAATACTCGGCCAATGCCTCGTGACTGGCTCTCAGAGAGAGTTCGGTAGCTTTTATCGCTGTTATGTCTTGAACAGTGGTGATTATGCCGATTACTTCACCTGTCTCACTTTTCAGAACATTATTGTGCATCAGACAAGGAAATAGCGTGCCGTCCTTCCGTCGATTCCAGCATTCGCCTCCAGTGCACTCTTTTGTGGTCAACTCATTCAGCATTTCAGCAATATTGGGAAATTCATCGGGCGAGTTCAGTGACTCCAGGCTCCTGTTCATGAGTTCTTCACACGTATACCCATGCACTTCGGCAAAAGCTTTGTTCGCGAAGACAATCGTGTGATCCAACTTCAGGAAAGCTATCCCTTCCGAACTCTGCTGAACCATTTCGGAAAGCAATCGCAAATGCTTCTCATTCCGGAGTCGCTCGGAAATATCGCGAAAAACGACAACCAAACCGATTATGCGGTTTTCCATATTCCGGATAGGAGCCACCCTGACCTCCAGGGGAATCGTGCTGCCATTCCGGGCATTGAGAGTAACATTCTCCAGGCACACAGCCGAACTTCGCTTCTGAAACGATTCCAGGGAAAGATCGTCCATCGATTCCTTTGTAGTCCCGCCCGCCAGGGACAGAACAGTCCCAAGTGCTCTTCCCGTGGCCTCGCAACATGTCCATCCAGTCAGAGATTCGGCGACAGCGTTCATAAATCTGATGGAGCCCTTCTGGTCGGTCGCGATAAGAGCATCAGCTATACTGCTGAGCGTCACTGAAAGCCATTCTTCGCTCTCCATCAACTTGCGTTGATAATCATATTTGCAGAGCGCCATTTCTATGGTGGAATTGAGTTCCACATCGCGGAATGGTTTCGTGAGATATCCGAAGGGTTCTGTGATTTTTGCGCGCTCGAGTATTGTGTTGTCCGCGTACGCCGTCAGATATACTATGGGGATTCTTAGAGTGGAGTTGATCTGGTGTGCGGCTTCTATGCCGTCCATGGAGCCCTGCAATACGACGTCCATGAGAACGAGGTCCGGCCTCAACAATTGCGCCATGGCTACAGCATCTTCCCCGGTAGCTGCAATTGCGCACACTTCATAACCGAAATCCTGCAGGCTCATCTGAATGTCTTCAGCAATTATGCCTTCATCTTCGACGAGCAAAATACGAGCCCTTTGCATTGAAGCGCCCCCTCATCTTGTCAGATGAATCATCAAAATTTTACGACAATGAGTATGAACAATACAAGACGCAATACAAGAAGTAAGTCGTCAGTCCGAGATTCCTTTGTGGATGTGCACAGTACTATGAAGAATGTATTGAAGCATAGTCATTCACATTGTGGGATAATTTCATCCGCTTGTTTCGGAATTATCCCTTAGCACCAGGAATTGCTTAAATCCTTGAAATTGGTCGGTACGAATGAGGTAATTTTCTCGAGTTATTCAGGGGATTTTCAAATCGATTGGTCCGGTTGGTTTTTCTGAATCTTTCGGTAAGATTCTGACAGATCTTGTACGGGACCTTACTCAAGGAAGGTCCCGTATTGTTCAAAAGGCTACATATTTCCTTCGAGCTTAAGGTAGCGGACGTCAACCCAGCCGGCTTTGCCTCCGGGAGTAACGATCCTGAACCAGACCTGTTCGTTTGAGGCGCGTTTTTCCGTGACTTTGACTTCCTGTCCTACGGAAAGCTGATCTATGATCGGCGAATCTGCTTGAGGCTGTTTTCGAACGCGAAGACTATCCGTAGTTGCACGTCCTGTTCGCGACAAGCGCATGGAATAGACCTTGGTGTCTTCAGTCTTCTCAGGAGCCGGCTCGAGCGGTTTTGGTGCTGAGTATGCTCTTGCTTCGTTGGCAAATCGGTCTTTTGGGGCCAGCGCGGCAGAGGGTCCCCTCATGCTCATCAATGGGTCTTTTTCCGCATTTGCCGAGGCCATCTTCGTAGTTCCGCTGGCCTCCATGTATTTTATGAGCGCGTACTGGTCCGCAGTCTGGGCACGCAGGGATTTGAAATTGGACTCGACTTCGTGGCGAAGCTTCGCGACCGATCTTCTCAGATCTTCCAGGGCTTGCGCTTCCTGCTCATGCTTCAGCAACAGTCCCGACAGAGAAGCAAATTGGTCGTGGACAGATGCAGACACGCGCACAAAATGGATCTGGACCAATGCAACGGCTACGATCAATCCAATGAAGATCCAAGAGAAGTAACGGAACGGAAAAAGCACCTGCTCGTTGTCTTCCAGGAGAAATGAGGCGGTGAATTTTTTTCGTACCCAGTAATACCAGAGGAGCAAAAAGGCTGCTACCACGGCTATCTGTAATGTGATGATGAGGTATTCGACGATCATGGGGACCTCCGGTGAGGTAGTTACGGAGCAAATAGCATTGGTTCCAACTAAATGCAAGCCATATATAAAGTAAATTCTTTAAAAGATATTATTAATCGCAATAAAAAAAGAGAATAGCCTCATTAATTTCTCCCCCGTGCCTGGAATTCTCCTTTCCGGTGACAATCGGCGGTATTGCTCGAGGGTCATCCTGATGATAAAAGAGTAGTTCTTTCCATTGAGAAGGACGGAATAGATGTGTCAGCTCGAAAAGGGACTTGACAGAACAACACGGATCTGCTCAAATGATCGTTTTAGAGCATTTACTAGAAGTCTGAGGAATTACCGTGAAAAGAACATATCAACCGAGCAATCTCTCGCGCAAAAGAACTCACGGTTTCCGCATTCGGATGAGGACAAAAGGTGGTAGACTCGTCCTCCAGCGGAGAAGGGCAAAAGGACGCAAGCGCCTGTCGGTCTGAGGCACGCACTTTCAGGCTGACCAGAGAGGACAGGATTCGGCGACCCTCCGAGTACAGGAGGATCATAAAAGAAGGTGTCCGCTACCGAACCCCGCATTTTTTCATCCGGATGCTTGAGAATCCGCAGGGCCTGCAAAGGCTGGGGATCGCAGTCGGCAGGAAAGTTGGCAAGGCTTGCGCGCGAAATCGGATCAAAAGGAGGCTCCGAGAGTACTTCAGACTGAATCGGGACAAAATTCCCCCCGGGACAGATGTGGTATTCAACCCTTTGGTAGGAGCTTCCGTCTTGGATACAAAGCAGCTTTTCGAAGAGTTGGACCGTTTTTTCGGAACCAATTGCTGAATTCCGGGAAATATGTGGCTGGTGGATTAATCCGTTGCTACCAGATCTTCATTTCTCCTGTATTCCCTTCTGCTTGCCGCTTTTATCCCACCTGTTCCGAGTACGCCCGAGAAGCCGTGCTGACGCATGGTGTTGTCAAAGGAACTTGGCTAGCCGTTAAGAGACTGGCTCGCTGTAGGCCTTTCGGGCCAGGTGGATTCGACCCGGTCCCCTGAGCACACACGCCCGGCTTTCTGCGCCCCTCGTACTACGACCTGTAAACTCAAAAAAGCATCCCCTTACTTGGGGAGAGAAGAATGGATCGAAATTTCCTCTTAGCTATCGTACTGTCGATCGTCATTATTGTGGCTTTTCAGTTCTATCATCAATCTGTCGCGCCGCCCCCGCCCAAAAAACCTCCGGTGACCACAGAAGCCGAAAAAGAACCTCTCCCCGTTCCTCAGGCCCTCAAGGCACCGGAAAAAGCGCCGGAAGCGGTAATGGAACCCAAGAAGACCCAGCCGCAAGCCGAAATAAAGGTTCCGGAAGTTCCGGAGACGAGGACCAGGATAGAGACCCCGAATTTCGAGGCGCTACTCACCTCCAAGGGCGGCAAGATAGTATCTTTCAAGCTTAAGAATTATACAGTTTCCGTCCAGGGAACAGAGCTGGTCGACCTGTTCGATGCGGGAGGCAAGGATACTTCGGGACCGTCTATCATGTTTACCCGGAGAGACGAAACCTTTAGTGATTCTGCCCTGAGTTATCAGACTGACGCACAGCCGACTGTCAAATTACGCGACGGACAAGGCAAGACGTCCATAAGCTATCGAGCTACTACCGAAACAGGTCTCACGATCACCAAGACCTACACGTTCGATTCCGACACCTATGAAGTTGGTTTTTCCGTACTTCTGGCAAATGGTTCCAATGAAGATCGTAACTATCTCATTACCTTTCCGCTGCAAAAATACTATCCTCCTGAGGAAAATGAGAGATTCGCATGGAACAGTGCCGAAATTCTTATCAACGGATCGTTAAAGGATTATTATTTTAAGGACATCAAAGGTGATGAGGAACTTTCGGGCCAGGTCGAATGGTCAGGATTGGGAGACGCATATTTCTTCAAGTCTCTGGTATTCAAGAATAAACCCGCCAATAAAGTAACCCTGTTCAAGCCGGTGGATTCGGTGGCAGAGATTTGGGCTCGATTTGGCGCGGTGGATATTCCTGCGGGTCAATCTGTCAACACTGCACTGGCATTATACTTGGGACCGAAGCAACAGCAAGCTTTGACTGCAGCAGGCGACAACCTGTCGAAGGCTCTTTTCTATAGTAATTACAAAATACTGGACATTATGGCCGAGTACCTCATCGCGTTCTTGAGGCTCAGTCATTCGGGCTTTACGATTGCCGGCATCCGAATACCCGGCACCGGAAACTACGGCATTGATATCATCATCTTGACCATAATCATAAAGATCCTGTTTATACCTCTCACCCATAAGAGCATGAAATCTATGAAGAGGATGCAGGATATTCAGCCCCAGATTCAAAAGCTTAGAGATAAATACAAAGATGACAAGGCGGCAATAAACAAAGCCACCATGGAACTGTTCCGCGAGCAGAAGGTCAATCCGCTCGGTGGATGTTGGCCCATGTTTCTGCAACTGCCCGTTTTTATAGCACTGTACCAGGCCTTATCATACGCCATCGAACTTCGGCATGCCCATTTTACGTGCATCCCGTCTATTTACTTATGCATAAACGATCTGTCTGCGCCCGATCCTTACTATGTGACACCGATACTCATGGGCGGAACCATGGTGCTTCAGCAGTGGATGACTCCTTCAGGCGGAGATCCAACGCAAAAGAAGATGATGCTGCTCATGCCCGTGGTCTTCACCTATTTGTTTCTCAGTTTTCCTTCGGGCCTGGTCCTCTACTGGTTGGTAAGCAATGTGCTTTCGATTGCTCAGCAGATTATTACCAATAAAATGGCCGATTGAGGGGGGAAATCTGATGTCCGATTATTACGAGTTCACTGGAAAGACTGTCAAAGAAGCTATAGCCCGGGCTTGTGAAGAATTGAAAATTGAAGAGGCCCTTCTCGATATCGAAGTACTTGAAGAAAGCACAAGGGGCTTCCTTGGACTGGTTGGACAACGGGATGCCAAGATACGAGTCCGCAGGCGTGACATACTGAAAGAAGTGCTGGATGCCGTTCCTCAACCCGCTCCGGAACCTGAAGAACCCGCGGAACCTGGAGAAGAGGTGTTCGAAGAGGCCGGCGAGCCTGAAAGCGAATTCCTGGAACCTGAAACCGAAACCGAAGCTGTAATTACTGAGGCGGATTCGGCTGCACTCGAAGAAGCTCGGACCATTCTTGAGGAAATACTGAAAAGGATCCCCGTTGAAACGGAGATAGACGCATCCATCGTAAACGGAGCCGTGTACCTGGACATCAAGGGAGATGGTTCGGGACTTCTCATCGGCAAGAAAGGCCAGACTCTGGATGCCTTACAATTTCTGGTCAACAAGATCATTAATAAGAACAGCCCAGCCGGTGAGAAGATCGAGGTTGTAGTCGATACCGAGAATTATCGGATGCGGAAAACCGAAAATCTCAGGGAAATGGCTATCAAGATGAGTCAAAAAGCCAAGAAGACCCTGAAACCGGTTTCCTTCAACCCCATGCCTCCCCACGAACGGCGCATCATTCATCTTATTCTCGCTGAAGACAAAGAAGTCTATACCAAGAGTTATGGAGAAGGTGCTCTTCGAAGAATTATTGTCTATCCCAGAAGAGGCATGTCCAGCAAACGGAGAAGACGCTAACCATCGGTTTTCCCTGGACCCTGGACACTTGATAGTACGAACGCGTTTGTCTCCATGCGTTCTCACTGAGCGCGTCCGGAGCGATAAGATTTGGGGAATTTTTCTTGTAAGAAGTGTCTCCCGGTTTGCCCATATGGACCAGCTTTGTCGTATCTTCGTCCCTACGGGACGAAAGGAAATAGCCCGGTAATTTATTGCCGGGATTCCTGTGGATCAGCCGTCCCTCTGGGACTCAAAATCCCTGTAATTGCTCAAGCAACCGGCGATGAATCGCCGGCCTATTATCAGTTGTTCCTCTGGAACAAATGACCAAGAGACTCTGGGTTAGCGCATATGCCGAGTTTGCCTTCTTGATTCTGAATCGGTTCAATACCTATTCGCTTTTATGAACCCAATTTTGGCCGGCACGGAGGCACGGCCACTACCGGCTGGTTGGTAGGGGTGCCGGCGTCTATGCGGACCTCTAGGATTTATTGAATTTATTGGCGAAAGGGTTTAATACAATTTAGCATTCACAAGAGTAATACTGGGGGATCCTGTTTGTGAAAATATCCTCCAACTCCTATATTTGATTGAGAAATCCTATAAGAGACCTCTCCTGTACATGACCATGCCAACACCAGACACCATTGTTGCCATTTCCACACCCCGGGGATACTCGGGAATCGGCGTGGTACGTATGAGCGGTCCCGACTCTCTTCCTATTCTGACACAGATTTTCATGCCGACCGCAGCCGACGGGTTCAATGACCGAACAGCCGTCCACGGGAAGCTTGTCGACAGAGACGGCCGGATACTCGATGACGGGATTGCCGTCTTTATGAGAGGTCCTGGCTCGTACACGGGGGAAGACGTGGTGGAGATCAGTCTTCATGGCAGTCCCGTGATATTGGATGCTGCAGTCGGGCTGATCCTCGCTTCCGGCGCTCGTATGGCGCAAAGAGGTGAATTCACGCGCCGGGCTTTTCTCAATGGCAAATTGGATTTGCTGCAAGCTGAAGCGGTGGTGGATCTCATAGAATCCAAGACCGAAGGCGCAGCACGAGAGGCCCGATTGCGCCTGGACAAAGGCATGTCGTCGCGCATCGCAAACATTGCTTCCACTCTGAAGGATATCCTGGCAGAGCTTGAAGCTCACATGGATTTTGACGAAGATGACGAAAATCCTGCTCCGGATCCTGAGTCGCGACTTGCCGCTTTAATATCGGAGTTCACCGCTCTGCAGCGTTCCGTGGATTCCAGCCGTATGCACCGCGACGGAATACGTGTGGTGATCGCAGGAAAACCCAATGTGGGCAAATCGACATTGTTTAACACGCTTATGGGCTCGAACCGCGTCATCGTCACGCCCTACCCCGGGACGACCCGTGATCCTGTGGATGATTTTCTGGTGTTGAATGGAATGGGGTTCCTCCTGTGCGATACGGCAGGAATGAGACAAGAGCCTGACCCAATCGAACGAGAAGGCATATTCAGGACACAGCAACGCATCGATAACGCCGACATTGCCATCGTTGTACTGGATGGTTCCGCTCCTCTTGATCAGGAAGACGAAAAAGTTCTTTGCACCTGTCGCGAAAAAGCGTCGATTACCGTTCTCAATAAAGCCGATCTCGGTCTCGTCATCGATCCCGGCCATCCGCTTCTTCAGAGCACTGCGATTCCCATAAGTGCAAAGACGGGCTTCGGAATCCAAGACCTGGAGGAACAGCTTCGAATGACGGGCAGCGCACGTTTCTCGTCTGATGCGGGTAGTCTCCTGAGTTCCTGGTGTGTTCAGCCGCTTGCTTCCGCGGAGCAGCACGTGAAAGCTGTCCTGGATGGGCTTCATACGAGGAGCATGGCTCCGGAAATTATTGCTCTGGAACTCAAGAAAGCACTTGAGTACCTGGAAGAAATTACCGGAGAAAGGGCAGATGACGGGATTCTCGACCGTATTTTTGAGAGATTCTGTATAGGCAAGTAATTGGTTATTTGCAGATTCGTCTAATTATAGTAAGCGCCAAAACTAATGTCTGATTCAGAAAAAAGAGTGTTGGTAGGTGCCGTGCCTCCGTGCCGGCACGTGTTCAATATGATCAATGATATCGATAAAATGGATCGGTAAGGAGAGATTGTCTCAAGATTCTCCAATGCATAACAATCGTGCCACGATTCTCCTTCTTTGGTAGGGGCAGACCTATGCGTCTGCCCTTATTTGGGCGGACACGCAGGTCCGCCCCTACAATACGGCCGAGAATATAATGAGAACTTCGTGCCACGATCCGGGGACAAATTTCGACTCTTGGAACAAGCTCCGAGACCTACTCTACAGTGGCATCGCTCTCAACAACAAGATTGCACCTCTTTGGCCTTGTTCGCTCTAACGGGCTTCTTCGGATCTTCCCGCAGGAGAAGCCGGAGTGCCAAACAGAATCAGGACTTCATCCGTATCCACCGTTTGCCCCGGAGAGACCAAGATACGCTCAACTGTTCCTTCACACGGGGAGGCAACACTGCTTTCCATTTTCATGGATTCCAGCCGGATAAGCTCCTGGCCTTTACGCACGTAGTCTCCCTCATTGACATTCACTGCCGTAACGAGGCCGGGCATGGGGCATTTGAGCTCGTTTTCCGTAATCTCTTCTCGGTTCCTCAACATGTAGGGAGCAAGCTTCCATTCAGCAGGGGTATAGATTTCAAAAAGTCGCACGATACCGCAGAAAAATGCCTTGATGTGATTTTCGTCGTACTGAAGCCTGAACATGTGCGAGGAGCCATCGATCCTCAGGACAAGGCGACGGCGATAATACTCAAATTCCGGCGTGATCACGTCGTATTCGTGACCGTCCACGGTGACATTCCAGTTGTGGGTTTGCGGGTCGCCTCCAAGTCTGACCGGAAAGACATGGTCCCCTACGTTTACGACATAATCATGTGATTCTTTGAGAGCCGGTATTCCGCCGACCAGCGGTCTCATGTGCTTCAAAGATTCCTTCATAAGGCTTTGACGAAAATGGTACACCAGGACGGAAGCAATGGTCATGTAGCGAAGGTGCTCCAGATTCGGCTCACGGTCGAACTCCGATCCGGAAAAATGCTCATCGATAAAACGCGTAGACAAATTCCCGTTAACAAAAGCAGGATGATTGATTACCGCATTTACGAAATCCACGTTGGTTGTGATTCCCTCGATATGGTACCCGTTCAGAGCTTTCACCAGAGTTGTCCTGGCTTCTTCTCGGTTTGTGCCCCACGCGGCCACTTTTGCGAGCAGCGAGTCATAGTAAATGGTGATGGCACTCCCCGCCTGGATGCCGCTGTCTACACGGATATTCTCACCACTGGGCAATGCGTACCGAGTGACCATACCCGTTGTGGGGACAAAACCCTTGGACGGGTCCTCGGCGCATACTCGAGCTTCAATAGCCCATCCTTTGAACGCTACCTGCTTCTGTTGCATCGGTAACGGCTCGCCTGCCGCAATACGAATCTGCAGCTCGACAAGATCCAGATTCGTCACCATCTCTGTGATCGGATGCTCCACCTGGAGTCGCGCATTCATCTCCAAAAAGTAGAACGCACCATCCGGGCCAAGGATGAACTCCACTGTTCCGGCATTGGAGTAACCGGCCTCTCTTGCGAGGTTGCATGCTACCTCAGTCATTTTGCTCCGGAGAGTCGCATCAACCGCAAGAGAAGGAGTCTCCTCGATAATCTTCTGGTAACGCCGCTGAATGGAGCATTCTCTCTCTCCGAGATGAATCACATTGCCATGCATGTCGGCTATAATCTGAATTTCTATATGGCGTGGATTTTCGATATATCGCTCCATAAAAATTCTGTCGTCAGCAAATGCCTTTCTGGTCTCGTCGCGAGCCGCACTCAATGCAGAAGCCAGTTCGTCTTTTGTCATGACAATCCGCATACCGCGGCCACCGCCTCCGGCAGCGGGTTTCAGCAGTATCGGCCACCCGATGGCATCCGCAAGAGCGTACGCTTCTTCAATACCCAGAATCGGCTGGTGATGGCCCGGAACAACAGGCACCCCTCCCCTCGCTGCCAATGCCTTGGATTCCATCTTATCGCCCAGGAGTCTCATGGCAGAGGCAGGCGGTCCGATAAAGGCTAAACCGGCATTGGTAATCATCTCCGCAAAGTGCGCGTTCTCGGACAGAAAACCGTACCCCGGATGAATGGCTTCGCATCCGCGGTTCAAGGCAGTCTCTACGATGCGCTCCGCATTGAGATAGGAATCGGCCGGTCGGGAACCGTCGATGCAAATCGCATCGTCTGCTTCCTGAACGTGCCGGGAGCGAACATCAATCTCCGAAAAAATGGTTACTGCTTTGATGCCCATTTTTTGGCAAGTCTTCATGATTCTCACGGCAATTTCGCCGCGGTTTGCTATAAGAACGCTACCGAACATCGAATTCCTCACAATGGTATGTTTCCGTGTTTTCTTGTCGGCCTTGTAGATTCTTTTCCTTCCAGAAATTGCAGACTCCGGATCAGTCTTTTCCGAGTCTCGCTCGGGAAGATCACATCGTCAATGTATCCACGCTTGGCAGCCAAAAATGGGTTGGCAAAAGTGGTACGGTAGACCTCTTCTTTTTCCAGGAGTGCTGCTGCAGGGTCAGACGCTGTCTCGATCTCTTTACGATAAATCACTTCCGCAGCCCCGCGTGGTCCCAGGACCGCAATTTCGGCAGTCGGCCACGCGTAGTTGACATCGGACCCAATGTGTTTGGAATTCATGACAATGTATGCTCCACCGTACGCCTTGCGAACAATCACGGTAATTCTGGGGACTGTAGCCTCGATAAAAGCATACAGGAGCTTGGCGCCATGTCGTATAATGCCGCCGTGTTCTTGTTCCGGGCCGGGCATAAATCCCGGAACGTCAACGAGACATATGAGCGGAATGTTGAACGCATCGCAAAATCTCACAAACCTTGCACCCTTTACCGAGGCATTGTTGTCCAACACTCCAGCCAGAACCGCAGGTTGATTGGCCACCAGCCCGATGGTCTCCCCGCCGAGCCTACCGAATCCGACAATCAGATTGCGCGCAAAATGCGCGTGAACTTCCAGAAATTCGGCTCCATCCAAAATACTGTTGATAAGAATTCTCATGTCATACGGTTGATTCGGGCTCGTGGGCACCAGATAATCAAGCGCAGGGTCGGTTCTATCGAGTGGATCTCTGAGATCCAATATGGGAGGCTTTAGCCGATTGTTCGAAGGCAGATAGTTAATGAGCCTGCGCACTTCCCGGAGGCACAGGATGTCGTTCGGAACAATGAAATGGGCAACTCCGCTCTTAGTCGCGTGAGAATGTGCACCGCCCAGCTCTTCGAAACTGATGTCTTTATGAATGACGGTCTTCACCACATTGGGGCCCGTGACGAACATGAAAGATGACTTGTCCACCATGAAAGTGAAATCCGTCATGGAAGGGCTGTAAACCGCTCCTCCTGCACAAGGTCCCATGATGCACGAGATCTGTGGAACAACGCCGCTCGCCATGACATTCCGGTTGAAGATCTGACCGTACGCGGCGAGAGCATCTACGCCTTCCTGAATTCTCGCTCCTCCGGAATCGTTGAGCCCGATGAACGGTGCCCCGACTCGTACCGCCTGGTCCATGATTTTACAGATCTTCTCGGAATGAGCTTCTCCAAGCGAGCCGCCGACCACGGTAAAATCCTGGCTGTACAGGAAGACTTCTCGACCGTCTATCATGCCGTGACCGGTGATAACTCCGTCACCCAGGTATTCCCTCTCCCGGCCCAGATGCCCTCCCCTGCCTAACTTCAGCATATCGAATTCTTCGAACGATCCCTCATCCAGGAGGAGTTCCACGCGCTCCCTGGCCGTAAGCTTTCCCCGCGCCCGTTGGTCCATTAGCTTTTGGGAGCCACCTGCCATTCTGGCGGCGTCCCGCATATTCTGCAAAGTGGAGAGAGTGGTCTGAGGAAGCCACACCTCAGACTTACACGTGCCGTGCTCAAGGGAACTCTTCCCTGATTGCGACCCACTTGAGGGTTCGTTCTTCTTGTCCGTCATAATACCTCCATCGAACAGCTCCGATCTCCAAATGCAAATCTCCCGATAGAGTTATCAGTGAGTTATCAGTTTCACAGAGAATCTAGGAGCTGTACTGAATTCCTCCGGGATCTTGCAGGAGTTATTCTCGTTGTTGTTATAAACTTGTGGGCCATGGATTTCCACTATTCGCCCGCGGTTACCGAGCAACACAAGAATTCTTGTCGACGATCACCATTCATTACGTATTTAAAATTACTTCAGTTACTCACAGAGGTGAGACGCCGGGGACATGTCATTGCGAGGAGCGCAGCGATCCCGCGTCTCGCGGGACAATCGCCTGGGATTCAAACGCCTAATTTCAGGCGATTGCTTCGCTTCGCTCGCAATGACAGGCATTCAGACGCTCTGTCATCAACGATGCGGTTCGCTTCGCTCACCAGCATCCTACGTACTCAAACAAGGTACCTCTCAAACCACCGCCCGGGACTGAAGTCTTAGAGTACATATTTCATTTTTCTTCACGAACAGGGTGCGAATAAATGCTGTCTCCATAATAAAGGGAATGGCCCGTAAGCAGGGCTTCATAAATGAACTTTTACTTTAATATTTAGTAACAACATACGAAATTTTATTGACTTTTCTTCCGGTTTGATATACGCATCAGAAACATCATGCGAAGTCCCGGGGTATACCGGGTCTGTCGAGCAGCAGGGAAATTCCGGTGCGTTCCGGGAAAGGACCATCCCATTATTGAAGAATACTGCCGAATGTTTCGCGATAAGGGGAAACACTCCGGTTCTACACCGTCTGGAGGTACGCTTATGCTAGCAAGGGGCACAATGAGAACTCCCTGTGCTTTCTTTGTCGTGGCCATTTTACTTATGGTCGCAATCCAGGCCGAAGCCGTGGATGGAAAGTACAGATATCCTCTGAAAGTCAGGGTCTCCGAACAGGATTCCGGGAGATTTTCAGGCGTGGCATCTGCCCGAGCCCACTCGGGAAATATCGGTGCGACAGCACGCGATTCAGCCGACTGGGAAGTTGCCGCGGGCCAGGCACGCCGGGAAATACTTTGCCCGAAACGCGGGTTCAACTTCGCCATAGGCATGCGACCGTACTTTGCGACACTCACCGGTGCGACTAAGGTGTCGAGCAGAGGTGGCGAAGGGGGATTTTTAAGTCTGATCGGACACTTGAGAATTCCTCCGGAAGCTACACTCTGGGAATTTTATGGAGCAGTTCGAGCGTATGACAAGGTGACAGTTCGTCTCGATTACCTTCCCTGGCATTGGGGCGGCCCCGGACACACGCCAATCGAAGCTAATTTTGGCGGACTTCTCCTCAAGACGGGTGATTACATTCAGTCCGATATCAATATTGCGTCCCTGGTGCTGGGTGCAGATTATGACGTATCGTTCAGCCGTGACCTGATATTCGGACCCAATGCCGATCTGCACCTCATCAAGTACTCGCAGACGGTAAGCAGAATTCCCGGCGGAGAGGGCGTGGACTTCTCACAGACGATTCTGCAACCGGCTATCGGAGCACATCTCAAATACGAACCGACCAACACCGGTTATTTTTCATGGTTCAAGCCGTTCCTCGAAGGTCGTTTTAGCTGGATGAGTTTCACGGGACTTGGACTCTCCACATGGGACCTGGGAGCGGGTGTTGCTCCACCAGTCAGCCGAAACGTAGATGCCGGCATGAAACTCGGATACAAACAGTGGCGCATGGAAGGCAGCCGAGGCAGACTTTCTGCAGATCTGGGTGTCGAAGGTCTCTACATGGATTTCAACCTTCAATTCTGATTTTCTCACCCCCTTGCTCCTTATCGATGCCCGCGGGATACTCCTGCGGGCATACTTTATTACTGCTTGACACGGCAGCACGATATATTTACAATTTCGGTTAACTATCTTTTGCGATAATTCCTTTCTGACGCCATGAAAACCTTCGGAAAATATGCCAAAGAACGAATACGACAGCTCGGCAAGAGCCAAAAGGACTTAGCCGAGAAACTTGGCGTATCCCGAGCCTACATATCTCAAATTTTATCTGGGAAAAAGAATCCTCCGGATCTCGGGAAACCGAAGAATCGGTCTCAACTTCTCATATGGTCGGAATTCTTTGCCGTACCCGAAGACCACGTCTTGGGATTGGTTCGTTTTGAGCTGCATCGCGTGCCTCCTAAGCCATCCCCCAGGTATCCCGGTTTGAGACGCCTTTTACTTGAGAGGTTAAGATTTCCCGACAAGGTGCTTGTTGACGAAATCCAGGCTTTGGAATTGCATCCAGCCGAAAATCAGGCACTCCATCAAATGGTGAGAATGTTCTTTATCCTCCAGGAAAATCAGGAAGCCGGTTCCGCGTATGGGCCTGCCCGATTCAAGGATTTCTGTTTTCGGGCAAAATCCAACAGGGATTTCGTAGAATCGGAGTTGCTGACTTTTTTCCGTGATACTCCGTTCACCTGGATCTGGGACAGAGAGGCCAACGACGTTACGTTCTATTCGGAAGCGGATTACATGCAATCGGCCGTGTCCCGGTTACAGGAGCTCTTTTCGGACAGCCCGAACATGCAACTGAGCCGGACTATTCCGGTGGTGGGTCACGTGAGTGCGGGCGAAGGATTTGAGTTCACCGACGGAGGATATGCTCCGGGCGAAGGGTTTGAGCAGGTGGAACTCCCACCGGGTATAAATCCTTGTCTTGCCCCGACATTGTACTGTGTCAGGGTGAGAGGGGATTCGCTCCGGGAATATTTTGGCGACGGGACTCTCTTGTTCATCAAACCTCAGTCCTGGGAGCAGATAAAAGACGGTGACCTCGTCATATTTAAAGACAAGAACGGGAACAAGGCTTTCGTCAAAAAGGTGGAGTTTTCAGGAGACAATCTGATTCTGAAATCCATGAATCCCCTGTACAAACACATGGTTCTTGCTCGGTCGGACATTGTTTTGCTCGAGAGGGTCATGTCAATCCTGTTGTGAGGAAGAAACGTGATACAGTCTTTTTCGAGAGTGTTCTTGACCGCTTGCCTGGCCGTTTTCCTTTTTTGTTCCGCAATTACACAGGCCAGCGCGTGCCCCAGTGCGCACATGGCCTCTATTGAAGATGGGTTTCGATACGGATTTCCTCCTCAGATAACAAAAGGGTTCAATTTTGCCGGACAGCATGTCTCACTGGATAGACATGACATTCGTTATCGAATTCTCAAGGAATTGAACTATCTCCTGCAGGATCGCCGTTCGAGAGTCCTCTTGTGGCTGCAGAAAGCCGACGAATTGAAGCCCGTCATCTCACCCATTTTGCGGAAGTACGAGGTTCCTTCGGAATTTATCTTTCTCGCGGCTATCGAAAGCAGTTACAACGGACGCGCTATGTCTTCTGCAGGCGCTTACGGGTTTTGGCAATTCATAAAGTCCACAGCGATGTGCGGTCCTTCCGGCTGCGATCAGTATGATTGGAAGATGCACATTAACCACTGGAAAGACGATCGCGGGGATCTTGTTATCTCCACGAATTCCGCAGCCAAGTACCTTGCCTGGATGTATCGGGTAAAGAAGGTCACTTTAGGAGATAAGCCCGAGCAGGAGGGATTCCGTGACTGGTTTCTCACTGCCGCCGCTTACAATGCCGGTCCCGGAAGAGTAACTCAAAGGCTGAATGGTTTCGGCTCCGTGTCGTACTGGGACATTCCGCTCCCCATTGAAACGGAACGGTATGTTCCCCGATGGATAGCGGTGGGCCTGATTCACAAGTACCGTGATTACTACGGCGTGCAGATTCCGAATTCTCGCACGATTGCATTCGATACGATTGATAAGATACGCCTGCAAAAAGATCTGCCATTTGCCTCAATGGCAAAACTGCTGAACTCCACTCCACGAGGTGTGTGGACCCTGAACAGCCACATTCCCCCGGAAAAAGCTGTTTTCCCGGCGCGGTCCGGAAAGACTCTCATCGAGCATTGCATTCATGTTCCCAAAGGTTCACGTCAGAAATTTCTCGCTCAACTGGCTGCTCACGGATACACCAAGAATGTGAAGGAACCGCCCGCTCCAAAGGCAAAAAGCCAACCGACCAAGAATGCCTTTAAACCGGGAGTAGCGAAGTTGGGGAAGGAATGACCTTTGGAATCCGTGAACGTCAAGACTGCCGTCACTCTCATTTGCCTGGGGTTCATCCTTGTTGCCGTAAGCCTCCCTCTCTACCTGGGCAAAATAAAGATGAACTACTTGTACGGATTTCGCATTCGGAAGGCTTTTGAATCTGAGAAGAATTGGTACCTGATCAATCAGTACGGGGCAAAGGCAATGATGGCCTGGTCTGTGGTTCTCGTGATTGTCGGGATCGCTTGCCTCTACATCGAATCCCAATGGGTGCTCGTAGTTGCCAACATTTGTTTCTTGTCAATATTGATACCGATCATGCAGACTGTGTGGTACGCCAAGAAAATCTGAATAATTCGAGTGAGTGATTTATCTATGGTAACGCGCAGTTAGACTGATTGCCAAAAATTCTGACGGTTATATCTCACGGTCCAATTCAAGATGTCAGTGAGGACCGGCGTCCCGAAGCTATCTCAAGACTCATGAATGACAAAACATCGTGCCACTATTTGGAATGAACGACTTTTATAGCGGTTATCGAAAGTCTTGACGGAATCCAATGCCTGCAATTGGAAGAATCAGTAGCGCCGGCGTCTCTGCCGGCGATAACTGTAGGATTTATTTGGTGAATTGGTCACCGGCACGGAGGCCGGCGCTACCAATTGCTGGGAGCTGTTCTTCACAATCCGTGATTACTTTCGAGAATCGGTATAAGACAGTCTCTCCCTGCCAATCCATCGTATTGATATTATTTATTATATTGAGAATGTGCGGCTCGGAAGCCGGCACCCACCAGTACTCTTATCCTCAATCGGACATTATTTCAGCAATTGCTGTATCTATTGCGATTTCACAAACAACGGCCTCAATTCGGTCCGGCTAGTCTTTCACATACACAATCAGCAGAGAAGCCGTCTGCGAAGATCTGTTGGCAAGATGTGCGGCAGCTTCGGGCGACAGATACAGGCTGTCTCCTTGTTTTAAGAAATACGTGTTCTTGCCGGTTCCGGCTTCCAGCTCACCCATGAGGCAATGGAGAAACCGATCGTTCTTGTCGGACTCCACAGAGATTTCGGAACCTGACTGAAGCTCCAGAATTTTCGCATCGATTTTCCGGAGCCAAACGTCCTGCGTGAGCATTTGCACGCGAACGCCCGGCATGATCTCCACAGACTCGATTTTGTCACGCGGACAGAAGATGGCTTCTCCATAGAGAACTTCATCCAGAAACGCGCCTGCTTTCATCCCGAATGCTTCTGCAATTTTGACCAGAGTGCCGAGCGTGGGAGACGATTTCCCCAATTCCATCGAGCTGAGATTTGACGGAGCAATACCTGTCGCTCGTGATAAATCGTTCAACGAAAGCTTCTTCCGTTGGCGGAAAGCTCTGATTTTTGCGCCCACGTCTTTGTCGGCGGATCCCATAGGAATACTCTTGTCATACCGGTTATGGACAAGCAGAATATCAGCGATTTCGAGTAACTTCATCTTTTTTGTACTATGATTTTCATTCGTTCTTCAAAGCCTATGCATTCGGATCGTTCGGTCGCTTTTTCACCTTAGGGCACGTCGCTTCGAAATCTCTGTGATATAGTTGTTCAAGAATTGATTCATTCAATTGTCGAAAGCAGACTTGGGAAGATCAGTGCAGTTAACGGACATACAGGTGAGCAGTGGCGGGATTCGGAATCTTTTCTCCACGTTAATAAACGTGGGACCTCTCGAAAAGACAGCTATTGCGCTATTTATCGCGACCTCGTTTCAAGCCGCATTTCTTACGCCCTATGTCATTGTCGTGCATGGAGAGCGGGCAAACCTCTTCACCGGATTACTCTGCGCGATCAGCCTGATTGCCGCGCTCATTGCTAGAGACAAGAATGGCAAGTTCTTCACGAATGCCGAGATTGCCGTTGCAGCGATACTGACAATTCTCGCTGCGGTGAGCGGATTGCTGAGCATCACTCCGCAAGCGTCGTTGTTTCGCGGATTTGTGGTCGTCTCATCAGGACTAGGGGGATTCGTGTGTGCACGGATACTTCTGAGAACCACCGACAGAAAATTCCTGTTCGCGTGGTTTTGCACAATCCTCGTGTGTGGGATCTTGCTCGTGAGTCTCATCGGACGCGTTTTTCTCGCTGACAACGTTTTTCAATTGCTCGACGCAAATCCCCATCCGCTCGCAAATCGGTTGTTCATTTTGTTCTTCGGACCTCTAGCGTTGCTGTTGGCAGGTCAGCCCGGTTCGGTTGCGATATTTCTCACTCTCTTGCTTGGCGCATACGTGTTCTTCTATTTAAGCCATTTAAGGTCCGGTTATGTCATTCCTATTCTGCTGGCAACGGGAGCATTCGTCTTCGGAAAGATGAAGCTGCGACATTTTGTCTGGCTGCTCGTCCCCTTGATCGTTGTGGGCATATTCTTTGTGAGGGGCCTGGACAAGGCAAAATTCGATCCGAAAGACGAACCGACATACTATCGCGCTGAAAACTACCCATTCTCATGGCATATTGCCTCTCAGCACCCCTGGTTCGGCATCGGTTTGCGAGCTCCGCGTGATGCGTATCTTGAAAATTACTCTCTGAAATATCCGTATGTCGATAAGGAACGGTTTTCCGACTCGGTCCGGCGAGTTGTCAATTCCGAGAACATTTTTCTAACGTTCATGGCTGAGCTGGGTTTCCCTTTCGTTGTTCTTTACTGTCTCGGTATCGGCTACTTACTGCTGCAGCTCGTGAAACAGGCCCGACTCCCCGTTCCCGCAGGTTCTCTCAATCCTTTGGCGCTGCTCCTGCCAATCGGAGCCGGTCTATTGCATTTTCTCGTGCTTGACGGTCTGCTTCATCCTCAGATAAGCTGGTTCTTTCATGTGCTCCTTGGGATGATTCCCACTGAGAAAATATCGAGGTCCAAATAATGACTCTGAACGTGAATACCGAATTATGTAAGCGCGACGGTTTTTGTGTTGCGGTGTGTCCTCTCGGACTGATCCACATGCAATCCAAAGACGCGTTTCCCTCCCATGAAGAACGAGAAGAGGAGTTGTGCATAAAATGCGGCCATTGTGTCGCAATATGCCCGGAAGGGGCCTTGTCCGTGGGAGACATCACCCCAGATCGCTGTATGCCGATTCAAAAGGAAAAAATTCTCGATCCGGAACACGTCGAACATTTTCTCCGGTTCAGGCGTTCCATTCGCAATTATTCACGAGAAAAGGTCCCCCAAGAGATTCTGTCCGAGCTTATCAGAGTGGCATCGCATGCTCCCTCGGGCCATAACACTCAGCCCGTCCGCTGGTTGGTCATCAGCAGCGAAGAAGAGATGAAGCATCTTGCAGCTCTGGTTGTCGATTGGATGCGAACCATCATCCGAGAATTCCCCGATCTTGCGGATTTGATGCATTTGGACCGAGTAGTGGCGGCATGGGAATCAGGCCGGGACCGTATCTTGCGATCTGCTCCGCATCTGATCGTCGCCCATGCCCCTGAATCCGAGCGTACTGCTCAAAGTGCGTGTACTATTGCTTTAACCTACCTTGAGCTTGCAGCCACTGGATTCGGTTTAGGTGCTTGTTGGGCGGGTTACTTCAATGCTGCAGCCGGCATGTATCCGCCTCTCAAGACAAGATTGAATTTGCCTGAAGGTCATCAATCTTTTGGCGCAATGATGATCGGTTATCCGACCTACTCGTACCGTCGTCTTCCACCCAGAAATACGCCTGTAATCGAATGGCGGTGACCGATATCGGTCGTTGATGGCATCGTAATTGAGCAATTGCCTGTTACGTCAGTAGATCTCCAAATTTCTGTGCGTCGTACAGCAAGAGCACAAAAGCATCCAGCACATTCCAGGCTTCGGAAGGATTCTCCGGGGAAGCGGCTTGAAGGTCCTTTACTATCGTTTGTATGGCACCGCCGAGCAGCAGTGGGATTGCGGAATTCTCATGTAAGCGAATCTTTGCATCAATGACCTCAACTATTTCCATCAACGAGAATTCCCTGTCAAACAGATCTTTGCGGACTGCGTCAACGAATTCCTGAACTCTCGGATCGGCAACCGCAGTGAAATCGATCATGGGAACAGGCAGCGATTCCAGTTCCCGTGCTGAAATATAGTTGTTCGTGCTGGTAAGCTTGAATCGCCAGTTCAGAAGCCGTGAGTTGAGGACCCCCAAGAGATAGTCCAGCGGGACACAGCGGGTCACAATGGAATTGGTCATGTCGCCGAGAAACACCCCTTTTGGAGCCAACGCGGCCTTCAATCTCCGTGCTGAGTCCATATTCACCACGCGTCCGACAACGATCCGCTGCGCATCCCACGGTGTACCTCGGGTTCTGCGCGAAGCAGCACCGCCGTTCATGAGCTTTTCCGCAAGCTCCGGCTCGACCCAGTCAAGACGGTCACCGCTGGGGGCTGGGTGCTCGATTGCCAGTGGAAGAACGTGTTCGCCTCGAATGAGCGGATAATCAGTGCGGTGCGCTGTTATGAATTTCCGGTGGACCGACACGTTCACTTCGCCCTGGGATATGGAGACTCTTGATGGGGCGCGATCGTTTCCTCCAAGCGGAGGGAACAAGGAAATTTTCTCCAGCAATGTCAATTCTCGAGAGGCTCTGACAAGAGGCACTCTGCACCCGCAATCCCCGATAGTTTTGCGGGAAATGGAAACACGAGATGTTTCCGGAATCGGGCCGATCCCATCCCAAAAAGCGGGTTTGAGCGATTCTGTTCGCCCTCCTTTACGCGTAATAAGAATCAGGAGCGCTTGCGTGACATTTGAGAAGACCCGCGCTTTTTCGGGAATCACCACTGCATGAAGAACCGTGGTTCGGTTGAAGACCATGTTTCTAAGCGCTTCTGCAGTTGAGTCGGCCAGGAGAGTTGCCGGAACGATATACCCAAGGATTCCGCCTTCTCTGAGCAGTTGCAGTCCGCGCTCCATCATGAGTCTGTATGTGTTGATTTTGCCGGAGCACGTCTCATACGTTTTGCGAAAGAACGCTTGATCGAGACTGCGAGAAGCGATTCCGGATTCTTTCACCGAGACTATTTCATACGGCGGATTCCCAATTACCGCATCGAAGCCGTTTCCGGGCGGTGAAAACACTTCGGGAAATTCAGCCGGCCAATGGAAAGCATCGGGCAAGTTTAAGAATTCCGTGCCGTTCTCTGGAATCTCCCGCAGCGAACCTTGCCGTCTCTTTTCATGTGAGTCGAGTCGTCCGATGAGCGTATTTCCTACACGAATATTAGGAGTAATACCCGAATTTGGCTGTCCGATACTCCTGTAGAGAACAGCTCGTGCGATTTTCACTGCGACGGGGTCCAGATCCACTCCGAAGAGGCAGTTCCGGACAATATGAGTTCGAATTTCTTCCGTGCAAGCTGAGCAAGTTCCGTCATTGCGTTGAATGCGCGACGCGAGGGCATTCAGCGCTTCATCAAGGAATGCCCCGGTTCCGACAGCCGGATCGCAGAGGCGAACGTTGATCAGGTCAGATCCGTTGGATTCCAGGTGGTCCAAAGTGCGCTCTACGATAAACTTCACGATACGTTCCGGTGTGTAAAAGAGTCCCTGATTTCTTCTGCTCTTAATACACTGAACCAATGCACCGGATGTGCGGGACGGACGGAATCCCCTCCAGTATTCGTACAATTTTCCAAGATCTTCCGGACGGATTGGTCCTTTGAGTTCATCGGGAATTTCCGAATCGTTCAGAACCTCCTCTGGATTTTCACGCAGGAGAACGTCCACAAGGGACTCCACAGCTCGAGAATACACCTCGTCAGGCGCTAAATCCCCGGACGATGCGTATTCATCCAAATAACGCTTTAGTAATCCTAAATATTTATCAGCACCCGACAAAACCGCTCCTTACCATTGGTTTGGGCATTATGCATATTTGCAGTCATTCTACCAAGCGATTCTCTTGACGAGAGGCTTCTGTGACTCCATTATAATTTGGAATTCTATTCGGCTGCCCGTTGTGGCAGCGACGCTGCGGAAAGGTATGCCTCAGCGCGTTGAGAGCAGTCTGAGTGCATTACAGATCTTGTTTGCACGCCGTTGCAGGCATTGTCTCAACCGGGAACGAAGGACAGAGCTTCCTGACGGTAGTATCAAAAAGGCGGAATGCGAAACCGGAAATGCGATTTCGGACTATATCCCTCGTTGTAATATCCGCGATGTTCTTACTTTTCAGTTCGTACGAAATTCAGAGTGGAGAACTAACAGCGGCTCAGCCTCCTCAGTTCGATCCTCTTGATTGTCCTTTGCTTCCGTCATGTCCGGGGGACTCATTGGTGCCCCTTCCTCCTTTTCCAGGTTCCCAACCGCAACCTGAAGGAAAGGGGATTCCTCCGTCTCCCTCCAGGAATGCCAATTTCAGGGAAGGCATGGGTAAGTACTGGGGCATGCTGTTTATACCGGGAGGCCAATTCGACATGGGCAGTCTCGAACAGGAGGGCAGACCGGACGAGCGCCCTTTGCAGAAAGTCCTTGTGAAAGACTTTTATGTTTCCAAGCATCAGGTGACGGCAAGAGAATTCTGCGAGTTCCTGAATCAAGTGGGAGAAATTGCCAAGGACGGCTCTCCACGAGTGAAGGTCACGTGCCCGGATTGTCCTGTTGTGAAAAAGGGCAAGCATTTCGAACCAAAAGAAGGCTATGCCGATCACCCCATGGTATGCGTTTCCTGGCATGCTGCGACAGAATATGCTCAATGGGCCGGTGGCAGATTGCCTACTTCGGCCGAATGGGAGAAAGCGGCTCTTATGACCTGCGCTTCTCCTCCCCAGGATAGTCTGGTCATGCTTTCTCGAGAAGGTGCCACCCCGGTCTACCGCTCACAGCTAGGCATCCAGGGGATGAAAGGCATGATGGGTAATGTATGGGAATGGTGCTCGGATTGGTACGCACGCGACTTTTACGCTCAATCTCCCGGACCGAATCCGACGGGTCCGTCTCTTGGGCGAGATAAAGTTATACGCGGTGGCTCCTGGGCTTCTCCCGAATGCTCCAAACGCATACAAAATCGCCACAAAGCTGTGCCGCGAGGATTTTATCGGACTGTGGGATTCCGTATTGTCAAAGATGTCGATTCATCTGCAAAATAGTGAGCATACTGTGACTGTCTCAAATAGGTGTTCGAAGCATTTCCGGTGGCTTTTGTAAGGAACGATAGAGCCCGACGTCACTGTCGGATCGAACTAGTCGATTTGTTATGAAAAATGTGCCGGCACGGAGGCACGGCACCCACCGATTTTCGAGAAGCGCTTTTCGCAATCGGACAGATTGACATTTGCTATAGCATGCCCCAGAAGGAATAATCCGGATTCGTGAACATGGAACAGCAGCAGAGGATATCTCAAAAGTGGACCATCAAGGATATACTTGAATGGACTACGGCCTTCTTCAAAAAGAGAGGAATCCGAACCGCGCGACTTGACGCAGAAGTGCTGCTTGCGTTCTGCCTATCCGTGGACCGGCTGTTCCTGTATCTCAATTTCGAGCGGCCTTTGTCACCCTCCGAGCGAATGAACTATCGCGAGCTTGTCAGACGAAGAGCCATGCGTGAGCCGGTCTCGCTGATTATCGGGAAAAAGGAATTCTGGTCACGAACCTTCAAGGCTGTCTCCGGAGTGCTCATTCCACGACCGGATACGGAGATTCTTGTTGAGGCGACTCTTAGGGCGCTTGCTACCATCGAATCGCCCCGGCTCCTTGAAATCGGTACGGGTTCGGGAGCCATATCCATAGTCGTGGCGCTTGAAAATCCGGCAGCACGTATTGTCGCCACGGATATAGACCCGCTTGCCCTGGACACGGCACAAGAGAATGCTGCTCTGCACGGAGTTGCCTCTGCTATAACGTTCGTGCTGGGGGATCTCTATGCACCATTCAAAGAAGGAGAACGGTTTCACCTAATCTGCTCGAATCCTCCGTATATTCCTACCGAAGTCATTGCAACGCTGGAGCCGGAAATCGATTACGAACCTCTTCTCGCTCTTGACGGCGGCCCGGACGGTTTGAACGTGATTCGGAGAATTGCCGATGGAGCGCCGGACTTTCTACTTCCCGGCGGGTCTCTTCTTATGGAAATCGGACCGGACCAGGAGATGCAGGCGCGAACCATTCTCGAGCAGACCAGCTCGTTCGTCGATATTCGTATCACCCAGGATTTGGCCGGAAGACCGCGGGTAGTAACAGGAAGGCTTTCCCCATGAGGTACGTAATAGCGGGATTCGGGAAATTCGGTCGCCTTGCCTATGATCGCATCGGATCGGCTCAGCCTGATAGCAGCTTTATAGTCGTGGAGAGCGATCCGGGAAAAATTCCGTCCTTACCGAATTGTTCGTCGATCAACTCGGACGTGACATCGTTTCTCCTGGACAATGAATCCATGCTCTCTGAGGACATCGTTATACCGATGGTTCCGTTTCATCTCACTGCGACGTACGTCCTTGCTGCCGGTGGACACCAAACAACTGCGCTACCCCCGAATATTGAAGCCAGAGTGCCGAATCCTTATCTCCTGAATGAGAACACTATCTTATGCACCAAAGCGGATTTCATGTGTCCCGACGACTGTCCGGAGGGCGAGACGTGTACAGTGACCGGATTGCCGAGAGTGCCTCTGTACGAGGAATTAGCATTGCTTAAATCTCCTGATTGGACGGTTTTCATCCAGAGAAGTTTTCAAATTTTACCGGGAGTTGGGGGTTATCCGTTTCGGGATCTGAAAAACCTGATGGAGAAAATAAGACCGGGCCTCAATTTAATCGCTACTGCCTGCAAGTGTCACGGGACCGTCACGGCAGTGAAAACTAGGAGCTAACAACGTGCTATACGTCTGACGTAACCGGAATTCCGCAAGATTGGCTTGTTACGCTGCCGAAAGGCATCATCTACTAACCACAGATTGACAACTTGACTATTTTATGGGATTATTTCAGCCAAATCGACTGCCTTTATTACAGTACTTTCCGATTTGCAGAGATAATCACGCTCGCCGCAGATGTGGTCATTTTGACTCCGCTTGAGATACCCCTCTTTTCGAGAATCATATTAGGACAGTCTGGGTAAAGCAAATTCGTTAGGTGAACATGACAGCCAATAAACTGACCTCAGTTGACTGCGAAAGCTCCCCGACCAAGGATGTGAGCTCTTGTGATAGCATTTGCGTTGAAGAGGATGCTCAGGAGATTTTCTTCAGGAAATTCCTACAAGCACTACCCATTCCCGCCTTGTTGATTGACAGATCCGGTTCGGTGGTTTTCGCGAATCAATCTTGCAGCCAAATAGGTGCTGATTTTGAGGACACATCGAGCAGTCTTTTCCTCGGTTTCTTTCCTAGCCACTGCGATACCACGCGAGTGCATTCCTTAGTAGAGAAAGTCTTTGCGGACGGGAAATCCAGGGTGGGCGAAGCACTGCTCGAGATTAACCAAAACAGAGTACGGGCTCGGCTGAGCTTCAAATTAGCCAAAATAGGCACTCGAAGACTTGTCCTTGTCTTCATTGACTTTACTCCGGATACCAAAAGACGGTCACAAATGGAGCAATTGCTTCGGAAAAATGAACAGCTTTATCGTCAGTTGGTGGAAGAGGCGAATGATATTGTTTTCCAGTGCAACGCGCATGGATACTTCACGTTTGTTAATCCAATTGCTGTAAAAATGACCGGCTATTCGGAAAAAGAGCTTATGGGCAAACATTACCTTGACTTGGTTCATCCTGAATACAGAGACGATGCTGCTCGATTCTACGGGGCACAGCTCGTTGAAGGACTAGCAAGCACTTATTATGAATTCCCCTTTTTAACGAAAAAGGGAGAAATGATATGGGTCGGGCAAAACGTGCGGCTGCTCGTCGAGTCAGGCAAAGTGACAGGGGTTCAGGCAATATGTAGAGACATAACTGAACGCAAACGAATGGAAGATGCGCTCAGGGAAAGCGAAAAGAGATTCAGGGCAATTTTTGAGGGCGCTGAAGACTACATTTTTCTCAAAGACAAATCATTCAGGTACATCGATGTAAACCCGGCCGGACAAAGGCTTGTGGGATTATCGGCCTCCGAAATTATCGGTCGGTGCTATGAAGACCTCTTCGGTCCGGAAGATGCAGCTTACCTCAGAGATCTTGATACCCGCGTCCTACAAGGTCAGTCGATAGAGGAAGAGCACACTGTCAAGATCAATGGAATTCCCAGAGTGCTTTTCGAAACGAGAGCGCCGCTGAGGGACGATCTGGGTGAAATCATTGGAGTCCTTGTGATAGCACGCGACATAACGGACCGGACGAGAGTTGATGTCTCGGCTGATCCGGAAGAGCAATATCCGTCGGAGGCGATGCAGAAGACACTGAAGAGCGCTCGTCTGGCGGCAGAGGGAAATATCACGCTTTTGCTCCTGGGAGAGAGTGGCAGCGGAAAGGATCATCTGGCTCGATACATTCACAAGAATTCGGATCGAGCCAACGGTCCGTATTTTTCAATTAATTGTGCAGCAATAGCTCCGGAGCTTGCCGAATCGGAACTCTTCGGTCACGAAAAGGGAGCTTTTACAGGAGCATACGGTCGCAAACGTGGACTTCTGGAATTAGCCGAGGGCGGCACTCTCTTGTTGAATGAGATCGGAGAGCTTTCACTTCCATTACAGGCAAAACTCCTGACGTTCCTGGATACCAGAAAATTCACCCGTGTTGGAGGCGAGAAGGTAATTTCAGTGAATGCCAGGCTTATTGCCGCTACGAACAGAGATCTGGAGCAAGAGGTCCGAAAAGGGCGTTTTCGTGAAGACCTTTTCTATAGGATAAATGTCATGTCCATAGAAATTCCTCCCCTTCGAGAGAGACGAGAAGATATTCCTTTGCTCGTTGAGCAGGTCCTATCTAAGCTTCTGAATGAACTTCAGATTCAAACGTTTCCTGCCATCGATCCAGCCGCCGCAAATGCGCTTAAGAGATATGACTGGCCGGGCAATGTGAGAGAGCTGCGTAATGTGCTGGAGCGGGCTTTGATCCTTTCGCATGGAAAAAAGATCGATCTTTTTGCTCTTGGATTGTCTGACGCTGAAAGTTTGCCGTCGCGAGAAGAAAAAGCATGTTTTTCAATATCGTTTCCAACGGATCGGTCATTAAACGAGATGACCCAGGAGTTGAAACGATTCATGGTGAATGAAGCATTGCGGCGCTCTGGAGGAAGCAGACAAGGAGCCGCGACACTCTTGGGGATCTCCCGTCATTCTTTGAAACATTATATGAAAACGCTAGGTTATGATGATGAATAAAAATACGTTGACCATAATTTGTAGGTTTGAGAGATGGGCCAAATAGAAGAGTTATTGTGTCCCCAGATCCCCAAGCATTATTCATAGACTATGGAATATTGCCCAATCAGATACTTGAACCCATCAAATACGTGCCACAAGATCAAACCTCTTCAGTGAAAGGCTGTGCACCTCCAGGTAACCAGGAGCGATAGCGTTCGTTGTTAAAGCTGCACATGAGCGCTGTTGAAGTGTTTCACAAATCGGAAAAACTTCAAGAGAAAGCATGGTGCAGCATTATCTCGAGGTGCGGTCTAAAAATGTGGATCTTGGGACACAAGCGCCCAACAAATAAGACTTGACATAATGAGATGTGTCGCAGTACGTTAGGCATGCGAAATAAAAGTAGACGTGCAAACGTAGGCGTGCTATTCGGCGAATTTGTCGACCAATGCAATAAGAGGCCTATCCCAGAGGCATGATTGATGTATGAGGAGCTTTATGATGTATCCATGTAAGCTGCGGCTGATGGTTGTCATTGTGCTTTTAACACTTCCCCTTGTGGCGGGTACTGTTTTCGCTTCCGAGCAATCTGCTAAGCCCGACAAAATCATTCTGGCGAGCCCATTCTCTCCTTTAGCCATGCCAATGGCTTACATGGTCCGGAAAGGAATGCTGAAGGATGTGGCAAAAGAGGTTGACCTCATCATATGGAACAATCCTGACCAACTAAGGGCAATAATTACCCAGGGTCAGGCAGATTTCGTTTCCATTCCCAGTAACGTTGCGGCCATTTTCTACAATAGAGGTGTAAAGCTGAAGTTGTTGAATGTATCTGTATGGGGTGTTTTCTACGTTGTGAGCAAAGATCTGAGTATAAAGTCCCTGAATGACATGAAGGGCCGCAAAATCCTCATCCCGTTTCGAGGGGATCAACCCGACCTCCTGTTTCAGCTCGTGTGCAAAGGACGGAGAATAGCCCCTTTTGAGGACTTCGATATTCAGTACGTGAGCTCTCCCTTGGATATAACCATGAACCTCTTGGGCGGAAGCGCCGAGAACGGGCTCATGATCGAACCTGCCGCAGAAGTGGCGATCAAGAAAGCGCAGGAGAAGGGAATCACGTTAAAACGCGTAATCGACATTCAAAAAGAGTGGGGAGAGATTATGGGCACACAACCGAAATTCCCCAATGCCGGCGTAGTGGCATTGCCGGAGGTTTTGAAACATCCGGAGGTGGTTGAGGCGTTCCGGAAGTCCTATGACACTGCTGTCAAATGGTGTACCGAGCATCCCGAAGAAGCCGGCAAGTTGGCAGCCGAATACGTAAAAGGAGTGCCATCGACTGCTTTCACAGAATCTCTGAAGCACACGATCTTCGAATCAACGAGCGCCCAAGATTCCAAAGAAGCTCTGATCTTCATGTTCTCGAAACTGGTGGAGATGAATCCATCATCAATAGGCGGCAGATTACCCGATGATAGTTTCTACTACAAGTGATCCCCAAGAGCGAAGTTCATTCGCGGGAAAATCCCCCGAGGTCTTATTCGGGGTGTGCATCTTCGTTATTTTTTGGCAAGTGATATCGATTCTTGTGTCAGATATCATCATTGCGTCGCCCGGTGAAACTCTCGTCAGATTAGTGCGAATGATTTTGACGGAGAACTTCTGGCAGACTTTGGCAATAACACTCAAGCGCTTCGGGATTAGTCTTTTCTCTGGAGCAATAGCAGGTTTTGGATTGGGATTGGTAGCCGGGCTCAGGCCGAGCATCAGAAACGTACTGGAACCTGTACGTTGGTCCTTAATGAGCATTCCCCCTGTAGTGCTGGTTACCATCGGCATGGTCTGGTTCGGGATGGGGAGTATCCAGACGATATTTGTCACTTCTCTGCTGATTCTTCCCATCATGTACGTGAACACGATCGAGGGCATAGATGCCGTAGATAGAAGCCTTTTGGAGATGGGCCGCGTGTACAAAGCCGGTTCGCTCCTTCTCCTCAGAGATATCTACTTGCCTTCCATAGGGGGACCGCTCTTGGCAGGACTTGCTCTCTCAGCAGGTTTCGGAATCCGAATTGTGGTACTTGCCGAAGTGCTCGGGGCCTATACCGGCATAGGCTACGAGTTCTCACTTGCCAGAACGAACTTGGAGACCGCGACACTTTTTGCGTGGATTGTCGTGTGCCTTATGCTGGTTGGGGTTTTTGAATTCGGAGTGCTCAATCCTGCAAGGAACTACATCATGAGATGGAAAGAAGGAGAGAGTACATGATCCGTTTCACCGGTGTCAACAAATCTTTTCACGGAAGGTCTGTTCTTGAAGACCTGCATTTCTGCGTAGAACGTAATGAAGTGGTTGCTCTATTGGGAAGATCCGGCTCGGGAAAATCGACAATCTTGAGAATAATTAGCGGACTCACTTGTCCGGATAGCGGAACTCTCATGGTGGGAAGCTCCAAAATCGGATACATTTTCCAGGAGCCCCGCCTCATACCATGGAAAACTGCACTCGATAATGTTGGTTTTGTTTTAAAAGCCAACGGTTGCGACAAAAAGAAAGCCAGAGAAATTGCCGCAAACTGCCTCGAGGAAGTGGCCCTGAAAGAATACGCACTTTTCTATCCCCAACAACTAAGCGGAGGAATGCAACAGAGAGTCGCCGTAGCCAGAGCTTTTGCGACAGATCCGGAGATTTTGCTGATGGACGAACCGTTCAGCTCCTTGGATCCGGGATTAAAGGACGAAATGCATTCTCTCATGAAAAGAATCCTGAGCGAACGGCCGCTAACTGTATTGTACGTATCTCACAATCCTGAAGAAGTCATCAGGATAGCAAACAAGATCTACATGCTCGGGCCGGAGGGCAAACTGAAGGAGGTGAGCGCAAAATTACTTGGTGATCACAAGAAAGCGATTTCGAGAACCATTGAATTCTCATCGTGGTATGGGGGTTCCGTAGCACCCTCTAGCCTCTCATCAGGCAATCATGTTCAATGATGCGGTTGCAGATAAGGAGTAGCACGTTGACAGAAGAACTCATGAAAAACATTTCGTTCTCCGAACCCCATCGACTCTTGGAACAAGTGGATTATGCAGATGAAAAAGTTGTGAGCCGAACTCTTGCGAATACCAGTGGAGTAGGTATAACGCTGTTTGCCTTTTCCGAAGGAGAAGGATTAAGCACGCATTCGGCGCCAGGTGACGCCATGGTCCAGATCCTGGATGGAGAAGCTTCCGTTACAATCGGCGGTAAAGAGGTTACCGCCAAAACAGGCGAGATCGTGATTATGCCGGCAGACGTTCCACACTCGCTTCATGCACATGTCCCGTTCAAAATGATGCTTACAGTAGTAAAGAAGCGAAAAAGTGAAGATTAGATCGACTATTGCCGGTGCTATTTCCTGAATTGACATCTGTCGGTCCGACAACCGCGCCGGACCGACAGCGTGCAAGCGTTCTGTTCACAGGCAAGTCTTTTTCTGGCCAGGCTTGAAAGCAAACTTGGTTTTTCCGCGAAGGATCAACTCGGTTTCATCTGCCATCTATGACCGCTTGAAGTTGAGCTAGAATGTCCTCGGGGGCCTCCTGGCAGCAAGAATCATGCATGCCACCGAGGATCATCTCCTGCTCTTCCATATATTTACGGTAGTTCTTCTTCCCTACGATGCGTTCCACCGCCTTGTCCCCTTTTTCAAAACACACTTGGGAAAACAGGGTGGTGAAAGTGCCATACCAGTAAGCGTCCCAAACAGTGGGGAAGCCGGACAGCATGCGTTCGTGAGCGCCCATGACGCTGGGCCACAGGGTCTTGACCATTGTCTCAAAGTCCATGTTTTCGTCAGGGTGGCAGTCAAATATGTCCTTAAATTTCCTCATAGCGGGCTTCCTCCTTAAGGAATCGTGATCACTGATATTCGCACATTTTGTCGTGTCACCTGGAATTGCCGCAAACCCATATCACCAATTTGCGGCAAATGGAATCATTACTCGCGCTTGGTAAGAGAAAATATTTAAGTCTGTAAAATTGTTTCTGTTGTAGAGTGGCAACACCTTTTCCTACTTTTTTTGTAAAAAACCTCTTGCACGAAAAAGGCAAACCTGTCAGTATATTCTTGTATTGATATATATGCATCTTTATGTGTGCGACTGGAGGCTTTGACGATAAATCCTTTAATCATCGCTTTTCCTCAGTGCTCCTCACTGAGGAAAACCTCTCAAAAGGAGACCGACCGATGAATCACGAAGGCAAAAAGAAACTCATGGTGGTCTGTTCCCGCGATTCCCTCGACGGGGCATATCCGTCGGCGGTGTTGGCCATCAACGCTGTCCGAATCGGAATGGACGCGACGATCTACTACACTTTCGGTGGTCTGAACGTCATTAGGAAAGGATTTGCGGGAAAGCTGAAGTTCTACCCCTCGGGTCCGTTGGGGGCAATACCGGGAATGCCGCATCTGGCTACAGGGCTCATGAAAAAGAAGATTGAAAAAGCTGAGCTGCCTACTCTGGAAGATCTTCTGGAAATGTGTCAGTTGGAAGGCGTTAAGCTCATAGGCTGCCACATGGCAATGGCCATGTTCGAGTTGAACTCCGAAGATTTTATTGAAGGAGTAGACATAGCCAACGCCGCCGATTTTCTAAAGATGGCACAACAGGCCGATGTCACGCTCTTCACCTAGAAGCAATAATGAGAATGCCTGCCGTCACCATATCAAGGCATCTGCTCGGCCTGATTGTAGGGACGGGCCTAGTGTCCACCCAAATTAGAGCAGGCGCCAAGCCTGTCCCTACCAAGATGGCCAATCGTGGCACGATGTTTAAGTACGGTGAGTCCAGATCCCGCAAATCCCGATAGGCGCGGTTTATTTCGTTTTATCCGCCGAATTCAGCAGGAGAAATGTCAGCTTGCTCGAAGGCCTTCCTGCTGTGAATAAATCTGCCCTCTGGTTCGGTTTTCTTAGCCTCGATTGCGGTTTCACACTCTGTCCTGAGCTTGTGGATTCTCTCATCAAACTCTTCGAGGATCATATGCAAATCGTTGACGAAAGGAACCATCTTTGTTTTGTCCCCGCTTTCAACGTTGTCGAATTTCTGAACTACCTCATGGAGCCTGGTTTTCCATGTGGCAAGCTCGGCTGACATGCCGTCACAAAAGCTATCGAAATCCATGGTGTTTCTCCGTATTTTCTTCCCGGTTGATTTGCTGGTCCAGGAACAACCCCGCTTCCGGTATCAGTGAGGTGTTACGCCAACCACTTGAGAGCCCGACTAGTCAAAACCGGCGCTCGGCCTGCTGCAACCTTTCTCGGGACATGCTTTTCCAGTGCGTTCTCGCAGTATCTTACTGCTCACGTCATCTCTGACCGCACTGAGAATTCTAAGACCTACTTCCAGGTCCTTCACGTGAGGTCTCAAGACTTGTTTGGAGAATCGCTGATAATAGAGATCATCGCAGCCGCCCAGGACGTACAGCAGATCATTTGCTTTGCGACGCCATTTGTCGAATCGGCACGTGTCAAATTCGTATTCTGCGACCGCGCCGTGTATCTGCCCGCTCTCGACGAAATCGCGTCCCTCGTCATGCAAGGCATCAATCTTTTCCAATACATTTGCGTCGATAGTCACTTCTGATCACTCCCTTTCCGGTAAGTAATCCAATTTCTCTTTCGTCGGCATGATTAGGACCGATCTCGAGACATCTTTCACAATGGCTCTTATGTACCAGATTGTGCTTACGCAGAAGACGACAGTCAATGCCGTTACTCGGAATTATTCCCTAAATAGCGCAAGAAACACGGAAGCTCAAAATTGTCCATTAATTCCGTGACACAATTCCGCACAATTCCCGTCAATTCCCAATTCCGGGTCAATTCCGGTCAATTCCGGCGCAGTTATTCCTTTGCTCCGTGGGCCTTGAGGAGTTCCGCTATTTTGTTGGCTCCTGCAAACTTAGCAAGTGCAACAGCCCTCATGAGTGCCGTTTTGCCCTGTTTGTCCTTAACATGTACGTCAGCTCCTCTCTCCAAGAGCAGTCTCACGTCTTCCTCGCGAAAACTGTGGTGCGAATCGATAGCCCACATTAGTGCTGTCCTCCCATAATCATCCCTAGCATTGACGTCTGCCCCAGCATCCAAAAGCAATTTTACTGCTCCCCCAGGAGGGCTTGATCGGAGGGAAGGAGCATTTGTATCACCGTCAAAAGGACACTTTTTGTCCACACTTATTTTAGTCTCCAATTGGGCAGGTCTTGCCCAAGAACCGAATGCGCACCCACTAACCGCCGATATCAGCGCTGTAAATCCCACTGCATTCTTAGCATTAACATCTGCCCCTCGGTCCAGTAGCACTTTTACGGTGTCACAACACAACTCACAGGAAGCAAGGATCAGCGCAGTATCCCCCGTAATCTCGCGCACATTGATATCAGCGCCGTTGTCAAGGAAGTATTTCACAATGTCCGTCGCACAGCTCCCTGCAGCATATGTCAGGACTGTCCTGCCGCGCTTGGATTTCGCATTAATGTCAGCGCCCCTTTCCAGCAGCAGTTTCATTAATTCGCTATTTCGAACCCCGTACCAATGAATCAGCATTAGAGCTGTACAACCGTTTCTTTTGGCATTGACGTCAACGCCTTTATTCAAAAGGTCTTGGACTCGTTTCAGATCTCGCTTCTGAACAGCCTCAAAAAAATCGTCCTTTTCGTCCGCATGTATGGCGGGCCCGAACACTGTAAAGATGACCAATACCCCGGTCACGGTCATAGCGACCATTGATCTGTGCATTGTAAGCCTCACCTCCGACAATTTGATTCATCATGAGGGTTATCTCATTTACCGGATCCTGCGCGAGCTATTTCGAACTCTTAGCGGGAGGCTCGGCTACGAGGAAATTTTTCTTCTAACACACGTGAGTTCAGCAACGCTCCTGCAAAGATGGTAAATAGACTGACTGAACCGAGAATGATGACTGCTGTGCCCCATGATCGGCCTGCCATCATGCGCTGCTGTACAAGGTCAATCATGGTATTCATCCAGATGATTGCCGCCAAGTAGGACCAGAGTTGCAGTGCAATCAGAATCCATCTTCTTCTAATCAGCAAAAAAAGAGGTACCAGAATGGACACCAGCATCAGGCCTATGTTTCCTTCCCTCAAGAAATGAGCACTCAAGAGGACAGAAGCAATGACGAAGGGTATCAGCCTGAGAACCATATGAACAAACCTCTAGAAAATGGAACTTTGAGATTGGTAATTCTGTAATCCTGAGGACATCATAATTCTAGGTATGATTCCAGGCAAATTCTAGGGGCACCATACTTGATTCCTCGAACCTCTTTCGAACCCTTCGGATCTAATACATTCCATGTGTCACCGATTATATATGGTGTACCCAGATCCCTCAGAATCCACGATTCTTTATGATTCTCTTGAGAAGTCCAAGGAGCCGTGGGATGTATAAGAGGCACAAAGTCAAAACTATGAGAATCCGGATAGGCGGAAACAACGACAGTTCTTCTCTACCTCCAAGAAACCACTCACACCACTGACTCACATCCTGCGGTAACAGGGGAATCACATAAATCAGAAACAGGCCAACAATTATGCATACAATCCGCTCCACAGGCGACAGCCATCGAGACCGATTTCTCTTATTGCTGTCTGATTGATGCGAAATGCGAAATGCCGAATTTGTATCACAGGAATCGCATGGCACTTCTGGAGTTTCTATTTCCTTTCCATACAATGCACTTCTGTTCGGCTGATCCAAGTAATGTCCTTCCGTACGCTTGACCACAGTGACCAGGCACGCGTCAGCTATTAGACCTACCATGGATTTTTTCAGTTTCGTCCCAATCTGCATTGACTGACGTACTCACCCGGTTTCTGAAACGCGCCATGATTCGTCAGAGTAATCATTCCTGAGCTCCGTGAGCCTTCAAAAATGCTACGATCTGGGTGTGATTCTTCTTGAGAGCTGCTGACAATGCCGTATCACCTCGGGCATCTCTGGCATTGATGTCAGCTTTCCTGTCTACAAGCAGCTTCACAAGGTTAAAATGCCCCACGCCAGAAACCAAAATTAACGCAGTCCAGCCACCGCCGGCCGTTGCATTGATATCTGCCCCCCTGTCCAAGAGCAGCCTTACTATATCTTCGTGCTCACCCGCGCAAGCTACCATTAAGACTGTGCCACCATATTTGTCTCTAATATTAAGATCCGCTCCTTTTTCAAGAAGCAGCTTCACAATGTCGCTATGGCCCATAAGGCAAGCAGCCATTAATGCAGTGGCGCCGTGTTCGTTCCGCGCATTGATATCGGCACCAATGAGCAGCAGTAGTTTAACTATTTCAATCTGCCCAGCACCCGAAGAGAATTCCAGCCCCCGGTCTTGAAGTCCGCATGCTGTCTGAGCAAAGAGCATGCTGATAATCAATAGCGATCTTATGAAATTGGCAATTTGAGACTTATACATTAGAAATCCTGGGCTCCGGCGTACACTACGCTTAATTAACTTCGTCTTTTTCTTGACCTGGGTTTTTCTCTTTTCCGTACCTTCGGGCAACAATTGTCTCGAGTAGCGATCGACAACTCATCGTCCTCACAGGAAAGTATCCCAACATGATGGGGTTAATCTCGCGTCAAGACCTTTGATTTGCCCGTATAACGCATGATTGATAGCTTCGCCGAACGATGAAAGACGGAGGCGCCTCTCGAATAACTTTAAGAGAAAAATGTCTCTCTTATCACGAGACCTGGAAATAATGGATTAAGCGTAGACATAGGACCCCTAACACGTCAAGTTAAAAAGCATTGGTTTTTGGGTTTTCCTCAAACAAATACTTGCCAAACTGCCGCCCAAAACTAAAGCCTGCGGGCTTGCTCCTTTTTCCCTTTAAGTCCTTAAAGGAGTAAGCTACAATTTATTGTTTCCGGATGTACGTTTCCGTGACTCAACGAGTCCGCGGTCGGTGCAGGAATGACTTCAAACAAAATGGGTGAACTGACAGTGAAGAGTAGTGTGAAAGAAATAATTGACCGCACTCTTCGTTTGACCTGCCTCAGGGTGAGGAATGGAATTGCTGGAATTCTGTGCTCCTGGAACGGTGATAATGTCAGGCGCACGTGCCTTATCTCGTTCGCGATAATTCTGGCTGTCTCCATGCTGATATCGTGTGGCCAGCAACAGAACAAGAAGCCTCCGCCACCTCCAATGAAGGTTGGTACGCTCAAGGTGGACAAGGGAACTATCGAGCAGGTTTTGGAGCTCTCGGGTACCCTGAACTTCGTAGCCAACACGACTGTCTCGTCTGAAGTGTCTGCACAGGTGAAATCCATAGAGGTTGCAGACGGACAAGCTCTCGAAGTGGATCAGGTTCTCCTCGTTTTTGATGACACGAAAATAAAGGAAACCGCCAATCAGGCATCCGCCAATCTCCAGAAAGACGAGGCAACACTCGCGTACAACAAAATCGAATGGGAAAAGAACCTTGAGCTTTTCAAGAGCGGTTCTATCAGTCATACCCAGTACGAACAGAAGCTTTCCAACTATCAAAATGCACTTGCTCAGGTGGAAGCCGATAAAGCAGTTCTTGCAAAGGCTCTGCAGGATCTGAACAAGACGACCGTAAAAGCCCCTGTTGCCGGTCTGCTGTCCAACAGATATGTGGAAAGAGGTGATTGGGTATCGGAGGCTGGGAAGCTCTTTATGATCAGTGACTACACCAGAGTCTATCTCGAGGCGTACCTTTCCGATATCGACGTGGGAAGACTGAACGTCAAGAGAATTCTTACGGGAGGTATAGAAGGAGAAGTCACGATCGACAGCTATCCCGGCAAGGCTTTCTTCGGCAAATTGACCTACATACAGCCGGTGGCAAATCAGGGACGTTTGTTTCAGGTGCGTGTTTATCTGGATAATCCGGATATGCTCCTCCTGCAAGGAATGTTTGCCCGCGGTCGCACCGTGTACAAAGAAATTCCGGATTGCACCCGAGTACCTTTGCAAGCTCTTTTGGAACAGATTCGAGATAATGACTACAATGCGGTCTATGTAGTGGACAGCGATAGGAAAGCACAATTACGGCGAACCAAGATCGGATTAACCGATGCCAAGAACGCGCAAGTTCTCGAAGGGTTAAAAGACGGCGATACCGTAGTGGTGTATGGGAAAGAGATTCTTAGTTCCGGGCAGCCTCTGGAGCCGTCGGAGATTCAAAAACCTGCAAAGGCGTCCCGTGGCAAGGAAACTGCCGTGGAAGCGCCCAAGATGCAGCAAGAATCACCAAAAACCCCCGGAAATGGAAATAAGCGTTCATGACGTAATACCAATGTGCAGTCGAAGAAGTAATCCCGCCACCGGCAGGAGCAAATTCGGTCCCCGGCACGTCTCCGAAGCGAAGTCAGGCGGTGCCGTTCGTAGCGAAGGAGATTTGCCGGGACCGGCAAATAAGAGGTTTCTCAATATTCCCTAAACTGGTCTAACATTCTATGATGATAAGGCTTTTATATCTTACCCCCTTATAATCTGTGTATGCATGCTAAAGGAGTCTTCTTATGAGTGACTTGGGAGGTCTTGGTATCATATTCACGGAGACGCTCTCCGGATGGGTGGGAATAGGAGAGAGGGATTTTTTCAGCGGGCAAATAAAGGGTGAAGAAAACAACACCTGGATGAGTTTCGATGCGCGGATAACCATTCCGAATCTTCAGGAGTTCATTGATTCACCCGATCATGCTGCTCAGCTCGACGGAAACGTGACGTTTGAGCCGCTCGGCGGCACTTTTCCCATGCGAGACGGGGTTTTCACCTTGTATTCCATAGACCCCAAACTGCGCATAAAGCTGATGACCTACGCGTTCAGGTTTACTGCAGACGACGGCAGGACGTATTTCGTTTTCGGTAAAAAGAATATAAAACACGATCACTGGAAAATTGACGTGTTCCAGGATATTACTACTCTCTTTACCACGGTGCATCAGGGCGACGATTCAGGCGCGCCAATGTATGCGGCTGGAATTCTTCGGTTCAAGTTCTTCCATTTCCTTCCCCTCATGCTGAATATGCAAGTGCCGGGAGCGGATACATTCTGGCGGATCATGGCCGGTAAATGGGCAATAACCAAGTTCATGGTGGGAACACTTATTCGGGAGTACATTTTGGGTTCCGGCCGGTAATCATCCTGAATTCACTGGAAATGTCCATAGAGCATAAGATGCCGGGCTTTCTCCCTGCATCCCGAGGGTACACTTTTTCATGGACGGGAGCGTAACGTTTTCTGCATAAATAGAGTGATGAAACAAACCTTATTCGTACAATTGCCTCCACCCCGTTTTTCTTTTGAGATTCCTCCGACAAATATTCCGCTCGCCGCCGGATTTCTTATAGCTGCTCTTGGGCGAGACCCGGAATTGACGCTCAAGGTCGATGTTCTGCCGCCGGAATCCGTAGATGTACTCGGGGATAAAGCCTTATGTTCCGATATTCTCAGGAGAGAACCGGGGATTATCGCATTCAGCCTGTATGTTTGGAACGTGGAGCGAAGCCTTTTTCTCGCATCAACGATCAAACGGCGATCTCCAGGAACAATTGTTCTTGTAGGCGGACCCGAGGTGACCCCGGACAACAGGTGGGTCCTGGATCATCCTGCAGTGGATCTTGCCGTCTTCGGTGAAGGTGAATCGAGGATAACCACGCTTCTGGGATCGACCCAAAAACGAGCGTTCACCGGTGTTCCCGGCATTGCCTGGAAGGACCCCAAGAGAAGATTGCAGGTAAATACGGATTCACCGGAACCGTGGAATTTGGATGCCTGCGAGTATCCGTACCTGGATAGGAGGATAAACCCGTCACCGGATGGCACATTGTTTCTCGAGACCATGCGGGGTTGCCCGTTCAGGTGCAAGTATTGCTATTATCACAAGGCATCGTGCAGTTTGAGGTTTCATTCTAATGAGCGCTTGGACAAGGTCCTGGATTTCGTCTATTCGCCTGAATCGAAAATCCGGGAAATGTACCTCATGGATCCCACCTTCAATGCACGCAAAGGTTTTCGGAGACTGCTCAGATCCATGGCGCGCAGAAGGAGACGAAGCGAATACCCCAAGCTACACACCGAACTTCGAGCGGATCTCCTGGAATCCTCGGACCTGCCGGTCCTTCAAAAGGCCGGCCTTGCCTCGGCAGAAATAGGTCTGCAGAGCACAAACCAGGAGGCGCTGAGAGCTGCAGGCCGCAAAGGCGATCCTGAGAAGATCGCGGTCGGGGTAGGACTGCTCAAGCAGATCGGTGTCGAAGTGACCACAGGAATTATTGTGGGGCTACCGCGTGATACTCCGCGTGATTTCAGCCGAACACTTCAGTGGCTGAACAAGAAAGAAGCGTATTCGGTAGTTCATCCGTTTGTTCTCTCAATACTGCCAGGCACCGATTTCAGGGCGAATGCGGAACAATTGGGCCTCGTTTACGATCCGAAGCCTCCGTACCACATTCGTTCCACGCCGACATTCAAGTCAGAGAAGATTCAGTCCGCACTTCTGGAATGCGAACAAGCATTCGATATGGAAATGGATTACATCGCGCCGCCATCTCTGGTGGATCGTGGACCGGAAGTATTGCAGTCTGTAGAAGACGGGTACTACGTCAGCAAGTGGATAGTGAATCCCGCAAGAGAAACATGGCGAAAAGATTTCCTGCAAGTAATGGAGAAGGCTTCGGACCCGTTCACCTTATGGTTCAAAGGAGAGTATCACAAGGAGCATATGATCGAGATACTGACCGAATTCGCAAACACAAATCCACATGCTGTGGTTCATGTTGTTCTCGAACTGCAGGAACCGCCGCCCATGGATTTCTTCGAAGCTGCCCTCGCGTCTGCCGGGAACCCTGACCTTTTCCTGAACCGATCCTACTTTCCACTATGCGGTGAGGGTGAGGTGGTCAATATCAATTTTTGCATCATAGTTCCCGATACAGGGAACACTGCAGGTAAGCGGGCTATTTCCCGCAAGTATTCTTCCTTCGCGACGGTTATCTGGGATTCTCCCGAGTACAGGCGGGATCTTGTCACGCGGCTGGAAACACCGATGCTGATCTCCTGGGAATTGGAATCCCACGATGTCACGTTCAAACGCGGGCTGAACCGACTGCTGAAGTTTCACGGTTCGAATCACGAAGAAGTACTTTTCAGAAATCCTTCACACGTGAGAATCTGGAAGCGTCTTGCTTCAGGCTGGAACACCGATTGGCAGTTCAAGGAATCCATACTGCAGTCGATTTAGCCACGGGCGCAAAACCCGTGGACAGCTTAGGGTCGCGGCTGCCTGAATGGGCACCTCCGAGTATGAAGAAGGCCATCAATGTCCCCCTTTTATAAAGGGTGATTCAGCGTGATTTCAGTGAGTTAGATCAACACACCCCTCTTGCCCCATGGCGTTAAAATAAGAGCATCCACTCCCAGCTTTCGTGGTGGGGGTCGGCGTCTCTGCCGACCCATGTTGATGGAAAACGCCCGCGAACAGCGAGGAATCCACCATTCAACAGCCGACTTAATCCTTGTCATTGCGAGGGGTTCTTATTTCAAGGCCTATGGGGATTCATGGTGCTTTCAGGTATTTATATCAAGATGCTTTCGCTTCATCCAATTCATCTATCGCACTCTTCACGACGAGAGCGCTCTTTCGCAATTCGTTGTGTTCATCGGCATCGAGAGGTGGTGGAAACGTGTCAAGAATGCCCTCGCCTCCAACCAGTCTGGGAAGAGATATCGTTACGTCCGTCACACCCTCGATTTCAGGAGTTTTCGCAGAGACCGTCAGAATAGCTCTGTAGTCGTTCAGGATGACATCGACGATGTGAGACACCGCGCCCCCTATACCGTAATAGGTGGCTCCTTTTCCTTCGATGATCTTGTATGCGGCTTTCTTGACTCGGTATTCAATGGTCTCTTTTATCTCTTTGTCCACGTCACAACGGACCCTGCAGAATTCTTCCAGCGGCAATGCACCGACTGAAAGTAAAGACCATGTGAGAACCTCCGAATCGCCATGCTCCCCAATGACGTACCCATGAACATGATGAGGATCGACTCCGAAATGTATCCCAAGCAGCGATCTGAACCGAGCCGTATCAAGGGTTGTCCCGGAACCCATGATTTTTGAAGGGGGGACGCCATGCTGTTCCGCGAACCTCCATGCAAAGTGAGTCATCACGTCCACAGGATTCGTGACGATCAGGAGAAGCGCGTCAGGCGCATGTTCCAGAATTGAGGGAATCACTTCTCTGAACACGTCTTCATTTCGCTTGAGAAGCTCGAGTCGAGTCTCCCCGGGTTTTTGGCCGACACCTGCGCCCACAATGACAACCCTGCTGCCCTTGAGGTTCTGATATTCACCGGAAGTAACCCTGATGCGATTGGCAAAAGGCACGGCATGAGAAATATCGTACGCCTCGGCTTGGGCTCGATTACGGTTCTTATCTATGAGAACGATTTCCGTTCCCACTCCTTTCATCACCATTGCATACGCACACGTGGAACCGACAAGCCCGGACCCTACTATTCCAACTTTCATTCTTCTCCCCCCATCGACGCAATTTCACGAGTAAATAAAACGCAGGGGCCCTTCTTTGTAAAAAATGCTTCCCCAAACTCACTTCGAGAAGCTTCTCTCATTCGTCGGACCCATTTTTCTGAAAGGAAAATGGGTCCGACGAATGTGAAAAGTTCTTGAGGTGGGGTTCGGGGAGGAACCTTCTTACAAGAAGAGCCTCCCCGGTTTTATTTTCTTGCGAAACAATATCAGGCGGCCCTTTCATGCATCCTTGAAATTACGTCTTGCACCATATGTTTTTTTCGTTTCAGTTCTTGCCGGAAGCCATACTCATCTGTTCGGCCGATCTCGAAGGACAGGTCCGAAAGATAAGTCTCGAGGAGTTCCTCCACCATTCCGGCTTCCTGATCTTCCAATCTCATCTCTATCATCGCCGTGATCCTTTCATCAGCTATTTCGTTGAGCAGCCGCACTGTTTTAATGACTTTCATTCATAAAAATAATCATCCATGGGGATAATTCCTACCACCGTGTCGGAAGAGCAGTTCAACTGGTCGAGTGCATGATTTCATTTTTTTGGGTTATACGAAAACGTCCCGCACGCCATCTCAATTCATCGGGATTATTATATTCATACTGTTTACCTCTTTTTTGTCCATTTTGAGGTTGTATTTTCAGCAAGATTGGAACAAAATAAGGGGTTAACTCGCACACCCCTGGATGTCGGGTCGTTCCTGTGAATAAGGAACGCAATTTCAAGGGTGGAGGAAAAACCCGAAAAGGAGATTCTCGCATTGTCACTCATTACCATGAAACAACTGTTGGAAGCTGGAGTTCACTTCGGTCATCAGACCAGAAGATGGAACCCCAAGATGAAACCGTACATTTTCGGCGCCCGTAACGGCATTTATATCATTGACCTGCAGAAGACCGTCAGGCTTTTCAAAAGAGCGTATTCGTTCGTCCAGGAGACCTGTGCGAGCGGACAGAGCGTCCTGTTTGTGGGCACCAAGAAACAGGCTCAGGATGCCATCCAGGAAGAAGCCTCACGGTGCAATCAGTTTTATGTGAATCAGCGCTGGCTCGGTGGGATGCTGACCAATTTCTCCACTATCAAGCAGAGCATCGAGAGACTCAATCATATTAATGCGATACTGGACAGGCCTGAAGAGACCAACTACACGAAAAAGGAGCTGGTAAACCTTCAGCGCCAGTTTGAAAAACTCAGCAAGAACCTCTCGGGAATCCGCGAAATGAAGAGACTTCCCGGGGCTGTTTTCATCGTGGATCCCAAAAAAGAGAACATTGGTGTGAAAGAGGCAAGAAAACTCAATATCCCCATCGTCGCGATCGTGGATTCAAACTGCGATCCGGATGAAGTGGATTACGTAATTCCCGGAAACGATGATGCAATCCGGGCAATACGTCTCTTTTCGGCCAAAATGGCAGATGCTTGCATCGAAGGAAGAAGCATGTACGAAGCTTCTTTGAAAGAGGATGTAGGTGAAGCCGGAGCGCCTGCCTGGAAAACGGAACCCCAGGTCGAAGCTGCCGCTGGAAATGGAGAGCCTGCCGGCTCGGAAGAAGAAGCGGACGTGGAAAGCGAAGACGAAGAAGAGTAGACCGGATTCCACCCGAAACAGTAGATCATATACCCCAGATGGAGGGATCGCTTTTCAATGCGATAGGAGAAGAATATGCAAGTAACTGCGCAAATGGTAAAGGAACTGAGAGAGAAAACCGGCCTAGGCATGATGGACTGCAAGAAAGCTCTGTCGGAGACTGCCGGAGACTTGGACGCGGCGGTAGATTATCTCCGCAAGAAAGGTGCTTTGAAAGCTGCCAAGAGAGAAGGACGGGCGACCTCGGAAGGTCGGATCGGTTCCTACATCCATATGAACGGGAAGATCGGCGTATTGGTAGAACTCAATTGTGAGAGTGATTTCGTGGCCAAGACAGATCAGTACGCAGAGCTGGTCAAAGATTTGTGCATGCACGTTGCCGCAAGTTCCCCCCGCTGGATCTCCTCCGAGGATGTACCGGAAGAAGTGCTGGCAAAGGAAAAGGAAATCTATATGACTCAGGCAAAAGAAGCGGGAAAACCCGATAAAATGCTTGAGAAGATAGCGGAAGGTAAGCTCAACAAGTTCTTTTCAGAAGTGTGCCTCCTGAATCAGCCCTTCGTGAAAGACCCTGATAAGACGGTAGACCAACTGATTAAAGAGAAAATAGGCCAGCTTGGGGAAAACATCACCGTAGGCCGTTTCGTTCGATTTCAGCTTGGTGAAAGCAAGTAATCGATGAAGAGGAGTGAGGGATATCGCCGCGCTCTTCTGAAGATTTCCGGTGAAGCCATGTCCGGCGAACGTGACTATGGCTTCGACAAAGACGGGATTTCCCGTATAGCCCGACAGATCGAGATTGCACGGAATGCAGGCCATGAATTGGGAATCGTCATAGGAGGCGGCAATATTCTCCGCGGAAGAGAAGCTGCCTCCGTTGGGGTCCCTCCCCTTGCCGCGGATCACATGGGCATGATTGCCACAGTCCTGAACGGCCTGGCGCTGCGCTGGGCTCTTGAAGAATTGTCAGTGAAATCCCGCGTCATGTGCGCGTTTCCTGTCGGGCACTTTGTGGAAGAGGCCGATTCCGAACAAGCCAAAGATTATCTCAGCAAAGGGTTTGTCGTTATTTTTTCAGGTGGCACCGGTAATCCGTGTTTCACTACGGATTCTGCGGCTGCCTTGAGAGCAGTGGAGATCGATGCGGACGTCGTGATTAAGGCAACCCAGGTAAACGGGGTGTACGACAAAGATCCGCACGTGTATCCCGATGCCGAATTGTATGAATATGTTACTGTCGAGGAGGCTCTGGAAAAACGACTCGGCATTATGGATGCGGCAGCCATCGAGATCCTGGGACGAAAAAGAATTCCAACCATTGTCTTGAGTTTGCATGAGAATGGAAACATCCAGAGAGCGCTGGCTGGTGAGAAGGTCGGGACGTTGATGGTCTCGGCCTGAACAGTCTCAGGACCCTACTTGAGATAGAGGGAAACACATGATTGAAGACCTTATCCAGGAAGTAAAAACTTCCATGGACAAATCCGTGGAAGCGTTTCAGAAAGATATAAAAAGAATCCGCACCGGGCGTGCGTCACTGGCTCTCCTCGACGGAATCATGGTAGATTACTACGGTAGTTCAACTCCTATTAACCAATTGGCTACTCTTTCCATTCCCGAGGCTCGCCAAATAGTCATCCAGCCGTGGGACTCCCAAGCAGTCCCGGACATCGAGAAAGCCATTCTCAAATCTGAACTCGGTCTTACCCCCAGTAATGACGGTAAGTTGATTCGCATTGTGCTCCCTCCACTAACCGCGGAGCGCCGCAAGGAGCTGGTAAAAGTCGTGCGAAAAATGAGCGAGGAGTTCAAGGTTCAAGTACGGAATCACCGCCGGGACGCGAACGAGATGCTCAAAGAGATGAAAAAAGAAAAGGAAATCTCTGAAGACGACATGCACAAGGGTCAGGAGCGAGTTCAAAAAACTACGGACGATTACATCGCAAAACTGGATAAGGTACTGGCAGAAAAAGAAGCCGAAATTATGGAAATTTGATATCAGTGTGCTTTCAAAGAGATAAAATCTGGGAAACCCTTCTTGTAAGAAGTGTTTCCCAGACCCTTCCCAAGAACTTTTAATATTCGCCCAAGCCCATGGTTTTTCTATCGAAAAACTATGGGCTTGGGCGAGTGCTAAAAGTTTTTTGGAGGGCTCGGGAACCTTTTTTACAAAAAAGGCTCCCGGATATTACTGCCTTAAAAGCAAATCAGGTTTGCACGTGATCCTCTGTCATTTTCTACCGGAGAACCATGAGTTTCCAGACCGATTCGCAATCCAATTTCCCCCGGCATGTGGCAATTGTCATGGACGGAAACGGCCGGTGGGCCAAACGTCGATTGCTTCCTCGTTTGGAAGGCCACAGGCAGGGGGCAAAGTCCGTCCGCCGAGCCGTGGAATTCTGCAGACGAAACGGAATCGAATATCTCACGCTTTACGCGTTTTCCACGGAAAATTGGAAACGTCCCCAAGGCGAAGTATCCGGATTGATGAAGCTCCTTATGCAGTTCATAGATTCGGAACTGGAAGAAATCCACGCAAATGACATTCGACTGATGACCATAGGCGATTTGAAACGCCTGCCTCCCCATGTCGTAGAAAAGATACAGGCCGCGATTGAAAAAACCAGCCAAAATAAGTCTATGGTCCTGAACATAGCCTTGTCGTACGGGGGAAGACAGGACATCGTCAATGCCGTTCTTCAGGTGCACGAAGCGATTCAAGCAGGAAAGATAGAGCAATCTGAGGTGACGGAAGAAACATTCGAACAGTACCTCGACACGGCGAGTATCCCGGACCCGGACCTGCTGATTCGTACCGGAGGCGAGCAGCGACTCAGCAACTTTTTACTATGGCAGAGCGCGTACGCTGAGCTATACTTTTCCACCGTTCTTTGGCCCGATTTCGATGACGCGGAATTTATGAAGGCCATTGAGGAATATAGATCTCGGCAGCGCAGGTTCGGGATGATTTCCGAGCAGATAGAAGCCGAGGGGAGAAGGTCCTGATGCTCAAAGCTCGTGTGATTACAGCGATAATCGTTATTCTTATTCTCGTTCCGGCGATCCTATGGGGAGGCGCTCCGGCGGTCGCTGCACTGGTGGCGCTTTTTTCCGGAATAGCTGCTTGGGAGTTGACGAGAAACCTGGACGACGTCAAGTCACCCCCGGGAAACCACCTGACGATAGTGCTTGCCCTTGCGGTAGTGGTTTCGTTCTACTATCTACCTCTCAGGGCGGTTCCAGCGGCAATCGTCTTCATGCCGTTGACTATCTTGCTGTTTCATCTCTTCCTCTATAACCTGATTCAAAAGACGGTTCCATCGGCTGCGGAGATGACCTTTGTGGTCGGCTATGCAGTCATTCCCTTGAGCCACGCAATCCTGCTTGCGAGATTGGATTACGGGGCGGCTTGGGTGCTTTTTGTGCTCGTGGTGATCTGTCTGGGAGATGCCGGAGCTTATTTTGCCGGGAAATACTACGGCAAACACAAGTTTTCCAGCAACGTGAGTCCCTCCAAAACGCTCGAAGGACTGGGCGGGGGAATAGCAGGAAACTTCGTCGGCATGCTCGTCATGGAAGTTGCAGCTCCGGGATTGCCGGGTGTTGCCATCTTGGCGCAACTGACCCTTATCCTGGCGGTGCTCAGCCCTCTGGGAGATTTATGTGCTTCCGCGCTTAAGCGCCGTTTGGGGATCAAGGATTTCGGCGGCGTTCTGCCCGGTCACGGCGGAGTCATGGATAGAGCCGACAGCCTGATTTTCGGCTTTCCCGTTGTCTACTATTTCATTGTGGGAACAGGAGTTGTGGTGCTTCCCTTATGAAAGGCCTTTCCATCCTGGGCTCTACCGGGTCCATAGGGATTCAAACACTCGATATCGTCAGATTGCATCCCGACCGCTTTAAAGTATGCTCACTTGCGGCCGGGAGCAATATCGACCTCCTCGAACAGCAGATCCGTGAATTTCATCCTGCTTTGGTTTCCTGTGCATCGCCTCAAGGAGCGGCTGATCTGCAGAAACGGCTGTCAAAACGCGATCCCCGACCGACCATAGTCACAAATGCAGAAATCGCAGCAACTGCCGAAGGTGTAGATCTCGTCATTGGCGGACTTCCCGGCAGTGCCGGGCTTGTCCCGAGCTTTGCTGCAGTGCGTGCCGGAAAAGATATCGCTCTTGCCACGAAAGAAGTCCTTGTCATGGCGGGGGACCTCTTCATGCGAACCGCCCGCGAGATGGCGGTGAACGTCCTGCCTGTGGACTCGGAACAATCCGCAATTTTTCAATGTTTGCAAGGAAATGGTGAGTCTGAAATCAGACGCATTCTCCTTACTGCATCCGGTGGGCCATTCCGGGACATGCCTGTTTCAGATATGGCTGAAGTTACCGCGGCTCAGGCGCTGCAACATCCCAGGTGGAAAATGGGACCCAAAGTCACCGTAGATTCTGCAACGCTCATGAACAAAGGTCTCGAGGTCCTTGAAGCACGGTGGCTGTTTGACCTGAAACCTTCTCAGATCGAGGTGGTGATTCATCCCCAAAGCATTGTTCATTCCATGGTGGAGTTCATGGACGGTTCGATCTTGGCGCAGCTCGGTGCGACAGATATGAGAATTCCCATTAGCTATGCAATGGCATATCCTGAAAGAATTGCATCGGGAACTGAACCGTTGAGCTTCCCAAACGTCCGGAACCTTACTTTCATGGAACCGGATATGGAAAAGTTCCCGCTCCTTAAAGCTGCTTTCGACGTGCTCGAAAAAAACGATACTGCAGCTTCCATCATTCTGAATGCTGCCGATGAAGTTGCAGTGGAACTGTTCCTCGCGGGCAAAATTCCCTTCCTCCACATCCACAAGATCGTTCTTGATGCACTCGATTCCATTCCCACCGAAAAAACGAACACGCTCGAGGAAGTAATGGCTTTTCATGAAGAAGTGGTGGGTCAGGTGCGAGACAGATGCGCCTCATTGCTGTAATGAGCTGTATGTGCAAGGATGAGAGATGAGGCGAGTCGGTTTTATTCCGGTAGATTGTGCTTTTAATTTTGCTGAGTGTCATACGATTTTGCATTCAAGATGTTGATGCACTGACCTGACTGCGCAGGTCAGTGGCACCCCTGCGTCTGGGATCAATGACGATTTTGGGTGCCACGGACCTGCCCTGTAGGTGCGTGTTACTGCCTCAATAAAGAAACATAAGATTTATAGCTGTTATCGAAAGTCTTGACGGAATCCAATGCCTGCAATGGGAAGAATCAGTAGCGCCGGCGTCCCTGCCGGCGATAACTTATTGCTTTGTTTGGTGAATTGTTCGCCGGCACGGAGGCCGGCGCTACCAATTGCTGGGAACTGCTCTTCACAATCCGTGATTACTTTCGAGAATCGGTATAGCATGAAAATGCGGCGATTCGCTTCTGCTCGGCTTCTGTCTGGAATGGACTGGAATCCTCCAAATAGCGATTTATCACATCCCATTCCGTGGGATGCATTACGCCTTTGAGCAAGGGCAATCCGACTGTTTTGAATGGTACGATGCTGAGGAGCCTGATTCCTTCCTTTTCTGCAGCTTCCTTGCCGCCCTGTTCCCGATCGAGCACTACCAGAACGGTGTTTGACACTACATCTGAAAGTCCCTTTTTTCGGACCTCATATTTTACCTGTTCCATAGCCACGAGTTTGCTGTCGAATCGGGTTACGAGATCGTCCACAAGGGCAACTTTATCATTCGACGTGAGTTCGCCTTCCAGAAGAGCGTGCTCGCCGTATGTGGTTATTGCTTTCTTGAATGCTTCTAAAGACTTTACCCCCTCCATTTTTCGAGTGAATCCCGCAGGAATACCCAGGAGTGACATACCTGCCGCAAGGGGAACACCGGCCATAGCGATACCGATCACTTTGGTGATTTCCGGAGCCTCCTCCTGCACCATGCGAACCATTCCCTTGCATACGGTTTCGAACACGCGCGGATATGAAATCAAGGGACGGAACTGGATGTACAAGGGGCTGTAAAGTCCTGAAATCAGCTTCCACCCTTCTGGTTTATCCCTGTAGAACGTTCGGATCATACGGTGTTCGTACAGGAGCGACAGGATTTCTCTTGCAAAGCTTTCTTTTTCTTGTGCCCAGGACATCTGAATCCTTTCTCGGGTGTCTTCATCTACAGGAAAACATGAGTATCTTTCTATCTGGATTGCGGTGTATTTCGATATTCGGAGAAACGTACAGTAACTCACTCATTGCCATATTTCAAACGAAAGCCGCAGTTGACTATGTCCCGCAGGTACTATAATCTTATTTTTTCGACTCAATCAATGAAACCGGGAAATTACATTCATGCTGAAAGGTAGGAATATCCTCCTTATAGGAGCGAGAGCAGGAGGCTACGGAGAAGGGATCGCCCGCGCAGCGGTAGCAGCCGGAGCGAACGTATACGGAACCACGCTTACACCCTCGGATCCGCAGGAACAGAATTTTTTCGAGTCCCTGCCGGCGGAGCTTATTGACATTCCCTTGCGATTCGATTCCGAAAACAGGGCTGGTGTTCTTGACACCTTCAAAAGGATTCAAGAATACCTGAGAGACAAAGGGGTTCAGAAGCTTGATGCTGTTATTCATACAGTAGCAGGCGGGTTTCCCAGACAACCTTCTGTCATGAAAGCAGTGGCAGACATTCTGCGCGGGAAATCCACTTTTTCGGATATGGCAACCTGCGTCAAACGAAATGTCTTCTATGTCAACGCTGGTTCATTCGAGGATACGATTACAGGGTTATCCGGGATTTCCGACACCAACACTCAATACGTGGCACTCACGTATCGTGGAGAACTCCCTTACTTCATCTCCCAGACAAAACACTATCTCGAGAGACTCGCAGTCCGGCAGGCCGGAAAGGGAATTCGCACACTGATTGCAGCTCTTCCGGAAGCATGGACCCAGTCTTCCCAATTCTTTGCGGGAATTGAAATCGCTGTCATCCACAATTACCTCTCGCATTTGCAGGGACGCGATCCAGGCCAGGAATTCTCTGAACCTTTTCAGAAGATGGAGAAATCTCTTGCGGCTCTGGCGGGATTCCCGGAATTGCTCTCGGAATTGCAGGAGTTTATACGCGATCGCTGGGGAGATATAAATGCAGCATCGAATCCCGCTATTGTTTCGGAAAGGGTCGAACGTCTCTTCACGGAACTGCGACACAAAGGGAACTTTTCTGTTCTTCGCCAGTCGGTCGAAATCATATCGGATTTCGTAAGATCCGCATCCGGCATGATCGTGGTAAGGGATTTCCTGGAACAGAAGGCCTATGAACCTGGGGACGTAAGGCAGGTATATTATCGCGATTTGTTAGGCTCTACTTCGGTTGAAAAAGCGAAACCTCGCGTCGTCCCGGTGAGAAGAGTAGTGGTCAATCGCAAGTGGCAGGAATTCGATAAAGAGGACGTGCGCTCCACCCTCAGCATGTACGGGGAGAAATTTCTCTTTCTCGATTCCGTCATCATGGAAGTGGGAGAAGTGTACACCGGATTTTTGGGGTTCGCGAAATTTAGAGTGCCAACCCCCGACGAAAATCCTATCCTCAAGGATCACTTCATAGGAATGCCGTTGTTTGGGGGGCATCTCCAGATGGAGGCCGTGGCTCAGTTCGGCACTTTTATGATTCTGAAAGTGCTCAAGGACAAAAGACTGGTACCTATACTGACGGGAACCGAATTCCCCGATCTGAATACTATGGCGCCGCCGGGCGAGGTGCTCAAGATGATGGGCACCATTCACCTTGCGGAAAAAAGAAATCTCGTACTTGAGGCCACCATAGAGAACCGCTTTGCTCGCTCGAAGGGGATAATCAGAGGAATGGTTGTCAACCAGCGGGTGATCCGGAAGATGATGTCAGCGTTCGACTCTGTGGAGGGCGACGATTGACGGAGTAATCAAACTTGACCTCTCCTGATTGCTTTGTTACAAGACCGAATAGCAAGCGTCCCCAATTCTGTCCCCCGGAAACGAGCTTGACGCCAACTCAAACACGGGCTAGCGGAATTGCCAATTCTCTCAAATGGGATTTGGCGAAATCCGTTGCCAAGCTCAATCAACTGTCCGAAGTGCTTGCCCCTGTCAAAGGGCGGCGTATGCTTGTTCTTTGCCATAACAACCCTGATCCTGATTCCATCGGGGGTGCTTATGCTTTCAGTTTTCTCCTGGCAAAGAAATTTGGAATTCGCTCGGTTCTGGGTTACGGTGGAGTAGTCACGCGGGCTGAAAACAAGGCCATGATCCATCGTCTGCGCATCAAAATGATGCAGTTGACCAAGGTCGACCCGTCTAAATATGGCGGAATAGCACTTATTGACGCTCAACCCGGTACCGGGAACAATTTAATGGATGCTCGGAAACCTTCTCCGCTCATCGTGGTCGATCACCATCCATTACGGCAGACAACACTGAAAGCGCCGTTTCATGATATTCGCACGCGGTACGGAGCCACATCCACCATCATTACCGAGTATCTTGTTGCCGCGGGATTAATCCCGTTGCGTTCCGTCGCGAATGCTCTTCTGTACGGCATAAAGGCCGATACGAATTCTCTCACCAGAGCAGCCGCCAAAGTCGACTTCACCGCGTTCAACTATCTATCGCCACTTACAAATCATCGCATCATAGGTCTGATCGAGAGGCCCGCGTTATCATCGGAATATTTTGAGGATCTGTACAATGGTATATCCAAAACAATTATATATCGTGACGTGGCCATATCCGATTTAGGGGAGATTCATTCCGAAGCCATTGTGCCGGAATTGGCCGATCTGCTCCTGCGGACGGAAGGCGTGAGTTGGTCGTTCTGCATAGGAAAAATGGATAAGCTCCTCATTCTTTCCATGCGATCCACTACTCGGACTCATAAAGCCGGATACGTGCTAAGACGACTTGTTGCCGGCCAGGGATCGGCAGGTGGGCACAGAGAAATGGCAGGCGGCCAGGTCCCTCTCACAGGGAAATCCCCGCAGGAAAAGAAGGAGCTTCCCTCGAAGCTCATCGCGAGTTTCTTGAAACTCATCAAGAGGGAGCGCTGTCAGCCCAAGCCTTTCGTTCACACGGATGCCAAATGCAAAGCGGCAGAATAGCCACTGCAGTACAGTTTGCGGAACCTTTTGTATTCAGTCGGGGGAGATCAGGGGGCTACGATCCGGCTGGCGTCCGTACCGGCATAATCGTTGTTTATGGAGTTGTAAGAATTCTGTCCGAATCAAAATCTCCCCTTAAGAAAAGGGGGGTATAGATGCGGCCTTTATCACAATTGCCAAAATTAGTGTCCGATTGAAGATTAGGAATATTGGTGGGTGCCGTGCCTCCGTGCCGGCACATCTTCAATATGATCAATGATATCGATAGAATGGACCGGCAGGGACGCCGGTCCCCACTAGTATCTTGTATTGGAGCATGGGATAAACGTCAGGATTTTTCGCAATCGCTATAAACAAAGCGTTTCGTAATGAGTAGTTTTAAACGCGAACATACCTGATCGATCAAATCAGTTTTTTTCTGATGTATCGTTTTTCTGCTCGCGCTGTTCAAGTATTCCACGATTCACGCAATACTGAGGCACTTTCCCGGACTTGAACGCCAGAATATTGCCTGCAACGACTTTTCCCACACCTTTGTAATTGAGTTCTGTTGCTCCTGCTACATGGGGAGTGGCAAACACGTTCGGCATAGAAAGAAGCGGATTTGCCTGATTTACCGGCTCTTGTGCGTAGACATCCAAGCCTGCCCCAGCGATTCTCTTATCCTGAAGGGCACGCAATAGGTCTTTTTCATTCACCACAGGTCCCCGGGAGACATTGATCACGTATGCAGTGGGTTTCATGGCAGTAAAGAGAGGTTCGGAAAACAGATCTCTCGTTTGATCGGTCAGAGAAACCGTAGAGACAACGAAATCGGCATGTTGAGCAAATTTGTAGAAGTCGGACAAGCTGCCTGCTCTGACTACGCCGCATGCTGCTTCCGCATCCGGGTCGGGAGTCCGGCGGATCGCTTCAACTCTCATGCCGAGCGCATTCAGCCGAGAGGCAAGCGCCTTGCCTACTCTTCCCAACCCCACGATCAACGCAGTCCGTCCCATGAGGATATCACCGACAGGTGCCCCCCAGAGTCCTTTCTGGAATGCTTCGAAACATTCGTGTATTCGTCGCGAGAGTCCGAGCATCAAGAGCAATGCGTGTTCGGCCGTGGAGTCCGCATTTACCGTCACATCGCCGGGGACGTTGCAGACGAGTATTCCCCTAGCAGTCGCTGCAGGAATGTCAACTCCCTCCAATCCAACACCCCATTGATGAATGAGCCTGGCCGATGTCCTCTCGATCAACTCCGGCTCGAGCCTGTGCATAAGCGGGATGATCACATCCACGCCGAGTCCGAGTTCTTTTACGTGTTCGGAATGACAGTTAACTATCTGATCTTCCGGCAAAAGCAATGCAAGCAGTTCAGGGGCTCTTGGGAAAGTAGTGCCGCAGAAAAGGATTTTCATGTACTTTGATCCTGATAGACGGTCGTTTCCTGACTGAAATGTCAAAACTGGGAGACAACCGCATACTGAAGGCCGGGATGCCCATTTATGGGACACACATTTCGCTCGATGTACGCGGTGATCGGGAAAAGCGGGCATGTGTTGCCAGGGACCAGAAATCTGGGAAGTCTCATAGAAAGCAGTTCGGAAAACCCGGTGCCGTACTGCCGAGCCAACAGAGGTTCGCCGGTCACGGGAATGTCCGGATTCAAGGGAACTTTTATACTTCTGATCTGGCCGTTGCGCTCACACACTACAATGATATGTTGTATGTTCCTGGCCTGATCGTCGGCATTCGAACCTTGAATGAATTGGCCCCTGTAGCCGCAGGATCTACAGGTGAACTCAAGTATTTCTCCTTCAGACCAGGAATAAGTGGCGCTGGCACATAGAATTAGACAAACGAAAAACACCTTGCCGCATATTTTCTTCATCATCGTTCTTGGCCTCCCGGTTTCGCAGGCGCAAGGCCGCGGGGCGGAAGAATCAATAATAAACATTCACGGGAAACGCAATAGGTATCGGCAAAAAAACGAGTGAAGATTTGTCCGATGGGATTTGACAATTTGAGGTAAGCGGTCAGTCAAAAGAGCTTTTCAAGGAAGCCTTCCTCGACCTATTAGGGGGGATCGGCGTCCCGAAAGTGTCTCAAAATTCTCGAATACACAACAAATCGTGCCACGATTATCCATCTCTATAAGCTGACAGCGTGGCCAATGTAGGATGCGATGACCAACGGGAATCGCATCAGTCGAGGTCTTTCGCGACCGATGCGATTCGCTTCGCTCATCACATCCTACGTGAGCTACAATCAGTCTGGGAAGACTATGAGAAATTCGTGCCACCATCTGGGACAAATTTCGACTTTTGAGACAGTCTCTCCCTTCCGGTCCATTCTATGGATATCATTGATCATATGAAAAATGTGCCGGCACGGAGGCCGGCACCCACCAATATTCTTATTTTCGATCAGACATTGATTTTTGACAATTTTACAGCCTTGGATCAAGGCGATCAGTCTATTTTGCCGTCGATCCGATAAACGAAAAATCTGCGATTTGGATGAAGAAATCCGCTATCTTCCGCAGCAGCCCGAGGCGGTTGTTTCTCAACTGTTCGTCTTCCACCATCACCATGACTTTATCGAACAAAGTGTCTATCGGTGCTTTCAGTTCAGTCATCAGTTCCAGCGCTTTGGCGTAATTGCCGGAATCGATGAGCGGAGCTGATTGTGCGGCAACTTCCTGAAATTTTGAAAAAAGCTGTTTCTCAGATTCTTCCTGGAACAAATCGGGAGAACACTCTGTAGGCTCCACATTTTTCAGTATGTTCACCACCCGTTTGAATCCGATCATGATGGAGTCGAAATCCGGTCGCATTTTCCACTGATTCAAAGCTTCTACCCGGCGACGAGCGTCCACGACATCATCAAACCGAGCCCGCACCACTGCTTCGACCACATCGAGAGAAAACTCCCGGGATGTATGGAAATTGACAAACCTGGTGCGGAAAAATTCAAGCACGTCAGCTTCCACTTCCGATAGACCTCTGGTTCGCTTATCACCGATGAGCTTCACTGCCTCCCTGATGAGCCAGGGAAGGTCCACGGGCCTGTCGAGATTCATCAGGATCTGGATGATCCCAAGCGCATTGCGCCGCAACCCGTACGGGTCTGCAGCTCCGGTTGGAATCAAACCTACGCTGAAACAGCCTGCGATCGTGTCCATTCTGTCTGCGATGGAAACGAGTGAGCCAACGATCCCTTTGGGAAGACTGTCTCCCGCAAATGCAGGAAGATAGTGTTCTCGCACTGCAGTTGATACTTCTTCAGGCTCCCCGTCCATTTTCGCGTAGTAGCTTCCGATAATTCCCTGCAGCTCAGGAAATTCATAGACAATACCCGTTTCCAGGTCACACTTGCATAAGAGAGACGCGTGCTTCACCACGTCCACTTTGTCCGGAGCAAGCTTTTTCGCCAGCATCATTGCAAGCTCTGTAAATCTTTCCACTTTCTCGTGCGCTGTTCCTAATTTCGAGTGGAACACCACACCCTTGAGTGCCTCTAATCGTTCCATGAGAGGAACTTTTCGATCCTCACGGAAATAAAAGCGTGCATCTTCCAGCCGCGCTTTCAGCACTCTCTGATGACCGCGCAAAGACATCTGCGGATCCTGGACAGGAGTATTATTGACTGCAATGAAACGGTTCGTGATGCGCCCGCCGTCGTCCTGCACGGAAAAGTATCGCTGGTGTTTTTTCATGCAGGTGATGAGGATCGAAGCCGGGAGTTCCAGGAAATCCGCGGAGAATTCTCCCATGACAGGGTACGGGCTTTCCACGAGATACGTTATTTCATCCAGAAGATCCGGTTCCTCGAATACTTTCAGACCTTTCGACGCTGCAAGCTCTTGCACGAGCCGCGAAATTTCCGAACGCCTCCGCCCTGGATCGATAACGACTCCGTGATTCTCGAGGGAATCGCGGAACTGGTCGAACCCTGAAACCGCGAAATTTCCCGGATTGGTGAACCTGTGGCCTCGGGTGCTGTTTCCGGTTTGAATGTTTCCGAAACTGAACGGAATGACCTGTCCCTCGAAAAGAGCGACAATCCAGTGAACGGGACGGGCGAACCTGACGTCCAGTCCCATCCAACGCATGGTCTTGGGAAAGCTGATCTTTTCCAACAGAACAGGAAGCTCTTCCGAGAGCACCTCAACCGTGGGACGTCCTTCTTCTCTCTTGCGGACTGCCACCTGCTCGCCCTTCGAGGTGCTCACAATCAGCAGGTCTTTCACGTTTACACCCTGGCTTCTGGCAAACCCTTCTGCAGCTTTGGTAGGATTTCCGTGCTCATCGAATGCCGCAGATTTTGCCGGACCGGTCTTTTCTATTTCCACAGAGGATTGCACCGGGGCGACATCCAGGGCTCTGAAAATGAGCCGTCTGGGAGTGGCGTACCATTCCTGTGAACTGTACGAAATACGTGCATTATCCAGGAGCCTCCCGAAAAGCTCACAAAAGGACTGAGTGGCCGGTGGAATGAAGCTCGCGGGGATCTCTTCGGTTCCTATTTCCAGGAGAAATTCGCCCTTCATGACTTCGCCCCGCTTTCGCTGAATTTGTTCAACAAAGGAAATCCCATGGCCTCACGCTGGGCCAGGTATGCCGCAGCAGCCTTTCGAGCCAGATTGCGGACCCGGTGAATGTATGCGGTTCGCTCAGCCACACTTATTGCTCCGCGTGCATCCAAAACGTTAAAGACGTGGGAGCATTTGAGACAGAAATCATACCCGGGCAGCACGAGCGGTTCCTCTAAATCGAAGAGGTTATTGGATTCGGTTTCGTAAAGATCGAATAGCGTGAACAGCATCCCTATGTCCGCCTTGTCGAAATTGTAGATCGAACCCTCTACCTCGGACCGGTGGTGAATGTCACCGTACGTGATGTCACCTGTCCATTTGAGATCGTAAATGCTCTCGACTCCCTGAAGATACATGCAAATCCGTTCAATCCCATAGGTGAGTTCCACGGAAACGGGCTTCAGGTCTATACCTCCTGCCTGCTGAAAATAGGTGAACTGGGTGATTTCCATACCATCCAGCCACACTTCCCAACCGACTCCCCAGGCTCCCAGGGTCGGAGATTCCCAGTCATCCTCCACGAACCGGATGTCGTGCTCCAGAGGGTTGATTCCGAAAGCTGAGAGAGACTGGATATAGATGTCCTGTATTTCCAGAGGTGAAGGTTTCAAGATCACCTGATATTGGTAGTACTGCTGTAAACGGTTGGGATTTTCTCCGTAGCGTCCGTCCGTGGGTCTGCGAGACGGCTCCACGTACGCGACGTTCCACGGTTCCGGCCCGAGAACCCTGAGGAAAGTTGCCGGGTTCATTGTTCCCGCGCCTTTTTCCATGTCATAGGGCTGCTGAATAATACATCCCCGGTCGGACCAGAACTTTTCCAGGGAGAGTATCAACTCCTGAAATGTAAGCATGTCAATCCTCGTACGAGTCATTCTGCCGGTGCAAGAATAAAAGTGGGCAGCAACAGAATTTTTTAACACCCGCGCTGACGCGAGTCAAGTCTGGCGGAAAATTAGCAGTGGATCAGTTTGAAAAATATGCTTCGAGTCTCTCCTGTGTTTTTTATATCTTGACAAAAAATCATGGGTGTGATTTGACGCGTATTCGGAAAAGCCCCGGGTTTATTGAGGTGTGACGGGTATATTAGTTTTAAAATTTTCGAGGAAGATAAGAGTTATTTCCACATGACAAGTTTTATTTGGACTCTTTTGACATATTTTATGGCTGCAATGGGGCTTTTTTGGTTAATTCTAAAAATGTTAGAGTTTTTTTTCCCTTCAATTCTGCCGTGGCTTAATTGGAGATGGACGTTTTCAGGTATTGTTGTCACGTCACTTCTCTATGCAGCAATTAGGGTTTGGCCTTGGCGTCCGATCAGACTTCCAATAGCAGGGACAGACGCCCACATTACCATTCGTTTTGATGACATCCTAAAAAGTGAGGGCAATATTGCAATAGCATCTAGCAACTTCTTTAATACTGACTTGAGCTTTATATCAAAATCTAGTTTGCTCGGACAGTATATACTGAAATATTTTAATGGAGGTACAGCAAGAATTGAGGAGGGAATATCCAGATCTTTACAGCATATTACTCCCGAAAAAGTCATCGTATCTAGAGGTAAACCGCTATCATATCCAATAGGAACTGTGGCGATGTTCGATGGGCCTAAGAATAACAAGGTGTTTCTGTTAGCAATTACAGAGATTTTGGAAGAAGATAACGAAGAAAAAATAACCTCAAGCGCTTCGAACGTACAAAAAGCCTTGGAAACTTTGTGGGATAGGGCAGAACAGAATATTAATGATGGAATATTAAATATGGTGCCTCTCGGATCAGGAATATCGCATAGTTTTCATCGTCTTGTAGAATCTGTGATGTTTATCGCCCTTTCCTTCGTTAAACGCTGCAAAATAAGGCGCCCTTGTTCGGAATTAGTCATTTTTATTAGAAAATCTGACGTTAAATTAAAGGATTATGGTGCCCTAAAGCAAATAATTGAAGCTATAACAGGGTGACCTACAACTGATTATCTCACAGGTTAACTAATTCCTTCACACGTGATCCGACGCACCAGCTTCCATAGCAGGCGTGACTCTCAGGTCCGATGCACTCGCCCAAATTGTAATACACGAAGTGAAGGACTACCGCAGCAGCTAAGTTCTCAACTTTCTTTGAGAATGCGTTTTTTAGCCGTATAAATCTTCGCATAGACATGCGCATTGTAACTGTTCTACATAGCTCGTGGATATGTGGCGCTGTCAGAGTTGCCTTTTAACCCGCATAATGCAGACGAAGCAAGTGCCCCGCCCTGCTATTCAATCGCGATTTGCTTCTCCCCGTCTTGTCGGTATAATGCCTCGAAAAAAATGATCCGTGACGAAAGGAAGACGTATGTTGATTCGGCCGCGAGCCGTCATGTTAGGCTTTGTTTTTTGGTCATTGTGCGCGACTGCGGGGGCATCGGACCCTCAGCTTCTTGAAAAAGGCAAATCAGCTCTGGAAGCAGGGCTTTCTGATGAGGCCATATCTCTGTTTACTCAACTTATCGGCATCGATCCCTCCGCAGCCAATTATAATCAGAGAGGCCTTGCGTATTCAGCGGCAGGCAGGGACGGCCTCGCAGTCCGCGACTTCGAGAAAGCGGCATCTCTCGAACCGCAACAGCCTCTCTACCACCTCAGAAAAGGAGCCGCCCTGACCCGCATTGGCAACTATCAGGAGGCTGTGAAAAGCTTATCTCGAGCTTTGGAATTAGAACCTGATAATTTTCAAACCTTCGCGTATCGAGCGAGGGCTTTCTTTCATCTGGGACAGGCTAACGCTGCAATGGACGATTTGACCAGGGCAATTCGCCGTAATCCCAGCAATGCGTCGCTCTACAAGCTCAGAGGCGACATCCTCTCATCCGCTGGTGAATTCGACAGTGCGATACAAGATTACGATACCGTTATCAGGCTTAAACCCAATGATTCAGCGGCGTACAACAACAGAGGCATAGCGCTTGCCCAATTGGGAAAGCTGCGGGAAGCGGTGGACGATCTCAACAGGGCTATGGACATAGCATCGTCCACTCCGTCTCAAATGCAGGTACCTGGAGTCCAGGGCAACCCATGGTAGTTCGATCGATACTCGTTTAACGATGGCATTAGAAGCAGCATGAGAAACAAGTCGGCAATCATGGAAATTCGTTGAGTGTCTCGTATGGAATCCTATCGTTACGAAATAATCCTTGAGTCCGCCATTCAGGAGGGTCTCGAGCGCTCGCAGGTTGTCAAGAAGCTGGCCGCTCTGTTCAAACGAGACGAGCCTGCGATCGACAAGCTGCTCACACTGTGTCCGAGAATTATACGAAAAGATGTCGATCGTGAGACTGCACGTAAATACGTGATGCTCATAAAAGCTGCCGGGGGCACTGCCAGAATACGCATGGAGAAATCAGCAGAGACCCCGGCCCACACCGATTCGCCTGTTCAAGCCGATAGAGCTCTTCCAGAAAACCGTTCCGGTCAGCCTGTTCAAACCGACTCTCCGGCGCCGGAACCTGCAAACGATACTCCTTTAAAGGGGAGTGTGTTTGCTTATGCTTCCTCAGGAAGCGACGATCCGGCCCAGTCTGATTCGGTAGTGGAAAAAACAGCGGAATCGGGAAAGATATCGCATCTCTCGTGCCCGAGATGCGGTTACTCGGCCGAAAGAGAAGATGATGTGATGTTCGTCCGGGGTGATTGCCCTCGATGCGGACTGCTGGTGAGAAAAGAGTTGGCTCACGCAATTCAGGAAGATGATGAGCAGGAAGAACGTGAGATCGATCTCTATGAAGCCAAGATGCCTGCAACATGGGAAAGACGGGCCCTTGCTTCTTTGTACCATTTTTCCCTTTTCCTTGCAGCTCATGCAGGTTTCACTTTGTTGTGCATTTTTCTTTTTGCTCCTCTGGAGTCTGTCGGGGATTACATTTTCCGGAATTTCCTGCGCACAGGACTGGAGGCGTTTCCTCTATTTTCCGCAGTGGCGTTCATATTGGCAGCATGCATCGGAGTACCTTTGATTAATGGCGGTCGGACGTGGGCGCAGAGTAAATTCGAAATATCACTTCTTTATACTGATGAAGCCCAGACAGGTGGATTGTATTTCTCTCTCATTTTTCGCGCTGCAGCTATATGTGCTATCAGTTTCGTACCCGGTCTGTTTGTTGGCTGGGTGGCGCAGAGCATGAATTGGCTCCGGCACGAGATTATCTGGTTTATCATCATGACCGTGTGCGCTGCTCTTTCCTGGGGGGCTGCTTGCTACTATGCCTTGAAGCGCCCGGACAAGCGCAGTCTTCTCGATTTGGCTGCAGGCACGATCCAGGTAGAAGAGACAGTCCTTCCCGACAAAGCTCGAATGATGGCATTTGGTCTATTTGCTGCAGCAACAGGTTTTTGGATTGTTCTCGGCATCCTGCTGCCCTTACTGCAAAGATTTGTGAAATTCTGAACCTGCTCACTTTATGGGGAATCGTGAGAGACTATATAAAATAAGTCCCTATTGTTATCTCCTGAATTGCGAAATAGTACAAGATGTCATACTCGTACAGTTCAAATACATTTGGTGAGAGAAAAACATGTTCGAAGCCCTAAGTACGGTAATCGACAAAGAACTTTGCACGGGATGCGGCCTTTGCGTTGAAATATGCCCTGTGCAGGCCCTTTCAATACGCGACGGCAAAGCTGCGGTGACTGGATCGTTCTCGCTCAATTGCGGTCATTGCATGGCTGTCTGCCCTACAGAAGCAATTAAAGTCGGCGCTCTCGAATCGACAATGTCCAAATTCAAGACTTTCGCTGCCGATGACCGTTGGCTTTCGTACGGCGAGTACGACACGACACAATTGGCCGGACTCATGGGATCGCGACGATCGTGCCGCAGTTTTCTCGACACACCCGTGGACAGGCGCATTCTTGAAGATTTGGTCAAATTAGGATGTACAGCCCCTTCTGCTACGAATTGTCAGATGTGGACGTTTACCATTCTTCCCTGCAGAAAGGATGTGGAGCACCTCGGGAGGTTGATAGGGGACTTTTATGCCAAACTGAATGCAATGGCGGAAAAATCCTGGCTTCGTTCCATTATGAAACTCGTCGGAAAACCGGAACTCGATCAGTACTACAAAAACTATTATGAGTTCGTAAAACAGGGGATGGAGCAATTCAGGCAAACAGGCCGCGACCCGCTGTTTTACGGAGCACCTTCGGTCATAGTAGTAGCTTGCGATCAACGAGCGTCACTTCCCAAGGAAGATGCCATGCTCGCAACGCAAAATATGCTGCTTGCAGCTCACAGCCTGGGTCTCGGAAGTTGCCTGATAGGAATGGCCGTGGAAGCAATGAAGCATGAACCGAGCATTCGGCAGTCGTTGCACATTCCCGATACAGAGGCAGTCTATGCCATAATAGCTCTCGGTTATTCCCGCGAGACGTATGAGCGACAAACAGGCCGCAAGCAAGCTGCCATTCGTTTTTTTGAGACTTCTTCTTGATCCGAAGGTCGCGGACTGCAAATTCTATAGTCACTGCCAAAAATTCTGTCGTTTATCCCGCGTGTGAATTACAGGATATTGGTAGTGACCGGCGTCCCTGCCGGTCCATTTTATCGATATCATTGATCATATTGAAGATGTGCCGGCAAGGAGGCACGGCACCTACCAGTACCCTTGTCCTCAATCGGACATTAGTTTTGACAATTCCTATAATCTGCTGAATTTGCAGTCCCACTTCCGCTTAGTGCCTACTTTTAAAACTAAACCAACATCACTGTAACCGTCCGAACTTGCGGATCAATCGTTCTGCAGCTTTAACACCCGAGTTGAAGCTCACTTCGAGACTCGACTTGTACAGTCCGTCGCCTGCAATAATCAGATCGTCATACTGCTCTTCAAGGGCTTTCCTTAGCGAATGGGACCGGGAAACCGCTCCGGGTGGAAGTTGAACTGCTCCATGCTCCCAACGATATACCCGCGAGAAAAGCACCTGTTCTGACAAGCCGGGATATAGACCGCTTATTTCGGCGAGCGCTGCGCGTTCCACTGCATCGTCAGGTGCATCGAATAAAGCGCGACTCGCGTCTTCGCAAAGGATTGCTGTGATCATCTCCTTGCCGTCCGGCACGTGCGACATTCCCTTGTGACGGTCAAAAACCAGGGTCCCTACAGTTTTGAAATCCTTTCGAACCAGATTTGAGATCATCGACGTGCCCTCACGCACTCTACTCAGAGCGAATACCGCCACTATAGATGGAGCGTACACGATTGCGTTCAGGCGAGTCTTTATCTCGGCTGATAAGTCGGGACAGAGCAGCGGGACAATGGGTGCTGGAATCGCGAGAATAACAGCATCATACAAATTTGTCCCTGATCTATCTCCACCAACCGAGATTGCGTACGCATTTCGTCCGGCCGCACGGCGCACATCCAGGACTGGCGTAGAGAGACGCACATCCAAAGTTGCCGCAAGTCGTTCCGGCAGCATACCCATACCGCGTTCGAATGAAAATATCTTAAATCGAGTGAGATTCTTGATAGTAGAGAGAAAGGCAAGTTTGGAGTTGCCTTCCGGAGTACCGAGGAAGATTTCACAGAAAATAGGGTATGCAATCAACTCGAGGATGTCTTCGTCATAGTGGGTGAGCAGGTAGTCGGCTGACGATTCCTGCTCCAATTCGAGGGTTTTTGCCGTCGGGTCTGCAAGGTTCAACGCTGCACCGAGTGACTGTGCGTAAAGGAACAACTTCACCATGTCTTTCTTATTACGTAACGAGAGAAGTTTGTACGTAAAGAAATCTTTCGGTGACCCGATTTTGATCTGATACTCGCGACCTCGGGCAAACGTGGATGATGTACCGGGTGTCTCTACCAACGCGTTACCTGTGCCGAGGTCTCCAAGAAATTTTGTGAGATTCCGGTGAAATTCCGGATAGGTATAGGCAGCCTTCTCGACAACGAACCCGTCCACAACCTCAGAACTCATTCGGCCGCCAGCGAAAGAATTCTTCTCGAAGACTACGACATGATGGCCGGCGCGGCTCAGGAAGTGCGCAGCAGCCAAGCCGGCAATTCCTGCGCCAATAACGGCAATTTCAGCACACATGAATACCTCCGAGCATCCCTGCTGCACAAACATCATATGTGAACGCTTCGTTCAGAGACTAAAGGTCTGTGCACCGGACAACTTACAACAAGAAATCAGCCTGACCCAGAGAATAATTTTTTGAATATTCCGATACCTTTCGCAGTCTTCATTGCATCTTTCTTCATGCAGTTTCCGCTCACTGACAATATGAATCCGCGTCAGGTCGGAAAACCCAGGTTATATGTCAGTTCCGGCTAATGCTTTTTGCGTCTCCACGTGTCGCCTTTCTTCTCATAATCGTTTTCGACTGCAGACCACGCCACCTTATGAGCAGTGGCTTCTCTTGACGAGTGTCCCTTTCGCTTTTTCGCATCCTTGTATTCTTCGTACGCGCTATTAAAGGCTTTCATATAGATTTCCTGAGCATGCTTGGGCAGATTGCCTTTCACATTATCGGGCAAGTCACTTATGGAATCGTAAGGCATGGTCAATTCTCCTCCGTTCTGTAATTTGTCGATTCGCTATGCATATCGGATAATGTCGTGCAAACAACTTACACTAATATAATCCCGGATTTCTTGCGTCAAAGCCGCAATCTGTCTCCTTGACAAGGATACACCGATTGTAAGTTGAAGGAATAAGAGTACGGCATTCCGCAGGGATTTCCTCGTGCGTGCCGATCACGAGGAATCCCCCGAATCGTAAGCTCTTCACGATTTTGTTGAATGCAGCCTCGCGGGATTCGCCGGAATAGTAGGTCAGAAGACTGTTTCTCAGAAATATCACATGGAATGCATCCCCAGGCGGATCGTCTCTCGTGAAATCGTGAACCCTGAAATCGACTGATTGTCTGACAAATGGAGCAATAGCAGAAATATCTTCTTGCCGAGTCGGCCTGAAACAGGTTTCCAAAGTAGCCTTATCTACCTCTCGAAGACTGCTTCTGTGATAGAGGCCGGCTTGTGCTCGTTCAATCATATGAGCATTACTGTCAGTAGCCTGAATACATATTCTTGGTGCTGTCGGCATCGTTCTACTGAAACCGTGCCACAACATGGAGAAGCTGTACGGCTCTTCTCCCGACGCGCAGCCGGCAGACCATACCTGCACGAATGACTCATTTTCGACGAGCAGAGGAAACACGAACCGACGCAGATCATCCCACATTTGGCGATCTCTGAAAAAACGGCTTATGGAAACTGTCAGCAACCTGCGGATCTCGTCCATGAGCATGGGATTTCGATTTGCCGTTATGAGATATTCTTGCGCTGTATCAAGCCCTAAGGAATGCATATGTTTGGTTAAACGTTTCTTGACTCCTTTCCGGATTTTGCGGTAACCCTTCCAGGATAAATCGAAGTGTGCTAGAATTTGCTGGAACTGCTCGTCATCGATCATGAAAGTTGTTTTTCCGATTCAGCTTTCCTTTGTTTCTTCCAGTATGAAACTTTTTGGCATACGAAGAATCCAATTAAAGGGTGGATTACGAAAATTTCGTTAGAGAGCTTGACAAGTACATTCAAGATGCACACAAAAGTTTTGGTGGACAAGAGGCTTGGCCGGAATAGCGGCCAGGAAAGTATAACTACGACAGGAGGAGCTGATGAGCTATCCAATAGCTGCATCAGGGTTTGATGGTTTTCTCAGCCAGGTGAGAACAATTCAACCACTTTCAGCCGAACGCGAATTTGAGCTTGCAGTCAAATTTAAAGAAACCGACGATCGCGAGGCCGCGCATGAGCTGGTGGTTTCGCATCTACCGGTTGTGGTGAAGGTGGCTTTTCAGTACAGGTTTTATCAGTTCCCCGTCCAGGATCTGGTTCAGGAGGGCACCATCGGGTTGATGAAAGCCCTGAAACGATTCGATCCATACAAAGGATATCGTCTCGTTTCCTTCGCGATATGGTGGATAAAAGCCTATATCAAGAATTACATATTGAAGTCCTGGAACCTGGTAAAGCTCGGGACCACGCAGGCTCAGAGAAAACTCTTCTACAGGGTTGGAGATATCGGCGAGCACGCAAGTCAGGAATCCAAGGACAAGCGTGTCAAAGACCTGGCGGAGCAACTAAAAGTCAAAGAAGACGATGTCATCGAAATGGAAGCCCGGGTCCGCGCCAGGGAGTGGTCCCTCAACGAGTTGATGGGGGAGGACAAAGAACTTGAGGCTATCGAATTCCTCCAGGACCCGTCTCCAGATCAGGAAGAGCAGATCATGCAGAAGGAAACGGAGCAGGCTCTTCCCGTCGTGACTGAAAAAGCCATGGAGAAATTGGACCCCAGGGAGCGCTTCATTATCGAGCAACGCTTTTTGGAGGAATCCCCCTGGACCCTCCAAAAACTCGGAGATCACTTTGGGACCACGCGAGAACGGGTCCGTCAACTTGAGCAGAGGGCCCTTCGCAAACTAAGACGCGAACTTGAATCCAGTGGGGCTCAAGCCCTTCTACCCGCCTGATTTCGAGGAGAGGTTTTGCACGTGCAGACCTCTCCACTTGCACCCACCCTATCGGAAGGCCTCTTTCTCGCGGCAAAGTCTTCAGGCTCCAGGAATAGACTTTTATGACACATTCGTCCAAATGCAGGTTGGATTCTCTCCTGGTTAGCCGCGGACTTGTGACCTCAAAACAACGAGCCCAGGCACTCATCCTGGCGAGAAAAGTGCTCGTGAATGGGATTGTCGCTGAAAAATCCGGTAAAGAAGTCCCCGCTGATGTAGAGCTCGTCATAAAGGAAGAACTCCCTTACGTGAGCCGGGGAGGCCTAAAGCTGGAAGCAGCCCTTGATGCCTTTCGTTTGAATCCTTCAGGGTTAACTGTCCTGGATGCAGGCGCTTCCACAGGAGGCTTTACCGATTGCCTGCTCCAGAGAGGCGCAGCCCGGGTTCTGGCCGTAGATGTCGGCTATGGCCAACTGGACTGGAAGCTCCGTACGGATTCGCGTGTATTCCTCATGGAACGTACAAACATACGGTTGCTCGATCCGGCTTCTCTTCCTTTTCCTGTGGATGCAGCAGTGGCCGACCTCTCTTTCATTTCCCTGAAGTTGATACTTCCCGTGCTTGCAAGACTGCTCCAGCGCTCGGCCTGGGTTGTTCCTCTCGTCAAACCGCAATTTGAAGTCGGTCGCGACGATGTAGGCAAAGGTGGAGTGGTGAGAGATACGGAAAAAATTACGGCAGCGGTCAACGGCATCCGTACATTTGCGGAAACCTGCGGTTTTGAGGTAATTGCTCAGATTGAGAGTCCTATTACAGGCCCCAAGGGAAACCGGGAATTCTTGCTTCATCTGATCAAGAATCCCGAATCAAAGCGGTAAAAGTTCCCTCTGCTTCGATTGCCAACAATATCAATCTATCCTCGTATTTATGCAAGTGTATAAAACAGTGGCCAATTGCGAAAAACACTTCTGGCAATTGGTAGGTGCCGTGCCTCCGTGCCGGCACATTTTTCAAATACAGATCAACCGGTTCGGGCCGGCAGAGAGAGACTGTCTCAAAATTCTCGAATCCAGAACATCGTGCCACGATTCATCGTCCTTGCAGGGGTCCCGCGAACACGCGGGATGCCTGCCCTCCCGCAATGACCGGCACGGAGGCCGGTCACTACCGGGCACCCACGAGGGATGCCCCTACAATCAGGCCGTGAAGATGATGAGAATTTCGTGCCACGATCGGGGGATAAATCCCGACTTTTGAGACAGTCTCTAGACACCGACCCCCTACTGATTCATCTAAGGCACAATGTGTTCAAAAGGTCAGAAATTATGTTATCCGCTATAAGTCCTTTTCTCCCAACCTTCCGGGACAATCACTTTGAGAGCGCGAGGGTGAGATTTGAATACCAGGGGTGTTTGCTCGCTCCGGGTTTCTCCGTCCAGGCTTAGAGTTATGTTCCATCTTTGGGATAGGACGGCGATCTCATTTGTTTCGATGGTTTCCACTTCTTCCAGATCGGATATCCGTCCTATCAGAGACAGAATCGCCACTTTCAGTTTTCCCCATGCTCCTCTCTTTTTTAGCATCATAATCCACAGCGCACCTGTTGTCAGAGCCGTTCTTCGACCCACATCCGGCCAACTCGTCTCATACGGATTGTTTCCGACAAACAGCAGAGGAACAAATCTTCGGGTGGTCACCCCATCCCATTCCAGTGTCACGCGAAACCAGGGCAATCGCGGGAGTATCGTAAGAATCGCGAGAATCATTGCCAGCCATTTTCCGATGTACGGTCGCAAACGATCTCGGAGGCGAATTATTTTAGGATAGAAACCGAGGCTTGCATTGTTGAGAAAGTACCTGCCATTCACCTCCCCGACATCGATAGATCTCGTATTGCCGCTGCATATGACATCAACAGCTTCATCCAGATCGAGCGGCATTCCAAGGTCTCGGGCGAAATGGTTCAGAGTCCCAAGCGGGAGCACCCCCAGCACAATATCACGTCCCACGATCTTCTGGATGACGGCATTCACGGTTCCGTCACCGCCTGCTGCCACGACAATGTCAGTTCCTTGTTCAATTGCAGAATCAACGTGTTTGGAGATGTCTGCCGCATTCTCCGGCACAAAGACACGTAAACTTACATCCGGATGCCGTGCGAATGACTCTGAAATCCGTACCCTCGCGTCTGAGGTCACAGCTCCGGCGGAAGCGTTGCAGATGACTATTACCTTCGGAGCAGGGGTGTTCACTTCCAGCGAACCGGTTCCCATTATATGCTCCAGGTGAGCTTCAGGTTTACTCTTCCAAACAGCCTGCGGGACTTGTAATCCATTTTCCACGATCTCGGAAACGCACACACATGATCCGGGCAAATTCGTTCCGGGTTGCATCCCATTCGTACGCTGTGACATCCGCATAATTCCGAGTTGTATCAATTACATTGAAGCTGTTGGGCGTTGATCTTGTGCGATGAGACAACGCGGTCCCGGCCTGCACTATGAGAATGGACCGAGTTTCTTCGTCGCTTTTGGCTGTCTGCAAAGTGTATCGATGATGGGCGTGTCCTGCCAGGACCATATCTACACCGGCTCTTTCCATGGAAGCCAGTGCCTTTTCAGCTCGACCCACTGCAGCGATTCCCTTGATTTCCTCGGAAGCAACAATGGGATGATGGACTGCGACGATCTTCCAGATATCGGAATTCACGGATCGCATGTCGGTCTCCAACCGTTCCATTTGCTTATAAGATATACGGCCGCCGTCAAAAACAAATGAGCGTGCGGAGTTAATTCCCATAATGAACAGTTCGTCGTCTCGATATTGCGGTTCTATATTGATCCCTATGTAACGCCGGTAGCGGGTCAGAGGTTGAAGGAATCGGTTGTACACGTTCCAGAGCGGTACATCGTGATTCCCCGGAATAATTAGTTTCGGGCTCGGGAGTCGTGCTATGAAAGCCGCGGCTTCTTCGTACTGGTGCCTTCTTGCCCGTTGCGTGAGATCCCCGGATATCACGATTACGGTGGGTTCCAGTTGGCGTATTTCGGAGAGGAGAGGTTCCACCAGTTCGGGCACGACCGTCCCGAAATGGAGATCGGAAAGATGTACTATTCGGGCCATTGGTCCATGAAATCCCCATGGTAATCTGATTTCTTGGCGGATGCCATACGATGAAGACGATCTTACATGGAATTGCCTTTATTTCGAAGCGACTCACCTGAATGAGCTATCGAAGCTTAGAACTCAATTCTGTGTACATCAATTTGTGTGGAGGAGAAAGCCTGAATCAGGCTTCCCCCTCGACAATACTATGAAACGTATTCGGGTCGTTCAGCACTCGGTCGTGCACGAGTAGCAGCGCCAAAACCGCCCTTTCTGAACTCGGAAAACAGGCCGATCATTCCCTTGTTGAACGCGGGCAGATCTTTGGGGCTTCGGCTGCTGACCCAGTTTTCGTCCCGCACGAGCTCGTTGTCAACCCAGTTGGCTCCCGCATTTCGGATGTCGTCTCTGATTGTGTGATAGCTCGTCATTGTTTTGCCTTGAACTAATCCGGCAGACACCAGCAACCATGGCCCGTGGCATATTACCGCCACCGGTTTATTCTTTGCGTCGATCGCCCTGATGAATTTCTGAGCTTCCGGTACAACCCGCAGTGCATCCGCATTCAGGGCGCCTCCGGGTAATAATACAGCATCGAAATCATCGGGATCGGCCTGGCCCAAGACCATGTCTACTCTGAACTCATCTGCTTTCACATCATGATTGACGCCCTGTACGACGCCCGAATGGGGGGCCAGAATCTTTGTCGTGGCTCCAGCTTCTTCCAAAGCAGCTTTCGGACTTGTCAATTCAACCTGCTCAAATCCGTCCGTAACGAGAATGGCTACTTTCAAACCATCTAATCGTCTGTATTCGTCAGCCATTTTTATTTCCTCTTGAGAAACATTGAAGCGTGCCATGAAAAGACACGCCTTACTTACTAAGACATATTTTTCCTCAGAAGTTCTCGGAGCTGCGTTGGCGCACAGACTGATTGTCAAAAATTCTGACGTTTATCTCATGATCCAATTCAAGATATCAGTGGAGATCGGCGTTCCTGAAGGTCCATCATTTATTATCTTTAAGATGTGCCGGCACGGAGGCCGGCACCCACCAATACCCCTATCCTCAATCGGAAGCTAATTTTGGTAATTGTTACAAAGGCATCGGGCAGACTAGGTCGTGGAGCAACAAGGCAGGTGCCGTCCTGACTGCGCAGGTCAGTGGCACCCTCTGTATCCAGGATCGACGGCGGTTTTGGGTGCCACGGACCTGCCCCTGCAGGTCCGTGCTGTCGCCTCAACGAGTTCTCAAGATTCCGAGCGGATGCGGAAGAACCTTCGTTTTCCGATCTGGACTATCTGTTCTTTAGACCCGACCGGGATCTCCTGTGCAGCATCGGAAACCTTGTTGCCATCGATCTTCACGCCACCCTGATTAATCAACCTCCTGGCTTCGGAGCCTGATACGGATGCAAGAGAAGCTATCAGATCCACCGCTATCACCTTATCCGCGGAAATGGATCTCAGTGGTATCTCGTCGGGGACCTCTTTGCGTTGAACCACTTTCTGGAAGTGCTCTTCAGCTTCAGATGCGGCCGCGGGGTTATGGTATTCAGCCACAATACTGCGTGCAAGCGCCTTCTTGATGTTCATCGGATGGAATGGATCGTTCGATTCCTGGTGCTTTTCTATTTCTTCGAGCGCGGCAGCGAACTTGGCCACTTCCGAGGGGTCCACATCCGTCAGTAGAGTAAAGTACTTCACGACAAGATTGTCCTGGATGGACATGGTCTTGCCGAACATGTCCTCAGGAGTATCGTCCACTGCAATGTAGTTCCTCTCGGTTTTGCTCATCTTCTTGGACCCGTCGAGTCCCTCGATGAGCGGAGTCATAATTACGATCTGCGGCGGCTGATTGTGCTGGATCTGCAGATCGCGGCCGGCAAGGAGGTTAAATTTCTGGTCGGTTCCTCCCAATTCCACATGGCATTTGAGCGCAACAGAATCGTACCCCTGCATGAGAGGATAGAGGAATTCCGTGATGCTGATGGGATTTCCTTCCTTGTACCGCTTCTCGAAATCATTGCGTTCCAGCATGCGTGCGACAGTGGATCTGTAGGCCAGATCAAGGCAATCGGCAAACGACATGGGATCGAACCATTCGCCGTTGCTGCGAAGCTCGGTCTTGCTCTCGTCCAGTATTTTGAAGACCTGCTGCCTGAAGCTCTTTGCATGCTCCCAGACTTGTTCTTTGGTCAGCCTGACCCGCGCCTCACTCCGTGCCGTGGGATCGCCAATGCGGGCTGTGAAATCACCTACAAGAAATATTGCCGTATGACCCAGATCTTGAAAATGTTTCAATTTTCGTATGGTGACCATGTGCCCCAGATGGATGTCCGATGCAGTGGGATCGACCCCGAGTTTAATTCGCAATGGCGTGTTGTTCTCGATACTCCACTTGATACGCTGTCGCATCTCCTCTTCATGGATAATTTCTTCCACGCCTCTCATAATCTTTGCCATTTGAGTGTCAACATCCGGGAACGCCATTTCATCACCTTTCGTGCTGTCGGATTCTCTCGATAAAGGACTGCATAGTAATAGATCGGGTCCGCATTTTCAATTAAAAGTCAATGAAACCCACAAAGTATGTCGCTCTACACCGAGAGTCGGCCGAGCTTTGCTACAAAGCATGTACCTTCATCAGTTTCATTACCTGAATAATGGAAAATGTTCCCAATGAAAGCGACATTTCACTCGCTGGAGTTTCATCGCAGTATATTTTTCTTTAATCTCAGCGAAATAAGAAGAAACGAAAGATCACTTGGAATATTTCATCATATTTACTTGATTTATATTGACAAAACACCCAATTACATATTAGACTTCAACTGGAAGAAATTGCCCGAACCGCACGCCTTCGTGTTACGGTTCGGAAACGATAATCAGCCCGTAGCCCTAATGAGGAGGGCGTCCAATGGTAAAATTCTTCTTAATAGTGCTTTCCGGTCTCGCTTTAATGGGGTGCGGAAGCTCCGATCTCGAGCAAGCGCGAATCGAAGATCAGAAGGTCATCTCCGATCTCAAAGCCAAGCTCGCTGATGCGCAAAGCGCAATGGAAGTCCGTCAGAATGAAATTGACCGTTTGACACGCCAGATGCAGGACGTAACCAGTAAAAATAATGAGCTGCAGAACCTTTTGAAGACAAGAATCGAACAGAAGACCGCAAAACCCGAACCGCCGGGACGTGTCGAACTTCTTGGCGCAAAAGCCCTGGCGGAGTACAAAGCCGAACAGTTGAGCCGCAGAGTGGAGAAGCTCACCACCGACCTTGACCAGAGAGAACGGGAACTGGCAGAGATTAACCAGAAGACGAAGAACCAGGGAGCGGAAGTCGAACAATTGCGACAGACGGTCGCGGAACTGCAGAAAACCGATGCGAATCGCACGGCCGAACTGCAGGGCAGGATTGAATCCATCACCAAACAGTTAAAAGAACGGTCCGACGCAGCAGAACAATTCAGGCAACAGTTGAACGAGAGAACCGAACTGCTCAATGCACTCAAGAATGCTGTCGCGGATGCAGGCAAATTGAAAACCACTGCCGAATCGGAAAACGCCACGCTAAGGCAAGCGCTTGAGGAGACGAAAAAACAATTGGAGGCGGCTAATGCTGCTACTGAAGAAGCTCGTCAGGAAGCCGTGAAGTTCCATGCGTACGGAGAGCAGATTTATACTCAATCGGGCCAATGGAAGCAATATGCCGAACAGATGAAGCAGGAGGCCGAACGCCTTAACAGCGAACTTCAGGCAGCGACAACGGAGATTACTCAATTACAGGAACAGGTTCAGACCCTCCAGGCGGAAATTCAAAAGCCTTCAACCGTGGAGCGCCTTCTTCAACCTCCCGATGTTCCAGGAGAGCAACAGACGCAAAGTCTCAACTAATATTAGACGTCCTTCAAGCTATAAGAATTTGAGGTACTTTGCAAACATTCCCGGTATTCTCTGTCTGTTCAGAGTATATTCTTCTCCAAAAACGATTATTTCAGACGAATGCGCAACTGGATGCGGTGTAGGCTTGGCTTTACACAATAATTCCCTTTCTGTGTAAGAATACAGGCCGATATACGGACGATACATGAGTAAGAATCCGGCCCAAAACGTAAGACCTCGTTGGAAGAAATTCTTGCGTGCTTTGGCTGTGATATTCCTGATCACCATTCCGATAATAATTGTTGGAGCGGCAGCTCTCCTATTCGTCTATGAATTTGGTCTGGGACCATTCAGATGTCTCCCCTCGGATGAGACTTTGATCAGACATTTCCAGAAACATCGAGCCGATTTCGAACTACTCGTGCAGATCTACCGGGAAGATCCGGACCTGCCTAACAATTTCGGCATGGTATCAAAACCGACTCCGGAAATTTCAGCAATCATGAATCGAATTAATGTGAGAGATCTCCGAAGTGACTGGACGATATGGCTACCACCGGATCCATATTCGGAAGAAGCCAAAAGTGAGACGAAGGCACGAAAACTCATTCAAAAAGTTCACAGAGGTGAGGCTGAAGGACGCAGATTTAGCGGTGTGTCGATGACCTACGACCACGGACCGGTCAGAAGGTTTGATAAATATCTTTCAGAAGTGTTCAAAGGCTATTATTATACTCCTTTTCCTCCGAGGGTTGAGAATGGTTTGCTCAAAAAGCCGGATGGAGCTGAGCCGGTCTTCCACCATTTGAACACGTATCCACCAAGGCTCATATTGGGCGACTGCGTTTATCGGCAGTTTGCCCCACAATGGTTCATCAAACTGTGTCAATAATTTGTGGTGACAATCTGAATAAGGGACATTGGTTTTCCTTGACAAAAGAGGACTTAATCTAACCTATTCAAATATCCAAAGCTGCTTTCCAAAGGCCTTGTGACCTACAGACGCGTTTTTCATTTGCTAATCTGTACGAGTAGGCCATAGTCCCAGTTCTTCCAGGAAATAGAGAGAAGGTATTTCACCTCCGTGCAGATATCTGATGAAGCCGGCAAGCGCTGCGGCTAGTTCATCCAGCCCCTTTTTATGGAGCCTCAACCGCTTTGCGGCTTCACCTTCCAGCTTCAAACCCTGACGAATGACCGCGAGCGTTCCGGGACTTAAAGTTACTACTCCCGGCACTCCCGGAGGCAAGCACTCGCGATGGCATATCCCTCCGAGCGCTGAAGAAAATGCTGCTTCCTGGCCGGTACTGAAGGTCTTGCCGCAAACCGTGCAGGAATCGAAACGCGGCGAAAAGCCGACGAACCCGAGCAATCGTATCGTATCGAGCATGATACTCAAGAAACCCGGCGCAACATTGTCTTTTTCCAGTTGCTCAAGAATGTCGTGGAGAAAATCGAAAAGATTCTGGTCCGGAGAGTCTTCCGGGAGGAACATCGAGGCTAATTCAAGGAAATAGGAGGCCCAAGCGACTTTGGTGATGTCCGAACGTATGCCGAGATGACCGTGGAGAACCTGGGCTTCATCGATCCAGACCAGGTCATCTCGTTTTCTCTGCCGAAGCGTGAGATCGACCAGCGAAAACGGCTCTAGGTGTCCTCCAAAACGAATGCGACTCTTCTTGGAATTTTTCGCTATTCCTCTGAGCCAGCCAAGCTCGCGACTGAAGAAAATCACCAGTTCGTCTGCTTCGCCGCGGTCCTGTTTCTTGAGAATTAATGATTGCACCACGTATCGCCGCCGTAAGCCTGTCCCAGGCCAATGCGCGTCCAAAGCAGTAAGATTTAGGGAACCTTTTTGTGAAAAAGGTTCCCCAAACCCCTCCAAAAACTTTTAACACTGGCCGAACTCATCGTTTTGTCTATCGACAAGACGATGAGTTCGGCGAATGCTAGAAGTTCTTGGGAAGGGGTTCGGGGAAACACTTCTTACAAGAAGGGTTTCTCCGATTTTACTTCCTTGAATGCGAATAGATATCAGAATAGTTGTGCTCCTCCGAAGACCCTGTGTGTTTTCACCCATTCCTTCTGGAATTCCACCTCTGATTTTACCGATCCCGAAGATTCGGAAGCAATCTTCTCCAGAGCTTCCAAAGCTTGTTTCTGCATGGCGCGGTTCTGCAGAATGACAATTCCTCCTGCAGCTTTGGTAGCCGCTTCGTTAGCCGGGGCTCCTTTAATGCCGAGGATCGCCAAGGTGCTAATGCCGAGAGGTCGGAACACATGATCCTTGGGTCTACTTGCAGCGTACATCGCCGCGGAAAGGGCCTTGTAGTCAACCATGTCGTCAAGGCAACTCAAAGCGGTCTGAAGCAAATCGAGGCGACGACCGGCCAGTTGGACGAATGCCAAAGTTTTCTCCCGGTCGGCAGTCCGTTCTTGTACACGCGCCAGTTCTTCGGCTGCCCGTTTCTGAATACCGATCCCCCAGATCAGAAACCGTGCCCCACCCGGTTCATTGAGTATTTGTCGGCCGAAAGTGATGAGCCGTTTGTAAATGCTTTCGGCCACACGTGAGTTTCCTTGTTTTTCCGCTGCCTTGGCGCGCTCGATTGCCGCTTGGGCATACTCAGCGAACATTTCCCAGGGCATCGACGGGCGTTTATCGTCAGGCCCTGCCTTGAAGTCAGGCTGATAATGCTTGAGCAGATTGGCATGTTCTACGTTGACCGCTTTCAAAAACATCTGGACACCTTCGGCTTTGGGATCGATGCCCTTAGAACTGCGTTCCTTCGGATAGAGTCGTTCGAGTTCCCTGTATGCTTCCAGGGCTTTTCCCGAAGCCGGACGGCCCATGATCTCCTTGTCTTCCTCACCCGGCATTCCAATAGTGTTCATGACTTCGAGTGCAGTCTTGAACCGCAATTCTGCCTCGTTCTGTTCCGGAGTGGGGTACGGTTTTGTCCACTGCACAACATGCTCCATCGAGATCGGGCGTTCCAACCACCATGCTCCGTCCTCTGCGATCCAGAGGAGTACCATGCGGAATTCCGGGCGATTGGGATACGCAGGGCCCAGGTTCGGTCCAGTGAAGGTCATGGTACACTGGAATCGCTCAGTTGTACCGTCCTCGGATTTGATCCTCGCGTCCACACGGGAATTCGTGAGAGTCAGGACGTCGCTCCTGTACCGCTTGAGGAATTCCTGAACATCCTCTAATTTGATATCTTTTTCCGAGACTATCTCCGGATACGTCATGCTCAACACAGCAGCCGCGTCCTGTGCTTTAAACGCAGTGATGAATTTTTTCATGGCTATCTCGGGTTCTTCGGAAGAAGACAAAAATGACAAGACCCCTAGAAATCCCAGTATAGCCACACAAGGGTAATTGCGACCGAACAGTTTGACGAGCATGGTATTCTCCGGCTCCAAATAGAACACAGATCTCGGCGTCCTATCGCCAAAGCGCGTTGTCTGTTTACCTGTTTACATGAACTAATTCAAGGGGAACTTCGTTCGGGCGGAGAGTCAGACCAATATGCTTTCAAAGCAGTAACATCCGGGAACCTCTTCTGTAATTGTTAAAAAGGTTCTCGAACCCTCTTTGAATGCAAATCCGCATCAAACCGGAGTTAAGATCCGGAACTCTCATTGATTGGCAAGGGGCCACTCCAATTCTCTTCTGATAAGGCTGTTTCCAGGTCTTGATGAAAGGTTGCCATGGGGCGCTGTATGAATGAGTGAAGCAGCACGATAGCGGAGACGGCTAAGATCAATGCAGTGCTCTTCAAGAATATCTGTTTCCAGGAAATTTTGAAAAAGGCTATTTCGCCCAAAATGATTATCAGGGGCATAGTAACAGCATTTTCCTTGCTTAATACTGCACATACAAAAAGAACAAACGCGCCAATGTATCCAATAACCGGCCGAACCAACATTCCCGAACGCGATCGGAGTACAAAAGGAGAGATGAAAAATAGAAAAAACAGGCAAGAAGAGCCGCGCGTTGCCAAATATACAACGTTACCAGGTCCGGAGAGGATGCACCAAGAAGAAAAGGCCGCAAAGACAGGAAGTTAAGTAAATTTCCCATTCCGCAGCATGTAGAGCTGCAATCTTTAGCAAAAGAGCAATTAAGTACACCAGTACAGTGGAAGTTGCTGCCAACAGAAATAAGTTGACCATGCGAAAAGAAGACAGATCCCAACCGAAGAGTGATAATTCAAGAGGGAGAAAGACAGCGTTTCTGTACCCTACAGCAGACCGTCTTCTTCGAGAAGCTTGATGAGAGGCACGGTAATGCGACGTTTTAGCTGTAAGGATTTTCGATCCAGGATATCGACTATTCTCTCGAGCTCTTTAATGTTTCGCGATTTCCGCGTCACGAGATATCCTGCTACTTCTCTCGGGATACGAACATTCTTATCCCGCGCCATTTTATCCAGGATAAGCATGCGGACGGGATCCTCTGGTGGGGTCAGTTCCAGGACCAATCCCGACAGAATGCGCGATCTGAGGTGCGGATCGTCAGGCGAGAAATGGGCAGGGGACTCGCATGAGGCTATCAACAATGCAGCGCCCATACGTGTCAATTTGTTGAAGATCACGAGGAGAAGCGAACCAAGCTCGCGGTCGATGCGAGGAACATCGTCTACTGCGAGAGCAACGAGAGAATCCATGAGGTCGGGTCGAGCGGCCAGTTCCTCGAGTTCTTCAAACCGCGGCTCGGCCTTTTGTGGTATAATGATTCGTGCATGCGTTCCAGGAGCGGATTTTTGTTCCCATTCCGTGATAAACGCGTGCAACAAATGAGTCTTTCCCGTTCCCGGCGGCCCGAACAAAAAAATGTGGGGCAAAACACCGTCCGGAGAGAATAGGAGTGACCTGAGCGCAGTAACAGCACCCTCGTTCCCTTCATGAACGATGAGATTATCGAAGGTGTACCGGGGTGGCGTGGATAGCGGAAGGACAAGCTGCATCATGAAGCTCATTGTAGACCGGGAAGTCTTAATGATCAATGATGAATACTGCAACAAAGACTTGACAGGAACGGGTCTGTTGATTAATAAATAAGTATTGGAATATTTTTTTCTGATATTCATCCCTCCAGGAGCACATTCCATCCGAGGAAAAAATCACCGAACGCTGGGGTAATGCGCCATATCTGTAAAGAAGCGCGTACCTCGCCCTAGAGACTGCAGGCATTATTCCAAACCCAAGATTTATGCCCCCGCTGAAAGAAATGAGCCAGGAGAGCCCATATGGACGTTGCAGAGTTGAAAGAAAAAAAGGTTAGCGAACTTCTTTCTATAGCCAATTCGCTGGATGTAGAAGGCGCAAGCAGTATGCGCAAACAGGAGCTGATCTTCGCCATCCTTCAGGCCCACCAGCAGACCGAAAAGGAAGCTCCTATCAGGGGTGAAGGAGTGCTCGAAACGCTGCCCGATGGATTCGGTTTCTTGCGAGCACCTGATTACAATTATTTGCCCGGGCCTGATGACATCTATGTTTCGCCCAGCCAGATACGGCGGTTCAACATGAGAACCGGGGACACCATCGCGGGTTATATCCGTCCTCCCAAAGATACGGAGCGTTACTTTGCCCTGTTGAAGGTGGAGGCGATCAATACCGAGGATCCTGAAAAGATCAGGGATAAGGTCCTGTTCGACAACCTCACCCCGCTCTATCCGAACGACAGGTTGAAACTGGAAACCAGCCCCACAAATTACTCCATGAGGGTCATGGATCTTCTGACTCCCATCGGCAAAGGGCAGCGCGGGCTCATCGTTTCGCCACCGAAGGCCGGAAAGACCGTTTTGCTCCAGCAAATAGCCAACAGCCTGACCAGAAATCATCCGGAAGTCTATCTCATCGTGCTGCTCATTGACGAGCGTCCTGAAGAAGTCACCGACATGCAGCGGTCGGTCCGAGGAGAGGTCATCTCCTCAACCTTCGACGAACCGGCTCAACGTCACGTGCAAGTTGCCGATATGGTCATAGAGAAGGCAAAAAGGCTTGTAGAACACAAACGGGATGTTGTCATTCTCCTGGACAGCATCACCCGATTGGCGAGGGCTCACAACACCGTGGTCCCCCCGAGCGGAAAGATTCTCTCGGGTGGTGTCGATTCAAATGCGCTTCACAGGCCCAAACGCTTCTTCGGGGCAGCGAGAAATATCGAAGAAGGCGGAAGTCTGACGATCATTGCAACGGCTCTCATTGACACCGGCAGTAAAATGGACGAGGTTATTTACGAGGAGTTCAAAGGCACTGGTAACATGGAAATCCACCTTGACCGGCGTCTGTTGGAACGAAGAATTTTCCCGTGCATCGATATCAACCGGTCCGGAACCAGAAAAGAAGAACTCCTGCTAAGCCAACAGGATCTCCAGCGTATATGGTTGCTGAGAAAATTGCTGGCAGATATGAATTCAGTGGATGCCATGGAATTCCTCCTGGACAAAATCGTTCAGACCGATTCCAACCGAGAGTTCCTTGAAGTCATGAATAAATAAGTTCGAAATCCCGCATTCTGGAGCCCATGTATTGAGGGCGGATGCGGCGTGCAAAAATTCTCTTTTGACCGGAACCGTTTTCTGTTATATTGATCTGCTCAAAAGAGCTTAATGGAGGAAAAGGGAATGAAGAAGGATATTCATCCCGAATACCAAGAGACCGTTTTTAGATGCGCTTGCGGCGCGGAAGTAAAAACCCGCTCCACAAAACCCGAGTACCGCCTGGAAATTTGTTCCGCGTGTCACCCCTTCTTTACAGGAAAGCAGAAACTCGTGGACAGCGCCGGTAGGGTTGAGCGTTTCATGAAAAAATATGCCGATGCTGCTATTGCAACAGGCAAGAAACCGGCAAAAACCTCAAAGGTGAAACCGGCAATTAAACCTGCGGTAAAACCCAAGAAAGAAAAAGCCGAGAAACCGAAGAAGTAAGAGAAGAAGTTTTTCTTCATTATTGGTGCGGAGGCTCATGTTAATCAGCAATCAGTCGGGAGATGAAACGGCTCAAATCAGAGTGGGCGGCCAAGCGGTTATAGAAGGAATTATGATGCGCGCGCCCAAAACGTTTACCGTTGTGGTGCGTAGACCGGACGGTGACTTGTCAATTCGCGAGGATCGCTGGTACTCTCCTATGGAGAAATGGCCGATTCTGAGCAAACCGTTTCTGAGGGGCAGCGTGGTACTGTACGAATCACTCTTTAATGGAATCCAGGCCCTCACCTACTCTGCTCAGGAAGCTCTCGGAGAAGAAGAAGAGAAGCTCAGTCCCATGGCGCTGGGAGCTACTATAGCTCTTGCATTGGGTGGGGCTATTCTGCTTTTCGTGATTGTTCCGCATCTGGCCACTCTCGGCATCGGCACCTTGCTCAACACGGATTTGGGCGTACGAAGCGTATGGTTTCATGTAATTGACGGTATCATCAAAGTAAGCATTTTTATTGCCTACATTTTGCTGATTTCCTTGCTCAAGGATATTCGACGAGTATTTCAGTACCATGGCGCAGAGCACAAATCCATACACACGTATGAAAAAGGTGAAGATCTGACAGTCGAAAACGCCCGCAAACATTCCACGCTGCATGCGCGATGCGGGACCGCCTTTCTGCTACTGGTACTGGTGCTCAGTATTTTCATTTTTACTGCAGTCTTCCCCTTCCTGCCCAAAGATTTGTTGGGGAACAAGATTGTAACGAACGCTTTCTATATCCTGGTGAAGATAGCTTTGTTACTGCCCATCGCTGGATGCTCGTACGAGCTTATCCGCCTCGGCAATAAGTATCAGAATCCTGTACTGCAGGGATTCCTTTTGCCGGGAATGTGGCTTCAAAAGCTTACCACACGAGAACCGAGCGACGATCAGCTTGAAGTGGCTTTGGTGGCTCTGAAGAAAACATTGGAAAAAGAGGAATTACGGGCCCAACTGAATACAGCGGCCTGATCGATCTCATGCAGGTAATCGAAAAACTCGAAGAAATTAATCGCAGATATGAAGAGCTCAATGAAGAGCTTTCTCGACCGGATGTAATTTCCGATCCCGCAAAACTGAAGAAAGTGGCCAAAGAGCAGTCCGATCTTGCGGATATCGTGAAGGCGTACCACACCCTTTCCGATATACTCCGGGAAATCGACGATCTGGAAGCAATCATAGCGGCCGGAGACGACCCGGAGCTGGTGGAAATGGCTCGCGAGGATTTGCCGCAAATCAAAGAACGCGAATCCGACGTGCGGCAAGCGATTAACATATTGCTCCTCCCTAAAGATCCAAACGATGACAAGAACACCTTTCTTGAAATTCGTGCGGGGACAGGGGGAGAAGAAGCCGCTCTTTTTGCCGGAGATCTCTTCCGTGCCTATTGCCGATATGCAGAAGTCCGGAACTGGCGCGTGGAACTTATGTCTTCATCGCCGGCCGCGGCAGGCGGAATAAAAGAAGTGATCGCTCTTATTCACGGAAGCGGAGCCTACTCCAGACTGAAATTCGAACGCGGCGTTCACAGGGTTCAGAGAGTGCCGACTACCGAGTCTCAGGGGCGGATTCATACGTCTGCAGTGACTGTGGCTGTTCTCCCGGAAGCTGACGACGTGGAGATAGATATCGATCCCAAGGATTTGAAGATTGACGTGTACCGATCTTCCGGCCCCGGCGGTCAGAGCGTGAACACTACGGATTCAGCGGTACGGGTTACACACCTGCCCACAAACCTGGTAGTAACGTGCCAGGATGAGAAATCTCAGCACAAGAATAAGGCCAAGGCCCTGAAGATATTAAAGGCCCGCTTGCTGGACAGAATGGAAGAGGAAAGAAACGCGCAGATCAGCAAAGAGCGAAAAAATCAGGTGGGCTCAGGCGACCGTTCCGAGCGCATTCGGACGTACAATTTTCCTCAGAATCGAGTGACCGACCATCGGATCGGCCTGACCCTCTACAAACTGGATGGTGTGCTTGAGGGCAAGCTCGACGAAATTATCGATCCCCTTATTTTCCACGCACAGACGCAAGCAATCCAGGAAGGCTTCACTCAGTAATAAATAGAGACGGATATTTTTGCAGGAAGCTACCCCGCAAACGCCCACATGCGCTAACTTACCGCCACGTTCGCCCGTCTTTTTTCGGAGAGACGTCAACTGAGTATATAGGAATTGCAAAAATTAATGTCCGATTGAGGACAGGGGTATTGGTAGGTGCCGTGCCTCCGTGCCGGCACGTCTTCAATATGATCAATAATATCGACAGGATGGACCGACAGGGGAGGGACTGTCTCAAAATTCTCAAATGCATACAAATCGTGCCACGATTCTCCATCCGAGTAGGGGCAGACCAATGCGTCTGCCCTGATTTGGGCGGACACACGGGTCCGCCCCTACCAGTCAGGCGGGAAGGATGATGAGAAATACGTGCCAGGGTCTGGGACAAATTTCGATTTTTGAGACACATTCGGGATGCCGGTCCCTACCATGAGCTGGTCGTGCTCGGGTCTCCGTGCCGGGGTCAATAGAAATTGACACCGATTGGCCGAGAGCAGTCCGACAACAAAAATCCCCTCTCTCTACTGTCGTATGCAGCCGGAGATGAATGGAAGGGATTACCTACCCTCTCCGTCTCAGGGATGTTCCTTTGAGCACGGCTTTTCGCTGCTCTTCGGGGATACGTGTGAAGTGATCCACAGCGGCAATGACCAGGTCTCTGGGGGATTCTCCGTAGCGTTCAGCCATCTGCTCCAGCTTTTTCAGAAGATCTTCGGGAAGACTGAATTCTTCAGACATTAGTTGCTCCGAATTCCAGGACAGCAGAAGGATGCCGATATCCCTAGGATGAGGTCTTAGATGGGAAGAGTTTACCCAGGAAGATGTATACGATAGAGGAAACCGCCACCCATAGTCCAAAATCAAGCGCCCACCCTGCAACTATTGGGAAATCTCGGATCGGATCAAAATCGTACTTCTGGCGAGCTACTCTGGTTAAGATGTACGCGATTATGAAGGTTGTAATAAATTTGTGGCGGCTAATGCATCTAGCGATTTCTTTTGGGAGGTCACGGAAAACAACCGCTATCTCGTCTATAATCGACAAGGTGGAAAAGCCCTCCTCGTGCTGATTGACTACGTGCAAAATACTCCTCCACTCCATTCTGGTCAATCAGGTTTCAACTACGCTTATGTGAAGGCCTTATTGTTCTTCACTGATGTGAGAATCCTTCTGACGATTCCGGATGAGTTCCTGTTTGATAACAATTAGAATCCAAGTGTTTCGATTACGGTATTATGGGCGACGAAGTAGTTATACGGCGGCTGGTCTCTACATCGCGGCGTATTTGTTCCCGCAACTCGTCCACCGAGGCAAAGGTCATCTCTGCCCTCAATCTTTCCACAAGATAAACTCGGATCACCTGACCGTAAATGTTTCGATCGAAATCCAGAATATGCACTTCATAAGAGACTCTGCGATCCTTGAATGTGGGATTGTAACCGATATTCATGACCGCTTTGTACATTTCTTCGCCAACGCGACAATAGACCGCATACACCCCTTCAGGTGGATGGAGCTTCACTTCGGGTTTGATATTCGCAGTAGGAAATCCCAGCCCCTTGCCGCGGTGATGACCGTGAATCACTCGGCCTTCGATTATGAACTCGCGTCCCAGAAGCTCGTTCGCTTCGCGAATCTCTCCATTCATGAGGTGCTCTCGTATTCGACTTGAGGAGACCACGACTCCATTAGCTGTCACGGGCGGAATTACGTGAACAGCGAATCCGAGTTCCGGAGCCATATCCTTCAAGATGTGGGGAGTCCCTGCCCTCCCTTTTCCGAATCGATAGTTGGTGCCTATAAACAGGTGTTTTACGCCAAGCTCTTCCACGAGCACGTTCTGCACGAAGTCTTCGGGACTCTGTTTAGCGAAATCCTCGGTGAACTCCGCCAGCACGAGCACGTCTATCCCCATATGCTCGAGAATATCTGCCCGCTCCCGGGGAGTGGTAATTCTCGGGATATCGGGTACTTTTTTCAATACGAGCCGCGGATGCGGGTCAAAAGTGTAGACTACCGCATCACGACCTTTCCTGTGTGCCGATTCAACAGTTTTCCTGAGAATCTCCTGATGTCCCAGATGAACACCGTCGAAGTTTCCCAGGGCTACGGATGGAGCATTGAAGTGCTGATAGATTTTCTCGCGAACACGAATAATTTCCATATCGTCTTGCGTCGAATTACCTGTTGTTGATTGTATGCCGGCCGCAATCCACCTGCCGGGCTAGCCGAACAATCGATTCGGAAAAAGCTGTCCCCGGAATACCAATTGCCATGGAGATGAAAGGACTCCATGAAGTTCTCTGCCTGTCACCTACCCTGACAACTTTTCTGTCGTAGGTTGCGTGCGTTCAGGTGTGGCACCGGGCAGAAGGGATCCGGAGCTGTGTGACGGTATTCGCTGGGAGGAAAGCTCTCTTGATTGCTCGTCCAATTCTTTCTTCAACTTGACGTTGTTTTCCTGTAGATCCAGCAACTTGGCGTTGAGACGATCTACTTCGCCCTGGTGTTCCTTATCACGCTTGATCATTCTACGTCTCTCGCCAATCCATTTCAACTGGGTAATGAAATCGCCCACTGCCGCTATAATAATGCCAAGGGACACACAAAATGTCACCAATTCCCAAAAGGCAAGTTTAATGGGCTCTTTCAGGCCGTAATAATCTATTTGCAGCTCAATATTTTTATTTTTCATAAAAACAGAGATAACGAATACCACTAACGCAAGTTCTATCAGTCTTCTGACCAGCCTCATTTCTCCACCTCTCTTGAACTTTCAGGGAACAGACGGTTGAAACCCGCTCTCAGTCTCTTACACGTACTGAGCAGGTGCTCCGGAATCACTCTGACGTCCGCCAGCACCGGCATGATGTTGGTGTCGCCATTCCATCTCGGGACCACGTGATAATGTAGATGTTCCTCGATCCCAGCACCGGCTGCCGCTCCAAGATTGATTCCTATGTTGAATCCCTCGGCTTTCATGACTTTGCGGATGACTTGAACCGCCCTGCAGACCTCCTGGATCAGCAACGAATTGTCTTCGGGGCTGAGACTGCACGGGTCGGATACATGCTTATATGGCGCTACAAGAACATGCCCTCCGTTGTACGGATACTTGTTCATCATAGTAAAGGCACCATCCGCAAGATGCACGATCAGGTTTTCATCAATGCGGTCAGATACCGGTTTTGTACAGAAAATGCAACCCGGTTCCTTTGCCCCCCCCACAATATAGTCTATTCTCCAGGGAGCCCAAATTCTTTCCATTTTTCATCCTGTGCAAGCATGCTTCGTCACCTGATCACTCGGGCCGCACAACCAGGATTTTTGCATCGAGTGTTCCATCTTCTATGTCAATGATTCCGACTGTACCCGTTTCCAGATACCGATTCTGGGAAGCAGATCCCGGGTTGAACAGGTCTATTCCGGCAATTTTTCCCCAAAATGGAACATGAGAATGTCCGTACACGATAAGATCCAGATTTTTTTCCTGAAATCTTTCGATAATTCTGTTTTCGAGTCCCTGTTTCGCACCCCACCCGTGTATCAGACCGATGCGTTTTCCTGCTATAGAAACGATTCTGGTTTGGGGAACAGCCTCAATTACGTCGTAGTCATCCATGTTCCCGCAAACGGCTATCACGTCTCGCTCTTGAAGACGCTCTAAAACGTGCCGGGACACAATGTCTCCTGCATGGAGGATCAGATCCGTGTCTTTGAATACCACATCAAGGATGAAATCCAGCAGTTTATTGGGTCTCGTGAGGTGAGTATCGGACAATGCTCCAATTTTCATTCAGCGGCTCGCGAATTTATATTTGTTTGTCCATTGACTGATCTTAACACCAATTCCCCACCTACTACAATCTTGTCGCCAATGATGAGAATTACGCCCCCAACGTCAGTGTAATCCGCAGCTCTGTTCATCACCGAGGCAAGTTTCTCTCCACCCGCCAACCTCGATCCGATGTCGCTTGCGAACGCGGACGCCCAGGACGCCGATCGCGATATGACGGTCACTGAATGAACTCCCCCACCTGGAACAAACGTGGATATTCCGAAGCAGTGTTTGTAGGCAGGCATCGCGAGAATCAGCTTGTCGTGGGCAGGAGCACCTTCCGCGTAAATACGTATTTCAAGCGGATGAGCACTCCGGATAAACGAATCGCCCCCGCTGGACACCACTATGTTGGCGGAATCCGCAGAGAGATCCCGGCCCACGAAATCGGCAATAGCTCCTCCCAGACATGACATGGGAGCGATTCCCGTGCAGCGGCAGGAAAGATCCGTGTACCGTACTATTTCCGGGGCTGATGCATAGATCTGGATGGGCACGGGTGTTTCACGGAACGCCGGATGCTGCCTGAGGTATTCTTCTATCTGGTAACGGTAACGGAATACCGAATCCTTTGCCTTTGCGGTCAAGTCGCTGTGGGCCTGGATGTAGAGATTCGTTTCGCGAACCTCAACCTCGAAACTGACCGACTGAGGCAGTGGGATTCTGTTACGGTAATTCTTTCTCTCATAAATGTCGTAAATTGACGGCATTACTCATCCAGGGGCCATTTTTTTGAATCCTATAGCGGACTTGCCCCCGGATTATTCACCGCCTTATAAGATGCTGTCAAGGATATTTTGCCAATTGCTCGTTGCACAGAGCAGAGCGGTTTATTACTATACTGCCGCAAGAACCTGGTTGTGTGCGGTAATTCGATTCCAAAAAACGCGAGAAACCGAACCCCAAGAAAGACGAATAAGGCTACAGCCGCTCTAACCGCGCTTTGGTCGCATCGTCCCGACGGAATTAAGGTAATATGTGGCTAGACTATCTTTCGCTATTCCATCGCCCAAGTCCCTCCATGAGCGCACTGTTTTGCTCGGCCGCAGCATTGGCCGGTTGGACCGTTTGTGAGCCTTTTTTTGCTGAAGGAGGTTCACCCGAACCGATCGGCGCAGGCAACAGTTTCATGGGCCCCTTTATCACAGGTGTGATCGTAGCGGCTTTTATTCTTATTTACCGAAGATCAGGCTTGACCTATGTCGATATGGCACTTTCCATCATCGCCGGGTTCGGCATAGCGTTCGTGATCGGTTTCACGCTCATGATCCCTTCGCACATTCTTTTCGATTGGTGCAAAAATTCTTGGTCTCTGAGCTATTTCTTTCCTTCCAACTCAGACTTTTTTGCAGTGCAGGCAGGTAGGGGGTTATCCTGGTCCGTCTTTTCTCTTGGGGCTGCTGTAAGCTTGTTTGTCTGCGCAGATCGAAGCACGGTTCTCTGCGCCGCAAGTGGTTGCGTCCTCGCCGGAGCCATTGCAGGGATACTGTTCGATCCGATTCAGCTTTGCTGCAGCAGTTTCGGGTTTACGGCGCCGTGGCTGAGCCGACTGGTCTGTTTCGCCGTACTGGGTGGCATGTCAGGATTATTCTTTGGGATAGTTCAGAAGATTTTCACTCGTGGAGCACTCCTCATAGTGTCCGGAACCCTGGCAGGATGGAGACTCGTCATCGATGACTCACCATGTCTGATCGGAGCATCTCCGAAGTGCGATCTTGTTGTCCACGGGCAAGATCTCGATGACATTGTAGGTATTGTGGAAAAATGCGGATTTGGCTACAGATTTTTCTGTCAGGCTCACATGCGGGAATGCACGATTAACAATAAACAAACTCATTCTGCCTTATTGCAGCCCGGCGACCTCCTTCACATCGGAGGTCTCAGCATGGTTTTTTCAGAGATATCTCGTCAAGAACCGGGGAATGACAGCAGAGCTAATCTTCCTTTGCGCCTTTTTGAACGCCCTCGGACTGCAGATAATGTAAATCGTAGACCCTGATTTGACTTCTGGATTTCAGAAAAGAAAACCAGTCTGTTTTTCTGCGCTCCAACGTTATAAGCCGTTCACCCGAAAAACCGGGTAGAGTGTTTATGGCAAAATCTGTGACCATTCCTTGAATTCTCGGAGTGCTCCAGGCTTCGACAATTGTATCGCCGTTCCACTTCAGGCAGAACACTTGACCGTCTTCGAGCATTTTTGTCTGGGTTAAGAGCCTTCTCGTTTTGGAGGAATGAGTTATCGCCAGGATTTCATAGAGCGCATCCGTGCCGAAATTCTTGGCCATAATGCGAGGCCTGAAATATTCCTTTTCTTTTTCAGAATCACCTCTCATAGGATCGGACCTCATTTCGGGCCCAGCGGCTCTCATTACTACGTCCGATCCTCCATAATAGTCTTGAGAGAGATAAAGCCTCTTGCCCGAAGGTTCATATATCCTCAGGTGCTCGTCACGATCGTACACCGCGATCAAAGGTTGGCGATTTCCTTGAAAATCTCCAATTGCAAATCCGAAGACGGGTATTTTCAATGGAACCCCGAATCGTCCCATTGACTCGAGGTCGTCACCCTTGTCAGTCAGACGATAGACGGGGCCATCATACATTCTTTTGAGGCCTTTCTTCTGTCCGAGGAGGAACTGTCCGTGCGTCGGGTAATCGATTACCCGCAAGAAGTAGGGGTTGTCGGAAATGACTGGAACCAGAGCCCCATTCCGGTATTCAAGCACAAAAGAATTTACGGATCCACGATTCTGGGCAGAAACGTAGATTCTGGCAGGGCCTTGTTTTCGTATCTTGGCTACATCTACACTTTTGAGTTCCAATGAGCTCGCGGAATATTCGGTGACTAAAGAGAGTTTCCGGTCCGGCGACATTCTATAGAGGTACACGGTAGCAGGATCGATAACTACGATTTCATTTACACCGTCTCCATCAACATCCCCCACTCCCATACCGATTCCCAGGATTTCCAGTTCGTCGCTTCTCCATACCTGATCCTCCGTACGTTTGTCCCCTTTGTTCCCCTCATTCGATCGGCTGCGCTGGGCAAGTAACAAACGTTTTGCGGGGTTCTCGACAGAATCGGTTGAATGAGAAGCGTCAGAAACACGCTTTGAATGAATCCTGCTCTGTATCGTGCGATCTACATTCTCCTGTTCTGCGATACACAGACTGCCGGCCCCGGATGATAGAAAGAGAATTGCCAGTCCCATGACAAGAGCGTGAAAGCGCACAGTGGTCCTCAGACATGCCGGAGAGTTCATTACAGTCTTTCAGAGTATTTTAGTAGAGTGCAAGATCTTTGGAAGCACCCGGCCAGCATTATACGCAGACCGGGCACTTGAGGCAAGATAAGGAAGCCTAAATTCTGCAATATGGCAATAATAGGGAGTCGAGTTAAAGAAATAGTTTCACGGCGCGGCTGCCAAGTAACGTTCTCCGGAATCACATAAGACCGTCACAACGATCTTGGTTGGATCGAGACGCTCGGCGTTTCGAACCGCTCCAAAAAGAGCTGCTCCTGACGAAAGGCCGGCAAAAATCCCTTCTTTCTCCGCCAGATGTTTTACGATTTTCATAGCATCCGGATAGGTAACTACTATGACATCATCAATAATGTCCGTATTGAGCACTCGTGGAATAAATCCTGCGCCGATTCCGGGAATCCTGTGAGGGCCCGGATTTCCTCCGGAAAGAATCGCAGATTCAGCGGGTTCCACAGCCACAACACGAGCGCGTTGGTCTTCTTTCTTGAAAACCTCGCCAACTCCAGTAATCGTGCCTCCGGTGCCTACCCCTGAAACAAACACATCCGGAGCCCTTCCGATGGCACGCAAAATCTCCGGCGCTGTAGTGCGTCGATGGACCTCGGGATTTGCAGGATTCTCGAATTGATTGATCATGAACGTGCGTTTCCTGGAACCCGCTATCTCAAGGGCCTTACTGATGGCTCCTCGCATTCCGTTTGCAGGAGGGGTAACGATGACGGTAGCACCGTATGCAGCCAGGAATCGCTTTCGCTCGTTGGGAACGGTATCCGGCATTACCAGCGTGAGAGAGTACTTTCTTGCAGCGCACATCATTGCCAAGCTTACGGCGGTATTTCCCCCGGAAGCTTCCACCAACGAATCCCCGGCGGTTAAGCCTTCAGTGGCTTCCATAGATTCGAGTATGCCGAGACACAGTCTATCCTTGCACGATCCGCCCGGATTCATAAATTCCAGTTTAGCCCAAATCTGAGCGGATCCCGGCGATTCCATCGACTTCAGGCGTAAAAGCGGAGTACTACCGACAAAAGATGACAATCCATTTTGCGTAAGCATGAGATTCTCGACTAGATGAAATACATATATTTGTGATCAAGATCTCTGGACACGCCTTCTTTTCTCGCAAGCGCACAGAGATCCGCAATGGACACTGAATTGTAATAATCGATCAGCAGCTTCTGAGTCTCATGCCAGACGTGCCGAGTTATGCAACCATTCAAAATGGAACAATCCTTTTTTCTCGGCTCCTCGTTCGAGAGACATCTCACGGGCACAATGGGACCCTGAGCAGCATTGATGATGTCGCCCACCGAGATTTCGGAAGGATCCCTGGAAAGCATATAACCCCCTCTGGGCCCGCGCCTGCTCTTGAGAAGGCCTGCTTTGAGAAGCTTGTTAAAAATCTGCTCCAAGTAACGCTGCGATATCTTCTGACGTCGAGAAATATCTTTTATCTGGGTAGGTTGTCCCCCGCCGTGATAAGCCACATCAAAAATCGCGCGTACTCCATATCTACTAGTTGTAGTAATCCGCATGTTTTCTCCCCGAGAAAAAACAATTCGCTCATGAAGAATCTTCTCATTATGTGTATATTTTACTTTACTACGAATGTCAAGATAATTGATTCCCTATACACAATCCCGATAGTATTTCCCCAAAACCTATTGCCGAGAATCTCCATGTCAGAACACGAGATTCATCGGCTCTGAAAAGATTCGTGACACATAGTACAAGTCCGCTTTTATCGTTTCTCTCGAGGTCATTGCTTCTCCCCATGAGATCGGAGAGATTTTTCCACCTAATTAAAGGAGGATAAAGAACTATTTTTACTTGACTCGGGAATCAACCGTCTTTTAAACTCCAAAAGTTGTACCGGGACTGGACGCAGGATTCCGGTGCGGCTGATTGAAGTATGGGTTAATCGCACTTTGAGCCATATGGCTCTAAAATTATCAGCGAAATCAACACAGCAACGGGCCGCCCAGGACCCGAATAAGTTGCTTCATGAAAGGAGGATCATCCTTGAAATCATTGGTATGCTTGAAACAAGTACCCGACACGGAAACCCAGATCAAGGTTAAACCCGATGGATCTGGGATAGTGACGGACGGAATAAAGTACGTCATCAATCCGTACGATGAGTTCAGTGTAGAGGAGGCGCTTCGGCTTAAGGAAAAGTTTAAGACCGGAGAAGTTGTCATCCTCAGTATAGGACCCGATCGCACTACCGAAGCAATCCGGACGGCACTCGCAATGGGTGCGGACAGAGGAATTCACGTGAATGACGAATCCGTGAATAACGCAGATCCCTTTGCTATTGCCAAAGCTCTCGCCGCTGCTGCAGCAAACGTGGAATACGACGTGATATTCTGCGGACATCGCGCGATAGACGACGACTTTGGTGAAGCAGGCGCTATGCTTGCGGAATTTCTCGGACTCCCGCAGGTTACTCTCGTCACTAAAGTTGAAGTTGCTGCCGACAAGAAATCCGCAACAGTGGAGCGTGATGTGGAAGGCGGAAAAGAAACGGTGGAAGTTCCTCTTCCGTGCGTTCTGACTTCTCAGAAAGGTCTCAATGAACCCCGCTATGCTTCCTTGCCGGGAATTATGAAGGCAAAGAAAAAACCGATTGACAAGAAGACGGCAGGAGACCTCGGAATTAGCCCGGAAGCCAAACTTCAAGCCAAGCAGTACTCTATGCCTCCCGAACGGCAGGCCGGGAAGAAATACCAGGATATGGAACCGGCGGACGTAGCCAAGACGGTGGTCCAGGCACTTCGTAACGAAGCCAAGATCATCTAAGTGACCTGCAATATCATCTCGGAGGACGCAATACATGTCAAAAGTAATGATATACGGTGAGATCAAGGGAGGAAAACTCAAGAAAACCGCCTACGAACTTGCGAGTGAAGGACGTAAGCTTGCGGATAAACTGGGTGGAGACCTTGGCGCAGTAATCATGGGATCGGCTGGAGAGCAGTTCGCACCGGAGCTCGCCCGTTACGGAGTGGACACAGTGTACGTAATGGAATCCAGCGACCTGGATACCTACAATTCTGAAACATACGCACAAGCGCTTGCAAAGATCGTCTCGGAAAAGAAGCCGGAAATAGTCCTTCTGGGCCATTCCATGCAGGGAAAGGATCTGGCACCGAGAACTGCAGCGAAACTCGGAATCGGTGTCATTGCGGATTGTGTGTCTTTGGAACTTGATGGATCGACCCTCGTCGGTACACGCCCCATGTACGCGGGTAAATGCAACGCAAAGTGGGTCACGTTGGGATCTCCACAGATGGCTTCAGCAAGACCGAACGTGCTCGAAGTTGTGGAAAGCGCAAAAGCCGGCGCGGTTGAGAAAGTTTCCTTTGCCGCTGACACGAACAGACCGACTTACACAACAAAGGACCTGAATCTCGACACCAGCGGAAAAGTTGATTTGACAGAAGCAGAGATAATCGTCTCCGGCGGTCGCGGCATGGGTGGCAACGACTTTTCGCTCCTGGAAGCCATGGCCGCAATCTTCGGGCCTACAGCCACGGTAGGAGCTTCCAGAGCCGCAGTCGATGCCGGCTGGCGTTCGCATTCGGATCAGGTGGGCCAGACGGGCAAAACCGTTACTCCCAATCTCTATGTAGCTTGCGGTATTTCAGGTTCGATCCAGCATCTCGCAGGAATGGGCTCATCCAAGGTGATCGTAGCCATCAATAAAGATCCTGAAGCTCCGATTTTCACCAAAGCGGATTACGGTATAGTCGGCGATCTATTCAAAGTAGTACCCGAATTCAATAAAGAACTCGAATCACTTCTCAAAGAATAGACCCTGCTTAATCCTCATATTTTGATAAAGGGAGATTTCTACATACGGAAATCTCCCATGCCCGCCATAAATTCAAGCTTTGTTGCCATTCTTTGTCCCGCAGGGACTGAAGAGAATAGCCCGGTAATTCGGAAACTGTCTCAAAAGTTGAAATTCACCCCAGATCGTGGCACGATTTTCTCATCAGCTTTCCAGCCTGACTGTAGGGGCGGACCAGAGCGTCCGCCCAAATGAGGGCAGACACATTGGTCTGCCCCTACCCGGATGGAGCATCGTGGCACGATTTTGTCGTTATGTATAATTTTGCGGCAATCTCTTCATTGCCGGGAATTTGTGTATCAGCCGTCCCCCCGAGAACAAAGGGCCCCAAAACAGGCTGAGTTAGCGCCTATACCCCCGCCTCCTTCTGCCCTCCCCATGCAATCAATAATACCGGCTGAGACACGGTGAGCGAATTGCGGAAAGTAAAGTGACAAAACTCTGTACCCTGTCCACGGACTTGACAGGCGAGGCAAGCAATAAAAACAGCAAGTTACTCGTTAGAGGAAAGAGAGGTGACATTTTTTGTTACCCCTGTCCCTTGCTGTAGCGGATCTCAGGGGAAATTCTTCGGCATTTCACTGCTACGAGTCCTGGCACAGATATTGCTCCTACCCATTCACGAACTCATGAAAAATGTCGGCATGAGTCACATTCCAACCTTTTTCCGTTACAGTGAAAGGAGAGGCTTTACTATGCTGAGCAGACTCAGAAACGTGAAGGGTTTTACCCTCATCGAGTTGATGGTTGTTGTGGCGATCATCGGTATCATCCTTGCGATCGCTATTCCGTATTACATTTCTTACAAGAGAACGAGCTGCGACAGATCGGCTGATGCAGATATTCGCAAGCTGGCTGCTGCAGTCGAACGTTTGGGGAACGAACTGGTCGACCTCAACCTGAAATTCGATGCTGACACCACCGCACAGCAGATTCACGATCAAGACTTGCTGCAATACCTTGTCGGTCCTTTCTACGGCTTCCGCGGCGGCAGCAAGAAGTGCGAAGTCCTCATCAGAATGGCGCAAGAAGGAACCCGCTTCACGGTCGAAGGTTGCTCCATGAAGGGTAGCCATCCTGCCGGCACCTCCACCCGTTATCTGTATCGTGCACCTGTTGCAGGCGGCGGCGATCTTCCCGTTACCGTCAGCGGTGGCGGTGACTGCACGGCTGCTGGAAGTGGGGCTGCCTCGATATTCAATGAATACCCCGTCTTGTCCGGCACCATCGAACAGTGCTACACTGAATCAGTCGTTAACCCCACTGGTGCTGCGAACCCCGCATTTACCTCAAGAGCACCCAACAGCATCAACTGCAAATCCATCGGTGGTTCCGACTAAGATTCTCGTTTTGGGCTGTCCTGAAACAGGCTCCTTTCAGGAGCCTGTTTTCGTTCTTCAACTCGCGTTCGCGTCACTTCGTAATCGTTGGGCAAAGAAAATCGATTGCCCTGCTGCGTCCGGCAGGGTAAATGTTTCAGGCAGTGGTTCTGAGAAGGTATTTGCGCGGTTTTCATGATCGGGAAACGAACGAGACTTATTCTACTATTTTCGGCATTCCTCGTGATTCTTGCGGTTCTGCATTTCCGCGGCCTGGATGCTCCGCTGTATTATGACTCCGTTTATCTCGCAGAAAACGAGTACGCGTTCGTGCAAGGTCCTCTCCAGGTGCTTGCCCTATTTCCCCAGCGTCCAGCCGCCATGCTGAGTTTTTACCTGAATTATTGTGTGACCGGCCTAAGCCCTGAAGGTTTTCGCATTATCAATGGCCTGCTCATTGCCGGTACGGCATTTCTTGTCTCGTTGATCACTCTCATCTTGTTAAGAATCTCATATCAAGATAAGGACTTTTTGCGCGAAATCCAGGATTCCTGTGCATCGGCCGACAGAGTTTCACAGAATTCGTTATTCTCCTTCGGACCTGGTGGTTCAGATCGAGACATAGTCGTTTGTGCAATCGTAACGGGTCTTTTCTTTCTTATTCATCCGGTTCAGGTATTTCTCGTTTTGTACGCATGGCAGAGAATGGCCATACTCGCCGCATTCTTCTACTGCGCTGCTTTTCTAGCCTATTTATGTGCTCGCATCGGATTCTTGCGACCTGCGTGGGCAGGATATTTTCTAGCCGGCATCCTGTTCCTCCTGGCAGTCGCGAGTAAAGAGAATGCGATTACCCTTCCCGGAATAATCGTCCTGGCAGAATTGGCTTTTTTCAGAGTAACCTGGAAAACCGCTTTTAAAGAAGCTTCTATTCTAGCGATCGGTTTAGTTGCACTCCTGGCGGTTTTTTCTTTTCTGGAGAGGCCGCATGGGGAAATCCTCCAGGATTCCGGCATCCTGACCACGGTGCGTCAATACTATCGGGAAAGCGGCATCTCGCTTCCTCAGATCGTGCTCAACCAGTGCAGGATGGTATTTGAATATATCGCGCTGATTCTGTTCCCCGATCCGGACCGTGTTCAGTTCATCAGTCCTCAGGTGATTTCCAGATCCTTTTTCGAGTCTCTCGAAGGAACGGCAAGTGTTGCAGGTACGGGAATCCTCATTTTGTCCGGAGTGATTCTACTCTGGAAACGACCGATGGTAGGCTTCGGCATACTCTTCTTTCTCGTAAATCTGCTACCTGAAGCACTCCTTGTACCGCAGTATCTTTTCATCTCGTATCGGGCGTTGCTTCCCATGGTGGGGCTGCTCGTCGCTGCCGCGGATACGCTCCTCTGGGTGTGGAGATCGGTTGGAAAACTGCAGATGGCAAAGTCTCTCAGGGCAGCACTTGCAGTCGGTCTTCTGTTGGGATTCAGCTTCACCGGTGCATCGACCTGGGCCAAGGTAGATACCTGGAGTAATCCTCTCGCCCTATGGACTGAGGTGGTAAACAGGATGCCCGAGGATTATACAATCACCGAGAAACACGGAACAATGCAGGCTCTGAACACCCTCGGAATCCACCTGCAACGGGAGGGAAGGAATCAGGAAGCTATCGATTGTCACCTCCGTGCCCTCCAGGTATCTCCGGGTCATAGGCTCACGTATATCGCTCTGGGAAATGCTTACGCTGCAGCCGGGCATAATGACGAAGCCGAACAGGCTTATGGAGAAGCTCTCGCCGCAAAAAGGGATGCAGACAAAGCCCATGTCGGCATGGGAATGCTTTTGCTCAAACAAGGCAGAACTGCTGAAGCAAGAATTCACGTGACCAAAGCCATGGCGCTCTCACCCCATAATCCGGAATATCGCAATCTCATGGCAACAATCGATCTACAGGAGGGAAAATATACCGATGCAATGGTGCACTTGCGTAAAGCATTGGAGCTGAAACCGGATTACGCGGAAGCAGAATTTCATCTGGGTAAGGTCTTTTCTCGGCTGGGCAGCCCTAACGATGCTGCGGTCCATTTTTCGAGGGCTATAACTATGAATCCCAAACACTGGCAAGCTCGGAACGATCTTGGTATCCTCCTTGCCAAATCCGGGCGAGCCAGGGAGGCGGTGGCACATTTTCAGCAAGCGCTGGCCCTTAATCCGGAAGATCCAGCGATCAGGGCCAATCTAAAAACGGCACTGGAACAAGCGGGATTGCCGCCACAATAGATGTTCGTATTTCGATCAAGGACGACCATGCATACAGCTATTCGCCCTGTTCATTACATTCTCCTGGCACTCTTCTTTTCCGTTCTCGTATTCTTATTGCATTTTCGAGCTCTTAGCGGGCCGATGTACTATGATTCCGATGCAATCCTTGCCCAAATGGAACATGTATTTGCCGCCGGGAGCGTTCTCTCCGTAATAGATCTTTTTCCGCAACGTCCGATTCCCATGCTCACTTTCTATTTCAATTATCTCATCGGAGGCATGGACCCTTACGGCTTTCGTTTTGTGAACTGTCTGCTCCTTGGAACCACCGCGGCTCTGACGTTTGTCACCATGCTCATGCTTCTAGAAGCGGTACGATTAAAAGATGACCTCAATCTTCAGCAAGCTCGCTTGATCGCGATGATTCTTACTCTCCTGTTTCTCGCGCATCCTGCTCAGGCTTTTATCGTAATTTATATATGGCAAAGGGTTGCTCTTCTGGCCATGTTGTTCTTCATGGCCGCATTTTGCACGTACTTGGCCGTAAGGCTGGGAAAGCTCGAAAATCCTTTCCTGGGCTATGGATTGACAGGCGCCTTTTTCATCCTTGCTGTGTTCAGCAAAGAAAATGCGCTCACTCTGCCGACTATCCTTTTGACTGCGGAAGTCGCTTTTTTCAGACCGGACCGCAAAGAGCTGACGATTCGTGCCATTTCAATGGTTTTGATCGTCTTATTGCTTCTGTTTGCGATGTCATTTCTGCAACGGCCGCACGGAGATGCAGCGGTTTCCGGACTGAGCGCCACTCTGCTTAAATACGCGTCTGAGGGAGGCATGAGTTTTTGGCACTTGTTCTTGACTCAGTGCAGAATGCTCTTCTCTTATATCTCTCTGGCGATTTTTCCTACGGCGTCGCAGGTTCAGATGCTGACGCCTCAGTATGTTTCCGTCAGTGTGTTTGAACCGTGGACAACATTACCCGCGGTAATCGGCGCGATTGCGCTCGTTTCGACTGCTCTTTTGTTATTGAGGAAGCGCCCGTTAACAGGATTCGGTTTGCTTTTCTTCATTCTGAATCTTGTGCCCGAATCGTTTCTCGTGCCTCAGTATGTTTTCGTGTGCTACAGGGTCATTCTTCCGATGATAGGATTGCTCATGGTAGCCGCTGATACAATTATGTTTCTGGTTTCCAGGGCTGGTTCGTATGAGACATGGGTCAAACGCGGTCTGGTAAGCTGTGCGGTGTTGTTTATTGCTGTTTTCTCGTGGGTTTCCGTGTCAAAGGCAGGTCTGTGGCAGGAACCGTTGATCTTTTGGAAAGATGTCATTGCCCATTTTCCGGAGGACGCTCCCCATTTGGAGAAGCGATCCAGAGTCCAGGCGCTGAATACGGTCGGTTTTTGCCTTCAGCGCAAAGAAAGGTACGCCGAGGCAATCGAGTATCATGAAAAAGCTCTATTGCTTCCGAATCGTCGCGAAGCATCCGGTTCCTTTCTTGGCAAAGCGTACCTTGCGCTGGGACGCATCGACGATGCGGAACGCATGTTCAGGTTGGCAATACAGGCAAATCCCACGTTTCCGGATGGTTATCTCGGAATGGCTGCAATAACGATCAAGAAGAATCAGCTTGCGGAAGCATCCCGATTCACTCGTTCAGCCATCGACATTGCACCGAATAATTATGGATATCAGAATCTCATGGGAATTGTTCTCCTCAAACAGGGCAAAGTCGCTGAAGCGGAGAAACATTTTCGTACGGCAATAGCGATAAGCCCTCAATTTCCTGACGCATATTATCAACTGGGCAAATGTCTCCTGGACAAAGATCCTCAGAATGCAATAAAGCTGATCACGCGGGCTCTGGCGTTGGACCCGGATCATTCTTTGGCTAACACCGAGATAGGAGTCATTCTGGCGATTTCCGGGAGACTTACAGAAGCTGAATCTCATTTTCGGAAAGCCCTGAAACGAGACCCGAATAATGAACTCGCACGAGAGAATTTGGACACCGTCTTGCATCAAATCGCGGAAATGAACGGCCGTTAAAATATGATCCGCTCCATTACAGGTTGCATCTTTCTTGCTATCGTCTTTTCCGGGATTGTGTTCGTGTTGAATTATCCCGCGCTTGATGGACCATTCCATTATGATTCGATGCTCCTGGAAAAAAACCAGGAACTGTTTCAATCCGGCGGTCTGAGAAGTGTTATAAAGATTTTTCCTCAGCGTCCCCTTACAATGGCATCTTTTTATGCCAATTACCGATTTGCGGGACTGATCCCGTATTATTTTCGCGTGGTAAATGTACTGATCCTGGGACTGGCCGGTGTGGCAGTAACATTGCTTGTGCGATTGCTCCTGGGGACCCCTGCCCTCAATACGCACAGTGACAGCCGCCAAAAGGATGTGCTGTCAATTCTCCTGGGCCTGCTTTACGTAGTGCATCCCGTACAATCGGTGCTCGTCATCTACATCTGGCAACGCACTGCACTGTTGTGCAATGTGTTTTTTCTCGTTGCACTTGTATCGTATGTTGCTTCCAGGCTGAATCGCATACCCGCGGCCGTCGGATATCCGCTGAGCTTGCTGTTCTTTCTGCTTGCCATGGTATCCAAAGAAAACGCCATCATTCTTCCTGCGATCGTTCTTCTGACAGAGTTCGCCTTGTTCGGAACCGGATTCAGAAAGCTGATCCGCATTGGGGCAATTGTCGGAGGCGTAACAGTTCTGGTGCTCGCGATGATGTCGATCCTGGAAAGACCCCACGGGGCCGGCGAAGAAGCATCGGGCATCATGGCTACTATCCTCAAATACTATGACGAAAGCGGACTTACGTTCTCACGGGTACTGGTGAACCAAAGCCGCATTCTGTTCTTGTACGTCTCAACGATATTTGTACCCACGTCTTCCAAACTGCAGATTATCACTCCTCAGATCCTGGTGAACTCCATAACCGAATCAGCGGGAGCAGCGGCATGGATGCTTGCTGCGGGGACATTGATTGTTTCAGGATTAGTCCTGCTCAAGAGAAGCCCCCTCACGGGACTCGGAATTCTTTTTTTTGTGGCAGCGTTGCTCCCTGAATCCTTTCTCGTGCCACAGTATTTGTTCATCGTGTACAGAGCTTCCTTGCCGATGATCGGGCTCCTGCTGGTGGTGGCTGATATTTGTTTGTTCTTGTACAAATCTTTCAGCCGCGCTATTGACGCCGGGTTCATGCGCAAAGCTGTTTCAATCGGCCTGATCGGGTCAATTGTACTGCTCGGCGTAACAACCCGGCTCAGGGCTGCAGAATGGAGCGATCCGTTGACCTTTTGGAAGCAGGCAGTGCAACTGCTTCCCCCCCTTTCGGAAAACATCGAAAAAGAAGGCACTTTGCATACCCTGAACCTTCTGATCCTCAATATGATCAGAAAGGGAAGCAGCCTGGAAGAAATCGCGGATTACGAACGTAAGGCACTTTCACTAAGGCACCGGCCGGAAACGGTCAACGTGGTTATGGGGAATGGATTCTATGCCCGAGGTGATGTTCCTTTGGCGGAAGCCGCATACAAGAAATCTCTGCAAATCCGACCGGACTTTGTCCATGCACACGTGGCTCTGGGAGGACTCTTGAGTAACCAGGGACGGAATGCCGAAGCACTGCAGCATTATGAAAGAGCCGTGCAATTGGAACCCGGGAATGCGCGGTACCGACATTACCTGGGAGTCGTGATGTTGAAGATGGGAAATTACCAGGGAGCAGCAGAATCGTTTCATAAGGCAACAGCATTGGACCCGTATGCAGCGGATTCCTGCTATCAATTGGCAAAGGCGCTTCTGGAAATGGGAAAGCAGAATGAAGCTGTTACCCAATTTCAGAAGACGATACACTTGAATCCCGGACACGCTGCAGCACACACGGACCTCGGTGTGCTTTCCGCAATGTCAGGACATCTGCAGGAAGCAGTAACGCATTTCAGGAGTGCGCTCAGAGCAAAACCGGGAGATCCTCTGGCTGCTGATAATCTCGAAACCGCGTTGCGCCAATTGCGTGATGGGTCAGACAGTGAAAAGGAAGGATACTAATGTGTAATCAAAGAAATGAGATTCGAGGAAGCTTTTTTGCCATCAATAAAGAAGGTTCCCCAACCCCATAGGTGCTAACTTTGCAGTAATTCTTTGTCCCGCAGGGACTAAAGAAAATAGCCCGGTAATTCATTGCCGGGGATTTGTGTATCAGTCGTCCCTCTGGGACTGGAAAATAATTGTATTTTACCTCAACCGGCGATGAATCGCCGGCCTATTTTCAGTTGTTCCTCCGGAACAATCCACCAAAAGCACTTGGGTTAGCGCCTATGCTCACCCCACTTCAAAGAGACTTTGAGTACGAACAGGTATGAGCACACCAGCGGAACGGGGCACAATCTCCGGTCAAATGCGAAGCATTCTGCCGCTGCTTCTGGCAATCGGTGCGACTCTCGTTCTGTACGTGCCTCAAATCCCCATGGCGTTTGTGGACTGGGATCTGATTTCGTATGCACGCGTTCTTGGAAGCACGGATTATGTTCAGACCATTGTGACATTGTTCAAAGATGTTCGCGGTGAAATAGTTCCGGGCTATTACGCTCCCTTGAGTTCCATAAGCCTCATGCTGGACAATGTCTTTACCGGCGAACCCTCTGCCTGGATCACGGTTTTCGTGAATCTGCTGTTCCACTGTCTGGTGGGAATCCTGGTATATCTCCTTGCCCGTGAAGCGGGAGCCGATGACGTGACTGCATCGCTTTCCGCGCTCATATTCTTGCTTCATCCGGTGCAGGCTTCTTCCATTCTCTGGTTTGCCCAACGTAAGGGCGTGATGGCCGCAGCGTTTTATTTGGGTTCGTACATACTATTCCTGAAATACGCGAAGACGAGCAGTTCCGCTCATTATGCGGCTTCTCTGTTGCTTTTTATTGCTGCACTGTTTGCCAAACCGACAGTTGTGGTATTCCCTATAGCATTGGTGTTCACGCTGGTATTCTTGCATGAGCAGCTCGATCGACAGTCCATTGGGCGGCGAGTCCTGCAAATCGCTCCTTTTTTCCTGATAGCTCTCCTGACAGGACTGGTTACCATGAATAGCGAGGGAATCTCGTACGGCGAGACATCTCCTGATGTTCCCTTGCTGGAGCGGCCTTTTGTCGCGGCTGCTGCAATCTGGTTCTACGTTCAGAAAGCTTTCTTCCCGACCGGGATTTCGCCTCTCTATGCAACCTGGGAGGTAGATTTTTTCAGCGTGGAATGGTGGCTTCCGTTGGGTTCTCTCGTGACACTCGCGGTTATGGTGTTCCTGCTTCGCAAGAGATTGTCCGCAGCCCTTCTCTGGAGTGCCGCGAATTTTTTGATCCCTCTTTTTCCAGTCTGCGGTCTGTTGAAATTCGGTTTTCTCAGGCTGTCGTATACTGCCGATCATTTCATGTACTTGTCCATGGTCGGCTTTGCTCATTTTTTTGCCTTCGCCATGCGAATGCTGTATGGACGACTCCGTCCCTCGGTTTCCTATGTGATGATTGCCTGTATTGCGGCTTATCTGGCATTCCTTGCTGTGCAGACCAATTCCGCTGCTCACATGTGGAAAGATTCGGTAACTCTCTGGAGCCACAACCTGCGGATGAATCCAGACAATTGGACTGCACATAATTTTCTCGGCCATGCGTTGATCCGCGCAGGACAACCGCAGGAATCGATTCAGCATTTCAGAAAGACCCTGGAGCTGAAGCAAGAATTCCTTGTACGAAAACGTCAATCCTGCATGGATTTGGAGAGATCCGGCAATGTGCAGGCACTTCAATTTGAGAAGCAGAAGATTGCCCCAGTTCAGGCGGGAATGTACATAGCTCACCACAACCTCGGAAATGGGTTCTTGTTGTCCGGGATGCACAAAGAAGCAGCCGAACAGTTTCGCATTGCATTGCAGCTCAAGCCTGAATATGTGAATTCCCGCGTGAATCTCGGAATAGCATCTATGGAAATGGGAGATGCGGGTACGGCAATAGCACTGTTATCGGAAGCTTTGCAGTCAGCTCCCAACAATTTTGAAGCTCACTACAATATCGGCCGTGCTTATCGGGCAGCAGGCCAAAAGGAGAATGCAAAGAAACACTTTATCCGTGCGCACCAATTGCGGCCGGATTATCCGTTGCCTCCCGACAGTTAAGAACAATGCAGCTTTGAGAAATTTCGATTCATACTGTTTGGTTTTGTTACTGGTTTGCTAATTCGATCACTATAAGAGTATAAAACTTGCTTTGGCTACGCGAATCAGCCATCCTCTTTTGAGGCACGCTAGCTGTAACTTTAGGGAGTGCCTAATGTTTTCTCAACAGATGAATAATACGCTAAGTGGATCGACCAGTTTGAATCTATAGTGAACGACTTCGTACACATACGAATAACTTGAATGTAATGACCCGGCAACAGCTTGAGGAAATGGCTCTGGAGAGACTCGTTGCTTTTCTTGTCATCGCATCGAGGATTCCAAGAATGCACAGATCGAATGAGTAAATTGCTGAAGGTCCACAGGAGTGTTTAGATGTACTGGTGGAACATGTCGAAATTGGAAGATGACCTCCGAGAGGGTCGGGTCAGTGAAAATGAACGTTTCATGTACTATCCCGCGACATTTCTCGCATGGAACCTTGCCGTTTGTTCCGGCTATTCGTTCAGCATGGAGGATCTCACTTCCACGGCTCTGAATCTGACTGCTACCATCATAGGGACGATCTCTTGTCATAGGGTCAACAAAATGGGGGACAACGCAGACTTTATCCCCAGGATGATCTGCTTGGGTTGGCCCGCAGGCATTCGGATTGCAGTGTTTTTCGCGAGTATTGCATTGTTGATTGCTGGTGTTGTCCGCCTACCGGCAGCAGCATATGGCCTTGAGGCATACATATCCGCAATGCGGGACCATCTCGTGCATATCTGGGGCATTTCTTGGGGAGTCTTTTTTCTTGTGCCTTATTACTCTTTGATTTACAGCGGTTTTATCCGAATTGCCCAGACGAAAGCGCCTGAGAATATGGCGAAAGTCGAACCTATTAATACTCGCCGTCCCAAAAGTGATCGAGAGTTGGCTTGGGAAGCGCTGAAGTATCCACTTGCGGTCGTTGGAGGGATAGGAATTGCTGTGTTAAGCCTAATCGTGGCAATGAACTTGGGCGATCTAGAATTTTCGGAGCGCACCAGAACATTATTATTGCCTGGTCTGGCGCTGATGTCGGGAGCGGTCTGGTTGTGCGATGTGAGAACACGAACCGCATCGGAGACAATAGCTTCTCGAAAGGTCCACAGGAGTGTTTAGATGTACTGGTGGAACATGTCGAAATTGGAGGAAGACCTCCGAGAAGGCAGGGTTAATGAAAGGGAGCAGTTCAAATGCTACTTGGCGACATTTGTCGCATGGAATCTTGCTGTTTGCTCCGGGTACACATTCAGCGTTGAGGACTTAGCGTCGACGGCTTTGAATGTGACCGTCATCATCATAGGGACAACCCTTTGCTATAGAGCCAACAAAAAAGGGGACAATGCAGATTTTATTCCCAGGATGATCTGCTTGGGTTGGCCTGCAGGCATTCGGATTGCAGTGTTTCTCGCGAGTATTGCATTGTTCCTCTCGGGGCTCAGTGGTCTCCCCGCGGCAGCATATGGCTTTGAAGCCTATGTCTTCGCAATGCTGCACAAGCTCCGCGAATTATGGAGCATCTTTTGGGGAATCTTTTTTCTACTGCCTTACTACTTTCAAATTCATCACAGCTTTATCCGTATTGCCCAGGCCAAAGCATCTGACAATGCGGTAGAAGCGAGCAAGCCGATACTTCAGCAAAACGGTACCGCAGTAGGACAACGTCTCAAGAGTGATCTGATAGAGTCGGAGTTACTGAAGTATGCCCTCGGGATTCTTGGAGGCATAAGCATTACGGTACTAATCGTAATCGTACCAATTTATGTGAGCGATCACGCGATATCGAAGCGTTTCAGGATATTGTGCAGTGCTTGGCCGCTGCTGATATCATGGCTGTTGGTTTGGCTGATGAGATGGGAGAAGACGCGAAACCAATCAGGAGGGTCTCCGAAGAGGTCTCCACAATGATTTCTTCAAAGATCCACATTGTAGGATATGGTGAGCGAAAGCGAACCGCATCGATCGAGAAATGAATGATCGACTCGACAGATGCGGTTCCCGTCGGTCAGCGCATCCTACGTATTGACAAAGAATGATGTTTTGTAAAACCGCTCAAGTTCATCTCCATTCAAGTCTTGGAGCCTCGTTGAGCAAGAAGATCCACATAAGCGCCTTCGATGAGCTGCTCTGGCGCAATCCCAAGCTTTGCCATAAGCTCATGAGCTTCCCGGATGCCGGCTTCGGCGAGCTCGCCCTCTTCCAGGAGGACCTCCAGTTCGAGGAAATGCCCAAGGCCTTCGACTCTGTCGAGATGAATCCGTGTTCTTCCGACAAGATACAGCGTGCGGTGCTTCCGAACGCGACCTGCCTGTCCATATGCCAGAGACAGGGAATCTCGCAACGTGTCGGGTGTAGACGTTGGCGAGCGAAGAAAAAACGATTCCTTCGGACCCGGCTGGTCTGGTCGACGGTAGAAGATGAGTTCGCCTTCTTTATTGGAAAAGACGCGTAATTTCAGCCGTCCCGAGTTACACCTGAAAAATGTATCGTCCTGGACAATTTCGATTGGTCCTTTATCTGCGATGGCCGCGGCTTTGGGCGCAAGAGCCTCCACGCTTTCGATATGGGCTTTGATTTCGATGTTTCTCGCCATAGGAAGTCCGAATTTGGTTGAAGTCATTCATAATAAGTCGAACACAGGATATCTCCAGCCTCCCAGATTATGAGAAGAAAACCGAATCGGCATAATATCATGGATACTATGGCCTGAGATTTCGAAAAGGGCATGCATAGCCAAATTTGTATGATATAGGTTATATTGATCATCAAAATACTATCGTTAAAGCCTTTAACTCGTATCAGCCAGTTGCATCATAACGAAATTAGTCTTGTGTTCATAATAACTAGACGTTACAATGTACTATGTCTAAATAGGTCTTTTCATCGGCTTTGTTCTGGGAGGCTCTACATCGGCTTACCGCAGAATAAGGAGCCGAACATGAAAATCGAAGTATTGGGCCGAGGATGCGTTAAGTGCAACTTACTCTACCAGATGGTCTTGGAAACTTTAACGAAATTGGGTCGAGATGCTGAAGTCATCAAAATAGATGATATCAAAAAATTGCCTGATTATGGCGTCTGGCTTACCCCAGGGCTCGTTGTAGATGGTGAGGTCAAGATGTCGGGGAGGATTCCCAAACAGGAAGAACTCGAAGATTGGCTTTCCTGAATGTTGCATGCCGAAAGCTCGGAAGCGAGGCGGTTTCTCACGTCTCACACCAATGCGCTTTCATACGAGTGATATCGGGAAGCCGATCAGTTGCCGGCTCCGGCGGATCTCCTCTGCCACGGACGGCGCAGCCTGACTTCGCTTCGGGGACCTACCGGAGCCGGCTTCAGCATTGTCACTTTTGATAGCGCATTGGAATTAGTTGCGGCGAGACCGGGTTGGTGAAATCTCCCGCTTGTTTCAGCACTGCGACACGCGTTAGGAACGGAGTAGAGAGTATTTCAAAGATCTCGGCAGAGTTGCCTAGCTCACAGGGTTTGTCGGGGAGGTGACGACATGGAAATGGAAGACCTGACTCACCGATTGGCGAGCCTCATCAAGACAGGCAAAGAGTTCACTTTTGAGCCATCTTTCGACTTCAGCCCGATGCTGCAGTGGATGGAAGCAGCCTTCTCGGCGCTCGCACCGCTTCCGGAAGATCAGGCGAGATTTGGGAAGTATTCACTGCATTACAAAAGCCATCCGCAAGATCGGGTTCTTCTGGGGATTGAGGTGCTCTATAATGCTCTCATAAATGCCATAATCGAATCCGAAAAGCCCGTACCTCCTATCATGATCTGGGGCAATCCGGATCGGATCGAACTGCAGTCTCGTGGCGCATCCGGCTGGGGAGGGCAATCGCGTCTTCATCATTAGTCTATGAGATCGAAGAAAGCAAACACAGATGCGGTTCTCAACGGTCATCGCATCCCACACACTGACACAATGAAGCCAATCTTCAAGCCAATTTTTCTGAAAAAGGCGGCATAGAGTATTTCTGACGATTCGGTTCGTTTCGCTCACCATATCCTACGCACCCGAAGTTTCGGACCATAGGTGTCCGTGGCGTCACGTAGGAGTTCTCTTGTTGTTTCTTGCTGCTTCTGGCAGCAAACCTGTCATTTGGGTATGGAAAACAAACCATAGTTTCGGCATCGTTAGTATGGAACAATTTCCCTAGATCCGCTCTTGGAATGCGTCCGAGCAAGACAAGGACTGTAAGGTCTCTGCCCTCGAATTCCCTGCCTGACGCTGTTTTGCCCTTCCTATCTCTCATGTCCAAGCAGGAACAGCCCTGTTCGTGAATCGCTGGAGAAGACCCTCCAAACACGCATTCAGAGCCGATTTAAAGACAAAAGCAGCATCTAAACAGTCTTCCTGGCACGTCCTTTGCAATTCGGCTTTTTGGAAGGGCAGAATTCAGGGTGGGGTAGAAGATCATGATAGGCAAAGGAGCTTCTTCGATGGGCAATCAGAATACGTTAGGCGAGATGGATGAAAAGGTAAAGGAGGGGCTCAGGATCGCTCGCGAATCGCTTGAAGATGAAACGCTACTCAAACTCTGCGACGACCTGGAATATACCTGGCAGCACCTGTGTTCCAATCTCATAATAGTCAGTGTGGGACTCTCAGCCATGAGATATCGGACATCCGATCAGATTAGAGAGCAGCTCATGCAGTACCTGCAGACGATTAAATCAACGAAGAAACAACATGAGCGGATGTTCTTTCCTGATACAACTCTCGCGAACTGAAGAAATAAGATTTCGGAGATGTCTTGACATCATTATGAAAGATGTCATGATGACTTTCATGAGAACAACATTATCAATAGACGATGACGTGATCGAAAGGGCGAAGGCAATTGCAGCTAAACTCCGCAGGCCATTCAGAGCGGTTGTAAATGACGCTCTTCGTGCCGGTCTTGACCAAATGGAGAAGCCTGCAAGAAAGCGTGCCTATAGAACGGAACCTCACGCCATGGGCCTTCGATCCGGTCGTAATCTGGATAATATTCAAGAATTGTTGGCTCAGATCGAAGGAGAGGACTTCCGTTGATTCTCGTCGATGCCAACATTCTTCTGTATGCGGAAGACTCTCTTCACCCTCGTCACGAGCAAGCCCGCTCATGGTGGGATACCCAGCTATCCGGCACTGAAACTGTATGTCTATGCTGGACGGTTCTCTGCGCATTTATTCGGATAGGAACCAATTCGAGGGTTTTTGAAACACCTCTTTCTCTCGAACAAGCACTTGCTCGTGTCCAGAGTTGGCTGGACCAGCCATGTACACGCATCATTCGTCCAACTGAACGTCACTGGACTATTCTTCAGCAAATGCTAGTGGAAGGTCAGGCCGTTGCCAATTTGGTTACAGATGCACATTTAGCTGCTCTTGCCATCGAACATGGCTGCGAGTTGGCCTCCACCGATTCTGATTTTGCACGTTTCACCAAGCTGAAGTGGAAGAATCCTCTCATCTGACCGATCCATCCCAAATTCGTTCCTTAGAGATGTTCTCTGATCTAGAGCGGGGATGTTCCCCAACGATCTAGAGCAAAGATAGTACTTGACCGGTGCAGAATCGGTGAGTTACGGTAATTACTAGAAATTCGTTTCATTCATCGCCGCAACGAGACCAAGGTCCCCCAACTACCTGGAGATTTCTCATCAGTGGTCAAAATGGCCAATCTTTTCTGGAGAAACCGAAACTGTTATTCAATAGCAGATGGGCCGGAGAAACATGAAAATGACTCGCGATGAAATCTTAAACATACTGGAAAAAAACCGGGACGCCATCCGTGGCTTTGGCGTTCGCCGCCTGGGAATTTTCGGCTCGTACGCCCGCGATGAACAGACGGAAACCAGCGACATGGATTTTCTCGTTGAGTTTGAGATAGCCAGTTTCGATAACTACTTCGACCTGAAATTCTTCCTGGAAGGCCTTTTTGAACGTCCGGTCGATCTTGTCATATCGGATAGCATCAAGCCCCGAATTAGATCCACAATTCTCGAAGAGACCGTCTATGCAGCGGGATTATAGGTCGTACATGGCCACGATTTGCGGCTCATTAAAACTAATAAATTGGATCAATGAGACCGGGAGTCAGAAAAATGCTTAAACGGGTATCGTTTCTTTTTGGTTCTGGCATTTCGCTTCCCGCTAAAATGCCCTCGGTGGATGATATAACGCAAAGCGTTCTCTCAGGATCAGGCATAATGCGGCATACGAACGGAAGATACTACGTTGATCAATCTTGTTGTGGCATTATGGCCGAATATGTCGAAAGAGTTGTGAAATTCCTGACGAGGTTATCCGTTGAGATCGAACGCTATTATAATTCTAAGCCGTATTACAACGATACTCCCCCCGTAAATTATGAAGACCTATACTATTTAGCTCTCCAGATACTTGATAGTGAAATGGGAGAATATGACAATCCGATTGTTCAGCCGTTTGTCGACAAAATTCTTCCAGATATCTCCCCGCTCTTGGGCATAGATGAATGCGAAACGAAATGGGAATTTTATAAAATTGCGGAAGAAGCTACCAATTTCATTAGTGATACCGTCTGTGGCCTTCTCGAGAGTACCAAACCGACCAACTTGGATTATCTGAATTGCGTCCGCGACGCAAGCTGTGATCTGAAAACATCATTTCTTGAAATATTTACCTTAAATCATGATACCATTCTTGAATCCTATCTTGAAAAACAGAATATCGAATATACCGCCGGATTCGAACCACCAGAAAATGGTTACCATTATTGGTCACCAAAGGCGTTTTCTGATTCTTCACATAAAGTGCGGCTGTTTAAGCTTCATGGATCTGTGAACTGGTTCCGATATAAACCTACCGCAGCTACGGGAATCAACGATCCTGTAGGTATTGCCGATGATGGGCGTCATTGGCTCATCAAATCTCCAAGTGGCGAATTGCGGCGGCGTTATGCTCGTAACCGTGGTCGCCCTGTACTGCTGGTTGGAACCTTCAACAAAATGCTGGAATATACGAACAGAATTTTCGCTGACCTTTTCTTTGAATTTCGTCGTGCTTTGAGTCAAACAGATCTTCTGATCGTTTCCGGGTACGGTTTTGGAGATCAAGGCATAAATGCGCAGGTAGTTGAGTGGATGAATTCCTCCAAGAAAAAGAAGATCATAGTAATACATCAAGATCCCGATGGCTTGAAATGGCGCTCACGGGGCAACGTTTTGACCAGATGGGATGATTGGGTCAGAGATCGGCAACTTGCGACCATTGAGAAATGGATTGAAGATACTTCTTGGGAAGACATTCAGAGCAGGATGGCTGAATTAAGACAGTATTGTGCGAGGCGAACGTCTCGGCAAAGAGACTCTCGCTGACGCGACTTCTTTTGGTAACCTGCAACCGAGAAGCTACCATTTTGCCGGTTTGTGAATATTCGTTCCCGGAATCGGGTCTGGGAGCTGGGATATTCGCAGAACTCCCTCTCTTATTTTCCCCACGAAATCGGCATATTTGATCAATTGCCGCGATTGAGGATTCTTATGAGGAGTAATCACTCCTATGCGTTTCTTGTTTTGAGATCTCACCAGCTTCAAAGGCTCCGCTAGATCGCTATCATTAGAAATCAAGACAGCGCAGTCATACGAATCCAGCCAGGCGTCATTCAGTAAATGGACTGCCAAGTTGACATCAGATCCCTTTTCTTCAGTTTTTATGACTTTTATACGCGGTGGACCTTCCGATCGATCTGCTAAAGGTGCCCAAACGGGATGGCTCAAGAAATGCCCATAGTAGATCTCTACTTCTGGCAGATAAGCTTGCAGTGCCCGCAGAAAAGTTTGTTGCCGAATATATTTGTCAGGGTCATGTGGAGTGGGTCGAACGCGAGCTGTAAAATACTTGATTTTGAGAATGTCATGGTGAGGTTTGAGGATGTGCTTGCAGAGAGCCCTAAAATCGAGCCACTTGTAATGAGTACCCCGGACTGCCCCATAGTAGAGATTGAAGCCGTCTATGTAAACGTAGGTTCTCAATAAGCAGCCTCAAATAAGCAGGGGCCCCAGAAGGGCCCCGCGCCCCATCGTCGAAACGAATGGGGGGAATATACATCAAATTCGACACCAATTAGACCGGAATCGTTCTGACAAGTCAAGCAATTATGAGAAACCCAGCATCCTACGTCTTTTTTCACGAATAATATTCATAATACTGACGATTTCATCTGGTGGAGGCGGCGGGAATCGAACCCGCGTCCGGAAATCTTCAGCCGAAGGCCTCTACATGCTTATTCCGAGTTTTGATTCTCGTCCGTTGGGACCCCCTCGGAAAAGGTTCCCTTCAGACCAGCCCGCTAGGTGTTTCGCCTCATCTCCAACAGGCACGGAAACTCGGCTATCCTGCTGCCCTCACTTCTTCCATCCCCACAGGAAAGAAACGGAGAAGTGCTAGCCTTACGCGGCTAGAGCGTACTCGTAATCGTTGGCGAGTATCTTTTTTTACCGGCGGTTTTACGAGTCACCGGAGTGCTCGACATGCAGCCTTGACCTCAACTATCCCCGTCGAAACCAGGTCGCCCCCTTTCGAAGATGGGAAATATTAAGATCGCTTTAGTGAAGACACTCGCAGAGCCTTTTTGTTTCCTCTAGCTCACAATAAAAATGAGACTATGAGGATCTCTGGCGATACTTCACCAGACGTTCCAGTTCTCTGCGCTGGTCTTTCTTCTTAATGGTTTCTCGCTTGTCGTAGGTTTTCTTGCCCCTCGCGAGAGCCATTTCCACTTTGACCCTACCACGCTTGAAGTACATTTTCAATGGTATGAGCGAAAAGCCTCGCTCCGCTACCTTCCCGGTGAGCCTTTTCAACTCTCGTTTGTGGATCAACAACTTGCGGTCGCGAAGAGGCTCGTGGTTCTCCCGATTCGCCTGTGCATATGGAGAAATATGAGCATCCACCAGAAAAAGCTCTCCATCGACAATCTTGCCGTACGAATCCGAAAGATTGGCCTTGCCGCTCCTGAGAGATTTTACTTCCGAACCGAGTAGACTGATCCCTGCTTCAAAGGTGTCTTCAATCTCAAAATTGAAAAACGCCTTCCGGTTCTTGCAGATCAGCTTTATGCCGTCGTTTTGCGTCATAGAGAACTATTGATTCTGATCGATAAAATAGTCTTTGGGGAATCGTTTCCTGATCCAGGACTCGAGGAAACCGTGGATCTCCCGGGCGTCACTCATCTGGAACGCCTGCCAGGTCAGCTCCCGGCATTCGTCCATACTGATCGATCGGATGAGTTTCTTCACCAAGGGGATTGCAAGAGCATTCATGGAAAGCTCGTCCAGACCGAGACCCAGGAGAATCGGGGTGTTCACAGGATCACCGGCCATTTCTCCGCACATTGCCACGTGAATGCCTCCAGCCTGGCCTGCACTCACTATCTGCCGTATCAATCTCAGGATGGCTGGATGAAGCGTATCATACAGATAATTAACATGTTCGTTCACGCGGTCTATCGCAAGAGCATATTGAATGAGGTCGTTGGTTCCTATGCTGAAGAAATCGACCTCCTTGGCCAAGAGATCGGCGATCGCCACCGCAGAAGGAACTTCCACCAGAATCCCCAGCTTTACGTCATTACCGTATGATAGACCTTCGCTTCTGAGCTCTTCCTTTACGGTTTCAAGAAGCTTCTTCGTGGCAAACAACTCTGGAAGGCACGAGATCATAGGAATCAGCAATTTGCAGTTGCCGTAAACCGCAGCTCGATAGATTGCACGCAGTTGGGTTTTGAAGAGGTCAGTCCTGCTCAGACAAAGCCGGATCGCCCTGAATCCCAGAGCCGGATTCGTCTCATGCGGAGTATCCAGACTTACTGCAATCTTGTCACCGCCTATGTCGAGGGTACGGATGGTAACCGGTTTCGGAGCATGGTGTTCCAGAACGTGTCGATATGCTTGAAACTGCTCCTCTTCGGATGGTAGATCCGGTCTTCCCAGGAAAAGATACTCTGTTCGGAACAGTCCTATACCTTCAGCTCCATGGGAATAGGCAATGTCAATCTCGTCCACCAGCTCAATGTTCGCGGAAATACGAACAGACCTCGATCCGTCCCGTGTAACCGCGGGCAGACGGCCGTAGGTCATGAGAGATTGCTGGTATTTCTTATAAAGCTCTTGTCTTTCCCGATACCTGAAGATTACGTCCGGATCGGGGTTGATAATGAGCACTCCCGTACTGCCGTCGACTATGATCGTGTCCCCGGTTTGTACCTGCTTGCTGATCTTCTCCAAACCGGTGACAGCAGGGATCTTCAAGGATCTGGCCATAATCGCGGTATGAGAGGTTCTACCCCCCATATCTATGGCAAATCCGAGCACGCATTCTCTTCTGATCTGAGCAGTATCTGCCGGAGACAAATCTTGCGACACTATGATGGAATTCGGCGGTAACTGATGGATTTTCTTTTCGGTAGCAATGCCCATCAGAATACGGAGCACGCGTTCGCCGACAAAATGAATGTCTCTCGCCCGTTCCTTCAGGTACTCATCTTCAATGGTGTCGAACGCTGAGGTTATCTTGAGCATTATCTCGGACAATGCCCATTCCGCATTCTGCTTCTCGGATGCGATGGCCTGCTTTGTGCCTTCGTAGAACATCCTGTCCTTCAGGAGCAGAATGTGCGTATCCAGGATGTAGGCGTGATCCCCCAGGGGATGATGCGGTCCTATGTGACCCTTGATGGACTTTATGCGTTCAGCCGCGGTTTTGACCGCACCCTCGAACCTGATAATTTCCGCAGGTACTTCCTCAGGTTTCAGCATGCGTTTGGGACAGATTTCCGTTGTCAAACGTTCGATAACAACGGCCTGACCGATTCCGATGCCGCCGGATACTCCAACCCCCCGCATCAATTTGTTCTTGTCGTTCTCGTTCGCTTTAGGCGACGTACGGTTTTTTTTCCCGCTAACCTTTTTCGGGCTCTTCATTTTGAATTAATCGACTGATCTCCTGGATTGCTTGCTCGGAATCCGGGCCGTAAGCTCGTACAGTTATCTCGCACCCGGGCGTCGCAGCTAAAAGAAGTAATCCTAACACACTTCTTGCATCAACTTCCACTCCATCTTTCACCAACGTGACCTGTGAAGAATAATTCTGCATAGCCTGTACCATCATAGTGGCCACTCTTGCATGAAGCCCCAATTCGTTGCTCACCGTGAGCTTGGTTTCTAAGAGTTCGTAATTCAGAATCATACTACCAGCATCCCCGTTTGAAGAAATACGAATATGGAAAACACGCCCAATGCAATCAAGTAAATGACTGCTGCAGGAGGCATCTGCAGACGAAAGAGAGCTACAGCAGCCAAAGCGGCAACAAACAGCCCGCCTCCGGCCACCAATCTCACTGAGACTTCCGGCACCGGTACTTTCATGCCCAGATACAGGATCAACCCCGTCAAAAGCCCCAGAGCAACCGCAAGGACATCCCGAGCCGAGGCAACAATCGCCGCTATTCCCGGACTCTTAAGGATCTGAAGGATCTGAAGGCCTTCCGTCCACCCCATCAGAAACCCTCGACCGCGGAGAAAAAACTGGGGCAGATTGTACGTTGCCAGCAGTATGACAATGCCAACCACAGATCCGAAAAACAAGAAGCCGAACAACGTCCCGCATACCGCAGCCAACGGTTTCAGATGACTCCAAAAAAAACGATCGCCATATGCAGCCAAAGTAGCCATGATACGTTTTCTGTAAGGAATGATCGTAGACGGCTCAAGATCATGCTCCAGTCTGGCTGTCAAACCGGCTAGAAGCGGTCCCATGCTGGGATGTGTATTCACCGGCTCTAAATGGCGGCGTATTGCTTCTCTCCGCTCTTCCTCATCCGGGTATAACCGTTCGAGTGCAGGGAAAAAACAAAATACGAATCCGATATTCTGCTTTTTTTCATAGTTCCACAAGACTTCCATAAGGAAAGATCTCTCGAAGACTCTCCGGTTAACCCCTCTCATACTGATGGAATCGGAAATCTTATAGCGCATGGAACAAGATTAGACTAGCGTCTCAGACCTGTCAATGGACAAGAAAACGCGGTTCGGATACGTTTTTAATCGTCATGATCGTCGAAATCCTCTATGGTCGGCGGGAGTGGAATCCTCTTTTGAGACTCCGGAGAGGTAACAGCCGGCGATCGATCCAGTTTGGGAAAATATGCGCACGAGCCAACAACATGGCTCATACAACATAGTAACAAAACTACCGCAACTTTCTTTAACATCTGATTATCGTGGTGCTTACAGGATCCCCATCTTTTCACCTATGAGCTTGAGCATGGCAATATTCTCGGTATGTCCCGTCCGGCGGGCGATAATCTTGCCTTTAAAGGGTCTCCCGAACAGGTAAAAATCACCTATTATGTCCAGAATCTTGTGACGGACGAACTCGTTTTCATAACGGAGCGGTGGATTGACCACTTTCTCATCATCCAGGAGGATGACATTGGATAGTCTGCCGCCCCCCGCAAGCCCCATTTCATCCATCATGCGCATGTGTTTGACGAATCCGAAGGTTCGGGCAGGGGCTATTTCTTGCTTGAAACTCTCGGGGCCGTCACACCTGTAACACATCTGCATCGTGCCTATTGGCGGCGGATAGTCCAGAAAGTAATCCACTTCCAGGCAATCGGACGGTTCCACCCTCATGAACTTCGGGCTTCCCGAAGGCACGGGCAGTTCGATGGGCTCGGTTATCCTGACTTCTTCGATTGGATCTTCCTGTACAATGATTTCCGCGTTCTCAACCAGATTACAGAACTGAAGAGCCGAGCCATCCATAATCGGCACTTCGCCTGAAATCTTCACGAGCACGTTTGTAAGGCCGTACACGTGAAACACCGCCATAAGGTGCTCGATAGTCTTGGCCAGCAGACCGTTTCGTTTGAGACACGTGGATAATTCCGTTGATTCCACATTGGAAATCACTGCCGGAACTGTACCTGCTGAAGTAATATGACCGAAGAGAATTCCACTGGACGGCGGCAAAGGCGACAATGTCAGGCCCGTTTTCACTCCGGAGTGGAGCCCCTGCCCGTACATGACTACTCTTCCCCGCAGCGTTTTCTGGCGGGAGTTGCTGCTTTCCGACATTACTTCTCGATCGGCCGGTCCCGGGATAATCGTAACATTTGGCGTGCTTTCAGATGTGACCGGTTCCGGTGTGGCTTCAATAATGGTATCTACACCGGAGTTGCCCAGTACCCCCGTCATGGGAATGAGAAGGTCGTTTGCCGTAATCTGCGATCCGGGCGCTGTCATCACCACATGCTCGATCAAAACTTTGAGCTCTTTTACATTTCCCGGCCAGGGGTACGCAAGCAGGCGATCCATGGCCTCGTTGTCCATTTCGACCGTGTTCCGGTCGAATTCTTCACCCGCTTCCCGCAGAAAGTGATCGATATAAAGCGGAATGTCATCGGGCCGCTCGCGAAGAGAGGGAACTCGAACCACTCTCTGGGCCAGCAAATCCGCCAACTCCTGAGGGAACCCGTCCGTGCGGACCAGATCGTCTGCATCGGTCAGGCTTGTGGAAAGAATTCTGAATTCCGAGGAGTCGGATCGTGGATTTTTTCCATCTGAAATCATCAGCTCGCGAAGAATGGCGGCCAAAGGATCGCGCACGTCTCGTGCAAGCCGATCCACTCTCACGAGCAGCAAAGTCTTCTCATTCCTGCGGCGGTCGAAAGATGAAAGCACACTACCTGAACCGGACTTCTTGCCCAGCAAAGATTCGCGCACGTTTTCAGTAGTAAGTTCGGTACAACGGATCTTTATCAGATTATCGCGATCTTTGCCTTCCATCTGATGGATGACCCGCGCCAGGAACTCCTTCCCCGTTCCTTTCTCGCCCGCAAGCCAGACAGCCCCCTTCTGTGCTATGGTTTTTTCCAAGGTCTTCTTGAGACCGGCCACTTTGGACGATGTGCCGATAAGGTGAGCCTGAGCAGTACCGTTCCCTGAGTTTGTCTTCTCAGATTCCTTGACAAGAATGGCCTTGTCTACCAGGTGAAGAACGTCTTCCAGATTAAGCGGTTTTTCAAGATAATCAGTGGCACCCAGCTTGATGGCTTTGACCGCGGTTTCAATCGTCCCGTGTCCGCTCATCATGATGACGGAACACTGCGGATCGATCTTCTTGATGGCTTTCAGTGTCTGCATCCCGTCAATGCCCGGAATCCAGATGTCCAGGAAAACTATATCAGGGGAATCGCTCTGAACGATATGAAGTGCTTCCTGACCGTCTCTGGCCTTAATCAGCGAGTGTCCTTCATCCGTCAGGATTGCGCCCAGAGATTCCAGGATTTCTTCCTGATCGTCAACTACAAGTATTCTGCCTTTTTTCATAATCGGACGATAATAGCTTGGGGACCGACAGCAAGCAATCAAAAAAATCTCATTCCTCGTAAGTGCAGAATCATACGAGTAAATCTGTTACTGCTACCCGTCATCGCTCGCTCTTACCGAAACAATTGCCCAAGCGAAAGACCGAAGTTGTTTAGTAACGAGCTCGGATTCATGACAGGCCTCCCTCTGCCTGGCCTCTGTTTCAGGAGTGGTGACATGTCACCACTCCTAAATTTGTCTGAGATTCCCGTCTCCATACACGCGCATCCGTATTCTCGCAGCTTACCGCCTACCGTCGGCGATGCAGCCTGCCATAAAACAGTTCAAATCATCATTTTGGGCTTTTCGGACAATTCTTACAACCCGCGCGTGCAGGTTGAGACGTATCCGGAACATTTTGGGTGACTCCTTCAGCCTGAGTATTCCCGGTGTCCGACGATCCTTGAGGACAATTCCGACAGGGCTTAAGCGGTTTGGAACTATCTACACCCACAAGCGTTCTGGTTGCAGCCCCTGAAACATCGAGCTTCTGGGGAGCCACCCCGTCCTGGGAGCCACTGGCGTCCACCAGGTGAATCGAACCTTTGGCCTTGGTCGGCAGTTGATCTGCCAGATTCGTTGGCGGCGGTTGTATCGATTCGTTCGCCCATACGAAAGGTGATGCACAGATGAAGGTTACCATGACAAGAGAACAAAGAACTGCTGCTAGAATTCGCATTGTGAAACGCCTCCCGAGAGATAGGCTTTCAACGAAAGCTGGGAGACTTGTACACCAAAATCGTACTTAGTTAAATAGTTATGTTGAATTGCTAGAAGAAATAGTAGCAATAGTGGTAAGTCAGCAATATATCAGAATAACGTAATGTCTATCCATCATCTTAAACAAGATAGCCTTTTTCACTTTTTCTTACGGCTCATGAGACGAGGAGTCTTCCCTGAGATTACGTGAACAAATACGTCTTCATCGTGGGACTGATTGTCGAAAATTCTGACGTTTTATCTTACGCTCTAATTCAAGATATCAGTGGGGACTGGCGTCCCTGCCAGTCCATTCTATTGATATCATTTATTATATTGAAGATGTGCCGACACGGAGGCCGGCACCCACCAATACTCCTATCTCTAATCGGACATTAGTTTTTGGCAATTGTTATAATCGTTCAGTCACGAGCGGGCGCTTGGGAATCTGCGCCCTGGAAGGGCGGTCCAATAATAGCCACGGGTGCAACCCGTGGAACAGCATGCCATAATCCTTGGCAAACGACCCTAGCGAGGTCGTCCAGGGCGCAACAATTCCTGAACATAATTGGAGGACCCTTCCAGGGTCGGCAATAACGAGATACACCGTCTCCGTGGGTGCAAACCCACGGAAGCGGAACGGCAAAATCCTTTGTCTTCATGACCCTGAAAGTGTCCACCAATGACAGTTGGGAATCATTGCCTGTTGGTCGACCCTTTCAGGGTCGTTGAACCATGTTTATGGACATCGCGCTGTCCACGGGTTGACAACCCACGGCTACCATTGGGTTGCCCCTTCGGGGCATTCACCGCATTCCGCACGTACGTGAACGGTTGCGTCATCATCTGCATTTTTCTTGATTGTGAACGGTGGGGCAGGTAAACTAAACAGTCATTGTTTGTGTTTTGCAGTGTATAATGACGTTTCTCTTTGAGGCTGCGCGTACAGATACGTTTCAAGCAGTCTTACTTAAATTGGGGGCCCTGGTTTATGAATCTTCACGAATATCAGGCAAAAGAAATCCTGGCAAAGCGAGGGGTACCTATTCCCAGAGGCTCGGTTTGTTACGATCCCCTGGAAGCACAGATTGCCGCACGGGAATTGAAAACTGAAAAGGTGGTTCTCAAGGCACAGGCGCATACAGGCGGCAGAGGAAAGGCCGGCGGTGTTGCACTCGTCTCCGCAGAAGGCGATATCAGGACTAAAGCATCGGAAATCTTGGGACGCCAGTTGGTGACCTACCAGACCGGACCGGAAGGCAAACCGGTGAGCGCTCTGTTGGTAGAAGAAGTCCTTCCCATCGACCGGGAAATGTATCTCGGTGCCGTCCTGGACAGGACTTCCGGCAAAGTCACGATTATGGCGAGTTCTGAAGGCGGTGTGGAAATCGAGAAGCTTGCCCGGGAATCACCGGAAAAGATTATCACGATCGCGGTCGATCCGCTGCGAGGACTCACGCCTTTTCAGGCAAGACTCCTGGCATACAAGCTGAGCGACAACAAGATTCATGCACAGCAAATAGCGAAAACGGTCAGTGCAGTGTACGACGTGTTCATAAAGTACGATTGCACTCTCGCGGAGATAAATCCGTTGATCGTTTCAGGGGACAAGGTTCTCGCCCTGGATGCCAAGATCAACCTGGATGAAAATGCCCTGTTCCGACATCCGGAACTGGAATCGATGCGAGACAGGTCCCAGGAAGATTTGCTCGAACTGTCTGCAAGAAAAGACGGATTGAGCTATATCAAGCTGACCGGCGATATCGGTTGTATCGTCAATGGAGCCGGTCTCGCTATGGCCACGCTTGATTTGATCGCTCTCCACGGGGGCTCTCCCGCTAATTTTCTGGATGTAGGAGGCGGAGCAAGCGAGCAGGGCGTGGCAGACGCGATGAATATTCTTCTGGACGACCGGCGGGTAAAGGTAGTTTTCATTAATATATTCGGTGGCATATTGCGGTGCGATGTGCTGGCCCGAGGCGTTATCAAAGCATTAAACGCCCGCGGAGTAGCGCTCCCTATTGTTGCTCGAATTGAAGGAACCAACATCGAAGAAGGCCGCGAACTGTTTGAGCAATCCGGTCTTCCCATAGAGATGATACCGTCCCTGGACGAAGCCGCACGACTGGTGGTTGCCAAGGCCAAGTCCCTTTAGTTTTTTATGGAGAGGTGAAATGGCAATTCTCGTAAACAGGGAATCACGAGTCATATGCCAGGGAATTACCGGGCGAAATGGAACATTCCATTCGCTTGCCTGCCGGGAATACGGCACGAATATGGTAGGCGGAGTCACCCCGGGAAAGGGCGGTTCCACAGTTGATGGCATTCCGGTATTTAACACCGTTTGGCACGCCGTCAAGGAAACCGGTGCTGATGTCTCCCTCATTTTCATTCCCGCAGCCCAGGCCAAAGACCCGATTCTCGAAGCAGTGGATGCAGGGATCCAGGTTGTCGTATGCATTACGGAAGGCATCCCGCCCCTCGATACTGCGTCCGCATTGTACACACTCAGGCAGGAAGGAAGAATTCTCATAGGGCCGAATACCCCGGGGATCATTTCTCCACCGGAATCGTGTAAAGTCGGCATCATGCCCGGATACATTCACAAGCCAGGACCGGTGGGGGTGATCTCACGATCGGGAACGCTCACGTACGAGGTTGTGGACCAACTCACCAAGAATGGAATCGGGCAGAGCACGTGTCTCGGCCTGGGAGGCGATCCGGTAGTCGGGCTCAGCTTCGTGGACGTTCTGAAGATGTTCCGGGAAGACCCTGCAACTGAGGCCGTGGTGCTCATAGGAGAAATCGGCGGATCTGCCGAGGAGCAGGCTGCGGAATATATTAAAAACGAATTCAACAAACCGGTCGCAGCCTATATTGCCGGAAGACTGGCTCCTCCAGGCAAAAGGATGGGGCACGCTGGAGCGATCATATCCGGGGGATCCGGAACAGCTCAGGGAAAAATCCAGGCATTGCAAGACGCGGGAGTGACCGTTATTGAGAACCTGACTCAGGTGGGCTCTGCGGTTAAGCAGTTGCTTTAAGTTCGTGATGGGGCTCAGTTCACCTGCGCTGTGCCGAAATGGGTGAAAAATTTTTTGCACGACGTTCCTTACCGCACCCTGTCTGATCTTTTAGTGCTCGCTTCACGTTGAATTTCCATACGGGATTTGCAGTGGCGACACATGCCGGGATTTGCTGAAATTTACCGCGCGTCAAATCAAAGTCCGCATCTCGCGTGCCGACAGATTGACGCTTATGTACCAAACTCCCGCTTTCCCGCGCAGGCTGCGCAATCGATCTTGGACCTTATCGAAATAAAGAGGAGATGTACATGTCCGTGATGGAACAGAAGTTCGAGGAGCTGTTGGAAAAGCTTGCCGAGGCCGATATGGCCGGAGGCGTAGATAAAATAGAAAAGCAGCATAAAGCCGGCAAGATGACTGCTCGAGAGCGAGTCTTGGAGCTTCTCGACGATGGTTCCTTTGAAGAGATCGACAAATTCGTTGTCCACCGGTGCAGCGATTTTGGTATGGACAAAACCGTAATACCCGGAGAAGGCGTAATCACAGGGTTCGGAAAGGTAAACGGCCGGGGTGTCTATGTGTTTGCACAGGATTTCACCGTGTTCGGTGGCAGTCTCTCTTTTATGCACGCGCAGAAGATCTGCAAGGTGATGGATCTCGCGTACCGCAACGGTTTTCCTCTCATCGGTATAAACGATTCAGGCGGTGCTCGAATCCAGGAAGGCGTGGAAAGCCTTGGGGGCTACGGCGAAGTCTTTTACCGGAATGTCCGTGCATCGGGCGTAATCCCGCAAATCTCGGTCGTCATGGGACCGTGTGCAGGTGGGGCAGTCTATTCGCCTGCTGTTACGGACTTCATCTTTATGAAGGAAAAAACCAGCTATATGTTTATTACCGGTCCTCAGGTAATAAAACAGGTCACCAGCGAGGAGATCGATCCGGAGAGCCTCGGAGGCGCGAAAGTTCACGGAAGAGTTTCCGGCGTGTGCCACTTCCATTATGCCTCGGAAAAAGACACTTTGGCCAAGGTAAGGGAACTGCTTTCATTCCTCCCTGATAGCAACAGAGTCCCTCCACCGATTGTTCACACCGAAGACCCTGTGGACAGGCTGGTCCCGGAGCTTGATACCATTATCCCGGACAGTTCCCGCCGACCGTACGACATGAAGAAAATCATTGTCCCGGTTCTGGACAACCGCCATTTTATGGAAGTACATGCGAATTACGCGAAGAATCTCATTACGGGTTTCGGCAGACTCAACGGCAAGACCATCGGTATAGTCGCAAACCAGCCGAATTGGATGGCGGGATGCCTGGATACGGAAGCATCGGTCAAGTGCTCCAGATTTGTACGATTCTGTGATGCTTTTAATATTCCACTCTGGACCCTCCTGGACGTTCCCGGGTATTTGCCCGGAACTCAGCAGGAGCACGGCGGCATCATCAAGCATGGCGCCAAGATACTGTATGCTTACGCGGAAGCCACGGTTCCCAAAGTAACCCTCATCACGCGAAAAGCGTATGGCGGTGCGTATGTGGTTATGTCAAGCAAGCACTTGAGGGCTGATATCAATCTGGCGTATCCTTCAGCGGAAATCGCAGTTATGGGACCTGAAGGAGCTATTCAGATTCTGTTCCGAAAAGAGATTTCCGACGCTGAAGATCCCGCAGCGAGGAGGGCGGAACTGATACAGGACTACGTCGAAAAATTCGCTAGTCCTTACAGAGCAGCTCAACTGGGATTCGTGGACAGAGTCATTTTTCCGCGGGAAACCCGCTCGGTGTTGATCAAAGCGTTTGCTCAATTGGAAGGAAAAACGGAAGAGAAGCCGAAGAGGAAACATGGAAATATTCCTCTCTAGTAGATGACCTGATATCATTCCCGCACCGGAGCGAGATTTGACCGGATGGAGAACTCTGGGGAAAAGAGGACTGACGAATGGAAAAACGCATCAGGGTAGTTGTTGCCAAACCCGGGCTCGACGGGCACGACCGCGGAGCCAAAGTTGTAGCACGAGCATTGCGTGATGCAGGCATGGAGGTCATTTACACCGGATTACGACAGACTCCGGAAGCTATTTATCAGACCTGCATTCAAGAAGATGCGGACGTCTTGTGTCTCAGCTCGCTTTCCGGAGCTCATGATTACTTGTTCCCGAAAGTAGCAGAAATCTTCAAGCAAAACGGGGTCAATGACGTGCTTATTCTCGGTGGAGGCATTGTTCCCGAAGAGGATATCGGAGAGCTCAAAGATGCAGGGATTGAGGAAATCTTCGGTCCCGGCACGCGTACGGATTATATTGTCAAATACATCGAGACCCACCTGAAAAAAGCCATTTGATCCCGATTTGCATTCAAAATCCCCCCTTCCCCCCTTTATAAAGGGGGGTTAGAGGGGATTTTTGTCTAACTTTGAAAACAAATTGGTATGACTCATTCCGCCTTCTCTCGATTGTACACCGCGAGAAAATCCTCATAGGTAATTGCAAAGCTAATCCCTTCAGCCTGGGATTTGTCTTTTGTCCAGCTCACGATTCCTATGAGTGTGCCATCCTCGAGGTAGAGGCCTCCGCCGGAATTTCCCTGGTTAATCGGTGTCTGGGTCTGTATGATTTTGAGCTGAATCGATCCCTTGGAAGACTCCCGTATGCCCGAGATTGCTCCTTCTGCATAACTCCAGCTCAATTCGTGCGGATTCCCGACGGTAAAGACTCTATCCCCGATTTCGAAATCAGGTGTACTCTGGAGTTCCGGGAAGGGAATTCCGTGAGGATTCGGGCCGGTTGCAACCAGCGCGAGATCCAGACCTTCCGGCGCAGTCCACCACACGTACCCTTTTTTGTTCGTGCCGTCGTGAAAGTAAATGGTAATAAATGCCCGCTGATCCAGCTTGGATGTTTGATCTCCGTTAAAAGCAGGGTCTACCACGTGGCGATTCGTGAGAATCACGTATTCGCCTTCATTTTGCCCCAGAATAATACCTGAACCGGTAAGAGATTCATTGTGGAGAAATGCAGGCCATCCTCTACGCTCCACAACGAAGAACACGTTCAATTCCATGGCCCTGCGAATACTTTCTGGAGCCCGTTCCAGGAAATTGGCCGATGGAAACGTGAACTGCTCGACAGACTTGTAGGCAGTGTGAACCGACCTGGGGAAGGCAAATCCAAGAAGAAACACCCACAGCACCACGTCCGCCAATCCGATGGCCAATCCGGCAATGGCTAGCTTTCGCCCATGCAAATATGGGTTGGCTGCAATCTGAGTAATGGCTATTCCCGCCAAAATCACTGCAATCACGCCCGTGATGAGCCCCATCAAAGGGATTCCGAGCAGCGCAAGAATCAAAGACCACAACGCGAACGGGTGCAGACGCGTGGCGAGGTTTCGCACGGAATCGGTACCCTTGCCGGGCAACGTTTCGGAGGTGTAATCGTCCATCTATGGTATTTCAGCTCCTCTTGTGACTCACAATGTATCACAAGCAAGCTTTCTTTCCACTCTCGGAGAGATTTTTTTCTGAATTCTCATAATGCGCTTTCGTTGCCAGCCTAACTTCCCGATGGAGCGAGTCACCGCGTTCATCGATCGTATCCTGTCGCGCGGTGCAGTTTCTCCTTGCTTTTCCGGACAATTTCTGCTTTACAAGCCTCACGAGGAATTGATTTTTCAATTCAGCATATTACGTAAAGGAGTTAAGATATGACTTTAAAAGAGATTCGAGACAAGGCCAGAATAGTCGGTGTCAAGAACTACACCCGCATCAGAAAAGAAAGCCTCATTCGAGTCATCCAGGAAATGGAGGGAAATTCTCCGTGCTTTAAAGGCATTAGCAACTGCGGAGAATTCGGTTGCCTCTGGAGAGACGAGTGCCAGGAGATCTGAGAGACAAGATTCTCCAAACTGAAGAACTTACGAAGTCAGCTTGTACGCCAGTGCTTTTAGCCGGACAGAGAACTCATGCATCGGGGGCTTCGTTAGTAACACGACAGCCCATGACCGGCCAATCCCTCAGCGTCATTTCAGCACGGGAGGGATGCGAGACTGCATTCAGGGGAAGCAATAAGAAAATGTTCAGGCCGTGAACGCTCGATGGCTCGTCCATTTTGCCATTGATGCTGCCGTCATTCTCTACAAGCGCCAAATCCGCCGCAAGCATTGCTGCCGGATCTGAAAGATTTCCCCATCCGTAGAATTTGGCCACTGATCGGGGCACCAGGTCAGTGGCATCCTTCTTTCGAAGTTTCTAATGGAATCCCACAGCGAAGCCCCAACATCCCGGATCGTATCCGCCTAATAGTCTTTCCTATCTCTTCGCATTCTCGAACAGCCGCCAAATGCTTTCCTGAATTCGCCTGAACACAAGGCAGTGTTGTGGCTACCGGCGAAGAAAACGTGGTATGATCATCCTTCGGGTAAAAAAGTCCCATCGTTTTGATTAAACCCAGGGATCCCGGACAATCCCGGAATCCGGAAACGGAGCAATGATGGCAAAGATCACCATTCAGACGCTGAGAGAAAAAAAAGCGCGCAAGGAGCCTATGACATTCCTTACGGGATACGATTATCCTTTTGCTCTGTTGGAGCAGAAGGCCGGAATAGACGTGATTCTGGTTGGCGATTCCATTGGAATGGTGGTTTACGGGTACAATTCTACACTCCCCGTGACGATGGATTTGATGATGCCTCATGTAAAAGCGGTTCGACTGGGTGCACCTGATGCGTACCTTGTAGGTGACATGCCGTACATGAGCTATCAGGTTTCAAAATCGGAGGCGATTCGCAATGCCGGAAGGTTCATGGCGGAAGGCGAGTGCGATGCGGTGAAGCTCGAAGGCGGACGTGAAGTGGCTGAGACGATTCGAGCCATGGCTGACGCGACCATCCCGGTGATGGCACATATGGGGCTAACTCCGCAATCCGTGGCACAGTTGGGAGGATACAAGGCTCAGGGTCGAGATCTGGCAACTGCCAAGAAGCTTATTGAAGATGCTGACATTCTTCAGGAAGCCGGAGCGTCCAGTCTCCTTCTTGAGGCAGTTCCTGCGGAAGTGGCAGCAATAATCACCCAGCGCTCTAGGGTGCCGGTATTCGGTATCGGCGCTGGACCCCATGTTGACGGTCAGGTACTTGTAATCCATGACATGCTTGGCATGTTCGATCGGGGCACCGCAAAATTCGTGAAGAAATATAGACTTATCGGTCAGCAGATTCTCGAGGCTCTCGCAGAATTCAAAGAAGATGTCACAGCGAAACGATTTCCGGCAAAAGAGCACTGCTACCCCATGCCGGAAGACGTTGCAGCGGAATTGAAGAAATTATACTCATAGCAGCAACGCCATTTGAGTAATAACCCCGTAGTTTCGCATGCAAACCGCATAACCGGGAACCTTCTCGTGCAGAAAAGGTTCCCGAACTCTTGGCGGTTTAAGCGCAACAAGGAAACGAAAGGCTCGTGATGCGGATAGCGATAATAGGAGCAGGCGCATTGGGATCTGTGCTCGGCGGACTGCTCATTGAGGCAGGTCTGGATACGGTTCTCATCGAGCGAAACAAGGACGAGGTAAATCTCGTCTCGAATAACGGTTACCGCCTAGATGGCGTATCCGGAGACAGAACCATCCACCCCAGAATTGTGGCTGATGCATCGGATACCGACGGCGCAGATCTTGTCATGGTGGTGGTGAAATCATACGACACGAGCGCCGCTATCGGAGCAGTGCGAGAAGCCCTTGCACCGGACGGTCTGGTGCTGACGCTTCAAAACGGTATCGGTAATTTTGAGACTCTGAACGCTGCTTTTCCGGGACGAGTCCTCCTCGGTACGACCACCATAGGAGCAATGGCCGTTGAACCCGGCCATTTTAAGCATACCGGTTTCGGACAAACGCACCTGGGTGAGGCGGACGGCAAAATCCTGGAACGCACCCGTGCAGTTGCCGAAGCCCTGGAAAAAATGAAGGCCGGTCCGGTTCATCTCGTGGATAATGCCATGGGGTGCGTATGGTCCAAACTGATTATCAACGCGGCGATAAATGCGCCTGCAACGCTGCTGCGGCTGCGGAACGGCGATCTTCCCTCAAATGAACACGGCAAGCGGCTTATTCACGAAATAGTGGAAGAATGCCTCCGCATTGTGAATGCAAAGGGTATCAAACTGATTTTTGACGATCCGGAAGAGCGCGTAATAGCAGTGTGTGAAGGAACCGCGGGAAATCTCAATTCCATGTTTCAGGACGTTCTGGCAGGCAGAAGAACCGAAATCGATTTCATCAACAATGCCCTCGCAGAAGAAGCCGAGACCCTTGGAATTTCGGCTCCCGTCAATAAAACACTTGCTCTGCTCATAAAATCGCTGGAAGCCACAAGGGATAAAAGGGTGGGATAGACACGTATGAATAGTGGTCTTGGCATTGGGGGCAGAGCCACGGTAGGGGTCCAGCGAACACGCGGGATGCCTGCCCATCCGGAATGACCGGCACGGAGGCCGGTCACTACCGGGCACCCACAAGGGATGCCCCTACCGGGTTTACTTCTTTGGGGCACTAGAAAAAAGAGCTGATAAAGGCAAAAGGCATACCGATGATTTCCGCTGCAGCGGAGATCAGATCCGAGCCCGCGGACTCTTCTTCAGGATAAGGGAGCGCATTGGCAGGTGCAGCCGCAGGCGCCAGTTTAATGGTCACACCGTCTCTCACGAATCGATCGGAGCCGGGCGGCACCGGGACTCTCCTGGGATCTGAAGTCATGAATGCAGGAGAAGGCGAATTCGGTTCTCGGTACTGCCGGTATGCTACCTGAGAATTGGGAACCGGGCATTCCGAGACATTGCACATACGACCGGCAGGTGCCGATGCGACCGGACGCTGAACATGCGATCCTGCCGCCACGTGCCAGGGATTCTGGATAGAAGCAGGCTTCACTTTTTGAATCGGCTTATTCTGCGCGGTGTACTGCGGGGCACGGTCCGGGTTGATCTTTCGGACCTGTGCGGCTGCTTTCTTCTCGGGTTTCTTCTCCGTTACGGCTGCTTTTTCCGCTGGTTTCTTCTCTATAACTTTCGTAGTGGACTCGGCTTTTTCCTCTGTTTTCGGGGGAGGAGGCGAGAGCACCAGGTCTTTCTCAAGATCTGCTTCAAGATCGTTGATCTCTTCACGTGTCTGGGCTGTTGCACCAAACGTGTCCTCGCTCTTGGGAGCAGTCTGCGGAGGAGGAGCCATTCCTCTGGAGCGCTCTTTGTACGCTATTGCAGGTTTGGCTTTCACACCCTCTTTTCCCGATACAGGTTCGGGAAGAAGACTGTCGGACTCCAATTCCGTGTCGGATACCGTCCGGATGTTAGACTTGAACTCGGCTTTCACAACGGTTCCGGGAGCTGCATAAAGCGGAGTCGGTGGCCGGACAACGCCTGCGTCGGCCAACAACTCAAAATTCCCGGCGCAAACCCACGAGGCCGTCAATAAAAGGATGGCCGTCGCAATCGAGCAAATTCTTCCCATTCTTGTATCTCCTTTCGAAACTGTTCCCCTGGGAGAGGAGCAACCTTGATCTCTGGGATTCTGACGGGTGGGTGTCATAATTCCCTCCTTCCCGTTAACTGAAGGGGGCAATAGCACTACTGTTCGCAATTGTCAACAAGAAATCAGAATGTTATCGTGATTTCTTAAAGTATAAGATGAATAAATGCTCGCGATGCGCTTATCATACGCCGCATCTGGCCCCAAAAAAACGCGATGTGAAGACGGGAAACATATTATCGGAATTGCCAAACTAATGTCCGATTGAGGACAGGGGTACCAGTAGGTGCCGTGCCTCCGTGCCGGCACTCTTCAATATGATCAATGATATCGCTAAAATGGACCGGCAGGGACGCCGGTCCCTACCAATATCCTGTAATTCCACACGCCGGATAAACAACGAAATTTTCGGCTCTGACTACATAGAGCTGAGGGCTAACAGGGAAAGGTTTTCTACGGCACTGTTACGGAACGTATCATTGACCGGAACCCGGCTCTTTGAGGAAGAAGGGTTCCGGCCAATGTCAAAAGTGCCGGTTGGATTCAAAAAAGACGCGCTATGTTACGAGATCACGGGCAATTACTTCTGATTTTTAGGAAGAGAAGAACTGACGTGGCCCGCCTACATTTGTGAACGCGGAGTTAAAATTTCTGTACAACGCGTGATAATTCTCGATCCTGTGCCATTTTTTGAGAAAACCTTCAGGCAAATCGTCGCGTTCCTCGACGGAATTCCACTTACCGGGCACGGGAAACGCATAGTACGGCAAGTTTTTGGGAATGCCTCTGACAAAGATCACCTGAGGAACGACCCATTCACGCAATGCCATGTAAACTCTATGCATTCCGTCATTCACGATGAGATGAACCGATCCGTCGCGTTCGATGGATTCTTCCACCACTGGAGGAAGCAGATCCACGGGTTCCGGAGAGCCGTCAATCAGGAGCCGCACGAATCCGTTTAGTTTGAAAATGTCTATTCCGTGCTCTTCCAGTGCCCACTTCAATTCCCGCACCTTTTTGAGCTCTCCGCGCAGGATGTAATTCTGAGGCGGTGAGAGTTGTTCCACCGCGATGGTCTCCAGAGAAATGAAAGCTTTTTCATAAATCTTAACCTCGGGAGCTTTGAGCATCGTGACCTGTCGCAGTCGCTCCACCAGGTCTGCAGCCGAGAATTTTTCCACACCCAGAATTTTCATACACACCTCTTCTTGGGAGTTTTCATTTTAATCAAGGTAGGGCAGGGAGATTACATGAATTCCGTTCCCGTTGAAAAATCATCCTTGAGCCTTGCCTTCCGGCTCGAGCATGCGAATCAGTTCTTCCACATTCATGTCGGAGGAATCATCGGGAGATGTCGCGACCATTCTCCGGGCGGAAGTCTTTGTCCCGGAGAGCACGTTAATGACCATATCCAGGGCTTCGCGACCGACTTCGATTTTCTGGAACGTATGGATGCCTTCGTGGTTTTGCATGATGCTCCGCCAGTACATATCGAAATCTTTATTCTTGGAGTCGTAATACTCTTCGAAGTAAATATCCTTGATGCCCGCCTGAATAAGCTGTTTGAAGCACCAGTTGCACGGTTCCAGCGTGCAGTAGAGACTCGAGCCGTCCAGCGGAATGCCGAACCGTGCAGCCTGATCGATCGCGTTTACTTCCGCATGGCTCGATATGCAATAATTGTATTTGTCTGCATCGTGGGCTCCGATTGCGCGGCGTAAACAAAAATCAGGCCCCTTGTCCGTGCAATGAGGTGCGCCGTGAACTGCGCCATTGTATCCGGTCGCCAGAATACGGTTGTTGCGGACAATGATTGCTCCGATTTTGCGAGAATTGCATGTGGACCGGACGCTCACAAGTTTTGCGAGCATCATGAAGTATTCTTGCCATGACGGTCTATTCATATTCTATCCTTATAGAGGCCGAACGAGGTGGCGAATGTTACCGGACGTTACCGCTTCACCGAATTCCTGCCCGAGTATTTCGCTCAATTCCGACACTTTGTCCCAGCGCCTGATTCTCTCCTTGGGATCGTTCACAAATATGCGGAAATCCTCACGGTCCGGTAATCGGCCATCGGGAAGCCGCTTGAGAAAATCCGGACCGGGAAAAACCTGCAGGACCCGATCGAGAATTCCGGATTGCGGCACGCGCCAGGTGAGCAATTTGTCGAACCATCCGGGCACTATCCGTTCCTGGTAGTGAAAGAACAGCGTTATCGAGCCGTCACGGGGACAATAATCCTGATTGAGCTGATAATCCGTGATGCCTCCATCACGGTAAATTCCCGGAGGTGCACCCGCGATGTCGGTAACTCCTTTTACTATATACGGGAGCGATCCGGTGGCAAGCGCGGCTTTCCGGACATTTTCTTCATTCATCCGAATCGCCCGGCCTTTGAATGCGTGCACGAAATCCGGGAGTTCCGGACCCGACACAAAGACAACGCGCTCAAAAAACAAGCGCATATTTTTCGGTGTAAAAGCATTCGCGAGCGCTGCAACAAGAATTGCGCCGCCCTGCAGTCTCTTGTTTTCCGATGCGGTCAATCCCAGTGCTCGTACGGCATGGACCGCAAGATCATAATGGGGATGATTGAGAATGTGGTCAACATTGTCATCGGAAAGGAAGGACTCAACGTTCCGGGCGAGGGCCTCGGAAACTGTAACCGGTGTGTCTTCCGCAGTAAAAATATTGCGGGAGTAAGCGATCCTCAGATTCTCGTAAGCAAGCAGTGGGTCTTTGCAGGCCATGGCCAGACATCTCCATGCCCCTGCGGACGACCCGGCCAGGAGCACCCGACCGTTTCCATGGCACAGAAAATCGGTCTTCATGAGCATTGTATCGAACCCGACCGATACAAACCATTTCGGTCCCCCCGCCGGGCCGGTGAAGACGCTGATCAGTCTGGAATCCAGCCCCTCATCCCTCAGTCGGGTCAGAATTTCCGAACCGGCTTTGAATTCGATGTACTTTTTCATAGCTGTCAACAATACAGTACCCTTCCAGGCGAGTTCAATAATCCGGAGTTGCTTTTTCTCGTTTGATTTTTCACCTGTATCGGGTAAATATTTGTGCATCTCGAGTTGAAAGAAAAGAGTCGCACGTGGTGGACAAACCTGACAAGCCGCTGATCCCGAGCAGGGTTCTCCTTCTGGGTGAGCAATCCATACCCCAGGAATTGTTGGACACACTGGAGGATGCGCACCTGCAAATATTCATGCGAGAGCCGGATCCTGCGTTATGGCCTCGGGAAATGGAGGCGCTTGTACAATATATTGCGCCCAGAGATCGAATCGCTTTTGATTTATCGAAAATCATGCCTTTACACGACTCGACAATAGTAAAGCCTCTGCAGAATTGGGCTCAATCGGTGTTGAACGATCTCTCGGAACGCAATGCCTCGCATACTGACCATTCTGAGTCCGTATTGGAGGAAATGCTGAAGTATTTGGAAGGCGTGCTCGTGCAAGGTCTCAATCGTTCAAGGAAAATCTAGATAAGCGCAGCGATCTTCTTTTTTGGACTGAGCTAACGCAAATTGTTAGACCTTTTTATGAATTTGGCATATAAATGAATCGGTATAGATGAGCTCAATGCTACTTCTTATTAACTATCGCGATCGCCGGTGACAAACGAACGGAGAGTCGGTCGACTTCTGACACGAGCGGAGTAGTGTCTTTGCAATTGCAGACGGGGACTAATGGGCTTTCAGGAATAACCGGAGGCTCCCCCGGGTTGGTTTTTATTCTTGACAAGTTATAGGAATTTCATCACTATAGAAGCCTTTTCAAGGGTTGCATTTGTGCCGTACAGACGGGTAACCTCAAACCAAAAACGTAAGGAACACAGCGGCTTAATGATAAGCGGGATCCTTTCGAGGAAACATGCGGAGGAACCGCGTCGTGGGGTGGTGCTGCTGCCTGAAATAGTTGTTAGGTGCCGTAAACAACCCCGAAAAAACACGCGTTCATACCGGAAGCGGACGCATGTTGCTGGTTTGGTTTATTTGTCGTAGCCGCAAGCCCTTCCAGGCTCACGCGGCTAGTGTCTCTCGAAGAAATAGATGAAGTCAGTAGGACTTTAGGGAAAGGAGAAGAAAACACATGGCCGAAATAGGACACGGTGGAAAAGAAATCGTCGAGCGGATTATGGAGCCTAAAGAGGCTGCAAGCAAGATCCAGGGTCTTGCTCAAATTCCCATCCGTAGCCAGCTCGCCAATGAGGTCATCGGAATTACTTACGGTTTTTTTAGCCCCCTGGAAGGTTTCATGGGCAAAGCCGATGTGGACAGCGTAGTTAAGAACATGCGACTGGCCAACGGTGCAGTATGGAGCATTCCGATTCTGTTCGACCTGAGTGCCGAAGAAGTCGAGAAATATGGTGTGGCAGCAGGGAAATCAGTGCTCCTGACCTTCGGCGGCAATCCGATGGCGATTTTCGAAGTCGAAGAAGTGTTCGATTACGACAAGAAAGCAATGTGCCAGAGTGTTTACGGAACTGACGAAGCAAAACACCCTGGTTGCGCACGTACATATGAGTACAAGGACAAGTTTGTCGGCGGCAAGCTGACTCTGGTGAACAGACCGAAAATTAATGCGCCCTATGATCCTTATTTCATTCCGCCTCTGGAAATGCGGAAGAGATTCAAGGAAAAAGGCTGGGAAAGAGTTGTCGCCCACCAAACCAGAAACGTGCCCCACACCGGCCATGAATGGCTCATGAAAGGCGCATGGTTCCAGGCCTATGCTGAACTTCCCATCGAAAAGCCTCTCGTAGGCGTGCTTGTCAATGCCATTATCGGTGCCAAGCGAAAAGGCGACTATATTGACGAAGCAATTATTCTCACCCAGGACGAGCTGAGGAAGTCAGGTTATTTTGGTGACCACAACCATCTGACCTCTCTCACCTTCTGGGATATGCGCTATGCAGGCCCCAAGGAAGCCATTTTCCATGCGGCACTCAGGACCAACCTGGGCCTGAGCCACCATATGTACGGCAGGGATCATGCCGGCGTTGGTACCTACTACGGCGCTTACGATGCTCACCACCTGCTCGCAACCGTTCAAAAAGAACTGAGCATCGTTCCGGTCTATTCTATGAACTGGCTGTATTGCCCTCATTGCGGTGAAATTACCTCTGAGGGGCTTTGTGACCACAAGAAAGAATGGCAGAAGTTCAGTGGAACGGTTATCCGCAGCATCGTGCAGGATGGCGTGAAGCCTCCCCGCCTGATTTTCCGCCCCGAAGTCTTCGATCTGGTCATGGAATGCGCCGACAAGTACGGTTTTGGGTCACCTTTCGTAACTGACGAATATCTCGAGAAGAGAATTCCTGTTTTTGAGATCCCGCCTATGTAAGGAGGTAATATCATGGCAGAAGAAAAATATCCGATCAATATTTGGATTAATGAAGATCGCTACTCAAAATTGCAGAAAGCCGGACTTGCGGATATGTGCGAGGAAATGCTGGCCGGCCTCAAAGTTCTGCGCGTATACGCAAACGACACTGAAAAGGACAAGATCCTGAAAGTGTTTCCGACTGCTAAGTTTGATAGCGCAACCACCAAGAGCATCGAGTTGCTGCCCAAAGATGTGAAAGATAAAATTTTCGACAAGATCGTTGAAAAAGAGTCGGTCAACATCATGGGTGATTTCTTGGCTGCGTATTAATTTCCACCTTCGTGAAACCGAAAAAGAGGGCTTCAGAGCCCTCTTTTTTTTGCATACTGAGTCCGTACCGGACAAAAGTAACAAATACGCTTCACATAGCTTTACATCGAAAACGCCGTGTGATAGTAATAACAGATTATGCAGAAGATATCTCAGTGCCCTTCAGGAGGAAGAGGAGAGTGGCATTTCTCACTGAAACAAAGAAAAATATCATAGAAAAACATCGGCTCCATGAGAGCGATACGGGTTCTCCGGAAGTTCAGATAGCCCTGCTGAGTGAGAGAATCAGTTACCTCACGGAACATTTTAAGATTCACAAGAAAGATTTTCACTCCCGCAGAGGCCTTCTGAAATTGGTGGGACAGCGGCGGCGGCTTTTGGATTACTTGAAAGCCAAAAGCGTCGATCGTTATAAGACCATAATCGGCGAACTCGGGATCAGAAAATAACGCTCATGTGGGTCGGTTGAAACCCTGTAAGCAGGCGTTGTTTACAAAGATATAGTAAATCAAGGATCGTCAATAATATGGTCTATAGGACAAGCTGTAACGTATCAGGAAAAGAAATTGTTTTCGAAACCGGGCGTCTCGCCAAGCAATCCTCCGGTGCAGTTCTTGCCAGCACGGGGGAGACTATGGTGCTGGTTACTGCGGTCGCAGAAAAAAAAGGCCGTGAAGGAATCGATTTTTTTCCCCTCACTGTGGATTACCTGGAAATGACCTATGCCGCGGGTAAGATCCCCGGAGGCTATTTCAAACGGGAAGGCCGCCCTACCGAGAAGGAAATCCTCACTGCAAGATTCATCGATCGCCCCATTCGCCCTCTTTTCCCCAAAGGATTCACCGCGGAAACGCAGATTATTGCCACCGTGCTCTCGTCGGACGGAGAGAACGATCCGGATATGCTGGGCATTAACGGAGCTTCGGCAGCTCTGCATCTCTCCGACATCCCCTTTGCCGGACCCATCGGTGCAGTTCGCGTCGGACGGGTTGAAGGCAATGTCATAATCAACCCTACCAGCCTGGAAGACTCCTATTCGGATCTCAGTCTTATCGTGGTGGGATCTCGTCTGGGAATCGTGATGGTCGAAGGCGGGTCCGACAAATTGCCTGAAGAGGTGATCCTCGAGGCTATTTTTAAAGCTTACGATGAAATCCTCAAGATCGTCGAAGCCCAGGAGAAGCTCAGGGAGCTCGCCGGTAAGCCGAAACGTGAAATCGTTGCCCCTACGGAAGACAGTGAGCTGATTGAGAAAATAATCGCCACCTGGGGAGAGAGGATCGGTCAGGCTGTTACCATACGCGAGAAACTACCGAGACGCGATGCTCTCAATCAAATTTATGATGAAATCCTGTCATCCGTAGAAGATGCCGAGCACAGACGTCTGGAGATTCTCGGGTACCTGGAGAAGCTTGAAGGCAGGTACATACGTAACCTGATTATCGAGAAAGGCGTCCGCGTAGACGGTCGAGGCTTCAAAGAGATTCGTCCCATCACAACTGAGGTGGGAACGCTTCCCCGAACTCACGGAAGTGCTTTGTTCACCAGAGGTGAGACTCAGGCTTTGGTCATCGTGACTCTGGGTACTTCTTCGGACGAGCAGAAAGTGGAAGCTCTTGAAGGAGCAAGTTACAAGTCTTTCATGCTTCATTATAAATTCCCGCCCTTTAGCGTGGGGGAAGTGAAGTTTCTCAGGGGGCCGTCTCGCAGAGAAGTCGGCCATGGAGCGCTTGCGGATCGCGCAATTCAGTACCTGCTGCCGAACGACGAAGATTTTCCCTATACAATCAGGGTCGTATCCGAGATTCTCGAATCCAACGGATCCAGTTCCATGGCGACGGTATGCGGTGCCTCCCTGTCGCTTATGGACGCGGGAGTTCCTCTCCTGGAACCTGTGGCAGGCATAGCCATGGGACTTCTTCAGGAGAACGACCGAATCATCATCCTCTCTGATATCATCGGTGATGAAGACCATCACGGGGATATGGATTTCAAGGTGGCAGGGACAACGACAGGCGTAACTGCCCTCCAGATGGATATCAAGATTCAAGGGATTACCCGTGAAATCTTGACCGAGGCTCTGTACCAGGCCAAAGAAGGTAGACTGCATATTTTAGGCGAAATGGCCAAGACGCTCGATAAACCAAGAGCCGAGATATCCAGACATGCTCCGAGAATTTTCATCATGTTCGTTAATCCGGATAAGATTCGGGATATTATCGGACCTGGTGGAAAGATCATCCGGGCAATTCAGGAAGAGACCGGAACCAAGATAGAAGTGGACGATACCGGAAAAGTGGTGATTGCCTCGGCAGATTCCGATGGCGCTCTTCAGGCGAAACTCGCCATACAGAAAATTACCCAGGAAGCGGAAATGGGGAAAATCTATATGGGGACGGTCCGGAAAGTCACCGACTTCGGAGCATTCGTCGAGATTTTTCCCGGAACGGACGGTCTGGTGCACATTTCCCAATTGGCTCCGGAACGTGTGCGTAAAGTGACAGACGTCGTCAAAGAAGGGGACTCTTTCCCGGTAAAAGTAATAGGAATCGATCCAAACGGAAAAATTAAACTCTCAAGAAAAGACGCCATCGGCGAAACTCCCGATTTTTAGGGGCAGGATATAACCTCTCAGTTGAAATCCAAACACAACGAATTCGCATATAAAAAGACAACTCTGGATAACGGTGTCCGTGTCATCACGGAGACCGTTCCGTACGTTCAGTCAGTGTCCATGGGGATCTGGGTTCATTCGGGTTCTCGCTTTGAGTATCCCGAAGTGAACGGCATTTGTCATTTCATAGAGCACATGCTCTTTAAAGGAACCCAGAGACGCACAGCTTTTACCATTGCAAAGGAAATCGATTCCGTGGGGGGCGTGCTCAATGCTTTCACCAGTAAAGAGATGACGTCGTTCTACTGTCGCGTGCTCAACGAAAATACCGAACTATCTGTCGACCTACTCAGCGATATATTTCTGAATGCTTCATTTCCTGCCGATGAAATCGAGCGCGAAAAACACGTGGTCTGTCAGGAGATTCATCAACTGGAAGACAGCCCTGAGGACCTGGTCCACGAGATTCTCGGCATACGATTCTGGAGAGACGATCCTATCGGACAACCTATTCTTGGGACTGTACCGAACGTCATGCGATTGGATCGAGATACCCTGGTAGGATTCAAGAACGCGTATTACACCCCCGACGAAACACTCGTATGTGCCGCAGGAGATCTGGAACATGAATGCTTTGTCGAGCTGGTAAATTCCCATTTGCAGCAATTTGCACCGCTGAAGACGGCTGTATCGAAAACAGAGGCAAAGATCGACGCGTCTGCCTATGTGGAGGAACGCGATTTAGAGCAAGTGCACGTATGCGTGGCGATGAAGGCTCCCAGTGCTGTCGATAAGCGTCGACATGCAGGATACATCCTGAATACCATTCTCGGCGGAAGCATGAGTTCAAGGCTTTTCCAGGAAGTGAGGGAAAAACGCGGATTGGCCTATTCCGTGTATTCTTTCCTCTCTGCTTTTTCGGATACGGGGATTTTCGGAATTTACGCGGGCTGCGATCCGGACGATCTGGAAGAGCTTCTCAACGTCATGGGAAAGGAAACCTTGGATTTATGTCGGAATTTGACGGAAGACGAAGTCGCCACAGCTAAGAGTCAGATCAAAGGTAACCTCATATTGGCTATGGAGTCTACTGATTCCAGGATGAACAGGCTGGCCAAGAGCGAGTATCATTTTGGCAGGCATGTTCCGGTCGACGAGATTATCGAGAATCTACAGGATGTGTCCTTCGCTGAACTGCAGGATACGGCTGAATGGATGATTGAAGACTGCCGTTTTACACTTGTTGCTCTCGGACCGGTTGATAAGAATGCTGACTTGTTCGGATATTTCACCGCAAAATAACCCCGCTGTTCACAATTTTCGTATTTGTAGCAAGTGACATAATTAAAGAAGCTGAATCCCCTCGCTCCTCCGTGCATCTAATGAACAACATGATGTGAACGAGAGGAGAAGGACATGGATTACAATCTCCTGTTGATTGTGAGTATCCTCATTCTTGGCATTGGCGGTTTCACTTTTCTAGCTCTCACCATACTTGCAAACTGGAGGATGAAGTCGCGTGATACTGCGGAATCCGATGCTCGTTATAGTAGACTGAGTCGGGATTTCGAGAATTGTTATGAAAACTGCATGCGTGAGGAGAAATGGGACCGGGACAAAGAAGAGGAATGCGATTCGCGATGCAGGTTGCGTTTGGCAGGATCGTATTCTCTCCCTGATTGATGTGCAGCACAGTGAGAGATTGAGAAACTTCATATGGACTATTTTTGAGCCGGCGGAGAGTTCATTTCTGCGGGCCTTTATATTGTTTTAGCCGAACCTTAATGTGGCTGGGTCTAATCAGCCCCCAACCTTGGCTGATTTGAGTCTTTTTTGCCCAGAACACCAGAAGAAGCCATTCTCTGGCTACAACATTCCTCCGAGAAATCAGATGAGAAATAGACGAGAGAATTGTGGCATTTTTCTTGCTCTTTTTCTTGAAGTCAAATTGAACATTCCATGTTAGGAAGTACTACCATAAGAATATTCCTTTGGAAGAAGAAATCACTAATTCCAAAGCGAGAGCGTGTGGCGTAGTCTCATACATTTTTTGGTGCATCTTTTATTTCCATTATGAGAAGCTGTTGGTTTTTGTATGTGGCGCGATTCTGTCTGAATCACTGAAGAAATGGTTTGTCATTTTATCATTTCTCTGTATTGAAGACGGCGTTTGTTTTTTTGCAGCAAAACCATTAGCGGGTTGCCCATGAAAATTGTACCGTGATTTACTTTAACAGTTTCAGCCAATTGTTTGTTCGCGTTATGGCATTCTTGTACAGTTTTTTTTTGACCCAAAATGGAATCCAGGATGGTCAACAAATGAAACGCAAGACTTGCATCGCATTTATTGCTTTTTACTGGAATCAACTAAATCGCCGGATCTCACAAAGTTTTCGTAAGAACAATCAAACTAAACCTAACACTTGGTTGTCTTTCCGGCTTGCTTCATCTTTATTCCTATTGTTCTTGGGTGTCAGTTTCATCATTCCTGCACTTGTCATAGGTCAGTGCTCATGTATCCGCCGCATTGTCTGTGGCCAGGATGTGAATACTACCAGACTCTGGAACATGTACCTATAGTTTCGCCCTTTTTGTATTCTGGACGGTTAGATGGTGAGATAATCCTTGAAAAAATAAGGCGTTCCGCACATACCCGGTTTTGTGAAAGATTCTGGGAAGGAGGAACGCCAGTTGAAGAGATCTATACCAGATCCGTTCGGGATTGACGAGATTCATTTCAGAGCGTGTTTCAGCGCACCGAGTTTCCGTATCTTCGTTGCGCTGGTGGTCGGTTGGGTGCTCACTATGGGCAAGCACACTATCAGCCAGGTGATTCTGACCATGAGACTCCATGAATCCAAGCACTTCGCCAGCATCTACCGATTCCTCGGCAAGGGACGATGGGAGACTGACTTTGTCTCCTATTTCGTCTTCAGAATGTTGGTAGAAACGCTGATTGCAGAAGGGATCGAGATCCTTGTGGTGATTGACGACACCTTGAACAAGCACACTGGCAAGAAGATCTGTGGCGCGGGCTGGCAGCATGATGGTTCACTCCCAAAGCATACTAAGCAAAAGGGGTATGGAGTGTGCTTTGTCATCATAGGACTGGCGATTCGCCTTCCCGGCATCAGCGATCGCATGTTTTGTCTGCCATACGCTGCCCGCCTTTGGTGGCCGCCAAAGGCCAAGTTTAATCCCAAGAGCCTGCCCTACAAGACAAAACCCGAACTTGGATTGGATCTTATAAATCTGACTCATTCATGGCTCCAAGAGGGAGAAAGACTGAGAATTGTGTTCGACCTGGGATACTGCTGCGATACCATCCTCAAAGCACGACCCAAGAATGTGCACATTACAGGGAGGCTGAGAAAGGATGCAGCTTTGTTCGCTGTGCTGGAACCTGCTCCATTTACAGTGATGGGCAGACCTCGCAAGAGAGGCGCTCGACTGCCCTCCCTGGAAACGATGTTCCAGGACCCCAATCTGGGGTGGAATGAGATTAGGGTCTTCTGCTATGGAAAACAAACTAAGCTCCTGATACATCAGTTCACGGCGCTATGGTATCATAGCGCAGGGCAACAGCCTCTTTCGATCGTGTTGTGCCATGACCCGGCCGGCCACCATGCCAATATGGTGTTTTTCGATACGGACCCTCAGGCTGCACCACAGCAGATTATCGAGCGCTACGCTGCACGCTTTAGCATTGAGATGACCAATCGAGAGACCAAGAACCTCCTGGGTGCGGCTGAACCTCAGTGTCGGAAAGAGACCTCGGTAACCCGTGCCCCTATGTTTGCTTACTGGGCCTACTGCTTTGTAGTGCTTTGGTTCGTTGGGCAATTCGTCACTGCAAAGAACCTCGTTGCCGACCCGGCTCCCTGGTACTGCCGGAAAAAGTCGTTCACCTTTTCAGACATGCTGGCAGCAGCTCGAAGGAGTCATTTCTCGCTGAGAATTTATTCGAAAGCCAGCCGAATCAATAAGTTCGAAAAACTCAACGGCCCGCGCTCCACGCGCGGACTCGACCATGCAAGAATCGCGAAACTATAGGTACTGTGATGAAGCTTATCAGGCTGCGTCTGCGCAAGAAATCAATCCCAAGCAGACCGGCTGCCGTTTTGAAGTGACTTGCCGGCCGAGTGTAGGGGCAAATTTGCTCAAAAACTCCGATTTTACAAAGGGTGCAGACGAATGGGTGCTGTCATCGAATGATTATTTTGTTTCGGGCCCGTCTGGTAGCCGGTCGGTACTGCATCTTACAAAGAACGGGAATCTATCTCAGATTGTGGACCTGTCGAACAAATTTCTGCCTGCCGGGACCGAGGTAACACTGCTCGTAGACCTCCGCAACCAGGTTAACCCCGAGGATCTGCATACTCTATGTATCTCGGAATTGGGAAGCGCCGATTCGAAGGACTTCAATTTGCTGGCCGGTCGCGAATGCAGAACGGTCAAAACGACCTGTATCTGGGCCGCATTCAGCATTTCGTATAAGAAGAAGTTGAATCAGTCACTGCTTAAGGTAGAAGTATGTTGTGTATCCGAGTCATCCGGGCTGTGCGTGACCAATGTATCTCTCATAGTGGATAAAATTGAATCTTGATGCTGATTCGCTTTTCTTCTCATAATCCGGGATGCTGGAGGTATCCTTCACTATCTTATGTGCATAACTGCGAAATGGTATCATACTCTCTCAATACTGGTATCGGATTACTTTAAGACCTTAGAAACACTATAAACAAAAGGTGAGATTATTGTGGATCGAGCCCCTGATGGGGCTCGGATCTTACAAGGTGTTTGAAGAAAGATGTTCTTGCAGGATGTTCTGGATATATTCCGGGTTGGATGTATGCAATTTGCTATTCTGCCTCGAAGATTTTCTCTCTAAGCTCTTTCCCTGCTTTGAAGAAAGGCAAACGTTTTCCATCCACTACGATTTTGTCCCCGGTTTTTGGATTCCTGCCGGTATATCCTTCATATTCTCGTACCTCGAAGGACCCGAATCCCCGAATTTCGATTCGATCATGGTTTGACAACGCATTGAACATCGTGCCGAAAATCACTTCTACTATTTCTTCGGATTTTCGGAGGGGAATATTCAAGTCCTTGGCCAGGGCTGCACTGAGATCTGATTTGTTCATGGTGTACACTCTTAATTATTCGCCTTTGGCAGCTTCTCTTAAGGCCTTGGCCGCCGTAAAACCGGGAACCTGAGTCGCGGGGATTTCCATTTTTTGACCGGTACGGGGATTGACACCGGTACGGGCTTTGCGCTGGGTGATTTTAAACGTGCCCAGGTCGGGGATGCGGATTTGACCTTCAGAGCTTTTCAAGGCTTCATGTATCGATTGCACAATTGTTTTCAGAACCGAATCGGCGGCTTTTTGCGTGATACCGGCGTCCTTCGCCATTCTTGCGACAAGATCAGTCTTAGTCATGATTCCTCCGACAAATAAATAGTATTCAAATGACCATTGTAGCGCAACATCCTATCCGGAACGACCTTTGTTGTCAAGGCTGCTTAATTCTTACCCCCAATGGATGTTTTATAAAAGGTAGTTGATACAATGACGTACTCAGATGGTTTTGAGCACTCCCGTAAGCCAATCAATTTACCAAGGTTTTTTGCGCATTTTGCTCCATGCTATAGTTTCGCCCTTTTTGTATTCTGGACGGTTAGATGGTGAGATAATCCTTGAAAAAATAAGGCGTTCCGCACATACCCGGTTTTGTGAAAGATTCTGGGAAGGAGGAACGCCAGTTGAAGAGATCTATACCAGATCCGTTCGGGATTGACGAGATTCATTTCAGAGCGTGTTTCAGCGCACCGAGTTTCCGTATCTTCGTTGCGCTGGTGGTCGGTTGGGTGCTCACTATGGGCAAGCACACTATCAGCCAGGTGATTCTGACCATGAGACTCCATGAATCCAAGCACTTCGCCAGCATCTACCGATTCCTCGGCAAGGGACGATGGGAGACTGACTTTGTCTCCTATTTCGTCTTCAGAATGTTGGTAGAAACGCTGATTGCAGAAGGGATCGAGATCCTTGTGGTGATTGACGACACCTTGAACAAGCACACTGGCAAGAAGATCTGTGGCGCGGGCTGGCAGCATGATGGTTCACTCCCAAAGCATACTAAGCAAAAGGGGTATGGAGTGTGCTTTGTCATCATAGGACTGGCGATTCGCCTTCCCGGCATCAGCGATCGCATGTTTTGTCTGCCATACGCTGCCCGCCTTTGGTGGCCGCCAAAGGCCAAGTTTAATCCCCAAGAGCCTGCCCTACAAGACAAAACCCGAACTTGGATTTGGATCTTATAAATCTGACTCATTCATGGCTCCAAGAGGGGAGAAAAGAATGAAAAATTGTGTTCGACCTGGGATACTGATGGGATACCATCCTCAAAGCACGACCCAAAGAATGTGCACATTACAGGGAGGCTGAGAAAGGATGCAGCTTTGTTCGCTGTGCTGGAACCTGCTCCATTTACAGTGATGGGCAGACCTCGCAAGAGAGGCGCTCGACTGCCCTCCCTGGAAACGATGTTCCAGGACCCCAATCTGGGGTGGAATGAGATTAGGGTCTTCTGCTATGGAAAACAAACTAAGCTCCTGATACATCAGTTCACGGCGCTATGGTATCATAGCGCAGGGCAACAGCCTCTTTCGATCGTGTTGTGCCATGACCCGGCCGGCCACCATGCCAATATGGTGTTTTTCGATACGGACCCTCAGGCTGCACCACAGCAGATTATCGAGCGCTACGCTGCACGCTTTAGCATTGAGATGACCAATCGAGAGACCAAGAACCTCCTGGGTGCGGCTGAACCTCAGTGTCGGAAAGAGACCTCGGTAACCCGTGCCCCTATGTTTGCTTACTGGGCCTACTGCTTTGTAGTGCTTTGGTTCGTTGGGCAATTCGTCACTGCAAAGAACCTCGTTGCCGACCCGGCTCCCTGGTACTGCCGGAAAAAGTCGTTCACCTTTTCAGACATGCTGGCAGCAGCTCGAAGGAGTCATTTCTCGCTGAGAATTTATTCGAAAGCCAGCCGAATCAATAAGTTCGAAAAACTCAACGGCCCGCGCTCCACGCGCGGACTCGACCATGCAAGAATCGCGAAACTATAGCTCCATGAGCAGTTTCACAATCTCCTGTTTGCCGGCCCTGGAGGCAACGAGAAGAGCGGAATATCCCAAAGAATTCACTGCCCTGCAATCAACCCCTTTATTTATCAACAGCTTCACTATATGAGTCTGGCCGAAAGCGCATGCACCCAGGAGTGCCGTGTAACCGTCCTGAGTTTCAGTCGCCGGCATTGCCCCGTGAGAAAGCAGAATTTCTACAAGTTCGGAGTGGCCCTTGATGCACGCCAACATGAGAGGAGTGCGACCCTTTTTATCTTGTGCATTCGGGTCGGCTCCGGATGAAAGCAGCAATTCTGCAATTTTCGGAAATCCGTGGCAGCAGGAAACAATGAGAGGCGTGCGCTGATTCTTGTCCGGAGCGTCTGCTGTGGCACCGTTTGACAGCAAGCATTCCGCAACTTCAATATGATTTTCACGGACTGCCACCATAAGAGGAGTGCGCCCCCATTTATCGCGCGAGTCAATTTTGGTCTCTCTCACAAGAAGATGGACCATATCCGTGTGGGCTTCAAAGACCGCCCAATGCAATGCTGTCCAGCCGTTCTTGTCCGAAATCCGGGGATCTGCGCCAGCATCAAGGAGAAGCTGTGCAAATTCTCCGTAGCCCTCGAGTGCGCAGAATATTAGTGCCGTGCGTCCGAATTGATCTAGATCGTCTGGCTGGGCACCATGATTGACCAATATGCGCCCTACTCCAACGTGTCCCGCCCGTGCCGCTTCCATGAGAGGCGTCTTACCCACATGATCCGGTTCGTGTATATCCGCGCCTCGGGCGAGGAGCAGTTCTACGGCTCCGTTGTGGCCGCGAAAAGCTGCCTGCATCAATGCGGTTCGCCCCTGCCTGTCCGTCAAATCGATTCCGGCACCATATTCGAGAAGGAGAGAAATCACCTCCGTTTGTCCACTGAAAGATGCAACTGTCAGTGGTGTGACCCCGAATACGTCGTCTATCTCATTCACGTCCATGCCATGAGTCAACAAAAGTCGGATTGTTTCACAGTCGCCGTTCTGAGCGGCTTTCATCAATGCGTAATCCATGGTACGCCCTAACCGGAACTAGTCGCCGAATCTTGTTCTCAGCAGATACAATTGTAACCGTTTTATTTCGTGAAGGAAAGAGATGCTGTGTCTTGACTTGCCGATTCGAGTCTTGCACCGCAGAAAAACCGGTCCAACCGAGGACCGGAATGCTCGAGGTGAGTTCGGGGAATTTCTCTAAACTGATTACCAAAAATTCTGATGGTTATCTCATGCTCTAACTCAAAATATCAGTGGGGACCGGCGTCCCTGTCGGCCCATTCTATTGATATCATTTATTATATTGAAGATATGCCGGCACGGAGGCCAGCCCCCACCAATACTCTTATCCTCAGTCGGACATTAATTTTGGCAATTATTCTAAAAGGCAGAAATGTACTCCGTCTTTGGCGAGGTTCCCCGATTTTCGAAATGATGTGAATGAGATTCCGATTATACGATTTTGTATTCAAGATGCTAATGCACTGACCTGACTGCGCAGGTCAGTGCTGTCGCCCCAAATGAGACCTATCTCGATCGCAAGTCCGTATTACTATGAAGACGGTTCAGAAATTGACCTTCTCTTTGCCTTTCAAGTGAAGGATTTCTCTGGCCTCATTGGGAGTTGCTATATCACGGTTCAGCATATCGGCCAGTTTAGCGATTTTTTCCACTAATTCAGCGTTGCTCTTAGCCAATACGTTGCGCTTCAAGAAAATATTGTCCTCGAGACCGACCCTCACGTGACCTCCCATCAATATGGCCATGGTGGACAGGTTAATCTCTGCAGCTCCTACGCCGATTACGGACCACGTAAAGTTCTTCTTTCCGAAAAGTACCTCAGCTTTGGTGGTAAGAAATGTCAAGTCTTCAGGCGTGCCTCTGATTGCCCCAAGTACTCCCATAACAAACTGAAGGTGCAGAGGCGGAGACATCAATCCCTCGCTGACAAGATGATCCAGGTTATAGAGGTGGCCGACGTCATAGATTTCCAGTTCGGCTTTTGTGTCATTCTCTCGGGTGACTTTGGCCAGGTACTCAAAATCCTTGAAAGTGTTCTTGAATATGAAATCCTTGCTCATTTCGAGATACTGCTGTTCCCAGGGATACTTGAACTCTTTTATGTGTTTTGCAGAAGTATGCAGAGCAAAATTGATGGAGCCCATATTGAACGAGCACATCTCCGGCTTAAACAGGGGAATTGTCGCGGCTCTTTGTTCTACCGTCATGAGGACCGAACCGCCGGTCGTAATACAGATTACGGCATCACAATTGTGCTTTATTCTCGTGATTATTTCGCGAAAATGCTCCGGATCGGCAGACGGAAAACCGTCTTCGGGCCTTCTTGCATGAATATGGACGATTGAAGCTCCCGCCTGAGAAGCCTCAATTGCTGAATCGGCAATTTGCCTTGGGGTTAAAGGGAGGTAAGGCGATAGTGATGGAATGGTAGCTGCACCTGTTATCGCCGCGGTGATGATTAACTTCTGCATGAGATGCTCCTTTCGGCAGGCCGAACTTAGAAGTCCGAGAGGACCCCGATGGCGGTTTGTTAACCAAACTTTTTCGTCACAATTGACGGTTCATGGCCGGGGATCAGAAATTTCGTATCCCGCAAGAAGGATTTAATGCGATATATCGATTTGAACCATGCATAATGATCGTACACGAGGCTCGAAGCCACAGCCGGTCCCCAATGCCTCGGAGCCGGGGTAATGGGCAGCGGCCGACCGTCCATGAGAATCATCTCGGTCATCTCGGGAAACGCTATGGGTAAGACGTGAATAGTGTCTCCCGCCAGGATATAATCGCCGTCCAGCGTGGTAACGATGAGGCATTGGCTTCCCGCTGTATGCCCAGGAGTGAGAATCAAACGCAGACCCGGCATGAAATCGAGATCGCCAACGAGCTTCATACATTTCAGGCTCTCCAGCACGGGAATGAGGCTCTGATCGAAATCACCCCGGATACGCATGGAGGGGAGCGGATCCAGCAATTCTTTCCACTCGGCCTCCTGAAACACGTGAATCGCGTCCGGGAAAAGATCGCAGTTTCCGGCATGGTCATTGTGGAGGTGACTGTAAATAACGTATTGAATGTCTTTTGGAGACAAACCGATCCCGCCCAGGGAATCGATCACCCATTGTCCGCCACCTTCCGCCGGACTCCCGGCCCATGCCCTGCCGTTCACGATGTACTTTGAATTGATACCTGTATCTAGAAGCACATTGCAGGAACCGTCTGTAAGGTGAAAACCGAGATACGGCACAACCAGCGGCAAACCTGCATCCAGGCCAACGGTGAGCTGGTCTTTTTTTACCTCGATGGTTCCGAAAACCAGCGGTCGAATAACCCAGGTGGACACTTCATTCTCCTTTTCAGGGTCGGTATTTCTTTCAGAGATTTTCTACTTGACGGTCAATTGAACAATGTTCTTCAGTATTCCAAATATTCTTTCATGACCGATTCAGCTCAATTCAAGGAGCAGAGCCGGGTTGAGCAACATCTTCCGAGGTTTCTTCGGGAAGTGTTTTCCGAGGTTTGAAAAATTCGATAATGCCGTTCGGCATAAATACAATAACGACAATAAATAGACAGCCGTAGATAATTCGTGCAAATTCGGCTTTTACAAATGTGGAAAGCCCTTCATTTATGAATGTCAGCGCTGTTGCTCCTACCAGTGGCCCCAGCCACGATGTACCACCGCCGAACAATGCCATGAGAACGATGAGAATAGATATATTTACGTCAAATACAATATCCGGATGAATGTAGGTCAAATAGTAAGCAAAAATTCCACCTGCAACTCCCGGAAAAAAGGCGGAGACAGCGAAAGCCTGAATTTTAAGACGCGGAGCGTTTACCGCCATAGTCTGAGCCACATCTTCGTCTTCCTTGATCGCTCTCAAACCTGCACCGAATTTGGACGACGCAATCCTCATGCTCGCAAGCAGCGTGATGACCGTCAAACCGAGCATTAACTCAAACAGAATCGCCCGGCTCACATGAATAGGCAGTTCCATAGATTTGATCCACAGGCCGTCGGCTCCCCCCAAAAATGAGAAATTCTTGACGGCCAAATGGACGACAAAGGCGAAACAAAGCGTGATAACCGCAAAATACGGCCCCCGCAGTGCCAAACAGGGATAACCTATGATGACAGCTATCAGGGCAGCGATTGCCCCTGAAGGAATTGTGCCGAGCACTGTGCCGATGGGAGAAAGATTCAGGAGATTCGCCATCATCACGGTTGCATACGCACCAATCCCGAAGAAGGCCACATGGCCGAATGAAAGGTAGCCGGCGTAACCGCCGATGATATTCCATGATGTTGCCAGAACGATGTACATGAAGACGGTAAATAAGAAGGAGACAAAATAAACGGGCGGCCCGAGCCATGGGAAAAGAGCCAGGCAGAACAGAACGAAAACTGCTGCAAATACCCAATATCGTTTACTGGGAGAATTGTCCGGCACTGTTCACACCTCACTCGTGAAAAGACCCTGCGGCCTCAATACGAGCACTATCATCAAAAGACCGAATGTAAGGATGTTCACCCATTGATATGGAAGAAACGCCAGGGAAAGTCCTGTGATTATTCCGATCAACAGCCCTGCGGCCGCCGTGCCAAGCACGTTTCCTACTCCCCCGACGATTACCACGAGAAAAAGGTGCACAAGCCACAGGTTGTGTGCATGGGGCTCAAAGGAATACAGGAATGCCATGGCAACTCCGCCGGCACCGGCAGATGCAACGGCAAGTCCGAATGTGATCGTGCTGATCCAATTGAGATTGACTCCGCACAGTTGCGCAGCTTCCGACTGCTGCCACGCGGCTCGAACCGCTTTGCCGGTATAGGTTTTCTTCAAGAAGAAATGAATCGACAAAACGCCGGCCATGGCCATCAAGAATCCTGCCACCCTGGGATACTGAAAATAGAACGGGCCAACTACGAGGACCTTACTCGTGTACCACGTAGTAAGGAGTCGCGGGTCCGGTCCCCAGATCACGAGCATCAGATTTTCCAGGATAATTGCCATGCCAAAAGTGAGTATCATAGAAGACACGATGACTTCCTTGGCCCTGGTGATCGGGTTTATCAGGATCCGATAAAGGAATGCAGCAGCGAAAAAGAGAAAAGGAGTCGTGAATACGAGAGATACAATAGGATCGATTCTCCACGTATTGAGCAGCGTGTACGCAATGAAAGCAGCTATGAGCCCGAACGCTGCATGCGCTATATTGATGACCTTCATCACTCCCCAGGTGAGAGAAAACCCCACCCCAAGGAGAGCATATACTGCTCCCATCATGATCCCACTGAGAAGAGATTGCAGCACCAGTACAGTTTTCATTGCGATCCGAAATCTTCTGTGGCCGTTTGCGTTTAATAGCGAGTGTTATAAACAGTGTCCAATTGCGAAAAGCACTTCTCGGCAATTGGTAGGTGCCGTGCCTCCGTGCCGGCACATTTTTCAAATACCCAAATCAACCGGTTCGGGCCGACTGGGACGTCGACCCCTACCGTCCATTGAAAGCACGATGTGTTCAAGAGGTCCGAAATTATGTCATCTGCTATTCCGGCGATGCGAGTTCTTCGGGCTCAGGTTTCAGCATTTCTCGTATTCGGATGCTCCGGAACAGCCTGACACTAATTTGCATTCAAAATCCCCCATTCCCCCCTTTAATAAAGGGGGGTTAGAGGGGATTTTCTTCCCACTTTGAAAGCAAATTGATATGATGTGCCTGCAATCACTCAAATATCAGACTTCCCGGAGTGTTCCCATCCTTAGTTCCAGGGCGGTTTGGGATATACAGGAGCTTTCGTTCTGAACTTCTCAGGCCAGATTAACTCGACCTGTCCATCGATAATCTGAGTGCAGAAGTTGATCGGCTGGGGCAACCCCTTTTCATCAAAGGTCATGGGGCCGCAGATCGTCTTTACTTCGTTTGCTCGCAACCAATCTCGGATTTTCGTCTGATCCAGGCTCTTCGCTCCCTCGACGGCCTGTCCCAGAGTCTGCATCCAGGCATATCCGAATCCGAAGTACTCGGGATATCCATCGAGTTTGAATTTTTCCTTCACGTACGCATTCAACTTGTCGTTACCCGGATAGCTGAGCTTGTTGTGCAACGAAGTGCCCGAAAAGACATAGTACCCGTCTTTTCCCAACTCTTTCAGCCATGCGGGAACAATGGAGCCTATGCCTTGAACGATTGCTTTCGGATTATAGTCCAGTGCCTTGGCCGCACGAATCATCATGACCCCGTCGGAAAACAGTCCGTTTGCAAAGAAAATGTCGCAGTTCATCTGTTTGGCTTTGAAAATCATTGGAGTCGCGTCCGGCAGAGGCAAATCGTACCTTTCGTCGATGGCTATCTCGATATTCAGTTTCTTGGTCCAACGGTTAATGGAGTCCATGAGAGATCCCCCTATGGGATTGTTCATGGTGTAAACCGCGGCTTTTTTCGGTCTCTTATCCGGTGGCACGGTCTCGAGCCATTGAAAGAAGCCCTCATACCACCATTCACCCATGAGCGGAGGAGCGCCGAAAGAAAACTTGTAGCCCTGTTCGAAGCTTTTCATGTGACCGCCCATGGACACGTACACGTACTGGTGCTTTTCAGCTACCGGCATAACTGCGCGAGCAGCGGTGCCGGGGTATCCACCGAAGAGCAGGTCCACTTTGTCGACAGTGATCGCCTTTTCTGCAAAGGTAACTGCTTTCTGAGCATTCGATTCATCGTCGTAAATCTTGAATTCCACAGGCCGACCCAAAAGCCCGCCTTTTGCATTTGTCTCGTCTGCCCAAAATTTCATGCCGCGTTCGATCCAGACTCCAGTTTCGGCAGCTTGTCCCGTAAGCGGGAGCGATCCTCCGATCACGATCGGTTTCTCGGCTGCAAAAACGAAGCACGGTAGCGCAACCAGGCATGCGACCAATGTCCATAGAGAATAGATTCTCGAGAGGTTCAATGTCATTTGAAAACAGTCCTCCTTTCGGTGGGTTGATTCAACTGAAATCGTCCTAGATCCCCAGATATGACGACTTTACTCTTGGATCTTCCACAAGCGCAGCAGCAGGGCCCGCCAGGGTGATTTTGCCGCTTTCCAACAGATATGCGTATTTCGAGATGGACAGTGTATACAGCACTTCCTGAGACACCAGCAGGACCGTCAGACCGTCCCTGTTCAAGTCCGAGACGATACGAAATATTTCCGAAGCGACTATCGGAGCCAGCCCCAGAGAGGGCTCGTCCAGCATGAGCAAACGAGGACAACTCATGAGGCTGCGGCCCAATGCAAGCATCTGCTGTTCGCCTCCGGACAGCAAGCCTGAAGCCTGATTCCTACGTTCCGCAAGACGAGGAAAAAGATCGAAAACTCTACGGATGGTCTGTACGGATTTCGCTCTGGCCTCAGGAAGATACGCTCCCATTTCGAGATTCTCCTGGACCGTCATTTTGGGAAACAGTTTGCGACCCTCGGGAACCTGCACGATTCCAAGACGGCAAATGGCATCGGGCATGAGATTGGTGATGTCGCGCCCTTCCCAGGTTATGGTTCCGCTGCTACGAGGAACAAGTCCGGAAACTGCATTCAAGAGCGTCGTTTTCCCTGAACCGTTGGAGCCGATAAGTGCTGTGAGATCACTCTTTTCCACCTTCAGCGATACGCCTCTCAAAGCTCTCAAGTGCTGGTAGTTGACTTCGAGAGCGTTAATTCCCAGCATAATCGGCTCCCAGGTAAGCTCGGATCACCTCCGGATGGTTCGCCACTTCCTCCGGTTTCCCGTCGGCAATCTTTACCCCGTGATGAAGCGCCATTATGCGCGAACAGGATTCCATGATGGCCTTCATCACATGTTCGATCATGAAAATCGTGACCCTGTATTCATCCCTGATCCGGAAAGTCAGTTCGATTGCCCCCAGAATTTCCTTACGATTCAGGCCTGCAAAGACTTCGTCCAGGAGTATGATTTCTGGTCTGGAGCCAAGTGCCCGTGCCACCTCGAGCCGTTTTCTGTCCTCCAGGACCAACTGTCCCGGAAGGCTGTAAGCTTTTGCTGCCAACCCCGTAAATCGGAGAATTTCGTACGCTTTATCTTTGGCTTCCGTGGACTCGGAAATTCCCATGCGGCCGTAGAGCACCGCAATAGCAACATTCTCTACGAGAGTGAGATCCATGAGCGGCCGGACGATCTGAAAAGTCCGCCCTATCCCCATGGCTGCGATGCGGTGAGGTGGTTTCCCGCTGATACGCTCACCCAGGAGACTCACCTCACCTCCATCAGGTTTGTAGAAACCGGAAATCACATTGAAGAGAGTAGTCTTGCCTGACCCGTTAGGTCCAATAAGGCCGACAATTTCTCCCCTGTTCACCTCGAAATCAACGTCGGAGAGAGCGACAAGTCCGCCAAACCTTTTGGTTATCCCTGATCCTTTAAGCATGGAACAGCCTTTCGCCGCGGCGGACAAAAATGTCCCGTTGCGCACGGGACTGTGTGCTCCCACCGATCACAGTGTGTGACTCGAAGCATTGAATTGAGAAAAAGACTTTCAGTCCTCTTCTACTATGGCAACCGGCCGCACCCAGCCTGCGCTGGCACCCTTGATCTTCACAGGGAAACAGCACACAGTAAAGCCGTGTGACCTGCCGATTGCCGAGAGGTTGGCCATCTTTTCCATATGGCAGTAGCCGATTTCTATACCTGCAAAATGCGCTTCCCAAATTACTTTGGGATCGCCGGTCTCCTGAAAATCTTTCGCGAGGAATGGCAGGGGTCGGTCCCAACTCCAAGCGTCGATACCGACAACTCGGATCCCCTTTTCCGTCAGAAAGAGAGTGCTTTCTCTGTCCATACCCGGCCCTTTTACCAGGTATTCCGGAGTTCCCCACGCTGAATCCGCTCCTGTCTGAATCAGCACAATATCCAACGGCTTGAGCTCATATCCGATTTCATCAAGCGATTTCTCCACGTCAGCCGCGGTAATACGATCTCCGTCGGATTTGTGCCGAAAATCCAGAACAACACCATCGGCAAAACACCATTCCAGAGGAATTTCATCTACGCACAGAGCCTTTTTGCCTCCGTCCATAGTAGGGTGATAATGGTACGGCGCATCCAAATGTGTACCACTGTGTGTGGTAAGCGTAAGGAACTCTACCGCCCAGCCGAGCCCCCCGGGTAACTGATCCGTCGTTACACCGGGGAAAAACATCTTCATCTGCTCGGCCCCGCCTGCATGGTCCAAGTAATCGATTTTCGGGATCATCATAGGCGGGTCGCTCGGAAGTCCTGCTTCTATAGCAATACTCAGATCGACCAAGCGCTTGCGACCCATAGTTGTTACCTGCCTACTTTAACAAGCTTCGGTTTCTTCAATGGTTCGGAAATAGTCTTTCTTACAAGTTTCTTCCTGGCTACCGGAATAGGTTTCTCCTCTTCCTTCTCTTGCGCTTCCGCGCGTATTCCTTCCAGGAAGATTTTTGCGCAATCGTGACTAAGTTCCTCTACGGTCACGAACTCCATCTGCTTCATTACATTTTTGTAAATCGCGAGATTGGATATCATGGCTTGATAGCAGAAGATTACCGTTCTGGGATCGAGATCCTTGAAGGCGCCCTCTGTAATGCGCTGGCCTACATATTCCGACAAGCGACTGATCATGAGGGTGTCTTTTTTGTGGAAATGAACTCTATGGAACCGGTCTTCCTTCAGCCGTGCATACATGAGTATCTTAAAGATCTCTCGATCTTCTCTGTTTACCGTGTGTCCCAGAATGTGACGGGCAAACGCCTCGAAAACTGCAAAATCGTCCTTACGCTGGATCGGTTCTGCAAGATCTTTGTCCATGGGGTGGCCTTTATAGGCCGCCTCGGCTATGGTTTCGTAAATGTTCTGTTTTGACCCGAATAGCTGAATTATTCTCGGCCTGCTGACTCCCACTTTCTCTGCTATATCGTCGAGGGTGGCTTCCGCATATCCCTTTTTGGCAAAGAGTGTGCGTGCAGCCGAGAGAATCTGCGCCTTCCGGTCATCAGAAGACAGCTTCTGTTGCATTTTTGGTTTTTTCATGATGTGAATCCGAATTTACACCCGCCAGGTGGCCAATACATCCCCCTTTGCGGGAGAATAAAATATATAGAGCGACTGCTGGATATGAGATCGCTTTGTGACATCTATAAATTACGTTATCTCGGTTGTCAAGCTTTTTGTCTTACTGACGGGTAAGTCATCCGTTTTCTTACTCTAATAAGAACTCCGACCACGTTTCCCCCTCTCGTATGTACGCTAAATAAGGCTGATTATGAGCCACGATTATCCGTGCGCACTCAACTCTTGTGTCGCAACTTGTTACGAAATATGCAGCGTCAGTAAGCATATAATCGCCATCCACCCGTTTTTCTCCGCGCCCGACGATTGACTATTTTACTGTTCGTGATATGTGTAATGGTTTGTTGAACTGCATGTCAGTACGGCCGAATCGGCCGGATTTTTACTCAGGAAGGACGGCGACCGGATTCGTCACCGTCGGAGGCGTCCAATGGATTACAAAAACACCTTGAATCTGCCCCAAACAGCCTTCCCTATGAAAGCAAACCTGCCCAAGCGAGAGCCGGATCTTCTCAAGAAATGGGAAGAAGAAGAGATCTATTCGAAAATACTTGAAACAAGCAAGGGCAGGAAAAAATACATTTTGCACGACGGCCCCCCGTATGCCAACGGCCATATTCACCTGGGAACCGCGCTGAACAAAATTTTGAAAGATATGATCGTCAAATCCAGATTTATGGCGGGGTTTGACTCCGACTATGTTCCGGGCTGGGACTGTCATGGCTTACCCATCGAGCATCAAGTGGATAAGGAACTCGGCGCAGAAAAGGCCAAGATGAATTATGTCGAGATTCGCCGCCGCTGCAGAGGTTATGCTGAAAAATTCATCGATATTCAGCGGGAGGAATTCAAACGACTCGGCGTATTCGGCGAATGGCAGGACCCGTATCTGACGATGAAATACAAGTATCAGGCTACCATCGTCCGGGAACTGGGTAAATTCTTCGCAAATGGGTCAGTCTATCGCGGTAAGAAACCGGTGTACTGGTGTGCTTCGTGTGTTACTGCGCTTGCGGAAGCTGAAGTGGAATATATGGACGATTCAAGCCCGTCCATTTACGTGCGATTCGCTGCAATCGACGATTTCTCCCAAAGAATACCCGAAGTCAAGGACAAGAAAGTCTTCGTGGTAATCTGGACCACGACTCCATGGACCATTCCTGCGAATCTGGCAATAGCAGTGCACCCGGATGAATCGTATGCAGCCGTCCAAGTAGGTGAGGAAGTTTACATTCTCGCTGAAAGACTTGTCCCGATAAATATGGATGCTTTCGGCATATCCGATTATCGGATTATTGCACGGTTTCAAGGCAAGATCCTGGAAGGGCTCAAAGCGCGGCATCCTCTGTACGACCGCGAATCGCAACTCATCCTCGCGCCTTTTGTAACACTCGACGCGGGCACCGGTTGCGTTCATGTGGCTCCCGGCCATGGGCAAGAGGACTATGAAGTGGGCCGCAAGTACGGCATTGAAGTGTACGCGCCTGTTGACGATCGAGGAATCTTCACCGATGATGTTGAGTTCTTTGCCGGAAAATTCGTTTTTGCCGCGAACAAGGATGTCATCGCCAAATTGAAAGAGGTTGGTGCACTCATGGCATCCGAAACCATGAGCCATAGCTATCCTCATTGTTGGCGATGCAAAAAACCCGTTATCTATCGGGCAACGTTCCAATGGTTCATCTCCATGGAGAACACCGGTCTCAGGAACAAAGCTCTGAAAGAGATCGATACAGTCGGATGGATTCCCAAGTGGGGCCGCGACAGAATCTACGGTATGATTCAGCACAGACCGGACTGGTGCATTTCGCGTCAGCGAGCATGGGGAGTTCCGATCACCGCGCTCAGATGCGCGGATTGCGATGACATTGTAGCGCCCCCTGAATTGTTTGAAAAAGTTGCTCAATTGTTTGAAGAGCAAGGAGCTGACGTTTGGTTCGAGCGCGATGTCACGGATCTTGCGCCTCCGGGAACCACATGCCCGTCGTGCGGAAGCTCCTCACTGATCAAGGAAACCGACATCCTGGATGTGTGGTTCGATTCCGGGGTTAGCTGGGCCGCTGTGTGCGAGCAACGTCCCAATCTGGATTATCCTGCACAGCTTTACCTGGAAGGGAGCGATCAGCATCGAGGATGGTTCCACAGCGCATTGCTGACTTCCGTGGGTACGCGCGGAAGAGCGCCCTATGACGCGGTCCTTACACACGGATTCGTGGTTGACGGTCAGGGTAAGAAGATGTCCAAGTCACTCGGAAACGTAATCCAGCCCGGAGAAATCATTGACAAGTACGGTGCGGACATTTTGAGGCTTTGGGTCTCTGCAGAAGATTACCGAGACGATATCAGGATTTCAAAAGAGATTCTTGAACGGCTTTCCGAAGCGTACCGGCGCATTCGGAATACCTGCAGGTTTCTCCTGGGAAATCTTGCCGATTTCGATCCACAGCAGCACATGATGCCGGTTGCAGACATGAAGCAACTTGACAGGTACGCTTTGCACCGACTCAATGCAGTGATCGCAAGGATTCGGAATGCGTATGAAAATTTCGAGTTTCATGTGGTATTTCACACGCTGTACAACTATTGCACGGTTGACCTGTCCTCCTTGTATTTGGATATTCTGAAGGACCGCCTCTATGTGGAGAGAACCGACGGTACGCTTCGAAGATCTGCTCAAAGTGCACTGTACCGAATCCTGGATGCCCTTGTAAGGCTTATGGCGCCCATCATTACGTTTACTGCCGAGGAAGTGTGGTCAGCCTTCAAAGGAGACCACGCGAGCAGCATCCATTTGACGGAATTTCCCGAGACGATTGGTGGAGTGGATCTTACAGCGGAAGAGAAGAATCGCTGGGATGCGATGTTCTCACTGAGGCAGGATGTTGCAAAATCTCTCGAGGAGGCGAGAGCTTCCAAGATGATCGGATCGTCACTGGAAGCGAAGGTCCTGATCGAGGTCCATCCTGCTCTGGTTACAGCGATCAGGGAAACGGAAGATCCGGCAGGATTCTTCATTGTCTCGCAGATCGAGGTACGGGAAAACGGCTCAGATCCTGCGGAAGGCGAGGAGATACCTGCCCCGAAAATCACCGTTACCCGGGCGGAAGGCGGAAAGTGCCCCCGATGCTGGACGTGGAACCCGGGAGTCGGCGCGGACGAGATATACACGGAAGTGTGTCCCCGATGTGCGGGAGTCCTCCGTGAGTCAGGCGTTTCGCCGGATTGAGCTTACTTGAAAACATGAAGGTGTCCAACCGAAGAAATATTTCAATGGCATTTGGCATAGCTCTTCTCATCGTGGTTGCGGATCAGTTCACCAAATATCTTGTAACCGCTTGGATTCCTTTACATACTGTATCCGAAGTAATCCCGGGATTCGTGAACCTCGTGCATGTCAGGAATCCCGGGGCAGCATTCGGGATATTCTCCGACTCTCAGTCTATGCTGACGCGTTGGTTCTTCGTATGTATTTCCATTGCAGCCGTAATGATCATTGGATGGCTGATACTCACGGGTGAAGATACGGATACATACTTGCTCGTGGGTTACGCGTTATTCGTTGGAGGCGCGCTGGGAAATCTTATCGATCGGATCAGATTCGGGGCAGTAGTAGATTTCTTGGAATTGTATGTAAATAGCTTTCACTGGCCCGCGTTCAATGTGGCCGATTCCGCATTGTGCGTGGGCACCGCGCTGTTCTTCATTCATGTGCTTACCGCGAAAAAACGAAACGGAGCCGAAGCCTGACGGTCCGCTGGAGAAAACACGGACATTCAGAGCTACGAACGCGAAATCACGACCAGAACAATTGCCAAGAGTTCTGACGTTTATTCCACGCTCCAATACAAGATATTAGTGGGGACCGGCGTCCCTGCCGGTCCATTCTGTCGATATCATTGGTCATATTGAAGATGTGCCGGCACGGAGGCTGGCACCCACCAATACTTCTACTCTCAATCGGACATTAATTTTGGTAATTGTTATAAAAACTTGCTCTGCTTTCTCTATTTCGTTCAGAAGTCTACCACTTTGCCGTCATAGGCCATCTCATGGCTGATCGTAGAACCTCTTGCGAGCATGTCATTGTTCATATGTGTTAGAATCAGCCGCCTGGGATGTATCTCCGTGAGGTGTTTTTCCAGCGTGCTAAGATTCAGATGATACCTGATCGCCTTCTCATAGAAATAAGCCTCACAAACAAAAAGATCGGCTCCACGAGCTGCTTCCGCCAGCTCGTCGCACCAGTCTGCATCGCCGGAATACGTTAGAATGCGTCCCTCCGTCTCCACGCGAAGTGCGAAAGACAGCGACGCTGCAACGTGTTCGGTACTGACCACGTACGGAGTAACTGCCAAGTCGTTTACAACGGTCTGCACCCGAGGCTCCAATTCCAGAATTCGTATTTCGAATTTCTGCGGAATTTTGGAAGATCGGGGAAAGAACAGATCCATTGCTTGTGGCAACAGGCTGCGCAATCCCGGTGGTCCGGCGATCGTCAACGGAGTACTACGTTTCGAGAATTGTGCGTCGAGGATGAAATATGGCAGTCCTCCAAAGTGATCGACGTGATAATGCGTGATGAGGATTGTCTCAATGGAATCCGGCGAAACGCCGAATTGCTTCATGGCAATGAGGGACGATGCTCCGCAGTCCAGAAGAAATCGAGTGGTTGCGCTTTCCACCAGCATGCATGTGTTGAACCGCCCTCCACTTCCGAATGCGTCTCCGCTACCGAGAAATTGTAGCCGCATGGCTCAGTCTCCTTGTGCACCGCGTCGTGGAGCAAATGTTGGGGCCTTCCGGTAGAGAGGGTTCCGTATACGTTTCTCAGGGACACTTCGCGAAGATAGACCTGGAGGCAGACAAACAGCAAGAGAATTGTTGTCCGCTATTTTTCTGATCTCGCCTGCTTCGGGTACGATTCCGCCGACCTATTTCGAGAATAATCCGCAGCCCCATTCGGATCGGATGATCTCTTGTTCGAGTCTGATATCGCCATGAGCCAGTATGTTTTTTACTTGATCCCACTGGTCCAGAGGAACGCCGGAGACGATCAAGTATCGTCGAAACAGGCTCGCGAGCAGATCCTTGTTGGCCATGAGCGTCATGGGATCGAGATTGGCCGTTACGATATCTGCAGACTCCCGGGTTTCCCGAAGTGACGCGCACGCCAATTTTACCGAATCTCCGACATTATTCAGCTCAAGATTCTTGCGAGCGGATTCCACAGCAACCGGATCGTTGTCTACAGCTCGAACATCGGATGCTCCCAGTTTCACGCCCGCAATGGCAAGAATTCCGGATCCGCATCCCATGTCCAGCATCGTGAAACTCTCATGGGTTTTCCTTAATTGAGTTACAGCTTCTTCGAGAAGTTCGAGACATCCCCGGGTTGTTTCGTGGGTCCCGGTTCCGAATGCCTCCGCTGGTTCAATGATTATCAGATGTCTCTCGGTGGAGTCGGGAACCAGCCAGGGCGGAGCTATCAACAACGTCTCTCCGATATTCATCAGTTGAAAATTGTCTTGCCAAAGAGTTGCCCAGTTCTCGTGCTCAATGATGGAGACTTCCAGCCGAGGTTCCGGAGCGCCCGGGAAAAGCTCGCGTAACGATACAACGTACCTGAGGAGATCCGCGTGGACGGCTTCCCAATTTTCGGTGGGAAAATATGCGGTTATCACTGCCTGTTCTTCCGAGGTATCTTCCAGCACAAGTCCTTCGGACCCGTGTTCGTGGCAGAAATTGGCGACTGCATCTGCCAGGTCACGAACCACAAAGATACGTGCATTCATCCATTTCAGATTGGCTGTATTCATCCGAATTATCCTGCGTATAAATCTTCAGAGGAATTATATACCAAGTGACGACAGGAGTACGGTCGAGGCCGTGTGCACGAGGAAAAAAGCGCGGCATGTGGGGATTAAAGAATGCTACCGCATGGAGAGGAAGGGATGCGGGGAGACCTGCACTCCCCGCGACTTGCCTGCATGATCAAACACTACCTGAGACATAGCTACCCGGCACGGTGCCGGTTCTCTAATCGGTGGATTTCATACACTGTTTGGCTTCTTCTGAAGCTTGTCGGTAAAGCTCTCGAAATTTGTTCTCCAGTGCCCTATTTTCGTCGTATTGAGTGAAGAGTTGATCTATTGCGGCAATTGTGGCCTCATTCTTGGGCTGCCGCGCCATGGCTTCAATCTGCTGCATGAGCACTTTGGCGATACGATTATGCTGCGTTGAACGAGCTTCATACGCACGCGCCTGATTCAAGAGCTCCTGGCATACGACGAGAAACTGCGTACGCTCTGTGCCGGCGTACCCATTTGAAGCGCATATTCCCAGAATCAAGAGAACGATGATTATTGAAGCTGCCCTGAGGTTCATCTGTGACCCTCTCGATTTTTCTTGCCCATATAGCACATTAAGATATTTTTTAAAATATTTTTTTAGTATTTATGGATAACCATCAATTATTTTTAGCTTAAGCATCAAGGTGAGTCAAAAAAACGCGCGCCGCTTGCGCATTGCTCACAGGCTGATTTTATGCAACAATCATAACTGTCTCTTTATAATGGCGAAAAATGTGCATATGAAATTCCCGCGGTGCCGTGGTTTCCGACGCACTAAACGGATATTGAAGACACGCTTGGTCCTGCCCTGTCCTCTCTGGACCCAAAGCCCTTCTGCTCCAAGTTCATGAGCTCAAGAGAAGGGACCTTTGATAAGGCTTTGCGGCTGTTCTCATTCGCCTTATATTGGACCGCGAATTTTCCGTGACATGCTTTGTACCAATGGGCTATCAAAGAGGTCACAATGCTGAAGCCGGCTCCGGTGGGTCTCCGAAGCGAAGTCAGGCTGTGCCGTCCGTAGCGGAGGAAATGTCATAAGCATAATCCGCCAGGATCCGAAGAATCGACAAAAGGCCATTGAGGAGGAAACTCGTGGAAGATCCCTTCAGAACCATTGAATGGAAGGGCGATCATATCAGGCTTTTGGATCAGACGTTGCTCCCTTCAAGGGAGGAATACATCGCCATACGAACTGTCGACGAAATGTGCGACGCCATTTACCGCTTGGCTGTCAGGGGAGCTCCAGCTATCGGTGTGGCTGCCTGCATGGGTGTCGCACTCGGGATGTTGACTGCACCTGAAGATAATCGCGAGGAATTCGACACGCGTTTCAAAGCCATTTGTGCTCAAATCAGCGCGACTAGACCGACCGCAGTGAATCTCTTCTGGGCAGTCGAGCGGATGGAAAAGCTGTTTCAGGCTGCATCCGGGATGGCTCCGGCGCAAATCAAGGAACTCCTGGTGGCGGAAGCAATCGCAGCAGAGCGGGAAGACCGGACCATTTGTGAGAATATCGGTCTTATGGGTCGAGACCTCATCGATGATGGCGACACCATACTCACACACTGCAATGCAGGGGGGTTGGCTACGGCAGGATATGGGACCGCTTTGGGGGTCATTCGTGCCGCTTTTGAACAGGGCAAGAAAATAAAGGTATTTTCGGACGAAACCAGGCCCTTGAACCAGGGCTCCAGGATTACGTGCTGGGAGCTGCAGAAGCTTGCCATTCCCGTAACGCTCATCACGGATAGCACGGCTGGATCGCTGATGCAGAGAGGCCTTATTCAGAAGGTAATTGTCGGAGCGGACCGGATTGCATTCAACGGTGACGCAGCGAACAAAATCGGTACTTATTCCGTGGCGGTTCTTGCTCACTATCACAAGATCCCTTTTTATGTGGCCGCTCCTCTTTCCACAATAGACAAGAAGATCGATTCGGGAACCCAAATTCGTATTGAAGAGAGAGACCCGTGCGAGGTCACTCACATCGGTGGAATCTGTGTAGCCCCGTCAGATGTACGAGCGCTCAATTACGCGTTCGACGTGACTCCTCACGAGCTCATAGCAGGAATAATCACGGAATGCGGGGTGGCCCGAGATCCGTTTGTCAAAGATTTTGAGAGTTTCTTCTCTCGATAAAGGCGATGGAGCAAATCGATGAAGCTGGTATTTCGAGATCCGGTTTCCGGCCGATTACTGGACAACATAGAAATTGTTGAAGCAGATACCGGAAAGAAAATGGGCAGGTTGGACGCCGCTCATGCGATAGAGGCTCAGCGAAGCAAGAACTACACTATGGACACGGATTTGTACGAACTCACCATGGCTGCCGGATACAAAGTCATGAAAAGGTCAAATCAGCGTGCCTGCTTCGATCTGTATTATCGGCAAAACCCCGATGATGGCGCTTTCTGCATTTTTGCCGGTCTTGAGAGCGTCATTCGTTACATCAACAATCTCGCTTTTTATCCTGATGATATCGAATATTTGAGATCGCTCGGGTTATTTCCGGACGAGGCGCTGGAGTACTTGTCCAACGGTCTGCAATTCACGGGCGATGTCTGGGCAGTTCCCGAAGGATCCGTGGTGTTCCCGAACGAGCCACTGATAAGAGTCGTAGCGCCCATAGCTGAAGCACAGGTGTTGGAGACCACGTTGCTTGCTCTTGTGGGCCATCAGACGCTCATTGCCACCAAAGCGGCCAGGCTCTGCATAGCAAGTCGCGGAGCCCCCGTGGTTGATTTCGGGACACGCAGGGCTCACGGTGTTCATGCCGCATTATATGGCGCAAGGGCGGCGTACATAGGTGGGGTGGTAGGCACCTCGAATGTGAAAGCGGGTAAAATGTTCGGGATTCCCGTGAGGGGAACTCATGCCCATAGCTGGGTAGAGAGTTTCGATACGGAAATAGAAGCTTTCGAGGCTTTCGCCAAGGTGTTTCCGGACAATAGTGTGCTGCTGGTCGATACGTACGACACGCTTCAAGGAATCGCAAATGCCATAGAAGTAGCAGAGCGCATGCGATCTGAAGGCCGTGAGCTCAAAGCAATTCGAATCGACAGCGGCGATCTCGCATACTATTCCAAAGAAGCGCGCGGTATGCTGGACCAGGCCGGATTCCAGGGTGTACAAATACTTGCCAGCGGGGATCTGGATGAATGGCTCATAGAAAGCCTGAGAGATCAAGGTGCGCGTGTGGATGTCTGGTGCGTGGGAACACGGCTTATAACCTCGTACCATACGCCTGCCCTGGGGGTTGTGTACAAGCTCATGGCCGCAGATTCGGCCGGCGGACCGATGCAGCCGAAAATAAAGATCTCTCAGAATCCGAGGAAGGTCACGAATCCCGGATTGAAGAAAATTATCCGTTTCTACAACGGGAACGATCGGATGATTGGGGATTTGCTCACGTCGGATGACGAACCGATACCGAATGGCGAGTACGTACGGGCTCACCACCCCATGTACGATTATATGAAAAAAGTATACAAGCCGCCGTACAAGGCCCAGGAGTTGATGATCCCGGTTTTCAGAGAAGGAAAGCAGGTCTACGATCCGCCGAGTCTCGAAGAAATCCGGAAGCGTGCCGCAAAAGACATAGAGCGACTCGAGCCCGAGTACAAGAGATTTTCCAATCCCCACATTTATAAGGTCTCTCTGTCCGATTCGATCTATCGCATGAAGAAGGAGTTGCTCAACTATTATCAGGAGACGTTGCAATAGTGAGGTCGTTCAGCATATATATGTAAAGTTTTTATGTATTTTCTTAGGGTGCGGAGGGATCAGATAGATACTGGAGCTGATGAATGGCAGATAAGGAGAAGGAAGGCCCTTCCTTTGAATTCGAAGAGACAGATTTTGACTTATTGAAAGCGGACGGCGATCTGGCCGAGACGATCGACGTGGGAGCCTTGTTCACGTCGGAATTTACCGAGACCGGGAGCTTTGACGTCAGTATGTACGATCAAACCGGTCTAGGTAAGTTACTGAATGGCTTACCGATTCCTGCGATGATGATCTCGAGATCCGGCACCGTGGTTTTTGCCAATGCATCCTGTGAGAAGATTGCTTCCGATAACGGAATATCCCCGGGACTTCATTTTCAGAATCTGTTCACTCGTCAAGACCAGGCGGAGAGAGCACAGGAGCTTTTCAAGCGAGTTATTTCTCAGGGAAAACCGCAAGTCGGAGAAGTGCTATTCGGAAAGGACCGGCGCAAAGTAGTGGGCAGGCTGCATCTCCGCTCAGTCAGAGCATGGGATGAACACCTGATTCTTGCAGTAGTAGAGGATCTCACTGCTGAGAAGAAAAAGATTATCATTGCGCGCAAACATCAGGAACTATCCCGGCAGACGCGAGAGGAGCTTGAGAATAGGGTCCAGGACCGAACTGCCGAGCTGATCAAGGCGAACAAGAAGCTTCAGTACGAAATTGCATATCGTAAACGAGCGGAAGTGCTTTTGCGCAAGAGCGAAAGCAAATTTCGGGCAATGTTCGAGACTGCTCCGGTTGCGATCATGGAAATCGAGATCAGTGCTCTGAAAGCAGCGATACAGACGCTTCGCAAAACAGGCATGGATGATTTTTCCGCTCATCTCGAGGATAATTCGGAATTTCTGGTGGAAGCGTGGGACCTTGTGCAAATGGTGGATGTCAACGATGCCGCCGTAAAGCTGTATCGTGCTTCCGGAAAATCGGAGCTTCTTAAAACTCCGAGCATCTTTGCCCCCGAAGCTATTGATTTGTTCAGGGAAATCGTCTTGGCAATCGCCGATGAAACCCCTGTGGTGGAAATAGAGACAATCACCAGAACCTGCGATCGAAAATTGTTGAACGTCCTGGTCAGGGCTGCTTTGCCTGTTTCTTCTTCTCCGACAAAACGAGCCATCATCACCATAATGGATATCACCCAGTTGAAGCAGGCCCAGGAAGCTCTCGCGATGATCAAGAGAGAATGGGAACGTACATTCGATGCAGTCCCGGACCTCTTGGCAATCATGGACATGAAGCATCGGATTATTCGGGTGAACAAAGCAATGGCCCTTCGAGTGGGGAAAAGAGCCGAGGAAATAGTGGGGCAACACTGTTTCGAACTCTTCCACCAGACCCGAATCCCCTTGCAGAATTGTCCCCACAAAAAGCTCATTACCGATGGCAAACAACATGTCGCCGAAATAGTGGATGATTATCTTGGCGGCACATTCATGGTTTCCGTCACTCCTTTGACGGATGATCTTGGAGACCTGATCGGATGCGTCCACGTTGCTCGCGATATAACGGAACGCAAACGCCTCGAGGAAAAGCTCACCTTATTAGCTACCAGCGACCCGCTCACGGGATTATTGAACAGACGTCATTTCATGGAGTCTTTGGGTATGGCTTACCGCAACGCCAAGCGCTATGGACACCCACTGAGCGTCTGTTTGTGTGACCTGGATTATTTCAAGTTCATCAACGATACGTACGGTCACCAGGCCGGGGACAAAGTACTGGCGGTATTCGGAGAGATAATTCGGTACGAGCTGCGCAGTACCGATATTGCCGGCAGATATGGCGGTGATGAGTTCATCTTGGCCTTTCCTCATACCAATGCGACCGATGCCCGGGAGTGTCTTGAGCGTGTCCGTCTTCACCTTCAGCGCATTGTGTTCAAAGAGGACAACAGCAAGTTCCAGACGACCTGTACGGCAGGTATAGCTGAACTGCATCATGAGCTGAATGCTGCTGAAAGCCTTGTACGAAGCGCCGATAAGGCGCTGTATGAGGGAAAAGCACAGGGCCGCAATCAGGTTGTAATATTGAAACGCACTTAGAGCGATTGAGAAAAATTCTGACGTTTATCCAACGCTCTAATATAAGATATTAGTGGAGACCGGCGTCCCTGCCGGTCTATTCTATCGATATCATTGATCATATTAAATATGTGCCGGCACGGAGGCCGGCACCCACCCATAGTCCTATCCTCAATCGGACACTAGTTTTGGCAATTGCTATACCCGCCTTTTGGAAAGGGGGATTTGATTTGGAATTTTTGAAACTGGATTACCATCGGTCAGGATGGACCTTTTCCGCATTGTATCGGTTCGGCGGATGCTTCCTTTCGCCTGGCCAACCGAGCGATACCATGGATAATGGAACGATATGGTCCGGAATTCCCAGAAGACTCCTCGCGCCCTCAATTCTTTCCGGCACGGGATAGATTCCTACCCAACAAGCCCCTAAACCCAGCGCATTCGCAGCAATCAGCATATTTTCCGTAGCCGCTGCACAGTCCAGGACCCACCTGCCCTTCAGCGCTTCAGCTTCGGGATCTCCGCATACGAGAATAGCAGCAGTCGCAGATCTGAGCATGTGCGCGTGAGGATGAAACCTGGTAAATCCTTCCAGCACTTCTTTGTCTCGTATGATTACAAAATGCCATGCCTCGCCTGCAGCCGTGGGGGCATTCATTGCGGCATGCAATAATTTGTCCAGGAGTTCGTCGGATACGGGTTCATCGGTGTATTTTCTGATACTGCGCCTTGTTAAAATAGCTTCCAGAGCATCCATGCCTCTCTCCATCAGTGGCTCGGGTATTAGGACTTTGTCCCAGGGGGTCGATGTGCCGAGAAAATTTTACAAAATTCCGTTGGAAGGGACGAGACAAATGTCGGGGCCAAATCAACTTCGGAAATCTACTGGACCATAGCTGCGGAAGCTTGTCTTTTCCGACTTGACTCTCGTTCCGCGACACGAGCTTTTTTCTGCCATTCTTCGATCTGAGCATGTTGAATTTGAGCTTTGCGCATCAATTGCCTGTAACGCGCTTCCAGAGACGGATTTGAACTTCCGACTTGCTGATACATGTTCATGAAACGCGTATCGTACGCATTGCCTGCCGATATGGCGCCCATGAGTACAACCAAGCACGATACAGCGGCAACAATTATTCTTGTCATGGCACATCCCCCTACCCCAACGAAACGTGTTTACCGAATTAGATAAATGTACTTCGAGAACGATTCGAAAAATTGTGAAGCAACATTCATTTGTCCTGGGGAAAAAAAAGGAGTGTCGAGTCCCGGAGAGGCGAACCAACGATAGCCGCGAATGCAGACTATCCATTCAGTTGTCCGTGCGAAAAATCCCCCCTCCCCTCCATAGGTGCCAAAATAAGAGCATCCACTCTCAGCTTTCCTGGTGGGGGTCGGCGTCTCTGCCGACACATGTTGATGGAAAACGCTCGCGAACAGCCAGGAATCTACCATTCAGCAACTAGCTGTAACAATGAAGTCTCTAAGGATTCTCGTTGTTCACTCTCGAGCGGTTCTGGTGTCGACCTTTTCTGCTTACCCACATCCTGAACGATTAGGAAGCCTTGAGACAGTCTCCGAGATCTACCCCTGCAGTCAACATGCTCAAGTGAGTGATCGTGTTAAAAAAACTTTTTCATTGACCGTCGAGCACCCCAACTGTACAAATCATGCTGAATCTTCAACTCTCTCCCTGATCTCCACTATTTACTTCGGAAAGGAGGGTTCCCATGCGAAAGACTGGAATTCTTTCGGCTTGCGCAGTTGCGGTACTGGTTGTTCTCGTCTGTTTTTCCTGGGCCGGCGAGGAAGAGGTTATAAACTCCATTGTAGCCGCCAGGACCTCCACAAAAACGTTCCCCTTACCTTCCGCTCAAATTCCGGACTTGGATCTCAATAAAGCCTATGCGCTGCAACGCACGCTAACGGAACGTCTGGTAAAGAGCGGTCACCGGATCGGCGGCTTTAAGGCCGGCTTGACTTCTGAAGCGGGCCAGAAAAGGTTCGGGGTGGATCGTCCTTTATTGGGACCGTTGTTCAAATCGGGAGAACTGGAGCCCGGAGTTTCCCTGGAACCGAAGGATTTCACGAGACTTTTCATCGAGGTGGAAATAGGGTACCTCCTGGGTGACAAGATAACCGAACCAGTTCAAGACGTGGAGACTCTGAAAAAGAAGATCAAGGAAGTGTTTCCTGCCGTAGAGCTTCCGGACCTCAGGTTCGATGATATGAAAAATCTCAAAGGCGCGGATATCGTCGTAGATGCAGTTTCTTCATCCAAATATATCGTGGGAAGAAGAATGCCAGCCGATAAGGTGGATGTATCCGCAGTGTCGGTGATTCTGAAACTCGATGGTAACGAGATAAACAAGGGCCAGGCTTCCGATGCTCTGGGAGACCAGTGGAAAGCGCTGCTCTGGCTGGTGAATAGCGCGGTAGAACAAGGCTGGACTCTCGAACCGGGCTATATTTTCATCACTGGAGCATTGGGCAACATGCTTCCCGGCAAACCGGGTAAGTACGAAGCAGACTGGGGATCGTTAGGTAAAATCTCCTGGACCGTAAAATAAATGAAAACAGCAAGATTGCCTGGGCCGCACCAAAATGACATGGCGAATTCACCCGGGAGTGAGACGTAAATCGTCGAGGTGTGTCTAATAGGGTACGACTCATCTTATTCGTAAAAAGTTAAGAGTTTAATTTGAGGAGAGAGATGCTATGAGGTTCTTGATAATTGGTATACTGTTGATTGCATTCTCGAATTTTTATCGTTCTGCTCCATCGAGGTGCTGTAGAATCGTAGATTCCAAGAATTCGTTTGCCCATCGAGTAGAAGCGTCTCAAACCGCTTCCACGAAGAAATAACCTACGCGGAGCATCGCAGCTCCGCGGAACAATCCCGCTTTCATTTTTTTGAGGGTTTTTCGTCATAGAATAGAATGTCCAGCATCAGGGCAATTCCCCCACCTGCAGCAGCAAGAAAGAACAGCATGGCAATACCCGGATACCCCAGAATCCTGAATTCCGTCTGTACATTGAACAGCATTGCTGCTCCAACAATGAGCGCTGCCAATATGAGTCCCAGAGTAATTCGGTTCGCGATTTTCTGAAGCCCATTCATGAGGTATTTCTCATCAATGGCATCGATCTTCATTTCAAGCTCGTTCTTGGCCAGTTTCTCCAGGCTGGTTCCGAGGACTGTGGGAAGGCGCGTGAAAAACTCTTTCATCTCCAGAATATTGCCGAATATGGTCGAAGGTGAGGCACTCTTGAGGATTTTGGAACGGATGATCCGTGCCAGGTTTGACCGGATAGATGTATTGGGGTCGAAGTTGGGGTCCAGAGTGCGGGCTACGATATCCAGATTCAGGAGGGTTTTCCCCAGAAGCGTTAACTCCGGAGGCAAACGGAGCCCCGAATCTCCAGAAAATCGAACAAATTCCATAATGGCTGTCCCGATATCCAAATGTTGCATGTTCAGATCGGTTATCATCACCGCAATATGATTTCTGAATCCGTCTTGATCGAATTTAGGCCTTCTTTCCCCTATCTTTATTGCGAGCGCGGCAACGTCCTCATGGCGCCCCTCACCTATGGCTCTGATGAGGTGCAACAATCGGTCCTGTAATTCCGGAGATATTTGTCCTACCATGCCAACGTCCAGCAATGCTATGCGATGGTCATTCGTAAGAAACAGGTTGCCTGGATGAGGATCTGCATGGAAGAAACCGTCTACAATGATCTGGCTGAGGTAGGCACGGAATAATTCCTCAGCCAGAGCGGTTCCGTCTATTTCTGTCCTGGCAAGGGGAGTCAGTTCGGTAATTTTCCTGCCCGAAATGTACTCCATGGTAAGCATGCGAGAACTGGAATATTCGTCTATCGGCAACGGCACCACAACGAGACTGAATCCCGCGAGGTTGCCTGCCAGGAGTTTCATATTGCGAGCTTCCTGTCGATAATCGAGTTCTCGCATCAGTGTCCTGCGGAATTCTTCCACCATCTTGTGGAATTCAAAGCGCTCGCTGAGAGGTGTTCTGTCCAGGAACTCAGCGATTTGCATGAGTATTTCCAGGTCTTCTACAATTTGGGCGCGAATTCCCGGTCTTTGGACTTTGACGGCAACCGTGCGTCCGTCTTTCAGACAGGCTTTGTGGACCTGCCCCAGCGATGCCGCGGCAATTGGTGTTTTATCGAAATGGTCGAAAGCAAGTGGTATGCGGATACCCAATTCCGATGCAACGATTGCATCGACCTGATCGTAGGGAAACGGCTCTATTTTGTCTTGAAGCCGTGCCAGAGCCCGAATATATTCCACCGGGAGAATATCTGCACGAGTGGAGAGGATCTGACCGAGTTTGATGAATGTAGGCCCCATCCGCTCAAGATCGCTCGCCAGTTCCTCGGCTCTGGGAACTACCTCGGTAATAGCTGTCTCATGCCTGAGAGCCTCCTCCAAACCGGCGCTCTTCACCAGGTCCGATCTCCCGTATTTTATGAACAGCAAAATAATATCTTTGTAGCGTCTCAGATGTAATGGTGTAAGCCGAATGTCCACACATGACCTCGCGTTTCATCAAGCGGTTTGCGCGTTTGTCGTCGAGTACCACACCGAACAATCGTAGCGTTATGTATTCACTCTTCTGACATCTCCAGAGACGAAAAGTTGAAGATCTGTTCACGGATTGTGTCGACCATCTCCGGCATCCCAGGTTGATAGTTGAGTAAGATGTTCAAAACCGCACGAGTTCGGTGAAAGCGGCCCAATTTGGGATCAATGTTGGCGGCGGCCCGAAAAAACGCTGACTTTCGCTCCAGTTCACGTTAACATAAGAAAGGCTTCCGCTAATGAGAACTCAATCATACATTACGGAATTCTTCCATTTACGTCGACATGGCGTCAACACCTGTTGTCTGGAACCGCACTCATGACGTATGCAACAGTAATCGAATTCGGCTCGAACACGACAAAAGATCCGCTTTTCCGCTTTTCCGAACGACCAGATATCTCGCTCGTACATTCATGCGGCAGATGTCACCCGATGAGTAAACAGGGTTTGCGCTTCGTTTTTTGCTTCATTGTATTTTTCTTGACAACGGTGACGAGCGAAGCAGGTCCTGACAACAAAATATCGTTCTTGCCTCAATGGCTGCCTCAGGCACAATTCGCCGGCTATATGGCGGCCCGGGATAAAGGCTTTTACCGGGAAAAAGGATTGGATGTGAGCATGATGCGGGGTGGGCCCGGTGAACCGCCTATGGACGCATTGAATGCAGGAAAAGCCGACTTTTGCACCACCTGGTTATCTACGGCTATTCAGCGACGAGCAGCAGGAGACCCCATTGTTAACATCGGTCAAATTATCCAAAGATCCGCCCTCATGTTGATTTCGAAGAGAAGTGGAACCATCCAGGCGCCCATGGATTTTGAAGGCAAAAAAGTCGGCATTTGGGAAGGAGATTTTCGCATTCAACCTCTGGCATTTTTTCGCATGCACAAACTCAATGTCCATATCGTGCCGATGTACGGAACCATCAATTTGTTTTTCAAGAACGGCGTCGATGCCATAACCGGTATGTACTACAATGAATATCACACGCTTATAAATAGCGGCATCGACCCGGACGAACTGAACGTGTTTGCATTCCGGGACAATTCCGCTCTCGATTTCCCCGAAGACGGCATTTATTGCCTGGAGAAAACGTTTCAGGAAAACCCCGAAGTATGTGCTAAGTTCGTGGCAGCCAGCCTCAAGGGATGGCTCTATGCATTTCGGCATCCCGATGAAGCACTCGATATCGTCATGAAGTACGCACAGGAGGCGAATACCGGGACGAACAGGGCCCACCAGAGATGGATGCTTCAGAGGATGAAAAATCTCATCATGCCGGCAGGATATGAAAAACGTCTGGGTAAGTTGGCCCCTGACGATTACCTCCGGGTTGGAAACGTTTTGCAGGAACTGAGTTTTATCGGGACTATTCCCTCATATGACGAATTCTACCGAGGACAGAGATGATACTGAGGGTGAGAAATAGCATCAGCCTCAAAATCTCGCTTCTGGTCATGGCCGGTACATCGATCGTTTTCGCTATGGTATTGGCTTATAGCTACAATTACTCGCGAAATCTCATACTTGTCGACGCAGAACGGAGCGCAAAGAATCTCACCCTTGCCGTAGTTCGACGTATAGAACAGGAATTCAGAGCGGTTGAAAAAGGCCCGACCTATCTTGCGGGTTTTTTGGAATCCACATCCTGCGATCGGATTACGCTGGAAACCCTCCTCAAGAGAATCGTGGAAGACAGTCCTGAGATTTACGGTTCCGCGGTGGCATTCGAATCTCGCGCATTTGACCCGAAGATGCTGTATTACGCCCCGTATTGCTGCCGCGATCCAAACGGCTTGAAACTGATGGATTTGGCAGCGAGCGGATATGATTACCTTCGCCACGATTGGTACCATGTCCCGAAAGAATTGCGGAAGCCCGTCTGGAGTGAACCTTACTTTGATGAAGGTGGAGCCGATGTGCTCATGGCAACTTACTCCCATCCTTTGTTCGATCGATTACCGTCGGGATCCCATGAACGAATAAAGGGTGTAATAACCGCCGATGTTTCCCTTGAGTGGCTTACGGATCTCATAGCATCGATAAATGTGGCAAGGTCGGGATATTGCTTGCTCATTTCCGGAACCGGCAGATTCGTCTCCCATCCTAATCAAGAATTCATCATGAACGAATCTATCTTCAGTATCGCAGAGGAAAGGAACAGCCCTTTACTCCGCTTCATAGGACAGGCGATGATGCGGTCCGAATCCGGATTTGAGGACGCGAAGGACTGCCTCACCGGAAAAGATTGTTTTGTTGCCTATGCAAAAATCCCTGCAACAGGATGGTCTCTTGGTGCGGTTTTTCCTCGAGACGAACTCTTTGCGGACTTGTCGGCACTCCATCAGAAAATCTTGATTCTTTCAGTTATCGGAATAACTCTCCTCATGATCGTGAGTCTCTTTGTGGGCCAGTCGATTGCCAAGCCCCTGCGGACCATGGCGCAGGCCACGGAGAAGGTTGCAGCGGGCAATCTGGATATAGACCTCTCTAACATCCGGAGGACTGATGAAGTCGGAAAACTCGCAGAGGGTTTTACAAGAATGACCCACGGCCTCAAAGAACGTGACTTCATACGAGACACCTTCGGGCGATATCTGACAAAAGAAGTGGCCACGCGACTGCTTGAATCCAAAGACGGTCTGAGACTCGGAGGTGAAGAACGGGAAATATCCATATTGATGTCGGATTTGCGCGGTTTTACTGCCTTGACTGCCCATATGCCTCCCGAGCAGGTAATTTCTTTTCTGAACAGATATCTCGGCAGAATGGTCGAAATATTAATGGATTATCGCGGAATTATCGATGAAATCATGGGGGACGGCATTTTGGCCTTTTTCGGTGCCCCGGAACCGCTGGACGATCATCCTGCCAGAGCGGTTGCATGCGCCTTGAAGATGCAATCAGCCATGGAGGAAATCAGCAGACAGAATGAAGCCGAAGGGCTTCCGCACCTGGAAATGGGGGCTGCTGTAAACACCGGAAGAGTCGTAGTGGGCAATATCGGCTCAGAAAAACGAACAAAGTACGGGGCTGTAGGATCGGAGGTCAATTTCACGGGCCGTGTCGAGTCGTTCACGGTCGGAGGTCAAGTCCTTATCAGCAGCTCCACATATGATAAGTTGGCAGACATATTGGAAATTGGAGAAATTATCCCTGTTCGCATGAAAGGCATTGCAGAGCAGGTAGAACTCTATGACGTGAAAGGGATTCGCGGCGGATACAATGTTCAGTTGCCTAAAAGGGAAGAAACGCTTATCCCTCTCCTGAATCCGCTCCGAACAAAGATTTACCCGATCCTCGGGAAGACCGTATCGAAAGCGATTATTATGGCCGATGTAACCAAAGTCTCAAGCACGTCGGCAATAATTGTGCCTGAGCAGCCCATTGCTCAATGGGACAATCTTAAACTGGAACTCATGGAAGGCAGTTCCCAGTTGCCGGAAGAAATCTACGCCAAAGCTGTATCAGTTACGGGAAACGAAGTTCTGATTCGATTTACTTCAGTTTCTGCCGAAGCGTACAAAGTTTTTCGCCGAGTTGCCACCCCTGAATAATTCAAAGCTTATCGGAACATTCATATCCATCGGAAATAAATCGAACAGTGCTCTTGAATGCGACACATCCTCTGAAGCCATTCGCCACATAAATTGAACGATTCTTCGAGTATTTGGAGATAGTCTCCAGACGAATACAGGGCTTTTAGCGTTCTCATGGCAAAATTTCACCCATTCTGTTTCAATTTGCATGATCTTGGGGGTCTTTTCTACCCCTCGTGAATATCTAAAACACTCGGATGCGTATTCCCATTACCGTTTTGCTGATTTAATTGTCTAACATTGTTCAGCATTAAAAAGGCCATCACTGGGAACGAGGTTTTACAAGCTTTGGCACAGGCATTGCTACAATTTTGGTTATTCGGGACACTCCCGCAATTGAAGCGCGTCTCAATATACGGCGCCAAACAATACAGAATTATTACCGGAGGATTGAAGTGGCCGATCCGAGAAGAATTACGCGAGAAATGCTCCACAGGCCGATTGACGTTCACGTGAACGGAGTCTCCCTGAATTTAAAAAATGCCAAAGTGATTGCTGACGAGAAAGCTTTAGAGTTCAGCTCGAATCCGATTCTGCTGGCCTGGTTTGAGAAAAAGACAGGTCGTCACTCTCCCAATATCGTATACGGTGCACAAGAGAAACCGAGTTGGCTGGTGTATGCACAATTTCGAGGAGGCTCGATTTCCGTAAACATCAATAACGAGGAATACGTTTTTATCTACAGATCGGGCGAGCATACTCCTTATCAGTTACCGTAGAAAAGTTGTGTCTTCGGAGAAAAACCTTTATCGTGTTCCTTACTGAAAAATTCTTCTGAAGCCGAGCACGATTTTTGAAATTTCTTTTCACGTTGCACAACTTTTTTCCGGAGCCACTCTTCGGCAGCGAAACAGTGTGTGTCCGACAAATGCGGGAATTATTGGCACGCGGGGACGAGGTAGGGCTATTTTGCGCGTCCAACAAAACGGTTAGTATCCAAAAGCTTACTGAAGAAGGACTTCAAGACCTGAAGATTTACCGGGTTGGATTCGGACCGGCTCGTGCCCAGGTTCTTTTGTCCGTGTGGAAACCACACGTCGAAGCCGCATTTTCTCGGGTACTCGAAGAATTCAGACCGGACATCGTCATTTTTCATCATTTGGTCAGGCTTTCCATGGGATTGCCGGGACGAACCAGGAAGGCGGGAATTCCGTCAATCTACTATTTGCACGACTTTTATCCCGTGTGTCCTTCGTATTCCCTGTTGAATCATGAAAACGATTTGTGTTCCGGAGGGTCTCCAATTGACTGCGGTAGATGTCTTTTCTCAAGCAGATTCCCGACGCTGCCCGGTTTTGTACACGGAATCGCTCCATTCCTCGCTGTTCCGCTCCTGATTCCTCGAAGGTTCTTATCAGAACATCTATTGCAGGATGTGGATCTTTTCGTTTCTCCTTCGGCATTCCTGCGGGACAAGCTAAAGGAACTCGGTTTCAACATGGAACGATGCCGGTTGATCCCCTATCCTGCGGGCAGTCGTCCGATCGAACAGGAGCAACCGAAGAGCACAGAAGGACTCACGCTCGGATACCTGGGAAAAATTTCTCCCAAGAAAGGTGTATCGATCCTCGTCCGGGCTTTTGAGCAGCTTGATTCAGTGAGGCTCATCATCCGTGGTTTCTCCGATGACAGCGAGATAAGAAGATTCCGGCAGGAAAATCCTCGCTCCAATGCAATCCTCGAAAAGTTCTGCTCTGACAGAAGTGAATTCTTCCGGAAAATCGATGTTCTGATAGTACCGTCAGTATGGTACGAAAATCAGCCCAATGTCATCATCGAAGCTTTTATTCACAAAGTGCCGGTAATATGCAGTGATCTCGGTGGAATGGCTGAAATGGTGAGGGACGGGGCATGGGGAATTGTCTTTCGTCCGGGCGACGCACGCGATCTTGCAGAAAAGGTCAGAACTCTCAATGAAAACCCGTCCGAAGTCTCGCGCATGAAAGCAGCGATTCCTGACTGGCCGACGATAGACGAACATGTAAATACACTTCTGGAAGCTGCAAACCTGCTCGTTCAGGCAAGCAAGAAATAACGGCGATTTTTTTCTTGCCGGTTTGGGCGGTCATTGTTTACTCGGATGTCCCGCAAAAATCATCTTCTCAAAACTATAGTGCAGTTGCCAAAATTAGTGACCGATTGAAGATGAGGAATATTGGTGGGTGCCGTGCCTCCGTGCCGGCACATCTTCAATATGATCAATGATATCGATAGAATGGACCGGCAGGGACGCCGGTCTCCACTCGTGCCTTGTATTAGAGCATGGGATAAACGTCAGGACCTTTGGCAATCGCTATAAGACGGGACGGGCGGATGGGCACAGTATGAGAAGGATTGAGCGAGAACGCGCGCCTGTACTTCATGCAGCGAGCTTGTGTTCGTGCTGTCCCACGTGCTAGGATAGCCTGACACGGAGTGGGGGATGATGGCATTCGAAGCTCTTTTGAGGATGCTATATCAGGATTACCTGCGGATTTTTGTTGCGTACGGTTCCACTCTCATCCATCTCTAATCTAATGCGTCTAGATGATTAGTCGCGAAAAAAGAAATCACCGATAATCTTGGTTAAGGGCTATGGATCTCACCAGTACTCACGTTGCCTGTGTCATCGTCACATATAATAGACTCGGATTACTGAAAAACACCGTCGCTGCTGTTACCGCTCAGACAAGAAAGCCTGAAACCATTGTCATTGTGGACAATTGCAGCACTGACGGCACCCGCGACTGGTTGCAGCACCTTGCCTCCGGGCGATCCGATATCATGCCCGTCTTTCTGGACACGAATATCGGAGGTGCTGGAGGATTTCATCACGGCATCAAGCGAGCGTACGAAACCGGTGCGGACTGGATCTGGACCATGGACGACGACGTGTTTCCTCAGGACGATGCGTTGGAGCAGCTCCTGGAACCAGCCATCCGCATCGCAAACCATGATATGGGTCGAATAGGTTTCCTTGCATCCCAGGTCAACTGGCGTGATGGTTGCCGTCACGTAATGAATACCCCTCACCCGAGCGCCGACTGGTGGTACGGACATCCGGAATGTCCCGGCTGCATTCGTCTCTGGAATGCTTCATTCGTCTCCATACTCATAAGTAGAATTGCGGTCGAGCGGGTCGGTTATCCTGTGAAGGAGTTCTTCATCTGGTTTGACGATGTGGAATACACCCGAAGGATATATGGAGCGGGACTAACGTCTTACTACATAGAATCCAGCAAAGTGGAGCACGTTACTCCCGCAAACCAGGGAGTGGAATACAAGCACATTGTGCAAAAAGATCTCTGGAAATGGAAATATGGAGTGCGAAATCATGTGGCGCTGTCCAGGGCGGAGGGTGGTAAATTGAGAGCCTTGGCCACTATTGGAAACATTGTGCGGCTCATGTGGGCCCATGATGTTCCCTTACGGCTGCAGATTCCGCTCTTTTGGGCAGGCATAAACGGATTCTTTTTTAACTACCGAAAATGCATAACGTATCCCGTAACAGAAATCCCATGAGCGGTTCTGATGTTGACGACTTTCAGGTTCTTTCGAGACCTGTAACATCCGCTGGAAATGGAACAGGCGAATGCTGCTGATAATCGGAGGAGGGCCGTGCGGCTTAGGCGCTGCGTGGAGACTGCAGGAATTAGAAATATCCGACTGGCTACTTTTCGAAAAAGAGGATTACTGGGGAGGGCTTTCCGCGTCCTTTGTCGATTCCGAAGGCTATGTTTGGGATGTGGGCGGCCATGTTCTCTTCAGCCATTATGAGTACTTCGACCGCGTTTTGGATACGGTGATTCCCGCAGAAACCGGTTGGGTTCATCACGAACGCGAATCCTGGATTCGGATTGCAGATCGATGGGTTCCCTACCCGTTCCAGATGAATATTCATCATCTGGACGAAGCCGATTTTCTCAAATGCGTCAACGGCATTATAGAGGTGCTGAAATCCGGGAACAATTCCAGCCCTCGCAATTTTTCCGAATGGATAATCGCTACTTTTGGCGAAGGCCTCGCAGAAATCTTCTTGCGCCCCTATAACTGGAAAGTATGGGGTTTTCCGCTTGATACCATGTCCTGGAAATGGGTCGGCGAGCGAGTGGCACCGGTAAATCTGTCCCGGATAATCGAAAATTACGTGTATAAACGGGACGATGTTGCGTGGGGACCGAACAATAAATTTCGCTTTCCTTTGCACGGTGGCACGGGTGCAATCTGGAGATCGGTTGCAGCCTCGTTGCCGTCCGACAAGCTTGGTCTTTCCCGGGAGCTGATTCGCATCGATCTTGACAGGCGAAAAGCTTTCTTCAAATCAGGTTCGGTCATCGACTATGACACTATGATAACGTCCATTGGATTGCCGCAGTTATGCAGGATTGCAGGGATAGAATCAAAATTCCCCCGAGTTCGGGATTTAGGGGTTTCGTCTACTCATCTTGTGGGATTGGGAGTTGATGGTACCCCGCCGGAGCACCTCGGGAAAAAATGTTGGATGTATTTTCCGGAAGAAAACAGCCCCTTTTACAGAGTGACGCATTTCAGCCACTATTCGCACAATAATGTTCCAGACATTCGCAAGACATGGTCCCTGATGGCTGAAGTAAGTGAGACGAAACACAAAGCTGTCGAAAAGAATAGAGTGGTTGACCGGGTGATTCAGGGCGCGCTCCGGACAGGGCTCATCAATAGCACCTCCAGCATTAGACACGTGTATTATTCGCGACATGCCGACACGTACCCCATACCGACAGTCCATCGTGATGAAATAACTGCACCTGTCCTTGAATTTTTGGCGGATCATGGTGTATTCAGCAGAGGAAGAATGGGCGCGTGGAAGTACGAAGTGGGAAACATGGATCATAGTTTCATGCAAGGTAAAGAATGTGTCGATCACATACTTTCGGGCTCTCAAGAACAAACTTTGCATTATCCGCACGTTGTCAACAAACTGAAATAGTTCTCAACGCGAATGGATCATGTCCTTAATTCAACTGAGAGTCAGTCAAGATTTCCGGCAAAGGCCGTTCCTGGCCCAGCGGGTGAAGGCCAATGCGAACCGGGTAGGGGCATCCCTTGTGGGTGCCCGGTAGTGACCGGCCTCAGTGCCGGCCATTCCAGATGGGCAGGCACGAGACCTGCCCCTACGATGGCTGAACCCGCAATGCCATCAAATCGGAACTGAACTAACGACATAATCCAAAAGCGAATATCCGAATCGAAAGGCGAAGCATGAGTTCCGGTTTCAAGAAAGCTCTCAAACCTCTGGCAATGAGTGTGCCGTACCTTGGCAAAGTCATCTCTCAACGTGATCGCTATCTAACTGAAAGAGATGCAGCTTTCGCACATATCGAATCCCTTGACACGGAAAAACAATCGTTGATCCACAGGAACTCGGAACTCATTCAGGAATGTGAGAGCCTCATCGGAATTCGAGATAATTTGATCCTCGCAAGAGACAATTTACAGCAGACACTGGCGTCTGTTCGAGAGCCTCTCGATGCTCAAATAAAGCAACTGAATTTGGAGAAGTACATTCTGACGCAGGCGCTCGTTCCCCATAGGCCCTGGTTGGCGTTGGATGTTAACATTCATGAGACTTATTCTATTCCTTCTCTCATGTCACCCGAAGAGTCTCTCTATCTCCACTGGATCGCTCGGGAATACTACGAAGGAGTAGGTGAAATTTTTGATGGAGGCCCATTGCTCGGAGAATCTACGTGTGCACTTTCTTCAGGCCTGGCACTGAATTCAAGAGTTGGGAACAAGCACAAGCGTATACATTCCTATGATTTGTTCATGTATGCCGAGTATTACATGGCTCCTCTCTTTACCGGTACCGGCCTCCAGGATGGGGAGAGTTTTCTTCCTCTATTCCTGAAGAACACCATGCAGTTTAAAGATTATATCGATTTTCATGCAGGCGATATCTTGACTATGGACTGGACCGGTGAGCCGCTGGAGATCGCGTTCATCGATCTCGCCAAGAGCAGGGAAATCAACGACCACCTGGTTAAACAGCTTTTCGGAGTTCTCATTCCGGGAAGATCCATTGTCGCACAGCAGGATTATTTCCATTTCTACTGCTACTGGATTCATCTCACCATGGAATACCTGAAAGATTACTTCAGCATCATAGAGTCACCGTATGGAGGAACCCTTTGCTTTCTCCTGAAGCATAAGATTCCCGATGAACTGCTGGAGCTGCCTGCCTCGGAAGTTTACGAGAAAGGCCGGTCGCTACGTCTCATAGATGACTGCATCGCACGTTTCCGGGGATTGCAGAAACTCAAAGTGACAACAGCGAAAATTCGTCTCCTTGCAGCCCTGAACGAAATGGAACAAGCGGCGGCGGTTGCCCGAGAAGTCAGAAACTCTCCGGAATGGATCGAATCCGGCGATATGTATTGTGACATTCTCATGGATATGAGCGAGGCGCAGAATTTTATACCCAGGACTATTCTGTTTCCCGGTGTTACCGACGGTACCAAATTACGTGGTATAAGCCGTCGATACAATATCTTTGGCCTGGATGAGGAGTTCTTCGCGGTTCCTGCAAGCACCGAAAAATTCGATGTACACGATGCCGCGGATCGAAACCGTGAAGAAGTGGTCAAGGCCCGAAATTTCCATGAATTACATAATCTGATCGGCGAAAATATTATGCCGACACCACCGGAAGAATACACGGAATCTAATTAGTTACCAATAAAGAATGCGAGAGAACGTTTTTTGATCTAGATAGTCCATTGGTGCTAACTTTGCGGTAATTCATTGTCCCGTAGGGACTAAAGAAAATAACCCGGTAATTCAGACGCTGTCTCAAAAGTCAAAATTGATGCCTGATCGTATCACGATTTTATCATCATCTGCCCGGCCTGATCGTAGGGGCGGGCCTAGTGTCCGCCCAAAATAAGGGCAGGCACTAGGCCTGCCCCTACAAAGATGGCGGATCGTGGCATGATGTCCTGTCCACTCATGAATTTTGAGACGTTTCTTCATTGCCGGTAGGTGGATTCACATGCGACCTTTTAAAGGATTGTTTGTTACCGGAACAGATACCGGTGTAGGCAAGACAGTCATCAGCACGATCCTGGTGAGACTCGCGAGACGCAGAGGCGTGAACGCCGTCGGCATTAAGCCCGTTGAAACCGGATGCAATTGGCGAGATGGTGTTTTACATCCCGAGGATGGCGCATTGTTGACCGCTGCATCCGACAATGAGATTTCGCTGGACGACGTTACTCCGTTCAGGTTTTCTTTGCCTGCATCTCCTGCACGAGCCGCTGCAATGGAAGGGCGAAAACTGATGCTGTCGGACATTGTGGGGCATATTTCAGCGATTGCGGAATCATCGGAATTGGTAATCGTAGAGGGTGCCGGCGGTCTGATGGTTCCGATTCAGGAAAATCTCATGATGATCGACCTGATTGAGCGTCTTGGATTTCCTGTGATCCTGGTCGCCCGTATGCGGATCGGTACGATTAACCATACGCTCTTGAGCGTGTCCGCTCTTGAAGCGAGATCGCTCGGTATAGCGGGCATTGTGCTGTCGTGCTCGTCCAGGGAATTCGGTCCGGAAGAAGAACACACTGCAGGAGACATTGCACGGCTGGTGAAACACATACCCGTGGCGGTCACCCCTTTCTTGGATGAAAATGATCTGGCAAATCCGGATTCCGTTACAGATGTCATTCAGTCGTCATGGCCCGAGGAGTTTCTTTCCCGACTGCTTGGCTGACTCATTCCTCGCGATACTGTAATATTGCTGGAGAGACTAACAACAATTTGCTTTTAAAGTTAAACGAGAATCCCTCTAACCCCGGGGAACGGAGGGATAGGCGCTAACTTTTCTGTAATTCTTTGTCCGCAGGAACTAAAGAAAATAGCCCGGTAATTCATTGCCGGGATTTTGTGTATCAGCCGTCCCTCCGGGACTCCAAAATCATTAGGTTTTTTCCTTATCCGGCGATGAATCGTCGGCCTATTGTCAGTTGTTCCTCCGGAACAAACGACCAAAGATGCCATAAGTTGGCCCTATGGGGGAATGGAAGGATTTTGAGTGCAAATTGATATAAGTCCTATTCTTCGCTTCTCCTCAGCTCTTTAAGGATAAATGCCCCTGATGACAATTGCATCGGCAACGCGCTGAATCGCGAGTATCTGGGCAGCTTCCCTTGTCGATACCCCATACGATTCGGCACACTCCATTACGCTCTGGAATGCTTTAAGCATGAGTGTGGTCAACTTGCGGTTGATCTCCTCAACGGGCCAGAAGAATGATTGCAGGTCCTGGACCCATTCCAAATAGCTGACGGTGACTCCGCCGGCATTGCACAGTACATCGGGGATGATGAAAGCTCCGTTTGCATTCAACACTTCATCCGCCTCCGGAGTAGTAGGACCGTTAGCTCCTTCTGCAATGATTCTTGCCTTGACTTTGTTCACGTTGCGCGCAGTAATCTGGTTTTCTGTTGCCGCTGCCACGAGCACGTCGCAATCCAACGTAAGCAGCTCCTCATTGCTGATGAAATCGCCCTCAGGAAAACCGGTAAGTCCTTTGGATTCGTCGTAGTACTTGATGAGATGCGATGGACTCAGGCCGGATCTGTTGATGACTCCTCCCTTGGAACTCGAAGCCGCAATTACCTTCATGCCCATGTCATGAACGAGCTTTGTGGCAATTGACCCTACATTCCCGAAGCCCTGGACAGCTACGGTTATAGACCCCGGATTCAAATTCTTGAGTTTGAGGCTTTCAAGGATCGTGACGGCAACGCCGCGTCCGGTTGCCTCGGTGCGCCCCAGAGAGCCCCCTATTTCCACAGGTTTTCCGGTGACAACTGCAGGCACTGAAAAACCCCGATGCATAGAGTAGGTGTCCATGATCCAGGCCATAACCTGAGGACTGGTGCCCATATCCGGAGCAGGGATGTCGCTTTCAGGTCCCATGAGAATGCTGATTTCCGTCGCATACCTTCGAGTCAGCCGCTCAAGTTCCCGAGAGGAAAGTGATTTGGGATCGACTACGACTCCCCCTTTTGCCCCACCGTAAGGCAGGTTCATGAGAGCGCATTTCCAGGTCATCCACATGGCAAGCGCTCGAACCTCATCCAGCGTCACGTCGGCAGAGTAGCGTATGCCGCCTTTGGTAGGGCCTTTTGCAATCGAGTGATGCACGCGGTAACCGCGGAAAATCTTGATATCACGATTATCCATTTCCACCGGAAAAGAGACGGACAGCTCGCGTTTGGGAAAACGCATGGCTTCGATGACTCCCTGTTTGAGGTTCAAATGCGCTACTGCTTTGTCGAATTGAACGAGCGCATTTGCGTACAGGTTGTCTCCATTGGGTTGACGATTCGTCAAGTAGCCGGATATGGAAAAAGGAGCGTGTTTGCCGCTCTCAGCAGGCTTTTCAGGCGAATTCATTTCAGTTACTCCCGCACACTATATGCAACTAGATCAGACAGTATAGAACGGAATTTAGCCCAAGAGAATCAGAAAAAACCACCGTCACTCATCGTGGGATCTTCTTATACAATGTGCAATCAAAGAAGTAAGACCGGGGAAACCCTTCTTGTAAGAAGTGTTTCCCCGAGCCCCTTCCTAAGAACTTCTAGCATTTACTTAACCTATCGTTTTTCCAAGGGAAAAACGATAGGTTAAGCCAGTGTTAAAAGTTTTTGGAGGGGTTTGGGGAACCTTTTTACAAAAAGGTTCCCCAATATTACCGCTTTGAAAGCACTTCGGTATAAGAAGATCCCACGATTTCAGCAGATGCGGGGGAGCAGTTCGCCTGAGGGTTCGGCCATGATTCTGGAACCGCCGATTCGGGTGATCATGACCACTTTCGACGGGTTTGTTGTGGTGATTTCACCGATTACTGCCGCATCTCTCGCCAGGGGAGAATCTCCCAGGAGTTCCAGAGCCTTAGAGCCAAGACCTTTTCCCACAACGGCAACGATTTTTCCTTCGTTGGCAGCCTGAAACGGGTCGATTCCCAGTATTTCCGCTGCAGCAGCAACGGATTCGTCCACAGGTATAGCGGTTTCAGTCACTCGCACGCCTTTGCCCGTTGACGCGGCTATTTCGTTCAGGGTTGCCGCAATTCCTCCCCGGGTGGGATCGCGAAGAAACTTGAGTCCGTCACCAAGCTCGAGAAGACGCTCGGCAAGGGGCCATATGGAAGCAGAGTCGGATTTCAAGTCAAAATCGAAGGAGAATTCTGCGCGGCTGAGCATAACTGCCATGCCGTGATTTCCCACCGGACCGCTCACGATGATCTCATCACCTTCGACAATACAGGATGGGGAAAGTCGAATATCGGTTTCCAACTTTCCGATTCCTGAGGTATTGATGAAGATGCCGTCAGCACTGCCTTTCGGAACAACCTTCGTATCACCGGTAACTATTTGGACACCTGCATCGTCTGCGGCAGCAGCTATTGAGGTGACAATCGAGTCAAGCTGCTCCAGAGGAAATCCTTCTTCCAGGATAAGGCCAAGCGACAGGAACAATGGCCGCGCCCCGGAGCATGCGAGATCGTTGCAGGTTCCGTGAACGGAGAGGGAACCGATATTGCCTCCGGGGAAAAAGAGCGGGGAAACCACGAAGGAATCGGTAGTGTACGCAATGCTACTGCCAAGCCCGTTGAGAACGACTGAATCCGGCAACGGTCCGAGTGCGCCTCGGTCCAATCTCGGCAGTATCACATCGCGAATGAGCCGACCCGTCATTTTTCCTCCCCCGCCATGGCCGAGGAGAACTCTTCCGTTGCTCTTTTTTGGCATGTTCAGACCGCTCCGTACTTGTAATACGCGGCGCATGTTCCTTCCGACGATACCATGCACGGTCCTACCGGCTCTTCCGGCGTGCATTCTTTGCCGAACAATCCACATCGGTCGGGAGTTCTGGACCCGGTAAGGATTGCGGCACAGAGACACCGTGGATCATCTTTGCTTTCTGGCACTTCCACAGGAAATCGTGCAGCAGCGTCAAATCTGGCGTAAGACTCGCGGAAAGCGAGGCCGCTCCTCGGAATCATTCCCAGGCCACGCCACGATGCATCCGCAGGTTCGAACACTTCGTTCATAATCTGCCGAGCAACGGGATTACCGTGGTGGCGAACAACCCGCTGATAATCGTTCAATATTGCCGGGCTCTTCTCCAGCGTCATGCGAACAAGATCACGGACCGCCAGGAGAATGTCCAAAGGCTCGAAGCCGGCGATTACTCCCGGCTTGCCGAAGTCTTCCGACAAATACCGGTAACAGTCCGATCCGATGATTGCGGACACGTGACCGGGAAGGAGAAAACCGTTCAGGTCTTGCTGTTCTGCAAGTATCTTGAGAGGCTGATGGATTGTCTTGAATGCCGGGAGCACAAAGAGGTTTTCAACACCTCTTGCCTGTGCTGCTTTGAGTGTTGCGGCAACCGTCGGAATAGTCGTCTCGAAGCCTACCCCCAGAAAAACGGCCGGTCTCGGCAACTGCGACAATGCAACTTCGATAGAATCCAGAGGTGAATATATAACTCTAACGGAGCCGCCTTCGGAGCGCCACGAAGCGAGCGATCCGGTTGAACCGGGGACTCGCACGAGATCGCCGAAAGTCACCACAGTTGCGTCGTATTTTTTAGCCAGAAGTATCGCGTGATCTATGAAGTGCTTCTCCGTGACGCACACCGGGCAACCCGGCCCTGAAACCAGGCTGATGTTATCGGGAAAGAGACTCTTGAGGCCGGCGGCATGGATCGCCATGGTATGTGTACCGCATACTTCCATGAATCGCATGCGTTTCGCGTATTTTCCTGCCAGGTTCTTGATCTCTCGAACAAGCGCCTGTGCTGCTTGTTGTTCCTGGTTCGGAATCACGCATCCTCCATATTTGCAGTGGCAGCGGCCAGCTCTCGGAAAAGATCCAGGCGTATCGCCGCTTCCTGCTCGTCCAGCACTTCAATGCCGAAACCTGCATGTACGATCAAATAATCGCCAATTTGGGCGTGAGGAAGCATGGCAAGGCTCACGTCAATCTTCACGCCTCCGGAATCGACCTTGCCGATTCCTTCTCCGGTGAGTTCTACCAGTTTCATGGGAACAGCCAAACACATCTTGTTACCTCAACGAGTATCCATTCAAAATGGTGTGATTGCCACAGTTATAGCATGCATAATCTCTGACCTTTTGAACACCCTACCTTTTATGAGAAACGGTAGGGGCCGGCGTCCCTTGTATGTTTCTGTCCATGAAGTACTGAATCTCTGGAACCGGTACCGAGCTGAGGGGAGGGGCTGATACTGGATCAATGATACGAGGTACTTCAAAAAATAGGACTCTTGGTTGCCAAGATATAAGAGTCCTGATAGAGGGGGGATGCACGTCTGTCAGACTCTCTGCAGGAGTCGGGCAGAGGCACCGGTAGATCGTTCGTCCCTTGGTCCTCTGAGACTGCCCGGCAGCTGGATCACCGGAGGCCTTCGTGTAAAAAGCCCGAACAGTCGCCTGGACTCGTTGAGAAGTCCGTATCCACAAGGGTGGGATGTTACACATGCATGAAGAAGTTTTTGTTGGCATAGATATCTCTAAAGATCAGTTGGATGCGCATGTGCTGCCAAAAGGCATGCACACCACCGTCAAGAATGACACTCAAGGCATCGACTCGCTGATTGAGATCCTCCACGCAGAGACCCCCATGGTAATCGTGATGGAAGCCACCGGAGGCTACGAGATAACCGTTGCGGCCCAGTTAGGTCTCGCCGGCCTGCCGATCGCTGTCGTCAACCCTGGTCAGGTGCGGGACTTTGCTAAAGGCATCGGAAAACTCGCCAAGACAGACGCCATCGATGCTTATGTGCTGGCACGCTTTGCCCAAACGGTTAGGCCCATACCGAAGCCGCTGCCAACGGAGGACGAAAAGCAAATCAAGGAACTCGTAACACGTCGAAAGCAGCTTGTTGATTTGCGTGCATCAGAAAAGAATCGCCTCCATCGAGCCCGTTCCAATCGCGTGCAGCGCAGCATTCAAACGGTCATAGCAGCCCTAGATAAGGAAATCGAAGACATCGATAAAGATGTCGATGACCTTATCAGGAAATCGCCTCTGTGGCGTGAAACAGAGGAACTCCTCCGAACCTTCAAAGGCGTGGGCCCCATAACTGCCAGAGTGCTCATGGCAAAACTGCCCGAACTGGGACATGTCAGCCGTCATGAAATCAGTCGCCTCGTCGGCCTGGCGCCTCTCAACAAAGACAGCGGAAAGAAGAAAGGCAAGCGCGAGATTTCGGGTGGACGGGCGGATGTACGCTCAACCCTGTATATGGCTGCAGTCGCGGCCATAACGTCCAATGTAGTCATCAAGCCTTTCTATCAACGCCTCATTGAGGCTGGAAAACCTTTCAAGGTTGCCATCACGGCTTGTATGCGTAAGATGATCGTCATCCTAAACGCAATGCTCAAGAAAAAACAGCCTTTCCAGGTAGTTTTTCCTTGACAAGAAACACAGTCGCTGCCGGGCCGAACTGGTCGATTTGTTCTGAGAAATGTGCCGGCACGGAGGCACGGCACCCACCAGTTTTCGAGAAGCGCTTTTCGCAATCGGACAAAAATTCTGACATTCCTATATACGGATTGTGCAATTGCTTGTCTTTCGCTTACGCAGGCGCCGACAGGATGCAAAGAACCGCCATTACCCGTTTCTAAGCCAATCTCGAAAGCGCTGACAAGGCCTGCCCTGCTGCAATTCCTCCATCGTTGGGCGGTATGGAACTATGCAGGAGCGCGTGCAGATTCGTCTCACGCAGCAGTTCCACGGTGCGCTCCGTAAGTAGCTTATTCTGAAAACATCCGCCGGTGAGCCCCACCGTTTCCAGCCCGGTCCGCTGTGAAAACTCCAGGAGAGCACGGGTGATCAGCCGAGCCATACTGTTATGGAAGCGAGCCGCAATACGGCTCTGTGCCGTTCCGGAGAGCATATCCCGTGCAGCTTCCATAATCAAGGCTGCGCTGTCTGCGATGAGGGGGTCGTCTCCAAGAAAACGAATGGGATATTCGCCGGTTTCGTGAGGATCAGCCAGCGCTTCCAGCCACATTGCCGCTTGTCCTTCGAAGGTTACGTGCCTATGAAATCCCGCAACAGCGGCAGCAGCGTCGAAGAGACGCCCCGCTGACGAGGTGTAAGGCGAATTCAACCTTTTCCGTACTGCTTCCAACCAGAGTGGCGCCTTGTTGATATGCGATCCCAGAAGCGGGCCGAATTCAGACCGCAATTCCCCATCTTGAGCAAGTAAACCTGCTAGTATGCGGATGGGTTCCCGAATTGCAGCTTCCCCACCCGGAAGCGGAAACAGGCTCAGATGCCCTGCTCTGCTAAAATTTCTCCGGTCCGCGATGAGAAATTCCCCGCCCCAGATGGTTCCATCCGTGCCGTAACCTGTCCCGTCAAAGACAGCAAAAATAGCAGGGCCGGATAATCCATGCTGAAACAACAGGCTGACAGCATGCGCATGATGATGGAAGACTTCATCCACAACAAGTTCCGTTTCGGAAGCCAGGGTGCTGCTGAAATACTCGGGATGCGGGTCCACTGCGACTATTCCGGGCTCAGCCTCAAGGTATTCTGTAAGAACTCGAACTGACTGGAGAAAATAATCCTGTCCCACAGGAGAAGCCAAATCGCCCACATGGGGACCCGGTACGAGCCGGTCGCCTTTAATCACCGCAGCGGCATTTTTGAGATCTCCACCCGCCGCCAGAATCACGGGAGCCAAGGAGTCATCCTTTTCATTCAAGCCTGACCCGATCCGTGGCACCCTGAATTCGCCGGGAACCAGACCTCTGGATCTTCTGAACACAGTCGGATTGCCTGCTATAACGCGAAGTATAGAATCATCGGTTCTGAGCACGATTTCCCTGTCGTGGAACAAAAATGCATCCACCAGATCGTGCAATCGATCGAGCGCTTCCTCATTGTCCCGGGCTATGGGCTCTTCGGAACGATTACCGGAGGTCATCACCAGGACTTCAGGTCTGCGGTCCGGAGGAATATCCGGAGGACGAAACAGCAAATGATGAATCGGTGAATACGGAAGCATTACTCCCAGCGTGCCCACAAATGGAGCAACATTTTCGGCGGTCTGTTCCGCGCCCTTCTGCATCAGCACAATCGGCGCCACTGGAGAAGTCAGCAGGTCCCTTTCGGATTCGGTTACTATGCAGTATCGTTCCACCGTCGCTATGTCAGGCATCATAACAGCAAAGGGTTTCTCCGCACGTCCTTTTCTCTGCCTGAGAAGATCCACCGCCTCCGGATTCAGTGCATCGCAGGCCAGATGAAATCCTCCTATTCCTTTGATCCCGAGGACCTTTCCTCGCATGAGGAGTTCTACTGCCCGTGAAATCGGGTCTCCGGAAATCGGTTCGCCACCGGAATCGGTAAGCCAAAGCTTTGGCCCGCAATCCGGACAGCAATTGGTCTGGGAATGGAATCTGCGGTCTTCCGGTGTGGAGTATTCTGCTGCACACTGAGGACACATGGTAAAATCCGCCATGCTCGTACGTTCCCGATCGTACGGAAACGAGCGCACCACAGTAAATCTCGGACCGCAGAGTGTGCAGGTAGTGAAAGGATACAAGAATCTGCGGTTTTCAGGATCGAACAGCTCTGACACGCATTCACCACAGGTAGCTGTATCGGGCGGAATAGGAGTAACCGTGCGTTCGCCTTGGATGCTCGCTTCTATGCGGAAATCCGACTCGCCTTTGGGAGGAACATCCTGAACCGTCGTGGCGTCGATGCGACCGGGCAATGGAATGGCTTGGGTGAGTTCTTTGAGAAATCGATCGCACTGTGATTCAGGGCCTTCGATTTCAATCTGTACCCCCTGGGTGGTGTTCACAACCCATCCCGCCAGGCGCAGCCGCAGAGCAACACGATAGACCGTCGGCCTGCAACCTATTCCCTGGAGAATACCTGTAAGAACTATGTGTTTTCGAACCGTTCGAGGCATGGATTGATGGGACTTCACCTAACGCGCCTTTCGCTTTTCGCCTATAAAACTATCAATTTTCAGGGAAAAACGGAAGGGGGGAAGGCGTATCGGATTTTCTTAGAATTGTGAAAAGCACAGCGATCCCTGAGCTCGCAGGATAATCTCCAGACTCAAGCACCTCATTTCAGGCGATTGCTTCTTCGCTCGTAATGACAGGCATTCAGACGTTCTGGCATCGACGATGCGGTTCGCTTTGCTCACCGGCATCCTGCGTACTCAGACAAAATACCTCTCATACTATTTCGCAATTATGCATATAAGATGGCGCAGGCTGAGGTGTTCTAAGCGGAGTGATTAGACGGCTTTGCGTCGTCCGGAGCGAAGGATACCTCCAGCCTGCCAGATTACAAAAAGAAAAGCGAATCGGTATCAAACCACCACCCGAGACTGAGCCTTACATCCAAATGCAAAAAAACGGTTGACAAAATTTCCGTTGTTCTTTACCCTGAACAATCACAGGTGGAACTCCATGATACCCTTATGCAACCTCAACAATTGGTGGTGGTGCTGGATAAAACGAACACGGGAGGTCTGCCTGTTTTGATGACGGACGTATAAAACACTGTAAATAACAGAACCGAATTCAAGAAAAGGCCATGGGCAGACAGCCCATGGCTTTTTTGCGTTCTGCACCGGAACAAATGCGAATCGCTATGAAAGGCCTGGAAATGATCACACCCGATTTCACCGAATTTGAGAGACTCAGCGTCGCCGGCAATCTCATCCCCATGTGCACCGAGATACCCGGGGATTTGAATACTCCGGTTTCCGCGTTCATGAAGATCGATGATGGGAAAAGCTCTTTTCTCCTGGAAAGCGTCGAAGGTGGCGAACGCTGGGCACGATATTCCTGTCTTGGCGCACAGCCGAGAACGATCGTCAGAGCTAAACAAGGTCGGATCGAAATTACCAGGGACAACGGTACAACGGAACAGGCGGTTTCAGACGATCCCACAAGAATCGTCAGAAAGCTGCTGGATGAATTCAAGCCGGTCCGAGTGCCAGGAGTGCCCGAGTTTTTCGGCGGAGCAATCGGATTCCTGGGCTATGACATGGTGCGTCACTTTGAACGTATTCCCCGTCTCTCCCGTCCGGATCTCGGATTTTACGATGCATGTTTCATGCTTACCCGAGACATGGTCCTCTTCGATAATCTCGAACACAAGATCATGCTGATGACTGCGGTAAACCCCGAAGAACATGCTTCACTCCCGGCAGCTTACGAGCATGGACTCCAGAGGCTCCAGGATCTCAAGGATAAGCTCGACGGCCCCATTCCCATGCGCCCCGCTCAGGAAGGCTGCACCAACGGCAACGATTTTCAATCCACTATTTCCAAGGAGGATTTCGAAAAGATGGTCCTTGTGGCCAAAGAGCACATAGTGGCCGGGGACATCATTCAGGTGGTCCTGTCTCAAAGATTCCAGGGACATATCGATTACGATCCTGTGGACGTGTACAGAGGGCTCCGCATCGTCAACCCCTCGCCGTACATGTTCTTCCTCCGTTTTGGCGACGAAGTCCTGGCGGGTTCGTCACCAGAGGTCATGGTTCGGCTGCGTGATGGAAATGCAGTGGTACGACCCATTGCCGGGACTCGGCCCAGAGGTGAATCACCGGAGCACGACGCCGAATTGGAAAGGGAGCTTCTGAACGATGAGAAGGAATTGGCCGAACACGTGATGCTGGTCGACCTCGCTAGAAACGACCTCGGACGCATAGCCCGTCCGGGGACGGTCCGAGTGGATGAGTTCAAGATCGTCGAACGCTATTCGCATGTGATGCACATGGTCTCGAACGTTCGAGCAGCCGTTGCTGACGGTTACGACGCCTTTGACGTGCTCCGGGCAACATTTCCCGCAGGAACACTCTCCGGCGCTCCCAAGATTAGGGCCATGGAGATTATCGAATACCTGGAACCGGAACATCGGGGCCCGTACGGAGGGTGCGCCGGGTACTTCTCCTATTCCGGGGCCATGGACATGGGCATCACGATTCGGACCGTCACGATGAAAGGTTCCACTGCATACTTCCAGTCCGGGGCTGGAATTGTCGCCGATTCGGTCCCGGAGCTGGAATACCTCGAAACGCTCAAAAAAGCCGAAGCAATGAAAAAAGCACTGAAAATGGCTTCAAACCTGAATGGGAGGCTCAAATGATTCTGGTTATAGATAATTACGATTCCTTCACTTTTAATCTTGTTCAGTATTTCCAGGAACTTGGAAAGGAAGTCCAGGTGCTGCGCAATGATAAGGTCAGCCTGAAGCAAATTGTGGAATCCGACCCTGAGGCAGTGGTGATCTCTCCCGGCCCGGGCGGACCGGAAGAGGCGGGGATTTCGCTTGATGTGATCAAGGGTCTTGGTGACCGCATTCCGATACTCGGGGTTTGTCTCGGACACCAGGCTATAGCCGCTGCTTTCGGCGGCAAAGTGGTGAGAGCTTCACGGCTTATGCACGGGAAAACCTCCCCCGTATTTACCAAAGGCACAGGGTTGTTCTTCGGGATGGAAATCCCTTTTGACGCGTGCCGTTACCACAGCCTCATTGTGGATGAGGAGAGCCTGCCATCCTGCCTTGAAATCACCGCATGTACCGACAGGGACGAGATCATGGGAATCAGGCACACAGAGTTTCCCATTGAGGGAGTGCAGTTTCACCCGGAGTCCATTCTTACTCCGGACGGCAAACGGATACTTTCTAACTTCTTAGAAATGACTCGGGATTTTCACGAGAAGAAGGCCAACGGGAATTCGGGCAAACACATATTCGGAACACCTGAAATGGAGAGGGAACATGCTCAAAGAAGCAATTAAGAAAGCCACTGCAAAGGAAAATCTTACTCGGCAGGAATCCGAGGAGGCTATGGAAGAAATCATGGCCGGCCAGGCTACCGGCGCTCAGATCGGAGCTTTTCTGACCGCGTTGAAGATGAAAGGAGAGACCGTGGATGAAATCACCGGGGCTGCCACGGTAATGCGTCGGAAAGCTCGCCCGGTCGAACTGGATCTCATGGAGGCTCCGCTTATCGACACCTGCGGAACCGGAGGCGACGGGACCGGCACATTCAACATTTCAACCACGGTCGCTTTCATTCTTGCCGGAGCAGGAGTTCGGGTGGCAAAACACGGAAACAGATCGGTTTCCAGTTCCTGCGGAAGCGCTGATGTGCTCGGAGAATTGGGAGCTAACCTCGACCATACTCCGGAAGAAGTGAGCCGATGTATTCGAGATACCGGATTCGGTTTTCTGTTTGCTCCGATGTTTCATGTGGCCATGAAGCACGCTGCCGGTCCACGACGGGAAATGGGTATTCGTACTCTGTTCAACGTGCTCGGACCGCTCACGAATCCCGCGGGCGCGTCCTGCCAGTTGGTGGGTGTCTACGATCCGGCCCTCACGGAACCCATTGCCTACGCGCTTCAGGGACTTGGCATCGAATCGGCAATCGTTGCGCACGGGATGGACGGGCTGGACGAAATCTCGTTGTCCTCGGTGACCAAGATTTCTCGTCTTCACAAGGAGACTGTGACCACCACCTATTTCGATCCTGCTGAACTGGGGATGGAGAAGTGCCCTCTTGAGGCAGTGAAAGGCGGAAATGCAAAAGAAAACGCCGTACACCTTCTGAACGTATTGGAAGGAAAACCGGGTCCCCGGAGAGATATAGCTCTCATAAACGCAGCCGCTGCATGCATTGTTGCCGATAAAGCAGGGGATATGGCCGAAGGGCTTGAAGTGGCTAGGAAAGCAGTGGATTCAGGGGCAGCTCGCCGGAAACTGGACGAATTCCTTGCCTTCGGGAGTGCGTGATGTCCGGATTTTTGCAGAAAATTGTCAAAATCAAAGCCGAACGACTCGCGCTTCAAATCGCTCATGCAAATGCAGGAGCATTGGAGGCGCAAGCCAGGCTGGCATCTCCGCCGAAGGCATTTCTCGATGCTTTTAGAGGACCGGGAATACATATCATTGCTGAGATCAAAAGAGCATCGCCATCGAAAGGTTTGCTGAATGCTGACTTGGAACCCGCTAGCCTTGCTCGAACCTATGCATCAGGTGGGGCTTGTGCGATTTCGGTCCTTACAGAGGAAGACCATTTTCGCGGGAGTCTTTCAGACCTTAAGGAAGTTCGCAGAGCGGTCCCGCTGCCGATCCTCCGAAAGGATTTCATCCTGGAACCTTTCCAAATTTTTGAAGCTCGGCTTGCCGGAGCAGATTCTATTCTCCTTATTGCCGCCGTCCTGGATGAAGGGACTTTGAAATCACTCATTGAGTTGAGCCGAAGCATGGCCATGGAACCGTTAGTGGAAATCCATGACAAATACGAACTCAGTATGGCACTTAACGTCGGCGCCGGGTTGATCGGTATCAACAACCGCGATCTGAGGACGTTCGGGACCGATCTGAATGTTACCGTGAAACTCGCGGGCCTCATTCCAAGCGACAGAACAATCATATCGGAGAGTGGCATTCGCACTCACCAGGATATCTCACGTTTGCGGGACGCCGGGGTGCACGGTTTTCTTATAGGCGAAACGCTCGTGAAATCCCCTGATCCGGAAGCCGCGCTTCAGGAGCTGTTACATGCTTGATACGCATGTCCGTGTGAAAATCTGCGGGATTACCCGTATTGAAGATGCGATTGCAGCGGTGAGATCCGGTGCTGATGCGTTGGGCTTCGTCTTTTATGCAGGGAGCCCGCGGTTCATTCATCCGGAAGATGCCCGCGATATCATCCGTCGGATGCCTCCGTTTGTTACGACGGTGGGCGTATTCGTCAATGAAGAACGAAACAGAATTGAAGCAATGAGCCGTACGTCCGGCATACACTCGATCCAATTGCATGGTTCAGAGCACCCCGAGGATTGCAGCGGTTTCGACAGGCCAGTCTTCAAGGCTCTGCGCGTGAGCGGACTGGAAAGTCTGGCTTCGATCCAACTCTATGAGACGGCTGGAATACTCCTGGACTCGGCAGTGCCCGGAACATGGGGTGGAACTGGAACCGTTCCGGACTGGAAATGTATTGGAGACTTTCTCGACAAAGACATTTCGGGAATACGAAAACGGTTGATTCTTGCCGGAGGATTGACTGCAGAGAACGTCAAAATGGCCGTCAAAATCGTTCGACCGTGGGCAGTCGATGTTTCCTCCGGAGTGGAATTCGAGCCGGGAATCAAGAATCACGAAAAAATGAAGGAGTTCACATATGCGGTGCACTGCGCAACCTGCGCTTGATACAGTTCCCGACATAAAGGGATATTATGGACAATTCGGAGGGCGCTTTGTCCCCGAGATTCTCATTACTCCACTTCTCGAGCTGGAAGAAGTCTTTCTCGACATAGTTCATTCGCCTGATTTCTCACAAAGACTGATTCGATTACTGGAGACCTATGCGGGCAGGGAAACGCCTTTATTCCAGGCCTCACGTTTGGCCGCGAAGTGGGGAAAAGCAAAACTCTACTTGAAACGCGAAGATCTCCTGCATACCGGGGCTCATAAAATCAACAATACGCTCGGTCAGGCGCTTCTCGCACGGCACATGGGGAAGCGCAACGTGATAGCTGAAACCGGCGCAGGCCAGCATGGTGTCGCAACTGCCGCTGCTGCTGCTCTCCTTGGACTGGAATGTAAGGTGTTCATGGGGGAGGAGGATATTCGCAGGCAGGCGCCGAATGTTTTCCGTATGAAGCTCATGGGCGCTGAGGTGATTCCGGTCGCCTCAGGAACGGCAACACTCAAGGATGCCATGAATGAAGCAATGCGGCACTGGGCCACGTATATCAGAGATACGTTTTACGTCATCGGGTCCGTAGCCGGGCCGCATCCATATCCGCTCATGGTGAGACATTTTCAATCCGTTATAGGCCAGGAAACCCGGCGGCAAATACTCAGGGCTGAAGGCAGGCTGCCCGACAAAATCGTTGCATGCGTCGGTGGAGGAAGCAACGCGGCGGGAATGTTCCATGCATTCCTGGAGGATGAGAGCGTAAAACTGATCGGAGTGGAAGCTGGCGGTCTGGGAATAGAATCCGGCAAACACGGAGCTACAATCTGCGCGGGCGAGCCAGGGGTGTTTCACGGTTCGCGATCTTACGTGCTCCAGGACGAAAACGGTCAGATCAAGGAAGCTCATTCCATTTCGGCAGGGCTGGACTATCCGGGCGTGGGGCCGGAGCACTCGTTCCTCGCATCCAAGGGACGAGTCAAATACGTTCCTATCAATGATGACGAAGCCCTGGAAGCATTCAGTGAGCTCTGCAAGACAGAAGGGATCATTCCCGCGCTGGAATCGTCCCATGCTTTGGCCCAGGCAAAGAAAGAAATGGCGCTGATGCAAAGTGGCGAGATCTGTGTCGTGAATTTATCCGGCAGGGGTGACAAGGACATGCCCATAATCGAAAAAGTGCTGGCAGGTGACTGAAATGAAAAGAATTGCAGAAACGTTCGAAAATCTCCGCAATCAGGATAAGACCGCATTCATCCCGTTTTCCGTTGCAGGCTTTCCGGATGTGAATGCGTCGCTGGAAATATTCCTGAAATTGGCCGAAGCGGGCAATGTCGTGGAGTTCGGATTTCCCTTCTCAGACCCGACAGCAGATGGACCTGTGATCCAGCAGGCCGCACACACCGCAATCCAAAACGGGATGAATATGGATGCGGCTTTTGAAATGATCCGAAAGATCCGAACTAGAACGGACACCCCGATTATCTTCTTCAGCTATTTCAATCCCATACACAAGTACGGTCCTGCACGGTTTGCAGCAACTGCAGCAGAGTGCGGCGTTGACGGTGTCCTCGTGGTGGACCTTCCTATGGAAGAATCTCATTTCCTCAAGCCTCAAACCGATGCCGCAGGAATTGCCTGGATCAACCTGGCCACACCGACGACTCCGGAAGCTCGCATTCAAGATATGAACCATAACGGTTCGGGGTTTCTGTATTACGTCTCCAGGACCGGAGTGACCGGTGCAAATGGCGGGCTTCCCACAGATCTTGCACAGCAATGCAGCAAACTCCGCGTATTGTCTGAACTCCCCGTGGCAGTCGGGTTCGGCATAGCAACTCCTGAAGATGCAGCAAACCTGCGGGGACACGCGGACGGCGTAGTCGTCGGAAGCGCTATCGTTTCCCACGTTGCAACCAAGGGAATCGGCACAGAATTGGATTCGTGGCTGAAAACGATGACGGATAGTTTAGCGTGAAGATAAAGAATGAAGAATTGGGGAGGAACTTCGTGTAATCCCGCTTCAGCGGGACTCCCCAACCCCCATCTCAAGAACTTTCAGCTTTCTCCGGACTTGACTATTCATCGCTCGAGGGGAGAGGAAATTCCGAGCCCCAAAGGGGCGATCCAATCGTAGTCCCGCGGGACGCGGGATGCAACCCGTGGAGCAGCACGTCCGTAATTCCTCGTGGACGACCCTGAAGGGGTCTCTGCAAAAAACATCCATGATTCCAAAATCTTATTGGGCAACCCCTTCAGGGTCCGTACGATCCAAGGTTTTGTCTTACCGTGGGTTTGCACCCACGGCTACCTTAGGGCTACCCTTTCACGGCATGGATAAAACGCACCATGCAACTGCAAAGTTATCAATAATTCTCCTCTAAGAGAAATCCTCCCCCCTCTCTCAAAAAGGGGGCAGATACCAATGTGCTTTCAAAGCGGTAATATCTGGGAACCTTTTTTTGTAAAAAGATTCCCGAACCCTCCAAAAAACTTTTAGCACTCGCCCAAGCCCATAGTTTTTCGACAGAAAAACCATGGGCTTGGGCGAATATTAAAAGTTCTTGGGAAGGGTCTGGGAAACACTTCTTACAAGAAGGGTTTCCCAGGTTTTTATCTCTTTGAATGCAAATCTCCTCAAAAATCATCTGTGTTGGGTGACGCCGATTTGATTGCAGCACACCAGAACCGGACATTTGGAGCAGAAAGGAGAGATGGGGCGGCAGATATTCTGGCCCCAGGTCACGAGCAGGTCATTGTACTCGATCCAGTATTCTGCAGGCAGCTTGGCTCTAAGCGCCATTTCTGTCTGTTCGGGTGTCTTGGTGCTCACGTACCCGAGTCGATTGCTCACCCGGTGCACATGAGTGTCCACGCAGATTCCCTGTTGACCGAACCCCAAAGTGATCACCAGGTTGGCAGTTTTCCTGCCCACCCCTTTGATGGTAAGCAATTCGTCCAGGTCGTCAGGAACTTTACCGCCATACTTTTGCAGCAAATCCCGGGCGAGCTGCCTGAGATTCCTGGCCTTGGTTCTATAGAAACCCACGGGGAAGATGAGCTTCTCGATCTCTTCTTCCGGCAGATCGGCAAGCGCTTCAGGAGTGCTCGCCACAGCTAGGAGTCTCCGTGAAGCAACTCTGGTAACATCGTCTTTTGTACGGAGAGAAAGGACTGTACTCACGAGAACGTCGAATGGATCGCGCCTCTTCCGTGATATCTCGGTAACGATTGGTACGGCAAGGGACTCTACAGAGCGTCTCAAAATATCTACTACTCTGTGGATGTCGCAATTGTCTCTCAACCCGTTCAATAGCGTGTTCCTACGCGTTGTCGCACGAGTTCCAGGGTTTTCTCACCGATGTTTCTGGCCTTTTCGGCTCCCATAGCCAGTACTTTCCGGATATAGGTCTCATCTGCAAGCAGTTCCGCTCGTTTTTCTCTGGAATCCTTGAAATAGTCCCACAAGATTCCTACCAGCTCTTTTTTCAAGGTCCCGTACGCGGCCCCACCCTCGATATAGAGACGGTGCACCTCTTCCACCCTGGAGCGTGGAGCGAAATGTCGATAAATCTGAAACAGATTGCAGGTTTCGGGATTCTTCGGCTGATCCACCGGAGTAGAATCCGTCGTGATACTCATTACTTTTTTCCGAAGCTCTTTTTCGTCCAGGAAAATCTCGATGGTATTGCCATAGGATTTGGACATTTTCTGTCCGTCCACCCCTGGAATCGTTGCAATATCGTCGCTGATTTCGCCTTCCGGAATTACGAATGTATCGCCGTACGTGTAGTTGAACTTCAGAGCGATATCCCGGGTAACCTCTATGTGCTGCTTTTGATCCTTTCCCACAGGGACGAGATTCGACTGATAGAGTAGTATGTCTGCAGCCATGAGAACCGGATATGCAAACAGTCCATGATTGGGGCTGATTCCCTTGGCGATCTTATCCTTGTAAGAATGACATCGCTCAAGCAATCCCATGGGGGTTATACAGGTGAGTATCCAGGCGAGTTCGGTCACCTCCGGTACATCGGATTGCACCCAAAAAACGCAGCGATTCGGATCGAGCCCAAGAGCGAGAAAATCCGCGGCCGCCTCCAGGGTACCACGGGCAAGCTTGTCCGGTTCCGCCACACTGGTCAGGGCGTGGAAGTTCACGATAAACACGAACAGCTCCGCTCTGTCCATGTACGACAGCATGGGTTTCATCATGCCCAGATAATTTCCCAGGTGCAGGGACCCGCTGGGCTGAATGCCTGATAAGACTCTCAAGGGAGACTCCTTTTCGATGCATTGTGATTGCTGGATATGGAGCACGCAACACTACAACAGGCACGAGTTCCAACAGTGTAAGATGCACCAGTTGACGTTCACGGTCAATGGTCTTGCACCCGATGCCCGGTTTTTGAGGGCGACCATTCAGTTATGAGGGGGCACTAAGCATTCTGCGCTCTGGAAGGGCGGCCCAATAGTAGCCACGGGTGCAACCCGTGGACAGCGGCACGCCCATAAGCATGGTCCAACGACCCCTAGAAGGGGTCGACCAACAAGACAATAACGCTCAAATGTCGTTGGTGGACCCCTTCAGGGTCTTGAAGACAAGGGACTTGCCACACTGCTTCCGTGGGTTTTGCACCCACGGCTACTGTTGGGCAGCCCCTATGGGGCTGTAGAAAGCTCTTCCACGCGCAACTGAATAAATGCCTTTTGAGGAACAAGCACGTAAAGATTCAATGAGAAAACTATTCTCCCTGGAGGAGTCATAGGTTATTATGCCACGGGCGTCAGCATTCTTCCGAGGCAATCTTGAACTCCATGATATCGCGCGATCGCATACTCACGTTTCTCGCTCTTGGCCTGTTCTTTGTATTTCTCTACATTGCAGATAACCATTTCGATGAATACTCGATTCGCATACTCATAAATATCGCTATCTTCATCATCGTAGCAGTCAGTTACAATCTCATAAATGGAATTACGGGACAATTTTCGCTCCAGCCGAACGCGTTCCTGGCCGTCGGCGCGTACACCAGCGCTCTCCTTACACTTACGCCCGAAGAAAAGCTGAGGAGCTTCATCCTCGAACCCCTTATCTGGCCGCTTTCAGAGATAAGCACCTCGTTTCCCGTTTCCCTCCTTATCGCGGGACTTGTCACCGCATTGGTCGCGTTTCTTCTTGCAGTGCCGGTTTTCCGGGTACGCGGAGATTATCTCGCGATAGTAACCCTCGGATTTGGTGAAGTGCTCCAGGTAATTGCGAATAATCTTGTTCCCGTGACAAACGGACCTCTCGGGTTGAAAGGTCTCACGCCGTACACAAATCTCTGGTGGAGCTGGGGACTGTGCATCTTCACGATTCTTTGCACCGTGCGGCTCGTGAATTCTTCGTACGGCCGGGCAATGAAGGCATTGCGGGAAGATGAAACCGCAGCTCAGGCCATGGGGATAAATGCGTTCTGGACCAAGACGCTGGCATTCGTTTTCAGCGCGTTTTTCGAGGGTATTGCAGGGGGACTCCTGGCGCATCTTATCACTACCATTTCGCCTTCTCTGTTCACTTTTATGCTCACGTTCCATCTCTTGATCATGATCGTAATCGGGGGGCTGGGCAGCACTACGGGAGCCGTGATTGGCGCCGCGCTTATTACCTGGGGCGGTGAGGTCCTGAGATTCGTGGAAGAGCCCATGACCATATTCGGTCACTACTATGAAGGGGTGCCCGGCATGCGCATGGTGATCTTTTCCATCCTGCTGATTTTCGTAATGTTGTTTGCGAGAAGCGGCATCATGGGACACCGCGAGTTTTCCTGGCAGTGGCTGATAGATAATCTGAAAAGGCTTGCAGGAACGATCCGGGGCAAGGCATGACAGATAGGCTTTTCAGCATAGATGGATTGACCGTCGTGTTCGGTGGACTGTCAGCATTGCACCAGTTGAATATCGAGATCGGTCAGGGCGAGATTATCGGACTTATCGGGCCGAACGGAGCAGGAAAGACCACCGCATTCAATGCCATCACAGGGCTCGTGAGACCGACTTCCGGGAGAGTGACACTTCGAAATACCGACATAACAGGATGGGCTCCGGCCCGGGTAGCCAGATTCGGAATAGCCCGCACGTTCCAGAACATCAGGCTGTATGAGGACATGCCTGTACGAGAAAATGTGATGGTCGCTGCACATGCATCCATACGGTACAATTTTCTTGAAGCGGTTTCCGGGCTCGGTCGATTTCGTAGTGATGAACGACGAGTATACGATCAGGCCGACAACCTGCTGGAACTCATGGGACTGACAGAATTCGCGAACGAAAAGGCTCGGGCGCTTCCCTATGGCAGCCAGAGAAAATTGGAAGTCGCCCGAGCACTTGCACTGAAACCCGTGCTTCTCCTCCTGGATGAACCGGTCGCAGGAATGAACCCGAGAGAAACCATCGAATTCAGTCAACTCCTCAGGAAGATCAGGGATGACCTGCATCTGACAATAGTGCTGATCGAGCACGACATGGGATTCGTGATGGATATTTGTACAAAGATTCGCGTCATTGATCACGGCGTCCCCATTGCCTGGGGGACTCCGAAAGAGATCCAGAACGATCCCAAAGTGATCGCCGCTTATCTCGGCGAAGGGTAGGCCTATAATTCATGTTGGATATTCGAGACCTGCACGTTCATTACGATGGAATTCACGCACTCAAAGGAGTGTCCCTTCATGTGGAGGAAAAGCGAATCGTAACGCTCCTTGGGGCAAACGGAGCAGGCAAGAGCACAACAGTGAGGGCAATTTCGGGCATCGTTCCCGCCAGTTCCGGTGAAATACTTTTTCAGGGCATGCCGGTAAACAAGAAACCTGCCCATCTGATCCAACGGCAAGGACTTGTTCACGTTCCGGAAGGCCGCAAGGTCTTTGCCAACCTGACTGTACGCGAGAACCTCATGATGGGCGCGTACAACAACAGGGACAAAGCCGAAGTCAACCAGGTCATGGACATGGTTTTGACCAAATTTCCGATACTCAAAGAAAGAACCGCACAACTGGGGGGGACTCTCTCCGGTGGAGAGCAGCAGAAGCTGACAGTAGGCAGAGCCATGATGTCGAAACCGCGTCTGCTCATTATGGATGAGCCGTCACTGGGCCTGGCTCCTATGGTGGTTGCAGAAGTGTTTCGGATAATCGAGGAGATCAGGAGTGAGGGTGTCACGGTTTTCCTTATCGAACAAAACGCGAACGCAGCCCTCAAGATTGCCGATTATGCCTATCTTCTGGAGACCGGGCGCATCGTGTTGGAAGGCACCGGAGAAAAGCTCCTGAACAATCCTAAAATCAAACAAGCCTACCTTGGTGAGAGTCTCGAGACTGCTTTTCAAGATTGATAAAGCAAAACTTCAAGAAATATTGAGAAGTCACTTGACTCCACGCGCGGGTAATGGTAGGGAAGGGCCCGGCCTCAACCTCGGGGGAGGGAGGGGCCCTTGACCGGCAAACCGGGGGTGAGGATTGAGCAATCCTCGCCACCGGTTTCATTTTGCACGGCCTACAGAGACTCTCCAGATCGATTCACCCGCAGCCGTAAACAGAATCGTCCGAACCCGCAGACAACAAGGCCCTTTACACAAGAGAATTCATGCCTTATATAGATGCTTCATATTGTTAATCGGGGGATCCGTTTTCGATCACATAAAGCGATTGTTTCTCGCATCGTATGCAGCCGGATGAGACCGCCAGGAGGTGTTTTACTCCGCATTCATAGAATGCCGGACTGCAACCATCGAATTTCGGATTTACCTATAACCCCGTCAGAAATTGTCGGGCCCCAGCCGGGTGATGATTTCAAAGAGAGATATTATGAGGGCAAAACCCGAAAAAGCGATCGTCACGCAAGAAAAACCGACTCGAACGATATTCCAGGAGTACGCAGAAGCCTTTGTTGTAGCAGTGATCCTGGCCATCATTATTCGAGCAGTGCTTGTCCAGGCGTTCAAGATTCCGTCAAGCTCAATGGAACCAACTCTTCTCGTGGGCGACCACATACTCGTGAACAAATTTATCTATGGACTCCGCATTCCTTTCACCGATGAACGGTGGCCCAGGTTCAAGGACCCCAAGCGCGGCGATGTAATCGTATTCATCTATCCTGAGGACAGGACCAAGGATTTCATCAAACGAGTGGTGGCAGTCGGCGGAGAAACAATCGAGATTCAAAATAAGAAGGTTTTGATCAACGGAAAAGAGCCACCGGAACACTACGGGCATTTCTTCAGCAATGTAATGCTTCCCGGAGACATGAACCCCAGAGACAACATGCCCCCCGTCAAGGTCCCGGAAGGTACGGTATTCGTTATGGGTGACAACAGAGATTTCAGTCATGACAGCCGCTTCTGGGGGTTCGTACCCATCGAGGATATAAAGGGCGAGGCTTTCATTATTTATTACTCAGGAAAAGATTTCGAACAGGTGCGATGGAACCGGTTCCTCAAGATTATTCGGTAAGGCCGTCCCATGTGCCTATAGTCAGTGCCAAAAATTCTGTCGTTTATCACTCGTGCGAATTACAGGATATTGGTAGGGACCCAGCGTCCCTGCCGGTCCATTCTGTTGATATCATTGATCATATTGAAGATGTGCCGACACGGAGGCACGGCACCCACTAGTATTCCTAAATCTTCAATCGGTCACTAATTTTGGCTGCAAAATCAAGGTAGGAAGTAGAAAGCGAAGCACCTCATTGCTTTGAGAAAAGTTTCCCGCTGGACACGGCACTGCTCTGGTCACTCGGAAGAAGATTCCCTCCAATCCCCATGGGCGTTAACTCAAGCTTATTTTTGTCTTTTGTTCCAGAGGAACATCTGAAAATAGACCGGTGATTCATCGCCGGTTACCTAGGCAATTACAAGGATTTTTGAGTCCTGGAGGGATGGCTGGTTCACTGGTTCATAGGAATCCCGGCAATAAATTACCGGTCTATTTCTTTTCATCCCGCGGGGATGAAGAGATTAGGACAAAGTTAGCGCATATACCTTTAATTCCTGTTGTCTCGGCACTTATTTGCTGCCGAATCCCCCGAAATGTAACCTCGATTGAGGGCATGCGTCCAGGCACTGTGCGCAATTGGTGCACAGGAGATTGCCGCCTTCTTTGAACGGAGCCAATCCCATGGGACAAACTGCTGAACAGTGGTTTTCCGTGCAGCACGGCGACCTTACGGCTTTCACTTTGTTGATGACAGTCATGGTGAATGGAGCACGGAACAGAGAGAGAAACGATCCCGTCGGGCAAAACAACCTGCACCAGAAGCGGGGCAAAACGGCAGTTTCCATCACGAGCAAAGCAGCTATGAATAAGAATTCGGGGGATAGGCTGCGCTCTTTGACGAAAATCATAGCTTCCGTGCTGAATATTCCCGGAGCATGCACGTAGTTCAAAACGGGAATGGAAATCGCCCCTGCCAGGGCTGTGCCAAAAAGCAAGAAACTCAATCTAACAGCGTTCGCCTTAAATGAGCTTTTCACCGGGAGCGCTTTTTCGAGAGGGCGGCGCAATACTCGTTCACCAAAGAATCTCCTGACTTCTGCAGCACCGTCCGCAAGCAAATGATAAGGGCACATCCAGCCACACCAGACTCTCCCGAAAACGAGTGCGAATAATACCGGAAACAGTGCAGCGCCGAGCAAAAGCACCGTCAACCTGCCTGAAGCGAAAACGGCCTGCAGAATCACCACAGGATCGGTAACGCTAAGCCCCCCGATATTTACCGCATAAAGTGTCCCGGTAACCGCATATATTTCAAACAGGTTCAGCACCGGAACCAGAAACACAAACACCAGCACACTAAATTGGACTACTCGCCTGTGAGATCTGTACATCATACCCATGGGGTTTCCAAAGCGATAAGATCGGGGAAACCCTTCTTGAAAGAAGTGTTTCCCCAAGCCCCTTCTCAAGAACTTCTAATATTCGTCTAGCTTGGTATTTTCCGTAGGAAAAACACCAAGCTAGACCAGTATTAAAAGTTTTTGGAGGGGATTGGGAACCTTTTTACAAAAAGGTTCCCCAATGTTATTGCCTTTGAATCCGTGTCAATCCCAGCCTTCGATTTTTTTTGGAGTCTCGTATGGGAAATCGAATTTCGGGAGTTCTTTTGTCCCGTCGATCCGGGACTTTTGTTCCAGGAGCTGTTCTCCTTTCAAAACGCCTGCGGATCCCTGTGCAGGTACTTGAGCGGATTCATAGTGACCTTTGGCTTTACGAAAGTAGAATCCCGCTTCGTCAACCCTTCCCATACCCGTCGGAACGATGTTGACGGCACGTCGGGGGCGGGTAGGACAGCGCTCCACACATATTCCGCACCCTACGCATGCATCCAGTATTTCCGGACAGAGATTCTTTCTCAGTACGATAGCTTTGTCCTGAAGCGGACACACATTATAGCAGGTATTGCAGAGCGCCCCGATTTTCCGCCCGGATTCGTCCGGCAGCACGTCGTGATCCAGAAAAAGATGGCTGTAACAGATGGAGGAATCGATAACTGCACGCCCCATAGTGACTTTTTCCGGAGCCACCAGTTCATTATCAAGCGCACCTGTCGGACAGAGCCTGGAACAGGCCATACACAGGTAACACGCTTTCTGCTCGGGAAATACGTACGGAGTTCCCATGGTGACTCCGAGACCGGCCCTCTTGATCGATCCGTACGGGCACACTTCCAGGCATCTGTTGCACCGGATGCATAGCGCCATGAAATGCTTTTCGTCGACTGCTCCGGGCGGCCTCATTCGATTGTGCAGGAACGTGCCGGTAAACGGATTTTGGCCTTTTGAGAAAATGTTTTGGAGCAGTTCTTTCAGTCCGGACAATGAGCATTCTCCCTGCGGGGGCCAAGTCTGCAAAATTGTCATTGCGAGTGAACCGAAGCAATCTCCCTGGGCTGCAGTTGCACGTCATACCAATTCGTTTTTATGAACCTAATTTGGCCGGCACGGAGGCCGGCCGCCACCAGCTTTTGGTAGGGTCCGGCGTCTCTGCCGGACCTATTGGTTCTATGGTTTTTTTAGCGAAACGGTATCAGAAGATTGCTTCATCGATTCGCTCCTCGCAATGACACTTTCTCAAGTCAACTGGACAAAGTGCAATTGGGGAACTCTCTTGATGAAGAAGGTTCCCCAATTGCCGTGAACAGGAGAATAATCAGCTTCCTGATACTATCTTCTCCACCTCATCCTCGAAATTGATATACATGTGTGTAATATCGAGGATTTCAACGATCTGTGATTTCAAGCGGTCGCAGAGATCTTCGAGTTCGCCCTGGCTTTCAGCTTCCAGATTCACCACGAGCTCCGTTCTTAAATCCGAAACCGCCTGAACCGTGACTTGGGGGAATTCCTCCAGTTGTTTCAAGACGCTCTCATATGAGCCGGGCTCGATGAAAAGAGCGCTTCCTGTAATCACCATATTGTGCCGCCTGTCATGCTCTTGAGGGAAACGGCGTATCCACGCTGGAGATCACGGTCATGTCGGCTACGTCTTTCGGATCTCCGAACCGTTCGATCCTTACCGCACAGATCTTGAATTCCGGTTGTTTCGATCCGTCGTCGAACGCATCTATGGTGACCCGATTGATCATTCTGTCCCAATCCTGATCGAACCAGGGTACGAACAGAATTCCAGGCAAGGAACTCTTCACTACCCTCGCAGGCAAGATGTTGAATCCTCGCCTGCTGATCATTTTGACCAGGTCTCCGTTGTTGATTCCATATTGTTTTGCATCCGACGGATGTATTTCCACGTATGCATTGGGCTGCGACCGGGCTATTTCAGGCACACGCATCGTCATGGTCCCGCTGTGCCACTGTTCTATGACACGACCCGTGGTGAGAAAGAATGGATACTCCTTGTCAGGCGGTTCTTCAGGCCCTTTGTACGGTCTCAGGAATACGTTCGCTCTTCCTTCGTGTTTCTGGTCCGCATAAAAATAGATGAGCGCTTGTGGAGGGACTTTGACGATTTCAGGCATGTCCATGATGGGATCTTTGCCGCGAACGTAGCGCCTCGCTGTTCCGGGGCTCTTCTCATCAGGACACGGCCATTGCAGGCCTTCTTCCATCTTCAGGAGCCGGTCGTACGTGATGCCGTACAGGGAATGCTCCGTCATCTTCACACACTCGCGGTAATCGTCCCAGGCCATCTTGTAGTTCGCTGCAGGATCGTCCCCGTTCCAGGGAATCAGTTTTTCCAGGCCCATGCGTTTGGCCAGTTGAGCTGCAATCCACAGGTCGGGTTTTGCCTCTCCCGGTGGATCGGTACATTTCGAGGTGAGTTGGCTTCTTCGCTCCGAACAACCGTACACTCCGCCTTTTTCATAGATGAAGGCCGCGGGCAGAATCACATCAGCCAACTGAGTGGTTCTCGTGGGAAATATGTCCGCGACGACGAGAAAAGACTCCTTCATGCCCTTGTGATACTTGTGGCAGTTTGGTAACGACTGAGCCGGATTCGTGGTGGTGATGAACATACCTTTGAGAGGCTTGGAAGCGTCGTTTTCGGCTCCGAGCTTTGCGAACATTTCCATGGTGTGGAAGCCGGGTTTCGGATCGATTTTTCCTGCGGGAATCTTCCATGCTTTCTCCACTTGCTCTCGAACCGCTGGATTAGCCACCGGTCTCGTGCCGGGGAGAAGATGGCTGAGCGAACCGGTTTCGCGAACTCCTCCGCACGCGTTAGGTTGACCGGTGAGTGAAAAGGAATCCGCTCCTTCCTTGCAGATGTTTCCCGTAATGAGGTGTAGGTTATGGACCAGATTATTCGCCCAAACACCTCTTGTGCGCTGATTGAGCCCCATGGTCCACAGACTCATGGTCGGGCCCTGGGTCGCGAACAGCCGGGCGGCTTCCACAATGTTTGCAGCAGGGCAGCGGGTGAGCTTTTCCACTGCTTCAGGGGTAAATTGTTCGAGAAATTGTGTGTAAGCGGCGAAATCCACCACCTGCGTGCCTGTGGTAAATCTGCACAAGTTCTCGATGTACCACTTGTCCACCCAGTTGTTCTTCACGATTTCCCGAGCCATGCAATGGAACACCGCGAGATCGGTGCCCGGGTCTGCAGGGAGCCAGATGTCTGCGATTCGTGCAGTGGAAGTAAGCCTCGGTTCGCACACAATCACTTTGATGTTGTCAGGATTGGAGAGTTTCTGTCTCGTTACTCGTCTGAAGATGATCGGATGACACTCAGAGAGATTCGATCCCACGAGAAAGAATGTCCTGGCCTTCTCGATATCCGCGTATGAACCTGCCGGTTCGTCGGTGCCGAAAGTAGTAACATATCCGCCCACAGCGGAAGCCATGCATAATCGAGGATTCCCGTCCACCATATTGGAGCCGAATCCACCTTTCCAGAGCTTGTTGAAGGTGTAGCTCTCCTCTGTCATGCACTGGCCGGAACCGTAATACGCAACAGCATCTTTGCCGTGCTTTTGCTGCAGTTCCATGAACTTCTTCGCGACAAGATTCAGCGCTTCATCCCAGGAGACTCGTTTGAACTTGTCGTCCGCTCCGCGAACCAGCGGATATTTGAGGCGGTCGGGATGGTACATGCTCATGTACCCTTTGAATCCCTTCACGCAAAGAAATCCGAAGTTTGTTGCCGCTTGAGGGTTACCTCGGATAGCGGCTACTCTGCCGTTCTTCACCCCCACGTACACGCCGCATCCGGTACCGCAAAATCTGCATGTGCCTTTGATCCATTTGTCCACATCCACAACATCCTCGGACGCGTGTGACGTTCCTGCAAACGGAATATTCAAAGCCGCTGCCGCGAAACCGGCGGCCGTCATTTTGATCATTTCCCTACGAGTCACGCTCATGGTTTCCTCCACAAAACCGAATAGCGGCCTTTTAGAATCCCGGCACTTTGAACCTGTCTTCCCGTCCGGGCGAGAATTTTTCATACGTCTGTATCTTGTGCACCGTGAACCAGTGGCTCTTGTGACAGTATGAACAATTGGTGACCAGCGCCTGAGCGGGCATGTTATGTACCTGCGCGGAATGACATCCGATGCACACTGCCTTGTCAGGTCTGGCGCGATAATTGTTCACGTCCCCGTGACAGATGCCGCATTTCACGTTATTGATCCCGTGTTTGGACCCAAGCCACTGTTTGTAGTTCTCAGGGGTTTCTTTCTGGTGGCAATCCATACAGTTCTGTTTTCCGAACTGAACCCTGTGACAATCAGGCCGTTCGCCCGGCAGAAGAGGAGGTGCCACGAACTCTCTCCATTTGGGGTCCAGCACACTCGATGTTGCGGGCTTGGGACAGTCGGGGCAATCTTTCTCCTGGCCGCCTACCGGAAGCACCCAGACCGCAAACATAATGGCTGCAAGACAAACGGCTTTTTCCAGCCTGCGAATTCCCGCAGAGGAAACCGGACCGGGAAAGAGGGACAGTAGTACATCCGAGGGCCTTTTCATCTTCTACTCCTGTTGTTTATCCAAATGCACGAGCACTTTTTCCCGAGAAACTTGATTCTGCGACCTGGTTGTGAAGCTTCGGGGTTCCAACGGTCGCCCACGATATCTCCTTTATTTCTTACTCCTGAGCGCCTCCACCAGAACCGGCACAGCAGGGGAACCGATGGCGGCAAGGATGTTTCCGGCAGCCCTCGAAGACCTGTCGTCTCCTTTGAGCACCACCTGGACGAGCTGTTCGACTGCATTCGGCCCGATCTCCTTGAGCGCGGCAGCAGCACGCTCTGCAGCCGGTTTTTCTCCCTTCTTGAGCACCTCGATCAGGGGATCTACCGCATAGAATCCCATGCGTCCCAGCGTCTCACTTGCAGCTTGTCCCGTTTTCGAATCGCCGGATTGAATCGCCTTGATGAGATGTTCCACCGCAGGTTGTTCGACTTTCACAAGGGCCAGAATTGCACTGTCCCGAACACGCTTGTTGTCGTCACCAAGACAAAGGATGAGATTGGGGACTGCCGGAGCGCTCTGTTTACCGATGCCGAAAAGAGCCAGCGCAGCAGCCTCTCTCGTCATGTAATCCTTGTCTTTCAATGCATCCGTAAGCGCAGGAACAGCGGGGGCCGCATCGGGCCCGATCTCTGCGAGTGCCTCCATGACATTGAGACGGACGATCTCGTTCGGGTGCTTGAGGGCCTTTACCAGCAACGGAACAGCCTCTTTGGCTTTAGTGCCGTTTCGTTTGATCAGCTTTGTGGCATTCAGGACTACAGTGGGATCCGGACTTTCCAAATCTTTCACGATCTTGTCCAAATCCTCATTGGGCGCTGCTGCAAAAGTCGGGAGCGAGGCGAATGCTATGAAGACAATGAACAGCGCCGTCGCACACTTCACCAATGCAGTGATCCGTAATTCAGTTAATTTCAGCATCTTCACACCACTCGGATTCATGCAGGAACATGATGATGTCCCAATCGTGCTGTCTCCGCGTTCCTGGCAGACGTGAATTCACCTGTTTCAATGGGGATAATGATCTTCAGAATGGTCGTGAGAATCAGGAGACCTATTGCCCAAATTCCCATTGCCACCAGAAGTTCCAGTGTTGTCGGAACGTATTCCCAGACCTCGCCAAGCGGAGCCGGGATGAATCCGGGAATGATCAGTCCCATTCCTTTCTCTATCCATATGCCGATTATGATCAGGACGCACCCGACATTCAGGGTGACGAAGTTCTTTCGTGTGGTTGGAATGAGGAAAATGAGAAATGCGATGACGTTGAATATCAGGGCCGTCCATATCCACGGGACCAAAACGCCTTTCCCGTGCAACCCGGCATAGAGATAGAGAAGCGGCGAAAGATGATGCGTATTCGAATAGAGTTCCTTGTAAAATTCAGCCAGCAAGAGGAAGAGGTTGACGGCCATTGCAATGGAAATCATCTCTGCGATCTTGAACAGAGCTTCGTCTTTCACATGAAACCTCGTGTAATGCCTGACAATCTGATAGAGAATGATCACCAGTGCCGGACCGGAACAAAAAGCTGACGCAAGAAAACGGGGGGCGAGAATGGAAGCGTTCCAGAAGGGTCTGGCTGCAAGGCCGTTATAGATGAATGCGGTGACCGTATGAATGCTCACGGCCCAGGGGATCGACAGCAAGATAAAAGGCCAGATGAACCGCATATTTACCGGGCGATTGTTGTACGCTTTCCACAGGATGTATCCGGGTATAAAAAGATTCAGGAACATGTACCCGTTCAGGACGACGATGTCCCACCCAAGCAGCGACTTCGGAAGATTCAGGATTCCCAGGCCCGGCAGGAGATGCCAGATCCGATCCGGTCGGCCCAGGTCCGCGGTGACAAACATCATACACATGGCAAGAGCACTGACAGCAAGCGCTTCTCCCACAATGACGATGTCCCGGATGGGGCCGAAATCGTACAGATAGGCGGGAATGATCAGGAGAACCGCCGCAGCGGCCACTCCAACGAGAAAGGTAAAATTGCCGATATAGAATCCCCACGAGACGTAACTCGTCATTCCCGTAATGATAAGGCCCTTTTCCAATTGCACCGTGTAAGCTGCTATCCCGATCCCCGCAAGAATCGTAAGGCCCAGCATCCAAATGTAGTACAACGGCGGGCCTGTGAAGAGCCGCTTTATTGCCGATACGATGAATCCGGATCTCGCCATTGGTCCCTCATTTAGGAAAAGAAGTAGTAGAATTTGGGTTGTGTATTGAGATCCTCTTTCAGACGGAACACTCTTTTGGTCTGGATGATCCTGCTGATCTCGGAATCAGGATCGAGAAGATTGCCGAATTTTCGAGCACCCACCGGGCAGGCTTCGACACATTTGGGATACTGCCCCAGGCGTACGCGTTGAATGCAAAAGGTGCATTTTTCCACGACATTACGCATTCTCGGTCGGTTCCCGAGGTAATGGGTCTTCGTATTGACTTGTTCGGCAGGAATTACCGGATCGGCAAAATTGAACCACCTGCCCATGTAAGGACACGCTGCCATGCAGTACCGGCATCCGATGCACCAGTTGTAATCGACGACAACAATGCCGTCGGGTTCTGTCCAAGTGGCTTGTACAGGGCAGACCTTGGTGCACGGGGCATTTGCGCAGTGCTGACATTGCACTGGCATGTAGTAATAACCGGCCTCCGGCACTTCTTCGGGGTCGTAATAGATGGTGGATTCCTCGAGGTCCATGTTGCCGTCTTTGAACCTGAGAACCCGTATGTAATGCATTTGAGGATTTCGAGTGTGATTGTTCTCGTCGACGCACGCGTACACGCATCGCCTGCAGCCGATACACCGTTGGATGTCCAACGCGTATCCGAACAAAGTTCCATCTATGGGCGCTTCGGTTCCCACAACGAAATCCTTGCCATATTTGTTTTTGTACTCGGCCTTGAGGCGCTCGACTGTTTCTTGAATCTCTTTTTCGGTCATCCTCTTAAAATGGTTTTGAACAAATTCCTGCCACGAACATGAACTTACCGAAAGTAATCCCAGGATAGTAGCTGCGCCTTTAAGAAACGTGCGTCTATCGGGCTTCACGTCGTCACGGCTGTGTGAACCGAGTGATGCGGGTTTATCGACTTCTGCGACTGATTCAAGAGTTTGCTTCGGGTCGGGCATGGCTCTAAAACCTTCAGTGCTTGACCTGGATCTTCGGCGTCCAGGGTTTTGCGGGTGCAGGCATTGGCTCCAGAGGCTTGAACTTCGGTTGGTGCGGATTGTGACAGTTCACACAGAGAAAATACTGCTTCTCTCCATTCCAGTTGCCGGTCCGCTTCCCGTGAATACCGTTTCGCCAGTCCCTGTATTTTGTCCCGTGGCATTTGCCGCAGAGTAAATATGATTGCTCGAATTCGATCGGTTTTCCATCGCTCAGCGGCAGGAGCACGTTCCGGTTATCCGGATGATGGCAATCCAGGCACCAGACGCGAACCCCGCCATGAGCCAGACGGATGTTCCTGTGGACCAGCAGATCCTCCCGCCGGTTGAAGTTCACGGGAAAATCCTTTTCAGGTCCGTGACACGCCCTGCAAGGGGTAATGGTCTTGGGCAAAGGGGTGACCGGAACGGGGAACTCCTGGCCGGATTCAACTGCGGCAGTGTCTTCCGATTTTGCCTCATCGTCGAGCGTTACCTGGGCCGGAATCACTCCGGGCACCAGGCACGCCACGGCTAAGGCTGAAGCCGCGACCAGGAGCACTGTTTTGAGTTTTGCGATAATTCCCTTCATGGATTCGCTCTCTCCTGGTTGAGACCGGTTCTTACTTGGCCTCTTTTCCGCCGTACCGTTGCTGATAGAATTGCTCGAGTTTGTTGAGCTCGTCTTTACTCATTCCTTCCTTGTACCATTTGTGTTGAGGATCGGAAAATACGAACTCATTCAGGATCGGAGCCGCTTGATCCTTGCCGCCCATGATTCTTTCCACTTCAGGGATGAAATAGATGTAGAAGTGCTTGGCGACCTCATACATTCCGTGCCACCATGCGTAATCCGGGCCCATCATGGAAGCCCCGTGTCGTGCTCTTCGGCCTTCGTGGTGCCACAATTCATAGTAGGTCCAATCCAACTTGTCATCCATGTCGGCTTTTGTGAGCTTACCCATGTCCATGAGTTTCTGACGAATCTTGGTGGCAGGGATGGCAAACTTATTGTTGTAGAGCTCTACCAGGTCGTCGTATTGCGAATAGAATCCTTCGGTCGTGAAGTCCGAATGACACTGGCGGCAGACGTCTTTCATTTTCTCTCGGCGATCTTTCCAATGGGTGAGCTTCTTGGAAACAGCAGGTCTCAAAGTCCAGGAGATCCGTTCCCCTACATCATGGGTTTTTCCTTGATTGGGTGTTGCGCTGATATGGCAGGTGGCGCACGTTGCGGAATCCTGGTAATCCACACCCACAACCCATTCGTTATTGCCCATATTCATCTTGTCTCTGTGGGCCTGATACAGAATCCCATGTTTGGATTCGTTGTACACTTCGATCTGCGGATGGTCGGGGCCGAGATGACATTTGCCGCATGAATCGGGCCGCCTGGCCTGCTCTTTGGAAAAGGAATGTCTCGTATGGCATGCCGAGCAGCTACCCTTGCTTCCGTCGGGATTTATCCTGCCGATACCCGTATTGGGCCACGTGGAAGGATCGAGCTTGCCGTCTTTCAAGAGCTTGACATTAGATCCGTGACACTGACGACACCCCGTGGCAACTGCAGCCGGTCCACCCACTACGGTTCCGAGGTAATTATCGAGAGAGTTCAGGATGTCCGCGCCTTTTGCGTGGTGAGAACCCTGCTGTTGATCGAACTGATCTTTATGGCAGCGGGAGCAGTCCTTGGGGCTCACGATGGTCGCAATCCAGAATCCCCTGTGGTCATGTCCATCAGGATCTCCGGGGGTTTTATCGGTCTTTTTTTCCGCTCTGTGGCAGTCGTAGCAATTCACTCCCGCCTGCCCCATTTTGCCCGAGCGCCACAGTTTGTGGAGGCCCGGTGACTTGAGTTCATGGCATTTGATACAGACCTGTCCTTCCGGCGATCCATACAACTTCGGATCTACCTTGACCGCTGCGTAGGTCTGCCAGGAAGAGAGAAGAACCGACAATGCGACCAGTATGAGAACCTTTCTCATGTTTCCACTCCCCATATCAGTGAAATTACTCCTGAAAACATCGTTTTAAGCCGAATTCCGGTCGGATTAGTGATCCGAATGCCCGCAGTTTTCTAGCACCGCTCGGGTAATTTTTCCGCTTAATCCAATTATGACATGCTCTCCTGTAAGAGCGGTGTAAAATGCTGTAAAGATCCTGTAAAGTTGCTTCGGCCTTACGCGCTCGTCCGAGAGCCACCTGCAAATTCCAGCCTTCTAGAGTATAATTTACAATTGCCGATTCGCTTTTCTTTGCTTCTGGGAGGCTGGAGGCATCCTTTGCTGCGGACGACGTAAGGCCGTCTAAGCACACAGCCGGGACACCCCAGCCTTTGCTATGTCATGTGCATAACTGCGAAATGGTACAATACCAATGTGCTTCATAAAGAGAATATTGAAAAATCTGTTATTTGCCGGGACCGGATTTGCTCCCGCCGGTGGCGGGATTACTTCTTTGAACGCACATTCCCATGAAAGTCCCGAGCTACACAGCAAGGGTTTGAGGTTTTCTTATGTTCATGGTTGATCTCCATTCGAGAAAGCCGGCAAGTTTAAGAAGATTCCCATGCGTGGTCTCCGAAAGGAGCCGACAGTTTGTTGTGCCAGCCGGCGATTGGTCATGTTGGTATTCGAGCTCACGGCTTCAGTTTGCGTTTCGACTTTGATGCGCTTCTAAGTGAATATAGGTGCTTGGGCTGTTGCTGCCGGTTGATCCAGGGGTACGAGTTCGTACCCAATGAGAGACGCTTGCCAGGTAAGGTATTTTATCTTGGCCTCTCGGTTTCTTTCGAGCAGGTAAGTCTCTCCGAGATCTTTGAAATGTACTCCGTATTTGAGTACATGGTAAATGGTTTTAAGGATTTTGTGGGCTACTGCGATTATGGCCTTTTTGGCCCCCAAGCGCGCTTTCAGGGCGTAATATTTGGCCCGGTAGTAGGATCCTCGTGCCTTGATTGCCGGCCAGGCTACTTCAACCATGATGGTTTTTAGGTGGTTCTTTTTGACAGGGCTCTTGCCACTGAATCGCTTGCCACCGCTTTGGTTGTTTCCGGGAGAGAGGCCACACCAGGAAGCGAGGGCATGGGCGGTGGGGAACTCAGTCAGGGTTGGGCCTATCTCGGCCAATATGGCATGGGAGGAAACCGCGCCTACACCGGGAATCTCTTCGAGCCGCCGGATCGCTTCCTGAGCGTCTCTCATTACTTCCTTGATACGGGATTCAAGGATAGAGATTTGGGTCTCTAGGTTTTCGATCGTGTTGAGCAAAAGAGACAACAGGAACCGGTGATGGGCCTCGAAGAAGCCTTGGACAGAGCGATGGAGCTCCGCTGCCTTGTCTTGCAGCGATCCTCTCAGACAATTTTCAACCTCGGAAATCGTAGGGGAATTGTTGCCTGAGATTAAGAGTTTCATGAGGTTGCGGCCCGTTGCGCCGAACAGGTCGGATACCACGGAATCGATTTTAATGTTTGACTGTTGAAAGAGCTTGTGAACGCGGCGTTGGAAATCCCCGAGGTCTTCTTTGTAGTTTCTTCTCATTCGGGTCAAATCACGCCACTGTCTTTGATGTTTCGGAGGAATAAAGGCGGCCTTGAGCAGGCCGTGACGCAAGAGTCCGGCTAGCCATCTGCTGTCGCTGATGTCGGTCTTATGGCCTGGAACATTTCTCATGTGTCGGGCATTCACCAAGATAACCTTGACGGAATCTTCAAGGACGTTATGAACAGGAGTCCAATATGGTCCTGTACTCTCCATCGCAATTACAGGACACTCTCGTTCCAGGAGCCATTCCTTGAGTTTGATAAGGTCATCTGTGAATGTTTGGAACTCACGCATTTCGGATTGCTCTGTACCGGAACTGTCTGAATACAACAGACACGCTGACACGGAATTTTTGTGGACGTCCAATCCGCACGATATCTCGTGCACGACTGATATGGTAGTGTTATTCTGGTTTCTTGAGGGCATGACACGCCTCCTAGTGTTGTTTGATTTCATCTCATACTAGGCAGGTAGCCATGCTCTCATCTCAGTTCAAGGGACTTTCATCCTTCGTTGTGGCGCTCTTCGCCATGGGAGTTGGTACAAAACACTGCCGGAGGGCTCACATGGATGTTGCCGCATCCGCAGCGGTATTGGTTCTCATAGTTACAAGCCTGGTGATTGTAATTGCCATTCTCATTGGAACCCTCGCTTTTCAGCTCGTACAATTGAGCAATATGGCGAGGCTTCAAAAGAACAAAAAGGAATAAATTCAAACTAACCAACGCTCTAGTTGTTCAGAATTACTAATGAGAATAACAGGTGTTAGAAACCAAATCCAGAAGAAAGATCAGTGTGCGTAATCGTTCTGTTACAAACGGGCACTAGAGATTCTGCGCTTGGAAGGGCTGCCCAATAGTAGCCACGGGTGTCAGAGACTGTCTCAAAACTGTGCTGACACTCAGAATCGTGCCACGCTGACCACCCGGGGCTGAAGCCCCGGGCTATTTTCTGCCGCCCCTTCGCGGCTCAGGAAGCTGACGTCCCAGAGGGACGCAGGATAATAGCCTGGTAATTCATTGCCGGGAAGAAAGAAGTCGTGCCACGATTTAGGATAAATTTCGACTTTTGAGACATTCTCGTCAACCCGTGGATAGCTGAGGATGCGATGACCAACGGGAATCGCATCTGTCGAGGTCTTTCGCGACCGATACGGTTCGTTTCGCTCACCACATGCTACGTGAGCTACAATCCCGCCGGGAAGATGATGGGAAATTCGTGGCACAATCTGGGATAACTTTCAACTTTTTGAGACAGTTTCTTCCTGCCGGTCCATTCTACCGATATCAGGTGACGAATCCCTCCGTTTTCTTGGGATCGATCCGTCAAAGGCCTCGTCGTTGTAGAGTCCGCATACGATTCAAATTAGTGTTCATGTCCCTGATAGAGTTGTCGAGACCGCGCATATTACTCTGGAAACGTCGTTCGTAGGTTTCTATGCGTCTCTGAGTCGGACCGGTCGCGGAAAAACCGGAATAGAGCGGTGCTTTCTTCCCGGCGATGAAGTCGGGATTATCAATGAGAGACGCAGTCTCGGATTTGGCTGATTGGCTGGTTTCTCCCACGATCGTTTTTTCGGCACGATAATCGGCAACTGCCGGGGACACTTGCATCTCACCCATGACAATATGTGGAAACGCAAGAGAGAGCACAATTAGGAGCATAATTATACGAAACATATCGGCCCTCTTTCATCGGGATGACCGGATAAAACTCACTCTTGAATATAAGACAAGGACCTGGCTCTATCAACATCATGCAAGCGTTTGGACAGCCGTTTTCCTGTCAATCGTGAGGTAGAAAGTCCACCCGCAGCGCAGTATTGTTGATAAATCTACGAAGGGAAAATCCGGTTTCCACCTCTTCCAAAGTTACTGACAGCCCCACTGCTTCAAGTTCCTGATGAATGAGCCGAGGAGCGTGCCTGAAGTTCATGCGCTGAATCACCTGATGTATCGTTGCAACCGATGCGTTCCCGGGAGGTGGGACTACCATTTCGCGATTCGTGTCTATGCACTTGAAGCTGAGAACCACATCGTAATGACCTAATCGTGTGGATATGCGTACTCTCTTGTCAGAACCTTCCTTTTTAGCGTCAGGGACCGCATAACGCCTGAAAAGACTCTCCGTCAAGTTCTGTTGACACAGATACAATGCGGAACTCAGATCGTACACGTCCAAGGGGCGGTTCTCGAGACTTTCAATACGGCTTGTTCCCCGTTTTGGCTTCGCGAGCTTTGGAATAGACTCATTGCGATTGACGATCAGATCCACAATGATATTGCCCATGGAACAGGAAAGGCAGATAGGATTTTCGCCTCCATCCAGTCCTTGCTGCCGTATTTTCCGCAGAATCAGATCGTGATGGTGCGATGCAGTGATACGCTGGATCACCTGCTGCATAAAGAAAGGATTCGTGTTGAACTTCTCAGAAAGAATTATCCGCTGCATCTTTTGGATGTGCAGTTCGAGGAAGTAATTCTCTGCCTGGTAATACATGCTCACTGCTTCGCTGGAATTATCTTCGGGCTGGTACTTGCGCCAGATTTCCTTCCAGTTGTACTCTTTCATCAATCCGAGAACCAAAATGAGATCATATCCGTCGATATTTCTTTCTTCGCTGATACAAATCGGGCAGGGTAAATTCATCGCGGTCGTTTCCTTTGCGCCATAAAAAATTACAAATCACGCGGCAGGGCCGTTTTCGTTCCCAGGACGAAAAAATCCGGATACTTTCTAAAGCGCAAATTATAGGGGTTTCTTGGGTGCGCTCCAAATACTCTGGATCTTTCGGAAAGAATAATACTGATAAACTTGGACAGGAATGTCAATGACTCGTGACCCCGAAGGGTTCGTAGGAGTAGACGAGACGAGACGCCTCCGCAAAAAAGGTTCGATCGATATTCGTTCTAACTTCTGCACTGTATGTCAGCCGTGATTTCCTCCATCGAAGCTTCCCATGTCCGATAATTGTTCGGCCCTTTTTGGCGGCTGAACGCTATAGCTTCAGCGAGACTGTTCAACAGGTGATTCATAGCCCGTACAGAGACCGTGACTGAATCCCGGGATGCCATTTCTCGAAGCGCTTCATGGATAGGCCTCCCGCAATCAGAGCAACAGGATTCGAAGGAACCGGGCAGCGCGTGCGAATCCGGTGGGATCGCCTCTCTCGCAGCTTCAGGTTGGCTGCTCTTCACAAAGGAAACTATGATCACAGGATTCGTTTCAGCATCGGGAAGCGGTGAGGAATTCCAACCCTGAATTGTCCGCGCACGTTCCAGGAACGATTCTAATTCCTCCGCGGAAAGAACGAGACTATCTTTCCCGAAACCGCCGTATCGATTCCAGAGCAGTGCTCCCCCATTATTCCACCAGGAATCCATGCTTTCATTCCATGCAGGATCGGTTTCCCGGACAATCTTCAGTTCGTAATCCATCTGTTTTCCTTTCATGATTGTGGAGCTCTAACAAGTTAACCATGCTTTTCTCGAAAGTAGATGCGTTGTTTCTGTCCATACTACTGTGGTACGGAACCGTGAGTCCATGAGCGATGTGGAATTGAGCGACGCGGAGTATAGGGATAGGGAGGCAAAAAGGCTCCTAATTTCCTCACATGGACACTATGAAAACGGCGATGGATGCCGCGTCGGATCACGCTGCTATTTGGGTGGACCTGGGTATCTGACCTTCGGCCGCTAAACGGAAAATCCGATTACTGTCCTGCTTCCGTTTGACAAACGTCAAGATCGTGCACGGAATAGCTTTCTCCAGATCATGTCGCAGGGTTCAAGCGGATATTCAAAATACAAGAAAAAATGACTTGACATATATTAATATATCTCTATATACTGGTTTTTACATTAGACACCTCCTATTTCGAGTATTCCCTTGACAGGACGCCGTATCTTCTTACCTTCCGGCACCCTGCTGAGAAATGCGGCGTCCTATTTCTTGTCCTCCACCCCTATGGGCCGGTTCGCCGACCTCCGGTCCACCCAAGTTCTTCCCCTGTCCAAGGCAGGCCTCCCGGTGCGGCGTTCCATGATGCGCCGTACCGTTAATTTTCACTCAGAAAATCTAACCGGCTTTGCTGAGAGGTGTTATACGGAAACATCTGCAAAAACCCTCAAGTATACATGTGTGTAAAGCACGCAAGAGAGGCACCAAACGAACTCGACGGCACATGGGAGGGGCTTGACAAGCATAGGCCGATGCATAACTGAACCCTAAATTGGTTGCATGGAAACGGTTGATTCGTCGACGAATTAAGCTGAGCGTTTGGATTTAAAGAACAAAAATGAATGCGATTCTGACATGAGAGAACAAGAATAATGCAACAAGGGAGGAAACAGCCATGGTCCGATGGAGAATAGGACGAGATCCTCTTTGGCAGGAGTTCGATCGCCTGCAAAAAGGCATGAACGAGCTTTTCCATGCCATGAGCGGGGGCACGCCACGATCCTTTTTCGATCCGCTTTGGCGAGAAGCCCGCATATTTCCGCTCCTCAACGTGAAGGAGATGGATGACAGCTATGTGGTCACTGCAGAAATTCCCGGCATGAAGACGGAAGATCTTGATATCAAAGTTATAGGAGATACTCTGACCCTTAAAGGTGAACGGAAGCCGATAGAAATCGGAGAAGGGGCGAGCTATCACAGGCGCGAACGGGCTACCGGCACTTTCCAGAGAAGCCTCACTCTCCCCGGCAGGGTGGAACCCGAGGGAGTAAAAGCGAACTATAAGAACGGCATTCTGACAGTGACCCTGCAAAAAGAAGCGAAAGCCCAACCGAAGCAAATTTCGATTACTGCGGAATAACCTGTACAGGAGGAACACTGAAATGGCCGATGAACTACCAGTCACCAACAAGTCGGAAGTTGCTCCTCAGGGCGAATTCACCCGGGAAGGGCGTTACTTTTCACCTGCAGTCGATATTTACGGATCCGACAACGAGCTCATCCTTCTGGCGGATATGCCCGGAGTCTCACCCGACCAGGTGGAAATAGATCTTCGCGATGAAGTATTGACGATCCTGGGAAGGATATCTCAGGAAACGGAAGAAAGAGGCCAAGGCCTGATGACGGAATACCAGACCGGAAATTACTTCAGGAGCTTCCGGGTCACAGACATGATCGATCAATCAAAGATTACTGCAAGCATGTCAGATGGTGTTCTGAAACTTGTCATGCCCAAAGCCGAAAAAGCGGTGCCAAGAAAAATTCCTATTACGTCGGAATAATGGGCAAATACAGGGAGGCGTTCAACTGAAAGCGCCTCCTGCACCTCACGATTGTTCCCTTAGCTCCGCCACTGAAAATCCCCCTGAATCCCCCTTTAGAAAAGGGGGACATTGATGGCTTCCTTTACACTCGGAGGTGCCCATTTAAGCAGCCGTGATCCCAAGTTAGCGCCTATGCCCTTTTGGTCTCTGTTGCATCCAATTTGTGGCAAAATGCCGATCTTTCGAATCCCAAGAAACGTGAGAATCTTGACAGTAATCAGGGAAAGTAGACATATTAGGTAAAAGTCTGTGAGGTGTATTTGATGGCCGTGCGTACAATCATGGTCGTTCCTCATACCGCGTTGACCCGCAAAGCCGAATTGGTCACGAACATAGACGAGCGTGTCATATGCCTGGCCCAGGACATGGCCGAAACCATGTACAAGGCCCCGGGAATAGGACTGGCTGCGAATCAGCTCGGTGAATTACTTCGGCTCATTGTAGTCGATGTGATTTATCCGTACGAGGAATCCAAAAATAAGAAAAAGAACCCCATAATCATCTTGAATCCCGAAATCATCAAAAAGGAAGGGAAAACCGTAAACGAAGAGGGTTGCCTTTCTGTTCCTGAACTGGGAGTCGAGATTGAACGAGCTGAATTCATCCAAGTTCAGGGAGTTGATATTTCGGGTAAACCGCTGCGTTTCGATGCCGAAGGGCTATTCGCCCGTGCGCTTCAGCACGAAATAGACCATTTGAACGGAACAACCATTCTGGATCATGCTTCCCCTCTCAGAAGAGATCTCTACCGGCGCCGTTTGAAGAAAAAAGCCAGGAGAGATAAATGAGCCTCAGGGTGGTCTTTATGGGATCCCCCGACTTTTCGGTTCCAGTCCTGCTTGCTCTCCATGAAAATTTTACCGTCGTCGGAGTCGTTACTCAGCGCGACAAGCCTCGGGGGAGAGGGCAGAAGATTTCATCAACACCGGTGAAAATTGCCGCAGATCGATTCGGCATCCCTGTTATGGAACCGGAACGTCTGAATCAGGATGTTGTCGACGCGATGGTCGAATGGAATCCCGATGTAATTGTCGTAGCAGCGTACGGGAAAATTTTGCCGTCGAAAATTCTTGAGATGCCGCGTATGGGGTGTGTAAATCTCCATGCATCGCTTTTGCCTCTCTATCGTGGCGCATCGCCCATTTCAGCGGCCATTCTCGACGGAAAAAGTTTCACGGGTGTTTGCACTATGCTCATGGACAAGGGCATGGATACAGGTGACATCTTGCTGTGCCGGGAAATACCTATTGCCGAAAACGACACCACCGGTTCGCTTCATGACAAATTATTGGAACCTGGAGCCTCCCTGGTGGTCGATACTTTACGGCTCATGATTGCAGGAGAAATCACCCCTATTCCTCAGGATCACGCAAAGGCGACCTACACGAAGTTGCTCACGAAAAAAGACGGCAAACTTGACTGGTCCAGAGATGCGGAATTCCTCTCCCGGCTGGTAAGGGCAATGAGCCCGTGGCCTGGAGCTTTCTTTGTATTCCAGGAAGAACAGGTGAAACTCAGCGACGCACAGCATCGTACCGGTAAAGCAGAACCGGGCGAGATTTATGATATTGTTCCGGATGGAATCCTTGTCGGCACGGGTAAGGATCTCCTGTTGCTGAAAACGGTGCAGGCTCCGGGTCGAAAAGCGGTTTCAGCTTCGGATTTCGCTCGAGGAAAACACCTCAAAAGAGGAGATTTCATGCAGTAAGGTTGGCGTAGCGCGAATACAGTGACGTTCATTGCCGACTTCAATCAAGGTTGGAGCATTCGGACCGGCAGCGACCAGCGTTGCTGTTTATTAACAGTGGTCAAACGGCATCTTTGTGATGTTCTGATGTTCTTCACGCAGATTAGCGGCCCCTAAAGTGTCGGTCCGCACATGAACACTATTCAAGGAGAGACTAAACTATGAACCAGCTTCGAACGATCGTATTATTGACCGCTCTGGCTGCGCTCCTGGTTGTTATCGGTGGAGTAATTGGAGGCAAGAACGGAGCCACCATCGCTCTGGTGATTGCCATTGTCATGAATTTTGGAAGTTACTGGTTCAGCGACAAGATCGTCCTGAGCATGTATCAGGCTCAGGAAGTGACTGAGGCTGAAGCTCCGGATCTTTATCACCTGGTTCAACAACTGGCTGACAGGGCAGGCCTGCCCATGCCAAGGGTGTACATTATACCTGACGATTCACCCAACGCCTTTGCAACCGGGCGAAATCCTTCCCACGCGGCCGTTGCCGTGACTGAAGGTATTCTCCGCCTGTTGTCCTGGGAAGAGCTGGCTGGAGTCATCGGTCATGAGCTGGGCCACGTGAAAAACCGGGACATCTTGATCCAAAGCGTCGCGGCAACTATCGGCGCGGCAGTGACATATCTTGCTCAGTTTGGTTTCCTATTCGGCGGCCGTTCGGACGATGAAGAACGAGGTTCTATCATAGGCACCATTCTCATGATGATTCTGGCCCCATTGGCCGCGGCAATTATTCAGATGGCAATCTCGCGATCCCGTGAGTATATGGCGGACGACACAGGTGCTCAAATATGCGATCACCCGCTCTGGCTGGCAAGCGCTTTGGATAAGCTGAGGAGAGGCTCCGAAGCCATCCCGATGCATGCCAATCAGGCAACTGCTCACATGTTCATCGTGAGCCCTCTGTTCGGCGGCGGCCTGGCAAGTCTGTTTTCCACCCATCCGCCAATCGAAGAGAGAATCGCGCGGCTGCAGCACATGGCAGGCTATTAATCACTTCTAGAGTCGCCGGAGAATCTTCCTTCTCCGGCGAAAATCTCCCGGTATAAGAATCTTCGTGTGGCGTCTCTATTTACTCCATCGAGAAAAGTAGCTTTACAAGTACTCCAAGAAGTTCGCGAAGGCCGGTTCGCAGAAGACGCGCTCTCCGATGCGCTCGATCGCCAGAGCCTCTCGGCCAAAGACAGAAACCTCGCGACAGAGCTTGTGTACGGTGTGGTTCGCTGGCGCGATCGTCTGGACTCGATTATACGGCGATGCGTTATCAGACCGGGAACCAGGATGGATCCGGATGTTCGGGAAATCCTGAGGACTGCGCTGTACCAGATCTTCTTTCTTCAGAGAATTCCCGAGCATGCCGCAGTCGATCAGGCGGTAATGTATGCATCCCAACGCTCTAAGAAGCATGCGGGATTCGTTAACGCGGTGCTCAGGAGAGCTTTGCGAGACAGAGAAACAGCCGATCCTCCTCCGGAAAAAGATCCGAGACGACTGGCCGTTTACTATTCTCACCCGGAATGGCTGGTCCGCCGATGGCTTCACCGTTTTGGTTACAGAAAAACCAAACACATTTTACAGCACAACAATTCCAAAGCTTCCCTTGAGCTGAGGCTCAATACCCTCAAGGCGACGCCGGATACCGTTTCACAAATCACAGAAGAATCGGAGCTTCAGGCAATTCCCGGGTTTCCGAACGCTTTGCGCGTTATGCGTTCCTCGGGAAAAGTTGAAACAATCAAGGGATTTCTTGAAGGCTCGCTGGTAGTGCAAGCGCTCGCGTCACAGATGATTGCGCCCCTTTTGAAACCTCAGCCTGACATGCGAATTCTCGATGCGTGCGCAGCTCCGGGAGGAAAGACATCGCACCTCGCTGCTCTCGTTCAGGACAATGCGCGAATAGTCGCGCTCGATATTTCACAACAACGCCTGAATGAGACGGCTGCAAACCTCCAGCGGTTGGGTGTGCATTCAGTTGAGTTCGTCGTAGGCGACGCGGCCGATCCGCAGATGGTGAAAGAACTGGGTACATTCGATAGAATCCTCGTGGATGCACCCTGCTCCAATTTAGGGGTGCTTCGGCACAATCCCGAAGCCAAGTATCGGGTGACTCCGGAAGCTCTCATGCAGTTTGCACGAATCCAGTCACGCATCCTCTCCAATATGGCAGGTCTCCTGAATCCCGGAGGAATGCTCGTATATTCCGTGTGCTCGCCCACTGAAGAGGAAACGGTGGGGGTTGTCGATGCCTTCCTCACCGCAAGTCCAGGATTTTCGCTGCTCCCGTTCATCCGGGAAGAAGTCCCGATGCCCGTTTTGGTGGACGCGCGCGGTTTTTTCGCAACGTTCCCTCCACCCCCCGAAATGCCTCTGGATGGTTTTTTTGCCGCTCGCGTAGCGAGAAAATAGCGTTTTTCTCCAGTAATGCGTCGATCAGAGGCGCGTATCGGTCTCTCTACAGAGCCGGACAGCGCGATTTCGGTAAAGATAAGAACGCGAGGCGGTTTCTTGCGTTGAGGTGTGGCGGATGTAAACTACCTCCAAAACCGAATTGCGAAAAAATTTCACACTTGATGTCTTGGATGATCGAAAGGTGCGAAAAAATGAAACAACTCACAAAGGAAAAAATGAGCATATCTTTGGATGGGTCAAGCGAAATTGGGTACTTCCGGTGCTTGGCATGCTTGTTGCTCAATAAGATGGCGAACAACGACTCCTAACCATACCCTCTTAGCAATCCTCCTTTAGGATTGCTTTTTTTTTTGCCGAAACTATGACAATCCCGTAATTGCCCAGCAGTTTAGACGCCTTTGCAATCAGCACAGCCAGCCCTATATCAGCCAGATCGATCACAATATCCGTAATAGGAATTGACGTGGCAACCTGTTTCATCCAGGGGCCGACGTTGCCTCTGAAACGTTGATTGCGCAGCATGGCAACCGATTTGTTCTGCCTGTACGCACATGAGGAATTCCTGCGTGCTGACGGTATGAGCAACAGCCTTAACAGGCCGAACGGGTACGATGTATAGATTTGATCCGTGTGGAAGATCCTGTCAATTTCCATTGAGCAGGTATCCAGATATCCTGCGATCGATTGAGGAGTAAATAGTGAAAGATGGCGCGGCACATCTTCCGCGCAACTGCTCCGCATTCCAAACGCCCCAATGTTCGGCACGAGAAAAACGAAACGTCCCTCCGGACTGATCAGCTCCGAGACCCTCCGGAAATACAGAGAAGGTTTGCGGACATGTTCAAGAAAAGCCCATGCAGTGATAGCCTGATAATGGGATTCCGGAAGTTCCATCGTCAGGAAGTCGCCTATTCGTACTGAAATTTCGTGCGGAGTCTTCCAATCGATGAGATCCACGCCTTCGGCTCTCCACCCGGCGTCTCCTGCAAGCTTCACGAAATCTCCGCGGCCGCAACCGATATCGAGAAGCGTTCCGGATTGCTGTGGCAAGTAATCCAGGAGTCGTCTGAATCTCTCCACGTCCACATCTTTGTCTTTGTGATAATCGTCGGGGTACAGCGCGGGAATCGATTCCTCTGCAGGCATGGGGTTAACGAATGCCATTCCGCACGAGCATTGGACCAGGTTAAAATCCTGTCGCGTTACGGGATCCGTTTTTGAGAAGAGTAATGTCTGATCTTCAGACCCGCACAGATCGCATTTCACGTATTCCGTTGATATTCTTGCCGCCATACGCAGCGTTTAGCACCTTTGAGGTCAAGAACGCAAGGCATTAGCTCCGTTACCTGTACTCAAAAAAAAGAGTTGAGACTTATTGCCTTTCTCACTGGCATTTTATAGGATTTTCTCATAGCGAACCCGGTGACGGAAAGCGCCCCTTGAACGGGTGTGGAAATGTCCATGTCGCTGCTGAAGCTCGAATGTCTCGAACTGAAAAGACGTACGCAGGACACAAGCGCGAGGAGATAACGCATGGAACTTATGGAAGCTATGGTAAACGATACTCAGGAAGAGATCATTGAGATCACTTTTTCCGGAGATGAAGACGAATGGCGGGAAATCGCCACTGTGCTGAAAGAGTCGGATTCGGATCTGGCCACCGAATTAGGTTTGAGAATTCGGGAAGCCTTGAGAAATGCCGGCCGATAACCACGATGCTCAGTTTTCTCGATCATTTTCCGGCGCGACGTTGTCCCTGCTCGGCAAAGGCTGTGGAGAATCGTCTGTGGGGGGCGCCATCATCGAGCACAGGCTCTCAGCCGCTTTGTACGAACTTCTTACCAAAGGTCCTGACACTACCTCTCTGATTCCTTCTCTCAGAGCCATTACTCCAAGTTCCGCAAATGCTTCCGGACGCAGATACTCCGCCACAGGGTGATGCTCCGGCGAAGGCCTCAGATATTGACCGATAGTCAAGATCGAGCATTGCACGCGTACGAGGTCCCGAATCACCGATTCGATCTCGTCTCCGGTCTCTCCCATGCCTACCATGATCCCGGATTTGGCTACTGTTCCGCTGGCAGCGACCCGCTGCAACAACTCAAGGGAGCGCTCGTACGATGCGCCAATCCTCACCAGAGGGTATAAGCGGGGCACCGTCTCGACATTATGGTTGATCACGTCAGGACGGGCATCGATCACGGTTTCGAGCGCTTGTAGATCCCCCTGAAAATCGGGAATGAGCACTTCTACCGTAACAAGAGGGCGCGTTCGCTTTATGGCCCGGATAGTCTCGGAAAAGACGTGTGCTCCTCCGTCACCGAGGTCGTCCCGCGTCACGGATGTGATTACCGCGTGCCTCAGTCCCAGAGCAGCAACAGAAGCAGCGACGGATTCCGGTTCTTCGGCATTCACTTCTGCAGGAATTCCGTGCCGGACCGCGCAAAACCGGCAGTCACGAGTGCAGCGATCTCCCAGGATGAGAAAAGTCGCAGTTCCTTGAGCTTCACACTCTCCGCGGTTTGGACATAACGCCTCCTTGCAGACGGTATGGAGGCCTTTGCCGTAGGTCTGCCTGTGTATGGAAGAGGTTGCGGATGCACGCGGAAAGGAACGTTTAATCCAAGGAGGTAAAGAAGAGCGGCTCATTTCAATTCCCGATCCGTTTTCCGATCAAAATGGTCAAACAATAGCAATTGAAAAAATGAAGACCGTCTCCGGTAAGGTATCAAGGGGGGGGAGTCATGATACAAATGGAAGACGGCCTTTCGAGACCTAAAATAGCTCTGGCCCCAGAAAAAGTCAACCCCCGCAATTAAAAAATCGCGAGGGTCGGCTTGATGACTCCCGGAACCTTCGATACCAACCGTGTTGAATAGAGAATAATCGATGAAGAGACAAAGTCAACCGACAATAATTAGATATGTTTTAGGTATCCAAAATACCCAAAAGTGTGCAAATCCCGCATTCCTATTCATTCTCAGAATCTTATCCAACCCGATTGAGATTCACTATTCCTTGGTGTAGTATTCCTCAATATGCTCAGTGAGCGCGCTGGAATGAATTCAACGCGCGTTATCAAATATCTGATGTAAATACCCCACTAAAAGAGGTGGAAATGAGTGAGTCTTATTCTGTAGCAGTGATTCCCGGAGACGGAACGGGCCCTGAAGTTATCCGAGAGGGGAAAAAGGTGCTTCAGGCTGCAGGTTCCCTGTACGGCTTCGCCCTGAATTTTGTCGATTACGATTTGGGGGGAGACCGCTTTCTGAAGACCGGCGAAGTGCTTCCAGATTCGGTAGTGGAAGAGTTGCGTCAGGCGGACGTGATATATTTGGGCGCCATCGGACATCCTGACGTGCAACCGGGTATTCTGGAAAAGGGAATTCTTTTGAGGTTGAGATTTGAGCTGGATCAATATGTGAACCTTCGACCGGTAAAGCTCTATCCGGGTGTGGATACGCCGCTGAAGAATAAGGGACCGGAAGACATTGATTTTATCGTTCACAGAGAGAACACTGAAGGATTCTACGTCGGCTCCGGCGGTTTCTTCAAGAAAGGGACCCCCGATGAAATGGCGATCCAGGAATCGATTAACACTCGGAAAGGTATCGAGCGTCTGCTCAGGTATTCGTTTGAGGTTGCTCGTCAGCGCCCCAGAAAAAAGCTGACATTATGCGGCAAGACGAACGTTCTCACCTATGCCTGGGATTTGTGGAACAGAACCTTTCAGGAACTGGCCAAGGAATACCCCGATGTCTCGACGGATTATGCACACGTGGACGCAATCTGCATGTGGATGGTCAAGAATCCCGAATGGTTCGATGTCATTGCCACTGACAATATGTTCGGGGACATCATCACCGATCTCGGTGCGATGATACAAGGAGGCATGGGCATAGCCGCGGGAGGAAACATAAACCCCGAAGGCGTCTCCATGTTTGAACCCATTGGTGGATCCGCACCGAAATACACCGGCAAGAATATAATCAACCCTCTTGCTTGCATCCTGGCAGGGGGTTTGTTGCTGGAAACACTGGGAAAGAAAGAAGCAGCCGATTCCGTTGAAAAGGCTGTAGTGAAAGTGCTCTCAAAAGATCTGAAGAGTCTCGATGCAGGACGCATGGGCTATTCCACTTCAGAAGTGGGAGATCGTGTGGCCGAGTACTTAAGCGCGTAAGTGCCGACAGGCTCCCACCGCCGGGACATCATGCCGTGTCCCGAACCGGTGTGCAGGATACCCATAATGATATACTCTATCCATGAGAACCAGTTGATACTATTCATCGTGTTAAGAGCCATATGGATGAAGACCTGAGAGTGCTTCCCTTAGGGGGGCTCGGAGAAATCGGCCTGAATATGATGATTGTGTCCTACGGACGGGATGCATTCATTATCGATGCAGGTCTCATGTTCCCGGATGAGTCTATGCCCGGAGTCGATATTGTAATTCCGGACATAGATGCTCTTCTGGAGAGAGACTACAATATTTTGGGCGTATTTCTTACCCACGGGCACGAAGATCACATTGGCGCCCTACCCTACCTCCTCAAGAAGATAAACGTTCCGATTTACGGTACCAGCCTCACGATGGGATTTATCGAGTGTAAGCTTGAGGAATTCGACATCCTGGGCTCGACGGAGCGACGCATCATTTCTTCGGATCAACCTGTTCACCTGGGACCTTTTGTTATCGATGCCTTCCCTATGTGCCACTCTGTAGCCGACGGTGTGGGATTTGCGATTACTACGCCCATCGGCGTGATCGTCCATTCGGGTGATTTCAAGTTGGATCCCACCCCGGTTGACGGACGACTTTGCGATCTGGAAAAGCTGATAGCGTATTCCAAAACCGGAAACGTCTTGATGCTCTTTTCCGATAGCACGAATGTAGAAAAGAAAGGGAGCACTCTTTCTGAAACCGCCATACGTCCGGCATTTGAGGAAATATTCAGGACTGCAAAAGGCAGGATTCTTGTTGCGACGTTCTCTTCTCACATTCACCGTATCCAGCAAGTCTTTCAGTTGGCAGAGGAATTCGGCCGAAAAGTGGTGATTGTCGGACGTTCCATGGCTTCGAACGTTCGGATCGCTTCGGAAAGAGGTTACTTACACGTTCCGCCGAAAATTCTCGTGGACGTAAAAGATCTTGATACTTTGAAGGATGAAGAGACAGTCGTAATCTCTACCGGTTCCCAGGGAGAACCCATGTCCGCGCTCTCCCTCATGGCTTTTGACAAGCATAAATATTTGCGGGTCAAACCTGGAGACATCATGGTCTTATCTTCTCGGTTTATCCCTGGAAACGAGAAGGCTATCAACCATGTCATCAACGAGTTTTGCAGACGCGGCGCCCGTGTAATATACGACAAGATATCGCCTGTACACGTTTCCGGCCATGCCGCTGAAAAAGAACTGAGATATTTGATTCGGTTGCTGCGTCCCAAGGCATTCATTCCTATCCATGGAGAATTCCGACACCTTCGAAGACATGCGGAAATTGCCGTCGAAGAGGGGGTCCTTCCGGAAAGGGTTCTTGTTGCTCAGAATGGAGACGTTGTTTCCATCGCTCACGACGGAGTTAGTATCGCCGAACAGATAGAAGTGGGTCGGATCTTTGTTCACGGTAAAGGAGTGGGAGAGATCGGACACGATGTTCTCCGGGATCGTCGCGTCCTTGCCGAGGTGGGCCTTGTAATCGTGGTGCTGGTAATAGATGCTGAAACCGGAAAGAGAATCAGCGGCCCCGAACTGCATTCAAAAGGAGTGACGTTCGAGGAAGCCGAACCCGAACTGCTGGAAGGCGCACGGATTGCCGTGGAAGAGCAGCTTGCATTCATCGATCCCGTATCCGCTGCTCAATGGGAAGAAACGAGAGAAGAAATCCGTCTTGCAGTCAGAAGACATGTAAACAGGCTTTTGGGAAGGAAACCACTTGTACAGACTATAATAGTACAAGTTGGCGACAATGAGCGCGTTGTTGTTGAATAAGGTCCTCAATTTGGTGCTCTATGGAGTTCTTATAGTTCAATCGATGTTTCTCTATTGAATTTGCATGGAAGTCGAGAAATTTTGCTTGCAATTGTTTGTGAGTTGGATTACCTCATATTGCATGCATGGACTACGGACGAGCATGGCAAGAGCACTTGTCCATTTGATTTTAAAAAGGTTTTACACCGGGCCGCAGCGTGAGGGGATTTTTCTTGACAAGAGGCTGAAAGGCGTGCTACGGTGGCGAAAATTTTGGTCTAACAACTCTGTATTGGAGATGCTTCATTTAAGGAGGGTTTAGGATGAAGAAGTCGTTGGTAATGCTGGTAGTTCTCATGACCTCATTGGCGCTGGCAGGATCCGTGTTCGCTATGGACTGGGGCTGCTATGAAATGCCCGTATGCAAACCGATCCCCTGCAAAGACAAAGTTCTGTGCAAAGGCAAAGCCAAAGGCATGGAAAAACTTTGTGGCCCCTGCGCCCCCGTTATCAAGTGGTCCGGTAGCTGGATGACCATTGAAAAATGCCCCGACTCCAAGCCTGCTGCAGCCAAGAAGGTTGCCAAGAAAGCCAAAAAGAAATAATACGTGTTATAGGTGCTTTTCAAGCCCGCAACACCGTATAATACATTTCGATTTTAAGAGAAAAGGCCTCTTCAGGTAATGGAGAGGTTTTTTTTTGCTCGTTGGAGTATCTTCTCCCCACATTCGGGATCTCATGCCCGCAGAAACATATCGAAAGAATAGAGAAGGCGTTCATGACTGATTTCGACGATAACCTCAGGGTACCGCTCTTGGATCTCGAGCCTATACATCAACCCATCAGGGAACACCTCCGGCAAGCAGTTGTTTCCGTTTTGGAGTCAAACCGTTTCATCGGGGGTCCCGAGGTCGAGCGTTTTGAACGTGAAGCGGCTGCATATTGCGGAGCTTCTTTTGCCGTGGGCGTCTCTTCCGGCACGGATGCGCTCATAGTATCGCTCATGGCGCTGGGCATAGGAAACGGGGATGAAGTAATAGTTCCGAGTTTCACGTTCTTCTCCACTGCGGGATCGGTTCGTCGGATCGGTGCGCAGCCGGTATTCTGTGATATAGAGCCCGGTACGTTTAATCTGGATGTCCGATCTGTGGAGCGCCTGATAACGAAACGCACCAAAGCTGTCATTCCCGTGCATCTCTTCGGGCAATGCGCCGACATGAACGCCATTGCCGGCATTTCTGAAAAATACGGCCTCAAAGTGGTTGAAGACGCTGCTCAAGCCATTGGGGCGGAATTCAACGGCCGCAAAGCGGGAACATTTGGCGATACAGGATGTTTTTCATTCTTTCCGTCCAAGAACCTGGGAAGCATTGGAGATGCCGGCATGGTTATCACCAATGATCCTGAGCTTGCAGACCGAATTCGCCTGCTTCGCGAGCACGGAGCAAGTCGCAGGTATTACCATTCCATGGTCGGTGGAAACTTCCGTTTGGACGCGATTCAGGCGGCAGCACTGACCGTGAAGTTATCTTATCTGGAACAGTGGCATCTGCAGCGCGTTGCGAATGCCGGTGCGTATTCCGCAGCGTTTGCCGATCTGCAGGAGCGAGACCTGCTTAGTATTCCGGTCCAAGCTCCTCAAAGAAAACATGTCTTTAATCAGTATGTGATTCGAGTGCGAGATCGAGACCGACTTCAGGAATACCTCGGTAATAAGGGAATCGGAACCGCTGTGTATTATCCTATTCCTCTTCATTTGCAGGAGTGCTTTCAAAATCTGGGATGTGCTGAAGGCAGTCTGCCGGAAAGCGAAAAGGCTGCACATGAGGTTCTTGCGCTCCCTGTTTTTCCCGGACTGACAGATGCCCAGAGGTCTAAAGTCATAGCGGCTGTCCACGACTTTCTGCAGGTACGTTGACATCGCCGGGGCAAGCCTTATGAATCCCGTGACGAGAATACAGATCGTTCTGCCGATGATATGTATTCCTGAAACTGCATTTGGCGGTCGCGCAGCCCCGTCACAGCCGTTCCCCGCCAGGGTCGGTCGTTCGCATTCAACGAAATGGTATCTGACTTTTTCTAGCTGGTGAATCTTGAATCGTGAGATCAGAAATCGCTTCTCGTCATCCGTGATCGTCTCCGGGGAGGCAGTATCGATCAAATCGTTGTTGCGGGAGAAGGCGCGGCCGGGAGACGATTTTTCCGAGGCAGAACTTTCACAGGTCGACCTGTCGTCATTGAATCTGTCAGGGATGAAATTCATGCGATGCAATTTTTCCCGAGCAAACCTTACGAAGACGAATTTTGCCGACTCCGATCTTACGGGGAGCAACTTGACGACTGCTGTTCTTGTTGCTGCCACGCTCACGGGAAGCGATCTCACGGAAACCAACCTTACCGGAGCCGACTTAACGGCCGCAGATCTGGTGAATTCCACGTTAATTAACGCAGACTTGTACTGGGCCCGTCTCACTCTTGCCACCCTGGACGGAGCAGATTTATCCCAGGCAAATCTCTCCAAGAGCGACCTCACTCTTGCCAGTTTGACCGGCGCCGACTTGTTCTGGGCCGATCTGGGAGGAGCAACCCTAGTCGGGACAAATTTGTCAAAGGCAGTGCTCACCGTGGCCAATTTGTCCAAGGCCGCCCTCATGATGGCTGATTTGTCGGGAGCAATACTAGCTGGAGCAGATCTCTCTGGAGCGGATCTGTCGGAAGCCAATCTGACCGGCGCGGATTTGAGTGAGGCCAACCTGCGTGGAAGCAATCTAGCCGGCGTAGACCTGGATGTCGTCGATCTGAGTAAGACTAGACGGTGATTCTCGAGAAACGGAAATTTGCATGAAGCACACCAAACGCTTTCGAAAAGTCCTCAAAGGTTTGGACGCAATGACGGTCTGGGTCCACGACATTGCGGAAGAAGTAGAAGAAAGTGGATTGCTGCGACAACACTTGCAGGATGCTCTTGTCATCAAGCTGCTCGATTCCGGTATAAGGGCTCTGGGAATAGGCAATGTGCCTGAACCTCCCGGAAACCCGTGGCTGAACGTGTACATTGCGATAACCGCGTCTGAGGATTTGTACCATTACCGGGTAACCATGCGTCTCGACGAAATTGTGAAGCCGGTGAGAAGTCACGATATCAGGACAATAGGGACTACGTGGGAAGTTGGAGCGGGTGGTTTCGCAAATCAAACTACTCTGCCCAGGAAGCTGGAAAAGGAACTCGACGCGTTGGCGGATTATTTCGTATACGATTATCTTCTCGAAAATCCGCATTGAATCTGCCTCATCAACCACATGACCAAAAAAACGATCCAGGGGGGACACGTCGTGGCTGAAACATAGGCAGTGCAATTGCCAAAAATTCTGACATTTATGCGCTCGGACACAAGATATTAGTGGAGACTGGCGTCCCTGCCGGTCCATTATATCGATATCATTGATCATATTGAAGATGTGCCGGCACAGAAGCGGGCACCCACCAACACTCCTATCCTCAATCGGACATTAATCTTGGTTAACTCCTATATGCACCCACGGCCGAGAATGCCAGTAATTTACCCGTGCAGGCATGTGAATCCGTTTGCTTGATTCATTGTAATACGTGTTCAGATGCTATTCGGTTGTGTTGAATTCAGAATAGCGAACTTAATATAAATTGTGAGCTCTATTAAATAACGATTTAATTTTGCAAACTAAAGTGTATGATTCAGTTTATTATAGTTTACGAAACATGCTGTCCCGGTTATCCATCTTGACTTTTCTATGAAAATCAGGTATGTTAGCCACATCAATCTTATAACATTTGTTTTACTCTAGTTCTATTTTCTCATGGGATGGGTGTGGCGTACACATGAACTCAGCCAAGTTGGTGGGAAATTTTCCTTCGATTGTGCCTATTCTTCCGTTGAGGGACATGGTCGTTTTTCCTAACGTAATGGTCCCGCTTTTCCTGAAAGGATCCCGGGTAGTCAAACTCGCTGAATCCGTTGCAGGAGTGGACAATCTCGTCGGCCTTTTCTACCAAAAAACTCGCAGTCGTCTTGGATTGGCTTCGGAAGAGATTTCTCTGGTAGGTACACTTGCCCGGATTCAGCAAGTCGTTCGGCTTGATAACGGTGGTATCAAGGCCATTGCCGACGGCGTATGCCGGATCAGGCTCGTCCGACAGACTCAGTCCGAACCGTATCTCATGGGAGAGGTCACTCGACTCGAAGAAGTGTCCGAGCCGCAGGAACTGCTGGATTCCTTTGTTCGAAGTGTGGCAGCGCTGTTCAAAGTCAGTCTCACATTAGGCAGGCCTGTCAGCGATCATTCCATGTCCATGGTGGAACGAGCGGACGATCCGGGTAAACTGGCCGATTTGATAGCTGTCTATCTTTCTCTGAAAGCAGAGATAAAACAGAATCTTCTGGAAATTGAGGATCCCATTGCACGGCTAAGAAAAGTCTTTTCGTACCTGCATGCGGATATTCAGAACCTGCAGCCTAAATTACAGGGCCTCGGTGAACCTGCTGCAAATTCGGGTCTCATGCGAAGACAGAGGGAAATGGGCTTGAGACATCAAATCCGATCCCTCCAGAAGGATCTTTCCGCTCCCGACGATCCTCATCTATCGGAAATCAAAGAATTCGAGGAAAAAGTCCGAAATTCCGGCATGCCTGACGAAGCCGTCGAAGTGGCAACCCGCGAACTCCAGCGGCTTGAGAGAATTCCTCCACATTCTCCGGAGTATACTGTTTCCCGGACCTATTTGGAGGTGCTGACCTCTTTGCCGTGGAACGTGACCACGCAAGATAACCTGGACATCAATCGCGCTCAGGAAATTCTCGAAGAAGATCACTACAATCTTCACGACGTGAAAGACAGAATTCTCGAGTTTTTGGCTGTGCACAAACTCAGGGAACACAATAAAGGCCCTATCCTGTGCCTGGTCGGACCTCCCGGAGTTGGCAAGACATCACTCGGCAGATCGATTGCACGTGCTCTGGGCCGAAAGTTTATACGCATTTCTTTGGGAGGAATGCGTGACGAGGCCGAAATCAGAGGTCACAGACGTACCTATATCGGTGCCATGACCGGCCGGATCATCCAAGAACTCAGGCGAGCCGGAACGCGAAATCCTGTATTCATGCTCGATGAAGTGGACAAAATCGGACAGGATTTCCGAGGCGATCCTGCTTGTGCCTTGCTCGAAGTACTGGATCCGGAGCAGAACAACGCTTTTGGAGATCATTACCTGGATATTCCCTTCGATCTTAGTAGTGTGATGTTTATTTGCACTGCAAACCAGTTGGACCCGATTCCGGCGCCTTTGCGAGACCGTATGGAGATAATTCGTATATCCGGGTACACGGACGAAGAAAAGCAGGTCATAGCGGAAAAGTTTCTCGTTCGCAAAGCAAAAGAAGAAAACGGCATTAGCGACTATCCTTTTACCATAACATCCGATGCCATCGGTTTTGTAATCAGGGGATTCACGCGAGAAGCCGGAGTCCGCAATCTGGAGCGCGAAATCGGATCGGTCTTCAGGAAGTTGGCTCGAGATGTGTCCATGGAACTCCCTCTCAGAGAAGAAGTCACTCCTCAGGTAGTAGAAGAGCTTCTCGGACCGCAACGCTTTTTCTTCGATCTCGCGGAAGAGACCGATCAAATTGGAATTGCCACAGGCCTTGCCTGGACAGAACATGGTGGAGACATCATTTTCATTGAAGTCACCGGGTTCAGAGGTCAAAAGAATCTCACCATGACCGGCTCTCTGGGCGAAGTCATGCAAGAGTCGGCCAGAGCAGCATTGAGCTATCTGAGAAATAATTGCAGTTTTTACGGATTAGACGATCATCTGCTCGGAGAAACCGATCTCCACATTCACGTTCCGGCAGGTGCCATACCGAAAGACGGTCCATCGGCAGGAGTAACCATCGCTGTGGCGCTCTCATCGTTTTTCACGGGCATTCCGATTCGCCGGGATGTTGCCATGACCGGGGAAGTAACCCTTAGAGGTAGAGTCCTGGCAGTGGGCGGTGTGAAAGAAAAGCTTCTCGCAGCGCGTCGTGCAGGCATTCGTGAAGTAATCCTCCCCAAGAGAAACGAGCCGCATTTACGAGACTTACCGGATTATGTCAAAGAGGGCATGATTCTGCATTTCGTATCTGATGTAGGCCAGGCTGTAAGAATTGCGCTCAATACAGACTTACCCGGAATTTGCGACGCGTTTTCCCCCGATCAGCCGATTTTGCCATTATTCCCCAATCAGGCAGGTGGCTACAGTATCAGCGCAAGGACTTCCGGGACTCATTAGGCCCCGAAGCCCCGGCATCCAACAGCGAGCCATTGCCGTCAATCTCCGTGTGGCCAAACCTATTGTGCAGCGACAATTCTGTTGGTGGTGGCCGGCGTCCCTGCCGGCCATTCGCACTTCCCTGAGGATACCGCTAGGTCATCCCCCTGTGGCCTCCTGGTCTCGGCCAACTCCTCGCAATGAACCTTTAATGGGAATTGTTGGGCTGGCAGGGACGCCAGCCACTACCGAAGAGGAAAAACTCTCGTCCTGTGATGTTTCGCAATATTCGGCAGACCTATCGCACCGGAATGAACTGGAGATTCCCTGTTCTCACCCCAAAGAAGCCCATTAGATTTCAGGACATTACAGAGAAATCCCCATCCTCATTCCCGTCCTTAAACAGCTATTTCCGTCGGAGAGCAGCAAGCCTTTCCGAGAGACTCGCATCCGGACCCTTTGTTTCCTGCGTCACGGTTTTGAGTGCTGCTTCTATATTGGCATCTTTCACCTGTGTTTCGGGGCTCAGGAGTTTTGCTTTCATCTCCGCGGCAGCGGCTGATGCCCGTGCTTCTTCAGCCTGCTTGTTCATGGCATTGAGAGCAACACCGAGGCTGGATGTCTCTTTCTTCAGACCTGCCAATTGTTCGGCTCTTTCAGCCTTGGCGTTTGCACGTTGCTGCTCGATTTCTGCGCGCTTCATGTCACGTTTGGCCTTATCGAGCTGCGCCCGCGCGGTTCTCACTTTCTGCGCGGCTGTTTCCGCAAGGCTCTTGAGTTCCTCATAATATTCACGCGCCTCCTCAGCTTCCTGAGCTTCCCTGTCCACTTCGGGTTTCATCTCTTCCAGATCCTGGAGAAGCTTTTCAAGGCTGGTGCCAAGCTCCTTGGTCTTTCCTTCGTCGCCGGATCCCTGCGCCGCTCCAAGCTGGCCGTTCAGGACGTCGGCTGCAGCTATATAGCGATCGTAGTTCTTCTGAATTGCTTCAGATTCGGCCTTTTCCCGATCGTACTGAGATTTGGCTTTTCCGGCCTCTATGGTAAGCCTGTCCAGTTCTTCGATCATTGTCTCGATCTCAGCCTGGGAAGCCGTTTCCGGGTCCCATGCCACTATTTTCTGGGTAATACTTTCAGTTGTCTGGTTGAGTTTGTTTCTGCCGAAATTCTTGAGAAATCCAAAAATTCCTCCCATTCCTAAGCCTCCTTGATCCTTGGTCAGATTACTTTGATCGATGCCGGTTGGAGCTCGATTCCCACCATGATCTGAACTGAAGCTCCATCTTTTTCACTCACTGCCGAGAGCAGCAAGTACTCGTCCAGGTTCTCGTTCACCTGGCGGCCGTAAAGCATGGAATCATACTTGACTGTTTCGCTTTCTTCACCCCAGGGGGAAAGATATACCGTCTCCATGTATTCCATGGGCGGTATCCGCGTGATTTGATTACCTTGGTCGTCCTGTTCCACGACCGTTTTTCGGTCGCTGTCCCAAACTCGAAAATACCTGGTGCCGTCTTTGATATCGAATATTTCGTATCCGATATATCCATCACGCTCGCCCAGCCAGAATTCCCAATCATCCGGAATCACTTCATCATAGGGCATGAAGAGCTTACATTCTTCCACAGTGTTCGTTCTGTCCGTTACGATCTGCAGCACGTAAACCATTCCAGACGCATCCAGGTAAAACCTGTGAACAACCGAATCACCCACAGGGAAATGCCCGTACGAAATCACGACATTCGCGTCGCCGGGATGTTTAATCTTTAGTTGATCACCGCCCAGAATGAAGTCAACCTGGGGAATCTCAACTATTCCGCTCATGCGAATGCCCAGAGGCAAGTCCTTGTCCACGCGTTCCCGACCGCTTCTTTGAAAGGATTCCTTATATTGGTCGATCTTCTTTTGTCCCATCCTTCTCAGAAGGTTCCAGGTTTCTGCCATATATCCTCCTTTGTGGAGTGTTCTGAAAGCAAATCAGCCGATCATTGAGTTCTATTCGCGAGCTTCTGAATGTCAGGTTTCACTGTCAAGATTGCTTTGGACAGTGCATCCATGGCTTCGGGACCGAACTTCCGAGCCCATTCGGTCCTCAACACGACAACCGCTTGGACGGCAAGAGTCCGAACATCACCACTGAAAAACCATCCTTTCTGAAGACTCGGATAAATGTCGGACTGAATTTCCGCGAACCGATAAATTGAATTCCCGTGCTTATCCGCTCTTCTGGCAAAATGACGGTCATCCAGAGTGACCAGCCGGAGATTTCCCGATTTTTCCGCTACACTTTCCGCTTTCTTGAGAAAATCACTGTTCAGGCCTCCCACAAAGAGCATGAGCGCTTTGCTGTTCTTCTGCACTTCGCTCAAGGCTGAATCATAATCCGAATACTGGAACGGTATCTTCTGGTATCGTTTATCCAAGTATCCGAGGGCTTCCCACGTCAGCGCGGTACCTGACCCCTTCGGTCCCACGAGGACGACATTCTTGGACGGATCGATATCCTGCACGGATTTTATCCCGCTATCCCTGTTTGCTATGAGTTGCGCATACTCCAGGTATAAGCTGCTCTGTTCAGAGATCAGGTCTTTTCCCTGTAATTTCTTGTCCATAATCGCCAAAACGTCGGATTGGACGATTGCCATGTCAGCCTTGCCTTCCGCAAGCATCCTCAAGTTGTCCAGAGATCCTTCCGTACGGATACTTTCCACTTGCAGCGTCTGCGCGGTCTCGGCGAGTTTCACGCCAAAACGGTCGTACCAGCCTCCTTCTCGGCCGGTTGCAATCCTCAAGACAGGTTTTTCAGGTTTCTTTGTCGCAAGCACACTTCCAGCAAGAGCTACTTCCGGAGGCACTCCCGGCGGCAGGTAAGCAGGGTCTTTCGGGGTACCCTGCAATGCTTTTACCTGCTTGTCCATTTCATCCAGCTTGGATTTCAGCTCAGGGTTATCTTTGGCAAGGGTCCCGACTTCGTCTCTCCATTTTTGAAATCCGGGATCGTTCCAATGATTGTACGCTGTCGCAGCAACACTTTTATTGCCGATATGGTCCAACATCCAGTAAAGGAACATGCCGCTGAACAGGCCGAAAGCGGGTGAGCTTCCGAAAGCATAAGACGGTGGGGCCCAGTTTTGTTGTCTGTAAAAATTGTCCCTGTTCCCGTAATAAGTGCCGTAATCAAACCCAGAGTAGTTCTTTGCCTTTTGATACAGGGGATTTGATTCCACACCCTCCACTTTGTACGCGGGTTTTTGGAATTTGCTCTGTTCAGCCTTGTACCTTTCGAGCGATTCCTGAGCCTTCTTTTTTTCGAGCTGGTTCACGGTCTGCCGGTCAAACCGGGATCCACCGGTGAACTTGCCCTGTTCGGGAGATGGTGACGGTTTTGTGTAACCTCCCGAGGTGCTCGCCCCCGGCCGTGAGACCTCAGCCGGAGTTGGTTTCGAATATCCCCCGGAACCGGAGCTAACCGATGGCGGTTGGCCTGACCCCAGGGAAGGTTTGGAATATCCCGAAGAGGACGGGGTCTGTGAACTTCCCGTGCCTGGATAGCTGAATTTCCCGGTTTCAGGACGAGGCGATACGGGAGCCCCTCCCCCCAGAGACGGTTTCGAGTATCCTGACGATGAAGAGCCGCTGCTTTGGGGAGGTTGCTGATACGCACCGGGACGTTGTCCGAGAGAAGGTTTGCTGTACCCCGAAGAACCACGCTCCTGGCCGAAAAGACCTCCTCCACTTCGATTCCATGTTTTCTGAGTTGGCGAGGACCAGGGAGCGCTCCTGCCGAACCCGGACCCTCGCGAGCCCGAAAAGCCCCGGCTTGCCGCTAAACCTTGATCCGCGAAGTAAGCGAACTGCCCGACAAGGAATACAGCGCTTACTAAGAGTATTGAGAGAAATCGTAATCTTTTCATGTAGAGTCAGTCCTCGTATAGGTACGACCACGCGAATTCGATACAGATCTGCGGAATGAAAGACTGCTCAGGGAATCTCACGTTGATTCTCTTTTGAATCCGCGTAGCGATATGGCTGATGTTTCTCACGGGCTTGGCCGCGTGTCAAGAGAGGCAAATTGTTGGGGATGCTAAAGAGCAGACTGGTAGGACGCCTTGGAGTCTTTAACTCCAATTCCTCATCTGAATCTATTCTTGCAGTAATACTTCAATTCTTGATGATCGTAGATTCCTTCATTTCCAAGGTCTTTTCGAAATTTTCCCAGAATTCTTTTTCCGATTTTCTCCAGTTCGGGCCGAACCGGGTTCCAAAGAATTCACCGAGTCTTTTGAGTGTCTTGAGCCAGGCTGACTCATAACTGAGGGTTTGAACATCTTCGAGGAAGGGGACAATGTGCTCTATGTCATCTTTGGGGATGTACGCTCGCGCTCCAAGTTCGATGGACTTTTTGAGAGCCTGAGGGCTCAGTGCATGTGCAGTAAGCATCACTACCGGGAATTTCTTGAGGACCGCGACTTCCAGGAGTTCAAAACCCCGAACACCCATGATGTCCAGAATGACCAAATCATAGGTGCAAGAAGTAAGCAACTGAATTCCGCCTTCGTAACTCAGTGCCCTGTCCATCTTGACTCCAAACCTGTCGAGCTCTTCCTCCAAAACATCGAGGATGTCAGGTTCATCGTCAACTGCCAGGATTCTCTTGCCCGTTAAAACGCTCTCCCCCATGTGCGCCTCCTGCTCGGCCGAGATGTGACTTACATACTTGTACACGCAAAAACATGCGTGTCAACCAGATTCAAGTAAATGCCACAATAGACAAATATTCACTTATATGAACTGCTTTTAGAGAATCTTGGATGACGATGAAACCGAGTCTACAGAGGTTTCGCCAAAATCTGTTTTATCTTTACATCAAAAAATCGATCGGACGGATGCGCCACCAGCACAGCGACGGTATCCGCGCCCCGTCCTGTTCCCGCCATGGCTACTATGTCCGGTCCTTCAGGTATAAGTCCTGCATCGCAAGCCTCCACAGCGCACTCTACACATACTTTTATTCCCTGGCAGAAGAGACGCAGGCTTTGCGCTACAATATAGGCAGGATAGACCCCCTGGTGTTTCTTCATGAGGGCTGCTTCTATGCCGCGTGACAAAATGGTTCCAGTGAAAATTTTCACCCCGCGATTAGTTAATTCCTGTCGTACTTCCAGTGGACACTCGTCCTGGTTCGGGCCCGCGTACCCGATATTGTGAGTGACTGCGACAATGTTTACGTCTTTTCCCTGGAGATACTCGGAGACAGCCAGCGCAGTCTGGCCTCCCGTAGTCGCAACTACGACATGAGAAAAGCCTTCGTTGACGAGGTCCGAGACAATCTCCACACATCTGCGGGTATTTTCTTTGCCCGGTTTTTCAAAATATTCAACCTGTCGAATCATCGTATACCTCCTGTAATGGCTGCAAAATAGCATCGAATCAATCTGAAGTCGTATCTTCATCTCTGAAATGCTCCATGAACGTATATAGCAAGTGCATAAAACAGTGTCCAATTGCGAAAAGTATTTCTCGTTAATTGGTAGGTGCCGTGCCTCCGTGCCGGCACATTTTTCAAATAAAAATCAACCGGTTCGGGGCCGGCAGGGACGCCGGCCCCCACCGTTCTTTTAAAGCACAATGTGTTCAAAAGTTCAGAAATTATGTCATCCGCTATAGTAAGCCAACCAAAAGTGCCGCCTCAAATGATTTGTTTCCTTTCGTTCGTACAAATCGGAGAAATATGGTAATCGCACAATCTTGAGTTAAAACAACGCAAATTCGACTTCCGGTATGCTATTATTAGACTACTGTCGTGATTCTACGGCATCATGCGGGTAAGATCAGAGCCACACTAAGTAACGGGACACGGGTCGCCAAAATTTCGCAGGCAGGAAAGGAAAACCGGGGGACCTTTTTTGACGAAGATGTCCTTTCACACTTTTCCTGAATGCAAACGGAATGGGAGATGACACCCGGTACGCTTGCGCAGTATCTTGATAAATTGGGAGAACCGTTCGAGGCAGGGTCGTGCTCGGGTACGAATGTATCGGACATCATAGAAATGTACGACGAGTTCACGCCCAAAGCGGTCACGCAAGGATTGCCCCCTGCCAACGCGAGTGCCCGCCACCGCTGGGTGGAAGCACTCTTTCAGACAGGCGACAATTTTGCTGCATGGAAACTGGGCAAAGTCGCCGGGCACAGCGTTTTGATCCCGGATCTTGAACGAAACGATGCCGAATACTTGATTTTCGTTCTCGGACAGTATCAGAACCGCGGAGTGGGGACTGTTCTGACGCGGATCGCTATCAATCGGGCCATAGCATTGGGAATTCACCAACTATGGCTTACTGTGGAAGCCTACAATTTTCGGGCTATACGCATGTACAAGAATGCCGGTTTTCAATTCTGTGATGAAGGCGACAGGGAACGAACCATGCTGAAAGAATTGTGAGGTTTTTTTGTTACCAATAGGGCTCATTAAAGACACTCGTTACATGGAACACAGACCCGGCCTCGTTCATCCGGAAAGTCCAAACCGGCTTCGGAGTCTCTACCGACTTGTCGATAAAGAGTTCAAGGATGTAGTAACATTTGTCGAGCCTCAAAGCGCTACCCTGGAACAATTGGAATTGGTGCACACACCCCAATATATAAAGCAGATCATGAGCACTGCCGGAAAAGAGTTCACCAACCTCGCTCCGGATACTCCGGTGAGCGCCAACACCTACCTTGCTGCGTGGCTTGCAGTGGGCGGATGTCTGAAGGCTTTGGAGGCTCTCATGGAAGGCCGCTTCAGGGCGTGCTTCTGTCTGGTCCGACCGCCCGGACATCACGCGTTGACGGATCGCGCCGGAGGATTCTGCATTTTCAACAATCTCGGCGTAACCGCCAAGTATGCCATAGAGACGTACGGCCTCAAGCGAATCCTTATCGTCGACTGGGACATTCATCATGGTAATGCGCTCCAGGATCTTTTCTACGGAGAGAATAGGGTTCTCTACTTTTCATCTCATTACCGCGGGTGGTACCCTCATACCGGCGACTGGGACGAATTCGGTGAATCTGAAGGCTTAGGGTACAATGTAAATCTGCCGGTTCCGAAGGAAATGACCGATAACGACATTATTCATGTCTACCGTGAACTCGTGGGTAGAATTGTTCGCAGATGGAAACCCGAGCTCATTCTGATTGCCGCGGGTTTCGATGCGCATGAAAAAGACCCGTTGGGACGAACCAGGCTGAGTGAAAATGCTTACGGATGGCTGATGCAGATGATTCTGCAGTTCAGCGATGCAGCGAAGAGCGCTCCGATTCTCCTCTCCCTGGAAGGTGGATACGATCTGTGGGCTCTGGTGAGTTCTGTGAGGGAAGTGCTTCGTGTGTTGACTTTCGAGGGCCGAAGGAACAGAATTCCTACGGTCAAGACGAAAGCAGGATCCGAACTTGTGGCAAAGGCATTACACCTGCACGGAAAATTCGGAATATGGGCTTCCTGACGCTTTGAGTTTCATGTAAACGAGACAGCAATGATCAAGGCCCGAGTCAAACCTGAAAATTCCAATGCAAATCTGAAATCGTACTATGACGCCTACAAGAGCTTTTCATGGGAACAGGTGAAGAAAGAGTTCACAACAGACCATGAAGGCTACGTCAACATTGCGTACGAAGCGGTCGATCGCTGGGCAGACAATCCTGCCACAGCAGACAATACGGCCCTGATTATCGAAAGGGCTGATGTTGTTGAGACGATCACGTTCAAAGATCTGAAAGAAAGATCGTGTCGGCTGACAAATCTGCTCCTGAAATTCGGGTTTAAGATCGGCGACCGTTTCTTCATATTCCTCCCTCCCTGCCCGGAAATCTACTACGCAATGCTCGCATGCGCTCGAATAGGCGTTATCTTTTCCAATTTGTACACCACCCTCAACTTTGAAGAACTGCACTGGAGATTCAACAACGCGCAGCCGCGAGGTATCATCACCCATCCACATCTCGTGGAAAGACTTCCGTCGGAATCATCCGAGTATCTCAAATGCATACTGCTTACAGACGGACCTACCCCCGGCCTGTTCCCCTCCGAAGTGGAACTGGAATCCATGATGCAGTACATGTCTTCCGAGCATTCCGTAAAATGGGTTGCCGAGAATACTCCTCTCTATTTGCTTTACACTTCGGGTTCCACAGGACCTCCGAAAGGGGTGGTCCACGCTCACCAGGACATGGCGGGACATCTGATTACTGCACGCTGGGTGTTGGACCTGAACGAGCGCTCTGTGTTATGGACTGACGGCGATCCTGCGTGGGTCACAGGTACGGTGTACGGAGCGTTTGCTCCCTGGTTGTGTGGAGCGGCTTCTGTTATTCAAGGTAATCCTTTTTCTGCCTCGAGTTGGTACAGGACCATCGAGAAATATAAGGTCAATGTATGGTACACCACTCCGCAGTCCATCAGGAGACTCATGGAAGCCGGCGCGGATTTACCCGGCAGGTACGATTTTTCCGATCTGAGGCATATTGCTACCGTAGGCGAGGCGCTATCACCTGAGCTGTTCTATTGGGTGAGGGAGAATCTGAAACACTCACCACACGACACATGGTGGATGACGGAAACCGGTATGATTTGCATCGCGAATTTTCCATCGCAGCAGATCAAGCCCGGTTCCATGGGTAAACCTGTTCCCGGGATTGAGGCTGCAGTTCTTGACCCGCAAGGCGAGCCTCTCTCGATTCTGACTCTCGGAGAGTTAGCGCTTAAAGTTCCCTGGCCTTCCATGATGCAAGCGGTGTGGAACGATGATGAACGGTTCGCGGCGTACTTTTCCGAAGAATGGTTCTTGACCGGTGACATGGTAATAAAGGACGAGGATGGTTATTATTACCATGAAGGCCGAAATGACGATCTCATAAAAGCAGGTCAGACATTTGTCGGGCCGTACGAAGTGGAGCAGGTACTGTGCATGCATCCGGCAGTTGCAGAAGCAGGAGCAATCTCGAAACCGAATGATAAGGGCAGAGTGGAGGTGAAAGCCTTTGTGAAGATCGCAAAGGGCTATGCAGCCTCAGTACGCCTGAATTACGAGATAAAAGCTTTTGTCAGAACAAACCTGCATTCCGAAATTCCCTTGGGAGAAATCGAGTTTCTGGACGAACTTCCCAGAACGCTTTCCGGTAAATTGCTGAGACGGGTGCTGAGAGCACGGGAACTCGGTTTGCCTTCCGGAGATCCGAAGAAACTGCGGGGCTGATATCGCGGATATCTTCACGCAATTACGGGTGTTAATCCATTTCACCGATGAACCCTTTTTTTGTTGGTTCGCATCAAAAATGGAGTATATAGTAAGTTCTTTTGACGTACGGAGCACGCTGAAAGGAGCACATAATGAGAGAGGAAATTCAGGCAGCACTTGATTTGGTCAGACCGCAGCTTCAGGCTGACGGTGGAGACGCGGAAATAGTTGATGTCACCCCGGAAGGAATCGTGAAATTACGCCTTAAGGGTGCATGCGGCGGTTGCCCCATGAGCCAGATGACCCTCAAAATGGGTATCGAGAGAATCCTCAAAGAACGCGTTCCCGCCGTGAAGAGTGTTGAAGCCGTCTAGATGAGCCTACGTTGAGCATTCCTGAATTCTCCATGAATTCTGCTCAATATAATTCGATTGCCTTTCTCAACCGGAATCCCGGACGAGACGGGTGCGACAAGTCTCGAAGTAACAAGAACCGAATCTCAGGCAGCAGGAATCGGGGTACCTTCCTGAACAGGTACCCCGATTTTACTTTCGAACCTGTTCACACGGATTTGCGGTCAAGATGCTATAGCAGTTGCCAAAATTAGTGACCGATTGAAGATTAGGAATATTGGTGGGTGCCGTGCCTCCGTGCCGGCACATATTCAATATGATCGATGATATCGATAGAATGGACCGGCAGCGACTGTGTTTCTTGTCAAGGAAAAACTACCTGGAAAGGCTGTTTTTTCTTGAGCATTGCGTTTAGGATGACGATCATCTTACGCATACAAGCCGTGATGGCAACCTTGAAAGGTTTTCCAGCCTCAATGAGGCGTTGATAGAAAGGCTTGATGACTACATTGGACGTTATGGCCGCGACTGCAGCCATATACAGGGTTGAGCGTACATCCGCCCGTCCACCCGAAATCTCGCGCTTGCCTTTCTTCTTTCCGCTGTCTTTGTTGAGAGGCGCCAGGCCGACGAGGCGACTGATTTCATGACGGCTGACATGTCCCAGTTCGGGCAGTTTTGCCATGAGCACTCTGGCAGTTATGGGGCCCACGCCTTTGAAGGTTCGGAGGAGTTCCTCTGTTTCACGCCACAGAGGCGATTTCCTGATAAGGTCATCGACATCTTTATCGATGTCTTCGATTTCCTTATCTAGGGCTGCTATGACCGTTTGAATGCTGCGCTGCACGCGATTGGAACGGGCTCGATGGAGGCGATTCTTTTCTGATGCACGCAAATCAACAAGCTGCTTTCGACGTGTTACGAGTTCCTTGATTTGCTTTTCGTCCTCCGTTGGCAGCGGCTTCGGTATGGGCCTAACCGTTTGGGCAAAGCGTGCCAGCACATAAGCATCGATGGCGTCTGTCTTGGCGAGTTTTCCGATGCCTTTAGCAAAGTCCCGCACCTGACCAGGGTTGACGACAGCGATCGGCAGGCCGGCGAGACCTAACTGGGCCGCAACGGTTATCTCGTAGCCTCCGGTGGCTTCCATCACGATTACCATGGGGGTCTCTGCGTGGAGGATCTCAATCAGCGAGTCGATGCCTTGAGTGTCATTCTTGACGGTGGTGTGCATGCCTTTTGGCAGCACATGCGCATCCAACTGATCTTTAGAGATATCTATGCCAACAAAAACTTCTTCATGCATGTGTAACATCCCACCCTTGTGGATACGGACTTCTCAACGAGTCCAGGCGACTGTTCGGGCTTTTTACACGAAGGCCTCCGGTGATCCAGCTGCCGGGCAGTCTCAGAGGACCAAGGGACGAACGATCTACCGGTGCCTCTGCCCGACTCCTGCAGAGAGTCTGACAGACGTGCATCCCCCCTCTATCAGGACTCTTATATCTTGGCAACCAAGAGTCCTATTTTTTGAAGTACCTCGTATCATTGATCCAGTATCAGCCCCTCCCCTCAGCTCGGTACCGGTTCCAGAGATTCAGTACTTCATGGACAGAAACATACAAGGGACGCCGGTCCCTACCAATATTTGGGTGCCACGGACCTGCCCTGTAGGTCCGTGTTACCTCCTCAATGAGAAATATCTTGACTGCAAGTCCGTATCAGTCGCTATTCCCGTGGTCCTTCATCTTTTTGCGTTAACGAAGCCAATAGTACCATCATCCCTAAAACCAGATATGCCAGGGTGAACTGATACGGTATCTGTTGTTCCAGACCGGTAAGCAGCCAAGGGAAATACACGTTTGCCTGTAGAGAGGAGGAATGGATGATTCCGAAGAAAGTAAGCACAGCGAGAATGAAGAGGTAGATCGCACAATTCCTCAATCTTCGATCTATCATTTCAGCGAGAAAAGCGCCCCAGAGCATACCCGTCAAAATGAAACCATTCCCCAGAGCAACGGTCACGAGGATTTCCGGCAATCCACTTCCCGCCTTGTTCAACAGATGATGGAGTTGCTGTGTGGAAACGATTTCAGGATTTTCATACTGGATCGACAAAAGACGTGCAATCGTCGGCAAGATAGCCAGCACCACTGCGGACGCATGACGGCGGGGGCTGTGGACAAACGCCTGAGCCGTTATCTCCAGGCATATGAAAACGAGTATCGGAGCGAGCACAGCACGTGGGATGAGTTCGACAATAAACGAGACATAACCCAACATGCCCCCAAGTCCTACGAAAATTCCGGTGAGCAGAGTGTACCCCGCTCTCGATCCCATGCGTTTGTATGCAGGGTGACCGATGTACGGGCACGACTGGGCCACACCGCCGCAAATACCTGCAATCAGTGTGGCAACCGCTTCGGTGAGCAGGATTTTCCGCGTATCGAATCCATCTCCTGCTACTCGGGCGCTTTCCGTTACATTTATGCCCCCGACTATGGTGAGAATCCCAAATGGAACGGCAATGGGTAGATACTTGAGCGCGGGAACAATCCCCTCCAGAAATCCCAAACTCGGAGCGGGAAGACCCGGATGAAACGCGAGTTTGGGCACGGTGTACGCTTGAGATTCGATTCCGGCGAATCCTCCGAGATAGTACCCATGGTACAGGACTGTTCCCAAAATGACGGCAGTCAACACTCCCGGAATTTTCCCAGGCAGCTCGATTCCCGCAATAGCTGAATACAGCACGAGCCCCAGAGCGATCGTGCCCACCACCGGCATGCTGAAAATATCCACCAGCGGGAAGAACCCGATGAGAGCCACCCCTACTCCGGCAAGAGATCCCAGGAGCCCTGCCCGCGGCACTACTCTTTGAATCCAGTTGCCGCAAAAGGAAAGGACTACTTTTACGATACCGATCATGACCATGGTGGCTGTTCCGATGTGCCAGGTCATGATTGCGGCGTCTTGAGGCGAAAATCCATTCTGCTTCAATGCAATGAATGCCGGCCCCAGCACAGTAAGAGCAATTCCGATAGTTGAAGGCGTATCCAGACCGAGAGGCATGGCAGTCACATCGGGATTTCCGGTTTTTCGGGCTAGTCGGAAAGCCATCCAGGTATAGAGAAGATCTCCTACCAGAACTCCGAATGTGGTCCCTGGAAACATGTATCTGTAAACTATTTCTGCAGGAAAGTTGAAAACAACGATCAGAGTTCCTGCCAGAAAGGACAGGACGGCGATGTTATCGAACATGAGTCCGAAAAACCCGTTCAGGTCACCTATTCCGATCCATTTGTACGTACTCGGTTGATTGTTCATACCCGAGAAGCCATATTTCCGAACTCTTTGAGGAAGAAAGAAGGATATTTATTGCGACTGACGATTGCAGGCAAGAATATGCTACGCATTTTTGCACAGCACAAATGCGAAAAATCTGTAAAACACAGATAGCACAGACTTCTCGGATTTCTCCAGAATTATTACTGCGCCCCGTGCCTGGTCAACATGGCCACCACCGACTGATGGCCCTTTTCATTTGCGTATGCCAGGGCGTTCTTGCCCTGATTTTCCCTGAGATTGGGGTCCGCCCCTTTTCTCAGGAGCAGGTGCACCGTTTCAAAATGACCGTTGTGGCAGGCGGAAATCAGCGCAGTCCGGCCGGAAACGGCTTTCGCATTGACGTCAGCTCCCCTGTTAATGAGGATTTCGGCGATTTCAGTGTTGCCGGAAAAGCAACTCCACATGAGAGCACTACTGCCGTTTTCAGCCCTTGTGTTCACGTTCGCACCGCGTCTGAGGAGCAGATCTACAATCCGTTTGTGCCCTTTTGAAGCAGCCCAGATGATGGGAGTCATGCCCCACTTGCCGCGTGCATTCACGTCCGCTCCGTTATTGAGAAGACGTTCCGTCTCCTTCGCGTTTCCGGTCCGCGCTGCATGAATGAGCAGCTCATTGTATTTCTTCTTCTGAGAATCGTCGAAAGCCGGGAATTGAAGAATGAGCTCTACGGTAGCTTCAAACAGTTGTACCCTGTCATCCAACTCGTCCTGAAAGAGGAGTCCTTTATCAACCAGTTGATTGAGTAAATTCATCAACTTATCAGCAGAAAGATGGTATTTCTCCATAAGAGCCGTGTCGTCCATGCCGGCTCGTATGTCTCTCACTACCTCGCTCGCTTTGATTTTGGTTTTTTCCATCTATAGCCTCTGAAACCAGACGTAGCCGAATCGAGTTCCCAAACCAAGAATAAAGCTCATTAAGATATACACGACGCAAATAAAGTTAGTCCAGAAAATTACTGATGAAAGCGAAACGCCGGGAGAGAATTGTACGGTCAGTAACGGCAGCGGTCTTTGTTTTCGGAAATCTCAGAGCCTTCGGGAGACCATTCTTCTAACCCATTGCAAAAGAACCTCTGTCCGGTTTAGTCTGTACCATCCTGAAAGAAATGAATAATCGGTGCAGGTCATGACAGGCGATGACGAGGCACGCGAAGGAAAAGAGTCCCGTGAAAGCCAATACGCACGTGAAACAGGCTTCCCCCGAAAACATCACCCCCACTGGAGAGAACACGGATGCCCAGATCCAACAGGCTCTCATACTCGCGCAAGCCCGACTGAAGGCTCTGTTTGAATATATGCAGAATGGGGTGGTTATTCTCAGACCCGAACAGAACGGCAGCGATTTCATCATTGTGGATATGAACCGTGCGGCAGAACGGATCGAAAAGATCAAACGCGATAGAGCCATTGGAAAAAGTGTTCTCAAGGTGTTGCCAGGCCTGGAAGAATTCGGCCTCCTGGATGTCTTTCGGACAGTGTGGCGCACCGGTAAGCCTGTCGATTATCCTGTAACCAGGTACAAGGACGACCGGCTTGAAGGATGGCGGGATCACTTTGTCTACAGGCTCCCTTCAGGCGAACTCGTCACCGTATACAGTGACGAGACCAGGCGAAAACAAGCCGAAGAAGAGATGCATAAAAGCCATGCGCTCTTCCGAGCCGTGGTAGAAAGCGTTCCGGATTGCATTTTCATCCAAGATGCTTCCCTGCGGTTTACGTATGTGAATCCGGCTGTGGAAAAACTCCTGGGAAGACCGGCTTCCGAAATTCTGGGACAAACAGCGGAGGACATCTACGGGGAAGAAGCAGGAAGAACCATTCGCCAGTGGGACCGCCGGGTGCTCCAGGGACAATCTCTGGAAGAAGAGCATACCAGGCCGGTGGACGGAGTCTATTTAACCTTTCATGACATCAGGGTGCCTCTGAGAAATCATACGAATGAAGTTGTCGGAATCTGTGGAATCGCCCGCAATATTACCGAGCGCAAACGGCTTAGCTGGGACATGCAGGAGTGTGCGGAAGATTATCGCTCCGAAGCAATGCGTGAAGTAGTGAACAAGGCTTTTTTTGCATCCACCACGGATAGCATCATACTGCTACAGGGCGAGAGCGGAAGCGGAAAAGATTACCTCGCTCGCTGGATACACGATCACTCCCGACGGGTTGACGGCCCGTTCTTCGCCTTGAACTGCGCTGCGATTTCGCCGGAACTGGCGGAATCCGAGCTTTTCGGACACGAGCACGGTGCGTTCACCGGGGCACGAGGCAAGAAAAAAGGGCTCCTGGAATTGGCGGAAGGCGGAACCCTGCTCTTAAACGAAATCGGTGAGCTATCCCTTGCTATGCAATCCAAACTGCTGACGTTTCTGGATACTCGATCGTACCTGAGGGTTGGCGGCAACAAGAGCATTCGCGTCGATGCCCGTCTCATCGCAGCCACTCACCGGAATCTTGAAACAGAGGTGCAAACCGGGCGTTTCCTACCTGCGCTTTTCTACCGGTTGAACGTGTTTCCCATAGTCGTTCCGCCTCTCCGCCAACGGGTTGAGGATATACCGATTATCGCCCGATCTCTTCTGAAAAAATTGACTGTTGAAATGCAACTCCCCGGAATTCGCGAGATTTCTTCAGAAGACCTGGAAGCTCTTGCCCGCTATCACTGGCCGGGAAATATCCGTGAACTGCGTAACGTGCTGGAACGGTCACTGATGTTGTCGCAGGACGGGGACTTCCGGGTGGCCCTCTCAACGGGCGAAGATGCTTCCGGACACGAATGGACGATGCGGATCGGTTTTCCGACCGACGGGACTCTCAAGAAAATGAGCGATCTCGTGACGGAATCACTTTGCAGAGAAGCGCTTCGACGCTGCAAGGGAAATCGGAAAGCAGCGGCACGGCTGCTTGGGATTTCTCGTGATTCGATGCATCGGCACATCCGTCGCTTCGGGATAGTGTCAGACGATCGCACCACCTTGTAGACTATTGTTGCATTTATCTGACACCTTTTGCTCGGTTTTCAGGCAAAAGCTAACCAAGAGAGAGCTGGTGTCAGATAACCGCACACATTCAGCATGGCCCCGAATGTGCGTGTTTTTTGCTAACCTCCTATTACACTGTAATACCTACCCTTTTTCCCTCTGATCTCCTCATTTCCGGTTTGGTATGAGACTTGCTTTACCGTAATACAGGTCACTTCACACGAGCTTGGTGCGCCTGAAGCGCGCACCAGGGTGATCGAGATCCACTGGCATAACAATTCAAGTGCGTGAGGAAGCACTCCGGGACAAGCGATCAGAGCGTTTCCCGGCGGTAGTTCCTCAAACGCGCAGCGGTAATGGTACGGAATGTGACGACACACATCCTGTTCGTTGGCGTTGAGCAAACACTTACCGCACGGATTCGTAGATCTCTCAAAGAACACGGGGTCTTCGTATCCATCGCCGCAACTGCCGATCACGCGGTTTCCATGCTCGATTTGCAGCCTTTCATGGATGCGGTTCTCCTGGACGTGACAAGCTCCGAATCGGCTGTTCTTGACGCTCTGCAAAGCATGAAAAGCGCACATCCTTTGATCGAAGTGATCGTAATGGCGACTCGGGAGAAATTCTATGTAGCAATCCAGGCTATGAAACTCGGTGCGTTCGATCTTCTCGTGCAGCCGTACCGGGTTGATGAACTCCTGAAGAAGCTCAGGGAAGCGAAGGCACACAGATGCGAGCACCAGGAGAAAATCCTGGCAGCGCAGAAGAAAATGCTTCTCTTGCGCAGAGGGATTTATTCCGAGGAAGGAACGTAGCTGCAACAAAGTTTTTCACAAGGCTGTTGTCCGATTGAGGATTAGGAGTATTGGTGCGTGCCCGGCCTCCGCGCCGGCACATCTTCAACATAATCAATGGCATCGATAGAATGGACCGGCAGAGAGAACTGTCTCAAAACCTCGAATGCACAAGAAATCGTACCACGATTCCCCTTCCGAGTAGGGGCAGACCTGTGTGTCTGCCCTCATTTGGGCGGACTCGCAGGTCAGCCCCTACACTCAGACAGGGAAGATGATGAAAAAATTCGTGCCACGATCTAGCGCTCTAACGATGCGAATTCGAGTTTAACGAAGTAGAGAAGAATTGAAGGCCAATAAGAAAATAGTTGTCTTCACAGATCTGGATTCCACGCTTCTGGACACGAATACCTATTCGTGGGCTGCGGCCCGAGCTGCACTCGATGCGCTTAAGCGAGCGCACGGTCATCTCGTGCCGGTTTCAAGCAAGACTCTGGTGGAAATGGAACCTTTGCATGAGGCATTAGGATTCACAGATCCGTATGTAGTTGAAAATGGCGGAGGAATCGTTGTGCCACCGGAAAGCCGTCTAAAGGAGACCATATCCTTCATTGCGGGAAGCGCAGGGTTGGTATCCGAACAGAGAGCTTCCGTATGGGCGCTCGGGAAATCGTATGAAGAAGTGGTTGCGGGTCTGCGCGAAATTTCCGAAGAGACTGGTGTTCGACTCCTGGGGTTTAGCTCCATGTCAGATGCGGACGTTACCTGTTTGACAGGACTTTCATTGAATGATGCCCGGAAAGCGCGAGCCAGGCAATTCAGTGAGCCTTTTCTCATTATTGAGGATGTTTTGCCGGAGGCGGAACCCATGGAAGCAGCCGCAGCGAAAAGAGGCCTCACGGTAGTGAAAGGAGGAAGATTCTGGCACCTCATGGGACACAATGGGAAAGGTGCAGCGGTTTCATCTCTTATTCGAGCGTACACGCAATTGTTCGGCCAAGTACTCACGATAGGACTCGGCGACAGCCCCAATGATCTTTCATTCTTGGAAATTGTGGATGTTCCCGTGCTTTTGGGGATGAACAGACGCCTGTTCAGGCATTCGGAATCGTCCGGGAAGCTTCGAAACTACCCGCGGACCGGACCCGAAGCGTGGAATCAGGCGGTACTTGAAATTCTATCTGAGGAACAGGAGGAGCTTCAATGAGTGATTTTCTACAAAGAGGACCGATCAGCACTCTCCATCTTCTGGGGGACACGAATATTTATACTCTGGAACGAGAAATTGAAGAAGCGGCCGAGACGCGGCCGATAGCGCTCGTACTTCCCTGCCTGATTTCCGAAATGGACGGTTCCGCTCTGAAAGTGATCATGAGTGCTCTGGAAAGAGTGAATTATCTTCGAGAAATAATCATTACCCTCGGACCGGCAGACAAGGACGACTTTGCAAGGGCATGCGACTATTTCTTGCCGCTGCATAAAAAAGGGCGAAGGGTAAGGCTCATCTGGAATGACGGAGAACGGGTAACCTCGTTATATCAAGAAATCGAAAAGACCGGACTTTCACCCGGGCCGCACGGTAAAGGACGCAGTGCCTGGATGGCTTACGGATACATCCTCGCGGAAGGAGAGGCCTACATCATCGCTCTCCACGATTGCGACATTCTTTCGTACACCAGCGATCTTCTGGCGAGGCTCGTCTACCCCACGGTAATGCCTGAATTCGATTATGAATTCTGCAAAGGATATTACAGCCGAGTGACAGACCGCCTGCACGGGCGAGTGACGCGCTTGTTGTTCACCCCGCTTATCCATGCCTTGAGACGAATTCTCGGACCGCTTCCTTTGCTCCATTATTTCGCTTCTTTCAGGTATCCGTTGGCTGGAGAGTTCTCCATGGTTTCAGACTTGGCACGCATAAACCGTATACCCGCGGATTGGGGACTCGAGGTGGGCGTGCTGGCAGAGATCTATCGTAACTGCTCTCTGAACAGAATTTGCCAGGTTGAGCTATGCCAAAACTACGATCACAAACACCAGGATCTCTCTGCTGAAGATCCGTCGAGAGGTCTCCACAAAATGGCGGTGGACGTGTGCAGCACGGTATTCCGTGTGCTGTGCTCCAGTGGAGTCGTACTGAGCAGCGGCTTTTTCGATACGCTCCGGGCAACGTTCCTCAAAGAGGCACAAGACCTTATGGTCATGTACAACGGAGACGCCAGAATTAACGGTTTGAAGTACGACCGACATGCCGAAGCGGTTGCCTTTGAAACCTTTGCCGACGCAATTCGTAGAGCTGGAGACGTTATTCGGACGGATCCATTAGGCATACCTTTGATTCCTAACTGGAACCGTGTGTTTTCGGCCATTCCCGGATTCGAGGAACGATTGGTTGAAGCTATAGATTGTGACAATCGAGAATTCGCAAATATCGCGAAATTTCCCGGAGGAGAGGACAGAAGTGAAGTTCAGCAGTGCTTTGAGACCGTATGTGATCAAACGGGTTGAGGAGTTGGAAAGGGCGGATCTGGTTGTAGGAATTCCCTGCTTCAACAATGAAAAGACTATAGCTCACGTCGTTCAAATGGTGAGCCACGGCCTGAAGGAATACTATCCGCAACTCCGGGCCGTGATCATCATATCCGACGGTGGTTCTACGGACGACACGAGAGATGTTGCAAAAGAGTTTCAGTTAAAGCCGTGGCAAGAGAAGATCGTCGGTATCTACAGAGGTATTCCGGGAAAGGGAACGGCGCTTCGCATGGTGCTGCAATCTGCTCACATGTTGAATGCACGTGCATGCATGGTGGTGGATGCAGATCTTCGGAGTATTTCCAACAGATGGATTCAAGCGCTTCTGGACCCGGTCCTTTCGCATGACTTCGATTTTGTGGCGCCCATTTACACTCGTTACAAGTACGACGGAACCATAACCAACAATATCGTTTACAACCTCTGTCAGGCGGTATTCGGCAAAAAGATCAGACAGCCTATAGGCGGCGATTTCGCGTTTAGCAACAGGCTGGTTCAATTCTATGTGCAGCAGGACGTGTGGGAAACGGATGTCGCACGTTTCGGCATCGATATTTGGCTTACCATCCAGGCCATCATGTATGAATTTCGGATTTGCCAGTCTCACCTGGGGCGAAAAATACATGACGCAAAGGATCCTTCCGAACATCTCGGCCCCATGTTCCGACAAGTTGTCTCGACACTTTTTGCTCTCATGGAGCAGACAGAAAGAAGCTGGCACAACAAAACCGGAGCGGAACAGATTCCCGTATTCGGTGAAATGAGCACAGACGAGCCTGACCCTATTCCGGTCAATCTGGCGAAACTCGTGCACTCGTTCAAGATGGGATTAGACCATTTCGGAAGTCTGTGGGAACAGATTTTTTGTGAAGACTGTTTTGCTGCAATCAAGACAGCAGCCAGAATGGACGTTTCGAAGTTTCGGCTTCCACAAGATACCTGGGTGCGGGTGCTCTACGAGCTTGCAGGAACGTATCACAATTGGCCGAGTAACCGCAGGAGGCTCATAGATTTGATGACTCCTCTGTACTACGGTCGTGTCGCGTCTTTTGTGAATGAAACGAAAGACATGACCTCTTTGGAAGCCGAACGTCTCGTGGAAGAGCAGGCAGCCTTTTTTGTGGATGCAAAGGATTACCTCATCCAGGCCTGGGACAATCCTCGTACCTGCAGCAGGGATTTTCTCGCTGAAGCGGAAGAATTGTAATACCGATATGCTTTCAAAGCAGTAACACCGGGGACCAAAAGGATTATGCCTTTAGCTCAGTTCCTAATGAAAGCACAGGCTCTATTAACTGACATACTGGTCTTGACATTGCGGCACAGCCGTGTAGGGGCAGGTCTCGTGAGACTGTCTCAAAAGTCGAAATTTATCCCAGATCGTGGCACGAAGTTCTGGTCGTCCTGCTGGGCTGATTGTAGGGGCGGGCCTCGTGTCCGCCCAAATAGGGGTAGGCACTAGGCCTACCCCTACGAAGATGGCGAATCGTGGCACGATTTGTTGTGCATTCGAGAATTTTGAGACAGTCTCCACGGGATGCCCCTACCCAAAGGTTCCCGGACTCTAGGTACATCGCGAGCAAAACAATGACAGTTGCGGATCTCATTTCCGGATGATTGATTCATTCGATGTTCGTTCAGGTGCACGCATAGTCTCATCGGGGAGCTGCTTATTGCGCTCCCTTTTATAGTGGAATGGATTAAGAGGTGATAAAAAATGAACATTGCCGGATTGCTCATCGGCGTGATTCTCTCTGTGGTATTCGTTTTTTCCGGTACGGCTTCGGCTAGCGGATCGCCTTCGAACAATGCGATTCTCGTTATTCAAGGCCAGGTTCTGGATTCTGCGGGCAATCCCGTCAGCGATGCCCATGTTCAGCCATTCCGGGACGGACATCCGGTCAAATTTGAAGGAGACGGATCCGGTCACAAGAAAGTCTTCACCGGAAGAAACGGACTCTTCATGCTGGAGATCCCCTCGTCTGCGGAAGCGCTGAAAGAGGCCAAATGGACAGCAAAAGTCACCTGTCCGAGTTTTCGACCATCCCAAATCATACCTTTGAATCTTCACGAACAGGATATCGAAAACGGCGCTCAACGTTTTCTAGGTTCGTTCACGGTAACGCTCCAACGTTATCAGGGAGCAGCATTCTGGATCGCGCTGGTGGTATTCACGCTCGTGTACGTACTGATTGCGTTTGAAGTGATGCATCGCACGCTGGCGGCCTTCCTGGGTGCGACCCTCATCCTGTTGATCACCCATACTCTGGGAACGTTCGACGATGCGTACAAGATTCTGACGTACGAGCAGGCATTGCTAAAGATCGACTGGAACGTGGTCTTTCTCTTAATGGGCATGATGATCATAGTCGGAGTCTTGAAGATTTCCGGAGTCTTTCAGTGGCTTGCCTATAAGTCTTTTCAGTTGGCAGGGGGACGCATTTACCTTCTGTCCGCGATCCTCTGCGTCGTCACGGCTATTGCCAGCGCTTTCCTGGATAATGTGACAACCATGTTGCTGCTTACGCCTGTGACACTCGAAATAGCGCTGGTCTTGAAGGTGTCGCCTTTTGTCTTCCTCATGCCGGAGATCGTTGCCTCCAATTTCGGAGGAACAGCCACACTCATCGGCGATCCTCCCAACATCATGGTGGGATCGTACGCAGGACTCACTTTCAACGATTTTGTCGTAAATCTTACCCCAGTCGTGATAGTGATTATGGTCCTGCAGATCCTCTACAATAAATTCCTGTATGGAAAGGAATACTCTCGGGCCAGGGTAGAAGATGTGCCGAATATGATGGCTTTCCTCAAAGAGAAATATCCCATTACGGATAGTCGGGTTTTGGTCGTGGGAGGCACGGTGCTCGCTGGTGTTGTGCTCTTGTTCATCCTGCACGGATTTTTCCATATGGAAGTCAGTGTTGCAGCGCTGTTCGGTGCAGCTCTAATAGTCCTGCTCAATAAAGCGGATGTCATAGAAGTACTGGAAAAAGAAATTGAATGGCCTTCGCTGGTCTTTTTCATCATGTTGTTCATTGTGGTCGGCGGGGCAGAGCAAACCGGAATTTTGCAGGCCGTTGCGGACTGGATCTTGAATGTTTCCCAGGGAAATCTCGTGATAGCTATATTGATTATCCTTTGGGTTGCGGGAATCGCATCCGCGATTGTGGATAATATTCCTTTTACTGCAACGATGCTTCCCATAGCAGCGTTTCTGACCAAGACCATCCCCGGCGCGGAAAGTGGGGTTTTGTGGTGGGCGTTGGCTCTCGGTGCGTGTTTTGGAGGCAACGGGACCATCATCGGGGCATCAGCGAACGTGGTTACAACGGGAATCGCAGAAAGAGCGGGGCACAAAATCAGTTTCTACGATTATTTCAAGCAGGCAGGGCCTATTACGATTGTCAGTCTGATTCTGTCTTCGGCGTACCTGCTTCTTTTTTACTAACGCCCGATGATTTGTTTCAGGCCATCTCACACCGATTCGCTTTTCATAATCCGGGAGGCTGGAGGTATCCTTCACTATCTTACGTGCATATAACGAATGTCAAATTTTTCGTCCGATTGCGAAAAGCGCTTCTCGAAAATCGGTGGGTGCCGTGCCTCCGTGCCGGCACATTTTTCATAACGAATCAACCAGTTCGGCCCGGCAGAGACGCCGGGCCCTACCGTTCCTTCTAAAGGGTAGGGTGTTCAAAACGTCGACAATTATGTCAACTGTTATAGCTGCGAAAAGGTGCCAGTTTATCCGGCAATTCTTCGTACACAAGAAGAGCCCCTGAACAGGGGCTCTTCTTGTGTCGGGATGCTATATGTTTACAGCGTGGAGGAAAAGCCCGGACCTCCGCAGCCGCGACCGGGGCCACCACCGCAACCGGCTCCGAATCCGCATGCACCTGCTCCTCGTCCGAACCCCATGCCCATGCCGACAGGTCCGAGTTTCTGTCTCTGTTCAGGGGTGAGGAGAGCTCTGAATTTGGTGCCCATAGCCCTGCGCTCGTCTCTCGCCTGATCCTGGAGCGCCCAGATCTCCTGTCGCTTCTTTTCGATTGCTGCCTCGTCGGCTTTATCTTTGGAAGCAAGTTCCTGAAGTTCGATGCGTTTCTGCGCCATTTGCGACCGAACAGCTTCCTGTTTTTTCATGAACTCGGTACGCAATGCAGAAGCCTGCTGTTTTTGTTCGGGACTCAGTTCGTTCCACACGGCCGGTCCTCCACCGCCCGCACAGCATGCTCCTCGCTGGGCATAAGCTGCCACGGATAGGGATAGTACGAACAAGGCGGCCAAAACGGCAATCGACATTCTACTTTTCATCTGTCCATTCTCCTTAGAGGAATTCGTCTTTCTATGTGTCACTACCAGCCTGACAGAAGAATCCCGCGCAGCTACTCGAGAATTTTTCAATTATTTTGGATTTCCAATCGAGAAACCACTTGGAATCTTGCTGCCCTCAACGTTCGGAGAGAATCTATGACGGGTGACAGAGACTTCCATGCTTCTTCTGTATTGAGATAGCCGCAGCCAGCAGTTTTACTTTGCAGAATTATTGAGAAATGGTCTTCTCAGCATTTCAGCTCACGCTTCGGCGTCTCGGAATCTCAATTCCGCAAGATAAAACTCAGTCAACAATTTGTTCACCTTTATCGCGGAGCCACAGCTTGATGGCGGCATTGAGTATTCGATCGAGATCATTATACTTGACGGACCCTTCAAGCTCTTTGACTAGTTCATCGGGTACTTTAATATGTTGGAGCCACATGAGATAGTCAGGGGGAACTTCCGCCGGAAAGATAATGTGAACTCGTTGCTTATCAGTAGCCTCTTTTCGTTGGGCTGATGGCAGTTCCAGGAAATGGAGAATAGACGCCTGAATCGATTTGTCCCGGTCAGAAGGAAGCTTCGCCAGATAGTCTCCTCTTATCAAAGCAGAATATTTTCCTTTTTCAACACGAGTCATCTTTCATTCTTACTTTCTTCAGTTTTGAATGTTTGCGCCTGGATCTGTCGAAAAGCTAGCTGCAGTATCTCGACTGCACCAGGAACTCGAAATCCCCCTTCTCACCCATTCATCCAGACAAATCTTCAAGATTTCACATTGAGTGATAATGAGATCGACTGATCCAAAAATTTTGTTGGCTTCTGCGCTCTCGAGTTCGCCTTGCTCACAGCCGGAAACATCTGGTTGAACTAAATTCTCAAGATTTTCCAAGTCCTTCCTGAGCCGATCCGCTAAGTCAGGATACACAAATACCAACTTCTCTCGAATCATCCTGCCTAGATTAGCAACCAACACATTGATTTTGCTAGCTTTTGACAAAACATCCTGATCAGTTATATCGATGCTTCTGACGCAATCAATGACGTCACCCAAGTTTGCTTTAGCACTGTCAATTACTCCGTTGTTGGCTTTATAATGTTCCAGCGCTGACCACGCGGGGACAATTATAATGGCATAAGTCAGATACGTACTGATGAGTACTACAAGCACCTGAAGAGCACTTTTAACTAATTCAAAGATTAAGAGCTCACAGCTCATTATAATACCCCGCACCCGAAAAATCATGCACTGCTAGAGCGTTCTGGTATCTCTATCTTCTCCTCTGCGAACCTGGGCCCATTAACTCACTACTCCGAAGAGAAACAGCAATGCATGCAATTGTCAAGAAAATGCAGCCCCATGCTCTCAGGAGAACGTACCATCCGGAATTATTCCCAGTGTCAGTTGAACCAATTGTACCGTACGCGTTCAAGTGATCGTTGGCTCTCTGAACCAAAAAGATTGCTTTCTGGCATTTTTTATACGAAGATGCTGCCACCGCTTACCTGACGCGTTTTCAGGCGTATCGATTCTTTGAGAATGGTTTGCAGAGGTCTGGAAGTTCATGCGTGCAGTAATATTGGCAGGCGGCCAGGGCACTCGCCTAAAGCCTTATACCGCCGTTTTACCAAAACCGCTTATGCCGGTCGGAGACATGCCCATCGTGGAAATCCTGATCCGGCAACTGCAGTCTAATGGAGTAGATCGGATCACCTTTGCCCTGGGACATCTTGCTCATCTCGTCCAGGCTGTGCTGGGGAATGGCAAGCGATACGGAGTGGAAATCGACTATTCCATCGAAGATAAGCGTCTCGGAACCAGCGGCCCCCTGTCGTTGATTCGCGATCTGAACGAGACGTTCCTCGTTCTGAACGGAGATGTGCTCACGGACCTGGATTTCCTCGACATCACCCGTTTTCATGCAGACCAGAAATCCACAATAACCATTGCATGTCACAAGCGGTCAGTGAACATCGATTATGGAGTCATTCATCGAGATGGGTTCCGGGTCACGGAATACGAAGAAAAACCTGTTATCGAATTATATGTGAGTATGGGCGTCTACGTGTTCGAACCTGCCGTGCTATCCTATGTGGATCCGGAAACGTACCTGGATTTTCCCGATCTGGTAAATCGGCTCATTCACAAGAACGAGCAGGTGAAGATTTACCCGTACGATGGCATATGGTTCGACCTCGGACGATTTGAGGACTTCAACAGGGTTCATGAAATCTGGGACGATTTGAAGCCGAAGATTCTGTCTCATGAGTAGTTCCGAAATCATCTTGTCAAAGAATTTGTCGGTAGAAAGCTTCCGCAATAAAAGGGTACTGATCACCGGAGCGGCCGGGTTCATCGGCAGCCATCTTTGCGAGGAGCTGGTACGGCAGGGAGCACGGGTCAAAGCCCTCGTGCGGTACAATTCCACACAGTTTTACGGTCACCTGGAATCCGTGGAGAAAACGGTCTATGACGCCATCGAGATCGTTTCCGGTGACGTGCGTGATCCTTACTTCGTTAGTACGGCAGTATCAGGTTCTGACGTTGTCTTTCATCTTGCCGCACTGATAGCTATTCCCTATTCGTATCATGCTCCAAAGAGCTATGTGGATACGAACGTTTCCGGCACTCTGAACATTTTGCAGAGCTGCCTTACCCATGCAGTTGCACGTGTTGTTCACACGTCTACCAGCGAAGTGTACGGAACCGCACAATACACGCCCATAGATGAGAAGCATCCGCTGCAAGGACAATCTCCGTACTCGGCTACAAAGATCGCAGCGGATAAGCTTGCAGAAAGCTTTTATCTTTCTTTCAGGCTCCCGGTGGTCACTATCAGACCGTTCAACTGTTTCGGACCGCGACAGTCCGCACGAGCATTCATTCCTGCAATGGTGTCGCAGGTCTTCACCGAAGATATAATACGCTGTGGATCGCTCACTCCATTGCGCGACTATACGTACGTGAAAGACACGGTCGCGGGATTCATTGCGTGCGGGTCCGTTCACGGTATTGAAGGAATGACCATAAACGTGGGCTCCGGAACCGAGATTTCCATGGGCGATCTTCTCACACGGATCATGGAAAGAACGGGAATCCAAAAAGATACCGTTCAGGAATCTCAAAGAATACGACCAGCCAGAAGTGAAGTCATGGAACTGATCTGTGACAATTCCCTTGCAGCGGCGATTTTGCAGTGGAAACCACGGTATACTCTGGATGAAGGATTGGACGCTGTCATCGAATACGTGAAGGAGAATCTGAGTGCGTACAAAACCAGGGATTACGTGATCTGATGTAATACCAATGTGCTTTCATAGAGGACATATTGAGAGATCTGTTTTTTTGGCCGGTCCCGGCATGTCTCCGAAGCGAAGTCAGGCCGTGCCGTTCGTAGCGAAGGAGATTCGGCGGGACCGGATTTGCCAGATGTCACTTCTTTGAACGCTGGTATAACAATCGTTCGCAGACGATCCCTACACTCGGTTCAAACGGGCATTATCGGACACTGCGTTCCAAGGCGGCCTTTCATGAACTGGCAAGTACCTTTATCAGATCTTGATTTCGGCTTAGAAGAATACGAAGCCGTGCAACGGGTCCTAAAATCCGGGTGGATTTCCATGGGACCTGAAACGGAGCTTTTCGAGCGCGAATTTGCAGAGTATCTCGGGGTGGATCATGCGATTGCAGTGTCGTCGGGTACAGCGGCACTCCATCTTTCGCTCGCGGGGCTCGGGATAGGTCCGGGAGACGAGGTTATCGTCCCTTCTCTAACATTTTGCGCCACCGTAAATGCCATCGTTTACACCGGAGCGGTCCCCGTATTCGCTGACATCGACGGATTGCATGACTTGAACATATCGACTGCTTCCATCGAGCAACGGTTGACTTCGCGCACACGAGCCATTCTCGTTGTCCATTACGGTGGCTTCGCCTGCCGAATGGATCAAATTACAAGAATAGCCGACGACAATGGACTGCTGCTTGTGGAAGATGCGGCCCATGCACCGGGTTCGGCTTTTCATGGCAGGAAACTGGGAACCTGGGGTGACGCAGGATGTTTCAGTTTCTTTTCCAACAAGAACATGGCTACAGCCGAAGGCGGCATGATAGCAACTGCTAACCCGGAATTGGCTGAACGGCTCAAGAGACTGCGCAGTCACGGCATGACCAGTCTCACCTGGCAGAGGCATCGCGGGCACAGCTTTTCATACGATGTGGTTGAAACAGGATACAATTACAGGATGGATGATATACGGGCCGCACTCGGACGGGTGCAGTTGGCCAAGCTCGAGAAAAACAACGCCCGCCGAAGGGAAATTTTCGGTCTCCTGCGAGAAGGACTGGCTCAAGAACAAGGCATGGCTGTTCCTTTCAGCGACTGTGACCTGAACGAATCTTCGTGTCATCTGTTTCCCGTAATCCTTGCTTCCTCGAACATGCGAGAAGGATTCATGGCGGAAATGAAGAAACAAGGTGTTCAGACCAGTATCCATTATCCTCCTGTCCACAGATTCACCTATTATTCTCGAATTCCTTCTCACGATATTCCATTGACCGAAGATGCAGCGTCCAGAGAAGTCTCTCTCCCGCTGTTTCCCTCCATGACGCGGGACCAGGCCGAACTGACAGTCCAAGCCGCGATTCATTCGCTGAAAACCGCACACTGTAGTAAGGGGGCTGTCGTTTGAGCGGATCACTCTGCACCGGCTGCGGATACTGCTGCTCGACCGTCATATGCAGGACGGGCGCGATGTTTTACGGTCATTATTCCGATCCCTGCCCTGCCCTGGAATGGAACGGTTCACGATACGTTTGTTCGCTGTTTCTTAGCGATCCGGACAGGTATGAGCATTTCCTGGATATTGGCGGTGGATGCTGTTTTCCCGAAAATCCCCGGAGAAGGCAAGCTGAGGGCTGAAGACTTCTCCGCAATTGAATACTTGCTTCGACCGAAGTGCTTAGAATAAACATGGGAGCAGTATCTTACGACGACTGATACATTCAATCGGACGAGGCGACAATGGAAAAACCTGTTTACCTGGACTACAACGGGACCACTCCACACGATCCCGAAGTCATAACCGCCATGAGGCCGTTCCTGGAAGAGGAGTTCGGGAATGCTTCCAGCTCCCACTGGTTCGGCATAGCTCCGAAGAGAGCACTGTCACTCGCGCGAAAACAAATCGCGGGAATGCTCAATTGCGACCCCAAAGAGATACTCTTCACCAGCGGCGGAACGGAATCGAACAATCATGCCATCCTGGGTATTGCCTTTTCCCGCAAGGACAAAGGCAATCATATAATCACGAGTAAAATAGAACACCCTGCAGTGCTCGATGTGTGCCGATTCCTCGAAACCCAGGGATTTACAGTCACTTACCTGGATGTGGACGAGTACGGGGTCGTCTCGGTATCCAGCGTTGAAGCTGCCTTGAGACCGGAGACCGTGCTCATTAGTATCATGCACGCGAATAACGAGGTCGGGACAATTCAGCCGGTGGAGGAAATAGCAGCCATTGCCAAAGATCGCGACATTGTGATGCACACGGATGCGGCACAATCCTTGGGGAAAATTGCTGCTGACGTAACAGCTTTGAGGGTCGATCTGCTATCTGTGGCAGGGCACAAGTTGTATGCTCCCAAGGGGATCGGAGCACTCTACATGCGAGAGGGCCTGAAACTGCCCAAATTCATGTTGGGCGCAGGCCAGGAGAGCGGGCGCAGAGCAGGAACGGAGAATATTCTCGAGCTCGTGGGACTGGGCAAAGCCTGCGAGATAGCAGCACGGGATCTGACGAAAAACAGCGAACACATGAAGAAGATGCGAGATAAGCTGCACGCAGGCATCACAGAGCGGATAAAAGAAGTTAAGCTGAACGGTCACCCTGAAAAGCGGCTCCCCAATACGCTCAATCTTTCCTTCAAAGGACTCGAGGCGAATCGCATTCTTGAGGAGATCGGCCTGGATGTGGCCGCTTCTGCAGGAGCGGCATGTCATTCCGATCAGATTACTATTTCTCATGTGCTCGAGGCTATGCATGTGCCTCTGGAATGGGCCAAAGGAACCCTGAGGTTTACCACAGGCAGAATGACCACAGAATCGGAAATAGATCGAGCTGTGAAAGCAGTTATTTCGGGGGTTTCACGGCTGGCTCAGAGTTGACGAATTGCAATGAATGAGGCTTCGCTGAAGAAAAAGATATCCATTCAGTACATTTTACTTGGGGGCTCAGTACTCCTGCTCTTCACGTGCGTGCTCGGTTACATGCTCCTGCCGGATTACCGGAATGCATTGGAAGAGCAACGAGAAAAAGCTGGAGTGGTGATTACCGATCGCAACGGACAGATCTTGCGCATTCTGCCTGATGCCAACGACCATTTGACCATCTGGTACTCGATCGATTCTATTCCGGATATCGTAAAGACCTGTTTCATCGTTTCAGAAGACAAGCGTTTTCGATATCACCCGGGGTTCGATCCCATAGCGATAATCAGAGCAGTGCAATCGAATATTGCGAGGGGGAAGACTGTATCCGGCGCCTCCACGATAACACAGCAGGTTGTACGTCTTATTGAGCCGAGACCTCGGACGATTCGCTCCAAGATTATCGAATTCATCTGTGCTTTGAAGATGGAAATGCAGCTTTCGAAGGATCGTATCCTGGAACTGCATCTCAATCTCAGTCCAATGGGAAGGAACATTTATGGGGTCGGTCTGGCCTCGAGAACCTATTTCGGGAAAGACCTGCAATCGGTCAATGTTGCGGAAGCGGCAGCGCTGGCCGTTCTGCCGCGTTCTCCATCGCGATTCAATCCCCGATGGCAATCGGGGCAAAGGATGCTTGTAGCGGAAAAAGATCGTCTTCTGACAACCATGACAGAACTGGGGCTGCTATCAAACCAATCTCTTGCAGTCATGGTCGGCCCGGTGATCCGTTTCGTGAACCGGCCTTTACCCCTGGAAGCGCCACATCTGGTGGATCTTGTCATGGCGCGAGGCGGAAGGCAGACTGGAAACGTTCGAACCACCATCGATCTGGATCTGCAAAAATCATCGGAACAGATTGTTCGGTCGCATAAGACTCGTTTGCATCGAATGGGAATTTCCCAGGTGGGGCTCATGATTGCATCGGTAAATCCCGGTGAAGTCCTGACCTTAATGGGATCTCTGGATTACTCGGAAAAAGACCTCGGTTACAACAACGCTGTTGTGGCGCTCCGCAGCGCAGGTTCCACGCTGAAGCCTTTTCTCTACGCCCTTTCCCTGGAACGGGGCATGCAGCCGTCTGAAGAAATTCCCGATACATTTCGCAGCTACCGGACGCCTCATGGCGACTATTTGCCATTCAATGCAGATCGTCGGTGGTACGGACCGGTAAGCCTTCGATCTGCTCTGGGCAATTCTTTGAACATCCCCGCGGTGAAGACCATTCGAGAGCTCGGAATCAAGGATTTCTACGAACTTCTCGGTTCCTTGCAGCTCTGCAACCCAAAGATTGCCGATTCGGAAGAATACGGACTTGGTCTGGCCATCGGCAATATCGAGGTAAGCCTGTTTCGGCTTGTCCAGGCGTACCGAGTATTTGCCACGCAAGGATTATTTGGGCAGTTGGCATTCATTGCAGGAGAGACGCAGCCCGGACCTTCTGCATCAAGAGTGTTTTCCAAGGAATCATCGTACCTTGTCACTCACATACTCTCGGATCCTGCGGCCCGACTACTGACATTCGGAAATCCGGATTATCTGGATTTCAAGTTCCCTGTTGCTCTCAAGACCGGCACGAGCAGCAAGTACAAGGATTGCTGGATTGTTGCCTACACTTCCCGGCATGTCATTGGGCTCTGGGGGGGCAACTTCAGCGGCGCGCCCGGTTCCGGCGCTTCCGCTGCAGCGCTGGGACCGATACTCAAGGAGCTGATCGTACATTTATATTCGGCCGAGGAACCGGAGGCTTTTCCGAGACCCGAGGGACTGGAGGAAACGACGATTTGCTGGATGTCGGGAAAAATTGCACGGCCTGATTGTCCTTACACGACGAAAGAGCTCGTCCGAACATCGGAGACACCAGGTAAATGCGAATTAAACCATGAGAATGACAGGCATGACCTCGCCTCGACCTATGCGCACTGGCTGAATCGCCGGGAAACTCAACAGGGCTCAGGTAGATACCGATTAATGCGCTCGATGCATGACCCGACGAATACCATAATTGACAAATTCAGTTCAGCCCGAGGCAAAGGGATTGAAATTGTGAGTCCGCACAATCACGATTGTTTTATCTTATCACCTCACAATTCGCGTAAAGTGTTATTTCGAGCCATTCCACGCCCCGCTGTGGATTACGTTACGTGGTTGTTGAACGGAACAGAAGTGGCCAGAACGCCGGCTCCTTACGAATTCGCGTGGGAGATGAGTCGAGGCACGTACACGGTTCTGGCAGTGACTCCATACAAGAATGCCGCCCGAATCGTTATTCACGTCGAGTAGAATATGCATATCAAAAGAAGTGCAAAAAACCCCAATTCCGGAGTAGGAAGTGGTATTCTGAACGTGAGAATCGGAAAGATCTTGGCGAAAGCAGGTCGACACAAGCTTATAGTCATTGCCAAAATAAATGACCGATACTCAGCACAGATGTTAGTCGAAAAATCTCCCCTACCCTTTTAATAAGGGGGAATTAAGATGTTGGCCCTTACCCCCCTTTCGTAAAGGGGGGCTGGGGCATAGGCGCTAACTTGGTGTCTTTTTGGCCGTTTGTTCCGGAGGAACAACTGACAATAGGCCGGCGATTCATCGCCGGTTAAGGAAAAAATACAATGATTTTCAAGTCTCGGAGGGACGGCTGATACTAAAATTCCCGGCAATGAATTACCGGGCTATTTTCTTTAGTCCCTTGCGGGACAAAGAATTTCAGAAAAGTTAGCGCCAATGGGGGCTGGGGGGATTTAAATCGGACAAAACTTTCGGCAGACACTATAGTAAGAGAGTAGATCCAATTCTTCTGTGTCCTATCCTCCAGAAAGGCACCAGACCAGGAAAGGGGAAGCACCATGGCAGTAAGAGTTCTGATCACGAGAAAATTCAAACAGCACCATATGGAGGAAGCTTATAGGCTTCTCCTGGAGCTTCGGTCCCTTGTAACCCTCCGACAAGGGTACATTTCTGGTGAGACCCTGATTTCAGCCACGGATCCTCAAACGATTCTCGTGATTAGCACCTGGATAAATGCAAAGAAATGGGATGAATGGGTGCAGACGGAAAAACGGAACGAATACCATAAAAAATTGGAGCCACTCCTGGAAGCACCGGAACGAACAGAAGTATACTTCACGGGAGAAAAACAACCAGAGTGGGTGGATATGGCTTAGAGCGCACTGCGTCACATTTTTGAGCATTTACAGTACTATCAGAATTTTTGTTCAACTGCGAAAAGCGCTTCTCGAAAATCGGTGGGTGCCGTGCCTCCGTGCCGGCACATTCTACCGATGTCATTGATCATATTGAAGATGTGCCGGCATTGAGAAACTGTCTCAGAATGCCGATCCAAAATTACTTGTATTGAGGTTGGCATCATGTTTAGCCGAATATTTGGGTAGGCATGCGTCCCGCGTTTCACGGGATGCCTCTACCAAGCATCGGAATTGTCCACTCAGCATTGCTTTCATATCCTGTCATTGCGAGGAGCGCAGCGACGTGGCAATCGCCTGGGACTCAGGCGCTTAATGTCAGGCGATTGCTTCGCTTCGCTCGCAATGACAGGCTTTAGAGATCTCAGTTCCCCTGAGGCCAATGAGTACCGATTTTCGATGAATTGCTCTGAACAATTCCGTCACTTTTGAGAATCACTATAGTTTAGTATTCTGTCATACGTCCGAAACGTAGATCACCTTACTTCCCTGGGGTTCAAAGGTGAAGGGCATTTCCTGGAGATTGCCGAGAACCTGCTTTACTCTGTCCTGATTCTGCTTTTCCACATAAAAAAGAAGGAATCCTCCCCCTCCCGCGCCCAGCAATTTCCCACCGATCGCTCCTGCAGACCGAGCTTTTTCGTAGAATTCGTTTATGGAATCATTGCTGATGCTGTCCACAACACTTCTTTTGTTGAGCCATGCTTCATGAAGGATCTCGCCAAACCTGTTCAGTGAACGGCCGCTCTGGAGAACCTTGAGTGCTTCGTCGCACAAATCTCTCATTCGGGTAAGCACATCCATTTTCGACAGCGTGACGGAATTCTGTACTTCCAGTATATCCCCTGCCCTGCGGGTCAAGCCCGTGTAAAACATCAACAGATTCTCTTCAAGCGCCAACTTCGTCGCTTGAGGACAGATCACGGGATCGACAAAGACCGACTCATCCGTGTTGAACCGAATATGGCATATTCCTCCATAAGCCGCGATGTACTGGTCCTGCTTTCCAATGGGATCGCCGAGACGTTTGATTTCGATTTCACAGGCTTCGGCTGCCAACTGAGCTGCTGAAACGTATTCTCCTTTGTACGTATGGAGTGCATGCAGCAGCCCTACAGCATATGAGCTGGAAGACCCCAACCCCGTACCGGCGGGAATATCCGCCATAGAGGTAATTTCCACTCGATCCACCACTCCGGTGATCTTCATGGCTTCCCGAATAATGGGATGACGGATCTCATCCACAGAATCCACAAGCTCCGTACGTGAGTACTTGATGAGTATTCGGTTCTGGAAATACGGGGTAAGTGGGTTGATAGTTATGTACACATACTTATTTATGCTGGTACTGACAACCGCTCCCTGCCGGTGCAGATAATACGAAGGAAGATCCGTTCCGCCCCCGCAGAAACTGACCCGTAACGGCGTCCTGGTTATGATCATGATGCACCTGTATCAAAAAGGGATCGGTCGAAGAAAAGGCATGAAATAACCGAAGATCGATAACGGATCGAGATGATGTATGCCCCGTCCAGGAAGGCCGCCCACCGGAAAGTTCTTCCGGGACGGGGTATCACTCAACCCTCCATTCACGCAAACAAAAAACCGATAAAAAAAATCCGGAGTGCGGTACGGGCGAGGATATGCGAGAGCTAACCCATCCGTCAAGGTTTTTTTCTGGGCAACCGCTGTGGCGGCCGAATCGAGCCTCCTGATGAAAGCAAAACTTCAACAAAATCAAAGTGTTTTCGAGGAAACGGATGATATTCGGCTTGGGGAGGGATTGCGCATTTACGTGCCGGAATAGAGCAACATCTGTTCAAAAAAGCCAATTACGTGGTCTTATGGCCCCCATCCTTTTCCAGTTGCCTGATGTACTCTTCGTATTCGGTGCCAAGCCGTTCCGCGGCTTTCCTGCAGCGTTCCTTTTGAATTTTGTACGTCACGACGTATCCCAGAGTCCCGAAGATTACGGCCAAAATCACTGCTGCTATCAACCACCGTAATAGAACATCCTTGCCCAATGCAGCAAAAGCACACGCCACCTCCCAACAATACGACTGGGTCATCATCGGTTCCAAAAGTTTTTCAAATACATCGAACTGAATCGTCGCAGGTTTTCCGATGATAAGAGACCCAAGATAGTAATAGCCATAGTACATGGGAGCCGCATTCAACGGATTCGACACCAGAGTAAATGCGAACGCTATCGGGACATGAAATCTGAAAACAAGTCTGAGTGCTGCTACAGTTACGATCTGAAGGCCCACGGGAATGAGAAATCCCACAATCAGCCCCAGAGAGACTCCTCGAGCATCGAACCAGGGAGGATTTCGAGATAAAACCAGCGGGTCGAGGAAGTTTTGCACGAAGAATTTGCGGAGTCGTGCAATGAAGTTGAACCGTGAACCTGTCTGTGATCGCAATGTTGTTCTCTTTCCATTCCGGTCGCGCGCGACCGGTGATCCTGACCTGTCTGCATCGATCGCTTTTTGGATTAGTGTAATCGAGCTTTTCAACCAAAACCCGACAAAGCTCCAAGCATGTCGACAAAATCCAGAGTGTAAGGTAAACTAGCGGGCCACGAGCCACGCTCAAGACATTTCATATCACAATTTCGAATGTCTCTCAAATTCAGCCTTGATTTGCAGTGCCTCTCGCATTAGCTTTTGCTTGTAGCATTGCCGGACAGTTACAAGAATGTTAAGAACCCCGTTGAATAGCTCCCAGGAGTGCACATAACGATGTCAAAACATAATAGTCCCAGCTATAGCCTGACGATCAGGCTGCGTTTCGATCGAAAACCCGGAGCCCTGGCTCGCGTTGCAACCACTATCGGGTTCCAGGAAGCCCTTGTAGGCTCGATTCCGATAATCAAGATCGAAAAAGACAAGGTCACACGAGAATTCGACATCTATGCGCGGGATGAAGAGCATGAAAGACGAATTATAGCAGCATTAGAAGCTCTACCTGGGGTTGAAATCCTGGGGGTGACGGACCGAACCTTTGCCTATCACGAGGGAGGCAAAATAGAGGTAGTGGCACGCAAACATTTGGGCGGACGAGAAGACCTCTCCATGGCGTACACTCCCGGCGTGGGGAGAATCAGTCTTGCTGTGTCCGATGACCCCAATTTAGCTTACCAGTACACCATGAAAGGCAACGCGGTGGCAGTAGTCACCGACGGAACCGCAGTCTTGGGACTCGGCAATATCGGCCCGTACGGCGCTCTTCCGGTCATGGAAGGCAAGGCGATGATTTTCAAGGAATTTGCTGGTATCAACGCATTTCCGATATGTTTGAACGTCAAGGACGTTGACAGCATTGTCTCCGTTGTCAAAGCAATGAGCCCGGCATTCGCCGGAATAAATCTGGAAGACATCTCTGCGCCCCGTTGTTTTGAAATCGAAAAACGGCTGACAGAGGAACTCGACATACCGGTATTCCACGATGACCAGCACGGCACGGCGATTGCCGTTCTGGCAGCTTTGCAGAATGCTTTGCTCAGAGTGGAAAAAGAACTCTCCTCGGTCCGCATCGTAATTGTCGGCATTGGAGCTGCCGGTGTAGCGTGCATCAAGACTCTTATCGAAGCGGGAGCCACCGATATCATTGCATGCGACCGCGTTGGTAGTATTTTCCAGGGCAGATCCGAGGGGATGAATCCGGCAAAAGAAGAAATTGCGCAGTTGACGAATCGCGAGAACCTGGCTTGTTCGCTCCCGGACATGTTAAAGGATGCTGACGTCTTCATCGGGTTGTCATCGGGAAATCTGCTGCAACCCCATGATTTGAAATTGATGGCCAAAGATCCGATCGTTTTCGCTCTTGCCAATCCTATTCCGGAAGTAGACCCCTGGGACGCATTGGATTACGCCAAAGTCGTTGCAACCGGCCGGAGCGATTTCCCCAATCAGATCAACAATGCACTCGTGTTTCCAGGAGTATTCAGAGGAGCTTTGGATTCCCGAGCAACCAAAATTACTTTGGAAATGCGCATTGCTGCGGCAAAGGCCATCGCAGGACTTGTCAAAGAAGACGAGCTTGCGGATCAGTACATTATTCCGGGCATCTTCAACCGGGATGTTTGCCCAACGGTAGCCGCAGCGGTAGCGCAGGCGGCAAAGGAAAGCGGAGCGGTCCGACTCTAGCTCTCTGCCGAGAATTGATCTATTGTGAAACATGAAATTCATTTTGGAGAAGAATAAGAGTGCCAGAGGAATCGATTTTGACCGAAGAAGAAGCTAGAATGACATTTCTCGAACATCTCGACGAGCTGCGAAAGCGGCTTATTCGGGCTGTCACTGCAATATGTATTATCGCTGTAATATGTTTCATCTTCAGTGAAAGACTTTTCAGCATTCTTTCTGCGCCTGTCGTCAAGCTTTTGCCAAAGGATGCTTCACTCGTCTTCACGTCCTTACCCGACCCTTTCTTCATTTATCTCAAAGTCTCCATAATTGCGGGCCTCTTCGTCGCTCTACCGTACGTGTTGTTCGAGCTGTGGAGATTCATCTACCCTGGTCTGCACAAACATGAGCGGCGTATGGCAGTCCCTTTCATCATCGTTGCCACGCTACTGTTTTATGCAGGGGCCGCTTTCGCGTATTTCCTGGTGTTTCCTGCTGCATTCAAATTTTTCCTGAGTTACCAGACCGCAGATCTGAAGCCAATGATTGCAATTCGGGAGTACGTCTCGCTTATCATGCTGTTGGCCCTTGCCTTCGGAGCTATTTTTGAAACACCGGTCATCATCGTTTTCCTGGGCCTCCTTGGCGTGTTTGACAGCTCATTTTTGAAACGCGGTCGCCGATATTTCATAGTGCTCGCGTTCGTCATTGCAGCCATGCTCACCCCTACGCCCGATGTCATTAACCAGACACTTATGGCCGTGCCTCTACTTCTTTTCTATGAGGTGGGAATCTGGGTCCTTGTTCTGTTCGAGAGAAAACGAGAGAAGGAATTGGCTGCAGAGACTGCTGAAGATGTTGAATAGGTGATTCTGCACCGTGTGGTAAATCGCTCAACCTCGGGGGGAATGCCAATGAGAATTCTGGCACTAGTTCTCTTTCCGGGCTTCATTCATCCTTGCCGGAGACCCGAATTAATATTTGTAAATTTTACTCTCTCCCGCAATTCTGTGCGGGATTCACGACAACCGAATCCCCAAACATTGAAGTCTGGAAATACTGGACAAGGAAATTTTGTAAGTGCCAAAATTAGTGTCTGATCGAAGATTAGGAATATTGGTGGGTGCCGTGCCTCCGTGCCGGCACATCTTCAATATGATCAATGATATCGATAGAATGGACCGGCAGAGACGCCGGTCTCTACCAATAGCCTGTAATTCACACGCAGGATAAACGACAAATTTTTGGCACTGACTATAACTCTCACAAGTCGGAGTCCTGCGCGCGACACAACAAACGCGTTGCGTGAGTAACGCAGCCCCGGAAGCGAGCTTGGAACACGAGATCAACAACTTTCGCAGTCACACGCACAGTCGGAGGGACCTGTCAGAAAGAACTCGGTTGCAGATTGAGGCTCCTCACACGAACACCTGTCATCCTCAAATAATACAGAACACCCCTGTTCATTCATTTCCGTTTGTCGATCGCGAACCCACCCCAACTCTTCTTCCGACTCAGAACCCTTTTGCATGATTGCGTCGTCCTGCATATTCATGGTCATCTCCCTTGCAAAGAATTTCTTACAATCCATGATGCTTGAAGGTCGGATTAGGATTCACGTTGCGTGAGTGGAGAGTGAATTTAGAGTAATTCTCGAAAGTAATCGCGGATTGTGAACAGCGGTTCCTCGAAATTGGTAGCCACCGGCCTCCGTGTCGGTGGACAATATATAACAAAATCAATTAGTTTTGCCCGGCAGGGACGCCGGACGCTACCAATACTTTTCTTTTACAGTTGCCGGTTTACCTCAGAATTTTTGAGAAACACTAATAGAGCGTAGAAATTTGCATATTGACATTTCACTTTGAGTCGTCTACAAATGACAGGCAAGTCTATCTATAATAGACAGTCCAAATACTGGGCTGCTTGGAAATGTTCACACAATTGCACACTTATGCCGTGAAATTATCCATTCTGTCGGCTTTAGGTCGTGGAAACATCGATTCTGAATAACTGAGCAAACGAGGATGAGGAGGGACAAGAATGCATATGAAAGCCGAGTTCCTGAGTACCGCGGAAAAGGTGCGAATATCCCAATCGAATGGATATTTCATGGAAGATATCCTGATCCGCCACGCTATTCCCGGGAGAATGCGAGTCAAGGTCTCGGCTATCCGTTTTCTCCAGGCTCGAGCCCACTATCTCCAGGTGTGGCTTTCTGAACGTAGGGAAATCGCATTTGTAGAAGTCCGCTCAGGCACCGGAAGTGTCATTTTGGAGTACGATCCTCAGAAAATAGGATGCTCCGCGATGGTGGACCTGGTCCTTGCAGGAGTGCGGGCGGCTCTGTCAGCTCCTGAGACGAGTTCTTCAGTTCAGGGAGCGGTATGTGGGTCGGATTGTCCGGTATGCCGGCCATCAGAGCGGCAGATAGAACAATCCTTTACCGGACGTATTGTGGAAGTCGTCGCTCTCTCGTGTTTCATGCTCTATGCTCTCGTTCGGCAGATCTTCTTCAAAACTCCGCTTGCCCAGGGTCCTCTCAGTATAGTTGCCCTTGTGGCAACTGCCGCTGCTATTCCGCTGCTCCGACACGCGTTGCACGACATGAAACAGGGCAGGTTCACCAGTCTTTTTCCATTCCTGGCTGCTACTACCCTGCTGGCCATTTTCACCGGAGAAGCTCTCACTGCTCTGGAAGTCATCTGGATACTTCGCGTGGGTCTGCTTCTCGAGGATTACGTGGCTGACAAGTCCCGTAAGGCGATCCGAGAAATTCTGCTGCTGGCAGAGAAGAACACCTTCATCTGGGTTGATGGAGTTGAAGTGGAGACTCCCGTGGACCAGTTGCAGATCGGAGACACCGTTGTAGTGCATACCGGTGAGAAGATTCCGGTAGACGGAAGTGTCATAAGAGGTGAAGCGTTGGTCGATGAGTCTCACATTACCGGTCGATCGCACCCGGAAGTCCGGGGGAAAGGCACCCCTGTATTCGCAGGCACCATCGTGCAGAGAGGGGTCATCTTCATCAAAGCGGAGAAGGTTGGCGATAATACGTATCTTTGTCGAATACTCCACATGGTGGAAGACTCACTCGCAAACCGTGCGCCTGTCGAGAAGCATGCGGATATTCTTGCAGGTAGACTGATGTATCTGGGGACAGCGGCTACGGCCGGAACCCTCCTCTTTACCGGGAGTCTCGTGCGTTCCTTTACCGTGATGCTGGTGATGGCCTGCCCTTGTGCGACGGTGCTCGCTTCATCCACCGCCATAACGGCAGCTATAGCCAATGCGGCGCGTAACCACACACTCATTAAAGGGGGCCTCTACCTTGAGATGGTGGGCAAGGCGGACTGCTTCTGCTTTGACAAAACCGGTACCCTGACAACGGATGTGTCGGAAGTGGTTGAAGTTGTCCCACGCTCACCCAAACTGAAACCTCGGGACGTCCTGGCACTTGCGGCAGCGGCGGAGATCCATAATGAGCACCCCATGGCCAAGTCAATTGTGGAAGCAGCGAACAGTCAGGGCATAGTTCCCGAACCCCATGCTGTATGCGACTTCGTGCTGGGAAGAGGTGTCAGGGCCGAGCTTCGCGGTGACACCATTCTCGTGGGAAATCTCAAGTTCATGGAAGAACAGGACGTGAATACTTCCTTCTTCAAGGCACGGGCAGCTAAGGTTATTGCTGACGGGAATACTGCTCTTTATGTGGCAAAGAACGGCAGAGTGCAGGGCATGATTGCGGTCGCCAATAGCGTTCGTCCTCGAGCCGAATCCGTATTGCAGTGGCTCAGAGGCGACGGCGTAAAGACTCTTCATATGGTTACAGGGGATACCGAAGGCATGGCCAAAGCAATGGCGGAAAGCTTTGGTTTTGACGAGTACCGTGCAAGCCTGCTTCCGGAAGATAAAGGTCGCTATGTGGCAGACCTGCAAACCAACGGCAGACGACTGGCAATGGTGGGAGACGGAGTGAATGACGCTCTGGCTCTTTCTAAAGCTCATGTGGGCATAGCAATGGGAGCAGGCGGTGCTGAGGTTGCCATTGAATCCGCGGATATCGCTCTCGTGGACAGCGACCTGGAAAGACTGGTCTCGCTACGTCAGCTCAGTCATCAGACGCTCAGGATTGTGGAGCAAAATCACTGGCTGGCCATCTCTACCAACGTCCTCGGAGCCTTCTTTGGGGCTGCCGGATTGCTGTCGCCCGTCATGGGAGGCCTTCTCCACATTGTTCATACTCTGGGAATACTTTTGAACTCGAAAAGACTGGAAACCTGGGAAGCACCGGGGCTTTTGGATGAAAAGACAAGTCCCGGCCGTTACACTGGCGTGAAGCGAACGAGCGGAGCATTGTTGCCCCACAGAGAACTGGGGCGTTCACAAAGCCCACGAACCTCCGCAGAATCATGCGTCGCAGCGAAGGGTGCGGAGCATGGTTCGCGAAATGTGAAGGAGCAACCATTCAGTTACGCATGAGAGAGGTTTCTTCAGCCCCGAAGGGGCTTCCCAACAGTAGCCGTGGGTGCAAACCCACGGAAGCGATACGGCAAATCCTTTGTCTTCAGGACCCTGAAAGGGTCCACCAATGACATTTGGGAATCTTGCCTGTTGGTCGACCCTTTCAGGGTCGTTGAACCATGCTTATGGACATGGCGCTGTCCAGTCCACGGGTTGACGAAACTGTCTCAAAACTCCATTTTGGGCTCGCGATTTGCCAAGAGATGTACTAGAAAGGAGAGGAATTCAACAACCACGAGGCTGTCATGGGCAAACAGATCCGGGCCGATTACGAACAGATCTTGATGTTTCCGCCGTCAGTGGAAGACTGGGTGGCTAAGGATCACCCGGCGCGCTTTATCCGAGATTTCGTGGATTCCTTGGATCTGTCCGAGTTGGGAATCGAGGTTCCCGACAGCGATACAGGACGTCCTCCGTATGCGCCAGATCTTCTGTTGAAGGTGTGGCTTTTCGGATACTTCAATCGGATCAGGAGTACCCGTAAGCTTGAAAAGGGTTGCCTTGAGAATATGGGGCTGATTTGGCTGACGGGGATGAATGCTCCGGATCATAATTCCTTATGGCGATTCTTCAAGGCGAACAAGAAATCATTGAGGCATCTGTTCAGACAGTCGATTCGTGTTGCTCTGAAGGCCGATCTGATCGGTCTAGCTCTTCATGCCGTGGACGGGACCAAGATCCAAGCCGTCTCATCCAACGACAAGGCTCGGGGTCGTGAGCACCTGGAGAGGTTTCTGGAAAGTGTTTCGGAGAGATTGGACCGCACGATTGCCGATGCGATGACTGAGATAGAGAGAGCCGAGCGGGAAGAGACCGGTGAGTATCGCCTTCCGCAGTCCATGCAAGACGGATTGAAACGGAAACAGCGGATACAAGAGGCTCTGAAGGAGTTGGATGAATCGGACAAGAAGTCAGTTCACCCTTCGGAACCGGAAGCTCGCTTTATGAAGAATCGCCGGACCAAAGACTTGTCGTACAACGCTCAGGCGGTTGCCGACCAAAAGAGCGGCCTTATCGTGGCCGCAGATGTGGTCACGGATGGGGCCGACAACGGGCAATTGGTCCCCATGCTCGACAAGGTGAAAGAGAATCTGGGCGCTGTGGCAGAGGAAAATGTGGCGGACGGGGGATATTTTTCCTCAGGGCAGATAGGTCTGGCCCATGAGCGAGAATACGGCATTCTTATCGGGAAATCGTCAGGGGAAATTGTTTCCGAGAGAGGTGCGGATGAGGATCTCTATCACCGATCCCGGTTCGTCTTTGATCAGGAGCGTGATTGCTTCATATGCCCTGAAGGGCGCTTGTTGCCTTTTCATCAGCGGAAAATTAACGGCAAGAACCACAATGAGGTTCGCAGGTATCACTGCAAGGATTTTCTAACGTGTCCCAATCGCTGGAAATGCTCCAAGAGCAAGAACGGACGCCTCATAGACCTCAGCGTTTACGAGGCGGCCCTAGAACGACACCGCAGCAAGAGGGAAAAACCAGAGAACAAAGAGCGCCTGAAGACTCGAAAGAAGATTATCGAGCCACCGTTTGCCTGGATCAAGAGCGCATTAAGCTTTCGGCGATGGACCGTGGCCGGAATCGACAACGTAAAGGCCCAGTGGGACCTTATTTGCACGACCATAAATCTCAGGAAGCTCTACCACCATTGGGTATCCGGCGAGGTGGCATTCACGTAAGCAGCCGGAGGGAGACCATGACCTTATAACGGACAGTACACTCGGATCGAACCTCGCCTGATCTTCACTTGACGGGACTGCTTTTTTCCCAGAAGCAGGTCCTCCCGTCCGGCTTGCGTGATTCGCCGCAGTGCGCAGGTTTTGAGACGCTTTCTGACACCCGTGGCTACTATTGGGCCGCCCTTCCAGGGCGCAGAATCCCCAATGCCCGCTCGTAACTGAACGGTTACGTGAAGGAGCAAGAATGAGCTTCAAAATCGCACATACTCTGGATTGGCGGACAAGAATCAAAGTTCCCTATCTGGTGAATCGCAGGGAAGCTGCGCAACGGGTCGCCGATGCTTTAAACAACATCCCTGCGATCAGCACGGTTGAAGTTCATTTGGGAACGGGTTCTGTCATCTTGTTTCATCCGGATGCCTCTCCGGACTTCCATACCGTACGGGAAGTACTGGCCTCTGAGGTTCCTTCTGTGAGGAGAGGGCAATGTGACGATAGTGCTGTGTGTTCATCGTGCTCTCCTTCCCTCGCAGCGATTGAGCGCTCCCATGTTTCCGGAGCAGTGCTTGTAATCACAGGGCTTTACATTCTCTTTGAATGGATACGGCGTCTTTTCTCTGGAGGCAGCGGAACTCCCGGCGGTTCGTGGTTGATCCCCCGCATATTCAATCTCCCTGCGCTTGTAGCTGCGGGCCTGAGCATCCCAATCATGAAGGAAGCAGTGCGGAGCCTGTTTACCCGAGGGGTCAGCATGGACCTTCTTGTGACCTGTGCGGCCGTTCTGTCAATTCTCATGGGTGAGGCTATGGCTGCGCTGGTTGTCATGTGGCTGGTGAATTTCTCTGAATGGCTCGAGACCCAGACGGTTGAGAGGACGAGGAAAGCCATTCGAGACATGCTCAAGCAGGAGATCAGAGAAACATGGGTGATCAGAGATGGAGTTGAAGTGCAGGTTGCCGTCTCCAATCTCGTGAAGGGCGATATTGTCAGCATACGAGAAGGCGATGCTGTCCCAGCAGACGGAAAGGTAGTTTACGGCGAGGCTTTGATAAACGAATCGGCCATGACGGGCGAATCCCGGCCGGTATTTAAAGTAGTGGGAGACGTCGTGCTCGCGGGTACCACCGTGGATATGGGAAAAATACATATTGAAGTGGAATCCACCGGCGAAGAGACGCGACTCGGCCAGATCGTTCGTCTCATTGAAGAGGGCCAAGAACACAAAGCCGAGATCGTCCTCTCATCCCAGCGATTCAGTGATGCAGTTGTCCCCTTTTCTCTGGGATTATCACTGCTCACTTACATCCTCACCGGTAATGTGCAACGTGCCATGGCTATGCTGATCATCGCTTGTCCCTGCGGTGTGAGCCTTTCAACGCCCACGGCTCTCAGCGCTGCCATGGGAAATGCCGCGCGCCAGGGTAGTCTTGTCAAGGGCGGGCGGTACCTCGAAGGAGCCGGACAGATAAAGCATCTTACCTTCGACAAGACCGGTACGCTGACGTCCGGTGTTCCCAGGGTTTCCCGGGTAATCTCTCTTGACGACCGATATCAGCCGATACAGATCCTTCAATTGGCAGCAAGTTCTCAGATGCATTACAAGCACCCGATGACCTTGGCGGTTCTCAACAAGGTACGAGAGTCCGAAATCGAAATTCCTCGCCATGAAAAAACCGAGCTCATTATCGGTCATGGGGTAAAGGCAAAAATCAATGGCGACGAAATCCTCGTAGGCAGTCACCACTTTATGGAGGATTACCGGGTCGATCATGACGCGGGCCATGATGAGGAGGAAAGAATGCTTGCCAGAGGAGAAAGCGTTCTTTTCGTGGCATGCAACCGTCGGCTCATCGGGCTCATGGGAGTGGAAGATCGCATGAAGGAGTCCGCGAGAGAAGCTCTCCTTGCTCTGAAAGCTCTCGGCGTAGAACACATTGCCATGTTGACGGGCGACCGCGAGGAACATGCGAGAGCCCTCGCTCAGCATCTGCCCATTGACACGATCAGGTGGGAACAATCGCCCGAGGACAAAGCCTCATGGATCATGCAATGCAAGACACTCTATCCCGACTCGACCGTGGCCATGATAGGAGACGGGATCAACGACGCGCCTGCGTTTTCCCATGCAGATATCAGCTTTGCCATGGGTGACACAGGGGCTGACGTGGCCATCGAAAATGCAGACGTAGTGCTCCGTAATGGAGACCTGGCGCTCGTTGCCCAGACGGTAGCCCTGGGACAGAAAACTCTGAAAATAATACGGCAGAATTACGGCATTTCTGTGGTGTTGAATTTGGCAGGGATGCTCTTTGCTGCACTCGGATGGGTTTCCCCACTGGCGGGTGCGGTTTTTCATAACCTTATAACTGTGGGCGTGGTGAGCAATTCGACCAAGCTCCTTTTTTACAGGGAGGATTTGGCTGCCCTGGCGGAGAACGCTCGAGAAGATGAAACGGCTGAAGGAAACGGCCAAAGACATGCGGAAGGGGGCGAACCGCAGAACGCCCAATAACAAGAGCGAAAGTGAAGATAGGTTTTGTAGTTATTGCCAAAATAAACGACCGAGACTCAGTGTAGATGTTAGTCGAAAAATCCCCCCTACCCCCCTTTAATAAGGGGGGAATTAAGATGTTGCATTCTTACCCCCCTTTCGTAAAGGGGGGCTGGGGGGATTTTAGATCGGACAGGCAAACACTATGATCCTGACAAAGAAAGGATCTTCTCGGAGAGTCAAGTAGTCACAATTCAGAAGAATGTCGATGCACCAGCTTGAGGAGGTACACATGATAGAAACGCCGATCGCGCAGGAACAATATGGGAACCAGGGTGAAGCTGTTTCCATGCCGGAATCGGCAGGAGTTCAGTGGAAATCAGAGGAAAATGTCGCAGGCAAGATTCAGGAAAGTGTTTGTGAATCCGGGTACGGAAGTCATGGGACTGCCACGGCAGGAGATCCGGGGCAGACGTGCTCTGAGAGCCGAGGGGGCTCGGGTCAATCAGGATCGGGAATCCCGGACTCAGGAGTCGGATGCAGTGAGCAAAGCGGGGCGTCACCGCACACACAGGGAGCTTGGAATCCGGGCGTGGGTCCGCAACAGACGGGCGCTATGCCCGGTCAGGCAGCTCAGTATGGACCGTACATGTACAATCCCGGTTACTACGAGAATCCTACCTTCGGACATCCTATGGGCGGTTCCCCGCAATACGTGCATCCGGGTATGGGACACCACCCGGGATGCTTTGCACATCACACGGGAATGCACTGGCATCCGCAGCAGGGTCCCCATTTCGGAGCCAATCCCGGACCCGGTTTCGGCTATGCAGAGTCTGGCCGTCATGCAGGACAAGGGGAACAGAATTACGGCCAGTTTGCAGATATGGTCGGAAAGGCCTTGCAGGGACAAGCAAATCCACAGGATCTGCTCAGCGGACTTTTGAATCTGAATTTCAGCGGCGATCAGTTCTGGAAAGGGGTCATTGTCGGGAGTGTTGCTGCGCTCCTGGTGAGTAGCGACTCTGTCCGACAGGCTGTGACAGGCGCTTTGGGGGGAATCTTCGGTAAAGCCCAGGCAACAACAGCACAATCTGAAGATAAAACAGGCGAAAATGCCTCGTAGGGCGCACAAAGAACCTGCCGTCGATCTGCGTGCAGGACATGAACTTGCATGACATTCACCAGCGGTAAAAATGTAAACAGCCGGAATTTTCATTTAAATAAGAAAGGAGACAAACATGAACGGTTATCCCTATTACTCCTATCAAGGTCATTATCCCACTTATTATGGGACCAGGGCCGGGGTTGGTCCTGTAGACCCTGCACGAGTACTCGCAGCAGGCGGATTCGGATTCGTAGTGGGCGGCTCGGCAGCCCTGGGAGTCAATCTCCACAAAATGCGGGCCAATCAGATGACGCTGAACGAAGCGCTTATTGACTCTCTTGCCAAAGGTGCTGGTGCCGGTGTGGCAACAGCCGCTGCAACTGCGGCCGCTTCTGCTGTGGGCGGTTCGGGCATCGTCTCCTTTGCTGTCATGGCCGCTACTGCTACGGGAGTCATCTATTTGCTGAACTCCATCGGCAAGCATGCAGCGGAAGAGGTAGTGGTCCCCTCGAAAAGGGCCAAGTAGAGCAGTCGACCATTCATAGATCAGGAGGAATTCACATGGACTATACGCAATATGGTAATCCGGGAACTCAGGCAACCGGCCCGGCTGCGGGACAATCCGGGTGCGGTTGTTCCACCTCAACAGGTCCCACCCCTTCTCCATTCCCACCATCTCCTATGATGCCCGGCCCATCCATGGAATCCGGCGGATTCGGCGGCGCACCCGGCGCATCGGCCTCAATGGGACCGATGCAGGGAGGACCGCACCAGGCTCCGTCAGGTCATACGGGTTGCAGCGGAGGTTCACCTCAACCAGGAGCCGGTCCAGGCGGCCATGCTCATCCCGGCACCTCTCAGGGCGCATACATGCATCATCCGCCTTTGCATGAGGCTTACCACTACGGGTATTATCCACATGGTGCAGTTCCGCAGTACGCTGCGCCGACTTCAGAAGGGTATTCATTCCTCGGCTTGAATTTTAGCGACGGCAATTTCTGGAAGGGTGCGCTCGTCGGGGCTGCTATTACTCTCCTCATCACCAACGAAACAGTTCAAAGGACCATTATGATGGGTGTCGCCAAGGCCTACTCGGCTGCCCAAGAGGGCATGGGCGAGATGAAGGAGATGTTTGAGGACGCCCAGGCGGAATTGAGAAAATCAAAGGAATAGCTCGAATACAGGTAAGCGTTCAGTTATTCGGAAAAAAATGGACTTTTGAGCTCCAGAGGAGCGAACCAACAGTGGCCACGAGTGAACCCCGTGGAACAGAGCGTCCATTATCTCTGATAAGACCCTGCCAGGGCATAGGTGTTACCTTAGCGTGTTCTTGGTTGTTTGTTCCAGAGGAACATCGGGAAATAGACCGGCGATTCATCGCCGGTTACGGTAAAAATGTAATGATTTTCGAGTCCTGAAGGGACGACTGATTCACTAATCCCCGGCAATGAATTACCGGGCTATTTTCTCTAGTCCCTTCGGGACAAAGAATTATATAACAAAGTTAACGCCTATGACCCGCCAGGGTCCGCAAGAACAAGGATTTCGACATATGGGTTGCCCCTCCGGGGCATTCATCGAATGCCGCACGTAAGTGAATGCTTACCAATACAGACTGATCCGGGTCACGTTACGTCTGCAAAAGCAGTTCCGCACCGCCCCGGACATCTTCTCTACCAAAGGTTTGAATAGCAATGGAACCAAGTACTATCAGAACACTGACCAAAATAGGGATGGTCGGCTCTTTAGCCGTTCTCATTCTTCCCCAATTTCACGAGGGAAGTAGCGGAAACCGTCACGGTCAAACGCAGAGCCTGGATCTTCACACCTGGGCGGGAATTGCTCTGGTGGGTTTCACGGTCTGGCATTATAACTGCTATCAGCCACCCGTATGGGTCCAGAAGTAATCCACGATAGGGCTAAGCTTCAATGAACAGGGTGGTCAATGGTTTTCCATATCGACTGAATAGTTGTACTGATTCTCTAAAAAGCTTGGATTCTTGCTAATCCTGTTTTATAGTAACTCGTTTGCGCGCGGGCCGAATCCAGGCAGAATCCTTTTCTCGGGTTAAGCTGACGGAACTCGCCTTTCGTTTCCTCTATGTGCTCCTTTCCTCATTTTTTCAAGAAGATAGCACAAAGGAATCTTGAAGCCACTGCTTGGCTTTGAAAATTCTTGACAGCGTTAATAAGTCCCGCTAACATCATGCCGATTTCTAGTAAGTAATTCTAATGTTTCCGGCCGGCTGTTTCTGCAAAGCGGACCGGGTTGTCCGCTTAATCAGCGGAAAAAACATTCAATCCCACCACATGGAGGAGCATATGTCGTTCAGTAAACCCAACAGAAGCTCAGCGACGAAAACAAAAACCAGAGTAGAGCCGGCGCCCATTTCCGGTATTTGCGTGACCTGTCTCGACGGATGTCCCGGCCCGTGTGAAATCGGCCGATCTGCCATTAAAGGACGAGAGACAATTTATCCTCAGCCGTACGGAAAAATAACGGCAGGCGCAGATAAGGATTACCCGGTCGATTTTTCCCATTTCAATATTCAGGGAACCTGTGTAGGTGCTGTCGGAGTTGCAGCGGATTCGGACGTCGCGACGTTCCCGTCCGTAGATTGCTCCACTCGGCTGGGAAAAGACGCAAGCATAGCATTGGATTTTCCCGTATTCACCGGAGCCGTGGGATCGACTTTCATTGCACGGGTAAATTGGGAAGAAATAGCAATCGGTGCCGCAATCTCAGGCATTATGGTTATTGCAGGCGAAAATATTTGCGGCATGGACAAGAACGCGGAATTCACGAATGGCAAGATTTCGCGATCTCCGGAAATGGAGCGCCGGGTCAATGCGTATCGCCGGTGGTATCAAGGCAAAGGCGGGATCATTGTCCAGGCCAACGTCGAGGATACCAAGCTGGGAGTTCCCGAGTATGTCATTGAAAAACTCGGTATCGAAATATTCGAGTTGAAATGGGGCCAGGGAGCGAAAGATATTGGTGGTGAAGTCCAACTCACTACACTTGAACGTGCAATGCAGCTCAAGGAACGCGGATACATCGTGCTTCCGGACCCCACAAATCCGGCTGCGAGAAGAGCCTTTGAAAGCGGAGGCATATCTGAATTCGAGAGACATTCCAGACTCGGTATGGTCACTGAAGAAGGTTTTTACCGCGAAGTGGAGCGACTGAGGAAACTCGGCGCCAAATACGTGACGCTCAAAACAGGAGCTTACAGGCCTGCAGATCTGGCAAGAGCAATCAAATTCTCTTCCAATGCGGGAATAGATCTTCTGACCATAGACGGTGCGGGCGGCGGTACCGGCATGAGCCCCTGGCGTATGATGAATGAATGGGGAATCCCCACTGTACATCTCGAGTGTATGACGTACCAAATGTGTGAAACATTGAAGGCTCAGGGTGCGTATATTCCTCCCATCGCCATCGCAGGAGGACTTTCTCTGGAGGATCACATCTTTAAAGCAATCGCCCTGGGGGCTCCTTATGTAAAAGCCATCTGTCTCGGCAGAGCCCTCATGACGGCTGCTATGGTCGGCAAAACCAATGGAAAGCTGACTGCAGACAAAATGGAACTTGAAGGCAAAAAACCCGAGGAAGGATATATGGGACTCTTCGCAGTCGCGTCACAGCTCAAAGAGCGATTCGGCGACGACTTCGGCAATCTTCCCGCCGGGGCAATCGGTCTGTACTCGTACGTAGACAGGCTGAAACAGGGGCTGCAGCAACTCATGGCAGGAGCTCGCAAATTCAGGCTCGAATACATCGATCGAAACGACATCGTGAGCTTGACCCGTGAAGCGACCGACATTTCCGGTATCCCGTATATAATGGACTGCGACAAGGCTGAAATCGAAGCCATTCTGTCCGGCAATGGTGAAGCCTTCGGTTTGCATGCAGTGGACAAGAAATAGATGATAGTCTTACGGATATGCTTTGAAAGGAGGTGCCAATATGGCGCCTCTTTTTTTCTCATTCTCAAAAGAATCTGACGATTATAGCGATTGCCAAGAGAATTGTCCGATCGCGCGCAAACAGTAATTGGTAGCTGCCGGCCTCCGTGCGCGCAGACCGTATTATAACCACCTGACGATTTTATGGCAGTTGACGTAATTTCTGACCTTTTTAACACTCTACCCTTTGTAAGGAACGGTAGGGGCCGGCGTCCCTGCCGGACCGACCTGGTTGATTTGTTTTGAAGAATGTGCCGGCACGGAGGCCGGCACCCACCAATTCTTAAGAAGCGCTTTTCGCAATCGGACAAAAATTCTGTCTTTGCTATAATGAGGTGGGTCGGCACCTACCAACACTCCTATCCTCAATCGGGCATTAATTCCGGCAATTACTGTAAATTCGTAGCTTCAGAGGTTGTCGTGAACAGCGCTGAATAGAACAGGAGCCGATGGAGGAACGTCGCAAAAGATCGTTGAGGTATTTATTTGCGGCCAGAGGCAGCTTTTCTGCAAAAAACCGCCAGGAACACGAGAACACAGAAGCCCGAGAATGTTCCGAGCAATGGTAGCTCTGAATAATAAGAAGGGTACAGAGATACCACATACAAACCAGCCGCAATTTCCCCGAACAAGGCTATTCGAAAAAGAGTGCTGGAAAGAACCGGTTTTTCCGGTATTCGATATTCCAATGCGGGCCAGAGAAGAGCGTCCAAACCAATGAACGCGACCGTGGCGCACATTGCGCCTCCCAACACATCCATAGGGAAATGGGCCCCAACGAACACCCTTGAGAGTGAAACCAAAATTCCCCAGAGTATGGCGACAACCGCCACCCAGCGAGACGAAGTGAACCTGACCAGCGTAAGACTTGCAGCCATTGCCGCTGCAGCATGCCCTGAAGGGAACGAGCCGCTCCTCAGGATCGGTCCCAGGAGATGCACTGAATCCATGAGAATGATCGGTCTTGCCAGGGGAATGAGATACTTGAGCGCGTGCGCCAGGCCGCTGGAACACGCGAGAAGCAGTAAGCCGAAGACCGCAATACGCGGATTTATTATGAGAAACACACCGAGCATGACCGTCAGCAGAAAGCCGTCGCCCAATGTGGTGAACCCAAGCCAGATTGTATCCGTGAACGGTGTGTGCAGGCCGTTCATGAAGGCGAACAAGGGACGATTGTACACGGCCACGGGAATAAACAGGAATCCCATGCATATGAGTGCGGCCACAGCGGACACGTTGATTTTGGGTTCTTTAGATATCGAAGACAATGTGCGCCAGGTATCCGGATTCATGTTCCTGCACACTTAAACCGTGATATGTTACACCCTTGATCTCGGCTTCAGGCAGGCAGTTTTCTGGAGGGCTTCCCCATACAAGATTTCCCGTTACTTTGTTTTGGGAAATTTCCAGGACATTCAGGTCGGCCAGGGCAAGACCTTCTGTTTGATATCTGTACAAAATCTCACGTAACCAGGTTACCAGGAGTTCTTCAACAGTGAGTTCCTCGATTTCCAGAAGGATGTTTTTTTCCCGTGCAATCGGGCACCCGGAAAAAAGTGTATCCATCAGACCGAGAGCGGCATTTTGAAACAGCTCCGCCAGATTACCGCCGCGGATCTCCATACGTATATCCGCGGTATGTTCGAGGAATGACCATCCTCGATCAGTGTCCTTGGTCATCATCTTCGTCGGGTGCTTCTTCCGATTCCGGTTCTTCTTCCGATTCCTCTTCGGACTCTTCTTCGGATTCTTCGTCTTCTGTCATTTCTTCCGGCATACCTTCAGGAATCTGTCCTTGCTCTTCTTCCGCTTCGTCCGCTTCCTCATAAGGTTCAGCCCGAGCAACATCCACAACGTATTCCCCCTGATCCATTCTGACCAGGGTTCTGCCCATGGTGTTTCGTCCGATAACGGAAATTTCTTCCATACGGAGTCTGATAATTTTGCCTCCGGACGTGAGAATGAGCAAATGATCGGTATCGCCGACCACTTTGACTGCAACTACTTCGCCCAGCTTTGCGGTATTTTTTATGGTAATGACGCCCTGGCCGCCACGATTCTTGGACGGATACTCTTCAAGTGATGTTCTCTTGCCGAATCCGCTCCTTGTGATCGTCAGGAGCGTGCCGTCATCAGACACCACTTCCATGCCGATGACAGAATCGCCTTTCTTGAGCCTGATTCCGGTTACTCCACGGGCCTGTCGTCCCATAGGTCGTACCTGGCTCTCGTGAAATCTCATAGCGAGACCTCTGGCAGTCGCGAGCAGGATGTGATTTTCCCCTGTTGTGAAGTTCACATCTATAAGTTCGTCATCAGGGTCTATGGTAAGTGCAATCAACCCCGAAAGTCTGGGTCTCGAAAATTCCTCGATAGCAGTCTTCTTGATTTTGCCCTGCCTGGATGTCATGACCACAAACCCTTCGGTGCGTAGTTCCTGAACAGGCAGGATTTTGCGTATCTTCTCACCCGGATCGAGGCGCAACAAATTTATAATGGCTTTCCCACGGGCGTACGGCGATTCTTCCGGTAATTGAAACACGCGAAGCCAGTGGACTCTCCCGCGGTTGGAGAAACACAGAAGCACATCGTGTGAGGACGCATACAGTATCTGGTTCACAACATCGTCTTCTGTCACCTTGGTTCCGATTCTTCCCTTGCCTCCGGGTCTTTGGGATTTGTACAAATTGGCGGGAACTCTCTTAACGTAACCCCTGCTGGAAAAGGTTACGACCATGTCCCCTCTCGGGATAAGGTCCTCATCGAGCATCTCGCCTTTGTCTTCGAGAATTTCTGTACGCCTCGGATCGCCGAACTGATCTTTGGTTTGCTGCAACTCCGTAACGATTATGTCCAGAATTTTCTGTTCGGACGCGAGTATTCCCTCCAGCTCGGCGATTTTTGCCAGGACCTCTGCGAGCTCCTGCAGGATCTTCTCCCGTTCCAAACCGGTAAGCCGTTGCAGACGCATGTCAAGAATCGCTTGAGCCTGCACAGGACTGAGCCCGAATTCTTCCATGAGGGCCTGTTTGGCTGCATTCGGGTTTTCGGATGCTCTGATCACCTGGATAACCCTGTCCAGATTATCCAAGGCTATCTTGAGACCTTCCAGGATGTGGGCCCTCTCACGAGCACGTGCGAGTTCATATCGGGTTCTTCGGATCACGACTTCTTTGCGGAAGTCTATGAATCCCTGAAGAATCTCCTTCAGATTCATCTGCTTTGGGCGGCCTTGATCGACGCTCAAAAGCTGAATGCCGAAATTCGTCTGAAGCTGTGTGAACCTGAAGAGCTGATTGAGAATTACATCGGGGTTTTCGTCCTTTTTTAGCTCAAAAACGACCCGAATGCCCTGACGGTTGGATTCATCCCGGATATCTCGAATACCTGCAATTCTCTTGTCTTTGACCAGGTCGGCAACGTTTTCCACCATACGCGCCTTATTCACGAGATATGGTATTTCCGTCACGACTATTCTCTGGTAACCCTTTCCCGCGTCTTCTATTTCGGTCTTGGCTCGCATAGTAACCGAGCCCCTGCCGGTGGTATACGCATCGATTGCCCCTCGTCTGCCAAGGAGAAAGCCTCCGGTAGGAAAATCCGGCGCGGGAAGATGCTCGATCAGCTCACCCACCGATGCCGAAGGATTCTTGATCAGATGTATCGTGGCATCGATAGTTTCACCAAGATTATGCGGAGGAATGTTTGTCGCCATACCGACCGCTATGCCCTGAGAGCCGATGACCAGGAGCACAGGAAATCGTGCAGGCAAAACCAGGGGTTCTTGAAGAGAGTTGTCGTAATTGGGGACGAAATCGACCGTCTCTTTGTCCAGATCCTCAAGGAGTGCCTGGCAAATGCGATCCATGCGAACTTCCGTGTATCGCATTGCCGCAGCAGAGTCTCCATCCACACTACCGAAGTTGCCCTGCCCATCAATGAACGTGTACCGCATAGAAAAGGGCTGGGCCATGCGGACAATGGAATCGTAAACGGCTGCATCTCCGTGGGGATGATATTGGCCGATGACATCACCGACCGCTCTCGCAGCCTTTCGGTATGCGCGATTCCACAGATTACCCGCTCTGAACATTGCGTAAAGGATTCTCCGGTGAACCGGTTTCAGTCCGTCTCTGAGGTCGGGGAGAGCTCGACCCACAATTACGCTCATAGCGTAATCCAGGTAAGACTTCTGGATCTCCTCTTCTATTCCTACCGTTACCTTGTCACGAAGCACTGCCAAATGCGTTCCCCTTTGCCTCGATATATTCGAGCAGGCCGATTCTTACCAATTTCGATACCCCCAAGGGATCGGCCGAAGAAGTCTGTAAACGATCATTTCTAGCATTTTCCAGAGTGCTGTTCAAGACTCCGCGTCGGAACGGTTTGTCCGCTGACTTACCGGGGGAAGAAGGCCGGTAAACAGTGTTTCCGCCCCATGGAGTTCCGAAAAATGCGGATGTTTCCGTTCGTCGGAATGAGTAGGTACATTCCTTTCGCGAACAGTTGAGAACTCACGTACGTTATACAACTGCAGACTCGTGATTTCCCGGAAAGCCGTGTAACAAAAAAAGCGTGACCAGAGGCTTACTGCATAATAGAATCGCTCTGTTTCGGATTCCGCTCATGATGGCGAAATCCAATTTGATGCTATGCGGTTTGGTTACGAGGGGGATACTTCCATCTTCCTGACGGCACTGCGCATTAAATCAGGCTTCAGGATTCGATGCACGTAATAAGAAAGGAGGAAATGTATATAGATTGTTAGTTGGGTTTCTTCTCGGCTCGGTGTATGTTCGAAGCATAATATCGACTTCCAATACGGTTGCTCCATCTTCCGAGTCCTCAATCCGCGCCTAAACGATCCCCGCTTAACCAAAGAGAATCGAGCCCATACCGCACGACCCTGACTTCCTTCCAAACTATTGCTGTTCAGAAGTCGATTCAATGAAGTAACAGAGTATTAAGGAGAATTATCGATGACAACACACTGCATGGATTGTGATCATTTAGATGAAAGACTGAGGGAGCGCCAAGAAATTCTGCGAAAAGTGTTTACACAAGGTCCGCTGGGGCTTGCCATAGTGGGACTGGATTATCGATGGATTACCGTTAATCCGGCTCTTTGCGAAATGCTAGGGTATACCGAACATGAGCTGAACAACCTGACGTGCGTTGAACTCACCCATCCGGAGGACCTCCAGGTAAATTTGCAGTATTCCGAACAATTGGTAAAGGGTGAGATCTCGTCGTACAGCGTTGAAAAACGTTTCATGAGAAAATGCGGCGAACCTCTGTGGGTTCATAATATCGGCTCTATCATCAGTGATGATAATGGAAAACCGCTCTATTTCCTGTACATGGTCGAGGATATCGAAACACAAAAAAGATCCCAACTTGCCTTGAGAGAATCAGAACAACGCTTACGTCTCATAATCGATTCGTCGCCCGTAGGTATCGGAATAATTCAGAACGGTCGATTCGTCGATGTGAATCCCGCGTTCGCCGCAATGTTTCGTTTCGACTCTCGTGGGGAACTGGTGGGTCTTCCTGCCGAGATGTTATTTGCACCTTCCAATCAGGATCTGGTTCGACTGAGATGGGCGGAGAGACGGACGGGAAGGCCAATCAGTTCTCATTACGAAGCCGCTTGCATGACCAGGACAGGAAGAATCTTCGAGGTTGGGGTGTGGGACACGGAGATCGATTACCTCGGGAAACGCTCTCTGGTTGTATTTGTAGTGGATGTGAGCGAATCGAAAAGACTCAGATCCCAACTTCTTCAGGCGCAAAAGATGGAGGCTGTAGGCGCACTGGCAGGCGGTATTGCCCATGACTTCAACAATCTCTTGACAGTCGTGCTGGGCTATTCGGAACTCATTATCTCCCAGAAGCATGAAAAAGATCCGGACTATGAAGATCTCACAAAAATAATATATTCAGCGAGAACCGCCGCTGAGCTGGTACGAAGGATCCTTGCTTTCAGCCGAAAAACGGAGGCAAAATTAGGACCGGTTGACCTTAACGAGCAAGTAGAACTCCTGCAGAAAATACTCTCCAGGATAATCTCCAAGAATATAAAAATTCGTCTGAATCTCGACCCGTATCTCCCGACGATTCACGTCGATGCCTCACAGATCGACCAGGTTTTGATGAATCTTTCCCTGAATGCCAGAGACGCAATGGCCGAAGGTGGAACTCTGACAATACAGACCGGGACGATATTCTTGGACGAAAGCTATTGCCAATCTCATATCGAAGCCAAAGAAGGACTTCACGTTCTTCTCACGGTGAGAGATACCGGTGCGGGAATTGATGAGAACTCACTTGAACATATATTTGAGCCGTTTTTTTCCACAAAAAAACCCGGCGAAGGGACCGGATTGGGTTTGGCTATGGTTTACGGCATTGTAAAGAGACACGGTGGGCACATAGTTTGCGACAGTAAGCCGGGTTACGGCACACTTTTCAGCATCTATCTCCCGGTGAATAAGGTTATTTCCGATGTGAAAGTGGAAGAATCGCAGAAATCTTCCACTGTTGCTTCGGGGACTATTCTTTGGGTGGATGATGAGGAATTGGTACGATTGCTGGGCCGAAGGGTTTTGGAAAAGGAAGGGTACACGGTGATTACAGCCGAAAACGGCCTGGAAGCGATCGACATCTTTCGCGAAAGAAAAGACGAAATCTCGGTTGTCGTCTTGGATCTCATAATGCCTGTAATGGATGGCAAGAAATGTCTGAACGAAATCCTTCAAATTGACAGCACGGCAAAAGTGCTGATAGGTACCGGCTTTTCACCTGATGAAGTTACCAAAGAGACTCTGGAAGCCGGAGCAACTGGATTCGTCCAGAAGCCGTACGATTTCAGGAAACTTCTCCATGTATTGCAGGATGTGTTAGGCCACAAATGACAAGCAATAATAGGTAAGGTTTATCTGAATTGCCTGACGTCTCAGAAGACGTCAGGTTCCGGAAAAAACGATTTCAACCGAGTTCAATCGGGCATACCCGCATCTATCCACGTTGCTATCTCCTCTATTTCTTCTCTGGTAAGATAAGGTCCTCCGGAAGGCATTCTACGATAGCCTCCTATGGGCCCTCGCAGAATTCTTATAAGATTGGTCTCCGCCGAACGTCCGTTTCCCACCTTGTCGGGATCTATCAGCACCTTATCGTACGGGCTGCTCGTAGCCAGGTCTTCCTTTGTGTTCCAACTTATACGTCCTTCGTGCGCCCCTCGCATTTTTGCATCCCGACCGTGCTCGGTTTTCCATCGTTCCATAGCTCCGTCCAATATCTGTTTAACTCGAGGCCATTGTATACCCGACATCCTATTCACCTCATTATCAGCATACGTTTCAGCACAAATTAACCGGCCGATTTCCATTCACCTGAAGGACTCGAGGGAATTATCCCTTTACAACTCCCATGGGCCGTATTCTGGCGACTTTTCTCGCGAGGCCTGCCCTTTGTACAACGTCCACAACAATCGATACGTCCTTATAAGCATGGGGAAATTCTTCCCGAAGCGTTTTTCTTCCTACCCAACGGGGGTACACGTTCTGATCCTGGAGTTCTCTCTCTATCGACCTGCCCTTCGTTTGTCGGAGCGCTTCATGCCTTGAGAGTATTCTACCCGCTCCATGACATGCGGAGCCGAAGGTCTCGTTCATGGCGCCTTCTTGACCCGCCAGAATGTAGGACGCACGTCCCATATCACCGGGAATGAGCACCGGTTGACCGGTACTTCGATAAACTTCCGACAGCTCCGGATGGTTCTTGGGAAATGCTCGTGTAGCACCTTTTCTGTGAACCATGACTCGTCTCTTCTGGCCGTTGAGAGTATGCATCTCGAATTTCGCCACGTTATGACAGACGTCGTACAGCAAACGGAATTGCAGTTCTCTGGGAGATATGCCAAGAGACTTTTCCCAGGTGGTCCTGGCCAGGTGCATGAGAATTTGGCGATTCGCAAAAGCAAAGTTGGCAGCAGCAGCCATTGCTCCGAGGTACTCCCGTGCGAGCGGAGTATGCAATCTGGTACAGGCGAGTTGTCTGTCCGGAAGTTCAATACCTTCGGCAGCCACCGATTTCACCATGCGAGCCAGAAAATCGTCGCATACTTGATATCCGAGGCCGCGCGATCCGCTGTGGACCATAACCGTGACCTGATCCTGAACAATGCCCCACTGTGCAGCCGTGTCCTCATCGAATATTTTCTCAATGAATCCGATCTCCAGAAAATGATTTCCGGATCCCAGTGTTCCGAGCTGATCTTTTCCACGCTCGAATGCCCGATCGCTCACAACTGACGGGTCTGCCCCTTGTAATGCTCCGCCTGCTTCGATGCGGTCCAGGTCAGACTCTTCTCCCATTCCCTGACTCACAGCCCAGGCGGCTCCTGCCTTGAGCACTTTTGACAATTCGCTCTTGTTAAGCCGTATTCCACCCCTGGACCCCACCCCGCTGGGGACTTTTGCAAAGAAACTGTCAATTAGCGGGCGAATCCTGGGATAGAGCGATTCCTTGTTCAAACCGGTCAAAGCGATGCGAACTCCGCAGTTGATGTCGTAACCCACGCCGCCGGGAGACACCACACCTTCATGCTCGTCGAAAGCAGCAACTCCCCCGATGGGAAAGCCGTACCCCCAGTGTACGTCCGGCATTGCAAGGGATCGACCTACGATTCCGGGTAGTTGTGCCACGTTGTACACTTGATCCGCACTCTCGTCTTTTTCAATATCAGGCAAAGTTCTCGCATCAGTGTAGATAAGCCCGGGAACGCGCATTTTGCCGGTTCTCGGAATTTCCCATCGAACCTCATCGATTTGTACCAATTTGTACGGTTTCTGGGTCATATTGACCTCCTGCAGCCTCAACCTCGCTTGCTCACGCATTTCATTCCAGTCCGGCCCGGTCATCCGGATTTCTTTATCCGGGGTATTCATGCCAGAGATTCACTTCTCCCTCAGGTGAAGATCTATCTCAATACTAAAAATATAGCATTCATTCGTTCGTGTGCGGTCGAGGGCCGTTAATACGGATTCGCTTTCAAGAATACCGGATGAGATTTCTTTTCCGCACTGACCTACGTTTCGCAGGTCTGTGCTTCATTTTTTCAATGTTATAGCAGTTGCCAAAATTAGTGACCGATTGAAGATTGGGAATATTGGTGGGTGCCGTGCCTCCGTGCCGGCACATCTTAAATATGATCAATGACATCAATAGAATGGACCGGCAGGGACGCCGGTCCCTACCAATATCCTGTAATTCACACGAGGGATAAACGACAGAATTTTTGGCACTGACTATACACGCCCGAAAACGAAATGGTATAAGAAGCGTCCGGAACAATAAGAGGATGTGTGAACAGAGATCGGGATGTGAATCAACGTGCTGAGGCGCCTACACAAAATTTACCATGCGAGGAGCAATTACCGTATCTTGATCCAGAGAAGCTTTGCTGTTCCGGGACCGGGATTGGACCATTGTGTCGGCATTTCGGAAGCCAAATATACCACATCGCCGGATCGAAGCTTGTGCACCGCTTTTTCCACGGTCATCTGCAATTTTCCCGACAACACGTACCCGATTTCCTCTCCCTTGTGGATGAAAAAATGAGACGGCAATTTCGCTTCCGGTGCTATTTCTATGAGATAAGGCTCGGCCTTCGCGTCGAAATCGACCGGCGTCAGCAACTTTGCAATTATGGTCTCTTCGGGCATATCGGAAAGCTTGACCACGGAAGCCTCGGTTGCAGGGAACACGAGACGCTTTCCCATTTCGGTTTTTGCCTGAAAGAAAGAGCTCACTTCAACGGACAATACTTCCGCCATTTTGACGAGAGCCGGCAATGAAGGATATATCAAGTTGCTTTCCACCTGAGAAATCGTGCTGGGCGTTACGCCCACGAGCTTTGCCAATTCTGTCTGGGAAAGTCCTCGCTTCGATCTCACTTCCTTCAAACGGAGACCGAGCTCAATTTTTCCGGAGGACCTCTTTTCGTCCTCGAAAACAATGGTCAAATCCTTGGTCCAGTAATTGAACGGCTTATGAAGATTATCGAGACTGCGGCGTTCGGCTTTCAGAATTGTGAGAGAGGTTGTACCTCGCTTAATCGATAGTTCGATGGACACCTGGGCTATCTGGTTGATATGCGCTCGAAGCCTGGAAGAATGTGCGTTTTTCTCGAGAATCCAATATGCGATCGTGTTCAGCTCATAGAGTCTTGGACAGGAATGAGTGTAAAAATTCAAAACGTGATCTTCGCCACCCCATAAATCCTGCATACCCGTAAGGCTCTCGAAAACGAATCGGACGTCCCCTGCCATGGAGGCATGAATCCCGTATAACGCATCCATAACCTGGTCGACCTGGCGCGGTTCTTCCACCCTCACGATGCGGCAAGGCCATTCGGCTTCGACATCCTTGTAGAATCTCAGGAATACATCCGAACCCGATCCTTTTCCCCAGGTGAAACAATCCAGAATGGTCAGGCCGGGGTAATCCGCCAAAGGCCCGAGCCTTTCCAGTAGATTTCTCGGAGAACGATCGAATGTAACGTAAATGATAGGTTTATTCTGGGACTGCGAAGCTTGAATAAAATTCAGACAAAACACGGACGCAAGACTCCCCGCATCATCGTGCCATACCACGTTGTCCCCGATAAAAAGGCCTCCGAGCAATCGGTCCAATTGGCTGACGCCCGATGCGACTCGCTGTTTTCCTGGTTTTGCTGCGGACATATCACGGTCCCTCCCGGGAGGCGTTCGGCAATCAGAGATTAACAAAACCCCGGAACCTGTTCAATATGCATTGGGACGGCAAGGGGCAATCGGATAGGACGATATTCGTACAAAAAAAAAACGACCGGATTCGGTCGCTTAGAATTGGAGAAGTACTCAGGCTGTCACATGTAGCAATTACATCCAGCGCCATTCCTTCTTATCAATTCGCCGCAGTCAAACGTGGTAACAATTTCTTCCATATCATTCTTCTATGCGGCAGCATTACTAAAGGCGCCCCTCTTCTGTAATAATTGAGCAACTTCCACCTCATTCCAAAAATTGGCTTCAATCAATGCCGTTCTGCCAGCGATATCTCTGACGTTTATGTCGGCCCCTCGGTCCAGAAGGATCCCAACAATCCCTACGTGTCCCCCAAGGGAAGCTTCGATGAGAGCTGTCCTTCCATCAACGTCTTTGGCATTGATATCCGCGCCCCATTGCAAAAGTAAATCGACTATCTCTGCTTGTCCGGTGAGTGCAGCCATATTCAGTGCAGTGGATCCGAAGATGTTCTCCTTGGAATTGATGTTTGCACCCATTTCCAGCAACAATTCCACAACTGAATGATGTCCTCTAAATGCAGCCTCTATAAGAGGCGTGGCTCCATATTTGTTACGGTAATTAACGTCTGCTCCTCGAGCCAATAGCTCTTTGACCCTGTAGAATCTTCCAGCTTTAGCCGCGGCATGAAGCTCTTCGCCCAGTCTCACCGACATGTTTCGAAACCTCCATCTCCCTGGGCTCACAACGCGCACCATGAACGACTCCGCTTGGAACAGTGAAGAATGTAATTAATAGTGCGTTTCAGCACACTGTTCTTCAGTCTATATAATTGATCTGGGAACGGGCTTGAACACTCGCCCGAAGGATTGATTGGGACTTCTCTCATACTTTTCATCCCAGATCCTAGTGTCTCTATGGTTACCGCGCTATGGACCCTCCGTCCGTTCGGTATTTATTAATCCGTTACGAGTTTGACTCCCCCCTCGTAATTCCTTCCACCTCTCTTCCGGCCGAAAACGTACCCGCAATTCTGATGTGTACGCATCCGCTTACCGGAACCCCAGTTCACCCACCAAACTTCTCTCAAGCATTGGCATGTAGATTTTGTCTGCGGCAATCTTCTGAGCAAGGAATGTGCCAAATCAGGCCAGGGCCGCGCGGTACTCGGTAAAACGTCTTGGTACAAGGGTTGGAGAATTCATGGCGTCCATGTACTTTGCGGTCGTTCAGACAAATTTGACTCGCCGGTTCAATGGTTAAAAACTACCCAACGCGAAGGCTTGCGAATGAAATTGTGGAGTTATAATTTTTGCGCCGGGTAATTTTCACCCTGTATCCGTGGATTCGAGCAGATGTTACCCCTTGATGCAAAAGCTTCCTCCGTAGGCCCTTTATCTATTGGATGATTTCTTCTCGAAATTACTCTCTTTGTACCTTTAAGTATTTAGGAGGAGCGGAACGGTTCTTTCGCGACAATCTGGTTTGATGCGCGCCTCACGGAGTGCGGACCAATACCAATGTGCTTTCATAAAGGGAATATTAAGAAACCTGTTATTTGCCGGTCCCGGCAAATCTCCTTCGCTACGAACGGCACCGCCTGACTTCGCTTCGGAGATATGCCGGGACCGGATTGCCAGATGTTACTTCTTTGAACGCACATTGCGTATAACCTGGGCGATGCCGATGCGCGCCTCACGGTCGGATCTACAGGAATTACGGTCCTTACTTGACAAATTTCTAGATAGTATTTTCTGGACAAATATTATAAAGATTACGTTTTTACTAGGCCGACAGACTTTAATATCCTATCAATCTCCTATGAAATAGGCTTGACTTAGTAACTTCTCCAGAATATCCTGTGGGAAATTTCCTTGTGGAGTCTCTGAATTCTTGAGGAAACCAATTAAAAGGCTCGACCTAGGTCGGCAAACTCTCAGTGCGAGACAAAGAATAACCACAGATTAAGGAAGGGAGACAAAGGGGCAATGGAGAACAGCATCAGTCATGCTCTGTACATTCTCGAGGAACCGGTCCAGTACGTGTGTTTGACCTTCATGGCTACTATGTATGCGATAAAGATTTACCAGCTTTTGAAAAAACCGTTTCCGCCCGAAAAAGCTGAATTAAAAGGGGATCGAGTCGCAGGATCGCTTCATTCACTTACTAACGTACTCAGACCTTGGGATATGGAAAGTACCAGTAAGAATCTTTTTTTCTACACGGAATTCCTCGTGTTCCACATTGCAGTGGCATTGACGATTGGCGCCACTTTCATTATTCCGCTTGCTCCGAAGGTCATGACGCCCGCTGTCACTACGGTCTTCATGGTCTTTATGGGTCTCGCCTTCCTCATTGGAATTCGACGTATTTATCGAAGGTTCACTGTACCCGAGATCCGAATCATAAGCAGTCCTGACGATTTCTTCGCCATTTTCCTGATGACGATCTTTTTCGGCGTCGGTTTCGTGGCAATGGAACTCTGGAGACAAGGTCGTCCCGAAACTGGGTGGATGTGGATCTTCTTTCTCATGACCACGTTCTTTTTGCTTTACGTTCCTTTCAGCAAGATCTCCCATTACGTGCTGTATCCCTTCGGCCGGATCAATTTCGGCATGGTATTCGGAGGCAGGGGACTTTTGAACAGAAAAGTCAGCAATCCGACGTGGGACCCCAAATAAGGAAATATTTACCTAATGACATACGGAGGAAAATCAATGTCCAAGACTCAGGAAATTGGCGTCCCTGCCGAATCTGATAATCAAAAACCGGAGAAATTAGGAGCGCCTGAAGAGAGAGCATGGCCTACAAAGCCTTCATTTACACCCGATATGCTGGCAGAGATGGAACGCCAATTGCCTTCGAAGCTCAATCGCGTTGTTGCAGCCTCACTTGCGGGATGCATTCATTGCGGTATGTGCAGCGACGCTTGTCATTACAGTGTTTCCATACCTGAGGATAAAACCCTTGTACCGGCTTACAAGGCCGACCGGTTCCGCAAATGGTACAAGAGCCGCTATGATTGGATGGCCAAAGTCTTCCCCAAATTCGTCGGTGCCGAGCCTCTTACGGAAAAACTCGCAGAAGAAATGTACGACAAGCTTTACGGCGGATGCACCATGTGCAGGCGCTGCACATATAATTGTCCCATGGGCGTCGATTACGGCATGATGGTCAGAGCGGCCAGAAGTCTGATGCAGTCGGTGGGTAGGGTTCCCCAGCATCTGCAGGATACGGTAGACACGCATTACAATGCCGGCAACAATATGGCTGTTCCCCAGGATGAGTTCATCGAAACCATTGAGTGGATCGAAGAGGAACTCCAGGATGAAGACGGCTGCGCGGATTTCAAAATCCCCGTCGATAAGAAAGGCGCACAGTACTTTCTCACGCTAAATCCCCGCGAACCCAAGTACTACCCTCTGACCATTCAGGCGAGTGCCAAAGTGCTCAACGCTGCTGGTGTCGATTTCACTATTTCATCCAGATATTGGGATTTGACTAATTACGCTCTGTTTAACGGCAACGACCCGGACGCCAAGCTTTTTGCGATGTGGCAAGCCGAAGACGTGAAACGACTCGGTTGCGAATATCTTCTCGCAGGTGAATGCGGCCATGGCTATCGTGCGCTTCGATGGGAGCTCCCCAACTGGGTAGGCGGGGTGCCTTTCAAGATCACCAGCATGATGGAACTCATGGCGAAATTGATCCTGGAAAAGCGAATCAAGCTGGATAAATCGGTATGGGCGGGAACGCGGTTCACCTATCACGACTCCTGCAACATTGCTCGATCCGGCGGAGTTCTCGAAGAGCCAAGAATCGTGATCAGAGCTGCGGCAGATGATTTCGTTGAAATGGAGCATAATAGGGACAAGAGCTTTTGCTGCGGCGGAGGCGGTGGTGCTCTGGCCATGCCGGAATTCACGAAACGCAGAATTGCCGCAGGCAAAATCAAAGCGGACGAGATCCGGGCAACCGGCGCAAACGTGGTGCTTCAATCCTGCCACAATTGCACTGACCAATTGAAGGAAATCATCGAGCATTACGGAATTGAGGCAAAAGTCATGAACTTGGCTGAATTGCTGTCTCCGGCTTTAGTACTCGATTGATGGCGATGCTCAAAAGGTGTTTTGAACATGGGGGCGGGCCGTCTTTTTGAACGCCCGCGTACCCCATGTGCAAAATCAAATTGCCGAAAGGGAAGGCGCTCACTAGTACCAATTTGCTTTCAAAGCTAGACCCAAATCCCCTCTAGCCCCCCTTTATTAAAGAGGGGAATGGGGGGATTTTGAATGCAAATGGGTATAGTACGGTAAGACCGGCGAATGGTTGGACGCGTTTTTCCTGCGGTCGTGCAATAGAGTTGGCTGGATACCCATGGAGCGTCTTCTGCGTAGGCTGTTCGGGAGCCTGAGGTTCAAACTAAGTTTTTATGTGGGTCTGTTCGTGTTCGTCGCTGTTGTGGCGTTTGCGATCCACAGCATTGACGTACAGGAAAAAAACCTCGTAAACGCCAGGGTCAATGCTGCGCTCACCTACTCCGAAGTCATCAAATCAGCAATTTGGAATGGAATGATGACCAAGGACAGGGACGTTATCCGGCAGATCATCAAGACCATTGCCCAGCATGAAAATCTGCAGGCCATCAATATCTACGATCGGGACGGATTCCTTCGGTATACGACTGAAAGAGGGTTCATCGCCAACCCTACTCAGAAGGCGGACGATGTCGGCAACAGTCTTCTGAGGGGTCTCGATTCCAATCCTTCTGTGAGGCATCGGTTCCTCGAAAACCGCCGGTACCTCAATGTCGTAAATCCACTGGTGAATTCTCCAAGTTGCTCCACTTCGGCATGTCACTCGCATCCGGAATCGCATGAGGTTCTCGGGGCTTTGGAAGTCACGTTTCCGCTCAAGGGGTTGAGAACCCAGATTTACAACAGTGCCCGTAACACATACATCTTCGCATTTTCGCTGTTTATTTTGATATCGACAGTAAGTGGCTTGGGCGTTATTTGGCTGGTAAGCAAGCCCCTGAAGAAGCTCCAGGAAAAAGCCAGGAAAATGGCATCGGGCAGATACAAGCCGGAAGCCTTTCGGTCCGAGGCTTATGATTCCGTTGCCATGCTCTCTCAGACGTTCGATGAAATGAGCAGGCAGATTAATGAGAGGACTCGACAACTCGATGAGAGTCGCAAGATGTACAAGGAGCTCTTCGAGAAGGTCCCCTGTTACATAACGGTTATCGACAAGGACTATAAAATAGTGCGGGCCAACGAAGCATTCACGAATGAGTTCGGAGATCAGGTGGGAAAATACTGCTTCACCGGTCGTAAAGGACTCGATTCAAAATGCGAAAATTGCCCCGTCGAAAAGACCTTTGCCTCCGGGGTCTCCAAGCGTTCCGAAGAAATTTGGAACCCATGCAGCGACGACAGGAAAGCGTACGTGATCGTCCATACTTCCCCTATTCTCGACGAATTGGGAGAAGTCGTCGAAGTCATGGAAATGTCTCTTGACGTAACCCGGATGGTGCGGCTGCAACTCGAGCTCGAGCGCAAGGAAGAACAGTACAAAAGCCTGATTGAGAGTGTTCCTTGCTATCTGACCGTGGTGGATCGCGATTTCAGGATTTCTTACCAGAATACCGTCTTTACGCGGGATTTCGGTCACAAAATAGGCGAGCTGTGTTTCAAGGCTTACAAGGGGCTGAATTCAAGGTGTATCAACTGCCCTGTGGAGAGAACGTTTCAGGATGCGAACAACCATACTTCCGAAGAGATCTGGTCTCGGAATGGATCCGACGCGTACATCGTTACGTATACGTCGCCAATCCACGATGAAGCCGGGGATGTCACATCGGTTATGGAAATGTGCACGAACGTGACTGAGTTGAAACTCCTCCAGAACGAACTTGCTGTGCTTGGAGAGACTATAGCGGGAATGTCACATACGGTGAAAAACATTCTTTCCGGTCTGGCAGGCGGAGTTTACATGGTTGATTCCGGCTTGACTCAGGGGAAAGACGATCGAGTCCGCGTCGGCTGGGACATGGTGAAGAAGAATGTGGACAAGGTATCGCACCTTGTAAGAGACATTCTTTATGCATCGAAAGAACGGGAGCCCGAATATGAGTACTGCGACTTTACTTCCGTGCTGGATGATGTCTGCAGTTTGTATGAAGGCAAAGCCCGGAAACATGGGATCGATCTGGTGAGGGATTACGAAGCTATACCGCGGATGTCGGTTATAGACCCCAATGGGATGCACAACGTTCTGTCGAACCTTATTTCCAATGCAATCGAAGCATGCCGCAACGACACAGGTAAGGAAGCATATCGCATTGCGGTCGGTTGTGAGACTCAAGGCGTCGATCTGATTTTGAAAGTCACTGATAACGGCTCGGGGATACCTGAGGAAGTCAGAAAAAACCTTTTCAGAAAATTCTTTTCCACCAAAGGGGCGCGAGGTACCGGTTTAGGGCTGGTCGTGACCCAAAAAATAATTGCGGAGCACGGCGGAACTATATGTGCGGAATCGATCGAGGGAGAGGGGACCACATTCATTGTCCGAATATCTTCCAAAGAACCGGATCGCCAGAGTGCTTCGTTGGCGGTTTCATCATGACTCGTGAGAAAAAAAACGTTTTAAAATTTTCCGATTACCAAAAAAGGAAAGCAGGAGGAATCATGAATGGCATAGGGCTATGCGCAGTTTTTTCCCGTCAAGGCGATTGGGCTTTTGACTATGCTTTGAGTCTTGCCAGACACCACAAGACGAAACTCAACATTTTCCATTTTCTCGAATCTCCTTACATGCTGAGAAGAGATGTAGTCTTTGTTGACGCTGAGAAAAAAGAAACCACCATCGTGAATCCCGATTTCATAGCCAAGAAGGACAAGGAAATGCGGGAAAAATACGACGATCGGCTGGGAGACTACGTTGAGGTTGGATTCCGCCTTTGTGAAGGCAACGATGAACTCGAGTTGAGAAAATGCTTCAAGAAAGGCGATTACGAGATTCTGGTCATCGGATATAACGAAAAGGGAGCGTCTTTCGGCGGAACCACCACAATAGAAGAGTTCTGCAAGAAATTCAAAGGTCCGGTCATTCTCGTCGGCCCTGAAAGTCCTGATTCCTTCTATGTCAATGATGCCGCTGCAAAACGTTTGGGTGACCTGCTCCTCGAAAATGGCGGATGGAAGCGCATCGAAAACTGACCGATTGCAATCGAAGCAGTAAGATTGGGGAACCTTTTCTGTAAATGGGTTATGTCCTTGTGCTCAGGTCCGAATTGAGCTGACAAATATGATCTTAGTATTTCGCGCACAGTCAGTGTAGGGGCAGGTCTCGTGCCTGCCCTTCCTGGAATGACCGGCGCGGAGGCCGGTCACCACCGGGCACCCACAAGGGGCGCCCCTACCAATCCGCATTGACCGTGATCCCGCGAGACAGGAACATCTTACAGCCCCCTCGACTGAACTAAGGAGATAATCCATTTGTAAAAAGGTTCTCCAAATCTTACTGCGTTGAAAGGGCACCCACTTCGCAGTTATTTGAAAACGGAGCGACCCTGATCAGTCCAGAGAGGAAGACCCCATGCTTGTTACGACAGCAGGCAGATATGCGCTTCGTGCACTGTTTGATCTTGCAATTCACAGCAATGGTAAACCCGTTCGAATAAAAGATATATCCACTCGCCAAAAGATATCGAATCGCTATCTGGAACAGATCTTCAGCAAATTATTCAGAGCCGGTCTGATCAGAGGCCGTCGCGGACCTTCGGGAGGCTATGTGTTGGCCAAAGAGGCGCAAGACATAACGGTCGCTGACGTGGTCACGGCAGCGGAAGGATCTTTGCAGCCGGCTGCCCTCACCTGCATTACTCCGGATGGAGACCCTTCAAATGGGTGCGAGTTGTTCGAAGAATGCATGTGCAGACATGTTTGGAACGAAACCCGAAAAGTATTGTTCGATTATCTTAATAGCGTTACTCTGGCGGATCTCTGTAACCGGGCAAGTAAAAAAGGGAATTTCTCTCGTGAGGCATGTCCCGGCGGTCAACAAATGTTCAGAGATTCCTGATCCCACAGCAAAGGCTTACGGAGAGCCTCCTCCCCTGAATGTTCCTTGACTCCCCACGCTGAAGACTGTACATTTTCTTACAATCTGTGATTCACGTTAGCGGGTAATCGGCTTGTGAGCACTTATTCACCCCATGACAGTGAGGCGTTCGAGTTTTCTTCTCCCCGGCACTCACTGACCGGTCACGTTCGAACCATTTTCAGAAAGAAGTGGCTTTTCCTGGGGATCGTCGCACTGGCACTGGCCGGGGGCGTTGTTGTCGGCCTGGTAAGATCTCCTGTTTACAAATCCTCTGCAATATTACGTGTGGAGTTAGGCGGACCTTCACAGCGGGGCCTTCAAGGGGCGCTCGAGTTCTTCGCCGAATTCAGCATTTTTTACGAAACTCAAGTTCAATCTCTCAAAGAAATGGCTCAAAGCGGGAGTCTCAGCACACCGGACCGGAGAGGTCTGGAAGATGCAGCGAAAGCTCTCCCAAGATGGTCCGACATCCGGATAACCGAAAACCGTGGTTCTCAGCTCATCAACGTGGAAGCATCTGCAAACGATCCCTTTGCGGCAAGAGAAAAGCTCCGCGACTATCTGGAACAGTATATCCGTGCTGACAGGGAACGACTGGAAACACTCGCGAACAGCTTGCTCGCCAAACTGCAGAACGAGTTAAGACAGGCTGAAGAGCGCATGCGCAAGTCGCAAGAGGAACTGGTGAATTTCGCCAGAGAGCATGGAATGGTACTGCTGGACGATGAGCCCGAGTTGGAATCCTCGCTTCTGGAGACGGCAGGCAAGACGTTTCTGGATATCAGGAACGAGCGGTTGAACCTCGAGACCTTGACCCTTCATAAGCAGATGATACTGCCAAAATATATCGATAACGAGTTTCTTAGTACGTTGAAGAAGAATTCTGCCGCACTGAAAGCAGATTACGTATCGGCTGCCTCGGTTCTTGGCTCCGGACATTTTCAGCATTCGTTGGCCCAAGGCAAACTGTATGCAATGGAAAAAGCCATCAGCGAAGTGGAACAGTCCGAAATCGCATCCAGCCTGGAAGCTGCAAAGAAGAGAGAATCCGCGGCTCTCCAGGCGTACGAGCTGGCAAAGGAAGCTGCCATTAGAGCAGGGTCGAATGCGACGCGGCTTTCTATTCTGAAAAGGGCTGCTGCAGCGGACGCACAGGTCTATTTGACTCTGACTCAGAAGATCAAGCAAATGGCACTTTTCAGTAGACTTGCTCCCCACACCCTCGGGATTGAGGGTCCTCCGACTTTGCCGACAAAACCGGTTTTTCCGGATTGGAGGAGAATAATTGCTGCCAGTCTTTTTGTAGGCTTATTCGGCGCAATTGTTGTGATTCTAGGGCCTGGAATGCTGTCTACAGGCGTAAAGACCTCGGGGGACATCAAAGAATTGGGATTACCGGTTCTCGGTGTAATTCCGGATGCAAAATCGATCATGCGCGGCAATTTCGGCGGTGTGTCCGGATTCAGCTACGAGTTATCGCCTCATTATTTTCCCCTATCGCTGCTCACGGACGCACTTCACGTGGTGCGGGAAAATATAGCCTCCGCCCTGAAGAAGGACGAAGGTGCTGCAATTTGTGTAACGAGTTCGCTTCCTTCGGAGGGCAAAACGTTTGTAGCCACTTCCCTCGCGGCTACAATTGCATCCGAACGGAACCGCGTAATAGTAATCGATGGGGATTTGAGAAACCCTCGTGTCAGTGAGGTGTTCAAATCCTCTCGACAGGAAAAAGGGCTTGCGGAGTTCCTGTCGGGCAATACAGTCTCGGCTGAGGAGATAATCAGGCAATCAACCATTCCCGGACTTTTTTACGTACTTGCAGGCAATCGCCCGGACAATCCGGTGGCTCTTCTCAAGAGTCCCCGATTTGGCGCTTTCCTGCAGCATTGCATACAGACTTTCGATCTCGTCATCGTCGACGCCCCGCCTGTTCTTGGATTTGCGGATGCGGCAATTCTGGCTAAGAGCTGCACCGGAGCATTAATGGTAGTCAGGCAGGGATTTGAAAAAATGGAATTGATAAAAGATGCCCGCGACACATTCAGGCGGCTTAAAATCAGGATCCTTGGCGCAATGCTCAATTTTGCAGAAACGGATCTTCCTGAACTGGGATTCATTCACGATGATGTTTATTCCGGATATGCAAAATTCCTGGACAAACCTACCCAATGAGAGATTTCTCTCTCTCTTTCATGCGAAACCATTTGGCTACGCATAGATCTTTATCTGTCCGATCGATCATGTGTGAAGGGGACCCCATGGAAAAAGGTCCCCCTAAGAAATATTCGTAATTGAGAACATGCATTCCATATGGAGTCATTTAGAGCGATTAAGGGACCGGAGGTTCGTGAGTGCTGCAAAATGGGGCCTTCCCTAATACCGGGGCATTACACACACGACACAGACTCCTGCGCACGGGGTCCTTTATTGAAGCGCATTCATCTTCCGGTACTTTTATATCCGAAGCGCCGGTTACGGTAGACTCCACATCTCTTTCTCTCGTTTCAGTATCTGACATCGTTTGTTCCTCCTCAGGTGCGACATCTGATAATGTAGACGCAGATGAACGCCGAGGGATTCAGGAATCAGGAAAAAAGTCGCTTGTGGTTGTGATACCATTTCGCAATTTTATGCATATAAGATGGCGCAGGCTGAGGTGTTCTGAGCGGAGTGATTAGACGGCCTTGCGTCGTCTGGAGCGAAGGATACCTCCAGCCTGCCAGACTATAAAAAGAAAAGCGAATCGGTATGAGTACATTATTGGCCGGTTTTCACCAGTGATTGGGTGTATTAGAGCGATTGCCAAGAATTCTGACGTTCGTCCCACGCTCCAATACAAGATATTGGTGGAGACCGGCGTCCCTGCCGGTCCATTCTATCGATATCATTCATCATATTGAAGATGTGCCGGCACGGAGGCCGGCACCCACCAATATTCTTATCTATAGTTTCGCGATTCTTGCATGGTCGAGTCCGCGCGTGGAGCGCGGGCCGTTGAGTTTTTCGAACTTATTGATTCGGCTGGCTTTCGAATAAATTCTCAGCGAGAAATGACTCCTTCGAGCTGCTGCCAGCATGTCTGAAAAGGTGAACGACTTTTTCCGGCAGTACCAGGGAGCCGGGTCGGCAACGAGGTTCTTTGCAGTGACGAATTGCCCAACGAACCAAAGCACTACAAAGCAGTAGGCCCAGTAAGCAAACATAGGGGCACGGGTTACCGAGGTCTCTTTCCGACACTGAGGTTCAGCCGCACCCAGGAGGTTCTTGGTCTCTCGATTGGTCATCTCAATGCTAAAGCGTGCAGCGTAGCGCTCGATAATCTGCTGTGGTGCAGCCTGAGGGTCCGTATCGAAAAACACCATATTGGCATGGTGGCCGGCCCAATGCTGTTGAATTAAGGAAAGGGTTCTTGATTTTTCACGTTTAACCTCCGAGAATTCAGAAGGAATTGTGTTGACATGCGGGTAGTTACGCGCGATAAATTCTTTCAAAACAAGCTGCTGAAAGGATTTTATTATGGCACGCATTATGCTTTGAAGAACCATGCCAACTTAGCGCGTACGCTGAAAAATTTCTTCACATTATTCCCGGACAAATCGACCCTTCCAAGAAACGCTCGCCTCAGGACTTTACTCGAAACAGAAAACTCGCCTTTGGAAAGCTTATCACCTTCATCTTGTCCATTGCCGCCAGTGGAAAGGGTAAAGGAGTGGACATGAAATCCGGTGAATTCTTTCGACATGCCAGAATTCTTGGCCTTTGGCCTGACGCCGAGGCGATCCATCGAAGCGCGCTCACCAAGGCGCGCAAAAAGGTGGATTGGAGGATCTTTCGGCAAATACTCGATGATGCGGTTGGTCTGGCTTATGAGTGTTGGCCTAAGAGCCCGAAGGACGAGTGGCATGGTATGTCCACTCATGCGATAGATGGCTCCGACTATACGCTTCCAGCCGCCGATGAGCTCAGGGCCGAGTTTGATCCTGAGAGCGGACTTGGGCAAGCGGGCAAAGGACATTATCCTCAGTGTCTTGTATGCACGCTCTATGACGTCTTCAGACGTCTGCCCATCGCAAGAACTGTGGTCCCGGTGAATTCTTCGGAGCGGGACCAAGCCAAACATCTCCTGCCCCTCGTGCCTGAGGGAAGTGTCTTGCTCCTGGATCGAGGTTACCCAGGATATGAATTTCTCAGCTACCTTTTGGACAAGTTCAAAGGCTATTTCGTGATACGTTGCCCCGCAACGTCCACCTTCGCCACAGTAAAGGAATTCATTCGGAGCGGGAAGAGCGAAGCCGAAATCGTGATTCCTCCGACATCGAACTATCTCAGCCAGGTGACGGCTGAACAACGAAAGGCCGCCAAGCCCATCAGAGTGAGAGTCATCAGACTGTCCAATCCTGACGGAACCCTCTCGGTTCTCCTGACGAATCTTTACGACAAGGTGGAGTTTCCGAGACAGGAGATCACTGACCTCTATTTCAGGCGATGGGAAATCGAGAGCTATTTCCGGGATGAAAAGATTGGGCTCGAAATCGAAAAATTTCATGGCAAAACCTGCAACAGCGTCCTGCAAGAACTCTTTGCAGCTGCGATCATGGCTGTGATCTCAAGAACTCTCATGGCCATTTCCACCCAGTTACTCGGTGGAGAGCTCGGAGAACCTCAGTTCAAGAATGCGGTCATGACGCTCGCGTCTGAAGCCGCCGTGCTCGCCGCAGACGATCCTGAAAGAGCCATCGAAATCTTTCAGGATATTCTCAAAGAAATCTATCGTGTCAAATACTATCGACCAAACAGTCAGCGACCACCCCAACCAAGGGTGAACAAGCAAAGCAAAAACAAATGGCTTTACCGCAGGTACAAAAATGTCCCCGCAGCTTAAGTCAACAGCATTGGGAGGCCGGCGCTACCAATTGCTGGGAACTGCTCTTCACAATCCGTGATTACTTTCGAGAATCGGTATACATCTTCAATCGGACATTAATTTTGACAAGTTCTGTAGGCTGTTTGCCGAATCAGTGCATCATAGAGATTTTTCCGGGGTCAACAGGTGACGCAAAGTTGATTTTTGCAGCGTGTGAGCGTCTCAAAGCCGTTGCCGGGAGAGCAACTTTGATGGGACTATTGAATGACACCTAATACATTTTCACAACGATATCACTGATAATATTGGCCGCCTCATCGACGCGATCGGCAGATCTATTGAAGTGACGATATATTTCCCGATAACTGAACATTATGCGCGGTTCGTGCCCACAGAAAAGCTGTTTGAGAGCGGCGAGAAATACATCGTTGATCTTATTCTCAATACGTTTTGCCCTGACTGCGTATTCAACTGCAACATTCGGATTCTTTTTGAGATGTCTAATCGCGTTTACCAACTGCTCCGCTCCTTGTTGGAGCAATTCAGCCATTTGAAAAAGAAATTCGTTGGGCTCTATTTCAAATACTTCCATTTCTTTGACTGTATTGTACGCATGATCCATGACATCATCGATGGCTCTCGAAAGCGCGAAAATGTCCTCGCGGTCCATCGGGGTCAAGAATGTCTGATTTAGCTCATCAATGAGTATGCGGCGGATGTCGTCGGCTTCTTGCTCCAGTCTTCTCAATGTTTCGGGTTCGCCCTGTTCATCGAGAAAAGCCACGAGTGCGGCGCACCCTGCAAGCGTTTTTTCTGCCTGGAGCAGCAACAATTCGTAAAAATCAGTTTCGCGTCTGCCGCTAAAAAGTTTCCAGAATGCCATGTGCTACTTCTCCGGAGGAGAGCAATCGCTTGAAAATCCAAAATAGTCCTGCACCGATTCCCGCAGATACCGGAAACGTGAGCAACCAGGCGTACGCGATATTCGTTGCAGCGGACCATTTCACACCGCTCAGTCTCCTCGATGCTCCCACGCCCATTACTGATGAAGCAACTATCTGAGTTGTGCTAACCGGGCCTCCCGTTAGAGACGCGACCATAACCACGAGCGTTGAAGCCAATTGCGATGCAAAAGAATGAACAGGTTCCATCCGACATATTCCCAGGCCGACGGTCTTCACGATTCGCCATCCACCAAGGAGAAGTCCCATTACCAGAGCCGAGGTACAAGACAGAATGACCCAGTACGGGAGGTGGAATTCCCCATAGGATTCGCCTGGGGTAAACGCTAATGCAATAGCTATTACTCCCATGGATTTTTGCGCGTCGTTCGATCCGTGACTCGCTGCCAGGAACAAGACTGTCGGCTTCTGAAGGGTTGCAAAAACACGACCGATTCCTCTATGAGATCGGCCGAACAGGCTTCTTATAATTCCAAATACCAGGAAACCCAACAGAATACCCACTATCGGAGAAAACAAGAGCGGAACCACAACAGATACCAGCACCTTCTGTATGGAAATAGACTCGTATCCCATGGCGACGGCTCCGGCTCCCACCAATCCTCCTATCAACGCGTGGGAACCGCTGGAAGGCAATCCCAGGAACCAGGTAGGCAGCTTCCACGCTATGGCTCCTCCGACACCGCAGGAGATCATGATATAGAGCGTTGCCGGTTTGAGAAGCCCCAGTGCTTCCGGTTTCAGGATGCTCGTGGACATAGTATGAGCTACCGCAGTTCCCAACAGCAACGGCCCCAGAAATTCACCGATCGCAGCCAGAAACAGTGCACGATAGGGACTCATAGATCGCGAACAGACAATGGTTGCGATCACGTTTCCTCCATCATGAACTCCGTTTACGAATGCGAAACAGAGAGTCAGGCCGATACAAATGTCAAAAAGGGCTGGGTCCAAAATTCACCTGCCGGTGTTGTGCTCGCCTCATCAGCCGGAAAAATATGGGGTAATCTCAAGCAAATTTCATTCCGAAAAACTGCCGCGTTTAGGCGAACGGAAATCTTTTGCAGAAAAAAAATGCAAGCAACAGAAATAACGATATAATTACGTGAGCAGCCATCGAGACCTAAAGACAAGCAAGTCTCTTGTGTCACCGCCGCTGTGGCACAAGGCTGTTCATACTTTTTCCATGAGAATAGAAAAAAGTAGTGAAAACCCGGGATGTGAGATCATGGATTAACTGCTATTCAGAGTCGTATTTATCACTCAAGAAGCCTCTCGGGCAGATTCATTCAGGAAGTCCGACCTTATGTTAGATTTTTGTTAAACACTTTACAGAGTGTAAAAAACGGTGACAGGCTCGTTTTCCAGGCTGAATCTCCCGGTGCATGGTCCATGCTCTTTATGTGCTTTCACCGGATTGTGCAGATTTCTCTTCAGGCGATCGCACGGTCAACACAGGGCATGGGGCCGAACGGACCACGTTCTCTGCCGTGCTGCCGAGGATGAGGTGCTTGAATCCAGTCCAACCGTGGGTTCCCATGACGATCAGGTCTACCTTTTGCTCTCCGGCGAATGTCACGATCTCGTTAGCAGGAACCCCGATTCTCGATGCGAATTCCATTTCCGGAACCGAACTGCTGCACTCATTCTCAATCTCCTGGAAATTTTTCTTAACCGAATCCTCTATTGCTTTGAGCACAGCCTGAAGGTCGAAGGGGACTCCAACTTCAAAAGCAGGGTAGCCAAGCCTCGAGGAGTTCACCACATGTAATATCAAAAGCTTGGCATTGAGATTCGATGCAAACTCCATTGCCAGATTGCGTGCGCGGAGCGAATTAGCAGAGAAGTCGGTGCACAGAAGTATTTTTTTCGGGAGCATGGAGCGTCTCCTTTCTTGGTGATAAACATCTTTGTGCAATGTACGTACCACGGGATGAGCGTCAGAGGAAGGTACAATGCACGTCGATTTCATTCCCGATTTGAGTGACTATTGGAAATAGTCTCCCGGCAAATCACCTCGATTTTGAATGCATGAAGAACCGAACTTTCCTTTTGGCCGAATTCCGGAATGTAATTTATGCATTACGTTTTTCCTGAGAGATCGCCTTGGGCTCTTCATAGAGTCGTATCCTCTTCTCCTCCTTATAGCAGCTATTTGGTTGTGAACATACGTAAAACTATAGATCGACCTGTCCGCCCGAACGATACGTTCACAAGAATTTGCTTGAAGTCGAATGAAATCTGCATTAAAGAAATGGTCTCATAGGGCTAAATTAGATCCCCCCAAAAGCCTTTCTGTTCGCTCCAATTCATCACTAGAAGCGAACATATAGCTGGTAGGACGATCTACCCCAATAGATCTACGGATCAACTATCCTGTTGAGGCGAAACATGAGCGATTGGAGTTTCGGCATTAGTTTGACAATAGTAGGTGTGAGCGGGACATTCCTCACGCTTGGAATACTTATTGTCGTTATCGAGCTCACCAAGAAAATCTTTCCGCTCCCCGGATCGAAGAAGGATTCGGTAGGGCGCTAATCGTAAGGGAAGGAACCATGCTTGAAAGTATATTAGCTGGGATTTCAGGACTCGGTGCAGGAACAATGTTTCTTGCCACCAAGGGTCTTCCCAATGTCGTCATGCTTTTTATCGGTGGGGTGCTGCTTTACCTCGCGATTAAACGTGAAATCGAGCCGCTTTTATTGCTTCCCATCGGCTTCGGTTGTGTGCTGGTGAACGTTCCTCTTAGCGATCTTATGGAACAAGGCGGAATGCTCAGATTCTTCTACGATATCGGTATCATAACGGAAATCTTCCCATTGCTGATATTTGTAGGGATTGGAGCTATGACGGATTTCGGTCCGCTCCTGGAGAATCCAAAAATACTCCTGTTCGGAGCAGCCGGGCAACTCGGCATATTCTGTACCTTGTTGCTGGCTCTCGCTCTGGGCTTTTCACAGCTTGAGGCCGTGTGCATCGGAATTATCGGAGCTTGCGACGGTCCGACTGCAATATACGTTACCTCGCAATATGCTCCTCATCTTCTGGGACCCGTTTCCGTTGCGGCGTACTCGTACATGTCGCTGGTGCCGATAATACAGCCGCCCATAATGAAGGCGCTCACCACGGAAAAAGAGCGCACCACGCGCATGGCCATAAATAGGGAAAGCGTTTCAAAGAATACAAGAATACTGTTCCCCATTATCGTCACCATTGCTACAGGCCTTATCGCTCCGAAAGGACTTCCCCTGATGGGCACCATCATGCTGGGAAATCTCATGAAAGAGAGCGGAGTCGTGGCGAGGCTCACAGGGGCATCCGAAAATGAAATAGCAAACATCGTAACGCTCTTTCTCGGATTAGCCATTGGTGGAACCATGGAAGGTCACAAGTTCCTCAGACCGGAGACCCTGATGATCTTTGGGCTCGGATTCCTGGCCATAAGTCTGGACACCGTAGCAGGCGTAATCTTCGGTAAAATCATGTATGGCCTGACGGGCGGCAAAATCAACCCTCTCATCGGAGCTGCAGGAATATCTGCCTATCCTATGGCCGCCAGAGTGGTCCAGGCCCAGGGACAAAGATATGACAAGAAAAATTTCCTGCTTATGCATGCAATGGGCGCCAATACCGGAGGTCAGATAGGATCGGTGATGGCAGCAGCGGTCATGCTTTCCGTTTTGAAAGGTATGGGACTGATCTAGTCTCTTCTTAGCAACTAGAAAAACCACAGAGGGCAATTCCATTTCCCTCTGCGCATTGAAGAATTTGATAATTTGACAAAGATTGTGCACCAATGAAACGCAAAATTCTGCATCATTTTGCAACGATTTCATTGTGAGTAGCAAGACGATCTGGGGAGGCTCCCTTATAAGGAATCTCCCCAAACCGAAACAGAGGACAGCGCCCTCTCTTTCATCTGCAGAAATCATAAATACCAGCCCGGCAATACATTCTGGAGAAAACGAATCGAGCTCACCCTTCTCGGGGACGTTCGACCAAACGTGCGCGATTTTCTTTTGATGAAGTTGCACTTCTCTCGTTCGCGTTAGGTAAATCGGAGAGCCATATTTCTTCCATTCATGGATATCGAATGACTCCTTATCAGAAAGATTGTTTGACCGTGTTTTTGTAGTGAGGTATCCTCTCGAGTGGTTCCGTTGAGCCTCTGCATTTGTTCGTACGCTCGAATCCGATTCGACCGAACTTTTGGATCTTCCGAGACAAGCGAAAAGCATCATCCTGGACTAATTTATATCACCGAGGCGGTGTGCGAAAAGAAGAAGTCGTATTCACGTGGTTTCAGTCTTCTCAATCGATGTTTTGTAGAATGTTCCGCATCTTTTCTCGTTCACTGTTTCTGAAGGAGAGAAGATGTCAGAGATATAAGTCCAAACAGTTGTTGCATTGAGTTTTAGGTAAATTTGGGAGGCCTTCTGCCAGCGGATAAATGCCGTTTATAGCTGTCGTGCGTCCCCCTTGCTCTTGAATAAGTCACTCAAAGACGGTTGTTTGCAGAGGAGAACGTCTCATGATGCAATTCGTTACAAAATCCATTAGAGGGAAGCTGGCAGTTTCCTTTGTCCTGGTAGGACTGGTACCAATTCTCGTTCTGGGATACATTGGGTTGCGTTTGGCCGGGGATGCACTTGAAAAGGCTGAATTCGCAAAGCTTCTGTCCGAACGAGAATTAAGGAAAGATGAAATTCTCAACTATTTGAACGCTACATTGAACAACCTTCAATATTTGAACGAGACAGGGGCTGCAACAATCGCACTCGACACATTGTACTCGTATATCGAATTCTCCAGAGCCTCTGCAGATGCCCCCTTCGACACAAGTTCAGACGTATACAAGAGCACCCGCGAAACCGTAAGTAAGCCTATCGAGGCCTTTGTCTCTATCTACAATAGCGATGTATCGGGCTACGAGGATGTGCTGCTCGTTGGCGCAAAAAACGGTGTGGTTATGTACTCCGTTCGGCAACTGTCGGATCTTGGCGCGAATTTGAAAACGGGGGATCTGAAAGACAGCGGGCTCGCAAAGCTGTGGTCCAGGGTGACAGAAACAGGCAAGCCTGCGCTTGTGGATTTTGGAGTTTACAAGGCTACCGGAAATCCTGCGGCATTCGCCGGTGTGCCCATAACGGACAGCAGTGGCAAAATCAAAGGAGTCATCGCCCTGCGCATGGGACCGCAGCACATTGTGTCCTCGTTTGGTTCGGGACATGACACGAACAGGAATGCCGGATCGTATCTCGTAGGCCAGGATTTGCTTTTACGGTCTCAATCGAGATTTGAGAAAGAGAATTCCGTACTCAAGAAGAAGATCGAAACTGACGCAGTGAAAAATGCTCTTGCGGGAAAAAGCGCAACCGCGCTTACCCGCGATTATCGGAATGTGTCGGTGCTCAGTTCCTATGCTCCTCTGAATTTGCCGAGTCTAAAGAGTCTCGGTGCCGACTTCGATTGGGCAATCGTATCGGAAGTTGCCGAAAGTGAAATGAGACAACCCATGAGCGCCATACTTACCTACATGGGTGTGATCATCCTGGTAGTAGCGATCGTCGTAATGTTGCTGGTGTTCTTTTTGTCGAGAGGTTTTGCCAGACCTATAACGATGATGTCCGAAATTGCAGATCGACTCAGTAAAGGAGACCTGACGGTTACGGTGCCAAAATTCAAGAGACATGACGAAATAGGTGCTTTGGCCGAATCGTTTCGTTCCATGCTGGAATCCATGAGGGCTCAGACAGGCCGCTTGTATGAAGGCATTAAGGTCTTGAGTGGTTCCGCAGCAGAAATTTCCACTGCAATTACTCAGTTGGTTACCAGTACCGCAGAGACAGCGACATCTGTAAACCAGACTACAGCCACTCTGGAAGAGGTCAAACAGGCGGCAAAGGTAGCCAACGACAATGCTATGAACGTTGCCCGCATTTCGCAGCAGGCAGTTGCCGTTTCTACTGAAGGGAAAAAGGCTACCGAAGCTGCCATTCAAGGAATCGGTCTGATCAGAGATCAGATGGAATCCGTCGGTGAGACAGTGGTGAGACTGAGCGAACATAGCGTTGCTATAGAACAGATTATAGCCAGCGTGCAGGATCTTGCAGACCAATCCAATCTCTTGGCGGTCAACGCATCCATAGAAGCGGCGCGTGCGGGCGAACAGGGACGAGGATTCGCTGTTGTCGCTCAGGAGATCAAAGGACTTGCCGATCAATCCAGGGAATCTACCCTTGAAGTGCGTTCTATCCTTGAAGACGTGAGAAAATCGGTCAGTGCAGTGGTTATGGCTACTGAACAAGGCAACAAAGCGGTTGACGCGGGAGTGCGACAATCGACCAAAGCAGAAGAGGCTATTACCAGCCTCACCAGAGCCGTGGAGACTTCTTCACAGGCAGCATCGATCATAGAAGTGTCCGCCGAGCAGCAGACGGCTGGAATAGACCAAGTCGCACTTGCCATGACCACCATCAATAAGGCAATGCACGATAGTCTTGCGAGTACGCAGCAAATGGAAGAGAACGCTAAGAAACTTGAAGAACTCGGCAATCAACTCCATACGCTCGCTCAAGCTTTCAAAATTTCCTGACAAATTCGTATTGCACACGCGCGAACTCCTCGGCTGCTGTACCTGGATTAGGTACGGCCATGAAAAACCGGGGAGTTTCTCTTTGTACGTCTGCGATCTGCAAAACGACCGCAAACCTACACCGCACTGGCAAGAGTTCCAAAAAACGTCAGATGTGAAATTTCACAATCAACAAGGGAATGAGCCGTACTAATTCCGATTTGCTTTTCTTTTCATAATCTGGGGGCTGGAGGTATCCTTCGCTCCAGAGGACGAAAGCCGTCTAATCACTCCGCTCAGGACACCCCAGCCTTCATTATCTTATGTGCATAAGTGCGAAATGGCATAAGCTCCATGAAGACGCAGCAATCTCGAAGCGTCAACATGCCGTTTCGAGTGTTTTCTTGTATCGGTTTTTCCTTGTTGACACATCATCTTTTCCGATATACCATTTCACCTTCTCGGTTTGCTCCTACATCGGAGAGAGAACACGATTCTTTTCGCATACGATAGACGCGTCGACATGAATCGAATACTGCCTGATTCATTGCATCGGCACTTCTTATGAATATCCTGAGGAGGTCGCTTTGGAGATCAGAAAAAACTTCTTCGCTTCTACTGCAGGTATTGTTGCCGTCGGTGGCGTAATCGGGATATTGGCTGCTCTGCTCCAGAAATGGGGCAATCCGGGGAATATGGGCGTATGTATGGCCTGTTTCGAACGTGATTTGGCTGGTGCAGTCGGCCTCCACAGAGCAGATGTTGTCCAGTATTTGAGGCCTGAACTGATCGGATTTGCTTTAGGAGCATTCGGCGCTGCGCTCGCATTCGGCGAATTCAAACCACGTTCAGGTTCGGCTCCTTTTATTCGGTTCATTCTTGGAATGTGCGCGATGATCGGAGCTCTGGTCTTTTTGGGGTGTCCCTGGCGAGCGCTGCTCCGTTTGGCGGGTGGTGATGGCAATGCCATTTTCGGTCTGCTGGGGCTTGTTACCGGAGTAGGAATCGGCACCCTGTTTTTCAGAGCGGGCTATACTCTTAATCGTGTAGCAAAGCAGTCCTTTGGTGCAGGGCTGATGATGCCTCTTGTAGCCGTTGGATTTTTCATACTCCTGCTCTTGTATCCGCAGATTCCGGGAGAGCCGAAAAACGGCATCCTGTTTTATAGCCTCAAGGGACCCGGTTCCCAACACGCTCCCTTGGCTATTTCACTGGTTGTGGGGCTCGTCATCGGGTTTATTGCCCAGAGAAGCCGCTTCTGCACTATGGGTGGATTGCGTGATTTGATTCTATTCAGGCATTTTCATCTGTTTGCGGGACTGGCCGCACTCCTGATAGCAGCATTCGCAACTAATCTCGTCCTGGGACAGTTCAAACCGGGCTTCGTAGGCCAACCGGTGGCTCATACCCAGAGTTTCTGGAACTTTGCCGGCATGCTGGTCGCTGGACTGGCGTTCGCCCTTGCAGGCGGGTGCCCGGGAAGACAGCTCTTCATGACCGGCGAAGGAGACGGCGATGCCGCAACATTCGTTTTCGGTATGATCGTAGGTGCGGCATTCGCTCACAATTTCGGACTGGCCAGTTCTCCGGCTGGTTTGGGACCTCACGGCATTGCCGCTGTTGCGGTTACCATGCTGGCGTGCCTATTCATCGGATTAACAAACATTCGACGCGTCGGATCGTAATGCCGATTCGCTTTCAAAGCAGTAATATCCGGAAACACTTCTTGTAAGAAGTGTTTCCCAGATTTTATCTCTTTGAATGCAAATCAATATCAGGAGGTTTGCCGTGACTGAGAAAGTGGATGCCCGAGGACTTTCCTGCCCGCAACCGGTGCTCATGGCGCTGGCGAAAATCAAGGAAAAAGGTTCCGGCGAAATTGAAGTGCTTGTGGACAATGAGGTGAGCCGGGAAAACGTCAGTCGTGCCGCAACCGGTCAGGGTTGGCAGATTGCCGATATCAAAGAAGCAGATGGTGAATACAGCCTTACACTGAGAAAATGATGAGTTTCTTTGGACGACTGCGTTCCGCGTTTCGGAAAAGCACCCCCGAGGACCGCATATCGAGGGAATTATCCGACCGCGGCATTCTGGTATTCGAGCATACGAGCGAAGTTATACGAGCAGAAACCCTGCTGAGAGACTCAGGGTTTTCCGTAGCCGTAAAAGGCCCTCCTCCCGAGGTCAGGAAGGGCTGCGATATGGTTATCGAGTTTCCCCTGATCTCTGAACTCGAGATATTCCAGATCCTTCTCAAGGCAAGAATCAAGCCTCTCGAAGTATTGCCTCTTCAGGATTTGCTCCTGGAACCCGTAAGCCTGTATCAGGTGAAAGACTTCGGAGAATACCTCATGGTACGAGCAGCGAACATGAAAATTACCGCTTCGAAGAAGTGTTTGACCATAGTCAATGTTTCCGGCGGCGGGTGTCCGGATGTTCCTTATTTGGCGGAACAAATGGTAGGCCGCAAGCTCGGAGAAGCGCCGGAACCGAGGGAACTCGGGTGCACCTTGTGCGGTTACGCTCTTCAGCTTGCCTATGAGGAATTGAGGCGCTTATGTCGTGGTTGATCGTGGGTACAGTGCCGTATGAGGGATTCCCTCTTCTTGACACTACGTGCGAGATCGATCGGGGGCAGCTTCGATTAGGGGCAGAATCCATCAGTATCGCTCGGGGCACTCCATGCCTCATTGCAACCGCATACCTTTGCGCCAAAACCTTGGGAATCGATCCACCGCGAACCATTCTGGCCGGAGACATCGGCCGGGGGGATGGAAGCCGAGCGGTGTACGAGCGTCTCTTCCAAACAGGAGCGGAACGGGAGGAATCGATCATTGTGTTTCATTATTTGCAACCGGAAGTAGATTGGCACAACAGGATTCTCTATCGTCTGCAGGAACGCGACAGTAAACAGACGCTCATCGCAGATGCCGGATACATGTACGTAGCCAAAATGAGCGGTTTTTCTGCGGATTACGACCTGTTCACGCCGGATGCGGGTGAACTTGCATTCCTTGCTGACGAATCGGCACCACATCCGTTTTATACCCGCGGCTTTCTCTTGCAGGAAGATGGAAGAATTCCCGGGCTGATCGCTCGCGCGTGTGAGCACGAGAACGCCGCTCGTTTCCTTCTCGTGAAGGGAAAGTGCGATTATGTGGCTTCTGCCGAAGGAATTATCGGGACGGTCTGCGAACCGCGGGTGGAAGCGCTGGAGCCTATCGGTGGCACCGGCGACAGCCTGACAGGAATTGTCTCATCGCTTATTGCCGCAGGCCACCCCATTCCGGATTCTGCACTGTCTGCAGCCAAGATAAATCGATTTCTGGGGTTGCTCGGCAATCCGAACCCTGCAACACCTGTTGCAGATTTGCTGGAATTCCTACCTGAGGCAATGGAACTGGAATCAAAGCAGTAATGCAGATTATTTCTTTCTTCAAAGCCTCATCCGGGCTGCAGCTTAGAGGCATTTCTCACGGATCGACGAGAGCGGTATCTATCCATTCCCTATGATATCTCTCGAGATCTCGAGAAACGATTGCAATGAGGGGGACAGCCATTTCTCCTTGTGCCGAATCATGAGAACCGCTGTCTCCATGAGCTCCTCCTCCCATCGCAGAACTGACAACTCGCCTCGGGCAATCTCAGCCCGAACTGTTATTTCTGGAATCATGGTGACACCCTCACTTATTGCCAGACAAGCCTTGAGCAATTCCACGCTGTTGAATTCCAGTACGGTCTGCGGCTTTATGTTCGCTTCGGTCAACATCTGCTCAAATGTCATTCTGTAACCGCAATCGGATTTTGCCAGAAAAATCGGCTGATCGGCGAGATCTTTTATGGACACTTTGGTTCTTTGAGTTAAAGGATTATCCGGATTAGACACCATGAGGAGTTGTTCAAATCGCAGCGGCTCTGCAACCAGACTTGCCGAATTAATTGAGTCGCCAAGCAAAAAAGCCAGATCAGTGACGCCGGTCTGAAGTTCATGTTCCAGACTGTGAAACGCGCAGGTATGAAAGTTGAAGCTGACCTTTGGGAACTGCTTGCGAAATGCGCCTACCACGCCAGCCAAATAGGTGTTGCCTATACTTTGGGGGGCTCGGATTGTCAGTGACCCTTGAGGCTGATCCCTCCCTTTCACACCGGCCATGGTTTCGGCCTCAATATCAAGCATTTTCTGAGCGTACTGGGACAATAGCTCGCCTGCTTCCGTGAGCACTATCCCTTTGCCCAACCTGTCAAAAAGCTTTACCTCGAGATCCTCTTCCAAGGCCTTTATCTGAGCCGATATGGTCGATTGCGCGTAGTTCAACACTTCCGCCGCCCGGTTGAAGCTCAAAAGTGTGGCTACGGTTCGGAATGTCTTCAGTTGACGGAGTTCCATATGCATGAGTCCTTATCGAAAAAAACGATTGCACCCATCAAAATTACTCGTTTGACTCAAAATAAATGATCTATTAAACCTAAGTCAGACACGTGACATGAGTCAAGATTTGTTTTCCCAAGGATGGCTAGGCCGATCGCGATGGGATCAACGGTATTTTCGCAAATGTCAGAATTTTTGTCCGATTGCGAAAAGCGCTTCTCTAAAATCGGTGGGTGCCGTGCCTCCGTGCCGGCACATTTTTCATAAGAAAATCGACCAGTTCGGCACGGCAGAGACGCCGTGCCCTACCGTTCCATATAAAAGATCCGGTGTGCGAAATCCTATAAGCACTCACGGAATGCAAAGGAGATCTGACCGTGATGCGACTCACTATACTCATCGGGTTACTGTTATCTTTGGTACCGACTTTTTTGCCGGCCGGAACCGGTCCGAAGATCGGCTTCTCAGAACTGGAACACGATTTCGGAGACGTGCGCTACGGCGACTCACCGTCTGTAGAGCTGACTTGCACAAACACGGGCGACGATATCCTGATCCTCGGACGAATAGAGTCATCCTGTGGCTGCGCAAAAGGTATACGCGGAAATCTGAGAATAGCACCCGGCTCTTCGAGCAAGATCTACGCTCAAATAGAGACTCTGGGCATGCCTCCGGGACGGCACTCCAAGACCATTTCAGTCCATTCCAACGATCCGGAGCACCCCAGGACCAGTTTGAGGCTGACATTCAATGTGATTCGGCACTTGGTCATCAATCCGGATTTCTTGGCCGGTCGCCTGTCCGAACCGGATAAGGACGCGGTATTCGACTTGAGAGCTACCAATCATTCGGCAAAAGTCATCGTTTTGAAAACAGCTACGGTCAATTCGAGTGAAGCACGCTTGATTCCAGACGAGGTTGTTGTGCCACCAGGGGCACAAACGCGTTTTCAACTGTCTGTCCGCACGAAGCCTGAACAAAATCAGGCGCATGTGAAAGGCGTGGCATTGATCGAGACAAATGACGCTCTCGAAAAAATATTGCCGGTCCGCTATTTTATCCAGTTTCCCAAGAAGAAAGACGTGAGCGGGCGTAATTGATACTGATTCGCTTCTCTTCTCATAATCTGGGAGGCTGGAGGTATCCTTCGCTCCGGACGACGCAGAGCCGTCTGATCACTCCGCTCAGAACACCCCAGCCTTCGCTATCTTATATGCGTAACTGCGAAATGGTGTGACTACCGATCTGCCGGGGGTCAGGCGTCGTTTCGACAAGGAGGAGGACATGGAAAAGATACTGATTATAGGTTGCAGGAAGATCATGGATGAAATCTGTTTTGCTTGTAATCGCTGCTTTACTGCTTTTAATCTGAATCAAGGCGAATTCGTCCGGTACGGTGAGCACGAGGCCGAGTTGATAGGTCTCACCGCCTGTTCGGATTGCCCTGGCAAGACGTTGGTCCCAAGGTTGGCCCTTCTATGGAATTCACCTCTAGGGGAGGAACCGACCAAGATTCATCTGGCTCCATGTGTGGTCAAGTGTCCGCATGGACAAACCATTGCAGACGACGTGAAATCGAGATGCGGGATAGAGATTATCGAAGGCACCCATCCATATCAGCATGTAGGAGCCATTTTCGGATGATTGTGAACTTCGTTTAACGCATTACCGATTTGCTTTCAAAGTTGAACGAAAATCCCCTCTACCCCCCCTTCATAAAGGCGGGAATGGGGCGATTTTGAATGCAAATTGGTACTGTGCGCCAAATGGCCAATTCAAGCGTTAATTCGAGCCGATCAGTCGAACGTTGAGCTGAGATACGGTTTCAAAGCTGCCTTGGGCTTCTTCTGTGCTGCAATCCAGCATATGCCCGCCGATAGTCCTGTCATCCGAGATGAAATGGAAATGGTATCCCGGTACGTTTACTCCATTCATGAAATCGGGAAATCGGAACCCTACGAGAGTGCCGCGGACGTTTGTATGTTCGAAAATCGCCTGTTTCTTAATTACTTCGTTCAAGGCGGGATAGGGTTTTGACTGTTTTGGCACGCTCCGGAGCTTTAGTTTGCTGAAAAGCCCGTCAATTCTCATGACGTATACAGCGGACCGATCCGGTATGCGAGCATCGATGGCAGCATGGAGCTCATCCGCGTTGTTCGCTTTTGCCGAAAATTCCGTTCCCGCGGTAATCGAGGAAATCGTCGCGAAGGGGGTCAGTTCGGAATCCGAGATTTCGTACACTTTGCCGTCATCCCTTATCTGGAAGAATCTCCCGTCCACGGCAATCATTTCCCCATACAACCCATTGACCGTACCTATTCCCGTATTACCGTTTTGTTTCAGTTCTCGAAAGGTGACAGGGCCGTCATATTGTCCATTTGCGAAAGAAGCGAATGTGGACACCTGGAACAATTCCGCGGGCCATGCCACCTGCGAAAGACCTGCCAACACGGTCAACATTATTGCAGTGCATAAAGAACGATGTTTCATTTTAACCCTCTTGTGAAGAAGACTCACACTGATTCGCTTTTCTTTTCATAATCTGGGGGAAGGCTGGAGGTATCCCTCGCTCCGGACGACGCAGAGCCGTCTAATCACTCCGCTCAGGACACCCCAGCCTTCGCTATCTTATGTGCACAACTGCCAAATGGTACATTTGCTCATCCAATGGCACAAATAACTATTGATTTGTAGAGCTGAGAAAATTTACCACCTCGGCTTTGCCTCGTGCGCGGGCCATATCGAGAGCGGTTTTTCCTCCTTTTTCCTTGAGAGTCGGATTTGCTCCGTTCTCCACGAGTAGTTTTACCATATCTATGTCGCCTTCGTGGGACGCAATCATCAGAGCAGTGCCGCCGGAATTCTCCGTAGCATTGACATCCGCACCACGTTTCAAAAGCAGTTGTGCAATGGGAACCAACCCGCGTACGGTCGCATGCATAAGCGGAGTAAACCCTTCATCGTCTTTTGCATTCACGTTTGCACCGCTTTCCAGGAGAATGCGAACTGCTTCGGTTTTTCCCTGCTGACTGGCCCATGTCAGTTCGGTCAACCCCTTCGGTCCTTTGCTATCCACCTGCGCGCCGTGACGGACAAGAACTGCAATCGCCTCAGAATTGCCTTTTCTTGCGGCTTCGGCAAGTGGAGTCATCCCCTTATTATCCGGCACATTGGGATTTGCCCCGGCAGCAAGAAGCATGGTCGTGAATCCCAAATCCTGGCGGGATACAGTGTCCAGGAGCGCCGTGATACCCTTGTCGCACTTCGCATTGACGTCAGCCCCGTACTCGAGGAGAAGCGCTGCTGTAGTGGTATCTCCTTTTGTGGCTGCAGCCATGAGAGCGGTTGCGCCATTTGTCGCTCGAACGTTTACGTCAGCACCCTGCTCCAGGAGGCGCCTGGCTTCGGCGGTCTTTCCGTCCAGCACAGCTTGTATGAGGACTCTGTCCCTATTTATATAATTTGATAATATTACGCTACCGGAAAGTGCCACAAACCCTAACAATGCAAGGATCCAAAGCTTTTTCGACATCTTTTAACTCCACATCGCGTTCTGGAAGGACATTATAGTATGAACTTGCTTGAACAATGGCACAAGTCAAACACGTGGAGTTCTCGACGAATATGGGCACTATCGAGGAAAAAATAGGATCGTGAGAAACCCGCGAACGGAAGATAACTTTTAGCTGATCGCACCGGCGATCCCGCCCGTAATTCTCTATTCTTTTGCTCAGCTCTTGCACTCTTTTCTTTGAGAGCCTATTCTCATGAGCCAGTTATTGGGGTAACATACACCTGCGCCCCGCGCCATATCCGTATGGCTACTCCGGATCACCGGCTAAATTCCAGAAAGACAGGAGCATTGCGATGCGAAAGATCTCATGGCTCATCGTGTGTGTCGGGCTTGTCATAGGACTTGCGGCAGGGACAACCCAGGCCGCAGATCCGATTAAAATAGGCATTATCGACTCTTATAGCGGACCGCCCAGCACGTATACCAATGACGTGAAGGACGGTTTCAAACTGGCGATAGACCAGATAAATGCAAAGGGCGGTGTGCTTGGTCGGCAAATCACGTTTGTGACACGGGACGACAAATTTAAGGTCGATCTGGGACTCAGCGCTGCAAAAGAGCTTCTCATGAGAGAAAAGGTAGACCTCTTGATGGGTACTATCAACAGCGCGGTGGCTCTTGCCGTTTCGGATCTGGCCAAGAACGAGAAGATCCCGTTCCTGGCGACCTATTCGAAGAGCTCCAACATAACGGGGGCAAAGGGTCACAAATATGTGTTTTCCATGAACGAGAACACCGAGATGGCAGGGAAAGCAGCGGCGGTTGGGTTGGCCAAACTGCCTTATGTTAATTACTGGATCGCCGGGGACGATTATGAATACGGCCATGCCATTGCAGATGGCGTTTGGAATAACTTGAAGAAGTTGAAACCCGACGTGAAACTTCTGGGCCAATCATGGTGGAAGGTGGGAGAACCGGATTTCACGCCGTACATTACCTCTATGCTGAACGCCAAACCCGATGCAGTAATCGTAGCTACCGGCGGAGCGGGATGCGTTCCCTTCCTGAAAGCGGCAAAAGCAACCGGTTTCAACGAGCGTGTTCCCTTTTTTATGCATACGGCCTCTGAACTTTCCACGCTCAGACCGCTAGGATTGAATGCTCCTGAAGGAGTTATAGGAACCTCCAATTACTTCTTCTATTATCCTGACACTCCGGAAAACAAGGCTTTTGCACAAGAGTTTGAAAAGGCGTACGGCAGAAAACCTTCTTTTGGAAGCCTCATCGGATGGTTTACAGCTCAGTTCATTGCCAAAGCTTATGAGAAGGCGGGAAAAGTGGATCCTGAGAAGTTTGCGGAAGCTCTCTCCGGAATGACGATTGATTCTCCCATCGGAAAGCTCACCGTAAGAGCAGAGGACAACCAGGTAATGCTCCCGATGTTCATGGGCAGAACCGCGAAAGGCAAGGGTCATGATTTTTTGATCGCTACCGATATCGTGACAATTCCTGCCGATCAGCTCATGCCCACAGTGGAAGAGATAAAGAAGGCGAGGGAGGCGGGAAAATAAAGGATTTCCGGTTCCGGAGTCGTTTCGTTCCAGGATTGCTTAGAGGTGTTTTTGGACGGAGCTCGGGCATAGGCTAACTCAAGCTTATTTTGTCTTTTGTTCTGGAGGAACAGTTGATAATAGGCCGGCGATTCATCGCCGGTTACTAGGCAATTATAGCAATTCCTGAGTCCCAGAGGGACGGCTGATACCCGGCAATAAATTACCGGGCTATTTTCTTCCGTCCCTACGGGACGAGGAGATTTGCAGGCAAAGTTTGCATGGGGGTTTGTAGAACCGTTCTTACCAAAAGGTCCCCAAGATCTTACTGCTTTAAAAACGCATTCGCATGGGCCATTTCACTGCCGGTATCACTCAGGATAGGGGTTATCGGCAAAGGTCGTAGCATGGAATTTGGTGTCAACATAACTCTTTCTGCGCTTGCGCAACAATTTGTCGTAGGACTGAGCAGAACTACCATACTGTTTATTGTCTCATCGGGTTTGAGTCTGGTCCTTGGGGTGTTGAGGATTCCAAACCTTGCCCATGGGTCTCTCTATATGTTGGGCGCTTTCCTCTGCTATTCCATAGCTGTCTTCCTGGGCGGAGGACCAGTCGGATTCTGGGGGGCAATCGTTCTGGCCCCCTTGGCGGTTGCGCTGATCAGTCTAGTCATTGAAAGAGGTCTGTTCTGCCATTTGTATGATAGAGAGCACCTGATGCTGCTTCTCTTCACATTCTCATTCACGCTTCTCTTCCAGGATTTGGTAAAAATCGTTTGGGGTTCTGACTACAGGTCCATTTCTGCACCCGAAGTACTGCAGGGATCTGTGCCTCTTTTGGGAATGCCGTTTCCCAAGTACAATCTTTTTCTGTTGATCGTGGGACCGATTGTAGCTGTGGGATTATGGTTCCTGATCAACAAAACAAAAATAGGGAAGATTTCACGGGCAGCAGCCGTGGATCGTGAGATGGTGGCTGCAGTCGGTATCAATGTGAGCTGGGTATTTGCATCGGTGTTTGTTATCGGGTGTTTTCTCGCGGGCCTGGGAGGAGCATTGGTGGCACCCACTCAGAATATTACGCAAGGGATGGATCATTCCCTCATTATGGAAGCTTTTCTCATTGTCATCATAGGCGGTCTGGGAAATATCTGGGGGGCTCTCCTGGGAGCACTCATATTCGGCCTGACGGATTCAATCGGGATTCTCGTTTGGCCGCAATTCGCCATTGTATTTCCGTACATGGCAGTTGTAATCGTGTTGCTCTTTCGGCCCAAGGGGCTGCTTAAAGCAACCTGGTGAGGAAAATTGTGCTGAACGAATCCACACATGGAAGAATGCTCGTGTTCGGTCTGGTCTTGGGGATCGTTCTCGTGCTCTCGCCGTATTTTCTGTCCAGGTATGACGTTTATTTTCTGGCATTGATTCTGGTAACCGGATTGCTGGCCACGAGCCTGAATCTCGTGCTTGGCTTCGGGGGCATGTACCAGTTCCATCATGCCGTGTTCTACGGAGTCGGAGCATATTCCGTCGCGCTGATAATCACCAAGACCGATCTTCCCGCGTTCGTGGGGTTTATTGCAGGTCCCATCGTTGCCGCGATTCTTGCAGTGATTATGGGGCTCATCTGTGTACGGTTATCCAAGCTTTACTTTGGCATGCTTCAGTTGTCCCTGGGGTCTCTGGTCTGGGCATTGGTTTTCAGATGGTATTCTTTTACTGGTGGTGATGATGGGATTCACGGTATTCCGTTGCCGTCGATAATCTCAACCGATAATGGATCGTATTATCTGACACTTGCAGTGACTTTGGTCTGCATGGCCCTGATGTACATCATACTGAATTCGCCGTTCGGGAGAGTTTTCCAGGCCATACGTGACAATCCGGAAAGAAGCGAGAGCATAGGCATAAATGTGCATCTCCATCAACTGGTCGGCCAGGCCGTAGCGGGGTTTTTCGCAGGGGTAGCCGGAGTTCTCTTTGTAGCAGTTGAGAAGTCCGTATTTCCCGATCTGCTGTTCTGGAGCCGATCGCTCGAAATATTGATCATGTGCCTTCTCGGAGGCTGGTTCACCTTCTTGGGACCCATGCTGGGGGCGGCGATAATCGTTAGTCTCAGGATCGTCTTAAGCGCCCATACGGAATATTGGACTTCTATCCTGGCCGTTATTCTGATGCTTCTCATCTATTTTCTGCCCGAAGGCGTGCTCGGGTATTTTCAAGAGATTGCAAAGCGACGCCAGACGAGTCGTCAGACTGGAGCATAAATGCTGAGCGTCACAAATCTGGAAAAAACGTTCGATCGGTTTGTTGCGGTAAACGATGCTAATCTGGATGTGCAGAAAGGCGAAATCGTAGCGGTTATCGGACCGAACGGCGCAGGGAAAAGCACGCTTTTCAAGCTGATAACAGGTCATCTGAAGCCTGATAAAGGCCGGGTGATTTTCAAAGGCGAGGACATCGCCGGACTCTCTGCTCACGAAATATGCAATAAAGGAATCAGCCTTTCTTTTCAGATAGTAAATATCTTTCACAGGCTCACGGTTTTCGAAAACGTTCAAGCAGCAGTTCTTTCCCGCCAAAAGAGGACTTTCAACCTGTTCTCCCAGGCTGCGAAGCTTGCAGTCCGGGAAACTATGGAAATCCTGGAGAGTGTGAATCTTGGGGGATCGGCCAAAAGGGTTAGCGGATCTCTGTCCCATGGCGAGCAAAAGGTGTTGGAAATAGCTGTTGCGCTGGGTAACGACCCCGAGTTGCTCATACTTGACGAGCCGACGGCAGGGATGTCACCGGAAGAGACCTTCGCAACCATAGCCCTGATTAACAAACTCACTTCTGAATTGGGACTGACCATTCTCTTTTGCGAACACGATATGGAGCTGGTCTTTTCTATTGCCAACAGGATCATGGTAATGCACCAGGGAGTATCAATTGCTCAGGCCGCACCTGATGAGATAAGACAAAACAAGCAGGTACAAGAGGCCTATCTCGGAGGGCACGAGTAATGCTCGAGCTCAAGGAAATCCACACCTACTACGGCTTGAGTCACATCCTTTTCGGTGTGTCTCTTTATGTAGCCAAAGGAGAAATCGTCTCTATCCTGGGACGAAACGGTGCAGGAAAAAGCACCATTATGAAAAGCGTGATGGGTTTGACTCCGCCACGTGCCGGCTCGGTCATATTCCAGGGTGACGACATCACGGGAATGAAGCCGCACCTGGTAGCCAGAAAAGGGGTCGGATTCGTCCCTGACGACCGGCGAGTATTCGCCGATCTTACGGTAGGTGAAAATCTGGAAATCTCGGAACGTAATACCGAAGGACAAAACCCCTGGAACAAGAAGCGTGCGTACGATTTTTTTCCGCCTCTCCGACGCCTGGACAACAGGAAAGCCGGATTCCTGAGTGGTGGGGAACAACAGATGCTGACCATCGCACGAGCATTAATGACGAATCCCGAGTTCCTGCTCCTTGACGAACCCACCGAAGGACTCGCTCCTCTCATCGTGGCCATGCTCGAGGAGCAAATTGTTGCGCTGAAGCAATCCGGGCTTACGGTGCTCCTTGCGGAACAGAACCAGCGAACCGCTCTCAAATTAAGCGATAGAGGCTATATCATCGATAACGGCGCTATCAAGTATCACGGGAGCATCGAAGAATTGAGGGCTGACGAGGAAATACGACGAAAATATCTCCTGGTATGATTGGCACTGTTGTTTCAATAATTTGTCACTATCGTGAATTTGCCGAATTGATTCAACGGATTTTTCGGCAAGTCCTTTCAAAGCGGCAAAACTGAGAGCCCTTCTACAGAGAATTTACGTCCTCATAGTAAAGCAACCCAGAATCAGATGGAATTTCCTGGAATAGGCCTGGCACATCATAAACATGGACCCAGTCTTAGGAAAAAGCATCTATGTGGTAACAAGTTGGTGTCATGTCCTCCGTCAAATCGTGCATGAGTACCATTTTGCATTCATGAGAGACGTGTCAAAAAACTAGTTCGACATACAGTCTAGATACGCCCTTGAAATTTTCTTGGAAGCGCGTAAAATCATACACACGCTGTTATCAGCGATTGACTGACAGACATGACCTGGTGGAAAGAGATGAAGCTGTTGCGATGGGCATTATTCACAGTTATTGCGTCCTTACTACCCATCTGTTTCAATTTAATTTACTTGCGGCTTTCCAAAGTGGCCCCTACATTGGAACTCTTGATGTCTCGCGGAGAGTTGCTACTCGTTATAACGGCTATAACAGCAACGGCTGCTGGTGAATTGATACCTACGAGTGACAAACTGGCTAAAACAAAAATGATAGTTTTGGCTGCTTGTTCTTTGGTCACTCTTTTGTCTTCCGTTGGATTCGCATTTGTCTCAACCACAATAGCTGTTCAGCGCGATATTGATTCAGCTTTTGTACTAAATGCTTCTGGTGGCCTCTTTTTAGCCGCACTTCTGGCTGGTGGAGGTTCTATTTTGTTGAGTGGAGACTCAAAATGATGATCGAAGAAGTGGTGTACATACTTGTTGGCGCAAGCATCATTTTGTCAGGTATTAGTTTCGTATTGGCGCTGAAAGTCCGGTTAGGGCGACGATTGCGTGATGCGTCAGATAAAAGCAAAAGCCAACTAGACAACCAGACGAATCGTTCGTTGATAGGCCGTGTCAGCGTAATAGGCATGAAGTCGCAGTGGACGGTGCAATCTTCACTTAGTCTCCAGACGGACGAATTTGTCAGTGCCCTCGAGAAAGAGGGCCGATTCGGGAATGCTTGCCTTCCGAACACATGTTGCCCCAGACCCTAGAATAGGGACAGCATAGGGAAAGAAGCGTCCCTCATTCCGGTTCAGGAAGGTGCGCGAATGGATGCAGATTTATATTCACAGGCAATAGAATATGAGCAACTGACTCAGGCGGTGTACCAAGCAATATGGAAGACCAAAGATATAGGCAACATAACTGTAACTAGAAACGGGAGATTCAAAGGAAGATCGGGTGTCGAACATCAAATTGATGTATTCTGGAAGTACGAGAAAGACGAGCAGATCCAGACCATTATAATTGAATGCAAGAATTACTCGTCCAATCTCACTTTGGAAAAGGTCCGAAACTTTTTTGGTGTATTAAAAGATCTTGAAAACACTCCAGAGGTTGGTTCCGTCAGAGGTTTGCTAGTCACCAAAGTGGGATACCAGAGCGGGACAGCCGATTTTGCGAAGTTCTACGGTATTGGATTAAAATTGTTAAGAAAGCCTATCGAAGCCGATTGGAAGGAGAGAATAAAGAATCTTCATTTTGAAATTGTAGCGAAGAGCCTAGTGAGCACTCCCGAGCATCCTATTGAGTTGAAATTATTCCTACGAGCCTCTACTAAAGAGCAAGCAGCTAGATTGCAAGCTACTGAAGCCGAAGGTAAATTGAAAATTCCTCTAGGACCGAATCTGAAATTCTTGGATCTGAATGGCGAAGAGTGCACTGATGAAATTGGTTGGTGGTTGCCACAGGCGTTGAATTGCTTGGATAAAGAGGAGGGAGTTCTCTATGAAGAGGCAATAAAGATGGGAGATCTTTACATCCGTTTGGATTTGGGGGGACCCGAACCGGAACTCGTAGAAGTAATTGGCCTCGTCGCGAAATATTACGTGGAAACCATCGCTTTCAGCGAGACTATTATTCACGGTCAGGAAATAGTGGAAGCAATTTTGAAAGATCATTTTACAGACGACGTTGAATTCGTAAAGTACCGCAATGACGAAACTTTATTTCACAATCCCGGGTAATTTCAGTTGACCTAATAGCCACCATCCATTTACCTACTGGATTTCCTAAATCCTGCTAAGCTCTTGACCGTCCTTTTTCTTACGGCGTACGGTACTGTATTCGGTACACCACTCCGGCACTATCGTCGGAAACCAGGAGCGCACCATCAGGCATCACGAGCACATCAACGGGTCGTCCCCATTCAGTTTGTCCCTGGAGCCAACCTTCTGCGAATACCTCGTATTTGAGATCTTTCCCCTGCCCCCTGGCTAAGGTGATCCGATATCCGATTTTCTTGCTTCTATTCCAGGACCCATGTTCCGCTATGAAGATTTGGTCTCTGTATTCCTGAGGGAACGAATTGCCCGTGTAGAAACGCATACCCAGAGCAGCTACGTGCGGACCGAGCAGCAGTCTTGGTGCAACGAATTCTTTGCAGGATCGTGCTCGTCCGAACTCGGGGTCTGGAATTGTACCGCCGTGACAATAGGGGAACCCGAAGTGCAGACCTTTTTCAGGGGCGGAATTCAGCTCGTCCGGAGGTACATTGTCCCCCATCCAGTCCCTTCCGTTATCCGTGAACCAGAGTTCTTTCGTAACAGGATGCCAGTCGAATCCCACGGTATTACGTATCCCATGAGCAAAGATTTCAAGTTGAGATCCATCGGGGTTCATCCTCATGATGGAAGCGAAACGCTTGTCTTCGGGATTGCAGATATTACAGGGGGCACCTACCGGAACATACAGCTTTCCATCCGGGCCGAAAGCTATGAACTTCCATCCGTGGGTTTCTTCTGAAGGAAAGCTGTCGTTTATCACCACCGGTTGGGGGAAGTTTCGCAGCCGCGAATCGATGTCATCGAATCGGAGAATTCTGTTAATCTCAGACACATACAAAGCATTGTCGCGAACTGCCACGCCATTTGGTGAATGCAGGCCTTTGGCAACCGTGATTACCTCTCCCGCCCTGGTGGGATCGGGACCAGCCAGGAGGGCATACACTTTTCCTTCATCTCGGGTGCCGACAAATACGATTCCGCCGAGTCCGAGCGTCAGCGAGCGTGCTCCGGGAACCTTTTCCGCATAGACACCGATAGTGAACCCCGGAGGTAGTTTGATCTTATCGAGATGAAGCTTCTGTGCGATACAGGACTCTCCGTGAGATCCCGAGAAAACTGAAATCATAGCGAAGAAGCACAATAATTTCATGACACATCGGAACACGTGTATTCCCTCCCCCACTGCAGTTCATTCCATACAGTATACGACAATTCACAACTCAGAAAGGCGGAAAGATCGGGAAAACACCTCCTGGAAGAAGCCGCTTTTCAGGCGCTGGTATGGGGAGGACTGGCCGGAGTGGGTGGTTTTACGAATGAGACGAGGATAGATGAGACAACGCAGAAGGCTCCCAAATAGCCGAAAACCACCACAAAATCTCCTTTGGTGAAATCCAAAAGGTAACCGCTGAGCGATGGTCCGATTGGACCGGCAAGGAACCCGTATGCTGTAAATATCAGCCCGAAGATGGCCCCGAAATGTTTTATGCCGAAACAATCAGTGACAAGAGGGGCCGAGGCACCAAGCAGAGTTCCAAAGCCCAACCCGATTGCTGACGCGAGAAACACAGCCAGAGAGAGCCAATTGCAGTAAGGCAACACCAGATAGCATATTCCTGCTGCAAGAAACGTTACGCTCATGGTCAAGTTCCTGCCGAATATGTCTGACAGAAAGCCTCCTGTAAATCTTCCGACCCCATTGGTGACATTAAAAGCAGTGAGAATCAGGACGGCCGATTCCAGGCTCCACCCCTTCGCGAGACCGAATGCAGTGCTCAGCGTAATCATGGCAATTCCCGCTGCCCCCTGAAGAGCACAGGTGAGCCACAAAAACCAGAAACTGCGCGTCCTTACAGCTTCATTTACCGTGAGTGAGCGGCCCACCAGCGGTAAGTTCGGCCCTGCCGCATGCATCTGAGCCATAGAAGGAGACCTGGACGGACCGTCCGTGAACTGGGCGGCGACGGTTCCGGCGATTAACGCGACCGCTGCCAGCAAAGCAATCATTTGGAAATAGCCCAGAGACTCAAACAGAATCCCGAATACTGGAGCCATTATTGCGGCCGAAGCACCGAAGGTGAAATTCACTATCCCAGCGACCAGACCTCTGTGCATGGGAAACCATTTTTGCACCACGGTCAGTGAAGGGATATAGATGAAGCACGATGCCGCGCCCAGCACAAAGGACCAGACATACAACGAAATGAGATTCGACGCGTACGCTGCTGCAAAAATGTCCAGGCCGGCAGCTATAACACCGATGGTAATCATGCGCCGGGGGCCGACTTTTTCCTGCCATCGGCCTACAAGGAACATGAAGACTCCTACAGCGGCAAGGTTGAAGAACAAAATATTGCCGATTGCTCCTCTACCCACCTGGAGCGTCTGTTGCCAGTAAGGAGCCATAACACCCGGAAATCCGAAGACGAATGCTCCGGTCCAGAAAATGCACGCAGAGCAGGCGACAATAGCGATAATGCCTCGTTTCTGTTCTTGCATAGAAGCCTTACTTTCAGAGATTCTCCAACCCAAATAATGCTGAAGCATGTTTCAGGAAATTGCGGAATTCGTCTGTTGAATGCACGGGAACAAAGCAGGATACAGACCATCCTCGCGAGAGAGTATTTTTTTGGTTATGACCACATGTGAAGTCTTGGGGAATCACCCGGATGTTGTCAATGAAAATCAACTCAGTCAGTTAGTTAGTACTCTGCAGTTATGGACGGAGATGAACAAGATTGGCATGGGAGGAAAGGTACGGTATTGTTCTGAGAAAGGTCTTGATCCTCCGAAGATACCAGAAAAATTCAAGGGTTATCGGCATGGTAATTGAACAATTGCTGAAAGAAAAGAGAGAAGAGATACTACAGATCGCTCACCGCCACGGAGCCAAGAATATACGGCTGTTCGGCTCCGTAGCCCGTGGAGAAGCCAATGAATCAAGTGATATCGACATGCTTGTTGAAGTTGGTGAAAATACTTCCCCCTGGTTTCCAGGAGGTCTGATAGCTGATTTGGAAGAATTATTGGGCAGACGGGTCCATGTCGTCACGGTCGGAGCTTTGCATTCATATATTCGGGACCGAGTATTGCAGGAGGCGGTTCCTTTATGAAAGACGATCGGCTCTATCTCGTACATATCCTGGATTGCATCGATCGCATCCTGCATTTCACGATTGACGGTAAGAACGCGTTCTTGGCTGATCGCAAAACGCAGGATGCTGTTTTGCGGAATCTTCATACTCTTTCCGAATCAATTCGGAGAATCTCAACCGATACGAAGCTCAAGTATCCTGAAGTACCGTGGCGAGAAATCAGCGCCTTCCGCAATGTTGTTGTACATGATTATCTGGGAATAGAGTTGGAACGAATTTGGGATATCGTTGAACGAGACCTCCCGTCTCTGAAGATGCAGATCAAAAGCATTCTTGACGAGTCGGAGGGACCGTGATCGCAAGAAACGATTTTCTCTACTTCGCGTAACTGAACGATTATCTTTCTAGCGGACAAATCCAATTCCCTGTATGCGCAGAAGATTTCCCTGCTGTTCCGTGTGGGCGCCGAGCAGCAATCGAACGAGCCAGAGATTCGATTCCACATGGTCTGTGAAGAAAGGAATGGTGTATTCCGAAGTTCCTTCAGCCAGGGCGGCAAACAATATGAGCTGATCCGCAAGATGCCGGTCCGTTACCGCTCCGGATTTCAGGTCTTCAAGGAAAGACCTCGTGACAAAATCAGCAATGGATTCGGAACTCCGGCCCTGCTTTCCCGCACGATCCGCGCCGAGAATAGCTCCTGTCGAAGTTTCAGCCCATACCACCAGTGCTGCTCCCCTCTGAGCCGCCGAGCTATCATGCAGCTTTTTGATTTCTGCCCGGATTTTCGAGCGCTGGAGATTTTCAAGCGTTCTCTGTGCCATACGCTCTGCAACCATCTGCTCTTCCAGGTGAGAAGCGAGTGCTATTCCTTGAACTGTAGCTATTGTGCCTCTGTCTTTCAGCACCAAGGGAAGAAGTGGTTTACGCGACGGCTTGACGGTCAGTAGCAGCTCGCCTTGTCCCTGGGGAACATATCCGGGTCTGTTCATGCGGAGTTCCACGTGCGCTCCCATGCGCCGCAAAAGCGGTATGAGCACGTGTTCCATGTGGAAGAATGGCGGAGCGAAATCTTGAAACAGTCCGCCGATGATTTTGACCGTGGACGGGCCTTCAGCAAACAGAAGCTGAGGGATAAGGCTGAATGCAGCCATAGTGGTCGATCCGGCAGAACCGATGTCAAAATGGTAATTTCCTCCTGAAATCACCGGTCCCGGTCTGTAGAGAATCTCCGTGGATCCCACTTCAGCACCTTCAACAGTTCCGCCGGAAATGATGCAGCTCGCTCGTATGGCTTCCAAGTGCTGTTTTCTGAGTCCCGGTTTATCCCGCTTCTTCCTGATCTGTACAATGCTGAGAGGCTCGCGTTTCAGAGTCGCAAGTGCTACTGCATACCTGAGAATTGTTCCGCTTCCTGAATACATCGATCCGTCAATGTGTATCATTCGGCATTCCTACTCCAGAGTAATCGGTTCTATGCAGTCCGGACCCTCGTACGTTGCCCTGTTTACTCGATCGCCTACGGGAACAGCGGCCATGAGACTTCCAGGAAACGGGAGCAGTAGCTTAAGAAGCGGTTCGCAATTCTTTGTCTTCGGGTCGAGCCATGCATCGTACAATTTCGGTGGGAGAATTGCAGGCATTCGGTCGTGAATGGGAGCAATCAACTCATTGGCCGGCGTTGTTATGATCGTGCAGGACTGTATGGATTCTCCTTCCTGACTTGTCCATCGATCCCAGAGACCCGCGAACACGAAAGGACTTGAATCCGCCATCTTGAGCAGAAAAGGCTGTCGCAGTTTTCCCTCTCTTTTCCATTCGTAAAAACCGTCCGAAGGAACGAGACAGCGTCTGAATTCTAGAGATGTTTTGAACGCCGGTTTTTCATGCAGCGTCTCGCAACGAGCGTTGAGCAAGCGAGATCCAATGGATGCATCCTTTGCCCAGGAAGGAATTAATCCCCACCTCACCCGAACACATTCACGGCCTCGTGTTGCCGGATTCAGCCGAATTATGGATATGTCCTGCGTAGGAGCGATATTGTATCGCGGAGCTTCTTCGTAGAATTCCACCTCAAATTTCTCGGACAGACTTGCTGTGGGAGTCATCAGGACGAATCGACCGCACATAGAAACGTGGCCTCTTTGCGAGAGGAGATGAAATCCAATCCTGGATGTCAAACTTCCCGTCTGTTGGGATCGTGAGCTTCCACATAGGAGAGAATCTCTTTTCCCATTTCAGAATGCACTTTGATCAACGAATAATCCAGCTCGATATTGTTGAAGTACTGAAGCATGAGTGTGTTTTTTCCGGGTACAATTCCCGAGAAGAAGAACCCGAGCTTCTCGAATTCCTTAATCATGACATGAGTTTCAGGCGCCATCATGCTAATTTCCAGTGCTATGACATCGTACTGAGAAAAGCGCAATTCTCGAAGCCGCGCCGCCACATGCTGCACAACATTTGAACCGTATTCTCGCACTTCTATTTTCGCGAAGCCTGGAGGCATCGAACCCGCTGCTTCAACTCTAATGTGAGGTTCCGACTCGTATCTGAGATCGTGAGCATCGGGGATCTGAAAAACAACATCCACCCCCATGGACGCGTACAGTCTCTTTACCATTCCTCTATGGTGCTCGGGCACGTAAAGTGTTTGTGAATGCTGTTTGATCAGATATTGGAATTCCATGGTGAACGTTTCCCGCTGTTTGAGGTGTTCGGTTATACCGCGAAAAGTCACGTTTTCCGGCGCGTACGCCAGGATCATACCGCAGGACCTGAATCCGAGTCTTTCCGAGACGCTCTGGGAAAATGTATGGTTCGTGACTGCACGCACGTACAGGCCGACGAGCCCTCGAGTCCGACCTTCTTTAATGAGAAATTGGGTCAGGTCAACAAGGCACCCCATCCCCCGGAACTCGGGCTGCACCACCGCCTGTCCTATTTCCGCGACTCGGGCGTGCTCGTCTATATTAAAGATAGAGCAGTGTCCGGCGAATACACCGGATTCGGAAAATGCTACTGCAGAGATAATGCTGCCTGCTTCGTTCAGGTGCGCCATGCGGTCCGGATAGTAGATATGGTCGTATGCGTAGGTGTATCGATATGCTTTGTACACTGCTTTTGCAACTTGCACCGCTTCTTCCGGGCGCATCAATCGTACGTGAAATCCGCCTTTTTCCAATGATGAAGGACGCACTTTTGGTGGTGCATCGAATACTTTCACATCACATGCATCCAGATAATCTTCCACCGTTTTGGTTGTGAGATGTTTCGTGAGGTGAACTTCTTTGCCGTCTCCAAGCCCGAGAATCCTGACTTCATCCATCATCCTGCGCATCTTTTGAAAACCGGTTTCCGCCGAGCTGCCGGATGTGCGGTTGATTATACGCTCAGCGTCCCAGGGGGTGCCCCGGTCCTTGACGACTATGCCGATTCCTGTCGGAACTCGTTCGCAGGAAATGGTGAATTCCGCACGTTCATCCGCTCGGAAAGCGTGCTCGATTACATTGCACGCTGCCTCGTACACTGCTGTTTCGATCTCATGCACATTCTGCTCGTCAAATCCCATTGCCCTGGCAACCTGGCTGACATAGCTCTGTGCCACCGGTATGTATGATTCATTGTTCGGAAGCCTCAGTTCCGAATATGAGCATTTCGGTATTACTTCGGTAAACATATCCGTCATCATTTTCCCCGGATTTCATCCCCTCTATTGTTCTTACGGAGACAATATGGACACTTGTGGCATCCTATGATAGTCCATTGACTGATACCGATGCGCTTTCATGCAAGTAACATCGATAAGCTTGTTCATTGCCGACCCTGGCAAATCTCCTCCGCTACGAACGGCGCAGCCTGACTTCGCTTCGGGGATCTGCCAGGGCCGGCTTCTTCCAATGTCACTTCTTTGGACGCGCATTTGTATAAAGCTGTTCTCATACGTTGTTCCTATTCAAGCTCAGAATTTCGGCTTATCGACAGAGAACCGGCTGCAGACAGGCTGCATCGCTTTCACTGTGACATCAAGGTTTCAGATTACCAGACTTAGGACGCTTCATGAAATTTTCCGTTGTAATCCCGTGTTATAATGAAGTGAACACTATCTCCGAAATTGTGACCGCCGTGCGGAACAGCCCTCTGGAGTCAGTGGAAATAGTCCTGGTTGATGACGGGTCCACAGACGGCACCAGAGAGCTAATTCAGACCGTGATCGCCTCGCGGGTGGATCGGGTCGTTCTTCACGAAACAAACCAGGGAAAGGGCGCAGCCCTGAGATCAGGGTTTTCTGCGGCCACCGGAGACGTTGTGATCGTCCAGGATGCAGATCTGGAATACGATCCCCAGGACTATCCAAAACTTATAGCTCCGTTTCTTTCAGGGAAAGCCGACGTGGTGTATGGATCGCGGTTTATCACCGGAGATCCGCGGCGGGTTCTGTATTTCCGTCATTATCTCGGGAATCAATTTTTGACGTTTTTATCCAATGTCTTTACGGACATCAATCTTACGGACATGGAAACGGGATACAAAGTATTCCGCCGTGAAATATTGGCCAAGATTACCATCGAAGAAAACCGTTTTGGATTCGAGCCTGAAATTACTGCCAAATTAGCCAAACTCAGACCCAGAATATATGAAGTGGGCATATCCTATACCGGGCGCACGTACGAGGAAGGCAAGAAAATCACGTGGAGAGATGGTTTCCGGGCCATTTATTGCATCATTAAATACTGGCTCAAATAGCGACTTCCTTCTATTTGGAGAAATCGTTTGTTCGACAAGAGAAAGTATGATTAGAGCCTTGATTAGGAAATATCCTGCAGGAACGAAGCCGGTTTTCACAAGAACTGTGAACCCACAGCGTGCCGTTAGCTGCGCAATGATTCTGATCATGGGCCTGGGCATGTTCGACCTCGGTCATGGCTTTGGCGCTGAATTGCGGGTTCCTCCTTCTGGGCAGCCGGAGCAGATGGTGTCTCGGATCGATTATGATCCGAAGTTGACGGATCCGTTCTTCAAGGTAAATGAGTGGAGCTATCCGGATTACGACCTTGAAGGAACTCCACTTCATAAGAGGCCTAAAAACCCCCCGCGATTGAGGCATACAGCCAAATGTTTTTCCACCTCTCTCGGGCAGGAGCACCGCGTCAGATTCTGTGAAGCCAAGTTACTGGATGGCGTGATCGATCTCTTTATCCATGAAGATAATCCGGCATTTTTTGATCAATTGACTATTCGGATCAGAAATGGAATGTTCACGTGTCAATACTGGACTGGGTACAAAGCACCGGGAAAAGGAGACTGGATATGGACAACGAAACGGCAAGAGTTGACGCTGGACAAGAAGGTGTACGAGAAAGGCGATTTGATCAAAGGCAGGATTGATTTCGAGTGCGCAGAGAAGCCAACCAATCCGAAGTACATTTGGAAATATGGTGACTATCTGGCAACTATCAAAGTCTACGGGGTCTTCAGAACAATTGTTAAGTAATCTACCGGAAGATTCTTTCGCGAGGCATGGGATCACTGCGCTCATCGCAGTGACAATCATTGATTCTGTTGCTGACTGATCAATTCCTGCGCTGTTCGCACACGTGTATTTTCAGACTCTTGATGGTACGGCTTACGGGGTATTCCCCCATTTCACTTGCCTCCATCGCTGCGTTTCACATCTTTCCATGCAGGCAACACTCCAAAGCCATCCGCGTGTTTGACCGCTTTTATTACTGCTCGCTGCAGGGCCTCTTGAGCCATAAGCGCTATTCTGTTGGGGTCTGCGTAGTCTTTTCCGACGCCCAGGACAATTGTGAGGTCGCCGTCCACCTGCGTGTGAAACGGGCTTATTACGCGACTCAGACCTAGCGTGGCCTGAACCGCGATTCTCGATGCAGCGATTTTGTTTAAGCTCGCGTTGACCGCCACCACGGCGAGGGTGGTATTGTCCACTGAGATTCTCCTGGATTCCGCTTTTCCCTGGAGAAGAAGAGCGCCTGCATCCGCAAATTCGTGAGAATCAGGAGAAATCCGAGCACCGGCAAGGATTTTTCCATCTTCACCCAAAATGTCGCCGTACGCATTCACAATAACGAGCGCCCCCACCACGAGATCGTCGGAAACACAGGAAGCTGAACCCTGGCCTCCTCTCATCGCGTGTCCGATCCCGAACAGTTTCCCGATACTTGCCCCGGTTCCTGCTCCGAAGCTTCCCTGCCTTACCGGATCGTCCGAAACATTTGAACATGCGTGCATGCCCATTTCCCGATCCGGACGAACCGAGCCATCTCCCACATTTAAATCGAATATGGCAGCAGAAGGGACTATCGGGACAGTGTGACCCACCACAGGAAAGCCTACCTGGAGAGCTTCCAGTTGCGAAAGGACTCCACCGACTGCATCGAGTCCGAATGCGCTTCCACCGCAAAGACAAATACCGTGAATACGATCTACGCTGTGAGCAGTACTCAATGAATCAGTCTGCCTGGTGGACGGAGCACTCCCGCCTACATGACACCCCGCGGTCGCGCCTTCGGAAGGCGGCAGGATTACCGTGACTCCCGTTTTCGCGTCAAAATCTTCCGCTGTGCCCACGCGTACAGCAGAGACATCCGTTATATCGTCGCGTATGCCTGAATTAGTCTTAGTCATGAAAAAGAACCTCCCGTTCAAAGCAGCATCCGGGAAACCTTTTTGTAAATTGATGATGCCGTTAACTCAGTTCCGGATTGAAAGCATCGGCTTCATCAACTGTCATTACATGGTCTTGGCATTGCGGGCGCAGCCGCTGTAGGGGCGGGCCTCGTGCCTGCCCGTCCCGGATGACCGGCACGGAGGCCGGTCGCTACCGGGCACCCACAAGGGATGCCCCTACCCGGTCCGCATTGGCCCTAACCCGCCGGACCATGAACATCTGAATTTCTAACTGACTCTCAGACTGAACTAAGGACAAAATCCAATTGTGAAAAGGTTCCCAGATGCTCCAAAAACTTTCAACACTTGTCTAATTCCGGGTTTTTTCGAGAGAAAGAACTCGGAATTAGACAAATATTAGAAGTTCTTGTGAAGGGGTTCGGGCCCCGCGAGACGCGGGGTTACAAGAAGGGTATCCCCGATATACTTCCAACAGGTATCTCATGGTAACGTGGATCTTTCATGCATATTCTCGGTTCGAGACAAAAAATTTGCTTTATTCGTCTTAGCGTTACAATGTAAACGTATCTTTCGCTCGCGTATAGACAATTCCCGGAGATAATCCAATGGCGTTGATGCAAGCACTGGTCAAAGTCCGGCCTGAACCCGGCATATGGCTGAAGGAAGTTCCCGTTCCCGAGATCGGGGCGAATGATGTTCTCATTCGTGTGCACAAGACTTCAATCTGTGGAACTGACATACACATTTTCAACTGGGACAAATGGGCCCGAAAAACCATACCCATTCCCATGCAAATCGGTCACGAGTTCGTGGGAACCGTGGAGGATTTCGGGTCAAACGTTCACGATTTTAAGCGGGGAGATCTCGTATCTGGTGAAGGACATGTTGTCTGCGGTCATTGTCGTAATTGCATGGCCGGCAGGAGACATTTGTGTCCGCATACCTCGGGAGTAGGGGTGAACAGGCCCGGAGCATTTGCGGAGTACATCGCTATCCCGCAAACCAATGTCTGGTACTGCGATCCCAGTATTCCCAAAGATGTTCTTGCGTGCTTCGATCCATTGGGCAACGCGACTCATACTGCGCTTTCGTTCGATGTTCTGGGAGAAGATGTGCTCATTACCGGTGCAGGTCCCATCGGGTGCATGGCAGCAGCAATCGTCAAACACGCGGGAGCACGGTACGTAGTGGTCACTGATGTCAACCCGTACCGACTTGAGCTTGCACGGAAATTGGGTGCGACCATGACCTTGGATGTCAGGAACGAGAGAATCAGTAAGGCTCAGGAAAAACTCGGCATGAAAGAAGGATTCGATGTTGGTCTGGAAATGTCGGGCAATCCCTGGGCGTTGGAAGAAATGCTATCCAACATGTGTCATGGAGGCAAGGTCGCCCTCCTCGGGATCATGCCTTCCGGAACGCCGATAGATTGGAATCTCGTGGTCTTTAACGGTTTGACCATGAAAGGCATTTACGGTCGAGAAATGTACGAGACCTGGTACAAAATGACTGCAATGATCCAGACCGGTTTGGATATCAGCCCTGTCATCACGCATCGTTTCGACTACACGGATTACGAAGAAGCATTCGAGATAATGCGTTCCGGACAATCAGGAAAGATAATCTTGAACTGGTCGGACTGATACGCAATCAAAGAGGGAAAATCGGGGAGGAACTTCTTGTAAGAAGTTCCTCCCCGAACCCCACCTCAAGAACTTTTGACACTCGCCGGAACCCGGATTTTCCTGGCAGGAAATCCGGGTTCCGGCCAATGATAAAAGTCTCTTGGAGCGGGTTTGGGGGGGACATTCTTTGCAAAGAAGGCCCCCAATATTGCCTTTTTTGAATGCAAAGCTATGTAAAATAGTATCCCGAACCGAAACCATCAGACGTTCGTATCGACAGATTGTGCCAGCATGGTCTTAAACTTTTCCCGGCTGGCCTTCAGGTAATCTTTGTCACGTGAAAACACTTCAAAAGTAACGGTTTTGTCGTACCCCATCTCTTTGATGGTCCTGGTGAAACGGGAAAAATCTATTGTTCCTGTACCAATGGGTAGGTGATTGTCTTCTTTGCCAAAATTATCGCTCGCGTGGATATGTTCGATTCTGTCAGGAAATCTGCTGAGGAATTCTCTTATTCGCTTTCCCCCTGTGGTCCCGATATTCGCATGTCCGGTATCCAGAGTAAGCTTCAATCCGGGAAAACGCTCGAATACAGGGGCAAAGTCGTTCGGTTCGGTCAAAGAATTGGCCCTGGGAAACATATTTTCCAGGCAAACGGTCAAGCCGAGCTTTTCTGCATGTTCCAGGATGTCGGTGAGACTTTCCGTGGCATATTCTTTTGCCTTGTCGAACACAAAAATGCCGAGCCCGGTCACATAACCCGGGTGCAGCACAACTTTCAGAGGTTCCAATTCAGCCGCAACGTCAAGAGAAGCCAGGGTTTCTTGGATGGATGCAATTCTGATACTTTCCGTAAGATCCGCGAGACAGAGAAAAGTTGGCATATGACACACGATTTGCATCCCGAAATCATGAAGACGTTCTAATAGTATCGACTTCTGCTGCAGGATCGTGGAGTGATGAGCCTGAGGCGGGTCCATACTCAGTTCAAGGTAATCGAATCCAAGCGACGCGATTTGTTCAAGCTCCTCCAGCACCGGCCTGACCGGAAAATTCATTGCACCGTATTGCATTGCAAACCTCCTCGCGGACACGGAATCGGGGAGGAACTCCCGGTAAGAAGTTCGGGAGCGCTCTATCGCAATCCCATGTTAAGACTGCCCGAATCCGTGCGTCTTTGCTATAATCGAAACACTTTCACACCCGATTGGGATAGCATGGACAAGTATCAATCCGATCCAGACCTGCTGCAAGACTTTCCTCTCCGGAGTCTGTATTTTTATTTGACTCGCGGCTGCAATTTGAAATGCAGGCATTGCTGGATCGCTCCCCACTTTCAAGGTGACGGAAAATCCCATCCTTCACTGGATCTCCAACTGTTCAAGTCCGTCATTTCCCAGGCCAAACCACTGGGGCTGTCCAGCGTGAAATTGACTGGAGGAGAGCCGTTCATTCATCCAGCTATTCTGGAGATTGTCGCTCACATTAAAGAAGAGAATCTCACGCTCAGTGTGGAATCAAACGGCACTTTCATTACCGAAGAATTGGCAGAGGCTCTGGTTCAATGCAGCGGAACCACGGTCTCAGTGAGTCTCGATGGAGCGGACTGGAAAATTCACGAATGGATGAGAGGTGTGAGAGGTTGTTTCCAGGATGCGGTAAATGGAATTAGAAGACTGGTCGACGCAGGACTGAAACCGCAAATCATTTTGTCCCTGGTGAGAAAAAACAAAGGGCAAATAGAACCGATAATCCGATTGGCGGAATCCCTCGGTGCAGGCTCAGTCAAGTTTAATCCGGTGCAGCCGACTGCACGGGGCGCGCTCATGCACCGGGAAGAACAGACTCTTTCCATAGAGGAACTTATCGAATTGGGACACTGGATAGAAACGGATTTATCCAAATCGACTCAAATTCACCTTTTTTACACACATCCCGCAGCCTTCAAACCTCTAAGCAATATCTACGGTCCCCAAGGCGATGGATGCAGTACCTGCGGTATCATGGGCATTCTGGGAGTACTTGCCGACGGTTCCTATGCCCTCTGTGGAATCGGGGAAACTGTACCGGAACTGGTTTTCGGGTCTGCAGCAACAGATTCACTGAAGAAAATCTGGCTGCATTCACCCATTTTGACACAAATCAGAGAAGGACTCCCCTCACGTCTTGAAGGAGTCTGCAGCAAATGCCTCATGAAACGACTTTGCCTGGGAGATTGCGTAGCTCAAAACTATTACCTCAGCAAGAATCTCTGGGCCCCGTACTGGTACTGCCAAGAAGCCCTGAATAAAGGTATCTTCCCAAAATCCAGACTCAAATAACCGAAAGAAGTAAGATCGGGGAAACCCTTCTTGTATAGTCAGTGCCAAAAATTCTGTCGTTTATCCCTCGTGTGAATTACTGGATATTGGTAGGGACCGGCGTCCCTGCCGGTCCATTCTATCGATATCATTGATCATATTGAAGATGTGCCGGCACGGAGGCACGGCACCCACCAATATTCCTAATCTTCAATCGGTCACTCATTTTGGCAACTGCTATAAGAAGGTTTTCCCCGATTCTTACTGCTTTGATCTCGAATTAACGGCTTCGACTTTGGTGAGCCAGTTCTTGAGACCTTCATTGAGTATGTGTTCGGCTCGTGCGGTATCGATTCGGTATTTCTCGGGGATATATGAGAGATCTACCAGATGGACGCCGTCGCGACTTATGAGGAACGGGCAGGTCTTGATCAGTTCTTCACTGAGGGGAGACAGCAATTTGAACACCTTATTCAGAAGCGATTTGCTTTCTTTGATCTTGATCCCTTGAGAAGTATAATTATTGACGAATACCCTAAATCCGTTCACTCCCGGTCCTGGAGTACATCCTTCGAGGCACACCCCCTGTTTGAGCAGGAAGAAATAGGGCGCGAGCATGGACAATCGCATCCCGGCTCCAATGTCTTTCTGTACGGATGCATCGATATCGGCAAGTGTTCTGAATAGATCGTCCTGAAATGGATCGAATTCGCATATGTGAGGAGGCGCTTCCGTGATCGGCAGCAGTTTGAGAATAGCCTCCTTTGAACCGGCCCGCGCGAGGAGGACGAATTTGCAGTGTTCTTCAGCAGCCTCTTTGATCAAATCAGTATCCAGTTCGCTCGGGTCCTTCACGTACAATATGTTGAAGCACTGCCCGGGAGTGCTCGAAATGCCGACGATTGCCCCTGCAACATCGAGGGCGTGAGAATCGAAAAAGTGTTCAAGACGCGTAATCTCTGCATCGTCGATGCACGAAATGTCCATTGCTTGAGTGATATTATCGACTGCAATAACCTGCAACACGTGTCGTGTATAGTCGAATGGCGCATGATCGCTTTTCCATTCCTCATACGTGAGGGTATGCAGTTCCTGCTTCAACGCATCCGACAGTCTTTCAAGTCCGTCTTCCCCGAACACATTTTCTTTAGGGATGATCACGCAACGGCAACCTGCATCAAAAGCCGTTTCAAGTTTTAATGCAAGGCCGCCCACTGCGGTAATTCTTCCCTGGGTGTCGATTTCTCCTGTCATTGCCACATCTCTGCGGATTCGTTTTCCGGCCATCAGTGAAACAAGAGCCAGGGCAATTGCTCCCCCTGCAGAAGGTCCGTCTTTGGAGGTCGAACCGCCCATAAAGTGAAGATGAATGGGAAAGTGCAGTTGGGACAGATCTATCCCGAGTGTTTCAGCCTCGTGGCAGATAGCGGTCAATGCAACTCTACGACTCTCGTCCATGACCTTCTGAATATTGCCGGTGGCATGAATCATGCTGGTAATACTGTGGCCGTCAGCTTCTCCTTCAATTCGCGTTGCCTGGATCGGTATGATCGAGCCGATGCCCATTTCCACATTGACGCCTAGGGCCAGCATTTCTCCGATCCGGTCTTCGGGATTGATTTTTCGAGGACCCCGCGGTTGATCCAAGCAGTCTTTGATTTTGTCACGGGTTATCCGGACGCTCTCAAGTCCTTTTCCGAGTATCTCTTTTCGGAATATTCTCAGGAATAGCGCTCGTATTATTCGCTCCAGCTCGCGCACTCCCGCTTCGTGGGTATAGGTTTTCACAAGAAATCTCAGCAAGTCCTCGATTTCGTGTTCTTCGAAGAATACTTGCTCTTCGTCGATCCTGTATTGCTTTCGGATTCTCCTTATGAGGTGCTCCCGCGCTATGCAGACTTTCTCTTCAATACTGTAACGATCCAGAAGTATGACTTCGCACCGGTTGATTACCGGCGCCGGCACGGTTTCGAGCGTATTTGCGGTAAGCATGAAATGACAGTTCGAGAGGTCTACATCGACGGTTGTTTCGGTATATTTGTCATGAAACAGATGGTTCTGCTCCGGATCGAGGATTTCCAGAAGTGTGGAGATCGCGAACTTTTCAGTTTTGTCTGCTTCATCCATGATGAACATACCGTTCATGATGCCCATCTTAATGAGCCCCTGGAGAATCGCACCGGGTTTCGATCCTTCATAGGTGAAACCGTGACCTTTCAGATCCGCTTCATCACGCATCCCGCCAAGGGAGAGTTTGTGATAAGGAATCTTCAGGTTCTCTGCGATCGAAATTGCGAGGGACGTTTTTCCCACCCCGGGAGGACCGACCAGGAGAAAAGCGCTCCCATTCCGTCTCCATGTCGCCACGTCGGCATCTTTGAAATAGTTGTATCTCCAGATGAGATTTGAAAAGAAATCGCAGATGATTTCTTTTGGTTTCGCGAGACCGTAATGGGTCGTATTGAGACCCTTTTCAAAATCCTCGGCGGAAACGTTTATTCTTTCGATTTTTCCCCAGGGAACGGCAAGGAGTGTTTCAATCAGCTCGCTGAATTTCGACCCGCTGTGCCCCACCGCATTGAGTTTGTTCTTGTCTATGACCTGCAGAACCTGTCGAGGAAATCTCGAATCCTGCCTGGCTTCTTCTATGCGGTCAGCAAGGCTCTTCAATGCAACAGGAACCGCTTTCGGCGCGGGGCGTTCCACCGGAGACGGCTGAACGGGAGGAATGAAACTGTCGCCTTCCTCATGGAATTGCCTGAGAGTCGCCCTGAGCAAGTGAAAGATATCTTTTGTGCTCTTCCCGTCTATCCCGGACACCGGAATGCCGATATCCGTCAAGAGATTGTACAATCCCCATGCTGTCTTGAATTTGCCAAAGACATTTTCTGCCTCCGGGATATCGCTATCCGCTGCTGGGATCAGCAATGAGAGAGTCTTCTGCAAAAAGGAGCTTCTTGCCATCAGGGACGACGATGGAGACTTGCTTCTTGCATAGCAATTCCCAATAATCTTTGTCTTGAGTTCTTCGTCGAATTCTGGAAAAGCCTTGTATAAAAACGATCCGGGGATTTCACTCACGATTTGCACAAAATTATCGAGTAATTCGATGCACTTGGATTCCCATGGAATGCCTTGTTCCGCGCAATCGATCACCGTCAAGTACGGCGCGCCTATTAACCCGTTCATCTCGTCGTCGAGCGCTGACCGCAGTGCCCGGAAATACGTCGGGTCATCCTCCCGTCTATCCATCGCGAACTCGATGTCGCTCTGAATGACTTCCTGTTCGGTATTTTGAGGGTAAAGCAAGTGCTCCGCTTGGTGACGAAGGAGAAGTTCCGCAAAAGCAAATACTTTTCGTTCCTCCAACGACCTCGTGCCCAGATGCGACTCGGGATCCGTAGGAATAACGAAGACGAAGTAATCAAACACGCGCTCATGAATGTGAATGGTATACTTATTGTTCTTCTTGGTGACGAAACTCACCACGCGAATTCTGTTATCTGCATCCTCCAGGCGTTCGACAGAAAGGTGTTCCACCATTCCGGCAGAGGCAATGGGGTCTGTCCCCTTCTTCTTCTTTAAGTAGGGGATGACGCGACGAATGACTACAGCCTTGAGTATTTGAACGATCCTTGTGATGTCGTCATCATCAGGCACGGGCAGACTGTCCAGGACTCTGTGATCGAACTCAATGGGGAACATTGCTTACCTCGCACGGGGCGGCATTGCCGAGGCTCTATTATCGGATTTGTTCGGGTCAGATGGCGAGCAAAAAAATAGGAGAATCGGGGGAGGAACTTCTTGGAAGAAGTTCCTCCTCCACCTAAAGAACTATCATGGGAAGTGTATAGAATAACGTCCGATTGCGAAACGCACTGCTCGACAATTGGTGGGTGCCGTGCCTCCGTGCCGGCACGTTTTTCAAATATAAATCAACTAGTTCGGGCCGGCAGGGACGCCGGCTCCTACCGTTTTTTCATAAAACAATGTGGTCAAGACGTCAGAAAGTATGTCAACTGCTATAACACTCACTTGGAACTTTCCAATTTCCTTCAGGAGATCGGAAAGTTCCAAGTGTAAGCCTTCAATGTCAGCTCGTAAAAGATTGCATTTTCTCTATGACTGCTGCGCCGAAGCCCGAGCATGATACCTCAGTCGCCCCCGGCATGAGTCTCGCGAGATCGTACGTGACGGTCTTATCCTGTATAGCTGCGGATATACCGCGTACGATGAGGTCTGCCGCGTCATTCCACCCCATGTATTCAAACATCATGGCGCCGGATAAGAGCATCGAGCCGGGATTCACCTTGTCCAATCCCGCGTACTTGGGAGCGCTTCCGTGAGTCGCTTCGAACAGAGCGCAGGTGTCACTCATGTTGGCTCCTGGAGCCATCCCCAAGCCTCCCACCTGGGCTGCGAGAGCATCGGAAAGGTAATCTCCATTGAGATTGGGCAATGCCAATACCTCGTATTCCCGGGGTCTGAGCAGAACTTGCTGAAACATGGAATCGGCGATTCTATCATTCAACAGCACTTTTCCTTCCGGAATGATTCCATCGTATTTGTCGGCAAGTTCAGGTTCCAAAATCACTTTGTCCGCGAATTCTTCCCGGGCCAGTTCATATCCCCAGTCCCGAAAGGCTCCTTCCGTGAATTTCATGATATTGCCCTTGTGTACAAGGGTTACGCGTTTTCGTTTCTTTTCCAGGGCATGGTTTATCGCTCTCCGTACGAGCCTCTTGGAAGCATCCGGGCTCATGGGCTTCAGACCGACGCCCGATTTAGCATCCAAAGATACTCCCATAGTTTCTTTCAGCATTCGTATGAGCTTCAGCGCGTCTTCACTGCCCGACTTCCATTCTATCCCCGCGTAAACGTCTTCGGTGTTTTCACGAAAGATTACCATGTCCACGTCTTCCGGTCGGATCACAGGAGCAGGTGTGCCCTTGATATACTTCACAGGCCGTACGCACGCGTACAGATCGAGTTTCTGTCTAAGCGTCACGTTCAAGCTTCTGAAGCCGCCACCGATTGGTGTGGTTAACGGCCCTTTAATGACGACTCCGGCGCGCTCGATCATTTCGAAAGAGGAATCAGGCAAGTAATGTCCGTGTTGTCGATAGGATTTTTCTCCCGCAGGGATTTCCCACCAGGATAGAGACCTTGTGCTTTTGTATGCCAGTCGAACCGCTGCTTCAAAAACAGGTTCGGATGCTTTCCAAATATCGGGGCCCACTCCGTCACCCTCAATGAATCCAATCACCGGATTGTCCGGAACCGACAGTTGACCGCCAGTCGTGGTAATCCATTCGCCTCCTTGCGGAGATTCTTGCCTAACCGATGCCATAAAAAGTCTCCTGATGCTTTTATCTTAGCGCTAGCGTGCTGATTGTGGTGAACGTTACCCAGGGAGCATCTGCAGCTTCATCGCCGATCCGATATCCCTGTTCAAGAAAAAGCTCTTTCAGCACATTCGCCTGATCCGGATCTATTCCCGATACAATCCAAAATTTGTGCAGATTCGCTCCTCGCAACGTCACGATATCGCGTAACACATGAAACGGCAGGTTTGCCAACACTATATCATAGGGTCTGTCGATAAATATGCGGGCTTCTCCCTGGTGCACTTCTATACTGGATTGAAACCCGTTAATCACAACGTTTTCACGCGCCGTCTGCACTGCGAGAATATTGCGGTCCACAGCGGTGACATGAGGAACACCCAATTTGGCGGCGGCAAGAGCGAGAATTCCCGTGCCCGTTCCTAAATCGAGAACTGAGTGAATTGCGTGAGACTGAATTATCCGAGAGAGAAACTTCAGACACGAACACGTTGTAGGATGGCTCCCGTCTCCGAAAACCACCGAAGGATCCAGGAGAATACTCCCCTCAGGGGCAGATGCGTGATCTGCAGGCACAAACTCGATTCCTTCCACACTCATCCCATGAGCTGGAAGTCCGGTCTGCCAATCGCGATACTGCATGTCGTGTCTGGAGAACGCACAATCAGCAGACTCGCCGCATATATTCCTCTTCACATAGTCGTCCTCGGGTTCTGTGAAGAAGAGATACGTAAAATCTTCTTCATTCCAAATTCCGATAAAAGAAGACGGCGGCTCGTGAACTGCAATTTCATCCGAGTGTCCCCGAATTTCATAAATATACAGATGTGTATCCGGGGAGATCATAAAAACTCAATCATTCCTGCTCTCTAATATCGCCCACCTCTCGTACGATCGACAGATAAATCTCGACTGCTGCCAACAAATCACTCTTTGCTTCTGCAAGAGCAGCAACTTCGGAAGCGGTGAGGTAGTCTCTCTCGAGCAGGCTGTCTATACGGCGATTCAGACGAATTATTTGTTCGGGAGAAGCCAATTCTCCCATATCGAGGTCCGTTTCGGGCTGTTCTATTTCTTCTATTCCTTCTTCTTCAGGCTCTATTTTTTCTATCCAATTGTCCAGGAGTTTCCATTTGCTGATGGTTGCAGGGCTCACACCTACTCGTTTGGCCAGATCTTTGTTCGTAATATTTCCATCTGCATCCAGATAAAGCTTAATTGCCTTGTCACGGGCTGCCTTCTTACGAACTACGCCACCCATTTCTTTCGGTTGTTCTTCTTCACCCTTTAACTTGGCTTCCCAATCGTTTTCTCTCTTCCATCTTCCTATGGTGAGCGCATTTACTTTGGTCGCTTCCGCGATTTCTCTGTTCGTAATTTTACCCCCGGCCTTCAGAAACATTTTCTCTGCTTGTATTCGTGCTTCTTTTTTCATACGCGTAACTTCCTCCCATGTGTACTGACTTCGCCGGGTTTGGTTCGTTAGAGCTGGACCGGTTTGGGATCTAAGATCTATTTACCTCGTAACAAAAATCTGTTTGCATTGCAATAGATACAAACATTTAAATTCTGGTTTTCATCTATCCAAGTTCCTGAGCATGGCGCGGGACACCCCGGGAGTATCATTTACCGTCGTAACATCAGACATTTAACATGGAATAAAGTTGCGCTTGAGATCACTTTTCGATAACACTTTTTCTACCAATTTATGCCGAAAAGCTCTTATAGAGTGTTTGTCTCCTATCATTTGATTTACCGTGGATGCACCTTTTTGCACATGCGGAACAACTCTTTTTTTAGATTGTGCGATTTTATCGGCTCTTGGAGTCAGCCTCAGAACGATGAGCCAGCCCCACTGCGCCATTTGCGATACTGTTAGTTCTTGAAATATCGTTGCGGACATCATACACGCTGTCATAAGAGCGTCTGAGAATCAGCTAATTTTGATGAGATTCCAGGAGCAATAGTAAGACAGCAACACATGGAATCCAAGCAGTCCCGGCCTCAGGATAGCGTACAAAATAAAAGTGGAAGCTCAATGTCGTTCAAAAACCCCGACTCGTTAACGTCCCCTCCCCTATGGCCGAAAATTTAGTGATGGATAAAGCGCAAGAAGAAGTTGTGGTGCCTGAGGACGGAGTCGAACCGTCACGGGGACAAGCCCCAAGGGATTTTAAGTCCCTTGTGTCTACCTATTCCACCACTCAGGCTCCTGCCCGGTTCAGAATACCAAGTCAATCAATCGGTTTCAATCATTTCCCTGTTTCCGCACGAATGATCCGCTCGGTTCCCACTTCGCGCAATGCTCGCAACAACACACACGGCACGTCAATGAGTAGGAAGAAGGTCCCACGCATGCAAGCCATCTACGGATACATTCTCGTTTTGATCGCTGCAATCATCATCGTCAGCTTGCTGATGGTTGTGCAACGTAATGCCAAGGGTGATTTTTCCGGTATGAATCAACAGAATACTGTGAGACGCTTCGTAGTTTCCGATTATCGAGGTCTGGCGTGAATGCAAGAGGTCCAAATCCAGACCGTTAAAAAGGTCTTCTGTATTTGCCCAACACATGTCTGCGATCGATCCCAATGACCACCTCCTGTGCCGGTTCCAAAGCTGAACCGTTCTACAGCGCGGAAGAGGAGCTGAATATACCTGCAAGGCATGATGTGTGGTATCCCGGTTTTGGAAGATAGTGTCAAGATAATTGTGATGGGTCGAGCAATCTTTCAGATTTGGGGATGAAGTGTTTAAGAGACAGATTATCTAAAGCCTGTAAGACAGTTTCATGCAGTACCCGCGAGATTGCCGCGCTATCTTCTTGTCAAATACACCGAAATTCATTTTCTCTGAATGGAGATTTGGCTCGATCCAGGCATGAAAGAACGGAGAGTATTTCTTAGACACCGCTCAAAGTCTGTATTGGTCGCCTAATCTTCCCTTGACATGCCTTGTACACCAGATTAATATCGTCTTTGGTGCTCGATTCAGTGATTTCTTCAACATTACCCGTTGCCTGCGAATTCGCGAGATAAGCAATAATAGAATGCTTGAACGGATACTTGTCCCCGTGAATCGTACCTGACGGAATATTGCTTTTCGAAGATTTTGAATCACTGTTTTCATGACCTCGTGACAGGAACACATCCGAACAGGAAAGCCAATGACACCTTCTCAAAGTCCTTCATCGACGCGAGTATCGAGTCCCGCTGGAGATCTGCTGTCGGTAATCAATCAGTGTTATCAGTGCGGGAAATGTTCTGCCGGATGTCCTATGGCTCCGGAAATGGATATTCTTCCCCATCAACTGGTGAGGCTTGCGGTTTTGGGGAATCATGATCGCATTGTGGATTCCAAGAGCATATGGCTGTGCCTGTCCTGCCACACCTGCGGCGCGAGATGTCCCAACGGCATCGACGTACCCGCCCTTCTGGATCCGATCAGGCATGAAGTTATTCGCAAGAAGATCAGCACCCGTGAACCCCAGGTTCCGATATTCCACCAGATATTCATGAAGACTATCCGTATGTTCGGCCGAGTTCACGAGCTTACCCTCATCGGCATGTACAAGATGAAGACCAAAACGTACTTCAATGATATGGAACTTGGGTGGCAGATGTTCCGCAAGGGCAAGATGCATATCCTGCCCCATCGGTCAGGCCATCAGAGCGAAGTAAAAGAAGTGTTCAAGGCTTCTTCCTTTAAATAAGGGTCAGGATCGAATTGGAAATCTCTCCGGGTACTCACTGCCCGGTCAACTTATCCAGAGGACGGACAATGGAATTCAGCTATTATCCCGGATGCACGCTCACAGGGTCCGCGAAGGAATTGGACGAGTCCTTCCGCAGTTCCGCAGAGCGCCTGGGCGTAACGCTTCGCGAGATCCCGGATTGGACCTGCTGCGGAGCATCTTCTGCTCACATGGTCGATCATTATCTTGAAGCGGCTCTTCCAGCGCGTGACCTCATGACAGCCGAGCGGCTCGGCAATGATGTGGTGGCACCGTGCGCAGGATGCCATGTTCGGATGAAAGCCGCATCCCAGCGCATGATGGAAGAAACAGCGCTGCGGAACCGGTTCCCGTTCAAGGGAGAGATCAAGATTCTCGCAGGGTTGGATCTGTTCCATATGGATGCAGTCCTTTCCCGTTTGAAAGAGAGAGTAACCAAGCCTCTGGAAGGTCTGCGCGTGGTACCCTATTACGGATGCCTGGCAGTACGGCCGGTGGAAGTGGTGGAACCCGAGGACCCCGAGAATCCCATGCAGATGGACCACATTCTAGAAGCCCTGGGAGCGGAAGTGCTTTCCTGGCCGTACAAGACCGACTGCTGCGGAGGTTCTCTGGCGCTGACCCGTACGGATCTCGTGCTGAAGCTTTCCCGTAAGCTTCTGGATATGGCAAAGCTGTTGGAAGCGGATGCAATGGTGACCATGTGTCCCATGTGCCAGGCGAACCTGGATACCAGACAGGCGGATATCACGAAAGAAACCGGTCAGGTGTACCATGTTCCCATCGTGTACGTTACGGAACTCATTGGCGTGGCCTTGCAGCATCCGAACGTCAGGGAATGGTTCAAACGGCATATCGTTTCCCCGGAAGCAGTGTTTGCGAAAAAAGGACTCATTTGAGTCATCGAATCCCGTGCGGAGCGTGACCCAAATGGAAGCTTCAATATTCATCTGTCGGGCATAACCAGCTCGGCGGTCCTGGACGGAGCGTGATCGTGAGTACGAAAATTGGTGCAGTAATGACCATCGGAGGAGGCATCGGCGGAGTGCAGGCTTCGCTGGATCTCGCCGAATCGGGCTTCAAGGTCTATCTGGTTGAGGAAAAACCCTGTATCGGCGGTGTGATGGCACAGTTGGACAAAACATTCCCAACGAACGATTGTTCAGCGTGCATCTTCTCCCCGAAACTTCAGACCCTTGCTCAGAATCCCAATATTGAAATCCTTGCATACAGCCAGATTGAAGGGATCGAAGGAGAAGCAGGCAATTTCAAGGTAAAAGTGCGTCAAAAAGCCAGGTATGTAGACCCTGAAAAATGTACCTCCTGCGGTACCTGCGCTGAGAAGTGTCCCACAAAAGTTCCGAACGAATACAATTTCGGACATGACAGAAGAAAAGCCATCTACAAAGATTATGCCCAGGGCATTCCGTCGGTGTACACAATTGACACAAAGAACTGCCGGGTCTTTCAGGGCAAGAAGTGTGGAGTCTGCAAGAAAGTGTGTCCCGCAGGCGCAGTGGATTATGAACAGCAGGACACGATAATCGACGTCAACGTCGGCGCGGTGATCCTTACGCCTGGCTACGAGCTGTTCAACACTGCCGGCATCTCCGAGTACGGCCACGGATACATGCCCAATGTCGTAACCAATTTGGAGATGGAGCGTATTCTCAGCGCATCCGGACCTTTCGAAGGGGAAGTCACACGCCCTTCCGACGGTAAGCATCCCAAAAAGATCGCGTGGATTCAGTGCGTGGCTTCGAGAGATAGACGAAAGAAGATGCCGCACTGTAGTTCCGTATGCTGTATGGCGTCCATTAAAGAAGCCGTAATAGCCAGAGAGCACGATTCTTCCATCGAACCGACCATTTTCTATATGGATATTCGTGCATACGGTAAAGATTTTGACAAATATTACGAACGCGCAAAAACACTCGGCGGAGTCCGTTTTCTGAGATCCATGGTCAGCCGAGTGGTAGAAGACCCTGTCACCCACGACCTTCAGATCACCTACCTGACCGAAGATGACAAGCTGATCACCGAAACCTTCGATATGGTGGTTCTGGCCGTTGGAATCAAGCCATCCAAATCGACCCTGGATACTGCACAGGTCATGGGAGTCGAGCTCGACGAGAATAATTTCTGTTCCACCGACACCTTTGCTCCGGTAGCGACCTCTAAGCCGGGTATTTTTGTCGCAGGCTGTTTCCAGGCTCCTAAGGACATACCACAAACGGTGGTAGAGGCTTCTGCTGCCGCGGGTGTTGCCATCAGTATGCTCGCCGACCAGCGGAACACGCTGACCAAGAAGAAAGAGCTTCCGCCGGAGAAAGATTTCACCGGTCAGGAACCTCGCATTGGTGTTTTCGTGTGTCGATGTGGAATCAACATTGCTGCCACGGTGAATGTTCCCGGAGTGGTAGAGCGCATAAAAGATTTGCCCGGGGTCGTATATGCAGGGGAAAATCTTTTCACATGCTCTCAGGACGCGCAGGTTGGGATCAAGAAGGTCATTGAAGAAAACAATCTCAACCGCGTTATCGTTGCTTCCTGTACCCCCAGAACCCACCTGCCCTTGTTCCAGGAAACCGCCCGCGAAGCTGGTCTGAATCGTTATCTCGTTGAAATGGCGAATATTCGTGAACACTGTTCCTGGGTCCATATGCAGGAAAAGGAAAAAGCCACGGACAAAGCCGTCGATCTGATCCGCATGGCAATCGCCAGGACAGGAAGACTGGAACAGGTCCAGGATCAAAAATTACCGATGGTCCAGTCCGCGCTCGTTATCGGCGGCGGAGTGGCAGGAATGACGTCTGCTCTGAACATTGCAGATCAGGGCTATCCGGTATATCTGCTGGAATCCACGGATAAGCTTGGCGGAAACGCTCTCAAGCTGGATCACACGCTCAAAGGCGAGGACATTCGGCCGTATGTAGCCAAGCTTGTGGATCGGGTCACTGCAGACAATCGCATTAAGACGTATTTCGGTGCGAAAATAGAAGACGTGCATGGATTCATCGGCGCATTCAAAACTAAAGTGTCGGTGAATGGCGGAGATCCGCTGGAGATCGAGCATGGAGTTGCAGTCATAGCCATCGGTGCAAGTGAATGGAAACCCGACCTCTATGGGTACGGAACCGACCCGAGAATACGGACCCATTTGGACATGAGCATGGCAATGCAAGCCAAAGATCCTGCCGTCCTCAACGCGGGCACAACGGTCTTCATCCAATGTGTCGGCTCCCGGTCCGAGGAGCGTCCCTGGTGCTCGAAAGTATGCTGCAATCATACGATAAAGGATGCGATAGCCCTCAAGGAAGCCAATCCGGCTGCAAAGGTGTACGTACTTTACCGTGATATCCGGACGTTCGGGCTCAACGAGCCGTACTACGAAAAAGCACGAAGACTGGGAGTGGTCTTCTTCCGGTACGAACCGGACAGTCCTCCCATTGTGACGCCGGGCGATAAGATTGCCGTAACGTTCAAAGATCTCGTTTTGGGCGGAAACATGACCGTGCAGGCAGACAGCCTGGCTTTAGCAGCAGCGGTAATTCCAAACGACTACAACAAGGAACTCGCCAGGATGTTCAAGGTATCTGTCAACGAGGATGGATACTTTCTCGAAGCACATATGAAATTGAGGCCGGTGGATTTCGCGACTGACGGTGTTTTCCTCGCGGGACTCGCACATTATCCCAAGCCTCTCGATGAGACCATCGGTCAGGCTGAAGCGGCGGGATCTCACGCTGCGCAGGTTCTTGCCAGAGGATACGTCGATGCGCCGGGCATGGTCTCCTTTGTCGATCCGTACCTGTGTAGAGGCTGCGGAAGATGCGTTGATGTGTGCCCATTCCACGCGCCGGAATTGAAGGAAGTGGCACCTGGAATGTTTGTCTCGGAGGTCAATCCGGCTCTTTGCAAAGGCTGCGGTGCGTGCGGAGTTGCCTGTCCTACTGGAGCCGCATCAATTCGGCATTTTAAAGACGAGCAGATCGGTGAGATGATCGATGCTGCCATGGCCTGATTTTAGAAACAAGGAACGAAACTCCTTTTTGCGGAGATGACATGAGTGAAGAATTCGATCCTAAGATCATTGCGTTTGCATGTAACTGGTGTTCCTACGCGGGAGCGGATCTTGCCGGAGTGAGCAGGATGCAGTATCCGCCAAGCATACGGCTGATCCGACTGATGTGTTCGGGAATGCTGTCGCCGTCGTATATCCTCAAGGCTTTCGAAAAGGGAGCTGACGGCGTCCTGGTCACCGGTTGACACCTCGGTGAATGTCATTACCTGGAAGGTAATGAAAAAGCGCTGAAAATCCTGGACAAGACCCGCAAGCTGATGAAACTGCTCGGCATCGAAGACACTCGTCTCCGAAAGGAATGGATTTCCGCATCCGAAGGGACCCGTTTCGCAGAAGTCATCCGGGAATTTACTGAGGATGTGCGGAAACTGGGTAGGAATCCTCTTATCAAGAGGGAGACCGCAGCATGAGCCTGAACAAAATCATTGATGAAACACGAGCGTACTACTGCCTTGATTGCGGGATTTGCACCGGAAGTTGCCCTGTGTCGAGGGTCAGTCCGGAATTTTCTCCCCGGCTCATGGTCGAGAAGTCCCTCATGGATGAAGAAGAGAATCCTCTGGAAGACGTGAATATCTGGTCCTGTTTGTCCTGCGGCCAGTGCAGTTCGCGTTGCCCCAGCAAAATCGATTACCCCGAGTTCGTCCGGAAAGTCCGTGAAGAGGCGGTCCTCCAGGGCAAAGGAGGGGTAACGGCTCACCGGGGACTGTTCCAGACAATCATGAGGCTTCAGACTCTCGAGCTGAAACAGAGCAAGACCGAGTGGGCCAGGGAAACAGGCAGGATATCCGAAACCGGTGATACGTACTACTTTGTCGGGTGTTCCCCTTATTTTGATGTGGAATTCCATGACGATTGGGGCCTGAATGTTATGGACGGCCCCAAGGGTGTTTTGAAACTGCTGAATAAAGTAGGTATAGAACCGGTTATTCACGATGATGAGCGGTGTTGCGGACACGACCTCCTGTGGAACGGCGACAAAGAGAATTTTGCAAAGCTGGCACGGCGAAATGTGGAGTTGATCAAAAGTCTCGGGTGTAAACGCGTGGTATTCCAGTGTCCTGAAGGGTACATCACGTTCAAGAAGTATTATCCGGAAGTGCTTGGCGATCTCGGTCTGGAGCTTGTGCACTTTTACGACCTGCTTCTTGATCAAGTAAAAGCGGGTGCATTTTCCTTCGAACCGTTGGAAGGGATCGTCACGTACCACGATCCCTGCAGGCTCGGACGTCAGGCCGGCATCATGGATACTCCCAGGGCGCTCATCGAGAGCATCCCCGGAATCGTGCTCAAGGAAATGGAGCATAACCGTGAAAACGGCCTGTGTTGCGGAACCAGCGCGTGGATGAGCTGTTCGAGCTGTTCCAAAGCAATTCAGAAAAATCGCATTAATGAAGCGATCGCCGTACAGGCCGGAACGCTGATAACTGCATGTCCGAAATGCCGGCTTCACCTGAGCTGCGCGTTACGGGATATGGAAGTTGATATAAAAATACAGGATATGAACGATCTTCTTGCCGGCGCGCTCAAGGCGTGACCGAAGCGGGTTGAGCGCACGCTTGGCCCCGATAAGCGAAGGACGGTAATAGTATGGCTTCACAGGAAGTTCTCATAATCGGTGGTGGAATAGCGGGGATGCAGGCTGCCCTGGATCTGGGCGACATGGGAATCCGCGTTCACCTGGTGGAGAAGAATCCCAGCATTGGCGGAAAAATGGCCCAGTTGGACAAGACTTTTCCCACCAACGATTGCACGATATGAATTCTCTCGCCCAAGCTCTTGGATGTCGGTCGACATCCAAACGTAAATCTTCTGGCGTATAGCCAGGTGGAAGAATTTTCAGGCGAGGTCGGCAACTTCAACGTGAAGGTGCACCGCAAAGCCCGGTACGTGGACAGCTCCAGGTGTACTGCCTGTGGAGCCTGTGCGGAAAAATGCCCTACAAAGGTCCCCAACGAGTTCAACTTTGGGCTCGATGACCGAAAGGCAATCTACAAGGATTATGCTCAGGGGATTCCAAGCGTATACACTATCGATCCCAATCACTGCAAAGTGCTTCTGGGGCAGAAGTGCGGTGTGTGTGCGAAAGTCTGCCAGGCCAAAGCAATAGATTACGAGCAAAAAGACTCCTATGTGGATCTGAACGTGGCAGCCGTAATAGTCTCGACCGGGTATGAATTGTTCGATGCCACGCAAATCTCCGAGTACGGGTACGGCAAGCTTCCGAATGTGATCTCATCGTTGGAAATGGAGCGGCTGCTCAGCGCGGGCGGTCCCACCAAAGGGCATCTGACCAGACCTTCAGTGATCCGCGGTGAGTCGAGATTGAAGGAAGTGGCCAAGCTTGTGAAAAAAGCGGAAAAAGCTGAGGACACCGCTCAATTACAGCAGCTCGCGAGAGAGCAGGAACGTCTGGAGCATCAGGTTCATAAATATCACACAGCCAAGAAGCTCGGCTTTATCCAGTGCGTTGGCTCGCGTGATTTCCGATTTCACAAATATTGCTCGAGCTACTGCTGCATGCACGCGATCAAAGAAGCAATTATCGCGAGGGAACATGAGCCTGAAACGGAATCGTACATTTTCTACATGGACCTCCGAACCGTTGGAAAAGGATTCGAAGAGTACAAGGTTCGAGGTGCAAACGTTTCCGGACTGAAATACATTCGCGGCCGAGTGGCTGAGATTGTCCAGGACGAAGACTACAATCCTGTAGTCTATTATGAAGACACCGAGCAACGTAAGGTGAGCAGCATGACTCTGGACATGGTAATTCTTGCCAACGCGTGTTCGGCTCCGCGGCAAATTGGAGATCTGGCAACGCTTCTGAACGTGGAACTCGACGAAAATAATTTCATCAAAACCCATCCAAACAGACCTCTGGACACGAGCGTCCCGGGCATTTTTACCTGTGGATGCGCGCAAGGTCCGCTTGATATTCCCGAATCCGTAGCCCAGGCCAGTAGTGCTGCTGCGCGAGCTGCGGAAGTAGTCATGACCGGAGGCCGGGCGCTGGCCGTTTAGGGAGATTACGCATTGAAAAGCGAAGATACATCTGACATCCGGATCGGAGTTTTTATCTGCGATTGTGGTTCCAATATCGCAGGCTACCTTGATATGAAGGCTCTGGTGGAGTATTCCAAAACCCTGCCCAATGTGGTGTTCGTGCAGGAAAATCTGTACACGTGCTCAGAGGGCGGAATAAATGAGATCAAAGTGGCCATTCCCCGGGAAGGACTCAACCGTGTCGTGGTGGCGTCCTGTACTCCGAGGACCCATGAACCGCTATTCCAGAGCGCATGCGAAGAAGCGGGCATGAATCCATACCTCTTCGAAATGGCCAACATCAGAGACCAGTGCTCCTGGGTCCATATGCGGGAAGGTGAAAAGGCTACGGAAAGAGCAAAAGGCCAAATCGCTATGGCTGTTGCCAAGGCAGCACGCTTGAGAGAATTGAGCCGTATAAAACTGGGGCTGACTCACCGAGCGGTCATAATCGGAGGCGGCGTTTCGGGAATGTCTGCGGCTATGGCTCTCGGAAATATGGGATACGAGGTGGATCTCGTCGAAAAACAGGAGCGCCTCGGAGGCTTGCTGAACGGTCTAAATCTCATCCTTCCGGCCAACGAACCTCCATCGGTGCTGCTGGACGACCTCACGCAGCGGCTGAATGCCAATCCCAAAGTTACGATCCACACACGAGCGGAAGTGAAAAAAGTCGAAGGCTATGTGGGGAACTACGTTGTAACTGTTGCGGAAAACGGTTCTGAAACCACATTGAAGACAGGGGTGATTGTCGTTGCCGTTGGTGCCAGGGTCATGAAACCTGAGGGCATGTACGGCTATGACGGCCAGAAGGTCATTACCCATTCGGAACTTGAATCCTGGCTCGCTGAGCGCAAACCGATCCCGCAGACTGTAACAATGATCCAGTGCGTCGGTTCCCGAATTCCCGAGAGGTCGTACTGCTCGCGCATATGCTGCATGACTACAGTGAAAAATGCCATTCTCCTTAAAGAAGCGTCCCCGGATACGACCATCACCGTTCTTTACAGAGATATGCAGATGTACGGTGTTGAAAATGAGGACATGTTCCGCAAATCCAAAGAGCTGGGTGTGCGTTACGTCACGTACGACCCGGATCGGCCGCCTGTGGTAGAAGACGGAAAAGTGCGGGTATACCATCTCAGGATGGGCAAAGAAATTGCCATGCCGTCAGACCTGGTGGTGCTTTCGACACCTCTTGTGGCTCAGGAGGACGTGGGAGACATATCCACCATGCTGAAGGTTCCGCTGAACGAAAACGGCTTCTTCCTCGAAGGCCATGTGAAACTGAAACCTTTGGACTTCGCAACCGACGGTGTGTATCTCTGTGGAAATGCCCGTTTCCCCTCGACCATCCGGGAAGCCATTTCCCAGGGCCTTGGAGCTGCGTCCAGAGCTGCGGGCGTCCTTTCCAAGGAAGCGCTTTATACCAGCGGCATCGTTGCGGATATCAACGCGGAGACCTGCTGCGGTTGCCTGGGGTGCGTTGCGGTCTGTCCTTACGGAGCAATCAACTACTTCGAGGATCGCGGGGTTTGTCAGGTTAATAAGGTTTTGTGCAAAGGTTGCGGAGGTTGCGCAGCCACGTGCCCGTCCGCCAGCGCGAGGCTGGACGGTTTTTCCAACGACCAGATCTTCGCGCAGATCGAGCGAGCGTTTGCGAGCTGACAGAAGGCAAGATTTGGGGAACCTTTTTTGTAAAAAAGGTTCCCCAAACCCTTCCAAAAAACTTTTAACACTTGTCTAAATCCTGGTTTTTTCAAAAACCAGGATTTAGACGAATGCTAGAAGTTCTTGGGAAGGGGTTTGGGGAAACACTTCTTACAAGAAGGGTTTCCCCGAATCTTACTCCTTTGAAAGCGCATTGGCATGTATAGCAGGAGAACTCTATGAGCAACGAAAATTTCGAACCCGTAATCGTCGGGTTTCTATGCAACTGGTGTGCATATGCAGGAGCCGACCTCGCGGGGGTCAGCCGACTGCAATATCCGCCCAATATGAGAACAATACGGACTCTGTGTTCTGCTACCGTGGGGCCTCACCAGATACTGAAAGCGTTTCAAAAAGGTGCTGACGGCGTCTTTGTAGGCGGGTGACACATCGGAGACTGCCATTACCTGTATGGTAATTACATGACGGTCAAGAGAATAGATTTCATGAAGAAGCTCCTCGAGTTTTCCGGAATAGACCCGGAACGTCTCAATCTGAAGTGGGTTTCTTCCGCTGAAGGTCCTCGTTTTGCGCAAGTCGTAGGGGATTTTGTGGAGAAGATCCGTGCACTCGGTCCGTCTCCGCTTGGGTCTTCAACCGCTAAAAGTGCTAACACTCTTTAGTTGATCTTATTCACCATCGAGAAAACGAGATGATCGAACAAATAAAACAGCATGTAAAAGCGCTTCTTTCAGACGGCAAAATCTTTGCTTTCGTCGGACTCAGGGATCAGGACGGCAATGTGGTGCCCCATCTTTTTTACACCACAGAAGATGTCGATAACGGATTCAGCCTGGGAGAGGTCAAGGATCCGGGAGACTCCCGATATCCCATCTCGCGAATAGCCATGACAGCTCTCGCCAGGGAACCTGAGAAAACATTCGGAGTACTCGTACGTGGATGCGATGACCGTGCTCTCAACGAGCTGTTGCGATGGAACCAGATTAATGGTTCCGATCGTGTCGTGCGAGTCGGAATTGCGTGCCCTCAGGAACTGGCCAATGCGCACGAATGCCGAAAACCTTTCCCTGATGATTTGATTGCGGGTGAAAAGAGCCAGCCGGTCGAGAACGCGACTGTATCGGAAGTGATGGCGAAGGATCTCGGTGAGAGGCTCGCGTACTGGACTGCAGAGTTTAATCGGTGCATCAAATGCTATGGTTGTCGCGACGTTTGCCCTGTATGCTTCTGTAACACGTGTTCACTCGAAGAGGACAAACTGATCAGAACAGGAGATCTGCCTCCGGAAAATCCGATTTTCCACCTGACCCGTGCCGTTCACATGGCCGGACGCTGTATTGACTGCAATCTCTGTACAGAAGCCTGTCCTGCGGATATTCCGCTACGCACGTTGTACAAGAAAGTCGCTCAAATAGTCCTGGACGAATTCGGATATGCTACCGGCGAAACCGGTGAAGGAAAATCTCCTCTCAATATACTTGGACCTGCTCCGGGACATACTTCTGCAAACGATTGATGCCCTGGACCCGAACGATCTAGAATATGGTACTATGCCGATGGATCCGAAAATAAAGGTCGCCACCTTCATTTTTTTCGATGAACAGATCCTTATGGAATGCCCGTTCTGCGGTAGAACACTCATAAAGACCGATTACAGCAAAATAAAAAAATTGCTCAACGAAGAAAGTACTCCCAGAGGCAAGATCTGTGAGAAATGTGGCGGCGTGTCTGTTCTCAGACTGAATGCAGAAGCTAGGAATATTATTATGACAAAGCTCGGCGAAACCCTCGCCTCAATACCCGAGGCAGAAGCTCCAAAAGACCAGGAGCAGGGGTGAAAAAACTTTCAGTGGTTTTGCCAATGTGAAGGCGCAATTATTTGCGTTGACATCTTTCTGAGAGGTCCTAACTTTACACGAATTTCCACCGTAAGATTTGGGAACCTCCTGAGAGATCGCCTTACTACTTAAATATGATAAAGCGCTTTCCCTAAAGGAGATTCAGAAAAGATGCAAGAACCTGAACGTTCAGTCGACGAGCGCTTGGACAAGTTTAGGGAGGCACTTTCCGAGCTATACAATTCTGTTGAGCACTGGGTAGTTGAAAGAGACTTGCTCGCGCGAAGAGAAGAGGTGCAGATTGTCGAGCCAAAACCCGGGAAATATCCAGTTGAAAAGCTCACGATTACAGATACCGATCAAACCGTCATTGCAGAGTTGATTCCCAGTGGGGCATGGATAATTGGGGCAGATGGGCGAGTCGATTTGAATGGTTCGGTAGAAACCGAGATTCTCGTCTATTGGGAAACAGGGGCTCCTGTAATTAATTCCATGGAACAGGGCAAACCCTCAACTAAAGGGAAGAGCTGGCGACTTTTCAAAGGGGCGGATCGCCAGGGCTGGTACTGGATCGAGGACAGAGTTCGGAGTAGGGCTCACATATTAACGAAAGAGCTTTTTTTTGATTTGCTTGACGAGGTCAGTTCGCTGTGAGCAATCGGGTTGACCAATTAAATGTCATTTTGAACACATACTTTACCACCCGCGATTGCATCAGAGTGACCACCCGGGCACACAAGCAACAGGATTTGCGCCTCCTCTCCGATACAGGATTTACCGCTTTGGAAGTACCGGCCGCAGAGGAATTGACAGAAAAATGTCGCAAAGAAGTGGAGGATTATGCGATAGTAGCCCTATGGGCAGTGTTTGAACGATTTCTGATCGAATATCTCCAGACAAAAGGATTGCCGCTGCGAGATGTCCCGCCTACAGCTTTTTCCGAGCCCTTCTTTGAAAAGTTTGAGATTGAAGTTGAACGATGGCGGATTGTCGAAATACTCGATCTATTCAAGCCGATAATAGATCCCGATCTCCTGGGAAAGGCCAAGCAGATAAAGAAATATAGGGATTGGCTTGCTCACAAGAACGACCGAAAAGGCCATGATGGAAAGACCGACCCGAAAGCTGCGTATCAAATACTCTCCAAGATAATTCAGTCGATTGAAGGCGCTCAATAGCAGTTCAAATCGACTGCTCTGCCAAAGGGAGATCCACATGCTCAGATTGGAAGACTCGCTGCTTTTAGTGATTGATGTTCAGGAGAAACTAGCCCGCGCCATGCATCAGAGAGATGCGGTCGTGGAAAATACGGCCAAACTTGTCCAAGGCGCTGTGATTCTGGGAATTCCCATAATCTGGACTGAACAGAATCCCAAGGGACTCGGACGCACTCTGCCTGAAATCGCGGATCGATTATCCGGGTCAGAACCCATTACAAAATTGAGCTTTAGCTGCTGCGGAGAAGCGGCGTTCATGGATCGTTTGGAATCCCTCGGAAAAAAACAAGTTCTCGTCTGCGGATTGGAAGCTCATGTATGCGTGTATCAAACCGCTGCAGAGCTTGCTCATAGAGGCTACGAAGTTCATATTGTTACGGATGCTGTTGACTCTCGGACAGAAACCAACAAAAATATCGGATTAGAGAGATCTAAAGCATGCGGGGCCGCACTTACCAGCACGGAAACCGCTCTCTTTGAGCTCCTGAAAGTCGCAGATGGCGACAAATTTAAACAGATGCTCAAGGTAGTAAAGTAATTGATTCTTGTCCTTAAGAACATTATTAATGAAGCAACTATCGTGAGGGGGATTCTATGGTCGGCAAGAAAGTCTCGATTCGTGGTCTGAAGAAGCTTATAGAAAAATCTCTCATCAACGGTCCCCGATGGTATCGTAACCAGGCAGATCCACTTGATCCGCCCACCTGGAAAGACGTGTACCAACTTACCTTGAATGCTTATGCAATGGCTCTGGAAGACGTGCTTAAGGCGCTGAACGGCAACCCCGAGTTTCTGATCAAGACCTGCCCTGCGGATCGAAACAGGAAGAGCGGTCGGCCGTTGGTCTTGAATCCCGCAACCTTTCCCTGGCGGAAAAAAGAAGAGACCAACGGTGAGCGGACTCCTGAGCCGCGTCTGGAGACTATCGGAGTACAACTCTCCGGAACGGAACTGTTCAACACCTTTCAGGTAATGTCAAAAGACCAGGCAGCGGATTAGGCAGGACAGAAGGCGGAATATTCCGTTTGTGCGGCCCGGATCGTGATATTGCGAGGGGTGTGGTGTCCTGAGCGGAGTGATTAGACGGCTTTGCGTCGTCCGGGGTGAAGGATACCCTCCAGCCTCCCAGATTATGCAAAGAAAAGCTAATCAGTATAAGCCCTCTTGGCCATCTAGCGAAAGAGCTGAAATGCCTGCAAATTCAACCCCAACCTGAAGAAACTTTGTCAAAATTATTTGATTATCTCGCCGGACAGGCTGGTCTTATCGGTGAACCACACGGTAACGAAGAGGTTAGCTTTGGGATCTGACAGCATGCCGTTATCTGCTGCATACAAGTACAAGGTTTTTCTGCCTGCAAGCTCCAGGTTGAGACTCCCCGGTTTCTTATTAATGCACTCACGGAACTTCGGGTAAATAGCGACCCCGAGATACATGACAGGAGGTTTCGGATCGCTCGACCAACGTACTACTTTGTCCGGACCACTGATATCAACTTTGGCTATTTTCTGTTCGTCAGCCTGTATCTTGAGGATGAACAATCCATCCAGATATCCGTCTTTTCCCGGTTTGGCAGATGCGCTCACGAGATCGTACAGGAATCCTCTGAATTCGCAGTTAATAGCACCCTTCACTCTGTATGGGTCCTCAGTTCCGGGAACAACGGACGGCGTCGTTCCAATGGGTCGTCGAATCAGTTGCTGATAGGAGGAACCGTCTTCCAGGTGAACGATCATGAGAAGCTGCTGGTTGGACGTTGCTAAATCGCCCGGATCGGCCGCGTACACAAAAAATTGCGCCCTTCGCTCCAGAGGGATGCGGATGCCTCCATCGGGTTTGTTCAGGAGCGTCGACTGGGCGGACTGATAGGCTACTCCCATGCCCCAGGCACCTGGAACGGGATATGTGCTCCATCGCCTGGTCGGACCGTCCACCGACTGGATTTCAATTCCGATGATTTCACTCTTGGGAGTTGTTTCGATATCAAGCCCAAATACCGCGTCCGCCACTCCGTCGGGCTTAATCCCGGGGTACTGACCCACAGCATCGGTAGTGACAAAACCCAACAATGTAGCCATAAAATTCACATTCTTGGATGGCACCGCTTCAGGAGCGGGTTTAGGTTCTTCCTGACCCGCAGCACTTTTTTGCACGGGACACCACGACAGCCCCCCGTCTGCAAATGTCACAGACACCCGGTAATTTGTCTTTCCTGCCGCTATACTGCCGTTATCGGCCACGTACAAATTGAGTTCAAGCGGCTGCTTCTGCACAGGAATGGATACTGTGCCATCACGATTGTTCAGCAGCTTCACCGGTTCAGAAGTGATAGCCACTCCAATCGCGCCGTTCCGAGTACCGGGAATTGTGTCCCAGACGGAAGGCGTTCCGTCCACATTGCGAATCTCGATTCCGGTTATAGTCTTGTCAGTCGCTTCGACTCTCAAAACAAATAGTCCGTCTGCCTTGTCATCACTTGCGATATTCTTCTCAGGACTCACAGCATCATAGTTCGATATGCCTTTCAAGACTGCGGTCATTCGAACAGGATACGCATCTTGCGGTGCGGGAGCATCTTCCGCGGAGGTGATTTGAATTTTCACCGGGAGAGTGATAGCAGTCCCGTCAGAGTGGATTATTCTCATTTGGTAGCGGCGACTTTTGTTCTGAAACTGTCCATCATCCGTCAAGAAGAGCAGCAAAGAAGAATCTTCGACCGGATCGATTTTCAGTGCTTCACGACGAGGGTTCAGCAGCTCTGAAGGATTCTTTGCCCTGGCAATTCCGAGATACCCCACCTCAGTGCCCGGTCGTCCGGAACTCCACAACCCGGAAGGGCCCGCAAGCGTTCGTATTTCTATTTCCGCAATATTCGGTTCTCCCCGAGTAGGCTTGAGGTTCAAGGTGAATACTGCGTCCGGAGTTCCATCCGGTTGGGCATCGTGGCGTCCCACACGATCGGTCTTTTTGATGCCAATGAAGACGGCTTCACTCCTAGGCTGAGTTTGGGCATAGGTCAGGCTCGCCAGGGACAGCAACATCCCTGAAAGGAAGACTGTACACAACATTTTCCCAATGAAAGATATTTTAGCCAGAAGTAGCCTCACCCATACTGGAGAACTCTGACCCAAGTCTCCGTCAGTAATTGGCAATCTAGTTGACAACATTAGGGAATGTCAACACAAAAGTCCTCGTCTAACGGCTTATCTGCGGTTATCTATCAAAGTACGCCTGTACTTCAAAAGTTTCCTCAAAGAGCTTTGTCTTTGACACGGCTGTTGATCCCGCTTTACAATCATTTGTCATCATTCGGTCACCAAGGAGGTGCACGTGATCAGAATCGGTATGATCGGAGGATCGGGATTTGACGACCCTGATTTTCTCTCTGATGTCAAACTGCTGAAGAAAGGGACCCCCTTCGGTTCCGTTTCCCACGATCTCATAGTCGGCAAAGTCAGCGACACGGAAGTAGTCATCCTGCTCAGGCATGGGCGCGGACATCGTATCATGCCGTCTGCCGTGAATTATAGGGCAAATATATGGGCATTGAAAGAATTCGGCGTTACTCATGTCATCGCTACCACTGCCTGCGGGTCGCTCCGTGAAGAGATCGAACCCGGGCATCTGGTATTTCCCGATCAGTTCATCGATCGCACCACATCACGGAAGAGCACCTTTTTCGAGGGAGACCAGGTTGCTCATATCTCCATGGCCGAACCCTTCTGCGAAAAACTGAGGGAAATTCTCATACAAACGGCTCAGGAGGAAGGTGTTCGTCATCATCCTCAGGGCACGGTCGTTACGATAGAAGGCCCAAGGTTCTCAACCCGGGCGGAAAGTAAAATGTTTCGCCTGTGGGGTGGCGACATTATCAATATGTCTACCGTGCCTGAAGCAGTTCTCGCACGAGAAGCAGGCATCTGTTACGCCGTCGCCGCCATGAGCACGGATTACGATTGCTGGCACCACAGTGAAGAACCGGTTACGTGGGAGATGATTGCCGAGACCATGAGCAAGAATGTGGAAAACGTGAAGAAACTCTTCTTCAAAGCCATCCACCGCATAGATTTCGAAACCTGTGGGTGTCGAAATGCCATAGACACGGCTCTCGTATAAGACTGCCATGCCGAACACAAGGAGCACCTTATGAATACCGCCGATAGGATTGCCGCTGCATTGGGAAATGAGCCGGCAGACCTTCTCTTGAAAAACGGTAAGCTCGTGAATGTCTTTTCCGGTGAAATTCATCCAGCGTCCGTCGCGATAAAAGACGGGCTCGTGGTGGGTTTTGGAGACTATACTGCCAAAGAGACAGTGGATCTTGACGGCAAATATATTTGTCCGGGATTCATTGACGGTCATCTTCACCTTGAATCCAGTATGCTCGCGATTCCCGAATTTGCCCGAAACGTGCTGCCTTGGGGGACTACCACCGTGGTTGCCGATCCCCATGAAATCGCGAACGTCCTCGGAGTTGCAGGAATCAGGTACATTTTGGATTCCAGCGAAGGACTGCCTTTAAGGGTCTTTGTGATGTTTCCGTCCTGTGTGCCGGCAACTCCTTTTGAAACCTCCGGAGCTGAATTGCTCCATTCGGATATGGAACCTTTCAGAGATCATCCGAGAATTCTCGGTTTGGCTGAAATGATGAACTTCCCGGGATTGATTGCGGCCGATCCTGAAATCTTGAAGAAAATTGAGGTATTTCGTGACAAAGTCCTGGACGGACATGCTCCGGGACTTTCCGGAAAAGGGCTAGCCGCGTATGTCGCTGCAGGAATCGGTTCCGATCATGAATGCACCACTGTGGAAGAAGCCCGGGAAAAACTGCGCATGGGCATACACATTATGATCAGAGAGGGATCCGCGGCAAAGAATTTGGATTCCTTGCTTCCGCTGGTGAATAATCTAAATTCACGAAACTGTTTCTTTGTCACAGACGATCTCGATCCGGAAGACATCATGGAAAAGGGACATCTCAATAATCTTGTCCGAACTGCTGTTGGAAAAGGCCTGGACCCTGTGCGGGCAATCCAAATGGCGAGTTTGAATCCTGCCTCATACTTCCGTTTGAAAGGACTCGGCGCGGTCGCCCCCGGTTACACGGCCGATCTGCTGATTCTGAAAGACTTGACCGATTTCAAAGTTCTTCAGGTGTATCATTCCGGAAAGTTGGTTGCGCAAGATGGCGGAATCATAGAATCTCCCATGGCTCTGGAACGGGTCCAACTCGCTCCGACAGTGAAAGTTGACTGGAACAGCGTGCAAGACTTCTCCATCGAAGCTCGAGGCAGCTCGGTGAACATTATTGAAGTAGTGCCCGATCAAATTGTGACTCGCCGTGTTGTGGAACCCGCGCCAATCATGAACGGGAAAGTGGTCGCAGATACATCGAGGGACATCCTCAAGGTTGCCGTGATTGAACGTCACAAAGGCACAGGAGCGTTCTCTGTAGGCTTGATCCGCGGATTCGGGCTGGAATGCGGAGCCATCTCGAGCACGGTCGCGCACGATTCCCACAATATTATAGTCGTGGGGGCTTCGGATGAGGATATGATGCTTGCCGCACGCGAAGCAGTGGCAATGGGCGGGGGAATGACTACCGTGAAGAATGGCAACATCGTAGCGCGCTTGCCGCTCCCTATTGCAGGTTTGATGTCCGACGAGGACATCGATACTGTTCGCTCCGAATTGGAATCTCTCGTCCATTCGGTCAAAGGATTGGGGTGTACTCTCCACAATCCTTTCGCAACCTTATCGTTCATGGCGCTCACACCAATCCCTGAGATAAAGATTACGGATCAGGGACTCTTCGATTCAGTGAACTTCCGGTTTATCTCGCTTTTCGCGGATTCATGATGTGAGATTGATACGGACCTGAGATCGAGATAGTTCTCATTAAGGCGACAGCACAGACCTGCAGGGCAGGTCCGTGGCACCCAAAACCGCACTCATTTGAAGAAAAGCGTGCCATATGTTTACGGGGGGGAACGGCATTCTCTCGTTCGACTCTAGGAATTGCCGAAATTAATGTCCGATTGAAGATTAAGAATGTTGGTGGGTGCCGTGCCTCCGTGCCGGCACGTCTTCCATATAATCAGTGATATCAATGGAATGGACCGTCAGAAAGAAACTGTCTCAAAATTCTGGAATGTACCAAAATCGTGCCACGACACCCCATCCGCGCAGGAGCAGACCTATGTGTCTGCCCTCATTTGGGCGGACACGCAGGTCCGCCCCTACAACCACGCCGGGAAAATGATGAGAAATACGTGCCACGATTTGGGATAGATTTCGATTTCGAGACAGCCTCTGACGCCCGTGGCTACTATCGGGCCGCCCTTCCAGGTCGTGCCCGCTCATTACTGAATAGTTGCGCGGGATGTAGGAAATTTGCCTGAATGAAGCCCTGTCCAGAAGCTGCGCATCGCAAACTCACAATTCCTTGATGATTGTCTCGTACAAAGTTCTTGACAAGGAACAAAGAAGGGGGGTATATCTTAATGAGAATAGTTACTATTACCAAACAGGAGCTTCGATACGGTGACCTCTGTTCTCCGAATGACTGAACAGCGCAGAATCATCCTGGAGGAACTCAGAAAACTCCGTACGCATCCAACAGCGAACGAGGTTTACGAAATAGTTCGCAGGCGATTGCCGCGGATCAGTTTGGGAACTGTCTATCGGAATTTAGAAATCTTGTCTGAAACCGGTATGATCCTGAAGCTTGAAATGGCCGGCACACAAAAGCGTTTCGATGGAAAAACAGAAAACCACTATCATGTGCGATGCCTCGGGTGTGGCCGGGTTGACGATGTTGCAATCGAACCCATCTCTTTAATAGACAGCGCGCTCGACGGCGTGAGCGATTATCGAATTGTGTGGCACAGGCTTGAATTCATGGGGTTCTGTCCAAAATGCCAGTTTAATATGAACGGTGTCCTAAAGAATAACAGCAAAGATTATTTGGGCAACAATCACTAGCATTCAATAAACTATATGCCACAATGAAGGCATACTGTAGTTGGCCAGGTTTACGTACGAATTTATGAAAATTCTATGAAAGGAGAATTTATGCCGAACATGAAGGGATCGGAAACGGAGAAGAATCTTCTGGCAGCGTTCGCCGGAGAATCTCAAGCACGCAACAGGTACACATATTTTTCCTCCAAGGCGCGAAAAGAGGAGCTGATTCAAATTTCACAGATTTTTGAAGAAACCGCGAATCAGGAAAAAGAGCACGCAAAGCGTTTTTTTAAGTATTTGGAGGGTGGCGAGCTGATGGTACAATCAGCCTTTCCTGCAGGAATAATAGCTTCAACTCAGGAGAATTTGCAGGCTGCCGCTGCCGGTGAAAATTATGAATGGAGTGACTTGTACCCCGGCTTTGCCAAAATCGCATACAAAGAAGGCTTTGATGAAATAGCCAAAGTTTTCGAAGCAGTGGCGATCTCAGAAAAACAGCACGAGAAGCGCTATTTGGATCTGCTTCGTAATCTGAAAAACGGCAAGGTCTTCAAAAAGGATTCGCCCGTGGTCTGGCGCTGCATAAACTGCGGGTACCTTCATGAGGGTCTTGAGGCTCCAGATCCATGCCCTGCTTGTAACCATCCGCGGGGTTATTATGAGATCCTTGCAGAAAACTGGTGAATTGAGGAGGTATTTGATGACTGAGTTGCTCCAGATCTACAAATGTGACGTTTGTGGAAACATTGTCGAAATGGTGCATACCGGCGCAGGTGAGCTGGTCTGTTGCGGACAACCTATGAAACTGTTTGTCGAAAATACGGTGGATGCCGCAAAAGAGAAACACGTACCTGTGAAGGAAGCTGTGGCCGGCGGACTCCAGGTCAAAGTAGGCAGTGTTGCGCATCCGATGGAAGAAAAACATTATATAGAGTGGATCGAGATCGTTGCAGACGGCCAAACGTATCGCAAGTTCTTGAAGCCCGGAGAAGCTCCGGAAGCCGTCTTCCCCGTCCAGGGAGAATGGACTGCTCGAGAGTACTGTAATCTTCACGGGTTGTGGAAAGCGTAACAATCAAAGAAAACGATTGTCGGGATTTTCCCGGCAGTCGTTAGCGAAACAATTTGTTTGGGGAAAAGACTGTGTATCAATGTCAAACACCTAACTGTGGCTATATCTACAATCCGGAAAAAGGCGATCGTAAGGGCAAAATAGCCAAAGGCACCGCTTTCGAGGATCTTCCCGATGATTGGAAGTGTCCCATTTGTGGAGCATCGAAAAAAGCATTTAAGGCTCTCAGCTTTCCGGGACAAGCTTGATCCGAAGGTTGTTCACATGAAATCCGTTTTGGCTCTTTTTTTACTGATGTTGCTCCTTCCCTTCGAAGGACATGCGGCTCGTACGTCTTTAGATTCCAAAGCGCTTGGCGGAATGGAATTCACGGTCCCCTCGGACCCGGAGTGTCAGAACTATCTCGGCACTTCCCGGTCGGGCACGTTCAAGCTGACGGAAATTCCTGCCCAAGTGCTTCTCGTGGAAATCTTCAGCATGTACTGCCCGTATTGCCAAGCGGATGCCCCCACGGTGAACGAGATTTATAAGATCCTTCAGCAAGACCCTGTTTTGAGCAAGAAGGTAAGACTCATCGGCATTGGAACAGGAAATACCCCTTTCGAGGTTGACGTTTTCAGGAAGAAGTACGATATCAAATTTCCTCTGTTCCCGGACGAAGATTCTGCTCTACAAAAAATGGTCTCCGAACCAATCAGGACCCCGACCTTTATCGCACTGAAAAAAACCGATAAACGTTTGGAAGTGCATAAAGTCCATGTAGGTGAGAGTAAGAACGCCGAATCTTTTCTCAAGGAAATCCTGGAAGGGTTGAATCTCAAATAGGTGCAGGTTTGATGCGGGTCACAGGAAAAACGACAGTCGGGATTCTATTCCTCATGCTTCTTTATTGCGGACACACGTGGGCTGAAGTCTCTGGTGCCTTACTGTATCGTCCAGGTGAGTTGAAGCCGCGAGACAGTGACCTGACCCTCAAGGTAGGGGATCGTGCACCGGATTTCACCCTGCCGAGCCTTAGTGGGGACAAAGTTTCACTGAATCAGTTTTTGGGAAAGAACAATGTGGTGCTGTCCTTCGTTCCCGCAGCCTGGACACCGGTTTGCTCCCAGCAATGGCCCGGGTACAATCTTGCCAAGGATTTTTTTCTGGAGGCAAATGCTGTCTTGTTGGGAATTTCCGTGGACAACATTCCGACGCTTAGCGCCTGGTGCGGTCAAATGGGCAACCTGTGGTTCCCTGTCCTTTCGGATTTTTGGCCTCACGGCGCTGTTGCTAAGAGCTACGGGATTCTGAGGTCGGACGGGACATCGGAACGAGCGCTTTTCGTCATAGATAAGACCGGGATAATTCGTTACATCGATGTTCACGATATCAATAAGATGCCACGACTGGAAGATCTTGTCCGTGAACTGTCGAAGCTGCCGAAATGAGGCAAGCTTATGGACGCACACGAATTCGGTGCATGTGAGGAGTATGTACGATGCCGATAAACCGGTTAGACACGAATCGTATCTTTGCTCCGCAATCTGCGACAGCTGTCTTCGCTTTGATCCTAATTGCCTTTTCGTGCCCCATTTCGGCGAGCGAAGCGCCTGTGAGCGAGGCCACCCAGGAGTGCATTGATTGCCACGCGACGTTTGCACCGGCAATGATAGCGGATTGGAAAAAGAGCCTGCACGCAAAGACCACCCCAGCCGCGGCGAGAAAAAAACCTGAACTGGAAAGACGCGTTTCTTCGCCGAACATCCCTGAACAGCTTGCAGGAGTAGCAGTGGGCTGTGCGGAATGTCACAGCTTGAACCCTGCCGCTCACAAGGACACATTCGATCATAACGATAAGAAAGTGCACTTGACGGTCACGCCCAATGACTGCGCTGTGTGTCATGCTGAGGAGTCGCAACAATTCGATCAGAATCTCATGTCTCACGCATGGGGAAATCTCACGAAAAACTCTGTTTTTTCCAGTTTGATGAATGCAGTCAACGGATTGCAGTCAGTTCACGGCCTTAAATCGACGTTGATCGCTCCGGATCAAAAATCTCAGGACGATTCCTGTTTGCAGTGTCACGGAACAGAAGTTCAAGTGAAAGGATTGCAGACCCGCGAGACCGACCAGGGTACGTTTGATTTCCCCGTGCTCACAGGCTGGCCCAATCAGGGCGTTGGAAGAATTAACCCTGACGGATCCAAAGGTTCCTGTTCCGCATGCCACAACCGCCATCAGTTCGCAATTGAGATTGCAAGAAGTCCCGGTACGTGCGCTCAATGCCATAAGGGTCCGGATGTCCCTGCATACAAAGTGTATTCGGTGAGCAAGCATGGCGCGCTCTATTCAGCTCTTGCAAAGGAATGGAATTTCAAGAGCGTGCCGTGGCGAGTGGGGGAAGATTTCACTGCGCCAACGTGTGCGACCTGTCACGCGAGTCTTTTGACATCGCCGGATGGCGACGTGATAGCGAAAAGAACTCACCGCATGAATGACCGTATTCCCTGGAGGTTATTCGGATTGATCTACTCTCATGCTCATCCGAAATCTCCGGACACTTCAATTATTAAGAACAAAAACGGACTTCCTCTTCCCACGACGCTCACGGGAGAGTCGGCGAAGGAATATCTCATCAATGACGAGGAAATTGCCGCCCGGCAGAAGACGATGCAGGAGGTCTGCAAATCTTGTCACACAACGGATTGGGTGGACGGCCACTGGGATCTATTCCAGAATTCCCGCAAGACTTCTGATGCAATGGTCCTCTCGGCCACCGAAATCATGAGAACGGCCTGGGATAAAAAGCTTGCAGACAACAGCAATCTGTTCGATGAAGCGATTGAAAAAAAGTGGATCGAGCAATGGTTATTTCATGCCAATTCAGTGCGACTGTCATCTGCAATGCTTGGCGCGGATTACGGTGTCTTCGACGGCGGTCGGTGGAGCTTATCCAAAAACATTCAAGATATGCTGGATTACATGAAGTTTCTCATGAAACCGGGTGCCACCGAAGGGGCTGAACAGCCTCGACAAAAACCTAAACAGAGGTGAATCATGGACAAGAATACCTGGAAATGTTCGAATTGCGGCTACACCTTCGACACCGATGCAACCGCAAATCCTCCGGAAACGTGCCCTTCGTGCCGCACTAAATGCGAATTCCTTAACGTGACCTGTTATATCCCGGAATGCGGAATGAGCGGCCAGGATCCACGACTCGGATCGAAATAGTGTTTTGGCAGGACGTAAACGCGAAAACGTTATAAAACAAGTATATAAACAGTGTCCAATTGCGAAAAGCATTTCTCGGCAATTGGCAGGTGCCGTGCCTCCGTGCCGACACATTTTTCAAATGCAAATCAACCGGTTCGGGCCTGCAGGGACGCCGGGCCCCTACCGATCATTGAAAACACTGTGTGTTCAAAAGGTCAGAAATTATGTCACCTGCTATAAGACTCATGCCGCGGGAAGGCCGGAGTCATCTTCTCTCGGTTCGTAATGATAAAGGAGATTTCTGTGAACAAGATCGCGCTGTTTGCTTTTAGAGGCGACCCCGTCTGTTTTGTGCATGTTCTCCTGAATGCTTTAGACATGCACGCGAAGGAATATGATGTGAAGATCGTCCTGGAAGGTGAAGCGACAAAGCTGGTCCCTGAGCTGGCTCAGCAAGGCAACCCTCTCTTCAATCTTTATTCCAAAGTAAAAGAACTTGGCCTTGTCGATGCCGTGTGCAGGGCTTGTTCATCCAAAATGGGGGTGCTCAAGGATGTTGAGGCTCAGGGGCTTCCGATTTCCGATGAAATGTCCGGTCATCCGAGTATGGCTCGGTACAAGAGTGCAGGGCACGAGATACTGACATTCTGAATAGCAGCTTTTCGCATTGTTTAATCTTGGCAAGTTCCATGGCGACTTGCTTCAGTCTCCATCGAGTAACAGGAAATGAAAGTTCTCGGAATTTACGGTAGCCCGCGTAAATGTGGTAATAGCGATATTCTGCTGGATGAAGCTCTCAAAGGAGCCGAATCTGCCGGAGCGGACGTATCCACTGTCTATTGCAGCGACGTGACTGTATCGGGGTGCCTTGAATGCGGCGGATGTGACGAGACCGGTGAATGCGTGGTGGATGACGATATGCAATCGATCTACCCCAAGCTGGTGGAAGCGGATGTGATTTTTCTCAGCACGCCGATCTTCTTTTATGGGCCCACTGCCCAGGCGAAAGCTGTCATCGACCGGTCCCAGGCTCTCTGGTGCAGGCGGATGCTCGAGAAAAAACCCGAAGACCACAAGAAATATGCAAGTGGTAGAGGATATCTCATTGCCGTCGGTGCGACCAAAGGAGCAAACCTCTTTGAGGGCATCCAGCTTGTGGCCAAATACTTCTACGACGCTCTTGACATGAGTTATGAAGGAGGCCTGTTTGTCAGATCTGTTGAAAAAAAAGGTGATATCAACAATTTTCCTGAGTATCTCAAACAGGCATTCGACTTGGGAGTGACAGCAGTCAGTTCCGGTAGACGAGCAGATCGAGATTAGATCGATTCAATTGCCTGAGATAAGGCAATTTCAGAGGGGATTCATCCTCATAGGTTCTAACTTTTCTGCAATTCTTTGTCCCGCAGGGACTAAAGAAAATAGCCCGGTAATTCATTGCCGGGAATTTGTGTATCAGCCGTCCCTCCGGGACTTGAAAATCATTAGGTTTTTCTTAACCGGCGATGAATCGCCGGCCTATTGTCAGTTGTTCCTCCGGAACAAACGACCAAAAACACGCTAAGTCAGCGCTTATGGGACTCTCCCTGATTTGAATTCATATGAGAAAGGCAGGAAACATGAAGTACGTATGTCAAGTATGTGGTTATGTGTACGATCCAGCAGAAGGAGATCCGGATAATGGAGTAGCTGCCGGTACTGAATTTGCCGATCTCCCCGCTGAATGGGTTTGCCCTGTGTGCGGAGCCGACAAAGACAGTTTTTCACCGGAATAGTCTTGAAAGCACAGTAAAGCTGCCGGGGTTCCCGGCAGGCCTCTCCTCTACGGGTATCTATCCGGAACTGCTGGAGGATGCAACAGATTTCTTTGTTCTGTGTCTCGGTAAAAAAAGATGAAAACGGCGAATGCGTACCGACAACTGAAGACGGGATTATATAGCAAATGTCAGAATTTTTGTCCGATTGCGAAAAGCGCTTCTCGAAAATTGGTGGGTGCCGGCCTCCGTGCCGGCACATTTTCCAGGACAAATCGACCAGTTCGGCTCGGCAGGGATGCCGGACCCTATCGTTTCTTATAAAGGGTAAGGTGTTCAAAAGGTCAGAAATTTTGTCAACTGCTATAACCGTCCAACCTATTTGATCTTGTATAACACGACGGAGGATTGGAATTGCGAATCAACATCGAAATCAAACCCGGAATTCATTGGGTTGGTGCCGTCGATTGGAATGTCCGCGATTTTCATGGATATTCAACCAAGAAAGGCACGACATACAATGCCTATCTTGCCATCGACGACAAAGTAACGCTGTTCGACACGGTTAAAGGTTCTTTCAAGAACGATTTGCTGCATTGCATTTACAAAGTAATCGACCCGAGCAAAATCGATTATCTCGTGATCAATCATGTGGAACCCGACCATTCGGGTTCTGTTGTGGAAATGGTCGACCTTATCAAACCGGAGAAGATCTTCTGTTCAGCGAGAGGCAAGAAAGCACTCCTGGACCATTATCATAAAGAAGACTGGCCGTATGAAGTAGTGTCAACCGGCCAGGAAATCAGTCTGGGCAAACGGACGGTGCAGTTCATCGAAACACGCATGCTTCACTGGCCGGATAGCATGTTTTCCTACCTGAAAGAAGATGCTCTGCTCATCAGCAGCGATGCCTTCGGTCAGCATTGGGCTACAAGCGAGCGATTCAACGATGAAGTCGATACAGGCGAGCTCATGGCTCATGCCACAAAGTATTATGCAAATATTTTGCTGCCGTACAGCGGGCTCATTCAGAAGCTCATCGCCGATGTGGGGAAATTGGGACTGAAACTGGACATGATTGCTCCGGATCATGGCCTGATCTGGCGGAAAGACCCGCTCCAGATAGTGCAGGCATATGATGTGTGGAGCAAACAGATCCCAAAACGCAAGGCGCTTGTCATATATGACAGTATGTGGAACAGCACCCAGACCATGGCCAAAGCGATTACCGACGGTCTGGTGGAGAGTGGCATACATACCCAGCTTCTGGATCTACGCTGCAATCATCGCAGTGACGTGATGACCGAAGTCTTGGACGCAAAAGCGGTTATTCTGGGATCGTCTACACTCAACAACGGCATGCTGCCAAAGATGGCTGATATGGTCTGTTATATGAAGGGGTTGAGACCCGCCAGCAAGATAGGAGCCGCCTTCGGCTCTTACGGCTGGAGCGGGGAATCGGTGAAACTGCTGAATGCGGCCTTGGAAGACATGAAGATGAAGATCGCTCATCCGGGCGTGAGTCTGCAGTTTGTCCCACGGCACGAAGATCTGAAGAAATGTGTCGACCTCGGTAGACAGATCGCAGTTGCCATAAACGAGGAAGTGAAAGCGGGCTGATTCGTCCCCCCATGACGAGCTATCCTCTGATTGCTTTGATTGGCTCATCACAGCTCTTGGCAGGACGAATCGAACAACAAGTGCTTTTGTCCAACCGAACGAATACAGAGGAAGGGAAATCGTGGAAGACAGTGCACCCGGTCTCAGAAGACTGAAGAAAATTGTCCTGGAAAAGCTTCAGGCTGACGATTTTGTCGCGAGCTTGGGCGAACTCTTGCAGCTTCAACTCAAGCAGGTCACCAATTCCCTTTTTGCTTTCCTCATGCATTCGGACGAAAGAGTGAGATGGCGGGCAATAACCGCAATGGGTGCGGTCATTGCACAATTGGCAGAAACCGACAGGGAATTCTGCAGGGTGATAATGCGCCGACTCATGTGGAGTCTCAATGACGAATCCGGCGGGATCGGGTGGGGAGCGCCGGAAACAATGGCAGAGATTATGGCCCAACATGACGGTCTCGCGGGCGAGTACAACCGAGTTTTTGTATCTTATCTGAATCCGAGCGGAAATTTCCTCGAGTACGAAGCCCTACAAAGGGGGTTGCTCTGGGGAACGGTGAGACTCTCCCTCGTCAGACCGGACACCATCCTCGAAGCGGGAAATCATCTCTGCTTGTACATGGAATCGAACGATCCTATAATCAAAGGCTGTGCTGCGTGGGCTGCCGGTTTGCTTCGGGCGAGAGAGTGTGTGCACGCTCTTCGTTTATTGGCGGAAGACCCTTCGGAATTCCGGGTGTATCTGGATGACCGTTTTTTCACGCATTCCGTGGGGGAGCGGGCAAGACGTAGTTTGTCGCTGTTGTCAACTTCACAAACCTGAATTTCTGACAGTTTTTCGAATTCACAGAGGGATCGTAGTATTGTTTGGCTGAGAACACATTAACAGCAGACAACAGGAGAATTGGGCATGGATGTTCTTATGTTATCGCGTTTGCAGTTCGCTGCTGCCACAATGTTCCACTTCATCTTCGTTCCGCTGAGTCTTGGTTTGGCCCTGCTGATTGCAGTCATGGAAACCATCTATGTGCGGACCGGTGATGAAGAATACAAAAACATGGCGAAATTCTGGGGGAAGATATTTCTTGTTAATTTTGGCGTGGGCGTAGTGACGGGAATAACCCTGGAATTTCAGTTCGGGACCAACTGGTCCGGGTATTCCAAATACGTGGGAGACATTTTCGGGTCGCTCCTCGCCATAGAAGCGACTACCTCTTTCTTCCTTGAATCCACATTCATAGCAATATGGCTTTTCGGTTGGAAAAAATTGAGCCCGAAAGTTCATGCATTGTGCATTTGGCTTGTAGCGATTGCTTCTTCTGCATCTGCCTACTGGATTCTTGCAGCCAATGCATGGATGCAGCACCCTGTGGGATACGTTATTCAAGGGGGACGTGCCGAACTGACCGACTTCTGGGCGGTTATGAGCCAGCCCTTCGCGATTTTCACGTTTCTCCATACTGTTATGGCGGGGTACCTTGTTGGAGCATTTTTCGTGATGGGGGTCAGTGCATATCATTTGCTGAGGAATAGTCACACGTCCTTCTTCACCAAATCCTTCAAATTGGCCATGTTGTTCGGCCTGATATTTTCCCTGGGCGTAGTCGCTATCGGAGATCTTCATGGAAAAGAAGTAGCCGCAAAGCAGCCGATCAAAGTCGCTGCTATGGAAGCACAATGGGAAACGCAACGTGCAGTGCCTTTTTCCATGATGGTGATACCTGATGAGAAAAACGAGCGCAACTATGTCGAAGCGATACAGATACCGAAGTTTATGAGCTGGCTGGTTTTCGGTGATTGGAATGCAGAGTTCAAGGGTCTTAAGGAATGGCCGAAGGAGGAGAGACCTCCTGTGACGCTTGTGTTTGTTTCCTTCAGGCTCATGGTCGGGCTCGGCTTTCTCTTCATTGCCCTTTCTCTTATTGGTTGGGTGCTACGGGATAGACTGCAATCCAGTCCGCTGTATTTGCTGATAATGATGTGGTCGGTTCCCTTACCGTTCATTGCGTCGCAGCTTGGCTGGATGGTGACGGAAGTCGGCCGCCAACCCTGGATTGTGTATGGTGTGATGAAGACGAGTAATGCCGTATCTACTCTGGCTACCAGTCAGGTTGCAATATCTCTTGCTGCGTTTGTTGTCTTGTACTCGCTCCTGGGATTGGCAGCGTTCGTTATCATGATCAAGATCGCCAAGAAAGGCCCTGAAGCGCCCGGGCTTGCATGATGCAAATTGGAGGTTGAGCCATGTTGGAAACTATATGGTTTTTTCTGTGGGGATTGCTCTGGGCCATTTATTTCATGACGGACGGGTACGATCTGGGATTGGCCACTCTCAGGCCTTTTATTGCCCGTACCGACATTGAAAACCGCATTGTCTATAACGCAATGGGTCCCTTTTGGGACGGCAATGAAGTTTGGCTCATTACTGCGGGCGGTGTTACATTTGCTGCATTTCCCACGACATATGCAGTGATGTTCAGCACTTTGTACAGTCCGCTCTTACTTCTCCTGTTCGGGTTGATCATCCGGGCAGTCTCATTTGAATTCCGCGGGAAGTTCGAAGGCAATTCGTGGCGCAAGTTGTGGGATACCTGCCAGTTCATCGGCAGCTTTGTGCCTGCTCTTTTGCTGGGTGTGGCATTTGCCAATATTTTTCAGGGAATTCCTTTCGATCAAGATGGTGTATATCACGGAAACCTGCTGATGTTGCTCAACCCGTACGGACTTGTGGGCGGAGCGCTCTTTGTGATTATGTTTTGCGTACATGGAGCTATCTGGCTGGCGATCAAGTCTGAAGGAGTAATGCTGGAGCGGGCGGCTTCTTCCGCAGCCAAACTATGGGTAGCCTGGCTGGTGGTGGCAGTCATCTTTCTTGTGTACACCTGGTTTGCCACCCCGTTGTACAATAATTACCTGGCGAATCCCGTGCTCTTCGTGATCCCGCTGGGTGCGGTCGTTGCCCTGCTTGCGACCAGACTCTACATAGCACATGCAACATGGTGGACTGCCTGGGCGGCTTCCGCTGCTACCATAGTGCTTTCCACACTATTCTGCATCGTGGGATTGTATCCCAATCTGTATCCTTCCAGCATGAATCCTGAGTACAGCTTGAACGCGTTCAACTCTTCGTCGAGCCCCTTGACGCTCAAGATCATGCTGGTTGTAGCGTTGATATTCGTTCCTATAGTCATTGCCTACCAGGCATGGGGATACTACATTTTCAAAGATAAACTGACTGAAGCATCCATTCTCGAAGACGAGGATGCATACTGATGGCGATTTGCTTTCAAAGTTGGACGAAAATCCCGTCTAACCCCCCTTTATAAAGGGGGGAATGGGGGGATTTTGAATGCAAATTGGTATGATTTCCGGATTGACGCTATCGAACAAAGTAAAGGAAAGGATTTCTATACATGAACGAGCGAAGCGGCATTGTGACCATGAGGGGGAACCCTGTCACTTTACTGGGAGATGAAATCAAGGTTGGATATCAGGCTCCGAATTTCACCGTCACAGGAACGGATTTGAAGCCGGTAGATTTCTCATCCTTCAAGGGTAAGACATGTATCATTTCCGCTGTGCCCTCTCTTGACACACCGGTTTGCGACATGTCCACCAGGAGGTTCAATCAAGAAGCTGCCACTCTCGGCGATAATGTTGAGATTCTCACCATAAGCATGGACCTTCCGTTTGCACAGGCAAGATGGTGCGGTGCTGCCGGAGTGGATCGTGTAATAACTCTCTCAGACCACAAGAATGCCTCTTTCGGGACGGCATACGGAGTGCTCATCAAAGAGTTCAGACTTCTCTCCCGAGCTGTATTTGTGGTCGATAGTCAAGGAATCGTTCGATATTGCGAAATTGTGAAAGAAATAGCAGATTCGCCGAACTTCGACGCTGCTTTGGCATGCGTCAAGGAGTGCAGTTAGTACGATGCTCACCTTGAAATCAGGGGGAAACTTTTTGCCAAGATTCCCCCTGATCACTGAATAGCAAATACCGTATCAGGTCGACATGTGGTGATATGAATCCTTGTAGGCTAAGATGTGAGTCTGGGCCGATCTTATGCCGATTCACTTTTATGAATTTAATCTGGCCGGCACGGAGGCCGGCCGCTACCGGCTCACGGTGTAGGATGGAGTGAGAAAAGCGAATACCATCGTTCGAGAAAAGCCAAATTCGGGTAGACACGCAGGTCTCCCCCTACACAGACCTTGTCGGTCATGTCAGCGACGAACGCAGGTTCGGTTCATGTATCAGCCACGATCTATCAAACCACATTTGCTTCCGTGTCATCAACGAGAAGATCCTGTAACCATTGCCGCGTATCGGCTATGTACACCAGCCTGTCGTTTTCGGTAAGCTCCAGGGTATCGGGAGGGTTGACCATGGATTTACCGTCCCTCAGGATACCGACTGGAATTACCCGCAAGTCGTCGCCTTGCTGCAGACGTTTGCGAACAGCGCCGTATAATTTCGGAGCGTGCTTTGGAATCGCACCAACATAGAAATGATGTTCCTTCAGCTTTGATGAGAGTTGGGAGATCACCTCAGGAATGCCGGGGTCCAAGATGGATTGCACGATAATTGGCGGGACAAGATTCTCCAGGCAAACCACATCATCGACACCTGCAGTTCGGAGCGGTTCGACGGAATCCCTGTTCACCGCTTCCGCCGCAATGTACAACTTCTTACCGATGCTTCGATGCATGTTTTCCAGCGCCAGAGCCACCTGAGTCGTCAAACCATCGGAATGACCGTCTTTGGGGTCACGTGCGAGAATCACCACCTGTGAGGCTTCTCTGGCGTTTGCCCTGTCCAGTATTCGACGAAGTAAAGGATTTCCCTTCACGAAAAAGAAGTTTTTACGCCGAAAAAGCTGGTCCGGGCATTCGGGAAAATCATCCGAAATCAATACAATGGGCACTTCGTACGATCGATTGTCCACGCGCAGTTCGTCAATTATTGCATGCACTTTTTCTTCGTTAGGACAGTTGATGATCAGAATATGTCCTGTACAATCGAGATCTACCAGTCCGCTCATAGTCTTGAACTCTCTTTCGATCACTCGGGTGGCTATCAGGGAAACCAGGTACGCCATAACACCTATGCCGCAAATCATGGTCACCAGGGTCATGAATATTCGGCCGCCGTGAGTCCTGGGAGCAATATCCCCGTACCCCACAGTCGTCATGGTAACTACGCTTAACCAGAAGCTGTCGAATAGGGATAAACTCTGTTCTTGCTCCAGGTAGTAAATCCCGGCCATAGAACAGAGCAGAATCAAGAACAGGCAGCCTAGCGTGAGAAGCACCCGCCTTGTTTTGCGGTTAACCAGGAATTTGCGTATTAGAACATAAAAGGTCATGGAATCTAACCCGTAGACTGCCGAAGACTACCGATCAGTGTTCGCCAGAATCCCTCTATTGAGGAGAAAAGAGAGATTCGAAAAAGACCCCCAAGTTCCATTCTCTTGAAGCAAGTTTAGCACACGATCAAAAGTCTTGAAGGTATTTTTTGATTATGTCCGCGTTGCGGCTCAAACGAGAACGGAAAACGGATAAGACACTGTTGTCACCACACTCTTCTCCTGACAAAAGCCTGTAATTGGTTGCCCGAATGCGTCAAGCCTTACGACCACCGTAGTTTCCCCGTTGACGCGCGCTACCTTCGTATGCTATAACTCTATGCAATTAAGGTATGTTGAGATTTCTTTCCAAAGTTATATAGCATGAAAATATGCCAATATACCATTTTTATACTTGTTTTAATGCTCAGTGTCTCCGGGTGTGCCGGTAAGCAGGCCCTGGTCAAAAAAAATCCCAATTCCAAGGGATCTTACACCGTCATGGGGAAGACGTATTATCCTCTCAAGGAAGTCCGTCCGGGTTACAAACAGGATGGCATCGCGTCCTGGTACGGCCCGGGATTTCACGGCAAGAAGACTTCTTCAGGCGAAGTCTACGATATGTACGAAATGACGGCAGCTCACAATGTGCTGCCTCTGCATACGCTCGTTAAGGTCAAGAATCTGAGCAATAATAAAGAGATTGTGGTCCGAGTGAACGATCGCGGCCCATTCGTGGACGACAGGGTGATCGATCTCTCTTTGGCCGCAGCAAAGGGTCTGGACATGGTCCGATGCGGAACCTCTCCGGTGAGAATCTCCGTGATTGGGCCTGCAGAAGCTGTGGCATCGAAATTACCTGCTCCGGTTGTGAAAGCTGCTCCTCCCAGATGTCCGAATCCGTTCTTCTCCGCCAGTCCGAAGGGCGCGCTTGCAAAGCTTTGAGAACATCCCTCTTCATCAACACACCTCTGTGAAATTCTTCGGTTTGGAGAAGAATTCCCGCATCTTAAATGCATGCATAGAGATCGTGGTTCCCAGATTTATCTTGGGATTCATCGTATGCCGTATTGAAATTTTCGTATCACTGCATTAAACTTTGTTGGAAGAATCTTAATCGGCGTAGCGATATTTGTGTGATTTGTTAAACGGATTTAGAGAACATGGTGAGTACATAGCTGCGCAAACATTCTTCAGGTGCTCTTGCGCTCTGCAGTGTCATGGACGGAGGAGACGGTCATGGTCAATTTTGAATATCGCATTACCGTACATCCCACAGATTCTCTATCTCGCATGGCGTATTTTTGCTCTCAAGAGGGCGCTTGTTCCATAGAAGAGATTCCCTTGGGCGAACCAACTAAGCTTGAAGGCATACTGAATGAGTATGGCGTTCAAGGCTGGGAACTGGTGCAGATGATCTTTGGCAAAGACGGGTTGCTCGCCTGCTGGAAACGCAAAACTTCAACCCTGGACCGAAACACCGACGCGGAGGTAATATGACGTCGACAACGTTAAAGATTCAAGGAATGTCGTGCAATCATTGTGTCATGGCTGTAACAAAAGCACTCAATGGTATCGGTGGTGTAAAAGACGTGAATGTGAACCTGGAAAAAGGTGAGGCTACGTTTAACCGCGACGATTCCGTCGATCTCGACCAGGTAAAAAAACAGATAGAATTGGAAGGTTTTACGGTTGGCTAAATACACGATCAGAATTCTGGGCATGAGCTGCGCTGCATGCGTGAGGCGCGTTGAGCTCGGTTTGACCAATCTGCAGGGTGTCACGGAGGCTTCCGTCAACTTGGCTGCTCAGAAGGCCACGGTGGAATACGATCCCCAGATCGTCAAACCTGCAAATCTGGAAGCAAAAATCCGCGATCTCGGGTACGAACCGGTCAGTTCTCCGCAACCTGAAGACAAGCCCGAACGGACCACTATCAACATTGGTGGAATGCATTGTGCCGCGTGCGTACGGCGTGTGGAAAACACGTTGAAACGTATTCCCGGTGTTTTGGAGGCCAATGTGAATCTGGCCTCGTCGAGAGCGGTCGTTACGCACGAACCCGGTAAAGCGGACGTATTCGAACTGAGAAAAGTCCTTGATGACTCGGGGTACCAGTTCCTTGGAGTCGTGGGCGAGCAATCTGAAGATCCGCTGGAGGCCGCTCGGAAGCAGGAGCTCCGGGATTTGAAGATCAAGCTTGCAGTTGGCGCAGTGCTCAGTATTCTGATCCACATTGCGGCATTTCCGCATCTGATTCCTTCCCTCCATTCATTGATTCCGAGCAACTGGTTGCTTATCGCCGGTTTCATCATGACAACGCCCGTGGTCTTTTGGGTTGGGAGCCGTTTCATCATAGGAGCCTACAAAGCGGCTTTGCAGAAGACCTCGGACATGAATACCCTGGTTTCCGTAGGTGCATTATCTGCATATCTCTATTCTTCGGTGGTGACGTTTTTTCCTCGATTTTTCGAGACAGCAGGCATTCCTGCACCGGTGTATTTTGACGGTGCCGCTATGATCGTCACCTTGATTCTTCTGGGCCGCTATCTCGAAGCCCGGGCGAAGGGCAAGACGTCTGAGGCCATTCAAAGGCTCATGGGTCTGAAACCCAAAACTGCGAGGGTTATCAGAGACGATACCGAAATAGACCTCCCGGTCGAACTGGTCCAGGTGGGGGATGTAATTGTTGTCCGTCCCGGTGAACGCATCCCCACTGATGGAATCGTGCTTTCCGGTTCTTCAAGCGTGGACGAATCCATGCTCACGGGTGAAAGCATTCCGGTCTTGAAAGAGCAAGACGCGGAGGTCTTCGGAGCCACCATCAACAAGACCGGCAGCTTCACGTTTCGAGCGACCAAGGTGGGAGCGGAAACTGCCCTGGCTCAGATCATCCGCCTCGTGGAAGAGGCTCAGGGGTCCAAGCCCCCAATTCAGAGATTTGCCGATAAAGTTGCGTCGATTTTTGTTCCCGTGGTCTTCAGCATAGCCATTGTGACGTTTATCGTATGGTATTTTCTTGTTCCGGACTCGGTATTCAGCCGAGCGATGTTGAATTTCGTCTCAGTGCTGATTATCGCATGCCCCTGTGCAATGGGACTGGCAACGCCCACGGCTATCATGGTGGGGACGGGTCTGGGAGCGGAAAAGGGAATACTCATAAAAAGCGGTGAAAGTCTGGAAAAAGCATACAAGCTCACCACCGTGGTGTTCGATAAAACCGGCACTCTGACTCGTGGAGAACCTGTGGTCACGGATATTATCCCTGCAGAGGACGTTGGACAGGACGAAGTCATGCGCATAGCCTTGTCCATCGAGGCGGTATCGGAACACCCTCTGGCTCAGGCCATCATGGATCGGGGTAAGTCCGAAGGAATGCAGGCTTTGCCTTTGCAGGATTTTCAGGCGGAAACCGGCCTGGGGGTGCGCGGATCACTTGAGAATCGGCCTGTGCTGCTTGGCAATAGGCGATTCATGGAAATGCAGTCCATCTCCATGAACGGCCTGGAGAACTCGGTACAAACGATTGGCGATCAGGGCAAGACTACCGTGCTGGTTGCCCAGGAGGACAAAGTAATAGGCCTGCTCGGATTGCAGGATGTTCCCAGAGATGGTGCTCGGGAAGCAGTGGAATCCCTGAAACACATGGGACTGACGGTCGCGATGATCACCGGAGACAACAGGAAAACAGCGGAAGCCATTGGATCTTCCGTGGGAATCGACACAGTCCTGGCGGAAGTGTTACCGGGAGAAAAGGCTCAGGAGATACGCCGCATTCAGGGTACCGGACAAGTGGTGGCAATGGTTGGAGACGGCATCAACGATGCTCCTGCATTAACCGCTGCAGATATAGGAATCGCAATTGGCGCCGGCACTGACGTAGCCATCGAAGCAGGAGATGTTACTCTGATCAAGAGCGATCTCCAGTTGGTTCCAAGTGCTATCAGGCTGTCGTTGCAGACCATGAAGGTGATCAAACAGAATCTCTTCTGGGCATTTTTCTACAATTCACTGGGAATTCCCATTGCAGCCGGTGTGCTCTATCCGTTTTTCGGCATACTCCTGAATCCGGTGTATGCGGCTGCAGCAATGGCGCTGAGTTCCGTATCGGTTGTGAGCAATTCGCTCCGCCTGCGCTGGTCACTAGGCAAGAAGCTTTAAAGCGGGAACTCGGGGAGGAACTTCTTGTAATCCCGCTTATAGCAGGACTCCCCGAACCCCACCTCAAGAACTTCTAATACGGACCTGCAATCAAGATAGCTCTTACTGAGGCGGAAGCACGGACCTGCAGGGCAGGTCCGTGGCACCCAAAACCGCCGTCGTTCTCGGTACGGGGGTGCCACTGACCTGCGGAGCCAGGTCAGTGTAGTTCGCATCCTGAATGCAAAATAGTATAACATTCTATAAAAAAGCCATTCTTAAGAAGAAAACCTTCATCTTACTCCATACGGTCTATCTGCTGAAGCAATGCCTTGGTTATCGGTCGTTTCGATCCTTTCCATACGAGCGACTCGAGAAACCGAAGATTTTCGGGAGAGTTAAGCGCTTCGGCCAGGTGTTCGGCCTGCTCCTGAGATTCGCACGCGATGTAATAGCATGTATCGTCCAACATTACCGGACGACCGTTGACCGGGCCGACAACTCTGAATCTCGGGATTGGGTAAAATCCGGCTATAGCGACTTTGTAGAGTGCAAATGCATACGGTCCTATGCCGAAAATCGAATAATCGGGTCTTCCTTTGAATACCGACGACTTGCGCTTCCGGAACGTTTCCCTATGTTTCTTCAAATATGCCCATAACTTAGGAGCTACAGAACGTATTCGTACAGTATCCTCCCCTACTCTCTTTTGAGGAACTATCACAGATCTTTCACTTGTTCGACCGTGGAAAAGATCCGAACTCTTCATCAAGGGGTATAGGAATTGCTTCTCCACGTCCACGATGTCACCAGATTTGTTGCGAAGCCTATTTTCAAAATCGGGCGACAATTCCATGACCGAGGCCGCATTGTGCTTGATACCCTGGCGCCACACAAGTCCAGGCCTCATCGAGGATTCAACGCCTGATATCTTCTCTGAAACCGGTGATATGCCATTGGAAACAGCATCCGCAATGAGCTGCTCGGGTTGCTTGGAAGAAAGCTCCGAATACAGTGCTGCCTGCGACAAACGACTTCCTTCACCTACCTGGAGTATCAGTAAGCAAGCGTCAACTGCAGCACGAAACCATTTTTGTGCGTCTATACGGCGAATTTCCGCTCTTGTGATCGGTATTCCTTGTTTCAAAGCGAAAAGCCAGGCGTTCCTCGCCACTACGGTCTTGCACAGCAAGGCTATTGTGGGTCGTTGCTGCTCCAGTTCCATTAAGAGTTTTGTCACAAGCGACTCGGCCAGGTCGAAATTGGAAGCTCCCGTCAAAGCCGCAATTCCGGGAAGTTTGCGGAAATTGTGCTTTACAGGTAGATTTGTGCTTCCCATGCTTCCGAGTTCTGCATTTGTCACCCATGGCGGATTACCCAGAACGAGCAGCGGACCGGAGCACTTCCAGGAAACATCTCTGAAACTCATTCTAAAGACGTCGCTTTCACAAATCCGGACAGATACCTTGCAGTTATGCCCAACTCTTGCTGAAGCTTCATAGACATGAGAGGGGTTAATCTCGTAACCCCTGATTTCGCGCGGAGGATGGGAATGGCCGATCAAACCTGAGATGAAGTTGCCGATCCCGCAGGTAGGTTCGAGCACTCTCGGCCATCTTTGTCCAATGGGTCCCAATATCTGTAGTATACACTCCACTAATTCCGGTGGAGTCTGAAAATCTCCAAACGCTCTACTCACGTGCACCACTCTTCAGGCGTAAGACATTGCTCTTGTCATACTCGACAGAGCGCCGGATGTAAATGGCTGGGATAAAAAGCAGACGCAAGCGCAAAAGACATTGACATGACTCTATCTGCCTTTTATTTTCTGTTTATGGATTGAGAGAGAAAGTGTCAAGTTACTTTTCGGAATGCAAAAACAGTGTATGATTTGTCTCCTTCTACAACACTCCAGTATCTGTAATTACACTGGAATCGCACCGGAAAGCATTGTTCCTTTGGTTCAAGAAAGAATTAGATGCCGTTTGGAATACACCACATCTCTTTCAATTTCAATAAGATACAATCATAGTAATCCGAAACCGATTATCGGTTTAACTGTCAGCGCGTACCCGGAGTCTTTTCTACACGGATTCATGTCATTTGAGCAAAAATTACACTGGTTGTCGATGACAAATGGTTAATTTTCGCCAAATCAGCTCGGTTTTTGCCATTCATCAAACCACCTTATCTAACGTGCCATTAGCAAAAATATTTGTAGAATGGTCTTTACAACATTTTGGCACGGCGGATGCACAGTTTTTTAGAATCAATTGCGATACGAACAATCAAGGGGAAAATGGGGATTACTATTAGAGGTATAGTAAATTAAATATTGTCATTGGGGGCTTCAATTATTTTTTTTGAACAGATGCATTTTCACGCATGAAAAAACTCAATCACCCTTGTCTTTCAAAAACTAGCGTAATTTCAAAGTGATGCAGCGTTCGTCATGAAGCGAAGCTATGCCACCTGTCTGTTACCTGGAGGAATCAATTGATGCCAAGCAAAACTCTCCCTTTCAAAAGCCAAATTGATTATGACAACTACCTGAAAAGATTGCCGACCGGCGACCACTATTCAATCAGCCCTGAAGGCGAACGGTTCCGTCTCCCTTCCAAGGAGGACTATGAACGCGAATTCCTGAGATTGCAGAATCTCGTGGAGAAGAATCGCGCCGAAGGAAAGGAAATAGTGGTAGTTCTGGGAATCGGCTTTGTCGGCGCGGTTATGGCCGGGGTTGTTGCCGATTCCACCGATAAGGACGGAATACCGCGCAAGTTCGTTATCGGCGTACAGCGGCCCAGCACCAGAAGCTTCTGGAAAATACCGTACTTGCAGCAGGGGATTGCGCCGGTAAAATCGGAAGATGCGCAGGTTCCCGAAATGCTCCGTCGATGTGTCTTGGAGAAACAGACTCTCACTGCTTCCTTTACCTATGATGCGCTTACTCTCGCGGACGTGGTAGTCGTCGATGTGCAATGCGATTACGTGAAAGAGGATCTCGCGCAGGTAGCTTCGGGTTACGTGCAGATGGCTGATTTGGAAAGGGCGCTTGAAATTATAGGGGAATTGGTCAGCCCTGAAGCTCTGGTTCTCATCGAAACCACAGTCCCGCCGGGAACTACCGAGCAAATCGCTTATCCCCTGATGAAGAAAGCCTTCAAACAGAGAGGAATAACGTCCGAACCCTTCATTGCTCACAGCTATGAAAGAGTAATGCCTGGAGCTAATTACGTTGCTTCCATAAGAAATTTCTGGAGAGTGTGCAGCGGCATCAATGAAGAATCCAAGAGAAGAATTGTCAAATTTCTTACCGAGATAATCGATACTGAGAATTTTCCTTTGACCGTTTTGGATCGCCCCATGGAATCGGAAACCGCGAAGATCGTGGAAAACAGCTATCGAGCGGTAATTTTGGGCTTTCTCAATGAATGGAGCCTCTTCGCGGAACGCAACGGCATAGATTTGATTAAGGTCATCGAAGCAATCAAGGTGCGCCCCACCCACTCGAACATTATCTTCCCGGGACCTGGAATAGGCGGATATTGCCTCCCCAAGGATGGTGGATTGGGCGTATGGGCTTATAAGCATATTATGGGTTTTGAAGACGACCTCTTCAAGATTACTCCTATGGCAATAGATATCAACGACCGAAGAGCGCTTCATGTGCCTGAACTCGCACGAGATGCACTGAGGAACATGGGACGCTATATTGCCGCTTCAACAGTTACGATCCTTGGAGCATCCTACAAGGAGGAAGTCGGTGATACCCGGTACAGCGGTTCTGAGCTCATAATCCGTCGTCTGGCCGAAATGGGAGCCAACGTATGTGTGTGTGACCCGTACGTGGACCACTGGTGGGAATTCGAGGCCCAGGATTCATATCCCGCGCCCGGTCAGAGTCGTGCTCGTTTCTTCAGGGGCCAGGAAACCTTGAAGTCTTTACGCATAGAAAAGGATGTGAAGACCGCAGTCGCCGATGCTGACGTGGTAATTTTCGCAGTTCGTCATAAACAATTTCTCGACTTGCAACCCCAGGAGCTTGTGGAGGCGGCTGGAGGTCCAATCGCCGTCATAGATTGTATGGGAATGCTCAATGACGACAAAATACGCTCCTATTTCGAGCTTCAATGCGAAGTGAAAGGCTTGGGAAGGGGACATATCGAAAGACTCAAACGCCTGTACAAGAGTCGGCCGGCTATTCCGTCTCCAGGATGACAATCTCAGCCTTGGTTATTGGAGGCTTTCTTCATACAGGAAATTCGGTCACGATTACCGCGTGATCGTCCAAATACAGGATAAGTGCCATGGACCGGAATTATTATTCCAGCGGTCGCGACGAGATAGTCAGCAATGCAGTGATTCCGACTATCAGATCACCTCGTCACTTGACGCACAATTGCGGCTATTACGAGACCCGACAGGTAAACCAGAATGCGCCTATATCCCTCGATGATATCAAGCATTATATTGCCGTTCTCCTGAAGAAGAAATGGCAGATACTCTTGACAGCCCTGGTGGGAATTGTCCTGAGCGGGATCTATGCGTTGCTCTGCACTCCCGTATACCGGTCCTATGCAACCCTCGTTATAGAGGAGGAGAACAAAAGGGCTCTTCACATAGCACCTGCCCAACCTACCCTGGAGAAAGACTATTTTACGACACAAATTTCTATCCTCAGGAATATGGTGATTGCACAGAAGCTTGTGGAAAAAATGAACCTTGAAACGCATCCGGAATTTGCACCAAACAACAGATTTCCGTGGTCTGTGGTTAACGACCTCACTGCGTACATCGCGAAATTCCGAAGCGCTGACACCAACCCGGAACTAATGGATCCGGAAATGGTGGAAAATGAAAAGAAGACCAAGCTGATCGAGGAAGTGATCAAGAGACTTTCTGTGGATAGCCAGGGGAAGAGTAGGTTAGTCAGCGTAGCCATGGAAGCTCAAGATCCCAAGACGGCAGCAGAGCTGCTCAAGAACTACTTGTCTATCTATCTCGAATATAACCTTAGCCGCAGGCGCGCAGAAAGCCTTGAGAGTAGTGCCTGGCTCCAGGGTGAACTCAAGCAGGTCAGTCAGGAGTTGATGAAATCCAGGTCTGCTCTGATAGAGTTCATTAACAAGCATGGAATGGTATCGCTGGAGAAAAATAACCATGTTATTACCGCATTCAATACTGCAGCCGAGGGATTACTCAAGTCGAAAGAAAGCCGCGTGAGACTCCAGGCCTTTGAACGCCAGGGTAGCATCGGGGAGACCCAAACCGTTCCGGGCGGAGTCGACGTGCAGCATTTGGTAAAGCTCAAAGAATCCTTGGCCTTACTGGAATCCGAGTATGCACATCTCCGTACGGTGTACTCTCCAAATTATCCCAAGACGTACGCTATGGGCCGGAGAATTGAAGAGATGAGAAAAAAGATAGCGGAAATAGAGAGTTCCACTATCTCCGTTGCAGTAGAAGCTGCCATTCAGGAAGAAACTCTTCTTCAGGACAACTTTGAAAAAGCCAAACGTGCAGCTATGGCCTTGAATTCGCTCGACGTGCAATACGCAATCCTCCAGAAAGAAGTCGATACCAACGAGCGCGTCTATCTCATGTTTCTCCAGAAGGCAAAAGAAATGCAGGTGAACGCAGGAGTTACCGGCAACAACGTATCGGTGATTCTTGCACCTGTAACTCCTGTGATTCCCGTAAAGCCACAGAAGGCGAAATTCCTGTTACTGGGGGCTTTGGCTGGAATGATGATCGGGATTCTGAGAGTTGTAATCAAAGAGTACAAAGATCAATCCATCAGGAATTTCGAGGATCTCAGAAATAACACCACTGTCCCCGGTTTGGGTATCGTTCCCGATGTTAAGAAATTGGACGACTACGGTTCGATGAAGGCTCTTGAATTTGCTGCTCATATGTGGCCCAGGTCGGCATTGCATGATGCTTTCAGGAATATATTCACTTCTATAGAGCTTACTTCCATGGCCAGGGAACGAGTGAAGACAATCGCATTCACGAGTGCCGGGCCCGAAGAAGGCAAGACATTCGTTGCCGTGTCCATCGCCACTATAGTCTCCCACGATCGGGAAAGGGTTCTCATCGTAGACTGCGATCTGCGCCGACCAAAGATTCACAAAGTCTTCGGCGTTAACCAGAACAACAGAGGCTTGACCAATCTCCTGAGCGGCAGGGTGAATGACATCGATTATGTGGTAACTCCCACTTTCCTGCCGAATCTCAATATGATCACAAGCGGTCCTATCCCGGAAAATCCCGTCGGATTGCTTCAGTCGGAACGACTGGCGGAAGTCCTCCTCCAGATTCGTGAAAAATACGATACCATTATCCTGGACTGCCCGCCAATACTGGGTTTTGCCGATTCCCGGCTGTTGACCATGAATGCCGATGGAGTGGTGCTCGTTGTCAAAGAAGCTCAAGTATCCAGACACGTTCTCAATGAAGCGGTGCACTCACTTTCCCGCGCACATATTATCGGAGCAATATTAAACATGGCCAACCCAAAATCTGCTCAACACAGCAGTTACTTTCAGATGAGATATTACGTGCCGAGTTAATCCATTGCAGTTGCAGTTTATCTACTAATAATTGGTACCAGAGAGGAATTCACATGATTGAAAAAGAGGGTGTTTACACGAATTACGGAGTAGCAGTTGTCGGCGCCGGTTACTGGGGCAAGAACCACGTTCGCAACTTCTTTCGATTGGGTGCTCTGGCACAAATTTGCGATCTCGAGGAAGAAACCAGAACTCGCATGGCCTCACAGTATCCGGGGGTGTCTTGCACTGATTCGTATGAAAGCGTGCTTGCGAACAGCGATGTGCGAGGAGTGGTCCTGGCGACCCCTGCCGTAACGCATTATCGCCTTGCCAAAGCCGCTTTGGAGGCTGGTAAAGATGTTCTGGTAGAGAAGCCGCTTGCCTTGAATGTAAAGGATGCACAACACCTCATGACCCTCGCTACTGAGAGAAGAGCAATTCTCATGGTCGGCCATATACTCCTTTATCACCCGGCTGTGATCAAGCTGAAGGAGCTGGTCGACAGTGGCTACTTGGGCAAAATCCAGTACATACAGTCAAATCGCTTGAGTATGGGTATCGTGAGATCCGAAGAAAACATCCTCTGGAGTTTCGCTCCTCATGACGTGTCCGTCCTTCTCCATTTGCTGGGAGAAATGCCCACCAAAGTCAATGCATACGGAGTGTGCCAGCTTCAGGACGGCGTCGAAGACGTCACCATCAGTGTCATGGAGTTTGCCAGCGGAGTCGGTGCTCATGTGTATGTCTCCTGGATGAATCCCTTCAAGGAGCAGAAACTCGTAGTAGTCGGCGACAAGCGGATGGCCGTATTTGAAGATTCAAAGCCTGAAAACAAGTTGCAGGTGTACAACAACAGTTTCTCATGGGTTCAGAGGCATCCTGTACCAGTAAAAGGAGACGTAGAGAATATACCTATCGAGGTCGCCGAACCTCTTTACAGCGAATGCCTCCATTTTCTCGAATGCATGAAAACCAGACAGCGACCGAAGTCTGATGGAGAAGAAGGACATCGCACGCTATCTGTGCTGATGAAGTGCTACGAATCTTTGAAACAAATCTGTGCTGAACCGGAGGCAGTGGAAACAGTCCAACACAGAGACTATTTTGCGCACCCGACTGCGGAAATCGAGCAACCTTGCTCAATCGGTTCGGGAACGAAAATTTGGCATTTCTCTCACGTGCTGCCTCACGCCACTATAGGCAAGAACTGCAATATAGGCCAAAATGTCGTTGTAGGCAAAAACGTTATCATTGGAAACCAGTGTAAGATCCAAAATAACGTGTGCATTTATGAAGGAGTGACACTCGAAGATTACGTATTCTGCGGCCCGTCTATGGTCTTCACGAACGTGTACAATCCCCGTTCCGAGATCCCTCGCATGACTGAAATCAGACCGACTCTCGTGCGCCAGGGTGCCACTATAGGAGCCAATGCAACAATCGTATGCGGCACGACTATCGGACGTTATGCCTTTATTGGAGCAGGAGCCGTGGTCAAGAAGGACGTGGACGATTATGCGCTGGTAGTAGGAAACCCAGCACGGAAAATCGGATACATGTGCAAGTGCGGCCATAAACTGCACGAACATGCAGGTTCCAACGGTCTTTTCAAATGCTCGTCCTGTGGGATGCTGTACAAGTTCGGACCGAATGCAAAGCTGGAAGAGTATCAAGCCGAGGAAACGGTGACGAAAGTGGCCCTCCTCGATCTGAAGAGTCAGTATCTCTCGATAAAGGACGAAGTAGATAGTGCGATTAAGAAAACGCTTGAAAGTCAACGATTCATCCTGGGGCCGGACGTGGAAGCATTAGAACGTGAAATCGCGCAGTATTGCGGATGCAGTCAGGCAATTGGTGTATCTTCCGGGACCGATGCCCTTCTGATCGTGCTCATGGCACTCGAAGTGGGACCTGGAGATGAGGTGATCACGACTCCATTTACTTTCTTTGCAACTGTTGGCTCGATAGCAAGGGTCGGAGCTGTTCCGGTTTTTGCCGATATAGACCCGCATACGTTCAATATCGATGCCAACCAGGTCGAGAAACTCATCACTCCGCGAACAAAGGCAATCCTGCCGGTTCATCTTTTCGGTCAATGCGCCGAAATGGGCGTATTGCTCGAGATCTCGCAAAAATATGGCATTCCCATTGTGGAAGACGCTGCTCAGGCTATTGGAAGCGAATATCACGGAAGAAGAGCCGGCAGTATGGGGGCATTCGGTTGTTTTTCATTTTTTCCTTCCAAGAATTTAGGAGCTTTCGGTGACGGTGGAATGGTGACCACTAATGACGACGAACTTGCAGACAGGGTCCGCATGCTAAGAAATCACGGAGCCAAACCGAAATACTTCCACAAGATCGTTGGAGGAAACTTCCGACTCGACGGTATTCAGGCAGGCATATTGCGGGTGAAACTGAATCACCTCGACAAATGGACTGAAAGACGAATCGAAAATGCTGCCTACTATACCAGGAGACTCGATGAATTAGGGCTCTCGGGCAGTGTCACTCCTCCGTACATTGCTGAAAGCCGTCACATATTTAATCAATATGTTGTTATCGCTGAGAATCGTGACGAACTTAAGCAGTATCTCAAAGATCATGGAGTGGAAACGGAAATTTACTATCCAAGACCGATGCATCTTCAGGAATGTTTCGCTGACGGTCGTTACACTGAAGGGAGTTTCCCGGTAAGTGAACAGGCCAGTAAGCAGGTTCTTGCTTTGCCTATTTTCCCCGAGCTGAGCGCAGCCCAGAAGGAATATGTGGTGACCAAAATCAGGGACTTTTACCAACCTGCTTCTCGAGTCGAGCGACCGTGTTTTATGTACGCCTGATTTGGTCGTTTTTTCCCCGAGTCTTTCATTATTCGAGGTCAAAGTGTTCATCGATGCCCATTTGCATGTCGATCTTCATGGTATGTCGATCGATAAACTGATCGCATACCTGGATCGCAATCGAATCGATCAGTGCTGGTTATTGACCTGGGAGGAGAAGAATCCCGCCCATCCGTGCTATCACCACCTGACAATCGAGAAGGTGTTCGAGGCATATCAGAAATATCCATCACGAGTCGTCCCGATGTATGCCCCGGACCCAAAGACAGAGTCCTGGGAAACCACGATGAAGTTCTGGTTTCTCCGTGGTATCAGAGGAATCGGTGAGCTGAAAGCCACTTCCGGGTGGTCTTCGAGTGAGATGACAAAACTACTGGATTTTGCTGACAAGCTGAAATTACCAGTGATATTCCACATGGAAGAAGCGAGTTCAGCGTTTATGCCCACAACCGACTTCACGACAGACAAAATAGGGTGCAAATTTCTTAACAGGATAAAATCATTTGACTTGGGACGAACTTCTCTCGACTATCTCCGGAGAAACTATCCGCCGGCCGGTTCGTTTCTCGATTCCCGACAGCGTTTCCATCCGGGGTATTTCTCGGACTTCTCCGGATTGGAAGAACGCCTGCGTGAGTATCCGCAGGTGACGTTTATCGGTCATGGTCCTCTGTTTTGGAAGGGAATTTCGCAGGATCCCGGACCCGACTTGTACCCCAAAGGACCTATCGAATCAGGAGGAATCATACTGAGACTCTTTCGAGAATACCCGAATTTGCACGCGGATATTTCCGGTATGAGCGGCTACAACGCACTTCGCCGCGATGCAAGGTTCTCTCAAGAATTCCTCGAAGAATTCAGTTCAAGAATCCTCTTTGGCACCGACAACGTGTCCCTTGGTCAGAAGGAGCTTTTGAGAACTCTGAAAGTAAGCTCTACCGGCTTGAACAGAATTTGCGCTGATAATGCTCTGAGAATCATGAAGATTGCAGGAACCGCGCAATTCAGATCATTTACTCCCGCCGCGAACAATGCGACTAACTGATTCCGGATTCACCGGATGGGAAGAATTGTTTACGGAGAATTATTATGGCAATACTCGATCTATGTTCACGGACTCTGGAAGTCATAAGAGCACCGAGAATTGGAATATGTATGTTTGGAGATGGTAATGCTAAGAAGACTTATGAAATGTACATACAGCGCCACCCACGCTTTTTCTTTATAAAAAGCAAGACGATAGGAGTGGCACTTCTGCAATTGCCTCATACCTTCGATGCTTACCTGAAAGACAAACCATCCGTGCAGCGAGCCAGAAACAAAGCTCTCAAACGGGGTTATACATTTCATACTATTCGAGCAATCGATCACGTTGACGAAATACTCGCGATAAACACTTCTGTTCCCATTCGGCAAGGTTCGCCTATGCGCCGGGAATATGTCGATCGGAAGCTGGTGGAAAATTTCTGTAGTTCAGCCGGGGATATTTTCGGTGTTTTCGGACCTGACGGGAAACTTGCAGCATACGACCACAACTTCATCTGCGGTGACGTTTTTACCGGCACCAGGATGTTGGCCCATAACGATCACTTGCGTAACGGAGCAATGTATTTTCTCGTGACTGAAGCAATCAGAGATCGAATCGAAATGCGCAACCGATTGGGTTACCCTAATTGGGGTATGTATGATACGATTTGGGGCTGCTCTCCGGGCTTGCTTTTCTTCAAGAAAAGATTAGGCTTTGCGCCTTACCGGGTCAAATGGATTTGGAACGATTCTCGAACTCGCTGTGCTGAGACATTCTCCGCGCGACTCGAAGAACTCAAGAAGAGGTACACAAGCGGTCTGGTTGGGGTGTGGAGCGATTTCGACGGCTTTTCCGAAATCGTCCTGAACGCTGCTGAATTTCTATGAATCGAGATTTTGGTAGCAGTTCACACTCGCTTTCAAGTAAGCTTTGCGAAAGTTTTTCAATATTGTCTCAGTTTAAGTAAGTTTGAAGAAAATAGAGAGGCATAATTCGTTGCACCGGGACAAATTCTTCCATGATTTGCTGCGCATGAACGAGAATCCATAGATGTATTGGATGCCTGCTCGTTAAATTAGTCGTTTCTCGGATTCAAGTTCACATGATTGTTACGGTGACGAACAAGAAGGTTAATCCTACCGTTTCTCAGATAATACTTCGCATAACCTTGTTCTACCCTGAAGAAACAGCGGTTCTAAAATCGGTTCTGTCAGCCGACCTCAAGGATATCTATGTCATATGCATCATTGGCTCTGGCAAAGCTCAAAAACGCTCTTGCATCGACGGGTTTCATCAGAAACGCCGCTCTATTGGCCGGTTCTGCTGCTGTGACCCAGGTTATTTTCTTAAGTTTGTCCCCTATTTTGACACGAGTATATTCCCCTGAAGATTTCGGGATACTGGGAGTTTTTGTTTCTGTGGTATCGATGGCTTTGCCGCTGGCTTCTTGGCGCTACGAATATGCTATTACTTTGCCGCAGGATGACGATATCGCCGTGAACGTTCTTGTCCTCGCGATAATCATTCTCCTGGGCATGACGCTTTTGAGCGGGACAGGTTTATTGATATTTGGCGACTACATTATGAAGGCGCTACGGGTGTCGACCGGATGGTATTTTTCCTGTCTGCTGGTTGGCGGACTATTTGCCAGCGGCCTATTTCAAGCACTTAATTTCTGGGCTCTGCGTAAGAAGGCTTTTTCTCGGATCGCCCGGACGAAACTCGCACAAGGATCTATAACCGCAATCGGGCAGGTCGCTCTGGGACTGTTGCACATCGGCCCTGCAGGACTATTATTGGGAGATGTGGTCGGTCGTACTGCAGGAATCAGAGTTTTGGCAGGATTGCTCTGGACCGAAAGATCCAATCTGGTAGGCAGTGTATCTACCGGTCAATTGCTTAAGGTGGCTCGTCGTTACAAGCGTTTTCCCTATCTTTCCTGCGGTTCCGGAGTATTGAACGCTGTGGGTCTGTCTATTCCCGTAGTCCTGATGGCCTCGCTGTATGGGGTGCAAGCGGCCGGTTTCTTTTCGTTGGCTCTTCGCTTGATCGGTCTCCCAATCAACCTCCTGGGTCAGGCGGCAGGGCAAGTATTTTGGGGAGAAGCAAGCCGCATGTATGAGGATCCTGAAAGATTATCCAGACTATTCTACCGCGTTCTGCTTATTATGTTCTTGGTGAGCATAGCAATGATGGTTCCGTTGGTTGTGGTGGCTCCTTCTGCACTGGCACTTGTCTTCGGTGAGCAATGGCGGGAAGCAGGCTATTACGTCCAAGCACTCTCGCTTGGTTTTGTCGTTGATTTTATGGCGACTCCATTGTCTTCCACGCTTTTTGCCCTGGAACGCCAGAGCTGGCAGCTTGGTTGGGATGCAGGCCGGCTGGCTCTCATGCTCCTCGTATTCATAGGAGTGCATTCGTTGGGATTTAGCCCGCTCATTGCAGCTCTGTGTTATGGATTGGCACAGGTATTGGCATACGGAATCCACCTCACCCTCTCGGCCATTGCGATTCGCATTGCCAAGAACAAGATTTCCCAAGATCTTGACAACGGAGATCTTCGAGTCGGTTTTAGTGGATAATTCTTTTTCCACAGACCTCCGGAAGATTCGGTCATGCTAACCGCAATATCCATTTCTCGCAAAACGGTGATACGTGATACGGTCACAATAAAAAATGTGCACCTTCCCATGTTGTGCATACATCGACGTAAACGGAAAACTCATGATGAGATCGATCAAAGTCCGGTATCTCACGGCTAAGCTATCATGCATACTTCTTGTTGCTCTCGGACTCTCACTGGGCCATGCAGTCATGCTGCATGCTGAACCCCAGACCAAGAAGGTTCCCATGGATCTTGGTTTCAAGACGAACAAAGGGGCCGACGAATTTTTGCAGTATATCTTGTCCTTGTCCGAGAACGAGATGATTGCCATAATTCCCGAGCAATCCGGAATTTTCTACACCAGATGTCCGAACTGCCGAGCCGGAACACAGGATCGCGGAGACTGGGAATGGACACCTCAACTTCCTCGAAGCATACGATGCAAGCAGTGCAAAGAAGTGTATCCAAATAATACGCGATATCCGGATTCCAATCATATTACCACTGTATCGCTTCACAAAAGGCACTCCTATCCTTATTACGAGACACCCGACGGTTATCGGATCTTTCTGGCGGCACATGCGGATTATCTTGCTCGCCAGTTCATGGAAAAGACCTGCCGAAGACTGGCTTCGCTTTATCGTGAAACCGGAAATGATATGTATGCTCGTCGAGCTGCGTTGATACTACTCAGATTTGCCGAGGTTTTTCCCGGGTACGCTTACAAGTTCGATTATCCCTTCAAGCAAAAACAGTTCTTTTCCTATCGCCAGAGCACGATGGCGGGATTCGATCCCTTCCGGGTGAGTAAATGGACCTGGTGGGGCTACATGGATGTTTCCCGGGAGTTGCTTCAGGCCTATCATGACATCAAACCTTGGCCAGGGCTGAAGGAAATGGGCAATGGAAACGCTGTTCGTCTCATTGAAGCAGATCTTTTCGGCCAAATGGTCCGCGGAGTCTTAGAGAAGCCGGAAACCTACGGAAATATGTCGCCGGGAATGTGGTTTGATTTTGTCCTTGCAGGTTACGTTCTGAATCGATTCGATTGGGTACGTGAAGTCACCGATCGGCTCAAGAAATTCTATGAGACAAATTTTCTACATGACGGGTACTGGATGGAGACTTCCCCATCGTATTGTTCACAAGTGACAGGCAATCTGACAAGATTACATTTTGCGATTCAGGAAAGCATGCAATCCTCGGACAGGCAGGATAAGACCAAAGTTGAAGTTGCTGAAAGAATGCAGGAATTGTCTGTAGTTTTCGACACCATCCGGACCGTGCAAAAAGCTGTTAAGCTGCCAAACGGAAGAGATCTCCCCATAAACGACACATGGGCCGACACCGGCTCCAACGGGCTGAACGAGTCCAAATCTCTCTTGATGCCCGGTCTCGGACTCGCTGTCCTGAATACGGGAAAGGGTAACAACCAGTTAACTGCATGGCTGAACTTTACATCGGGCCGTATGCATAAACATAAGGATGCCTTGAGCATAGGGTTATTTGCACACGGGAAGGAGTTGCTCAGCGACATAGGTTACACACACACGAAATGGCGCTGCTGGAGCCAGTCCACTCTGTCGCATAATACGGTTGTTGTAAACGGATTGGATAGCGCCCTGGATCCCAAACATGTAAATAACCGATTGCGATTCTTTGTCACTGATGGAAAAGGATTTCATGTAGTCGAGTCCGAAAATGATTCAGCGTATCCCGGTGTTACAACGGCGTATAGGCGTGCTTGCGCACTGATCGGGTCGGGCAGCAACGATGCTTATTTATTAGACATATTCCAGGTAACAGGCGGTAAACAGCACGATTTTCTGCTTCACGGGTCTCCTGCCGAAAACTCACGAGCACGCGTGGGGGGAGTCGAGCTGAAGCCGTATGACGGCACCTTGATGAACGCACATGCTGAATTCCGAGAACCCAAAGGTGAATATGACACCATCCCAGAGGGAGCAGGCTACGGTTTTGTGCGTGATATTTCTCAAAGTAAAATAGGTAATGAGATTACAATCGATTTCCGATTTGAATCCGACCCGCGAGTGGGAATCACGACCCACCTGCTTGTCCCGCGAGAAGCTCTTCTTTTCGTCGGGAAGGCTCCCAGAATCCGCGATGCAAAAAACCAGGATAATTTACTCGACAAATTCTGGGCTCCATTCGTCTGCGCAAGAGTGGAAGGGAAAGATCTTTCCAGTCGTTTCATCGCGGTTCACGAGCCGGTAAACTCCGAGGCCAAGGTAAAAAGTGTCCATTTTGTCCCGTACGGATCCGGAGGGCTTGTAACGGTCGATAGGGGGAATTACGGACGAGACTATTTTATGGTCTCAAATGAGGAGAATCTCGCTTTTAGTTCGGAGACTCCCGATGGGGTTCTCAAGTTTGACGGTCAATGGGGATTTGCTCGAGTTCAAGACCATCGATGCGTTGAAGCTCATTTAGTAGGAGGCCGATTCCTTAACCTTGGGACAACGGCAATTTCGGGGCAAGGACGGTGGTCGGGTCAGGTCAATCAAGTTCACCGAATTGTGACCAAAGAGTATCGCGGATATTTCGAGATCGGTGAAGATGTGGGATCTCTTGCCGGGTCGATTCTGTCGATAGAGTTTCCCGATCGGACAATTAGGGCTTACAATATTTCCAAGATAGAACGACTAGATCGCGGAAGCCGAATATATGTGGTTGAAGACCCGGGATTTACACTTCATGATAGCTATGTTCAATTGACTACATTTCCTCAGCGTTCCATCCGAGGGGCTGTAGTCAAATATCACATTGCGAGCGTTGCAAATTGGCGGGACCAATAGGGTTTGATGCTACGAATTGTTAATCGCATTGCTGCAATTTTGACCAAAAGCTTTCTGCCAGAAACAATGAAATGAAACAAAGTATAGAGAACTTGTTCTTTTCTGACCTTTTGGACACCCTCTTTTTTATGGGGAACGGTAGGTCTCTGCGTCTCTGCCGAGCCGAACTGATCGATTTATTTTGAAAAATGTGCCGGCACGGAGGCCGGCACCCACCAATTCTTGAGAAGCGCTTTTCGCAATCGGACAAAAATTCTGACATTTGCGTAAATTGCTGTTTGGGTACGACCTCTGGAGGCGCATTTTGCTTCTGTTTGCAGCAATAGCTGTGGGAGCTGCTCTGATAACGTTAGTTAATCCAATGGCCGGTATAGTCCTGGCGTTGAAAGCTGACGTGGCTACGTCGATAGTTTTGGCGCCAATTCTGGGAGCCAGCTACGGCGAGGGTGAAAACCAGCACCATACATTGCTGATCACTCTTCCTGTACTTGCAGTTTTGCTTGTCAGGATGATTCTACAGATTCTTTCCCGCAGAAAAAGCATGGCGATTCCAGCATTCAACAGCGTTGATCTGGGGCTATTTGGGTTAATCGTGGTGGTGACGTTCGGCAGCTTTCGTAGCGAAAGCTTCATTTTCGGAAGTGAAATAGTGGGTCGACTTCTGGTACTGGGCGTCTCGTACTATATTTTCTCCCGTACTGCTGTAGTTTGCAAGAATGATGTCAAGCGTTCGGTTCTGAGTTTCATGATTTTAGTTTGGTTATTGTCTGTTGGTTCCGGACTCTACGTCCTCTTCTCTACAGGGGAAATTGGCAGCAACGTCATATCCGCTGCAGGGGAAATCGTTGGCAAAGTAAGTCTGACAAAAGTGAATCCGATATCTTTCAGTATGTTGATGGGAGAAGCCATACTGGTTGCACTTTTTTGGCTTCTCTCGAATAGAGATTCATCGAGACTGCTGACGTTTTCCATACTTTGTTCGTTGCCACTTCTGTTTGGTTTGATGCTGACGACGGCTGAAAGAGGACCCTTCTTGAGCCTGGTCATGGCAGCCGCTTTCCTTACCGTAGCACTTATACTCATTGGTAACGACGCCCGCTATCTTGTGTATTCTGCGATCTTTTTTTCTGCGGTTCTCGCGGGAGGGGTTGCTCTCTACCTCAGTCAACCCGCACTCAGCGAAGGACTCGCAGGCCGTATATCCGATCTCGGTTCAGGAGAGAGTACCGTCGGTATACGCATCAGGCTGTATTCTCAAGCGTTGGATTTGTTTGGAGAATCGCCTCTTCTCGGCAACGGTACCGGCGCACTCGAAAATATCAACGGCAGAGGTCTTTATGCTCACAATTTGATTTTGGAAATCCTTGCGGAACAGGGGTTGCTCGGATTTGCAATGCTTTCCATCTTTCTTGCGGGGTTGGTCAATCGGATAAAAACATCAATTCTACTCTATCACGACCCGATATGCGCTTATTTCGCGGCCCTTGTATTATTCCACTTGGCAGAATCCATGGTCAGCGGCACTCTTTGGGGATTGAAGAGTCTCTATTTTGCCGCAGGTATGTTGGTCGTGCTCGAGTATCTCGCCAGAGAAGATTTCGCAAATTACTGGGAGTCTCCATGTCATGCTTGTCAGTACGGCTGCGTCGAGGGCTGCGAATAAGCGAAACATGCGCATTGCAAGCATTTGGAACCGGCCGTTTCGGTTCAATACTTTGAAATCACTGAGGCTTGCGATTGTTTATTAAATTGGCCTGAGTGCACGATTTTCCTGATGTATGAGGCAAACTTATAGTGGCGACCAAGGTGATCCATTTGACTTCCGTGCATCGTTGTGACGATCCGCGGATCTACGAGAGGCAGTGCAGGACTCTTGCGAGAGCGGGCTATGAAGTCATTCTGATCGCGCCGGATTGTCATGACAGAGTAAAAGAAGGGGTTTGCCTGAGGGGAGTACCAAAGGCAAATGGCAGACTCAGACGCATGTTAGGAACAGTATACCAGGTATACAGGTCAGGAGTCAGGGAAAATGGTGAATTATATCATCTTCACGATCCTGAATTGCTGGGTCCTGCAATCCTGCTACGAATGCAAGGCAAGAAGATAATCTTCGATTTTCATGAAAGTTTGGCCGCACAGGTCTCGACCAAACCCTGGGTGATGTCAAGACTACGCCTCGCAGCGGCCACTTTCGCAACTTTCGTGGAAAAACTGGCTATCATTGTATCCAATCGAGTTATTGCCGCTACACCCGTGATAGCGAGATCTTTCCCACGAAACAAGACCTCTGTAGTTATGAATTATCCGATCCTGAAAGAATTCAATCCCACAAGTTGTCTCCCCTATTCTCGGAGGCCTCCCTGGATCGGATATGTAGGTGCTCTGACTGAAATCCGTGGAGTCAAAGAAATGGTAACGGCAATGGACCTGCTGCCATCCCATCTGAAAGCCAAGCTCTTCCTTGTCGGGACGTTCAAACCGTTCGACTTTGAGAATGAGGTTACACAAATACCCGGATGGAATTATGTAGATTATGCAGGATATCAACCCCGGAAATCAGTAGTGGATATACTTGGCCAATGCCGTGTCGGGCTTGTGATGCTTCATCCGACGCCGAACTATCTGGAGTCGTATCCTATCAAATTGTACGAATATATGGCTGCAGGGTTGCCTATCATTGCATCTGATTTTCCTTTCTGGCGCAAGATAATTGAAGACGTCGGATGCGGGTTGCTGGCCGATCCTCTCGATCCTGGGAGTATAGCCGATCGAATCCAGTGGATACTTGCTCACCCCAAAGAGGCTGAAAAAATGGGAAAGCGAGGTCTGGCTGCGGTTCAAACCAGATTCAACTGGAATTTGGAAATACCCAATTTACTGCGAGTGTACGAGGAAGTGCTTCAGTAGTTTGACGCCGTTCACTCAAGAGTGAATAGTATTTCGCATGAACATTCAATTTGTAGATACAACGTTGTGGAATGTTAGTTCTCTTGCTTTGAATCGACTCAGTCGTGTCACGGGTTACTACTTCTTACTTCATATTGTTACGTGAGATCTCAACGGCTAACCACCATTAATATGTGCGAGGAAGAACGATGAAAAAATTTGTACAAAACGAATTTGAATCGGCATTTGCGGAATGGCTTGGAGTCACTCGCGCGTTTGCTTTTTGGAAAGGACGAGTAGCGCTGTACGCTGTTCTGAAAGCAATGGGCATCTCTGAAGGAGACGAAGTAGCAGTTCCCGGTTATACTTGTGTCGCTAATATTACCCCAATTCATTATCTTGGTGCCATTCCAAAATACGTCGATATATTGCCGGACACATATAATATGAATCCGCGTGCCCTGGAAGAAGCGATAACTTCGCGAACGAAAGCAATTATCGCTCAGCATACGTACGGAATTCCAGCCGATTTGGATGAGATAATTCGAATCTCCAAGAAACACGGGGTTCCGGTTTTGGAAGATTGTTGCTTGGCTCTAGGAACCAGATTAAACGGGAAGCGAGTTGGGTCCTTTACTGCTGCATCCTATTTTTCTTTTCAGTGGAGTAAGACGATACGTATCGGTCTGGGAGGCATGCTTGCGATAAACGATAGAAGTCTTGTTGACAAAATAGAAGCTTTGAGAAATCAGAGCATGTTTAGTCCAGGCATGTTGGAGAGCACTCTTTTATCGGCCCAGATGTTAGCTTATGGCTTATTATATAGGCCTTCAACCGCGATGTTTCTCGAGGACTTCTTTCGTTTTCTCACCAATCATGGGCTGGTAGTGGGCTCATACAGCCTTAAGGAGTACGACGGATCTGCGCCACCGCATTTTCTCAAAGGCATGAACCGGGTGCAGGGACTCATAGGTAGGTTAAGGTTCCGTGAAATTGACACAGTCATTTCTCATCGCAGGATGCTACAAACAATTTACGAAGAGTATCTACAAAAACTGAACTGGCCTGTGTTGGATGATTCAGTGGATTCACAGACTGTCCTCGTGCGTTACCCGATTCGTGTGAAAAGAAAATTTCAAACACTGGATGATGCTTATCGCGATCATATAGAGCTTGGTAGCTGGTTTGACTCACCTCTTCATCCACGAGGGACACCGTTGGAACGCTATGGCTATGTCAATGGAACCTGTCCTGAAGCCGAACAAGCGGCAAGAGAAGTGGTGAATCTACCCTTGCATATGCGCATTACGCCCAAGCACGCAGAAACGATTGTGAAGTGGTTAGTGGAAAATGCAGTCCCGGCCAATAGCGCCATATCGATGGCTGGACAATCTCATCAATTGAGAACATATAAGCTCTCTCAGGAGTGGATGCATGAAATCGAAGATCAGGTGTAATTGGGTATTCTTAGAATTGGTCTCAAATGAGGACATAGCCATATGAAGACCACTGCTGCAGGAAATGCTATGCGAATTCTTCTGATCAACCAGTATGCCGGTTCTCCCAATCATGGCATGGAGTATCGCCCGTACTGTCTTGCGAGACAATGGACCAGTTCGGGCCATGACGTCAACGTGCTCGCTGCCTCATTTTCGCATCTCCGGACAAGAAACCCCAAGGTCACGGGGATAGCGTTCCAGGAAGAAGTCTCTGGAATACACTATGGATGGGTGAGGTCACCGAGCTACGACGGTAATGGCTTACTCCGAGCTATCAACATGCTTTCCTTCCCGTTGTTATTATCGACCTACGGGTGGGGTCTCTGTCGGAACACGAAACCGGATATGGTCATCGTCTCATCCCCAAATCCATTCACAATTCTGCCCGGCTATCTTCTGGCAAAGCAGACAGGGGCAAAACTTATATTCGAGGTTAGAGATCTTTGGCCGCTGACTCTTATGGAGTTGGCCGGCATGTCACGCCGGCACCCTTTCATTTCTGCCCTGCAATGGGTGGAAGATTTTGCCTACCGGAAAGCGAATTGCGTGGTTTCCTTGCTGCCAAAGGCAGAGGATTACATGGTATCGAGAGGTATGGACAGGCGAAAATTTGTTTACATACCCAATGGGTGCGATTTGGAGGAATGGGATAGTACTGCATCTGACATGCCTTCGGAACACGCGGACACATTTCAACGTCTGCGGGATCAAGGACGATTCATTGTCGTGTACGCTGGCAACCACGGTCTGGCCAATGCGCTTGACACACTGATTGATGCCGCAACTGACCTGATCGATACATCGGTCACGTTTGTGTTAGTAGGTAAGGGACCGGAAAAGGAAAGGCTTTCCAGGCGTGTCGCTCGGCAGAATCTTTCGAATGTGGTCTTTTTACCGCCGGTATTGCACTCATCATTGCCGAAACTATTGGCAGCAGCAGATGCATGCTACATAGGGCTCGTCTACAGTCCAATATTTCAGTACGGTATCAGTCCAAATAAACTGCTCGACTACATGATGGCCGGTAAGCCGATCATCCATGCGATTGAGGCTGGAAACGATCTTGTTGCGGAGAGCATGTGCGGTATCTCAGTCTCTCCTGACGAGCCATCAAATATTTCTGAAGCAGTCGTCACGCTTATGCGCATGGATTCCGGCAAGCGAGAGGCGATGGGGCGCCGCGGACGGGAATACGTGGAGAAGAATCATTCATATGAGGTTCTTTCCAATCGTTTCTTAGAGCTGGTGACGACTACGAGTTGACGCTTAACCACTGAGGTCATTGAACCGGATTCAGGTACGAATAGCGGTCAAAGGAAGCACGAAAAACTTTTTCTGTAGTTTTGAGGCTGTTTAACTTAACGGTCGACATCAATGAAATGCAAACCATCATGCTGCATGGATTGGTGACCATGGAGTAATGCTTAGAAGATGGGGGGAGGCTACCCGAAATGTTGCCATCGGTTCATTTCTTTAGAAAAACACTAAATGTCCTGAGATCACCGTGTGTGGAAATTGCCTTATTTGGCGATTCTTCGGCGAGATGCAAATTTGAACACTTCATCCAGCGGCATCCCCGATTTCCTTTAATGCGATGTAAGAAATGGGGAGTCGCTCTCCTTGAACTGCCAAAGACTTTTGAAGACTACTTGAAAGAGCACAAAGATGCTAGAAAACGTCGGAATAAGTGCATCAAATTAGGGTACAAATTCGGGTCAATGGAACCGGCGGACTATCTCGAAGATATTCTGGCAATCAACGGCTCTTCACCGAAGAGGCAAGGCACTACTGTACGCAAAGAATATTTGGAACCCGATCTCGTCCGTTCATACTTCGATCAGGTCTGTGGCACCATGGTTGGAATATTTCGACAAGACGACGTGCTGGTCGCATACCATCATTTCACTATGTGCGGAGACGCATGCGTGTCAAATAGGATTTTTGGACATGCAGATCAACTGAAATCCGGGATAATGTACTACCTTATGACTGAGTCGGTTCGGACTCTAATTGATTTCAGGGAAGAATATGGATACCCTCACTGGACCATGTACGACACTATAGCGGGGGCGTCTGAAGGGATGCTTCGATTCAAGACAAGATTGGGATACGAATCGTACAATGTGAATTGGATCTGGGAAGAGAGTTTAAGTCATAAAGAAGCTTGCCTAACGGGACAAGCTGTCGAGCAGCCGGTCATCCCTCATTTCACAAAACCACACACTATTTAGTCTCGTCGGAGGAGAGTCATGCTGTCGCTGGACGTTTGCAAGAAAACGTACGCTATATTGAAAGCGCCCCGGGTGGAAATTGCTATGTTCGGGAATTCCCACGCACGGGAAATGTTTGAAACCTTTACAGGGCCTCACCCGCGATTCCCGTTCATCAAGTATAAAGTGTACGGAGTAGCGTTACTCCGTCTGCCCGCAACATTTCAAGAATATTTGTCGACTCACAAGGGTGTTCGAAAATCACGAAAACAAAGTCAGAACGCGGGATATACATTTCATTCACTGAACGCGCTAGACTATTACGAAGACATACTCGCCATCAACAAATCCTCTCAGAAGAGACAGGGTGAACTGATGTTCAAGGACTATACCGATCCGGATCTTGTCCGAGAAGATTGCGAACGTGTGCCGCAAATGCATGGGATACTCCGTCAAGACGGCACGCTTGCAGCATATCACCAGACTATCTTACTGGGAGACATGTATTACGGCCATAGAGCGCTCGGCCACGCCGAGGATCAAAGGAAAGGCGTCATGTTCCATCTCTGGAGTGAGATCATACGAGTCTTCATCGAACTCAGGGACAAAAATGGATACCCCGTCTGGTCCGGATATGACACTTTTTGGGGCGCATCTGAAGGCCTGGTCTCTTTCAAGACAAAGCTCGGTTACGCTCCTCACAACGTAAAATGGGTCTGGACAGATAAACCGGCTGACCTCAATTTTTGGTCCATCTCATAAAGTATGCCATAAATGACGAGACTCGGATGCGTAAGGAGAATTCAAGTGTTCCGTAACCTGGGAAAGCGATTGTACGAAGATTTCTTCATGCCGTCCAGATTGTCAGAATACGCAGAAATGCTGAGAGTCGCTCTGCACAATGGATATAGTGTGCTTTCCATCGAACACTACTTGAAGATTATCAGAGCGGATCGAATCGGATCCGAAAGGTTTCTCGTGCTACGACACGATGTGGATTCGGATGTAGAAACAGCGAAGATCATGCTGGACATCGAGTGCTCTTTTGGAGTCCCTGCGTCCTATTATTTTAGACTTTGCACAATCGACACCGACTTCATGCATCGCATTGCTCGTAGCGGTGGAGAAGTCGGATATCACTACGAGGAAATCGCTACCTTTAGCAAAAAACGAGGATTCAAGACTCGAGCTGAAGTCGAAAAATGTTTGCCGGAAATTCGCGATGCATTCAGGCGGAACTTGCTGTCTTTGAGATCGCGAACCGGTTTGCCGATGAAGATTGTTGCCTCACATGGTGACTGGATGAACCGGAGGTTAAGAATCTTCAATCATGAACTCTTTAATGACGAATTGCGAAGAGAAATGTCAATTGAAGCCGAAGCTTACGACCCATACCTTTCCTACGGCATCACTTCCCGAATTTCCGACAACAACTACCCCACCTTCTGGAATCCGGTAGATCCGAGAGTGCCGCTCAGTGAAGGCAGTCCGGTCGTGTACGTACTCACCCATCCTCGGCATTGGGCTTCCAATGTAACTGAAAACTTCCAACTAGAACTGAGCCGCATATCGGAAGCTGTCAAGTACCATTTGGTCTCCCTGTTGCCGAAAAACTTCTTTTCTAATGGGAACTCCCATAGCAGCTACTTATCATCTTGAAGAACTGGAATACTATGAACCCGAAAACAAAGATCGTTTGTCTGATAACTTTTGATTATGAGCTTTTTCTGGGAAGAAACTTCGGGCCACCCGACACGATTCTTTTCGAACCTACACGCAAAATATTGGATATCTGTGACCAAGTTAATGTGCCGACGACGTTTTTTGCTGATGTGTGCTCTGTTTGGGCTCATCGTAACAATGGTTGCGATTCGTACGCAGATGCATTTGAAAAGCAATTGCAGGAAATCGTCTCCACAGGTCATGATGTCGGGCTTCATATCCATCCGCACTGGCTCTTTACGACGTTTGTAGGGGGACAGTGGCAGATATCCACTGAGCGCATGTATCTTCACGAGTTGGGATTCGGCACGCATGATCATTCCGCTGAAGAGACAGTCCGGAAGGGTGTCAACTACTTGAACGAGTTGCTCGGCAAGCAAGATACTCAATATCGGTGCACGGCATTCAGAGCCGCCGGACTCGCATTGCAGCCACAAGAGAAGGAGATCGTCAGAGTCCTCCTGGACTGCGGTATCCGTGTGGATTCGAGCGTTGCAAAGAATCTCCGGCTCAATATGGACACAGTTACCATTGATTACAGCCGTACACCGAAGAACGCAAACTGGTTTCTATCCCCTGAAACCGGAATAGAGAATGGGAATCGGTCCGGCATTTTTGAAGTACCCGTTGCCACCTTTCAGATGGGATTCTTGGAAAGAACCGGCTTCATGGCCCGTCGAATCCGGTCTGCCGGGAAGCTTCGCGGCTCGGTAATCTCCCGTTCTCCCAAACAGAGTCGCTTGACTAGTCTGTACTCTCTTTTACTACTGAATTTGAGATATTTGTTCTGGAATCCCTACTATCTTCTGTCGTGCGACACCAAAGGGATGACATTGGATTTGCTGCTCAAGGGTTTTGATTCTTACCTTCAGCTTCACGATGATGAAGTGATGTATGTCTCCATGATAAATCATCCGAAGTTGATGTTTGATGAACAGGTCCAGCTATTGGGAGACTTTGTACGAGAAACGAGACAAAGATACGGCTCTGAAGTGTCCTTTCAAACCTTCAGACAAGTGGCTGCAGATTGTGATTGCACTCAGGATTTATTGAAGTCGTCTGAAATTTCCACGAATGCTACACGAAATAATTTGGAAGTTTACGAGGGGGCGCTGTAATCAAGAAAGGTATAAGTGATGCGATTGGCAGCTAATAAAGTCGAAAAAGGCATGCAACCCATTGCAGACAGGCTCCTCAATAATCAGCCTGAAGAGAAAGAAAACCGTATCGGGGGTCTGAGAATTTTTGGGGCTACAGAAGAAATGGCCGATCAGTTGGTGTCGTTTCACAACAGCTATTTTGGTGACAATCGTAAATCCGAGCACTGGATATGGGAATATAGGGGATGCCACCCCGATTTATCGTTTTTCACGGTGGTTGTCGATGAAGGCAGATTAGTAGGCACTATGGGATCTATTCCTATTTACCTCAGAGTTGCAGGTGAGAAAATATTGTCGAACAAACTGGAGAATGCTTTGCTCGTTCCCGAGTACAGGGGCAAAGAGACTGCAACTGACGCGAGAATTTTCCATGAATGCAAAGCTCGTGAAAAAGGGTCCCAATGTCTGTGGGCATACACACCGGTATCCAAGAGTGCTATTCGAGAGGGCTATACGGTTTTCAACGGCGTCATATGCGGCGTCGTAGCGGCAATGAATCTCTCGGTTATTGCGTCGGATACGCTCAAGTCAACGAAGCACCCTTTCAAGAAGAAGATTCTTAGGCTCGCTTCGCAATTTCTGCTCTGGATTTACGGTTCGATCCTCAGGGCCACGGTGCTTCTGCCCAAATCCAACTATGACATCGTTTCAGAGCCTCTAAGAGAGACTGACTTGGACGACTTTTACAGGAGATTGCGCATCGCATACCCGAACATGATCCATATCGACTTGAACGCGCGATATCTCAAATGGCGAATTCACGATAATCCAATACTACAATACAGGTCTTACTATGTTTACGACGGAAAAGATCTAAAGGCATATGCGTTTGTTCATGCCGGTGATGTTCGGGCTTTTCTAACGGATTTTAACTTCGAGCACATTGACGCAGGCAGATTCCTTCTATCACGCATTGTGAATGATCTGAAGGACCAAAAAGCCGGTTTCATAGTCTTTGCCGGCAATTTGGAGAATCCTTCGCTGAAGCGAGTATTCCGATTACTTCGACGCTGGGGTTTTGTACACTTCAACAAAACGAATCTGATCGTAAAGAATCTACAATTCAGGAACGGAAGAGCACTGACCAACGCGGAGAACTGGTGCATGACCGGAATCGGAACGGAAGGATACACGCTTTAAGACGTTCAGAATGGAGCGTCTGTGCCCACTTGAAATCGTACGGGCAAGTGAGCCAAAAGCAACAATCAGCGTAAAACCCTTCCCTTAATTGCATCTGCAACAGAGTGACTCAAGGTTATAGTCTTCCCGTCCTCAAGAAGCACCGACCACATAACCCCGTCCTCCAGCCTGGGGCCGATAGTGACTTTCTGTCCGGGGTATAATCCAGAGTTTTGTGCCTCAGCACCGACGGATTCAATAGAGACGGTCCGGCCCTCTCGCAAAATGCTCAGCGAGCAAACGTTCCCTGCTGCACACGAGACATAATTCTCCGGAATCTGAGCACCGTGAGGATCACGAATGGGATGCCCGAGCAGATCGTCTAGATACTCGACCGAATCTCGGTCGTGCACGTGTTCCAGTTCGTGGGCTTTCTGGTGCACTTCGCCAGCAGGAATTCCTACTCGATGTAGATACGTTTCCCATAGTCGGTGCGCTCTCAAAATGCGGCGAGCTTCCCTCTCTCCATCCTGGCTGAGTGACAATCCTTCTGGAGTCTGCACGATAAGTCCCTCACGTATCATGAATTTGAGTGCCCGGGAAATCCTTTCCTGATCGGCCCCGATGACTTCCGTGAGCAGACTTCCGGTGGCCGCGGTTCCTCCCTGGCGAGTCAAGGTAACAAGGACGTCTTCAACCAGCTGCTCCGGAACCATTCTCCGAAGACGCATCCACCGTGCCAAAAGTCCATATTGAGGAGCAACTGTGAGGACGACAAGAAACTGAAGCGTGCAGAAGATCATAATTGCCCCACCGCCTGAAGAATCCAACCAGATACTCAGATACAATCCCCCCAGAACGCTGGTCACTCCGAAAACGGCAGACAACATCATCATCCGATCCAGTCGGTCGCAGAGAAGGTATGCGGTTGCGGCTGGAGTGATCAGAAGTCCCACCACGAGAATTACCCCTACCATGGAGACCGCGCTTACCACTACGAGTGAGACGCATGTAGTAAGTGCGTAATCGATGAGGACCACGGGCATACCGATGCTTGCAGCCATTACCGGATCGAAACTGGATAGTTGAAACTGTCGAAAGAAGAGTATGACTGTCGTTAATACAATAGATGCCGCTATGGCTGCAACCCACAAATCGTGATCTGCGACGCCGAGCACATCCCCCATGATGAAGTGTACAAGGTCAATGTGAATATAGTTGCGAAAGATGGATACCATTACCACGCCGGCCGCAAAAACTCCCGTGTACATGATCCCTATGGCAGCATCGTCCTTCACCCTGGAGACCCTTGAGACAAACCCTATGGAACCCACAGTCACCACTGCGGCTATGAGCGATCCCACAAGCATGGCAGGCGCGTACGCCTCGGTTTGAAAAGCGAGCTTCATAAAAAGATATCCACCCGCTACACCAGCTATCATGGCATGAGACAACGCATCTCCCAGGAAAGCCATACGACGTAGGATCACGAGGCAACCCACGACGCTGCATACGATTGCCGCAACTGAGCCTCCAATCAGCGCTTTCTGGAAAAAGCTCTGTTGAAGGGGATAAACCAGCGCTTTGTACACGAACTCCATTAGCCGGATTCCTCTTGCGCTTTCAGGCCGGAAAAAACCCTGAGCTTCCCTTCGTACACTTCGCTGAGGAGGCCCGGGTTGAGTACGGTCTCAGGGCTGCCGTATGCATATAGTCTCTGTTTTATCAGCATGAGCAGATCAAAGTATTCCCCGGCGGTAGTCAAATCGTGATGCACCACGAGCAAAGTCCTGCCTGACTTCTTGGCGCGATCGAGAACATCGAGAATAGCTCTTTCAGTAGCAGCATCGACGCCGGCAAAGGGTTCGTCGAGCAGGAGTATATCAGCTCCCTGAGTGAGGGCTCGCGCCATGAAGACCCTCTGCTGTTGCCCCCCTGACAACTGGCCGATCTGGCGATCGCGAAATTCCTCCATACGGACCATTTCCAGGGCTTCCTGTACTATTTGCCAGTCGGATCGACTCGGATCTTTCCACCAGGGGATGTGCCCGTATCGGCCCATCATTGCCACTTCCGCAACAGTGATCGGATAGTCCCAATCAACGGCTCCCCGTTGCGGGACATAGGCCACCAGTCCCTTCGCCTGGGTTGCGGGAAATCCCAGGATCTTAACCGTACCGAAATCCGGTTTGACAAATCCGAGTACTGCTTTTATGAACGTCGATTTTCCCGCACCGTTGGGTCCAATGATGCCTACTGAGACGCCCTGCTCGATACGCACGGATATATCGAGAAGAGCCGGTCTGGGACCGAAGCTTACGGTGAGATTCTTGACCTCGATTGCCGGGATGTCGTGATTAGTGGCCATGATCAGTTTTCGCCTCGTGATCGGCCGGCGGAATGTTCAAAGAGAGTGAAGTCGCCAGGCGAAGCCCTGGTTCGGACCACAAAGTTTCCTCTGCAATTGTTTCGCCGTCGCGTTTGATGGTGACCCGATAGGCATGGGCACGACCAGCGGATTCCAGCGGCGGATTCGCCTCCACGTACAATTCGTTTTGACCTTCCGTCAGCCCTTGCACGTCTTCGAGTCGTAGTGGAGTTCCCTGTGCTTGATTGTCATCCTTGGCGAGCACCTGCTCACCGTTGATCTTCACTATTAACGACATAGGTTTGTCATCCGGATGTGCAAGAAGCGCAAAAGGGTCAGGTTCCAGTTTGGTAGTGGCAACAATCTCGAGAGTAAAATGCCCTGCAGCCGCAGTGGGACGGAATTCCGCGACAGCACGCTTGTCTTCGCGGGTGTGCAGATACCCGGCCACACCCCCCAGAATCAGGATCCACACCAAAATAGCTAGAATAGGCCGCACACTTCACCTCAATGAAGAGCTGTTACTATTGTGAGAACATTCTCTCTCATCATACCGATATATGTCTCTCCAGCCGTTCCGGCTTCACCCATAGAATCGGAATACAATTGTCCACCTATTTTCGTACCCGTTTCTGAAGCGATCTCTCGCATTAATTTCGGGTTAACACTCGATTCTACGAAGAGTGCTTTCACACCTCGACTTTTAATGGATTGCATTACCTGCCTGAGTTTATCCGGGGTCATGCCCGCACCGAGTTCCGCTCCCGTGGACCAGCCTATTGGCGCTTCGTTCTTGAATCCATATTCCTTCGCGAAATAATTGAATGCATCGTGACTGGTTACCAGTATTCGTTGTTGCGGATGTACCTGGTTGAACTGCTCGCGTATCCATGCATCCAGAACTCGTAATTCCTGCAAGTAGAGCTTGGCTCTGGCGCTGTATTCGACGGCTCCGTCGGGGTCCATCCGGGAGACTGCGCGGAGTATGTTGTTTACATAGATTGCTGCATTCCTCGGGCTAAACCAGGCATGTGGATCGTTTATCTGCTCGCCACCCTGCTCGAGCACAATGGGCTTCAGCCCTTCTGTTGCGGTGATGAGCGGCTTACCAGCATCCTTCGCCAGAGTTGCCATCCAGTTCTTGCCCTCCAGATGCAGACCGTTCTCGATGGTCAGATCTGCGCTTGCGGCAATCTGGGCATCTTTCGGGGTAGGCATATAGGTATGAGGATCCGCCCCGGGAGCCAGAATGCTGACAACGTGCCATCGATCTCCCACAATCTGTCGAGCGAAATCAGCTATTTGGGTTGTTGAAGCCACAATGACCGGTTTATGGGAACCCACTGGTTTTTCCGCCTGTTGAGCGTGCACATGTGAGACTCGGCCCCACAACATGAGAACACAAACCAGAAGGAACGATGTTACAATTGTGGTATAAAACGTGCCTGAAATCGTATTACCTGCGGTTCGCTTCATCCAAAAAATTGTTTCACTATCATATCTGACTTCACGAGACATTTCCAATCCCCACACCTGTGGCGCCGAAGCGACAATAAACATCTCTGCTGCCTGGATTCCACAATACATTGTTTTGCACGAGTCGTCAAAGATGTGGTTTATTCGTACAAAGGAATGAAGCGGAACGGATATTGAAAAATACCTTATTGTTCTGTTCTGAACGCAGATGACATTAATGTACATTACAAAAACAATGCGTAGAGAATTAAATGTGCTATTATGGCATCATGTTGTTGGCGGCAGATCTTGCGTACTGTCGATCATTTTCAGAATATTCTCAGCCAACTGAGATTGCAGGAGGTTACACGTGTCAACGTCTTATAAAATCGTGTTGACCGGGATTCAATTCAGGCAGGATAGACGACAGGTCAGGGATGCATTGGCAAGCCTTTTCAAATGCGAACCGGATCGTATCGAACGTTTGCTGGGGACTGCCCCGGTCACGATAAAATCGGGAATTACCATGGAAGCTGCGATGAAATATCAAAAGGCAATTCAGGAACGAGGAGCGGAAGCCATGGTGCAGCGCGATGAATGAGAATGCTTCTCGGTAAAGGTCGGTAGTTTCACCCCGTTATATTCACAATATTTACATTTCATAATCGTCATGGACGCCATAGAAACCGAGATCCAGGGTTTTGAGATAATGCTTGAGCGAGTACCGTGAAATCCCGAGCAACTTTGCTGCACCTTTCTTACTTCCCCCCGACCTGCGCAGCGCTTCACTCACAAGCCTACTTTTCATGTTTCTTGTTATGTCGTTTATAGATTCGGATTTCGGGAATTGAATGGTATGGGACCAGTCACTCAACACTTCCGACCTGCCTCCCAGATCGATAATTTGAACAGCCGGTGAATTGGAAAGCATTACGGAACGCTCCAGAACGTTGCGGAGTTCACGCACATTCCCCGGCCAATCATAATCGATCAAAATTTCCATGGAGGTGCCGTCCAGTTGGGGTTCGTAGGGAAGTTGCAGTTCGAATCGTAATTGAGCCAGAATACGCTTCACGAGCAAAGGAATGTCTGCTTTCCGTTCTCTCAGCGGCGGAATGGTTATCGTCATGACATTCAACCGATAGAACAGGTCCATTCTGAACCGTCCCGCATCTACTTCGGTCTTCAAGTCTTTGTTGGTTGCCGCAATAAGCCGTGCACTTACGGAAACCGGCTTTTCTCCGCCAACCCGGGTGAATTCTCTCGTATCGAGAAAGGTGAGCAGTTTTGCCTGCAGCGTGAGGGAAAGTTCGCCGACCTCGTTAAGCAGGAGCGTTCCACCTTCGGCTAATTCAAGTTGTCCGCGTTTCCTTCCCTGAGCACCGGTGAATGCTCCGCGCTCGTGTCCGAAAAGTTCTGATTCGGCCAATTCAGGAGCCACGGCAGCGCAGTTTACGGCAAAGAACGGGCCGCTCGATCGTGGGGAGCGCTGATGAATGAACTTGGCGAAGTAATCTTTTCCACTGCCGCTTTCACCCAACAGAAGGATTGTTGCGTCCCTTTTCGATGCCAGTCTCAGATAGGTGATTGTCTCTTGCATTGCCTCCGAAGGATACTCGTTCTGTGAGTGCGTGACCTCTTTCTGTTCCTTCCTTTCAGTTACGTTTCGTGCAATCCCGCAGATGCCGATGATATTTCCTTCACTGTCCTTGAGAGGCACTCGGATTTCGTGGAGAGTTGTAGGAACGCCATGTATTCTTCTCGTATGTTCGTCTTCTATATAAGCTCCCCTGAGCACGCGAGAATCCACATCGTTAAAATAGCCGCTTTCACTCGGCTCCAGCAAATCTGCATCCGTTTTACCAATAATGTCCGCGGCGGGAAGCTGGAACAGTTGTTCCATTGCCGGGTTCACCTCTTTGTACCGTAAAAGATGATCTTTTATGTAGATACAGTCCTGAGCTCCTTCGAATATCGCGCGGAAAACCTCTTCAGTACGGCGCCGTTGATCCTCGATTTCCCTTTTCGCGGTGATGTCTGTCAGCGCACCTGCAGCTCTCAAAGGATTGCCGTCTGCGTCCCGCTCGATCACTTTCCCGCGACTCCAGATCCATCTCCATTCGCCGGAGGGCATTTTTGCGCGGTACTCGCAGTCATAGACCGGTTTATGTCCCTGCACATGATCGTCGAATGCTTTCTGAACCCGGGCTCTGTCTTCAGGATGAAGCCGGGCCATAAAGTCTTGCCATACGCCTCCAGTCTGGTCCGGACTGTATCCGAACAATTCTGCTTTGCTTCGTTGAATCCTGTCTTTTATCAGATCCCATTCATAAAATCCGTCTGAACTCGCCTCCAGAATGCGCGCGAGCCTTTCATTTGCGGCCTGCAACTCCTCTTCCACTTTTTTGCGATCCGAAATATCCATAATCACCGCACAGCTCGTTTCGATGCCGTCCTGCCGGTAAGTGTTCGAAGAAACCAGCGCATGGAGTTTGCTGCCATCCGATCTAACGAAAGTGAATTCTCTCCTGCTCCTCTCCGTTTTGCTTTCACCGATCAGATTCATGAAAGAATCTCTCTCTTCAGGAACGAGATACAGCTTCAGTGGAGTTGCGATAATTTGTTCCAGAGACGAACCAAGCAATTCAGCGAGCCGCGTGTTACAGTAGAGGATGGTTCCGTCTGCACTCAGTGAGGCGGCTCCTTCATGCATTGTCTCTACCATCATGCGGTACGCTCGATCTTGCCCTTCAAGCGTGTAGATTCGCTCTGTATCGGATCCTGAGATAACAATTGCGTCGACCTCGCCTGCTCTGATTGCTCGGAGAGTGTCTTCCGCTTCTTCCAAACGTTCGCGAATCAATGCTATTTCCGCCAGTAGTTCTTCATTCGTCTTCATTGTACGTCTACTATTCTTTCGATGAATGTAGATCCAATCCTGCCAGAACTCTTGTTTCACTTGAAAGATCGCCTATCAGCCGCCTTAAAGGAGGGGGCAACGCCTTGATCAACATGGGCGCGGCAACGATCTGCCCTTCCTTGGCAAAAATCGGCTGCTGGTAAATGTCAATTACTTCCAATTTGAAACGCCCTTCCAAATGCTCACTGCAAATCTTCTTCAAATTTTCGACAGCACTCCTAGACCGGGACGAATTTCCTGCAACGTAAAGGCGCAACACGAATTCTTCCTGTTCAGCGAGATTGGCAGCTTCTCTCAATGTATTGTGTGCTGTTTCTTTGATCTGTCGAGGTTTAACCTCTTTTTTCTTCATCAGGAATTCTCTTTTCTGCTCCGTTGCCGAAGATCGAGTCCCACCGGAACCCGCTCTGTATTAGACAAATCACCAATAATTTTCTCCACCGGTTTGAGTAATTTTCGCACCAGGGTGGGTACAGCGAGGATTTTGTCTCCTTTTGCCAAATGAGGATTCTTCAGCAGGTCTATTATTTCGATCATTATATTATGATGATTCTCATTGATCTCACGCTGCTGATTTTCTTGTAGAATTTCATATTCATGTTAGTCACGACAAAAATTGCTACTATCTTCTTGCTGCACTATTCAAAATTGTAGCCGTCTAAGTGGATCATAACACCTTAATCTATGCTGTCAACATGCGATCATAGCTTCAGCGTAATAAACATCTTTCGGCGAATGAGTAAAGAAGGGAGAAAATGAAATGTAAATCGATCCTCTTCTTCTAAACGAATGCGCAGTAGGTAAGCCGTGAATATCCATTTGCACTTGGGAGATGAATGATTATGCTAGACCTAGTAGGCACGAAACCCGTGAGTGATAAGGACGTTGATGTTCGTGTGAAACTGAACATTACGCGCCCGGCGTCGGGGTGCACTCATAAGGAATTTCGTATCCGAGAGTGGATTTGCCTCTTTTGATGAAGAAGAAGAAGAATGATTGAAACAGAAGAAGAATTGAGAAGAGACAAGAAAACCTCATTACAGGATCACATCGGGCCTCCACCTATGTACGCCGCGCATGGGGGATGCACGCCTATTGGCTGCATAAGTGGAGAACGACTCGTCGCTTGCACAATTGGTCGTAAGCAGGAAAAAAATATCGCAAATTAAGGAGCAAACAATGAGCACGTTATTCTCAGGCGATATCCAAAAAGGTGATGTTCGAGAAGGTGCAATCCAAGCCGGCACAGACAAATGTCCCAACGATCCGCACAACTGGATGGGATCCAATCCGCATGCAGAGTTCGAGCAAATGCATCCCGCAGTAAACAAAAAGGAACCCATTTCTTTCGCAAATCCGTGTGAGGCGGGTGCCAAAAAGGCGTCGGAAGACGTATATGGTAAGCCGATGCCTGTTGCGGGAGTCTATACATAATTCCGCTCTAACAACTAACATATTGCAGACGAGATGTTCTTCTTTCTCGTCTGCAGTAAATCCCCGGCAGATACTTCTCAGATGCGATCAGGTCCGTGACTGCGTGCTGTCCCTTGACAATACAGAGCCTGTCGCGGAATTATTTGGAGCATAAAATCGTGTAGGGGCAGACCAATGAGGCTGCCCACATTTGGGCGGACACGCTGGTTCGCCCCTACAACAAGGCCGAAAAGCTGATGAGAACATCGTGGCACGATCTGGGATGAATTTCGACTTTTGAGACAGCTTCTATACTCTATACTCATATACTCCCGGTTAATCATCAAGACCGAAAGCTGAACCCAGATCAACATTATCCAGTAATTCCCGGAGTTCGATATCCGACATTTCCAGGAGCGGATTTTGCGCACGGTAGCGACTGCAAATCTCTCTTTGAAAAGGTCTGGAGAAATCAGAGAGAAAGACAGTGGTATTTGGAGGTATAATACGTCTCATTTCAATTCCTTAGCAACTAATTTGAGTAAGCCGTCAATTGACCACGGCTCAGTTTCCGATGACTCGGCGGTCAATAAAGAAACAACTCATGCTTTGCACCTATTGCACAGCCACTTCACTTTTGCAAGCTGTTGTGACTTGAAACGATCATTTTTGGATTGCTGCCTGTAGTGGTGCATCGATGAACAGAATCAATTCTTTTATTTAGTGTACTCACTCATTCTTTTGGGCCGAAATCAGAGAAACCAAGCGATAAGTGATTATAAATCGGATCAAATCACGCACACATCAAGATCAGCTTGACAAACAAATCTGGGTGTCCTATTCTTAAAGTTGAACCTTAACTTGTATTTCTCCGGTTGACCTCGCGTCAAGGACTACGGGCGTCATGCAAGGATTAAGATCCTGGGACATAGGCCCCGTGGCGAGGGATTCACGCCGTATAACTCATTTTTTTCTCCCCGTTCACAAAGAGCCCTTGTTCGTAACTGTCAACGCACCCTATCAAAAGTGTGGTGTGCCCTTTTTCTCTAGGAGTAAAGAATGAGCATCAAAATTTATGTTGGCAACTTGTCTTTCGATTCCAGCGAAGCAGATCTCAAAGGTCTTTTTTCCACATATGGTGAAGTGGAATCAGCGAAAGTCATTGTGGATCAATTCACGAACCGGTCACGGGGATTCGGATTCATCGAAATGACCAATCGTGAAGAGGGTCTTAAGGCCATTCAAGCACTGGATTCCAAGGATCTCGCAGGGCGCCCGTTGAAAGTCAACGAAGCCAAACCCAAGACAGATAATCGCGATCGTCGAGACCGCAATTCTCGGTGGTAACCCCCATCCTTAGCTGTTGAGCATCAAGAGGTGAGACTCGGATACCGAAGTCTCACCTCTGTGAAGACGCATAGGCTACAAGGGATGTTTCATTGTTGAGACGCCTGTGGACAAGGCAGATCTGCATCCGCAGCGTTCTAAAACTCCATTTCCGAATCCATGAGGGCCAATTTATGCCAGGTGTTTTTGTCAGAGAAGACGAACCTTTTGAGAATGCCATAAGGCGTTTCAAGAAACAGCTTCAAAAGTCGGGGGTTCTCGGAGAGGTCAAGAGACGTCGTGCATATGACAAGCCCAGCGTCAAAAAGAAAAAGAAATCCTTGTTGGCCCGCAAAAGGCTTCTCAGAAAAATGAGAAAAATGGCTCGTACATGGCGAAGATAGTCGCATCAGATATAAAGTTGTTCAATTCTGGAGAGGGGGATAAATCCATTTCAATGGAAGAAGCATGGGAGACCTCCAGTAGACTGATATAAGAGGTAAAATAAAAGATGAAAATTGCCTTCATCATTCCCCGGCATGATTCTCACTCTCAAAGAAGTTTTTACGATTATAAGTTTGGCAAGACTTTTCTTCTTTCCAGAAAGCATATTTCCTATCTATTGGCGATTCCCACTCTTGTATCGCTCACTCCTCCACAGCATGAAATCAGGATCTTTGACGAAAACATCGAGGAAATAGATTATACGTGGAAAGCGGATCTTGTCGCAATTACCGTCCGAACGATGTTTGCCAAAAGAGCTTATGAAATATCGAAAGTCTTCCAGACGCGAGGAGCCAAAACAGTGTTGGGGGGCATACATCCCTCAATGTGCCCTGAAGATGCGCTTCCCAATTGTGATAGTGTTGTGGTCGGTGAGGCTGAGGATCTTTGGCACATTGTCTTGCAGGATGCAGAAAACGGACAGTTGAAGAGACTTTATAAGTACGATACTGCCGCCGATCTGACTACCGCTCCTATGCCTGATAGATCTTCACTGTCGAAAGATAAATATCTTCTGGATATTGTTCAGACCAGTAAAGGCTGCCCGTTTCATTGCGAGTTCTGCGCAGTGCACGTATTCGATGGACGGAAGATCAGGCACAAAACCATAGACCAGGTCATCAGAGAGATTGAAGTTATCAATAGTTGTGATGCCCAATATAAAAAGAAGAACGCAATATTCTTCGCGGATGACAATATTATCGCGGATAAGACGTTCGCAAGAGAACTGTTTTTGCGACTTAAGCCATACAATATCAACTGGATGTGTCAAGCCTCCATTAATGTTGCACAAGATCCCGAGTTACTCGAGCTCATGAGAGAGAGTGGGTGCGGTGCAGTATTTATAGGCTTTGAATCGATATCGCAAGAGAATCTTGCGGCAATGGACAAAGGGATCAACCAACGTTGCGGATACCTGGAGGCAATCAGAACAATACAGTCCTACGGGATATTGGTTCACAGCTCCTTCATCCTGGGTTACGATTTCGATACCGAAGCAACTTTCGATGAACTCATATCCTTTATTCGAGAGGCCAACCTCTTAATGCCCTTGATAAATATTCTCACTCCCCTGCCGGGAACCAGGTTGTTCAAACGTCTCGACGAAGAAGGTAGGATTCTGCATAAAGACTGGAGCAAGTATGATACTCAGCACGTAGTTTTTTCTCCTGCCGGAATGTCCCCGGAAGAATTGCTGCAGGGTTATAGGAAAGTCTTAAGATCGGTTTATTCCTTTGACTCCATATTGACAAAACTGAACTACTATTGGATACGGGATTTCTGGAAGCGTTCCAATGAACTGGATCCGGTGAAATCTACGTATCGGCTTCTTTTCGCCGCCCGACTTGCAACCTTGCTCCTTTCCAATAACGTGGAACGCTCTAAGTTCATCATCAGAATACTGCCTCATGTGTTCGACAAACAGGTCAGGATTTCCACCATACTAGCCCTGATGAACTACAATAATTTCGCATATGCTCTTTAGAATCTTCTCAACTCTTGATCCCGGGACGACCACCTACCAGGCGTTGAACAGAATATGTATTCCCACGAGGGAAAGACCATAAATAAAGATCTCTTTCAGCGTCTGGTCGGGCACTTTGTGCGCTATGCGGGGGCCAATCTGGCCTCCTATCAGGGCTCCTGTCAATCCGAAAACGGCAACATGGGGAGAAAATACCCCTCCAGCAGAAACGTGCAAAATAAAAGCAAAAATAGCATTGAGGCTCATTACCACGAGACATGTTCCGATAGCTGCATCCATCCGCATCTGCAACCGATTCCGCAAAACCGGCACCAGAAAGTCGCCGACCCCGACGGAAAGCAGGCCTGTCACAACTGAAAAGGCCGGTGGTGCCCACAAGTGCGGAAACGCATCCCTTGGTGACACATGCTCGCGAGGTCTAAACCTGTAATCCTCCCTTGCAGCGACGAATACGAGTCCGATGACCAGGCAGGCAGTTCCGACGAGAAAAACAAGCGCTTGCGTGTCGATCATTTTTTGAAGCCACACTCCAAGAGCAACTCCCGGGAGCGCTGCGGCTGCCAGTATAAGAGCTAATTTCAGATTGGTCCTTTTCTGGCGAACAGCGGTGATTCCGCCTGATGCCATGCCCCCGATCTGGATAGCAAGAGAAGTGAGTATAGCCTGCGGTGGATCAAGCCCCATTACGAAAACCAGGAAAGGCACCCAGAGCACACCCCCTCCCAGCCCCACCATGGTTGCCAGTGAGGCAATAAGAATACCGGCTGGAAAATTAAGCCATATCATGTTTCGAAGTCATTTCTGCAAAAATGATGTTCTTTTTCGGAAATCGTAAATCGGCACACCGGAAATTGCAATCTCCAAAGAAGCCCGAGACAATAAGGGTTGCTAACAACTTTTTTTTGCCTCTGTGAATCTCCGAATGCATTCAATCTCGTAAGCATGGTATATTTCCCGCCATATCGTCCGTAACGGCAGGAATAATCTATGGCTCATGCCTGAAGCGGCAGAAGACCTTTCATTCGACGGCAGTAAGGAGCAATCATGACATTCTTGCGCCAAAGCATAACAATCAAGATCATGCTTCTCGTCCTGGGAAGTACGTGCATCGTACTCGCACTGGTGGTCGATCTTATGTACACCAGCTCCCGCATGTTAATTCGGGAGGAAGCTGAGATCAGCGCCAGGAACATGGTTACTGCTTTGGCGAATCAAGTAGAACAGGAATTTCTCCTGATATCCAATACTGCGGACCAATTGGCTTCTGCACTGGAAATAGGAGCATGGAGCGAAGAAGCCTTGCTCGATCAACTGAAAACAACGGTAAGCCGGAATGACAAAATGTACGGTTCCGCCGTCGCATTTCCTCCGTTCATGTTCAACTCGACACTGGAACGCTTTGCACCCTACTATTATCGGTCCGGGGACGAGATCGTTTTTGTACAGCTCGGCACGGAGTCTTACAACTATTTCCACAAGGATTGGTATCGCCTCCCCGCGAGGGAAAAGAAACCAGTCTGGACCGAACCGTATTTCGATGCCGGCGGAGGCAACGTTTCCATGGCGACCTATGCCCGCCCGATTCTGCAAGATCCTACATCGCTCAAAGGTGCAGAGTTGAAGTACGTCGTTACTGCGGACATTTCTCTCGAGAATCTGAATCGACTGGTGAGCAGCAAGAAAGTCTATTCTACGGGTTTCTGCTTCGTGATCTCGAATAACGGTACCTTCGTCACGCACCGTAATCCCGACCTGATGCTGAAAAAAACCATCTTCGATATAGCTAATCTTTACCCGGATTCTAATGCGCATAAGATAGCTCGTGCGATGATCGGGGAGCAAGAGGGATTCTACGATGTCGGGAACGGGTTGACGGGTGTGGATTCGTACATCGCGTTCAGCCGAATGGACCCTCCGGGGTGGACTCTGGCGACTATGATACCCAAGCATGAACTCTTTGCAAAAGTCGACGACATGAGGCGGGACACTTTGCTTCTGGGAGGACTGGGGGCCGTTCTTCTCATCATTGCGTCTCTTTTCGTGGCACGCTCGCTGAGCCGTCCTGTTCGTCAAATGGCTGGAGAAACTCTTAAAATAGCTGAAGGGAACCTCGACATTAATCTATCGAACATACGTTCCCATGATGAAATAGGCCAGCTTGCTCGAGCCTTTACCCGCATGACTGAGGGTCTTAAGGAACGTGAGCGCATTAAGGACACCTTTGGGCGTTACCTGACACAGGAAGTGGTAAAGCGTCTCCTGGAATCCAAAGACGGACTCAAGCTTGGAGGGGAAATACGTGAAATCTCCATTCTCATGTCCGACCTCAGAGGTTTTACCGCACTCTCTTCGACCATGAGCCCGGAACAGATCATTCGATTCCTGAATCGCTATTTAGGGAAAATGGTGGAAATTATTCTGGATCATCGAGGGATTATCGATGAAATAATCGGTGACGGAATCCTGGCATTTTTCGGTGCACCGGAAACACTGGAAAATCATCCTGAATTGGCTGTTGCGTGTGCAATCAAAATGCAGTTGGCAATGGAAGAAATAAATGCTCAAAACGAAGCTGACGGACTTCCTCATCTTGAAATGGGCGTGGCCGTGAATACAGGCGAGGTAGTGGTCGGCAACATAGGATCCGAAAAAAGAGCCAAATATGGAGCAGTAGGAGCTCAGGTGAACTTTACCGGCAGAGTCGAATCCTTTACAGTAGGAGGCCAGGTACTGATAAGTAGCAGCACATATGAGAAGCTCTCTGACAATTTGGTTATTAGCAATGTAATAAGTGTTGCAATGAAAGGAGTCCCCGGACAGGTTCAAGTGTACGATGTCCTGGGGATAAAGGGAGCAGAAGAGGCATCTCTGCAGAAACGAAATGATTCGTTGTTATCGCTTGAGTCACCTTTGACTGCCCGAATTTTCAGTATGGATCAGAAGATTCTGGAAAGCAGCGGCAAAGAGGCCACGATCACCGACGTATCCCTCAAGTCGGTTCGCCTTGTTTCTCATGCTGAAATCCTACAGTGGGACGATCTCAGAATCGTTCTCAAGAGCGAACCCAAGGACCTGGAGATGTACGGAAAAGCCATTTCCGTCCAACCGATAGATGGAGCCACTGCAGCAACAATTCGTCTTACATCGGTGTCTCCCGACGGTTACAGGCTTCTTCGCCACATCTTGTCTTCCAAGTCCGAACCGGCATGAGACGATCTTCCTGTAACTGGAATGATGATTGACGGAACACCCTCTACCCTTTTGTTAAAGGGGGGCATAGGGGGATTTTGAATGCAAATCGGTAACCTGCTTCAAATTACTGTCTACTCGGTCAAGTACATTTTGAGCTTACAACCAGGCCACTTTCGCGAAGCACTCGAACACAAAACCGAGCGCCCCCAGGGCTACACGCCTGTCGAATGTCCTGACTCAGGATACGGCAAGTGTGGTAAGGATTCTTAGGGAAACTGGCGTCCCGGATGTTTGTTGATTACCTGATTGACAGAATACGTGAAAACGTGCTAGGGAAGTCATTTATTTCCATCAGCAGTTAACAGTAAACCGGTCGGCTAACAGTTGAGGCTTTCAGGAGATTCGCGGGCCGCGGTTTCTTCCAGGGCATGCCATATGGATATGAAGCGGGACTATTATGAGGATATCCAGCTATGCAGGTCGTGGACCGTTCGCGTGGCCACGATTCTCTTGCTGGCTCTCTTGGCCGCAATTCCCTTTCTTGTGGGGAATTACACGCTGTATATACTTAACTATAGTTTCGCCCTTTTTGTATTCTGGACGGTTAGATGGTGAGATAATCCTTGAAAAAATAAGGCGTTCCGCACATACCCGGTTTTGTGAAAGATTCTGGGAAGGAGGAACGCCAGTTGAAGAGATCTATACCAGATCCGTTCGGGATTGACGAGATTCATTTCAGAGCGTGTTTCAGCGCACCGAGTTTCCGTATCTTCGTTGCGCTGGTGGTCGGTTGGGTGCTCACTATGGGCAAGCACACTATCAGCCAGGTGATTCTGACCATGAGACTCCATGAATCCAAGCACTTCGCCAGCATCTACCGATTCCTCGGCAAGGGACGATGGGAGACTGACTTTGTCTCCTATTTCGTCTTCAGAATGTTGGTAGAAACGCTGATTGCAGAAGGGATCGAGATCCTTGTGGTGATTGACGACACCTTGAACAAGCACACTGGCAAGAAGATCTGTGGCGCGGGCTGGCAGCATGATGGTTCACTCCCAAAGCATACTAAGCAAAAGGGGTATGGAGTGTGCTTTGTCATCATAGGACTGGCGATTCGCCTTCCCGGCATCAGCGATCGCATGTTTTGTCTGCCATACGCTGCCCGCCTTTGGTGGCCGCCAAAGGCCAAGTTTAATCCCAAGAGCCTGCCCTACAAGACAAAACCCGAACTTGGATTGGATCTTATAAATCTGACTCATTCATGGCTCCAAGAGGGAGAAAGACTGAGAATTGTGTTCGACCTGGGATACTGCTGCGATACCATCCTCAAAGCACGACCCAAGAATGTGCACATTACAGGGAGGCTGAGAAAGGATGCAGCTTTGTTCGCTGTGCTGGAACCTGCTCCATTTACAGTGATGGGCAGACCTCGCAAGAGAGGCGCTCGACTGCCCTCCCTGGAAACGATGTTCCAGGACCCCAATCTGGGGTGGAATGAGATTAGGGTCTTCTGCTATGGAAAACAAACTAAGCTCCTGATACATCAGTTCACGGCGCTATGGTATCATAGCGCAGGGCAACAGCCTCTTTCGATCGTGTTGTGCCATGACCCGGCCGGCCACCATGCCAATATGGTGTTTTTCGATACGGACCCTCAGGCTGCACCACAGCAGATTATCGAGCGCTACGCTGCACGCTTTAGCATTGAGATGACCAATCGAGAGACCAAGAACCTCCTGGGTGCGGCTGAACCTCAGTGTCGGAAAGAGACCTCGGTAACCCGTGCCCCTATGTTTGCTTACTGGGCCTACTGCTTTGTAGTGCTTTGGTTCGTTGGGCAATTCGTCACTGCAAAGAACCTCGTTGCCGACCCGGCTCCCTGGTACTGCCGGAAAAAGTCGTTCACCTTTTCAGACATGCTGGCAGCAGCTCGAAGGAGTCATTTCTCGCTGAGAATTTATTCGAAAGCCAGCCGAATCAATAAGTTCGAAAAACTCAACGGCCCGCGCTCCACGCGCGGACTCGACCATGCAAGAATCGCGAAACTATAGATACTTAATCTGATTGCCATAAATACGATCGTGGCCATCGGTTTGAATATTCTCGTGGGCTACACAGGCCAGATTTCGTTGGGGCATGCCGGATTTTTTGCCACAGGCGCTTACTCCTGCGTTCTGCTTATGGTGAAAGCTCAAGTTCCGTTTATCATTGCACTGCCTGCAGCAGGTTTGATTTCAGCTCTCTTCGGTTTTCTTGTCGGCCTGCCTTCCTTAAGGTTGGAGGGCCCATATCTTGCCATTGCCACCCTGGGTTTCGGTATGGCTATTACCCAGATCATTAGCCACTCGAGTTTTACCGGCGGTCACATGGGGATTGAAGCTCCGAAAATGTCTGTTGGATCGTTTGTTATCGATACTCCTGCAGAACAGTACGCGGTGATAACCATCATTGCAGTAATACTGACTGTTGCAGCATTGAACCTGATGAAAACCCGTGTCGGAAGAGCATTCGTGGCAATAAGGGACAGTGAAATAGCTGCAGAGGCAATGGGTATCAACATTACCTGGTTTAAAACACTGTCATTTGCAGTAAGCGCATTCTATACGGGCATTGGCGGAGCGCTCATGGCCTTTGCCCTGGAACATGTGAGCGCATCGAGCTTCAATCTCATCTTATCTATCACATTCCTGGCCATGATAGTTGTGGGGGGATTGGGATCGATCATGGGATCTATTTTGGGGGCTGCACTCCTTACCTACCTGCAAATTAAACTGCAGATTATCCAGGAAGCACCTGTTATAGGACCGCTTCTTCTGGACATCTCCAACATGTTTTTCACTCCCGAAGGTTTGCCGAATATCCAGAGCATCGTTTTCGGTGCCATCATGATTGCAATCGTCATTTTCGAGCCGCTCGGAATGAGGGGCATCTACTTGAGAATCAAGCGTTATTGGAAAATGTGGCCTTTTTAGGTGGTGCACGTATGCAGTTTTTCTTCGATCTGCTTGTAGGTGGCTTGTCCATGGGCGCATGTTATGCGCTTGTGGCGCTCGCGATGGTCATCATATACAAAACCTCCGAGGTCCCCAATTTTGCCCAGGGCGAAATGGCCATGTTATCCACATTTGTGGCTTACTCGCTCATGTCGAGTTATCACGTGGGCTTTTGGACTGCCATCATTGCGACATTGCTGTTTGCGCTTGTCTTAGGATTCCTTTTGGAAATAGCTTTCCTTCGACCAGCAAAGGACCCGACGGTTCTCAGTCTCATCGTCATTACCCTGGGAGCGGAGATGATCCTGTACGGGCTGGCGGGTTGGAAATGGGGAGCGAACCAGAATCCTTTTCAGGTTCCGTTCTCGGAGTATTCCGGCTTCAGGATTGGTGGAGTACTCATAACCGAAATCAATCTTTGGACCTTCGTAACGAGTCTCGTGATTATGCTCCTTCTGTTTTTATTCTTTCGCTATACAAAGGTGGGAGTAGCCATGAAAGCGGTGCAGCAAAACGCCTTTGCAGCGAAAGCCATGGGGATCCCAACCCGAAGAATCTTGACGTTTACCTGGGGACTGAGTTCGGTTACTGGTGCTGTTGCGGGAGTCTTGATTGCTCCCATTGCGACCCTGGATACCAATATGATGATGGACCCTATGCTCAAGGGCTTTGCCGGCGCGGTTCTGGGTGGAATGACAAGTCTTCCCGGTGCGGCTCTTGGTGGATATCTCCTGGGAATAATCGAAAACTGTTTTGGCGGTTACGTATCTCTTGAATTCAAATCCGTTGTAGCTTTCGGGCTCATCGTTTTAATTCTCTGCCTGAAACCGACGGGGTTGTTTGTGAAGCATTTTGAAAGAAAAGTATGAATCGGTTCTTTCGCTCTCAAGAGAGAACCACAACGTCAACGTGCTCGATTACGGAGGTGTAACCATGAAGAGAGGCATCGCTATCATCAGTGCCGTTGTCTGTCTGTTGCTCTTGGGAATGGCTGTTATGGCAACGGCAGCGGATAAAGTCCGGGGTGTGACGGACACGGAAATATTTATCGGTCAGTGGGGTCCTCAAACCGGGCCTGCCGCTCTGTGGGGAGCAGTGGCACGCGGCTCGGGTGTATATTTTGACCTGATCAATGAAGAGGGCGGCATCCACGGGCGAAAAATCAAATACTTCCTCAGGGATGACTCGTACAATCCCATGAAGACCAAGGCCATTGCAAAAGAATTCCTGGAGGAGATCGGTATTTTCGCTGTGGTCGGCGGTGTAGGCACCTCAACGGGAATGGCCGTAAGGGATTACCTCATGGAGAATAAAGTGCCCTGGGTTGGACCTCCTACCGGTTCCACCAACTGGACCGTGCCCATGCAGAAATACTTGTTCGCCCTATATCCCCGGTACACTGATGAAGCCTATGTGCTTACGCAGTATGCCGTTGAGAAGATGGGCAAGAAGAATATAGCTTTCTTCTATCAAAACGACGATTACGGCAAGGAAGGTCTCAAAGGCGCAAAAGATTACCTTGAGAAGAAAGGTATGAAAATCGCAGCGGAAGTCCCGGTCGAACCTCAGGATACCGACCTGAAATCCCACGTGCTCAAGTTGAAGGAGAGCAATGCGGATGCGGTCATACTCTGGGTGCTTCCGAAGCATGCGGCGATTGTCCTGGGCACCTCCATGGCCGCAGGTTTCAAACCTCAGTGGATAGCCTGTTCCACGCTGTCCGATTCAACCCTGATGCACAAGGTTACCAAGGGCCTGTGGGAAGGTGTGGTGTACGCAAACTTCCTGGATATGGAGAGCCCACTTGTGAAAAAGTACCTGGAGGCGCAGAAGAAGTTCGCTCCGAAAGAGCAAGAGACCGGGGTCTTCTTCGTAGCTGGATTTTTGTTTGCCGAACCGCTGGTGGAAGGGCTCAGGAGAGCAGGCAAGGATCTCAATCCCGACAGTTTCGTCAAGGCAATGGAGAGCATCCAGCACTGGAACGACTGGCTGGGATACGATTGCACCTTCGGCCCCAACGAGCGGCAGGGCATGAAAGCAGTGTACCTGAGCAAGTGCGGTCAAGGTGGCAAACCCGAGAAGATTTCCGACTGGCTCAAGTTCGATACGGCAAAATGAGACGATATATTTACGTTTTCAAAGCACTAAGATCTGGAGATATAGTCGCCAATTCGAGGGCAAGTCGGTTTAAGAAGAGCATACCAGAGAGTCGGGTGTGATCAAAGTCCCCCTTTCGTAAAGGGGGATTCAGGGGGATTTTCAATGTTTCGATCAAAATCCCCCCGGCCCTACAGGCGTTAACTTAGCGTGTTTTGGATCGTTTGTTCCGAAGGAATAGTTGATAATAGGCCGGTGATTCATCGCCGGTTAAGGAAAAACCTAATGATTTTCGAGTCCCGGAGGGACGGCTGATACATAAATTCCCGGCAATGAATTACCGGGCTATTTTCTTTCGTCCCCCTAGGGACTAAGAGATTGGAACAAAGTTGATGCCTATGGAGATTTAGAGGGATCTTCAACGTTTTCGATCAAAATCCCCCCAGCCCCCTTTACAAAAGGGGGTGAATCAGCACCTATGAGACCTGAGGAACCTGTATGTAAAAAGTGTTTCCCCCCAATCTGCTTGTTTGGTTGGAAACGATTATGCTGTGTTTCCCGCATACTCTGCAGGAAGGCCTTCTAAAATCGATACCTTGGAACATTGTGCAACATGTCTTTCTTGGCGATAAAAGATCTCGGGATATCATTCGGCGGGCTTACCGCTCTGAGTTCGGTTTCCATGAATGTGGAGAAAGGTCAGATATTCTCCATTATCGGTCCTAATGGAGCAGGTAAGACTACTATCTTCAACTGCATCAGCGGAATCTACCGCCCGAAGCGGGGAAGCATCCTCTTTCAAGGTCAGGAAATGGTGGGAAAGAAGCCCTATCAGGCTGCGAAGATGGGTATAGCCCGGACATTCCAGAACATAGAGCTTTTCAGTCACCTGAGCACGATGGACAATCTTCTCCTGGGCCGTCACATGCACATGAAATCCGGAATACTGGCAGGCTCCACGTTCCTGGGGAGAAACTTTCCCGCTGCACGCGAGGAATGCCTCCACAGAGAGCGAGTGGAAAGAATTATCGAGTTTCTCGAAATCGAATCGGCCAGAGACATGCCTGTATCCGCGCTTCCGTACGGCACAAGAAAACTCGTCGAACTTGGACGGGCCCTGGCAATGGAGCCTTCGCTTTTGCTTCTCGACGAACCCACCGCAGGGATGAATCAGGAAGAAAAACGAGATATGATGTTTTGGATCAGAGATATCCGAGACGACTTCGATGTAACCATCCTGATGGTGGAACACGATATGAATCTCGTTATGGAAGTGTCTGACGAGATTTTCGCACTTAACTTCGGAATAAAGCTGGTCCAGGGACCACCTCACGTGGTCAGGAACGACCCGGGAGTCCTGGAAGCATATCTCGGGCGTGATTGAGCCCGGCGATTGGATCCCTCAAACCTTTTCGGTAGGAATAAAGCAGAATCAAATGCTGGAAACCAGAAACATCGAAATATATTACGGTAAGATAATGGTTGTCCGCGGGCTCTCTATCAAGGTTCAGAAGGGAGAGATCCGTGCTATTCTCGGTGCGAACGGAGCAGGTAAATCCACCACACTGAAAACCATCATGGGATACCTGGACGATCAGCCCGAAAAGGGTACTATTTGGTTCAATGACAAACGTATCGACCGTCTCAAAACCGAACAGATAGTCCCGCTCGGAATCGCTTACGTACCGGAAGGCCGCGAGGTCTTTCCTGAACTGACGATTCGTGAAAACCTCATAATGGGGGCATACACAAGATCGGGTGATTGCAGTGCTGAAATAGACCGGGTGTTCAACTACTTCCCTGTGTTGAAAGACAGGCTGAAGCAGCAAGCAGGTACTCTTTCCGGCGGTGAGCAGCAGATGCTTGCCATCGGAAGAGCTCTGATGTCCAAACCGGCTCTCATGATTCTTGACGAGCCTTCTTTGGGCCTTTCCCCCCTACTGGTGACCGAGATTTTCGACATCATACGAACAATAAATCAGGAAGGCATGACGATCCTGCTGGTGGAACAGAATGCGCGAAAAGCTCTTTCGGTCGCTCACCATGCCTTCATCATGGAGACAGGTCGGATCGTGCTCGAAGGTCCCCCGGATAAGCTCATGAAGAATGAGGACGTTCAGGAGTTTTATCTGGGAATGCAACAGGAAGAGTCAATCAAAGGTTATCAGCGATATAAACGGAAGAAACGATGGCGCTAGGCTTGGAGCGTCGAATGAACGGTAACATGCATAAGACAGAGATGAATCAGGAACAACATACCATAATCTCGATGTTTTTGGACAGAGCTGAATCTAGCCCGCAGAAAGTCGCACTGAGGTACAAGTATCTCGGCATATGGAGGGATATCACGTGGGCCGAGTACCGACAGAAAGTCAGACATACGTGCCTCGGTCTGGTAGCTCTCGGATTGGAACATGGAGATCGAGCCGCCGTAATAGGCGAGAACCGTCCTGAGTGGCTTTATGCGGACTTGGGCACCGTGGCTGCCGGAGGCGTAACTGTTGGGATCTATACTACCAGTGCTGCCCAACAGTGCGAATACGTGACGGTTCACTCGTCTTCCAAGTTTTTCATTGCTGAGGACGAAGAGCAACTGGACAAGGTGCTCTTTTTCCGGGATCGGGCCCCGGATCTCAAGAAGATCGTGGTTATCGATCCCAAAGGCTTGAAGCGCTTTTCCGATCCCATGGTTATCACTTTCGAGGAACTCCTGGAAATCGGGCGATCCCTTGACGAAAAGGAACCAACTCGTTTTGACGATCTGGTTCGTGCCACTCGTCCTGATGAACTCGCGCTCATCATTTACACATCAGGAACAACAGGTCCTCCCAAAGGCGCCATGTTGTCCCACAGTAATATTGTGTGGACGTCATGGTCCATCGGTGAAGCAATTCCCATGTTTCCCGACGATGAGATGGTATCCTTTCTGCCGTTGAGTCATATTGCCGAAAGGATGTTCACGGTTTTCCTGCCGCTCCGTTTCGGATACACCGTAAACTTTGTCGAAAGTCCCGATACTGTAACGGACAACTTTCGCGAAATCTCTCCGACGGTCATTTTCGCGGTTCCCCGAATCTGGGAGAAATACTATTCCAGCGTCCGCATCAGAGTGGCAAATGCTACCTGGTTCAAGAGGGTAGCTTATGCTTTTGCGGAACGCGTAGGATTGGAATACGCGAACAGGAAATTCTCCGCTCAGAGCATTTCGCTCTGGCTGAGACTACTCAGAGCTGTTGCACAGCTTGCGGTCTTCTATAAATTACGCGAACGACTCGGGTTCGAGCGCGTCAGGATGGCAGTGTCCGGAGCGGCACCCATCTCTCCGGACGTGTTGAGATATTTCCACAGCATAGGCGTGCCGATGCGTGAAGTGTACGGGCAAACTGAAGGTTCCGGTCCCACTTGCATACACCAGGGAGGAGTCATCGAGTTAGGCAATGTAGGCCCTCCCCTGCCTGGAGTTGAAGTTCGTATCGACGAGGATGGAGAGATTCTCGTGAAGGGTGGCAACATCTTCATGGGATATTTCCGAAATCCCGAAGCTACTGCCGAGACCCTTACAGAAGGCTGGCTCCGGTCAGGAGATGTGGGAGTGATCGACGAAAGAGGATTTCTCCGAATTACCGATCGGAAGAAAGACCTGATTATCACTGCCGGCGGCAAAAACATAGCTCCGCAGAACATCGAAAACCAGCTCAAATTCAGCCCGTACATCAATGATGCCATCGTGATCGGCGATCGGCTCAAATTCCTTTCCGTTCTCATAGTCATCGATGAGGAAAATGTTGTTCAATACGCTCAAGACAATAAGATACCCTTTACCACTTATGAAACTCTCACAAAGGCGCCTGAAATTGTTGAGTTGATTCACCGAGAGGTGCAACAGGTAAACAAGGCCCTTTCCAAGGTGGAAAAAGTAAAGAAATTCACCATCGTTCCCAAAAAATTGTACGAAGAAGACGGTGAAGTGACTCCCACTATGAAAGTGAAACGGAAGTATATTAACGAAATATACGCTGACCTCATAAAAGCGATGTACAAATCGTAGACTTAGTTCTGATTAGGAGCATGCCATGTCAGGGAAGAAGGATGATTTGGCAGGGCCGGGAATTGGCGACTACAGTGAGTTGGAGAAAATTCTTCCGCAGCATTACTCTTCGTTATTATCGCCGAAAGAGACTCAGCTCGCGATCTTTGCACTCAAGGATCATATCGAATCCGGTCTTTGTAGAGAATTAAATCTGATCAGAGTGACTGTCCCGTTAATTGTGGATATTGAAAGCGGAGTGAACGATTATCTCGATCGAGACGGTTCCAGGACGCCGGTTGGCTTTCACATTTCTAACGATCATGCGAGAAATCCTGTTGATGCTCAGGTGGTTCAGGCTGCTACGAAGTGGAAGCGAGTAGCTCTTAAGCAGTTCGGTATGCAAGTTGGCGAGGGCTTGCTCACTGACATGCGTGCCGTACGAAAAGACTATTTTCTCGATCACGATCACAGCGCTTATGTGGATCAATGGGACTGGGAGAAGGTTATATCTGCGCAGGATCGCAATCTTGCCTATCTGAAGCAGGTGGTAACAAGGATATGGAAGGTGCTGAAGGGTGCCGAAACGCTGATCCTCGAGATGTTTCCACAACTAAAGACATCTAAATATCCTGACCTTCCCGAAGAACTCACTTTCATTCATGCTGAAGACATTTTGGATCGGTATCCCGATCTACCCAGAAAACAGCGAGAAACGGCTATATTACAGGATTTCCCTGCGGTCTTCATCTATGGGATCGGTTGGACGCTTGCTGATGGTTATCCCCACGAACTTCGAGCAGCAGACTACGATGATTGGGTTACGGAAACGTTTTCGGAAGATGGCAGGCCTATGCACGGTTTGAACGGAGATATTCTCGTGTGGAATCCCGTCACAAAGCGGCGTCACGAGCTCACCTCCATGGGAATCCGTGTCAACGCCGAGACGCTCCTGCAGCAACTGGAGATTACGGGCCAGCTCGATTTCCTGAACATGCCATATCATCAGGCAATAGTCAATGACGAGTTGCCTCTGAGCATCGGCGGAGGAATAGGCCAATCGAGGACTTTTATGCTGTTACTCAAGAAGGCGCATTTGGGAGAAGTAAGCGTCACCGTATGGCCCAAGATCCTCAAGGAAATGTGCGCAAAGAAGAACATTCACGTACTGGATTAGTATCCTTTCGGCATTGCCGCGGATCGGTTGTTGGCGCGAATTGTAGCAGTTGCCGAAATTAATGACCGGTTGAAGGTTAGAAATATTGGTAGGTGCCGTGCCTCCGTGCCGGCACATCTTGGAATATGATCTATTATCATAATCTGGAAGGCTGGAGGTATCTTTCGCTCCGGACGACGCAAAGCCGTCTAATCACTCCGCTCAGAACACTTCAGCCTGTGCCATCTTGTATGCATAATTGCGAAATGGTACCAAGTGTCTCCCCCCGGCCACTCCGCTCAATATTCGTGGGGTAAGTAGGTCATTTCTCTTTTGAATCCTAGGTCAAAGGAAGTGTTATGGTAAAGGTCGTCCCGCTCCCCTCTTCACTCGCGACCCGGATATGTCCTCCCAATCTCTCGATGATGCTGTAGCTTACCGACAGACCGAGACCTTTTGCTTCTCCGCCCTTCTTTGTGGTAAAAAACGGCTCAAAAATGTGGCGAAGCACAGATTGCGGAATGCCTGGTCCCGTGTCAGAGATTTCTATCACTATTTCGTGGGATATATCCGGATTCTTCCTCGTTTTGACTCCGATAGTTCCTGAATTTCCTACTGCATCCAATGCATTGTCAATAATGTTAAGAAATACTTGTTGAAGCTGGGTCGGGTCCGTACTTATCCGCGGCAAGAGAGGATCGTAGTCCTTCTTAAATTGGATTTCTCTGAAATATGCCTCACTCTCGAACAGGGCAACGGTATCTATGAGAATCTGATTGACGTCCACCGTTTCATGGATCGGCGCTATGCGACGTCCAAAACGAAGCAAATGGTGGGTGACAATTTTGCAGCGCTCCACTTGATCTCGTATCTTGATGACACAATCCTGGAGATCTTTGAAGTGAGCGCTCTGAGAGAGTTCCTCTTCCTCAAGAAGGTCCTTCATCCACCCTGCTTTTTCAGCAATTATTGCGAGCGGATTGTTAATCTCATGAGCAATTCCCGCGGCCATTTTTCCGAGAGCAGCCATTTTACTCCACTGAATTACGGCGTCCTGTTCAGAAGTCGATTCAGCAGAAACAGGGCTCTGGTGTTCGACAAACCAGCCGCTCGCGAGCATGGCTCCAACAAGAACAAGCACTGATATCAACGCAAGGATAGCGCCAATGTACCATCGCAATCCGAGAAGACTGCCCATTCTGTCGCGAAGATCTTCTTTGATTACGAGGATCCATTTGGGGGAACCCAGTGATGCTTCCGCATAAAGCTTGGTCTCTCCATTTTCGGACAACTCTCTAACGCTCACGCCTGCATCTGAAGAGAAATCAGGTACTGTCGATTTTCCCAGTAATTGTCCACTAAATCGGGAGCCGGATTGCAGTATTTTGTCGGTATTCACGACAAAAGCGTCATCCCGAGGTCCGGAGCGAGCAGAATCGATGATCTCGTCGATGAAGTCGGCACGCAGAGTAGCTCGCACGATCCAGTTGCCTGCCTCTTCCCGTTTGTTCACCGCAATGAACATGTATGGGACATGGTCAGCATCAACAAAAACATCCCCGATATAAGTGCCTGACGAGATCACGGATTTCAGCCATCCGTCCCGATTTGCGGGCTGAGCCGTTTGCGGAGTGTCGCCAACGTACGCGAGTCGATTTCCGTTCTCATCCGTCACTTCAATTGCCACGAAGTATTTCGACTGGAGTCTCACGAGATTGAGAACAGAGGTCGAATGAGAAGAATCTGCCATACCCTGCCGTGACTGAGTATCTGTGACACTCTTCAGATTGATGATTCGGTCATCAAAGAATCTTTGAAGAAGGCTACGTTTCGCCTCTGCCAGGACACGCAACTCTTCCTGTGCCTTGTCTCTGGCAGCCTCACCGATGAAGAAATAGAGTGTGAAGCCCAGCATAAACATCGGAATTAACGCTAGAAGCACTGCTCCAAGCACAACTCCGAGTCTGGTCATCTCACCTCGGCCGGCCATCGATGCCTCCTTCTTGAATTTGAGGTCATTCGCCCGAAAATGGCACCGAGATGACCGCCGCAGCGGAAATCGGGAATGGGCCTTTTGAAAGTCAACAACTCTCTTACGCAGCCGGGTGGATTCACAAAGACTCTTTTCCGATGGCTCGCCCAATTCTTTCCAAGAGCAAGTCGAGGTCCACGGGTTTCAGGAGATAGTCGAAGGCACCCAGTTCTACTCCTCCCGGCGAAGTACCGAGACCTGTCAAAACAATGACTGGTAAATTGGGCAATTCTGCCTTAATGCGTTTCAGGATTTGGTACCCGCTCGCACCGGGCAAAACAATGTCGAGTACAATCAGTTGAGGCATGCAGATGTGGATCTGGTCAAAAGCTTCTTTCTCGTCGCCGGCCTCACATACAATAAAACCTCTGTAACGCAAACGTTCTGCAAGCGTATAGCGAAAATCGACTTCGTCATCCACGAGAAGAATTATTTCCCCTGACATATTCACCGGCCCCTACCGTATTTTATTCCGCAGTGCCTGAATCTGTGCGTACATTCCACTCCTCCAGTATTCCTACCCGAAAGTTTCAGCGTCCTATTACACCTGGTGCAAGAGGTTTCGTACGGAGCACGTAAAACGGAGGTTTGGCTTGATTCTTCCCTTCATTTAGCGGGGCGGATAAATGGAGCTGGCTCGAAACAAAGTAGAGAAATCCATCGGGACCATAGCTAAAGGATTCAAGCCAGGAGATCCGAGGATCGGTCACGAGTTGTTTAAACTCCCGATTGGGGGAGATCACGCTCAGTGTACTAGACTGTAGATCGCTGATATAAATATTACCGGCATTGTCTATCGAAAGACCGTCACAGATCGGTTTATCGCTGAAACGCTCGACCTTTTGGCCAAGTTGCTGATCTGCGAACTGAGAATTCAAGAGGTCTGCCGTACGGATTCTGTACATTGATTTCCCGTTCATAGGACCGAAATAGAGCCATTCATCCTTTGAATCCAATGCAATCGGATTCACGCCGACAAGAAGATTGAACCGGCCCGAGTCGGGCAATGTATAATCAAGAGAACGACCGTTTATCCTTAGCTGGACCTTTTCAGGCTTAACACTTGGGTGAGCCCGCAACACGCGGCGAACTCGGGCGGTTTCCAAATCAACGACAACAATAGCTGACTCTTCCGCTCCCGCACTATGCGAAATATAGATCGCATCATGCGTCCGATCCACAGCCAGATCATTCACGAATACGCTATCGGGGAGTACAGTCGGCAGAACAATCGCGGGCGGCGTTAGATGAATTACTTTGTACATCCGATCCCGGACAGTATCCCAAGCCACTAACTTTGGAATCGATCCTTCTTCGCTCCCGCTGTCCAATACCCATACGATACCCCGTTTGTCGCATTGGATACCCAGTACCGTATCCCAAGCGAAAGTTGTCTTTGGATCGTGTCTATTCCAGTCGGCGTCAGGAAAGGGGATCAAACTTCCATCTTTTGCCAGTTCAACCACCTTCAATTTAGGAGAATAAAACGGATGAAGCGTAAGGATGATCCGATTTGAGGGAGTGACAGTTATGTTACCAGGAGCAACAGGCAATTGAGCAACGACCTCTAATTCGGACGCAAAGCCCGCACCCGCAAAAAAAGCAGCCATAAGGATCAAGGAAATTCCTGCGAATTTCCGACCGAATTTCATCATCTTGTCAAGCCTCCGATTGGGCAACCAGCCAGTTTTGATGTGGATGACACATTGATCGCTCCACGTATTAGTGTAGAGTCTCGTCCAACGAGAGCGGGACTGCTTTCGCGGTTCAGGAAAATCGAAATAATTCTGACTGAATGTTCGCCTATTTGTTTGTGAACAAGATTATACAATTTTCATTCATCCGATCAAGTATCATACCAATGCGCTTTCATACGAGTAATATCGGGAAGCCGATCAGTTGCCGGCTCCCGCAGATCTCCTCCGCTACGGACGGCGCAGCCTGACTTCGCTTCGGAGACCCACCGGAGCCGGCTTCAGCATTGTCACTTCTTTGATAGCGCATTGGTATCAGCTATCCGTCCTGCGCAAGGGCAATTTTATCAACGATAACGGTCAAAGATAGAGAATTGTATGGTTTGCTTGTACGTTTTGTCTCGATGAAATGTCGACCTCCACGCTAAAGGATGGGAGGTCGACGGTGAAATGGGAGCGAAGCAGAAGCCATTGAAATGGTAACATCAAGATGGCCTTAGTTGTAACAGTTTATCCGCTCAATGGTGACTCTCGACAATATGCTTGATTTCTCAAGGGAATGATGCAGCCTAGAACCTTTACAGACAACCTGCCTTATATCGGCAAGTCTCTCTGCGCTTCATGCCGAAAATCCAGATCTCCGGCTCTTAACGGACGGTCCACGGTAACGTAATCTCCCTTTGAATCCTGGACCTCTATGCGACTTACGGTTTCCACTTCGAGGCAAAGTCCTTGCCGCTTCATCTGATTAAACGATTGAATGGCTTCTTCCAGATTGTCAGCGGCGACTTCATAACGTGTCACAGTGACAAATCGGTACTTTTTCATGGCGCCACCTCCGTACCTATTGGACAATTGCGGCCGATCCATGTTTCGTTCATCAACTTTGTCAGAATTCGGCAACACGATTCATGATTGTCATTGCGAGGAGCGCAGCGACGTGGCAATCGCCTGGGATCCGGTGCTTAATTTCAGGCGATTGCTTCGCTTCGCTCGCAATGACAGTCATTCAGACAACTCTGGCAAAAATAACGCGATTTGCTTTCGTCATCACATCGTACGCCGGGTTCTTATTTTAACGCCTGTGAGGTCAGAGGAGATCTTCAACAATTTTTGAAAGCAAATTGGCATGAGCAAAGCAAACCACATCGTGAAGTATTGCTTGACGGCAACACAGTCGTCATGGGAGGTGGCGAATTGAGGTTATTACATTCTACAATCGCTGTAAGGCATTTAATGTATTTGATTATGCTGTCTCCATTCTTGCAGGTATCGAAAGGCTTCTCGCGCTGCTGCGTCGGCGGCATGTTCGTACGTATAGAGCTCCACTGTCACGAATCCATTGTAATCGATATCATCAAGACTTTTCAGTACATTATGGATATCGATTGCTCCTTCCCCAAGCATTAGATGATGATGTACCCGGCTGGGTGCGATATCTTCCAGATGGAAATGATGAGCCACATGAGCCATGCTTTTTATCAGAAATGAGGGATCTTCCCCCACACAGTAGAAGTGGCCCACATCGAAATTCAGTCCGAATACTTCCGGATTCAGATCCGCTAAAAATTCGAGAAATTGGCTGCTCGTCTCAATGAGAAGACCCGGCTCTGGTTCGATCAGGATGCGGATTCCATTGTCCGCGGCTTTCTTCTCTACTGCAGACAGTCCGCGTCTGAACAGGTCCAGCGCTTTCTCTCGTGTCATGTCTTCCAACGGTCCGCCAGGTTCGGTGGAAATATTCCGTGCGCCGAGTTTCGCTGCCAGCTCGATGCACCGCAATGTATAATTCACCCGTTTTTCCCTGAGTTTCGGTTCGTTTTCTATCCAGGAAGGATGATAGGTGTCCCCATCAGCATGGTGCATAAAGGCATTTACATTGGAAATCTCCAAACCGTTGTCCTGAAGGGTTGTTCGAATTTCGCGGATGTTCTGTTCCGTGAGCTGGTCCGGGTACGCATGGGGAACGTCCGCCATGATCTCGATTCCCTGATAGCCGGTGTCTGCTATGATTTTGATAGATTCCAATAAGTTGAATCGCAGAAAAGCATTTGAACTGAATGCAAATTTCATACAGAGACCTTTCTTCTTTGCCTTGTTCGGGTTTCCTTCAAGCGCAATCACCGAGCATTGTCTCATATATCGTCAGAAAACAGGTTATATTCGGATAGCTTTTTCGGTTGTTTTTTTTCGAATGGATCATGTTGTACGATCGAGAATGGGGAATAAATAACGAAAAGCCTGTTCAGCCGCGGTTTCCGGTTCATGAGGGTACGTGTACAATTCGACCGTTGTGAATCCCGTGTACCCGATTGATCGAAGACCTGCGAACAGGTTCGGAAAATCAATGTCTCCAGTGCCCGGGATTAAATGGTAATGTTTTCGCTTGCGAATATCTTCAATATGCACGTGAAACACTCGTTTGCCCAGGGTGCGCAGCACGGCTCGGGAGTCTTCCTTCAGCACATGGCTATGTCCCAGATCGAGGTTTGCGCCTAAGTACGGGGAATCAATGCGATCCAGCAGTTCAGCCAATTCTTCACAGCATTCCACGATTAAGCCCGGCTCGTACTCGATGCCGATTCGGATGGCCTTCTTCTCAGCATAAGTGACGAGTTCTTCCAGGGAAGCGATAAGCAAACCAAGGGATTCGTCGGGGGGAGTTCCAGGAACCAGCTTTCCGGAGGTTAAGCTGACGCACCGAGCATTCAGCACTTGGGCCATGTCGATACATTTCTTGGAATAATCCAGTCTCCATCGCCGCAAGTCAGGGTCGGGGTTTGCTATGGAAGGCTCGAATAGAGGTTCCCAGAAATCTCTCCCGTAATATCCCACAGCGGTATTGGCGTTGATATTGGCGACTTCCAGACCGGTTCGATCCAGAACGGATGCGAGCTTACTCAGTTCCGATTCCGATACCGAATCCGCATAGAGATGCGGGCTGTCTGCAAGCAGTTCGATACCCGGGTATCCTATTGCCGCTATGGATTCAACAGCCTGGACAATTGACCGGCGAACGAATGCATTTGTGCTGAACGACAATTTCATGCCAAAAAGTACGGGCATCAGGGTTCATAGGATATCAGGATGAAGAGGGTGCTGTCCCATCCATTCCACGTGACCGGTTGCAATGTCATAGTATGCGCCGACAACGCCTATATGTGAGGATTTCAGATGCTCCCTCAGTACTGCGCTGTGCGAGAGCAGATCCTCTATTGATTGCCATATGTTATTCCGTTCGATAGCCTGCAGCAACTCATTTTCTGCAAGATCCGGGTTTTCCTCTTTTGTCTTTTGCACGACAGGGATAATTTTCCGCACAATGCTGCCCACACTGCCCTGGTGCTCTACGGCCTGTGCCGACGCTCGAACGGCTCCACAGCCGGAATGTCCGAGCACCACGATCAACCGTACGCCCAGATGTTCCACTGCATATTCGAGTGAGCCGGTTTCCGTGGGACCTGCAATATTCCCGGCAACTCGTACGACGAAAATGTCTCCGATTCCCCGATCGAAGATAAGTTCAACAGGTACTCTCGAATCCGCGCACGCCAGTACGGCTGCGAAAGGCTTTTGGCCCTTTTCGGATGTCACCATTCTTCTGATTCTGCACTGGTTAGGTCTCTCAACGCTTTCGCACGCAAACTTCGCATTACCTTCGGTAAGGGTTTGCAGAGCTTCATGAGCAGTCATCGCGAGGTCGGTCATGGTCGTTCTCCATTAAAAGGAATTGGCACACGGCCGAGATACAAGAATTTTCAAAATAGTCAGTACATCTGGTAGGATCGAACAGATCTGGGGGCCGTAACTGAGAAATTCGAAATCGGCCCATTTACATAAGAATGGCAGAGTCCCCGTCTGGCCTCTATTCGCTACTCTGTCTGTGCTTGCCGGAGGCTTCATTGATCTTCATAATCAGATCCTCCAGTTCGCAGGGTTTAGTCAGATAATCGAAGGCTCCGAATTGTATACCTTCTCTGGCCGCCTGTTCAGAGCCGTGACCGGTCAGCATGATTACTTCCATATCCGGAGCCATCCGCTTGAATACCTTGAGCACTTCGATTCCGTCTACATCCTCCATCTTGAGATCCAGGACAGCGACATCAAAGTCTTCCTTACGAGCGGCTTGAATTCCTGCAACACCGCTGAATGCGGTGGTGACTTCAAAATTTCTTCGTGTAAGTCGCTTCGCAAGTATCCTGACGTACGCTTCTTCATCGTCAACGAGAAGCAATTTTATGCGACTACTTGATTCCCCGTCATTCGTCATAATGTATCCTCACAATGAAGTCTCGTCTCGCACTCTGTCGCATCGGAACGGATCCTTAGACAATGAAGTGAATGTGCTTCCGATCAGCCATGTATCGGTATCCTAATGTGAAAAGTGGTCCCCATTTCTATTGCGCTGCTTACGCTGATCTTCCCTCCCATTTTGGTAATAATTCCGTAACATATTGACAGTCCCAATCCTGTTCCCTTTCCTACCGGCTTGGTGGTGAAGAAGGGATCGAATATTCTCGGAAGATAGGCTTCGGGGATACCCGGTCCGTTGTCAGCCACCTCCAGGACCACGTAGTCGTCTTTTGTACTGGTCTTTACCTCTACAACCCCTCCCCTGCCGTCGATAGCATCCAGGCTGTTGTTGATAAGGTTCATGATAACCTGCTGCATCTCCGTGGGTGAGGCATGCACCTGAGGTAATTGGGGATCGAGCTCTGTGTTAATCTTTACGGTTGCATAGCGAGCCCTCTGCTGACAGAGATTCACGACTTCGTCAACAAGCTCGTTTAACTGCACGTCTCTGGGGCGGGGATCGGTCTTTCTCGCAAAGCTCAGGAGCTTATGAGTGATCTCCTTGCATCTGACTCCCTGTACCCGAATCTGTTTCAAGGATTGCTTGAATTCCTCGAGGTTCTTACTATCCTTGAGATCCTCTTCTTCCAGTAAATCCTGAATCCAGCCTGCTTCTTCCACCATCACAGCAACCGGATTGTTTATCTCGTGGGCAATTCCTGCGGCAAGTTCTCCAAGGGATGCCAACTTTCCGGCTTCGATGACCCGCTCGTTAAGCATCTGCTTTTCCTTGTCTGCAGTCATGATGCGCATCACTACACGTCTGGTCAAAATAACCGCTACAGCTACGATACAGAGAACGCCAAGAGCGAATATGACCAGGGCTATTCTCCTTGCAGTGTACAAAGCAGAGTATGCATCTTCGGCAGTTTGTTGGAAAGCAAGTATCCAGTCCCCATTTTTCAACCTGGACAGCACGTAGATCACTTCTTGCCCGGACTTGCCTGGCATTTCAGTCAGGAGGACATCCTCACCGACTGCCTCATTTGACGTAAGAAAACTTGCGTACGGCTCGGTAGAGGCCACAATTTCAGTTCGAGGTTTTGTCTGCAGTTCACCCTTTCTGTTCAGGATGAATGCGAACCCCGTCTCTCCCATGCGAAGGTTTTCTACCAGCGAGTTAAACGAATCAAAATCCACGGTCGCTCGCAGTATCCATTTTTTTCCGGCATAATTGTTGAGGACTGTCACGATGAAGTGAGGTATTCCCCTCTTGCCGGGAAAGACGTCACTGATATACGTCTCGTTCTTAAGGGCTGCGTTGAACCATGGAGCTTTGGAGTAGTCGGCCAATCTCAGCCTGAACGGCCCCGCATAGGCGATTTGAATTCCTTCTTCATTGACTACTCCCAGATCGACAAAGGATCGGCCGTATACTTCCTGGAGGACTTTCAGCCGTTCCGCAAGTACAGCTTCGTTACTGAGTTGCTCAAAAGTGTACGACTCACTCAGTTCTTTGATATTTGCCAATTTCTCATTGAGAAACGTGTCAATATTCTGTCGGTGTTTTTTGATCAGCACCTTCAGGTGATCCTGGACTTTTTCTTGATAGGAAACCTGGAAGAAGTAGCGTATTGTCCCCGAAATGAGCAGCAGAGGTATGATAGAGACCACTACCATAGTGACGATGATCCGCCTCGTGAGAGACTTATAATAGTGCTGGTTCTGATCGTCGTTCATGAGGATTCCCACGTCTCAGGACATTGGCTGCAAGTCTATTCAGACTTCTAAGCCCCTCTCTGCTTCCGCAGCTCTTTCCCGGTCGCTTCCAGTATTTTCGCCTGATGAGCCGTTTTCTTTGCTTTTGCCTGAGCTAGTTTGCTCGCCAATTCTTCCAATTCGCAGGGCTTCATGAGGTAGTCGAAAGCACCGAGCTTCATTCCGTCGATAGCGGATTCGACTGTCGCATGTCCCGTAAGCATGATGACTTCTACGAGAGGATGCGTGCGTTTAATCTGCCTGAGCGTTTCAATGCCGTCTATTCCCGGCATTTTGACGTCCAGGAGGACAATATCGATCTCAGGATGATCGCTTAGTCTGGTCAGACCTTCTTCGCCGTTGGATGCAGAATAAACGTCAATTCCTCTGGCAGATAGTCTCCTGGAAAGCGCGGAGACAAATCCTTCTTCGTCATCCACGATAAGGAGCCTGGTATCTACTATGTCCATAAGATCTCACCTCCTGGAACCCCGAAGTAGCTTTTAGAAGCGATAATCCCGCATGAGAGTATGCCGTTCCTGGGGATCGGGTGCGTCGAAGAGCAATGCTGCTACAAGATTAAAAATATCCGAGAGTTTGACTACTCCCTCAAGCTTTCCGTTCTCAAGCACCGGCACAAGGGATATACGATTATCCATCATAATATCCAGGGCTTTTAAGATGCTGTCATTTGGAGCAACCGAGCCCGCAAAGGGTGTTACCAGATCTTTCACCGGAGTCGTCGCTCTATCCAGGTCACAGGGCTCGTTGGCCTTCTCGCAGAGATGTCTCACACTTTTCAGGAGGTCCACTAGATGAACGAATCCAAGCAGGTTGAAGTTTTCGTCCAGGACCAGGGGAGTCGTTTGTCCGTGCTCCAGCTTTTCCTCTTCAGATATAATCCTCAGTAGTTTTATCGCTATGGCCACCTCAGCTTCTGCACGTATTTGCGGCCATTGGTTACGGGGAATCATGAGTTCTGAAACAGGTCTCGAATGCGGCATGCTGTAATCCTTTCTTAAATCATTGAATCGGTGCCCCTGGGAATCAGCAGCAGGAAATTAACCACGGTTCGAAAATGAACAGTCTAATCGCCACGCCTCAGGGCGATATTCATGGCGCGGGCTTCAGCGATTTTGTCTTCCTGCCGGGTCTTCTTTGCTTTGGCTTCCTGAAGCTTGGCCATAAGTATTTCCATTTCACAAGGTTTCATCAGGTAATCGAGGGCCCCGAGCTTCATTCCCTCAATTGCGGACTCGACCGTTGCATGGCCGGTCAGCATGATAACTTCAACCATGGGACGTTCCGCCTTGATTGCCTTCAAGGTGTCGATACCATCCATTCCCGGCATCTTCACGTCCAGGACCACGATGTCGAGATTCGGTTTTTCTTTCAGCTTCTCCAAAGCCTCGGGTCCGCTCATTGCGGTAGAAATCGTTACACCTCTTTTTTCAAGCCTTTTTGCAAGGGCCTCTACGAAAGGGGCCTCGTCATCTACAAGCAGCACATTAGCGATCATGGTTTAGTCTCCTGTCGCATATTTTCACGAAGCGTTGATTCCGATTGTCAGCAGTAAGCACCATGGCTCTTGCACGTTTAACATGAGCTCTTTTAATATTGTACACCTTCCTTCGGTTAAATGCTAATAGAAGAGCAAAAGGTACACTGACGAAATGACCAAGCTGGCGATCGTTACGGGAGCAGCTTCTTTCACGAACCCCATAAAGGTTATCTTATATCCCGCCCTTTCGGCTATACCGGTGGTTACGACGTTTGCAGAAGCACCAATAACGGTTCCGTTACCACCGAAGCATGCCCCGAGAGCCAGTGCCCACCAGAGCACCCCTGTTTCGGCTCCCGGAATCGTTTTATTCAGAAATGCTATGATCGGCAGCATGGTGGCAGTGTACGGAATGTTGTCCACGATCGCAGATGCTATTCCAGAGACCCAGAGAACCACGAGTACCGCAATCCATAATTTGCCCTGGCAGACGTTTTGAATCCAATCGGCAATCGCCTGGAGAATGCCGGTCTGTTCCGCTCCGCCCACCACGATGAACAACATGATGAAGAATACCAGAGACGGCCATTCGATCTCTTTTTCCAACATTTCAACAATATCCGTCTTGGTGAGCAAGACTATTAAGGCTGCGCCGAAAAGCGCTGCGACACTTACTTCCATGTGGAAGAGACCGTGAAGCACAAAGAGCAGTATGACTCCGAGAAGAACAATTCCTCCCAAGGTGAGTACTTTTTTATCGGTGATACGATATTTTTCCTTAAGGAAGAGCATCATCTTGGGAACGTCTTCCACCTTGGCCTTTTCATAGGACTTGCCGTACAGAAACTTGTTGTAAAGAATCTGAGTGATCATGACGACGATTACTACGGGCGTCAAATTGATGACAAAGTGGTTGAACGTCAGCCCTGCATAGGAACCGATCATGATATTTGGCGGATCGCCGATGAGCGTGGCAGTACCACCAAAGTTCGAGGCTAAGATGAGCGGCATAAGGAATACAAAAGGCGAGACTCCCAAAACCACTGCAATCTCCAGTGTTACCGGAGTGAGCAGGAGCATTGTTGTCACGTTATCGAGAAATGCGCTTGTTACGGCAGTAACGATGCACAACGCGGAAGAGAGTAGGAAAATCTTCCCTCTCGCAACCTGGAAGGATTTGTATGCAAGCCACTGAAATACGCCGGAAACTTTGAGCACCCCGACAATAATCATCATGCCCATCAGAAGAAAAACCACGTTCCAGTCTACTGCATGGAGCGCCTGCTCATACGTGAGTATGGCATACGCCTCATTGAAGTGACCGAAAGTGTGAGTGATTACAAGGAGCATGGCAGCCCCGAGAAATGCAGCGAGAGTCCTGTGCAAAATCTCGAATGCAATGAGCACATATACCGCCAGAAAAACAACCAGAGCTATCCAGAATGCGGCACCCTGAAAACGCTGCATAGGAACGGTAATCGATGATACGAACTTCTGAGAGCCCGTTTCGGTGACTCCCTGGTCAAAAACCTTGGTGACCGGCAGTACCTGAGACGGCTTGAAACTTGGTCGTGTAACCTTAACCGCCCACTTGCCGTTCGTGATCTGATCGGGCGATGCAGAAATTTCTGCCATGAAAAGCCCGTTTCGACCCGTCACGATTTCCTTCGCATGGGTAGCGTCTGATTTTGGTATGAAAGGTTTTCCATTCAAATAAGGGACAATAGTCGCGTCCGCAAGAGGATTACCCGTTGAATCCAGAACATTTCCCTGGATCACGAGAACCGACTGGTTGGCAGGTGTTTTATCGCCATAACTCACGCTGATGCTGCATAGTATAGCGAGCACTACAAAGGTGATTATTAATCCGTTACGCTTCATTCTGGAATTCCTCTATCTCAAATCCGTAAACTGAAGCATCCGCAAGAACGGGCTCCTACCGAATTATTGCGTTGTCACGGGCATTCCCATGAGCGGCCAAATAACCGCGGCCGCAACACCAACGACCACCATGAGAATAACACTGGCGAACAATCCCCAGGTAAAGAATTCTCCACTGGTGAACTGTTTCGAATCATAAGCTATGGCATTAGGCGCAGCTCCCACCAGCAAGATGAAAGGCATGCCCGCTGTCGCCAAAGACGCAAATAGCACAACTTCCGGAGCAACATGGAGATATTTGGCTATTACCAGTGCTACTGGGAGAGAAATGGCTATTGCCGCGACATTCATGATGAAATTGGTCATAACCATGACAAAGAATGCTATGCTCATAACGAATACAAACCAGTTCGCCTCCTTGAACATGGCGAGCCAGTTCACGGCCATCCACTGAGCGGCTCCCGTCTGCCAAAGGCAAAAGCCGATGCTCATGGCTCCGGAAAAAAGCAATATAATATTCCACGGTATCAGCTCAAGATCCTCAATGTCCAGAATTCTCAGGATGAAGAACATAACAGTGGAAACGAGGAATATGGCTGATTTATCCAAGGCTCTCAAAGGGGGCACCATGACCTGAAGCGACATCACTAAAATCGCACTCACAATAATTATCAGAGCAATTATCTCATTGCGCTTCATAGGGCCAAGAGCTGCACTCAGCTCAGTGACGCGCTCCTTTAATCCGGGGATAACACTCTTTTCAGGTTTGAAAAAGATGATGAAGAAAACCCAGAGCAGACCAACCATGAGCCACCCGACAGGGGCCATGTAGTAGCTCAACTCGAAAAAGCTAATTTCCTTGCCTACCATCTCGTGAAAGAAACCAACCGCCACGATACCTCTTGCAGCACCGAGGAGCGTGATGATACTTCCTGCACCGCAGACGTACGCCATACCGATAAATAAACCTTTTCCGAATTTTGTAGGTTTATCGCCCTCACCGTACAATGCGTAGATGGCAAGGAGCAGCGGGTACACAGTGGCCGCCACCCCCGTATGCGCCATGATATGGGTGAGCAGCGCAATCAGTACGAACACCCCCAAGTATATCGTCGTAGTCTTTTCTCCTACGACCGCGAGCATCTTATATGCCATTCTCTTGGTCAGCCCGGTCTTGTTGAATACCAGCCCGATGACCAGGGACGCAAAAATGAACAGCACGGATGGGTCCATAAAATCCTTGAAGGCCTCTTTAGCCGGTCGGATCATGAAAAGGGCCTGCATGATACCAATTACCAGACTGGTCACTCCAATGGGGATGACTTCAAACACCCACCACAACCCTGCCAGGAGAAATACGGCGATTGCCCCCTTTCCTTCAGGAGACAGGGGAAAATGTTTGCCCACCGGATCCACCGCATCGGGCCAGGCGGGAGAATAATACACAACAAAAAACAAGCCTAATCCTGTGAATAAGGCTATGAGCCTAGTCCAATCTATCTGTGTTTTCGCCGGAGCGATTGCTGCATCCGCGGTCATGAAAGGGCCCTCCTTGAATACGCGTGAGCGTGAACACTCAAATCTTGCAAGCTTTTACCCTGTTACCGATTTCTTTGAACACGTCGGTAAGCCTGAGAATGCCGACAATACGATCCTTGGAAGTCGCCAGGAGCGACTGATGATGTCCCATGATCATCTGATGAACAGCCTTGTCCAGAGTAGCTTCCTGATCGATGAACTCTCCTTCGAGCGGAGCTGCCACAATGCTGGACAGCTTGACAGTCGCAGCTTTGCGGCAAAGGTCTTCTAAAGGAGTTTTCCACAAATCGTACTCATCCATGGTGGATTTCATGAATTCCGCGCTGAGACCGAATCCCGAAACCTTTTTCAAGTCACTGATTTCCGAATATTTCGGTTCAAGGGCTCTGAGAAAATCCAGTTGGCTGAGCTTGCCGATGACGTTCCCATCAGCATCGCATACGAGAACCGCCCTGTGCGGATGTCTGCCGGGAACCACCTTTGATTGGGCCGCCTCCAGTTCTGCAACTGCGTTTGCAAGAGTCTCGTTCTCGGACACGCAAATGTACTGATCCAGCGGCAACATCAAATCTTTGACCCTCATTTTGTCCATAAAAGACCTCCATATGACAGACCTGCATCGAAGCGATCTCCAGTCTTCCGGTCGTCTGTCGCCTCAATAAGGACTGCAATCAGAAAACTGTCTCGTATTATGATCCGGATTACAGGGATAAAGGAGACGGGTCACCTCATACCAATGCGCTTTCATACGAGTAATATCGGAAAGCCGATCGGTTGCCGGCTCCGGCGGATCTCCTGCGCTACGGGCGGCGCAGCCTGATTTCGCTTCGGAGACTCACCGGGGCCGGCTTCAACACTGTCACTTTGATGATAGCGCATTGGTATCACGTTCCCTTCCATCCAAATCCGGGCCTTATACCGTCACCCTGCCGGATGATGAAGTCACCATCCTCTTGTCTTCACGAGGCGATCTACTTCCGCCTGGCGAATACGTTCTTCCTGCTCCGTCTTGCGCTGAAACGATTTTGTGATCTTCTCTACAAGTTCGGTCGTATCTGTGGGTTTCATGAGATAATCGTACGCACCTAATTTCATACCGGAAATAGCGGTATCCACCGTTCCGTGCCCTGTCAGCATGATCACTTCGATGAGAGGTTTTATGCGTTTTATCTCTCTGAGCACCTCTATCCCATCTCTCCCGGGCATGAGAACGTCGAGAATGACCACATCCACGTCGCGCTGACCGATCAACTGGATGGCATCATCTCCGTTGAATGTCGTCTCCACATGAAAGCCGCGGGTTTGCAGGCGCTGAGCCAGAACTTCCACGAACTGTTCCTCATCATCAACCAAGAGCACTTTTGCATTCATCAATATATCTCCCGTTAAGCTACTCTCCACGACATTCGGTCCTTACGGCTGTTCATATTTCGAATGCACCTCCAGTGCGTTCGCTCGTAAAACGCGCGAAAAAGGACGAAGCGAGAGGGAACAATCTAGCTGATTTGGCGGCACCCGAATCCGTGCATTCGGATAGAGATTGTCAGCGTAAAGAGCAAGGATTGTACCAGAAGAGAATTATTGCCAAACGGCGGGATCTCAGGGCAATTTGCGGAGATGATGTTGCATCGGAAATGCAACAAAATGCGACGATGGCGAGAGACAAAATGAAACATATCGCGACATAGAGGCCAGGCACCACTACATGCCGCAGGTCAGTAACCTTTAGTCATCCAGAAGAACTTCGCCGCTAGAAATGCTTCCGGTGCTGAGTTTGTCGAGAACCCGGTCAAAGGGTCCGATAACGGAATCCACAACGTGGATCTTCTTCCAGGCAAGATATTGATAGTACTCCTCTTCTATTGCGCAGCAAATCACCATATCGATCTTCTCGGACATGATGAGCCTGCAGAGTGTTTCCGCGGATGCTTGGGGGAGTACTATCGATTTTTCGAATGCAACCCTTCCCTCGGAATCCACCGTTGCAATAAGGGCTTCCGGAGCCAAATCGAATCGCGGAGCCACATCGTCCCCGAGCAGTGGAACGAGAACTCTCTTCACGTTCATAACACCACTCGGAGCATTACTCGCAAGTTTCGTTTTCTTTGATTTCTTCACGAGACCAATCCGTGGCGCTTGAGCTTTCTCCATAACGTGCTGCGGCAGCATCCGAGGATTCTGGCAGCCTCCCCTTTTCTGCCGCGGGCTTTTGTCATGGCGTCCAGGAGCAGATTGCGTTCGGCGTCCGACCACTTGATATCCGTACGATTGTCCGACAAAGCCGGAGTATTCGGAATCGAGACGTTTTCAATGTGGTTTTCCGCATCGGGAGGCATGGCCGGCCCCTCGCGGAGGTAAGCAGGCAAATGTTCGGCATGAATAGTATTCCGTTCGCACACATTGACGGAATACTCCACGATATTACGCAATTCGCGCACATTGCCCGGGAAACGATACGTGAGAAGGATCTTTCTTGCGTCATCCGAAAAGCTGGAAATATTTTTATTGAACCGGGCATTGAACGTCTGCACAAAATGGTCGAGAAGCATTTTCAAGTCGTCTCCGCGCTTGCTCAACGGCGGAAGATGCAATCGAATGACATTTAGCCTGAAGAGGAGATCTTCTCGGAACAGGCCGTCACGCACCATTTTCTCGAGATTTCGATGGGTGGCGGCAATGACGCGCACATCGACATGATGTCCTTTTGTGCTGCCGAGAGGATACACGACTTTGTCGTCGAGAAATGACAGGAGCTTCACCTGAAGATTGAGCGGCAAGTCACCGATCTCGGTTAAGTATACGCTCCCGGAATGAGCGAGACGAAAGCGGCCGGGCTTGTTTTCTATGGCTCCGGTGAAAGCTCCTTTTTGATGCCCGAAGAGTTCGGATTCAAGGAGGGCTTCGGGTAGAGCGCCGCAGTTAATTTTGATGAACGGTCCTTTTGCCCGTTCGGATGCATGGTGAATTGCTTCTGCAACCACGTCTTTTCCTGTTCCCGTTTCACCGGTAATAAGGACCGACGAATCAGTCTGGGCAATTACCGGGATTATCTTGAAAATGCGTTGCATTTCGCCGCTGACACCGACAAGTCTCCCCTGGAGAAGCGATTGAACCGCATCATCCAATGATGATTCCTGAGACCGCAAATCTTCGACTGACTCGATAAAGGCGATCACGTTGCCATCATTGTCAAAGAGAGGGGAGACGGTCAGGCGAACGGGAATTTTCTGGCGATTGCGGTTAACGATATTGGCTTCGGAACAGAACTGCTCGCCGGTTTTCGCCACGTCTTTTATCGGGCAACCGTGTCCGCACAAATTGCCGCGAAGAATGTAGTGGCAAGGTATGCCGTACGATTCAGGATTGGGGAATCCTGTTACAGCTTCGAGACCTCTGTTGACCAGGATTACCTTCCGATCGGCATTCAACACCATTACGCCCACAGGAATTTCATCCAGAACCTGTGCAAGAAGCACCGGAAGCCGAGAAAGTCCTTTTATCTGCAATTGCCGAAATGGTGACAAGAAGTGAGCCTTTCTGCATGAGAAACATCGTATTTTTGTATAATAGTTTAGATTTACCCGTAGATCAACTCGTCGGCTCTTGCGGCAAACGAGGATCGGGGTCAATTGTCCTCCAATACGAAGGCGTTTTCAAAGCAGCAATATCGGGGGAACTTTATTTGTAGATGAATTATTTCCTCAGCTCAGATGATTACATAGCCAATTGGCGTCAATTTCTTGCCAAGTCTCTGACGTCCTGAAAGGACGGACCACGAGTAGCCACCGGGTGCAAACCCGTGGTACCAGCCGTGAACAAAACGAAGGAACGTGGCCCCTGAAGGGGCATATGCGCTAACTTTGTTCCAATTCTATGTCCCAAAGGGACAGAAGAAAATAGCCCGGTAATTCATTGCCGGGAATCTGTGAATCAATCGTCCCTCCGGGACTCGAAAATCATTATATTTTTCCGTAACCGGCGATGAATCGCCGGCCTATTGGTCCCGCGTCTCGCGGGATTCCTCCGGAACAAACGACCAAGAAACACCTAAGTTGGCGCATATAGCACTTGCCCAAATTAGTGACCGATTGAAGATTAGGGATATTGGTGGGTGCCGTGCCTCCGTGCCGGCACATCTTCAATATGATCAATGATATCGACAGAATGGACCGGCAGGGACGCCGGCCCCTACCAATATCTTGTAATTCACACGAGGGATAAACGACAGAATTTTTGGCACTGACTATACGCCCCGCCAGGGTCCGCAGGGCTGCTTTGTTACAATTCTTCCGTGGGTTGCACCCACGGCTACGATTGGATCGCCCCTCCGGGGCTGCTGAAGTCCGTATCACCCTCCTCATGCATATGGCTGAGCTAAAGGCATAATCAAGTTCGCGCAGATGACTCTAACTCCACCGTATAGTCTATTTCGTCCCCTTCTTCTGGAGCGCGGTACTGTCGCCGATGTTTTCCGACTGAGTGGCCCGCCCGAGAAACTCAGGCAGTTCCAGGCCTACAGTTTTTGCCAGGTCGTGCATGGGAGGAAGAACTCCCAGTAGCCGTCGTCCCAGGTCGGAAAGTCCGCCATTGCCACCGCCGTCCCATACGACCATCTTTTCGATGGGCAGCTTCTGTATGGCCTCGGCCTGAATGTGCGTGAGGTCGACCAGTTTCTCAATGAGCAGCAGTGCAGCGGTAAGGGAAGGATCTGCTGCGCAGGATTCGATCAGCGCCTTGTATCCGGCGGCGCGGGCATCCAATTGTGATTGGGCTCCCTGTGCCTCTGCTTGCATGCGTGCGAGAACTGCTTCAGCTTCTCCTTTCGCAATCAAAACTCTTTTTTGGCGCTCTGCTTCTGCGTTGACCACTGCTTTCTTGCGCTCCGCTTCTGCCGGGACAATCATTTCGGCATTCAAACGGGCTTCTTCTCTATGAGATCGGGCTTCTTCCGCCAGCTTCTGGGCTTCTTCCTGAGCTACCCGCACAGTGGCATCTGCCTGAACCGCTGCACTCTGGGATTTGGCTCTGGCCTCTTCTTCCGCCACTCTCTGCATCGCGTTGAATCCGGCTTTACTCGCGTTGGCCTTGGACTCGGTTTCCACCGCCTGGGCATCGAGCACGGACGTCTTCTGCCGGCGTTCACGGGCAGCATCCGCTTCTCCAACAGCAGCGGAAGCTTCGGCAGAAGCTACGGCTTTACGTTTGTCTCTCTCGGCTTCGGCCTCACCGACCGAAGCTTCGGAATTTGCTACGGCCACAGCCCGCCGCTGATCGCGTTCTCGTTCCGCAACTCCGATTTTTCCCAACTTTTCCTGTTCGGCAACGTCGATTATGGCCTGGTTCACCGCTTCCGCTGCGGCCTTTCGTCCAAGTGCCTTGATATAACCGCTGTCGTCTTCAATATCTTTGATGTTGACGTTGATTACGCTCAGACCAATCTTTTCGAGCTCCACGGAAACCGCGTCGTTCACCTTGGCCATGAAGGCTTGGCGATCTCTGTTGATCTCTTCGATGCGCATGGTAGCGATTACTGCCCGCATCTGACCGAGGATGATATCCTGTGCCTGCTTGCGTACGTCGTCGATGGTCTGGCCGAGAAGTCGTATCGCAGCATTCTGCATGATACCCTGCTCAGTGCTGATTGCCGCTGTAACAGTAGTTGGGACGGAAACCCGAATATTTTCTTGAGAAAGCGCATTGGTCAGCTCGATGGGAACGACAAACGGTTCAAGCTCCAACCATTCAAAGGACTGGAGAACAGGCCACACGAAAGCAGCCCCTCCATGCACGCATTTTGCCGCTCCTTCTCCGGTTTTTCCGTAGATTACCAGGATGCGGTTTGACGGGCATCGCTTATAACGTCCGATGAACACCCATATGAGTCCACACAACAGAACCGCCAACAGCACGGTTAACTCGAGAGCAATCATATCGATATCTCCTCATTCAATGGCTTGACTTCGAGTACGTTGTTATCGCCGATTCCCACCACCAGGACTTTGGTTCCGGCAGGCATAGACACACCCTCCACTGACCGGGCTTTCAGAAAGCTGATAACACCGCCGATGGAGACTCGTACCTGCCCGATTCCCTGCTCCGGGACGTCCAGATACACCGTGGCCTCCGTTCCTACGGCAGTCCATAAATCCAAATTGCCTCTCTCCTGTAACCGCAGCAGTGTATACAGGAGATAGGATACTGACATCATTGCAAGAACACCCCAGAGACAGCTATACAGGATAGCGAGCACGGGAGAAGTTCCCGCAGCCAAATACAGTGCCCCGGACCAACTGAATAGAGTGCCGAATGCAATGACCGACCGAACTGAAATCAGAGTGAAGGTGACTGCGGCATCAGAGCCGTGTATATGATCGTGGGTATCCAGACTATGATCGACTCCCACATCGCCGTCATGCATGTGGGAATCGGTATCCACTCCGAGCAATGCAGCAATTATCTGCCAGACGAAAAGAATACTGAACACGAGCGCGGATAGCACAAAGATCTTGTTCAGTACGGATAGACCTTCCCACCATGCTTCCATAGTTCCGCCTCGGGCTGGATAATGCGGGCACGCCAGGCACCGATTGTCGGGTGTGCAGCCTCAACACACGACTCGACACTACCTGTGAAGGACCGTATATCGTCTTGCATTCAAAAAGAACGTCGGGAGGACTTTCGTTGTAAAGAACGCCACCCGATCCTTCTCAAGTACTTTTATCATCCCCCTGATGAGATCCGGTTCAGGGGAATGGCAAAAGTTCTTGAGGCGGAGTTCGCGGAATCCGGCTAAAGGCGGGATCAGGGACCGGGCCGGACTCCACGATTTTCCTTCTTCGATTGCGAACCCGTTTTACAGGGCAACAAAACAGACAAGACTCAATGATAATCGTGAGTGCCCAATACGACCTTCAGGCCGGTTTTGCTCTCAATGAGTTTTGCCATGTCCTCGGGCTTTGTGTACGGACAGTCCGGTTTGGCCGCGGCCATACATGAACTGAGATGGATGACATCGGGTTTCATCTCGGACAGTTTGGCGGCCATTCCGAGGGTTGGAACCACAGCCCGCCCCGGGCATTCGCAAGCAACGAATGCCACAACTGCTGAAGGTTCGCCAAACTTTCCTTCTCCCTGGGAAGCCGCTTTCAGGCATCTCCATTCTCCCGGGCAGCCATAGCCGCTTTCCATGTATGCCCCGCATCCTACAATCGCCACTTTTTTCATGATTAATCCTCATTGATGATCGAAAGGGTTAGTACCCATCCTATAAAAGGATTGTCTCGAATTCAATCGGTTTTTCTCCGCTGTCACGATGAAGAAAGGTGAGATCAACTATCTTGGCTTTTCTTATCTCTATTTTCGAGAATGTACCTGTTGCATTGTTCGCGAAATTCTCCGACCACTTCTCGAACAGGCCTCCTGGTTTCTTTGGATTCCTTGCCTATCATTTCCCAGAAACTATCGAGCAACGGATAGTCTTCCTTGGTGAAAAGTATCGCAAGGGTGCTCCCACACGAGCACTGTCGGTATTGCATAGTATGCTGAATGTTCAAAGAATTGGTGAATTCCTCAAGACCGTGAGCCAAGGGAGACGTATTATGAAGGTAGTCAGGAAAATTTTCGTAGACTTTTCCGCATGTCCGGCATTTCTTGGGAAACAATCTGCGATTATCGCCGATCTGAGCGAACAATTCGATATACTTAAGGAATTTAGGATTGTAGGCGTCTTTCATTGTTTCGATATCGATAGATTCTATGAAATCAATATACGTACATTAAAACCTGGCGTCCAGTAATCACCGTATGATTTCCATGTCTTCTTCTGTGAAAAGTTCACGAATTCTTCTTTTGATCCAACAAGTCTTTAAGCGCGGCAAAAGGCCTGTAACTTGCGTCCGGACCTGATTCCGCAGCACCCGTTTCATCATGAGCTTCTTCTGAATAACGTCCATGTTCCTTGTCGTGACAATAGACGCACAGGAGTTCCCAGTTGGTTCCATCAAGAGGATTGTTCTCGTGGTTGTGGTCCTTGTGATGAACAGTAAGATCGCGAAGTCCTTTGCCTGAAAATTCGCGACCGCATCGACCGCAAACATGGGGAAACAGTTTGAGTGCGCGGTCCCGATATCCGGCATTGCGGAGTTCCTGGTTCCGCTTTGCTTCTGCAACGATCTCATCCAGTCTCCCGCTTTTCTTGGGGGATTTCTTCTGGTTCATTCAGGCCTCCAGGATATTGTCTACCGCGACAGGTTCGGAGCGCGATGACAACTCTTACAATCTCCATTTCTCACATGAATATGCACGAAGCACACGTTCTGCTTTGGTTTTTGCCCAGTGCTCCAATCCCATTTTCTTGATGAGACACAGATTGAACACTTTGGTGTTGTGCCAGAGTTTTGCATTATCCGCATACGGTTGCAAGAAATCACAAGGAAATTCGGGACAATCACAACAAAAGCTTATTCCTCTCCGGTCGGCACAGGGATAAACACGACAATTCATGGGAAGATGGGAGCATTTCCCGCCTTCATCGCGACAGCCCTTGCACACTGCTTTTTCGGGAGGAATCCCCAACTCTTTGGAAACTAATGCTCTCATGTCCGGATCTTCATTCGCGAGATAGAGATAACACGCGAAACACGGAAGGCCGCATGGAGCCGTCATACGAATATAATCCATCGTTTTTCCTCGCTATTAATGAAACGTATTTCTACCCTTTAAAAATGTATTGCGAAACATCCCTCATCGATTGCGGTCTGTTCAAGCTCATGCACTCTCGGTTCGTTCTTCGGCAGGAAAACTCTTGAGAATTGACCCTGCCGGAAATTGTTTCTCAGGTACCGATCCAGTAAAAACACCTCTATTATTAGCGTTGCGTTAGATTTTCGTTGACCGAAAAGATCGCATGAAGTATCCTCCACGGTTCGCGAACTGCAAAAACTGCAATCATCACAATATGTTTCTCCGAGTTTTGGTGTGATGAACAGTCGGCGCTCATGTCCCGGTAATCTATGAGGTGTTTTGCATTCACGCCTTCGACCATCGCGCGGTTTCGAGGATGAATGATCTCATACTATTTCGCAATCAAAAAGGGAATCGACGAGGAACTCTTCACAAAACGTTCCTCAAATGCGTTTTGAAGGCTAGACGGCACTAAATGGTGAATTCTGAATTTGTTCTTCTCATTCTGAGTGTTGTGGCCGGCGCGTACATGGCGTGGAATATTGGCGCTAATGACTGCTCGAATGCGATGGCATCTGCAGTCGGTGCCAAAGTAATCACACTGAGACAAGCTCTTGTTCTGGCCACGGTCCTGACTTTCTTGGGTGCAACGTTCGTCGGGTCGCACGTAGCAAGGACCATACTGAATGATATCGTGAATCAGGAGACAATCAAGAATCCTGTCCTCGTCTGGTTGGGGCTCTTGTCGGCATTGTTCTCGGCTTCACTTTGGGTATGTCTGTCGACGTACAAGAATCTTCCCGTTTCCACTACTCACTCCATCATCGGAGCAATGATCGGAGTTGGACTGGTGGCAGGCGGTCCCAGCGTGGTCCATTGGAGCAAGGTGGGGTTCATCTTCTTGTCCTGGATTCTCTCCCCTATCTTGAGCGGAGTGGCTGCTTTTTTCATTTTCAAATTTATAGACCGGACAATTCTTTCACGTTTGGATACTGCACGCGGTGCTGTATTTGTGAGTCCAATCCTGGTAGCTGCAACAGTATTCATCGTAACACTTTCTCTGGTCTCCAAAACACCGTTGGGAGACAAATTACAGATTAACGGTTCGGAAGCCCTCCTCATCGCGATGATAGCCGCTCTAGTCAGCCATGTTGCGAGCTTCAGTATTCTCAAGTACAAACTCAATCAGGGTGAGTTTGCGGTAGCAGAACAAATCTTTCGATATTTGCAGGTTATGACTTCGTGTTATGTTTCTTTCGGAACCGGAGCAAATGATGTGGCAAATGCTATGGGACCGCTTGCCGGCATTTACTACATTTACTGCCATGGTGCGATCGCTGAACAAACCCCGATTGCACCGGTGCTTCTGGCTTTTGGAGGCGTCATGATCTGTATTGGGGTCTGGACCTGGGGCTATCGCGTCATCGAGACGATGGGTTCAAAAATTACCGAATTGACCAGCGTACGTGGGTTCACTGTGGAATTTTCCGCGGCAACGGTAATTCTGGTGGCGAGCATGATGGGTCTTCCGGTATCAACCACCCATGCAGCGGTGGGTGCATTTGTCGGAGTGGGTCTGGCAAGAGGGTTGCAAGGTCTGCTGGACCTGGGAACACTGGCTCAGATTATGGTCTACTGGTTGATAACGGTTCCTGTTGCGGCAATTACCTCGGCGCTCATATACATGGGGTTGATTCTTCTCTTTATGGGAAGCAGTCTATAGGTGGTGAATAATGAGACTCGTCCTCGGCAACTTGTTTCGAAGATCCCCTTTTGAAAACACGCTCCGTCATGCAGAAAAAGTGGCCCAATGCGGTCCTTTGTTCGTCAGAGCAATCCAGTCTTATTTTGTGGCAGATCGCCATCAGTTCGAGCTTCTCAAGGAAGACATCCGGGAAATAGAAGCAGAAGCGGACAGAATGAAAAGGAACATTCGCGGGCACTTACCGGCAGCCATTCTCATGCCCGTGGATAAATCCGTCTTTTTCTCATTTCTTCGCGAGGCTGATAAGGTAGTGGATTCAATAAAGGATGCTCTATACTGGATGTCATATTATCGTCTGGAACTTCCGGAAGACATTCAGAATGACTATATCTTGCTTGCCAAGGAGGTCGGCGACTATCTGGGTTTCCTGCCGGAGATGGTGAAGCGCAGTCACACGTTCTTTTCCACTCGAATGGAACAGGACAGGGAGGCGGTAAAGGAGATTATCCGCGAGATTCGATTTCGGGAAAAGGAATCCGACGATCTCGAGAAGACAATGTTCATTCGACTCTGTGCAGACGAAACAATTCCTCCGAAAACGTTCTTCATAATGATACGCCTGGTGGAGACCACGGGAGATATTGCAGACCATCTCGAGAATTCAGCGGACATGATGCGCATCATGATTGCCCGGTAATTCATGATCTCCGGGGAGAATCTCTCTCGAATCGGGGCTGGTGTTTCTTGCGGAGAGTCGAGATTTAAGGTGTGACGTTGAGCGGAACTCTTCCAGAGAGTTCCTGCCCAACTTTAATTATATTTGCATAACCGTGTTGCACGGTTGACAAATCATCCGATTATAACGAATGTCAAAATTCTTGTCCGATTGCGAAAAGCGATTCTCGAAAATCGGTGGGTGCCGTGCCTCCGTGCCGGCACATTTTTCTTAACAAATCAACCAGTTCAGCCCGGCAGAGACGCCGGGCCCTACCATTCCTTATAAGGATGGGATGTTCAAAACGTCAGAAATTATGTCAACTGCTATAACAGGTTATCGCTTTCTGGAGGGCGAGGGCTTCATCCCTCGGAAGAGTAGTCTGCACCAGGCAACCATTGTTCTCCCGAAAGACATCGAGGACCTTTTCAGCATTCATATCGCCTCTCACCGCAAGAATCAGTGTAGATGTGCCGGGATTCATAGTGCTTGCCACTTCGTTGACAACATTTTTGGGAACACCGGCATCGGAATATTTTGCGGCCACGGTACCCGCCAACCAACCGAGAATGAGTCCTGCCTGTATTCCAAGAAGTGCTCCCATAAATGAAGCTCCCGAGAAGATCCATGCTACCAATCCGCCCAAGAATCCGAAGTACAAAGCCCCTGTCGTGGGAATCTGGGAGAATAGATCGAACGATTGTTCCGTGATCGTTTCACCGTCAGGCGTTTTTTCGAGAAGAACAGAATCCTCCAGTTCGATGACCGCTGCCTTTTCGAGTTCTTTCATTTCAGTTAAAAGAGCGTCCGCCTGGTACCTGTCCTTGAATCCAACAACCAGAAGTTCATGCATTATTTCTCTCCAGAAGTACATAGGGATTCTGCATTATGAAAATGTCGCGGAACAGGAAGATACCTCTATCTCTGTCCGGGCGTCAATGAGAAATTGTGCGAGGCAGTGATAACACAATGCGAGGCATTCTTATGCCGAAGTGGAGCCTCGGCGGCGGCACAAAGCAGAATTGTGTCGTTGTGTGCCGAACAATCGTCGCGAATGATTGGATGTTTCCTGTCTCTTGTCAGTGATGAGGTACCTGCAAACACTTTGGCAAACAATAGCCATATTTTTCCTGAATTTGGCATGCGTACATCGGCAGCAGCAATCAAGAATCGGCACAGGCCGATGATCTTCAAATCCCTTTGCTGCTGATGCGGTCGTCGTGCTTTATCCGTTCCTGAATACCTTTTCCGATCTGGTACGTACGATCGAATTCCGACCAGAAGGCTTTCTCTTTGTCTTTCCACCCGGGCCCGAAACGCTCGTCAAAGAAATCCCCCAGTTTGTCAAATAACAGTTTCCAGGGAGGCTCACCTTGCTCATGAGCCTTGAACAGAGCGGTGAGCAGTTGGTCGAGCTCGGGCAGAGTCTCCTTGGGGAGATAGGAAATGGCTCCCTTGCGAACACAGGCCAACAGCGTGTCAGGATCGATGGCATGGGCTGTAAGCATAACTGTAGGAAAATTTCTTGCAACGGACTCTTCCAACAGTTTCAAACCGTCAACGCCCATGATGTCGAGAATCACCAAATCATAGCGATTGTTTTTCAATTTTTCGGACGCGCTACGATAGTCACCCGCACAATCAATCACAGAATCCTCAAGGACGTCCTGTATCGATTCGAGTACGTCGGGTTCGTCATCGACCGCCAGAATATGCTTACCTGCCAAATACGATTTATTCTTCATAGTTTTTTCTCCGAACAGTAAGCTTGCAATCGCTCCCATGAACTTAGAAAGTTCAAGGACAAAAGTCAAGCTCGATTGCTAAAGGCGTTTTGATTGCCAGGTACTCGCTAGTTCTACAAAAGCTTTAGAGACTTAGTCATGTCTTCAACACTATAAAGCTGAGACAGAAGTTTCGTATAATGAACTGCAGCCTCATTGGAATGGCTCCGTTTAGACAACTTCTTACTCGTCCATATCACTGATTTTGAACAGATCGAGTAGGCTTTTTGCCGATGAATTCTATCAAAAAGTTTTACGATTCAGATTTGGACGAATGTCTCACACAGCGTCTTCGTTACTTACATCATGAATTATGTGCCAGAAGGAATATACGAATGTTCGCATATTGGAACGGTTTTGCTTGACTTGCAATTGGACGTACCGGTAATTTGGTTAGAATCTTACATCACATGTCGAATGGGCTTGGTCGGGATTCGCACAACAAAAGGAGGTTGCGGTGAAGGTAGAGAAATTGGCAATCGTCGTCATGGTCTGCTTGATGAGCTTCGGTTTACTCGTCGGCCCCTCCATGGGACAGGCTCCATCTCTGGACAAATGGAAGCCGGCCTTCGATCCGTCGAAAGCCAAGTACAAATGCGTTGTATCCAATGTCTCTCACCCGGTACTCAAGGGAGTTTATGCCGGATTCGCTATCAGAGATGAACTCTGGAAGCGAACCAATGGTCAGATTTACCTCGATTACAAGCCGTTCTCCATGTTGGGGGGAGAGGTAGAAGTCCTCAACCAACTTCAAATGGGCGCCATCCAGGGCATGGGATGCAGTTCAGTGGCAGCCACCAACCTGGGGCCTCGATTCGGGCTCGTTAACTTGCCGTTTCTCATCGATTCTTTTGAAAAACTCGACAAATTCGTCGGCAGTGGACAGCTTTTCGATCACTTTATGAATGCCATGGACCATCAAGGGATTATTGGGCTGGACATAACGGGGTACGGCAATTACGGCTGGGCCACAATCGATCCGGTCCGCTCCTATGATGATGCCAAAAAGGTGAAGTTCCGCACCGCAGAAGCTGCAGTAAACCAGTTGCTTTATCAGGAGTGGGGATTCAATCCGGTAGTCATGCCGTGGCCTGATGTACCCGTTGCTCTGAAGCAGGGGGTCATTACGGGCTTGGATCACACCCCTTCAGTCTGCAATATTACCAAGAAATTTGAAGACGCCAAATACTTCACGTACGTTAACTATGCCCAGGGGCTATTTATCTGGATCTTTAACAAGGGCTGGTTCAATTCGTTGCCGCCGGACCTGCAGAAGACCTTTAGAGAGGTGGTCCGCGAGGTCTGCGCAAAGATCCGCGCAGAGGTTGTGCAGCAGGAATTCGATCAGATAGAGGCCGCAAAGAAATCAGGAGTCGAGTTTATAACCCTTCCCGATGGAGACATGAGCGCCCTGCGGAAAAAGTCAGTGCCGGTTCTGGACAAGTACGCACCGGAAATCAACAAACTTTATCCAGGAGACAAGTACAGACCATCCAATTACCTGGAAGAGGTTAAAGGCTACATAGGCTATAAGCCATAACACTTTCAAATAGAGAGCCTCCCTGAGGCTCTCTATCACGTACCAAGCATTATGTATTGGGGTGAAGGGGCCTATCTTTCCTCTCGCCCTCTGGTTGCAGTTGCAGGCTCCTTTCCTGTCACCGGATTGCAGTCTTCCGGATCTCAGTTAGTACACATCCAAAGGAATAGCTCTATGTTTGGAAAAGTCCTCAATGGAATCGACAAGATCCTTACGTTTCTGGAGAATTGGACGCTGTTCATCAGTGTCATGGCAGCCCTTTTGGCACTCTTTTTTAATGTGGTTCTTCGCTACACCATAAATTATACCCTGGCATGGTCCGAAGAACTGGTTCGTGAAGTTATCATCTTCACAACTTTTATAGGGTGCGGTGCTGCAGTCAAGTACCGTTCCATGATCAAGATCGACGCCTTGGTTCAATTAGTTCCCAAACTAAAGCTTCCCTTGACGTATTTCAGTCATTTGGCAACAATCGTTTTCTCCCTCATGATGCTTTATTATGGCTGGAAAATCGCTGCGTTACAGGTGATGACCAATCAAAAGACCATCATTATGGAGATTCCTCTGGTGTATCTCTATTCCTTCCTTCCTATTATGGGAGCGACTATGCTCATTCGAACCATCCAGGTCATATACCAGGACCTTCAAGAGCAGCGCACCTCCAAATAAAAGAAACAACGTGGTCGAGTGGAAAAACCATACTTTTCGTCACCCTGGGACTGATACTGATTAGGAGATACATCTTCATGGAATCGAGTCACATAATCATCCTTCTGCTTCTTTTGGGTTTTTTGGCGAGCTATGTTCCTGTTTTTATGTGTCTGTTTTTTACCGCAGTCCTCGGATTCATACTATTTACCGATCTACCCCTTCTATTACTCGCTCAAACGCTTTTCCGCAGCCTGGACAACTTTTCCCTCGTAGTAGTGCTCTTTTTCATTCTTTGCGGCAATATTATGACTACCGGTTCCATAGTCGAGAAGCTCATCAAGATGGCGAATGCCGTGGTGAGCTGGCTTCCCGGCGGACTGGGAATGGCGGGAGTAATTGCATGCGCCCTTTTCGGCGCTATCTCCGGATCTACTGTGGCTACGGTTGTGGCTCTGGGAGGATTCATGATCCCGGCGCTCATCGAAAAGGGGTATCCGAAGAATTATGCCGTGGGGTTAATGACCACCTCAGGGAATCTCGGTGTGGTCATCCCGCCAAGCATCTCCATGATTCTCTACTGCATGATCAGTAACGTGTCTCTGCAGGGCCTATTCTTGACCGGCTATCTTCCAGGTATTGCAATAACCCTGCTCATTTGCATTTATACCTTCTTCCTATTCCGCAACAACAAGGATCTCGTGCGCACGCCGATTTCAAGCGCGCGAGAATTTTTTGCCATTTTCAAAGAAGGCTTCTGGTCTTTGATGCTCCCGGTTATTATTTTCGGCGGAATTTTTTCGGGGGCTTTTACGGCGAATGAAGCTGCCGTGATTGCATGCGTGTATGCAGTCATCGTGGAGCTGTTCATTCACCGATCCATGAACCTGGGGCAACTTAAGCAGGTGACCGTCTCCTCAGCTATCACTTCCGCAACTCTGTTGATCATCGTGGCAGGCGCGAGCTGCTTTGGCCGATTGCTTACTCTGGAAAACATTCCGGGGAAGATTACGGAAACGGTTTTGTCCACCATTCAGTCTCCTTGGGTTTTTCTGCTTGTGATGAATGGTCTTCTGCTTGTAGTGGGAATGTTCATGGACATCATTTCGGCAACCCTTATTCTCGGACCTGTTTTTCTTCCTATGCTGAGCGCATTCCATATCGATGCAATGCATTTCGGACTTTTAATGACCGTCAATCTCGCGATCGGGTATTGCACTCCACCTGTAGGGGTCAGTCTTTACATCACGGGAGCTATGGTCAACAAAGACTTGGTCTGGGTGACGAAAGCGTGTTTGCCGTTCTTGATCATACAAATAGGTGTTCTTCTGGTAATGACGTATATCCCAAACGCAGTTCTTTGGCTGCCCAGGCTCATGGGCTATATACAATAGAAGACGGAGAGTTGCACTCAGGCATAGCCGAATTCCAATGCCCGCTTTCTGAACACTTGTTCGAGGGGGCCCGAGAGGAACTTCTTCCAAGGAGTCAGCACTGACCTGCACAGTCAGGTCAGTGCAGTTAGCATCTTTTGAATGCAAAATCGTATCAGAGAGCTATTCTTCCTGTAATCCGAACTTGTAGATCTTGTTGATCAGTCCCTGTCTCGATAACCCAAGTTTCTTTGCCGCCATGCTCCTGTTCCCATTGCATTCGTGAAGTGCGGAGACGATCATTGAACGTTCGAGATCGTCAATTGCATCCTTCATAAGCGGCGAATGCTTGGGTCTGTTCTGGGCAAGTTTTTCCAGAGATTTCGTGATCCTCGGAGAAAGGCTCCGCACAGATATATGAGCTCCATCCGCGGTCATGATGTGCGCACGTTCGATCTCGTTCTCCAATTCTCTCACGTTTCCCGGCCATGCATATTTCATGAGCAGGTCCATTGCAGCAGGATCGATACCCCGAACCGGTTTGCCTGTTTGTGAGGATAATTTCGCGAGAAGGTGATGAATCAGCACCGGAATATCTTCAATCCGTTCGCGCAGAGGAGAAATGATCACCGGAAATACGTTAATCCGGTAAAAAAGATCCTCTCTGAATTTTCCCTCTTGAACCAGTACGTGCAGATCTCGATTTGTGGCTGCTACAAGTCGGACATCCACTGTTTGCGTTACTGTATCTCCAACTGGCTTGATCTCTCCCACCTGGATAGCTCTGAGGAGCTTGACCTGCATTGCAGGTGAAGTCGCTTCAATTTCATCGAGAAAGATGGTTCCGGTATGAGCGGCCTGGAACACCCCTTCGTGATCGGAAATAGCTCCGGTGAAAGACCCCTTTTTGTGACCGAATAACTCGCTTTCTATGAGTTCGGACGGAATCGCGGCACAATTCAGGGATACCATGGGCTTGTCCGCGCGGGAGCTCAAAAGGTGTATTGCTCTTGCAATAAGCTCTTTTCCTGTTCCGGATTCACCCTGGATGAGGACTGTGGTGCTGCTCGGCGCTACTTTTCGTACGAGGGATCTGACTTCTCGAATCTGGTGGCTCGTACCAAGGAAATCTTCCAGTGGATCGACATTCTGATACGAAGTTGTTATCTGGGGGGGTCTAGCCTGAAGTGGAGTCGAGACCTGAGGGGTCGAAAAATCCGATTCCAGCGCATGTTGCATGAAACGTGCCGCCTGGGAGGCAAGTATCTCCAGAATCTCCTGATCGGTCGGAGTGAACACACCGGCGCGCTTGTTCAAAACCTGGAACACACCGATGATCACCCCGTCCGGAGCTTTCAGAGGTACGCAGAGAAGATTCTTTGTCGTGTAACCGGTTCTCAGGTCGACGGATTTTTGGAATCTCGAATCGTGGTATGGATCGATAATATTAAGTGACTTTCCATGAGTAAAAACCCAACCGGCAATCCCTGTATCCCACGGAATCCTGATTTGATCGTGCATGAGACCGACTCCCATATGAGAGTACAGCTCCTGCGTTTTCGGATCGGCCAGAAAAATAGTTGCTCGCTCGGCATTCATAACAGTCGGGGCTTCTTTGATGAGTATCTCCACGAGGGAACTCATGTTGGTCTCGCTACTCATGACGATTCCCATCTTGAAAAGGAGTGAAATCCGTTCAAGATAGGATCCCAACGGCCTCACCTGCCGCTGAGGCTGGATAGAGCCTTTTTCCATGCCCAGAGCCTCTTTGAGCAAGGTCATATCCATATGAATGATGATGGATTGTACCAACTCATCAACAGAGACTTTTCCGTTGAGCAATAGGATTTCGTATGGAGATTTCCCGGTCTTCCTGAACTCCCCTACGGCATCCATGTAATCCTTCTTGCTTATTATTCCTGCTTCGAGCAGGAGTCTGCCGATGGCTTGATGATCGATCACCCGTGTTCTCCGGTTTTCCCGTACAGGGCAATTTCTCCGGTCTGGCCGTGGATTATCATCTTGCTTCCTACAACCACCCGAAGATCATTAAATAAAACCGACTCCGACCGGCCCATGAATTTTTGGATCTGACTCACCTGACCCACATAAACTCTGCCCAATGACTTGGAAATATCCGCTGCATGAGCTCCTCTCCCTCCCAGTCGGCTCACCAGGGCTGTCGCAACGGGCAGCGAAAAGACGCCTTCCATGATCTCTTCAGGGATGGGATCGTTCACAACAAATATAAAGCCGTCAAGCTTTTCCGATTCGGGCAGACGTTCATTCATCGCATCTATGATGGATTGAGCTTTGTTAATGTGCCGAAACGGAGCAATCTGATTCCTGTCCGTAACCATGATACCGCGGAATATTTTCCCTGAGACGCCGGTTCCCTGAGCTATCACCGTGTATCCGGATACGCTGAGCGGCGGAACGTGTTCCTTTCGTTCCCTGTCCTTACGGATCTGTAGAATGAACACCTTACCTTTTTCAATAGTGTATTCCAGTCTTGTATCAAAGTGGAGACGCTCGGCTGTCCGAAAGAGTATCCTCGAGAGCTGGGACCATGCTTCAGGCATCTGGGAGGCGAGGGATTCCCGGGTTTTCCACAGATCGTAAACCGGCATTGTCGAGACCTTTCCGTTTACCACGTCCGTTCCCTGGTCTCCCTGCGCAAAATCTCCTCGGAGTTCCATTGTAAGCGGATTGTAAGAAACTACGCCTGTACCTGACGATTCCAATTCCATGTTCCCGTACACCATGGACTGAACGATCACGGGGGTTCGCCATACTCCGTGAATTGCCGCGGCTTGTCGGAACTTGGTAGCAGCCGGGCTCTGGTATGAATGAAGCACCACGCCTGCACAATAGATAAGAATGTCCAGAAGCTTACCTTCATCCAGGAGCTGCACGAGTTTGGGCGCTAATTCTGCTACTCGCTTCTTATACTCGAAGGCGAGTTCCTTCATCTGTTGGGCGCTCATGTGAGCCTTTCGTATAACGCGAAACTCGTTCTTGTGCTTGTCCATTATTTCCTGGAATTCTTCCCGCTCCACCCCGAAAACCGATTGGCTGAATTCCTGAAGAAATCGTCGATAACAGTCGTACGCAAACCATGGGCCCTCTGTTCGGGCAAGGCTTTCGGCAATCTCGTCGTTAATGCCTACGTTCGTGATGGTGGTCATCATTCCGGGCATACTGATGCGGGCTCCCGAACGAACCGAATACAGAGCCGGATTCGCGGGATCCCCAAAGGATCTCCCTGACACTTTGCCGAGTTTGCCGACTGATTCGGCAAGGCCTGCACGAAATCCTTCATCGAGAAGCAGTTCCTCTGTCCGCTTGATTTGCAGATCTGTGGTTATCACGAAGTAAGGAGGCGTGTTCTCTGCAAATCGTAATAAAGAGGCCTTGAGCCCGATTCTGCATGGAGAAATTTCCTGTGGATCGGGAAAGTAAAAGGGTCCCGGTCCAGTCTCGGTTTTGTTTCTTTTATTTACTCGTCGTTGGGAATCCGCAAGGCGCTGATTCAAGAACAATTCAACTTTGTCAATAAAGGTTTCTAATACCCTGAGATTACCATCACGTGCTTGCAAGTCCGAAATATATAACGTTTTCAAGTAATTCTTGAAGAAATCCGTATCGGGAATATCTTTCAGAGTCGTCAGATCTTTGAGTTTTCTCGGGAGCCGTTCCATAGGCATATGGGAAAGAAACGTATCGAAAGGTTCCTCGAACCAGATCCGGTACATGGAATAGATGTCGTCAATCTCTTTCTTGACGATGTTCACGAGATCCCGAACCTTGTCGTACGTGAGACCCAGCGGTCCCGCCCTGAGCAGATCCCGTCCGGCTTGCTGCATGTAGTAGCTGGAATGCCCGTTCACACCTATCCCGATGACGAGGTAATCCAAAAACGCAAGGGCCTGTGCGAGATTCTCCGGAGAAATCTTATCGAAATGCGTATTATTGATGCTCGTGGCGAGGGTCTCCTGAAGCGCCTCCAGCGAAAGGTCTTTTGTGAATGCTTCGAATCGCGGCTCAAGATAAGTGGCCTTTTGGGCATACGCGTGTCCGGCTTTCTTGGCTCGGAGAATTATGGGTATGTCGGGTTGTTCCTGCCTGAGCCGGTCCATTTCACGAATGTACTCTTCCGAGCCTTCGGTCAGGGTGACAGCCGGTGGAAGCGGCTCATGATTGTCCGGCATCAGCAAATTGTCATTGATCGCTTTTCTTTCCTGGAGAGTTTTACTCAATATTTCGAGGCTCTCCCGGACAGTCGATCCCGTTTCCGATCGTCGGACGATAAAGTACTTGGCATGGAGACCCTTTACGAGTTCCATGACACCCAGAACCATTCGTCTGGAGAATTCCGATATACTCGTATCTTCCTGATATCGGGAAAGATCCACTGAAATCAATGCCAAAAGGCTTTCTTTGTCACCGGGATCGATTCCCGCATCTTTGAAAATGCGGCCGCTGAGAATCCTTATTCCTGAAGCTTCTTCCGGGGAGCACCAGTTTTCCAATTTTAGATAGGGCATGGATTCGGGCGGCATCCATTCGCTTATTGCCGCGGGGTCTCCATTCACGAAATATCTCATTATGCCCTGACAAAAATAGAAATTTTCAATACTTCCGCGCCAGTGGATGTCTCCGCGGAGTTTTCCGAGAAAGTTCCCGATGGGCTTCACGCCTCTATTCGCTAGTTCTTTGGCCAGGCTTGCGGCAGTGAGCCTGAGGGTGTCCAGCGGACCGATATCTTTGAACGAGTACGGAATCGCTTTTATCAGGGTTCGAATGAGAAAGTGCGTAACAGAGCTGTTTGTTCTGAGCAGTTGCGAGATCCAATACTGTATGAGGTCTTCGTCACATACCCGGGTACGGCCGATCTCTACCTGAACGATAAGATACGGGATCAGCCTGTGCATGATACGAGGGTTTGAAGCCACGATCGTAAGGAGCGTCTTCATGTGCTGAACGTGGGCTTGATTTGCTCCGGTGTCCTCTGCCAATACCAGAGGCTCACCTGTGTCATCGTCTTCAATCGCAAACTTCGCTTTTATCGGTTGAATAAGAGGTCGCTTGACCAGACCGTCGATAAGCACCTGGGCCATGAAAAAGTATCGAGCTTTGCCCAGTGTTACACCAAGTGCTTCCAAAGCTCGCAATGAGGAGATGATTTCTTTGAGGTCCTCTGAGGCGTATGCCCGATCGAGCATAAGTCCGGCAAATTTATGAATGAGATCCCGTGATGCTTGCTTGCGGGTTTTCTCCAGGCGGACGACAATCTCGCAGATACCCTGTATAAGAAGATCTTTCACTGCCGGTTGATCGAGAATCAAAATCTCAACAGCCAGGATTTCAGAGAATACTTCCTGGATCCGCAGCGGAATGGTATCGATGATTTCCTGAAAAATGGAAAATATTCTTCTCCACGTATCAGCGACATCACGGATGAATGCAACACCTGAGACAATTTCTTCTTCTGTCGCAGGACTCTGCTCCTGAGAGACGGCCGCATGAAAAAACGCTCTTCTGTCCTCAATTGCCGCTGCAGAATAGCTTTTTATTCTGCCTGAAATTTCAGTTCTAAACCTTTCACTGCTCTCGAATTGCTCCTCTGCTACCGCAGTCTCGAGTCTGTCAACGAGCTGCGAAGGACAGGGCTTTATCTCGTCAAGCGCTGTCACGAGCGCTTGCGCGGCCATTCGGTTGACCTTGGGCATGAGATGACTCTTGGTGTTGTCATCACGTTTCTTGAGCGCAGAACGGATCCCGGAAATTTCGACCATCCGCCGGTCCAATGAATTTGCTGAATATGTGAAAGGCCCGGAGATCAGGAATTCCAGTATCCGTTCGATGTAGACCATGTACCCGGTCAGATACTTGTCATCGGTGAGCTTCAGAATACTCTCCACCAGGCGGGCCAAAGCGTATTCCGCCTCGGAACTCGCTTCGGAATCGAACGGCTGGCGAATCGCAGCAAAGAGATAGCTGAGTATCATTTCCATGACAGATGAGACGTGATCGCGGAAAGATTCGTCATCTCGCTCCATGGAGTATCTGGCAAGCAATTGCACCACATCGAGCCAATTGGGAATTTCGTAAAGTACAGGAATGAGATTTTCGCGGATAGCGTCTCGTCGTCCTTCAAATCGGGTGATAAACGTGAATTCTTCCAGGTCAGTCCGTGAGAATCTTGGAAACAGCGCGACAGTAGAGTTATCCTGCCGCAAGGCAATCAGATATGTCGCCGCATTCTCCCCTGTTCGATCCAGTATCGTCAGTACATCACCAAGAGAATCGATCTGCAGCGTGGTTGACTCAGAAAAACCGGTCTTACAGCCTTTGAGCACTGCCGCCATCCCCGCGATCTGAAAAGGATTCAGCGGTTCCCGCTCGGTTATCTGCCTGATAATGTCCTTGATTTCCATGGAGACCTACGGATACAGGAGATGCGAATACCTATGCCTTATCGTTCCACACAAAAGACCGGCAATCAGGAAACGGCTCGACAACCGAAGCTGCAGAGAACAGACCCGTTCGGCATTCCCGAAAAAGGTTTAATTGCTCATGAATCGCGTCACCACTAGAGACAAGTTCTCCATACGTAAGACCCTGATCCGTTCACCTTTCGGAATGTGCGTATCTGATCTGGCATTCCAGTATTCGCCGTGGACGGCTACTTTGCCCTGACCGTTCACATCTGAAATTGCGTACCCGATCTCTCCGACAATTCCCTGTTCTCCGGTGCGCGGCTTTCTCATCCATGCTCTCATGGCCAATCCCAGGGCAAAGATAAAAAACGCGGAGACTATGAAAACGGTCGGTATAATCACCGACCAGGACACCCGCATGGCGGATTCTCCCGTCTCGAAGAGCATTACCGACCCCAGCGTTAGGCTTATTATGCCTCCCACGGAGAGCAGTCCGAATGAAGTGACCTTTAGCTCGAGTATGAACAGAATCACTGCCAGAATGATCAGCATGATGCCCACATAGTTCACGGGGAGCACCTGAAGCGCAAAGAATGCCAGGAGTAGAGAGATTCCACCGACTACTCCGGGAAAGATCAGTCCCGGATTATAGAGTTCCATCATGATGCCGAGACCGCCTATCATAAGTAGCACGTAGGCAACATTCGGGTTCGCTATTACATCGAGGATCTTGAATCGAGTTCCGGTGGGCACTCTCACGATTTTCGCATTCTTGGTGTGAAGAACGTAGCTGCGCCCGTCCTTCTCCACTGTCCTGCCATCAATTTTTTCGAGCAGGTCGGGGACCGAATCTGCCACAACGTCGATAACATTACTTTCAAGAGCTTCCTTTGCAGTGATCGAAACGCTTTCTCGGATAGAACGCTCCGCCCATTCTGCATTTCTGCCCTTCTTGGCGACAATTCCTCGCATATACGCGCTGAGATCGTTGACGACCTTCTCAGACATTGTCTCGTCAATTTTCTGCCCCCCACCCCCCACTGGATGAGCTGCGCCGATATTCGTGCCCGGAGCCATCGCGGCAATGTCTGCGGCCATGGTGATCAATGCTCCTGCCGAGCTTGCAGAAGAGCCGCTCGGAGACACGTAAACCACTATCGGAATTTTGGCATTCAGGATATCTTTTATAATGCTCTTCGTGGTGGTTACCACTCCGCCGGGAGTATCCATAGTTATCACTACCGCATTTGCGTTGGCTTCCTCGGCTTTTTCTATTCCCTTGACGATGTAGTCCGCCAAAGCAGGATTTATCGTGCCGTCCACATTCAACTGATACACAAGGGGCTGTTTTTCTTCAGTTCGAGCGGCAATGGAGCCTGGAAATCCGTTCACGAACAGAGATACGGTTCCCAATACCATGAGCATTACATAAAACAACTCTCGGTTTTTACTCATCATAATGATACTCCGTACGAGACCTCCTCGATTCGAGCAAAGCCATAGCCTTCTGTAGATCTTCCCATGCCATTGCTTTGAACCGTTTATCCGATTCCTCCCTGAGAAGAAATGAGGGATGATAGGTAGGAATCACGGGAATGCCTTCCACTTCGTATACTCTTCCCCTTATGACATTCAGGGGATCGCTCGTCTTAAGCAGTGCCTTTGCAGCTATTCTTCCCAAGGTAACAATCACATCCGGTTCGATCGCGCGAATTTGAGATTTGAGAAAGGGGAGGCATGTGTCAATCTCATCCTGTTCCGGATCCCGGTTAGCCGGAGGACGGCATTTCACTATGTTCGCTATGTACACGTCCTCGCGCTGGAACTTCATAGCCTGAATCATCCTTGTCAGCAACTGGCCCGCTTTGCCGACGAAAGGCCTTCCCTGGGCATCCTCATCTGCGCCCGGGCCTTCTCCCACGAACATGAGCCTCGCGTCAGGTTTTCCTTCGCCGAAGACTATAGTGTGCCTCTTTTCGTGCAAACGACATCGTTTGCAGTCCCCCAACTCGGTTCTGATCGACTCAAGCGAGAGACGATTCTCTTTGTCGGAAGTGGTTCCGAAATCCTTCTCGGGAATCATCACGGGGTTCAGTCCTATGCGCACCATATATTCAAGATAGTTCTTGATCGAATGTGCATAAGAATCCTGCGCTTCGCGTTCAGTCATGGACAACCTTCAGATAGCGGGTACCTCCCTGGATTCCAGAAATTCCCAATGAAAGTCCAAGGAAGGCAGGCCTGCGATTTGGGTCGCTATTCTGTCTTCGACCTCAGTCTTATTACTCGATCCAGAATCAAATCCGCAACCTTCTCTTTAGACATTATATCCATTTGCTCTTCCTCACCGGAACGAAAGAGAAATCTCACGATATTGGTGTCGCAATCAAATCCTGCTCCTGGTTTCGATACATCGTTGAGCACCAGCATGTCCAGGTTCTTGTTTTTCAGCTTTGAGCGCCCGTTTTCGAGAACGTCTCTGGTTTCTGCGGCAAATCCCACCAGGATCTGATCCGGCCGTTTTGTCCGACCCAACTCCGCCAGAATGTCCGGATTTTTTGTGAGTACAATGGTGGGTTCCATTCCATCTTTCTTGATCTTATCTCTTTCCAGCGATGCAGGTCTAAAGTCTGCCACTGCAGCAGCTTTGATGACAGCAGATGCACGGGGAAATTCTTCCAATACTCTGTCACGCATTTCGAGTGCGGTTCGGATTCTGATGTGCCGTATCCCGTTCGGCGGCTCTGCTTTGAGCGGACCGGAAATCAGCGTGACCTCGGCCCCCCTGATTTGAGCACGTTTACAGATGGCCAGGCCCATTTTCCCGGAAGACCTGTTTGTTATGAATCGCACAGGATCGAGCGGCTCTTCCGTGGGACCCGCAGTCACCAGGATGTGCTCCCCTTGAAGGTCGCGCGGCATGAGGAGAGAATATATCTCCTGTGCAATTGCTTCCGGTTCGGGCATTCGGCCTTCCGCATCCCAGCCGCAGGCGAGATAACCGCTTTCAGGCTGCATGACATGGTATCCCAGATTCCGTAATTTATTAATGTTTTCCTGCACGATGGGATTGCGGAACATATTCACGTTCATTGCCGGACAAACCAGCACTGGACATTGAAGCGCCATAAATACCGTCGTCAGCATGTCATCGGCAATGCCGGATGCGATCTTCCCGATGACATTGGCCGTAGCCGGAGCTATGACTGCAAGGTCCGCATCGTCTGCGAGAGAAATGTGTTCCACAGAAGGCCGATCTCTGTCTCCCCACATATCACGATGTACTGGGTTCCCGGTTAAAGTCGCAAGAGTAAGAGGTGTAACGAAATTCGTTGCCGCATCGGTCATTACCACCCGCACAGATAGATTGTTGCGGATGAGCATTCGGACGAGCAACGGTATCTTATACGCGGCTATTCCACCTGAAATCCCGACCAAGACTGACTGATTCATGCGATTACCTTAATTCTTGGCATTTCGGATGCAATTCCGGTACCGAATTATTTCAGGATTCCGACGAGTTTACAAGTGCAGGATTAGCCATCAAAAATCAGACTATCCGATCGGAGCTAAGCGGGTATTATTTCCACACAATTCGACAACGCTTCAGTCTATAGCAAATGTCAGAATTTTTGTACCATTGCGAAAAGCGCTTCTCGAAAATCGGTGGGTGCCGTGCCCTACCGTTCCTTATAAAAGATCCGGTGTTCAAAAGGTTAGAAATTATGTCAACCGCTATATGACGGATCCGGAGAGATTGCGCTTGAACCATGAAAGTTCTTTCCGTCCATTGTTGACAGATAGTCCCTGCATGTGTATGAATAATCATGCCCATTTATTGACAGTGCGCCCGTAGCTCAGCTGGATAGAGCAACGGACTTCTAATCCGTAGGTCACAGGTTCGAATCCTGTCGGGCGTGCCAGAAATCATTGAGGATCCAGGACGAGCTCCGGGTCCTTTTTTATTCAGGAATAACCCAGGGATAGCAAATATGGGGGAGAAGAATGGGCATGCTTTATAAGATCGGTCTACGGCATATTCAGGATTCGTTCACTGCGCCAAACCCTAACAATTCTGATACGAGGTTTATCAAGACGGTAAACTATACGGAAGGGTGGATGAACAATCTCCCGCAGAGTGGCAATGCCAAACTCAGGTACAATCCGACCAATTTCGGGAAAATCGGTGAGCCTTTCCACCGCCGAGAGTACCTGCTCCAAAAAACGTTCGCCAGTCTCGGGATTCTGCTGGTTAGCGTACCACCTGCGGATTGCCTCAAGATCCTGCACAGCCGAGGCAGCGAAGGTGATCTTATATTTCCGAGGCATTTCTTCAAGTCAATCCGAGACGTTTCTTCACGTCTGCGAGACTCATTTCCCTTCCCTCTTCCAGATCCACTATACCTTGAACCACACCACGTAAAAAGGCCAACTCTTCCGTTTGAGTTTCGTAATCCTTGAGTGATTGAACAACAGCCACTCCACGTCCTCTATTGGTCAAAAGGACCGGCCTACGGGTCTTGTCGACTTGGTTAACAACTCGGCCTGGGTTAATTTTCATATCGCTCAGCGGGACGATATCCTCCGAGAATTTTGTAGTCATCGCCATATCTTCTCCTCTCATGATCTACTAATAGTACTGATAATAACACCAATTAAATGACCAAGCAAACTGGATCTAGGATTGGGAACCCGAACTCACGCCTCCGTAGTTATTCGGGGTGAATAGCAGAAGTGATTGGAATGATGAATCTTCCCATCTCCCGCGTTCAGACCAACCCGACTCGGACATCGATTTAGGTTTCAGGGATAACTGATGAGGAATAATTCTTTGGGGCGCTGGAAGCTCAGATCACACCTGGGCGCAAAGAAACCGAATAGGTGAACAGGTCGGATCGATACAACGAACAGCCCGCCATGATGGGGCGAGCAGGAGCAGCATAAATGACCAATCTTCTTGCCAAAAGCGGGCTCCCACGCTTGATTTTCAGCACAGAGGCCTGTTCTGCCGAAGCTACAGTGGCACTTATCTGGTAGTCGGCCTTCTCTATAATCATCTTCCCCCTGCGAGCCAGTGTTATGAAAATGGGTTCTCTTACGATGTCGGCATGTTTCACGAGGCTCATAAACTCTGCTGGTAAATAACGGTCATCCAACGCCACAGGGCAACCATCCGCGTATCGAATGCGTCTGATATAGAAAACGGGTGTTCCTGCCGGCAGCCCAAGGTCGGATAGCCATTGTTCGGAACAGACTTTGGTCTCGTAGGCTGCGACTACAACTTCAATTTGCTTGCTCTGGAGAGTCCATTCTTCGATGAAGGTCTCTATTTGGTCGAGCTGTCCGCTGATCCGACGGGGAGTTATGAATGTTCCGACCCCTCTCACTCTGTACAGGTGCCCTTCATTAACGAGGTCTCTCACTGCTTGTCGCACGGTTAATCGACTTACGCCGAATATCCGGGTAAGTGCTTCTTCGGGCAATAATTTGAGTTGCTCTTTGTTGCCGCCTTGTTCCCTTTTTTCATCGATAAAGCGCAGCAGTTGATCCTTGATTTGACTGTGCAAGGGCAACGCAGAGTTTCTGTCGATGCTTTTGAGCACCTGACTCTCCTCGAGGGCCGTAAGACCATCAGACCGGTGGTATCATGGTGCGCGAGTCCTTTTGGGTGTACCCACGATCGGCGATTCCGTCTCTGGACGGCCCGATTGCACCAGGATCGATTGTTATTATACCCGTCCGGTCCCCAATGGCAAAGCCTGTGACATTCGTTCAGTGAGCATTTGCTCTTGTGCCCGGGCTCAGGCCCGGTCAGCGTGCCGGCAACGAACCTGCAGCACCGCACAGACAAATCTTTTCTCTCCTTATACCATATCTTTCCCATTGTCATCTCCAATTTAACCGCAACACGGTTCCATGAACTGCCCGGGAGTCACACACGCCGGATCGACTGATTTTCTGATGTCTCAAGAGAATATGTCAGGCTTCCGAAGCCTGGAGGAATCGCCAAAACCGTGACCGATATTGGTAGGTGTCGGCCTCCGTACCGGCACATCTTCAATATGATCAATGATATCGGTAGAATGGACCGGCAGGGACGCCGGTCCCCACCAATACCTTCTATTCGAGCGTAGGATAAACGTCAGAATTTTGGGCAATCGCTCTAAAAGAATGCGGAGTACGGGAAAAGCTCACGCCAGGCCTCTCTCGCGACAGCTTTCCCCAGACTGCATCTCGGAACCGGCCGAGATGGGCGCATTGCCCAGTCTCAACCTCCTAAAGCGTTAGCATGCTGTTCTTTTGCAGGACATCCAGCGCAAGAGGCCTGTCCTCGAGTGCCACCAGAATGACCGGCCCCACGCAGCCCATACCGGTCTCAGCGTAAATTCCCCTTGAACGCAGGAGTTCCTGAGCCGATTCCAGGAGCAGGACGTCGATGCCGGCGATCTGTTCGGTGACCACCTTTTTCTCGGGAGCCGGCGCCTGAGGAGCAGTGGCTCGCTTCCGCGTCTTGCACAGTGTGCTCAATCCTGCTCGGTGGGCCCGCTGCCACTCCTCGCGAAAGACTTCCGTGACCTTTCCCCTGACCATAGCGGCCGCGTAAGAGATCGAACCGGCTATTACCGGTGCTCCCGAAGCACGTGAGATGATGTGGATGATGCGTTGATAACGTTCTCCTATGCCCGGACCATATCCCCAGCCAACGGATTCGTAGCCGCCTCCCGTGGTAAACGCAGAAAAGAGTTTGGTTAGCAGGTTTCCGGTAAGGCTATCGCAGACCATGACATCCGGGGTTCCTCGCAAAAGATCGTTCCCACGCATGACCACGTCCCGATCGGACCGCCCTGAAACGGCCAGGTTGATACAGTAGCCGTTGGCCTGGAGTTCACGGAGTATGCGTTCCACCGGTCTGGCTCCGTCGATGTTGAGTACTCCTACGGAGGGGTTGGCGATGCCGTAAGCCTTGGCGACACTAATGCCGTACAAAGCGTTGTAGGCCATGCCCTGGACTCTTTCAGCGGAAGACATGCCTGTGGTGCAGGCTATAAACATGGGCCTTCCCAGGCCTGGAGTACTTACAAGACCTACGGTAGCCACACCAAGGGGAAAGGGATAGTGCATGGTCACAGCGGCCTGGAGTTCGCCCGCATCAAGCATACGTTCCATGACCGCATGCGCCTCTTCTTCCGTAGATGCAGGAACCGTGCGCAGGTTGGTGGCCATGTCAGCAGGTCCGATCGTCAGAACTTCTATGCCCGGTACATTCCTTTGAGCCATCTCAGCCCCCGACAGAACTTCGCTGTATCCATGTTCATTGCCGATCGCAGTGAGGCCGATCTTGATTGCCGGTTCGGAATGAGGTGCCAACAGATGCTGAGCAGTCTCGTCCAGCACTTCAGCGATCAGATGTCTGATATCACGCATCACGCAGTCCCCGGATTGTTCTTGGACAAAGACATCAACATCTCGGCCAGGACCTGGCGGATGCTGTCCTTATCCAACGATGAGCTTTTGGCTGTCAGCCCGCGATTCTTCTCTACGATCAGGGACAGCCCATCGAAGAGATTCGTTATTCTCCCCAGGAACAGACTGCCCTTGCCAATGACCATCGCAGCATTCATATCGCCGGCCAGCAGGCGTTCACGAAAGAAACCGAGACAAGGAACTCCCGAGGGGATGTGTCCCTGAGTGGGAGCAAATCCTGGGAGACCATGTTTTTTAACAAATGCCGGGATGTCTTCTCTGGCAATCTCCGAAGCCATGACTGCCAGCGCGGCTATCATCCGGTAATTACTCTCGGGTACATTGCCGGCTCCGGCAGGTTCGGTAAGTTCGGGGTTCTGCATCTCCACTGAATAGCGGTCAATGTCAGTAATTTTGAGGCCTAGCTGTGCCAGAGGGGCTGTTACAAGGGCCTGCATCACATGCTGAGGCGAAGAACCGGTCCCGATCGCATGCTTGCCGATCACGTCCAATCGAATAACCGGGTTCACTCCATCGTTTTCGGAGATCAGCAGGGCAAAAGTTCCCAACATGTCCTCCAAGACGGGCATGCCCTTGCTCACATGGTCTTTGCCATTCATGCCCAGCTTGGCGACCGAGCCTCCGCCAACCACCACCACATTTTTAAACACTCCTGCCTTGACCAAAGAAGCGGCGTGCAACAGAGCGTGGACAGGCCCCGCGCAAAAACCGCGCACATCGCAGCCGCTCGCATTGACCAGGCCAGTCAACTCTCCGATAGATTTGGCGAAATTGCCGCCGCCCCGTTGGTTCATGTCTCCGCAGGCCTCTTCGGAACATTCAATGATGTAGTCGACCTCGGCCGGAGGTGTGCCCGTGTTGGCCAGCAAATACAGCAAAGGAAGAAGAGACGATGCCTTGACTGTAATGTTTTCGAGCATCACGCGGGCAGACAGATTCTCGTCCGTTTCATGGGCCTGCCGCACACACCCCACAAGTTTTTGTCCCAGGTACAGGCCTTCGGCAGTGTGATTGGCCACAAGCTCTTCAATCACTCTTGAGTCTTCGCCTTTGCTCAAGCGACTCAAGTTAGCCCCTGTCAGGAGACTATGGGAGCCAAGCGACTCGAGGAGCTCCTGAGAAAAATTACGCTCCAAAACCACCAGGTCGAAGGAATCCGCAATCTTCAGGAGTCCGTACAGCTCGACTTCCGGCATGATTTCTCCATATGCCCCAAGTCGGCTTCCTCCATCAGTTGATGTTCCGACCGCAGCGTGCCAAGGTCGCTGGATAGCGTCAAGATCGAGAGGGGAAACGTTGCCGATATAGACCTGGTTCGGAGGATAAGAGACAGCGGACTCAAAATCGCGCAGATGATTCGGGAGCCTGGCAAGGTAATCCGAGTTCGGGTTCTTTTTCCGCTCTGTGCTCTGCGTTGAGCCGTAATGAAGGAGAAGGTTGGGCGCGTGAACCAGGGAATAGGCCACGCCTTTGAGGACAGCCATGTTCCTACCTCGATGCTTGATACCAATTTGCTTTCAAAGTTAGACGAAAATCCCCTCTAACCCCCCTTTACTAAAGGGGGGAATGGGGGGATTTTGAATGCAAATTGATATGATATGGGTCCGGCAGTTGCTACGCCAGCCCCAGGAAAAAGGGAGTTGGCACTTCCCGGCCATAGCCCGTCCGGCGATCACCGGGAAGCCGGAGGTCTCTAGACCTGTTTCCGCATGCTGGCGACTTCAGAGGTCAATTTGGCGACGTCAGCCACCATTTCCATCATGGCCACTTGTTCCTGATACACATTCGGATCGAACTCGGCTTTAATCTCCTGTTCGAACACATGATACACGGGGAGTCCCAACGAGACCCCTGCCAATGAGCCTGCATAGGTCGGATCGCCGACCGTGACCGTCTCGGCAGCCAGTCCGGCGCTACTCGGTTCGGATGCACCGAGAAGCACCACCACGTTCTCACTACCGTATCGCTCGGCCACTTCTTTGATCTTTGCCTGATTTTGCAGGTCCATGGCACCCGCGGCCGTTCAGACGTAGCATTCCGTACTGACGAACACTACTTCACCGCCTGCGCTCATGGCGCACTCGGCAATAGCTGGGCCCGGTATGCCATCCCGGTCTCCCAGCGCAACGATCTTCTTTCCAGCCAGAATTCCCAATTCTGCTCTCCTCTCTGTGTATAAGTAGTTTTCTTACAGTGTTTGCCAAAAGTTTTGTCCGATTCAAATCCCCCAGCCCCGATAAGCACTAACTTCGTTCTAATTCTTTGTTCCAGAGGGACTAAAGAAAATAGCCCGGTAATTCATTGCCGGGAATTTGTGTATCAGCCGTCCCTCCGGGACTCAAAAATCATTAGATTTTTCCTTAACCGGCGATGAATCGCCGGCCTATTTCCAGTTGTTCCTCCGGAACAACCGACCCAAAGCACCCTGAGTTAGCGCCTATGCCCCTTACCCCCCTTTACTAAGGGGGGAATCGTACGTTGCTTCTTTACTCCCCTTTTACAAAGGGGGGCCGGGGGGATTTTTCCCACGAATAACTGAACGGATACCTCTATCAGAGCACTTGACCAGTATCTGGTCGCCTGCATCAGTTACAGAATCGTTTGTTACTCCGCCAAGGCCTTAATACAGTCTTCGATTTCCTTTTGCCCGAACTCGCCGGTGAGTTCGGCTACCCTGTCTCCTGCCTTGAAAAAAAGGAACGTGGGCAGGCTCATCACCTTGAGCCGCACGGCCAGACGCCGGTTCTCTGCGCAGTTGACTTTGCAGAATTTCACCTTTCCGAGGTAACGTGCAGCGAGCTCTTCTACGATGGGCATGAGCCCAAGACAGGGCCCGCAACGCGGTCCCCAGAAATCCACCAACACGGGCAAATCGCTATCCCTAACTTCCGTGTCGAAACTGTCCTGGGTCACTTCTAACAAACCAGGCATTTTGTGTGTTACTCCTTTTGTGATTAGACCTGCCAGAGGCCGGCCTCGATGTATTTCTCGGCGTGGAAAGCAGCAATGGCTCCATCCGCCGCCGCGGTCACCACCTGACGGAGCAACTTCCGGCGGACATCCCCTACTGCGTAGACACCCTTCATGTTTGTGCACATATGTTCATCTGTCGGGATATAGCCTTCCACGTCGGTTTCGACTGTCCCGCCCAACCATTCTGAATTTGGAGTCAGGCCGACATAGATGAACACGCCGTCTACGGGTACGACCTGAGTCTCACCACTAACCACGTTTCTTAAAAGCGTCGTTTCTACGGCACTCGAGCCTCTTATTTCTTCCACAACCGTGTTCCACATGATCTGAAGTTTTGGATTGGCCAGCGCCCTTTCCTGTACAATGCCTGTTGCCCGCAGACTATCCCTTCGATGCACAAGCGTCACTTTGTCTGCGAACTTGGTAAGGTACACGGCCTCTTCCACGGCAGCATCTCCTCCTCCCACCACTAGGAGCGATGCCCCTTCGTAGAAGGCTGCATCGCAGGTTGCGCAGTAGGACACCCCGCGTCCTCTGAACTCCAGTTCCCCGGGGCATTGAAGTGCCTTGGGGTAGGCTCCTGATGCGATTATCACAGCGTGAGCAGCATATTCACACTTCTCTGTACGCAACACCCAAAGGGTTTCATTACTGAAAAGACCCTGTGCCTTGGTTGCTACTTTCTCAACTCCGAATCGTGAAGCTTGCTTTGCCATGGCTTCCGAAAGGGCCGACCCGGAGATTCCTGTAGCAAAACCGGGGTAATTCTCTATTTCATCTGTAGTGGCAGCCTGCCCCCCTACGGCAAGTTTTTCGACCAGAAGCGTTTTCAGCTTGCTCCTGCCCGCGTAGATCGCGGCAGTAAGTCCTGCAGGGCCGGCACCGACTATAATAACATCGTGTAGTGACATGTTTTGTCCTTGTTACGCCGCTGATATCAAAGCTTCTTTCCCTTTAAGAGTCCGCAGTGAAAACTCTTTGCTCGTCAATGGATGTGTGTAGAGCTGTCAAGGCTCTATCCACCAGCCTGCTTCGCAGGCTCTTCTCCTGGCCGAGACTTAGTTCAGGGTTACCTAACGGATGAGGTATGGCGTAGCCGGGCACGATGCGATTTGCGCCTATTGCCATGGCGATGGACGTGATGGTGCACACTTGTACGGTTGGCAGTCCCGCACGTTCCAGCTCTTTCGTTATCGTTGCACCGCAACGAGTGCCCGTCCCTCAGGTACTGGTCAGGATCACCGCGTTGACCCCGGAGGCTACGAGGCGCTCGGCTATTTCTCTTCCAAACTTTCGGCTGTTTTCCAGCGACGTGCCGTTCCCGGTTGTCGTGAAGAAGCTCGAGAACAGCGCTCCGATCTTTCCTTCTCGCTCGCATTTCCTGAGGATGTCCACGGGCAATACCCGGTCGGGATCTTGATTGGCAAAAACGCTACTGTAACCCCCGTGCACCGCTTGGAATTCTTCTCCCGAAAGGTCGTCAATGCCTTCAAGGCTATATTCGAGGTATTTGGTAGCCCGCGCGGATTCAAGGCGATCGGGGTTTCCTTTAGGAACGATGCCGCCTTCGGTCACAAGGGCAATAGTGGCAACAGCGAGGTCTGATACGGGAGGTGCCGGGGACACCTTATCAAAGGCAGGCATTGGTAATTCCGTCACAAACGGTGCCCCATCGATCTTCGCCAACAGCATGTCTACAGCGCGGGCGGCACCGTTCTTTTCGGTCCATGCCTCTTTTCTAATCCCTCGCGGCAGATAACCTTCCTCCTCGGGAGGGCCTATTTCTGTCCTCTTGACCAGTTTAAGCCCAAGGTCCGCCATGATTTCAACGGCCTGACGCATCCCCGCTGCTGAGGACTCGGTTCGAACGCAAAAGATGTCTCTCCCGAAGAGCTCCACTCCAGGGTTCTCGGGGTACATGCCGGTAATGGCCGGAATGTTAAGGTCCGTAGTGACTGCCTTACACACCGCGCCGCACGCGGGTCCGTACCGGCCGGCATTGAATGCAGGACCGGCGACGACCAGGTCGGGATTAAAGGTGCGGATAAGATCGATCACTTCTCTGGTCGCCCGGTCGGACTGTTCTGCAAAGAAATTGTCGCCGCAGATGACTGTGCCGACGATTGACGCTTCATCACCCAAGGCCGCTTCCAGTGCCTTGCCGGGCCCCAGGGAGCCCTCTCTGATTTGCGGCGGAACATCTGCTTTGTCCTCGCCGCCGATCTGCCCGAAAAATTGGTTGAGATAGTGGACTACTCTGATCACGTGCGCACCTCCTTTAGTAACCCTTGACTGTGAGGCGATAAGCCCCCAACTGGTTAGTTGCGGTGTATAGGCGTCCCAGGGCAGTAGTGAATGCGCTTTCAGGTGGACCGGATATTCCCGCGATGGAATTACCACCAACAGTACGGGTCATAGCCGGCAAAGCCACTTGAACGTCGTTATTGCCTGTTGTGACCACCGCATCCGCCTCGGGGATGCTATCGACCAAGGAAGGAAGATCGCCCTTCGGACCGGCGATCTCGTTGGCAATAATCACTGTCCTGATGCCCACTTTTTCACATTCCTTGCAAGTCAACATCAAATCCGTATCTGAGTGGCCACCGCCCTCTTGGGTGATGACGGCTCCGGAAGCGCCCAACTGCTTTCCCAGTTTCGCCGCGAATTTGGCAGACCGATCTTTTTCCCTGAGCGTGTTGTGTTCATTGGCGATGATGACGCCCAAGAACCTGAGGTCTTGTCCGTTACGACGAGCCAATTCCAGGACAACCGGGTTGTTTACGTGGAAATATGAGGGATTCTTTTGACATGCAATAATATAGTTGCTGCTGACAATGGCCCCATCCAAAACCTCATTAGGATGGAGTACGGTTGGCAGAAGACTTCTAGCGTTTTCTCCATACACGAACGTATCGCGAAACAAGCCCTGAGATTGCAGATGGCAGATGTACACAACCCCCGGCAAGTCTTTCCCTTCAGACGTACGTGCGTCAGGGCCGTACAACTCTATGTCATCGGGAGCCAGGTTTCGGGTCGGTTCCGCCAGATAGACAGCCGCTTCGAGCCCAGCCTTCCTTGCCGCCAGATCGAATTCCAGGTCAGTCATCTCCGGAAAGGCAGTACACTCCAGGACGATATTTATGGTACGTGAGAACTGGCTGTAGAGGGCGCCGGGACCGCTCATATCGATGATTCCTTCCTGAATGCCCGGCCTCTGCCCGGTCTGGATTACAGCCACTCCCTCCAGGACGTTCGTTTCGCCTATGCCCGCAGTCTCCATAGGGCCGAGGGCTCCCGGGAACGGAGTGGTTCCACCGGAAAGCTTGACGCGAGGCTGAATCGCATCCATGACATGGATGATTCGTGCGGTTTCGCCCGGTGAAACAATCTTGACGTCCACCTCGGAAAAAAGACCGTCTCGATTCAGGGCTGCCGTCATTTCCTGTTTATCGATCTCCAGAGCACCGTTGCTTATTCGAGTGACAGCCCCGAACATGGCACTGGTAATCTTGAACTTGCGCAACGCTAACTGCATGAAAGGAAATTCTTTTTGTTCCATTGGAAAATCTCCGAGACATAAACCGGGCATTTGGTGCTTAAACCAGTCCCAACCAATGCCAGTAAGTGGTGCTGAAGACGACCATCAGGCCCACGGCTATCAGAACTAGAGGAACCCCTACTTTCAACATTTCGTCCGAGCTGAACGTATTTGTCGAATAGGCGACCATCGACATGGGGGTGTTGACGGGGATGATGACCGAGAACTGAATGCTGTAGTACATGATGAGAGTCAGGCCCCACACGTTCAGGCCGGGAATCGAGAGCCCTTGGGCAAATCCTATTGCTGTCGGAACTAAAGCTGCCACTGCGGCGGATCGTGCGGAAAATGCCAGCGAAAAGATGGCGAAGAATAAGCCTCCTGCTGCAATCATCAGCAGTAACGGCCACTTGTCGACTCCCAGACTGATAATAGTGTTTTGCGCCACCCATGCGGCTGCTCCGCTTTTCAGAAGCCATATACCCAGAGAAATGGCCGCGCCGAACAGCATGAGGGTTCCCCAGTTTACCTTCCGTTCCAACTCCTTCCAGGTCGCCACGTTGATTCCTGGAAAAAAGATGGCTACCACAGCGAGAATCGCGACGGTGCTGGGATCCAACGGATGTAACACCTTGCCGGTAGCCCACAAAAATATGGTCGCGCACATGATCGCCAGGAGCTTCTTCTCCTTCGCTGAGATGCGGCCGACCTCGTCGTATCGCTTGTATATGAGTTCACATCCGCCCTCTAATTCCTCGTCGCCTACCGGGAAAAAGCGGAGGACCAGCAGAAACAACACGAAACCGACTGCCAATGAGAAGGGCATTCCGTACACAGCCCACTGTAGCCAACTGATGTCATGCTTGGTTGCGGTGGAGATGTACATGGCGGTTTGTACGGGAGGCGCACCTGAAGTAAGAATGCCCATGCCGGAGATACCAGTCCCGAACGCGACAATCAGCAGCATGGCTTTACTCAGGTTGCTCTTCAAATCAAGACGAAAAGCTTCAATGATGCCAATCGACACAGCAGTCATGAGTGCAGCGTTGGCTGCCTGGGCAGGAATAAAGAGGGTTAAGATAAAGGACATGAGCAACACACCCAAGAGCACCCTCTTCGGTTTCGCACCCATACGGCAGAGAATAAAGAAGCCTATTCTCCGGCCTAGACCTGTTATTTCGATTGCGGATGCGAGGAACAAGGCACAAGCTACCAGCACCCAGGCTTCCGAACTGAAGCCGGATAAGGCCATCTTCAGCGCTTCTTTGGTCCCGATCAATTTTCCCGGATTGGACGATGCCGGAGAAATCGCCACAAGGATCGTAAAAGACGCTATGAGGAGAAATGAACTGGCCGCATATCCTACAGCTTCGGAAACCCACAGAATCAGCATGAACACCATCACGCTGAGGAGAGCTTGCCCCACAGGAGTGAGAGTCGCTGGAAAGTGGATCGATTGGAAAAGTACCAGCGCTACGAAGGCGAGCACAATTCCTGCAATTTTGCGAATCTTACCGTCAATTGTTTTCACGTCGGCTCCTTGATTACAGGTAATCGTCACATTCTGAACGAGACCGGTCCGAGCATACTGCATGGCTCACAGACTCTTTCATCTGTGGAGAACCATGGACCGCAAGATTGGTTCTGTTGTATAGACAACTTGTCATCCACATGTCAAGTCTTTTTTTACGACCTCGATCGTTCATCTGACATCACGAAAACCGCCATCGCGCTGATCCAAAGAAATTCCGATGGCCTAGTTATCTATAGTTTCGCCCTTTTTGTATTCTGGACGGTTAGATGGTGAGATAATCCTTGAAAAAATAAGGCGTTCCGCACATACCCGGTTTTGTGTAAAGATTCTGGGAAGGAGGAACGCCAGTTGAAGAGATCTATACCAGATCCGTTCGGGATTGACGAGATTCATTTCAGAGCGTGTTTCAGCGCACCGAGTTTCCGTATCTTCGTTGCGCTGGTGGTCGGTTGGGTGCTCACTATGGGCAAGCACACTATCAGCCAGGTGATTCTGACCATGAGACTCCATGAATCCAAGCACTTCGCCAGCATCTACCGATTCCTCGGCAAGGGACGATGGGAGACTGACTTTGTCTCCTATTTCGTCTTCAGAATGTTGGTAGAAACGCTGATTGCAGAAGGGATCGAGATCCTTGTGGTGATTGACGACACCTTGAACAAGCACACTGGCAAGAAGATCTGTGGCGCGGGCTGGCAGCATGATGGTTCACTCCCAAAGCATACTAAGCAAAAGGGGTATGGAGTGTGCTTTGTCATCATAGGACTGGCGATTCGCCTTCCCGGCATCAGCGATCGCATGTTTTGTCTGCCATACGCTGCCCGCCTTTGGTGGCCGCCAAAGGCCAAGTTTAATCCCAAGAGCCTGCCCTACAAGACAAAACCCGAACTTGGATTGGATCTTATAAATCTGACTCATTCATGGCTCCAAGAGGGAGAAAGACTGAGAATTGTGTTCGACCTGGGATACTGCTGCGATACCATCCTCAAAGCACGACCCAAGAATGTGCACATTACAGGGAGGCTGAGAAAGGATGCAGCTTTGTTCGCTGTGCTGGAACCTGCTCCATTTACAGTGATGGGCAGACCTCGCAAGAGAGGCGCTCGACTGCCCTCCCTGGAAACGATGTTCCAGGACCCCAATCTGGGGTGGAATGAGATTAGGGTCTTCTGCTATGGAAAACAAACTAAGCTCCTGATACATCAGTTCACGGCGCTATGGTATCATAGCGCAGGGCAACAGCCTCTTTCGATCGTGTTGTGCCATGACCCGGCCGGCCACCATGCCAATATGGTGTTTTTCGATACGGACCCTCAGGCTGCACCACAGCAGATTATCGAGCGCTACGCTGCACGCTTTAGCATTGAGATGACCAATCGAGAGACCAAGAACCTCCTGGGTGCGGCTGAACCTCAGTGTCGGAAAGAGACCTCGGTAACCCGTGCCCCTATGTTTGCTTACTGGGCCTACTGCTTTGTAGTGCTTTGGTTCGTTGGGCAATTCGTCACTGCAAAGAACCTCGTTGCCGACCCGGCTCCCTGGTACTGCCGGAAAAAGTCGTTCACCTTTTCAGACATGCTGGCAGCAGCTCGAAGGAGTCATTTCTCGCTGAGAATTTATTCGAAAGCCAGCCGAATCAATAAGTTCGAAAAACTCAACGGCCCGCGCTCCACGCGCGGACTCGACCATGCAAGAATCGCGAAACTATAGTAGTTATATCAGTTGCCAAAATTAGTGACCGATTGAAGATTAGGAAGATTGGTAGGTGCCGTGCCTCCGTGCCGGCACATCTTAAATATGATCAATGATATCGATAGAATGGACCGGCAGGGACGCCGATCCCTACCAATATCCTGTAATTCACACGAGGGATAAACGACAGAATTTTTGGCACTGACTATAATGTCGGCAGAATGCAGCGGGAAGGCAAGGTCAAATATTTTGTGTCGCATCCCCTTACGATGCCGTCACATTCACTCTCGAGCCATGCACATTGCAAGGTCTCAACTGAGCCGCGTGCCAAATGAGACCATAGACGGCGCAATCGGTGGCTCCGTAGACATCGATCCTCAGGAACGCGCCGCATCGTGAACCAGTGGGGTACGTCGAAACGACAATGGGGCCGGGAGCACAGAGGGACTGGATTGGAGTAGGATCTATCGAGTGAGTGATGGAAAGCTGGCGAAAGTGATGGGAAGTGAAGAGATAGTCATTCAGGTTTACTGTTCCACTACGAAATACCCCGTGACGCCGGACAGTTCGGCAGACGTTTCGAGCACATCGGAAGATCGTTTTCCGCAGTTCAACAAGTTCGCATCCTGTCGGACGTGCCAGAAATCATGAAGGATTCAGGAAATGTCCTGAGTTCTTTTTTCGTCAGGGTTAACACGAGGTTAACATGAGTGAAGGAAAGGCTCAATATTTTAAACCTGGCACAGGAGACGAGTGAAGCCACTTTTTAGCGAGATCAGGCAAGCATTCCCACCGCGGGATATTCATTAGGGGGCTGGTGCTTCTTACATCTCGGCCCCATGTTCCCGAAGAACGTCTTCTATTTCACTGTGCTGCATGCCAGTGGCCATAACCAGTGCTGTCTCGCCGTTGCAATTCTTGGCGTTCACGTCGGCGCCGTGCTCCAGAAGCAGTCTTACCGGTTCAATGCGGCCCTGAACGGTGGCACCCATGAGGGCAGTCCAGCCGTCTTGATCAACCATGTCGATGTTTGCTCCTTTGTCAAGAAGCAGCTTCATAACCTCCAGGTTTCCGCGGACTGCAGCCTCCATTAAAATAGTGGTCTTGTACTTGCCTTTCGATGCATTGATGTTTGTTCCTTCGGCGAGGAGTCGTTCCAGCGATGCAAGGTCATCTTCAGCGACAGCGATTCGCGCCGCCTCATCCTTGTCCCTTTCCTTGGCCAGTCTGTTGGCAAGGGCCAGCGCTCCACGGATTCCGGTTCGATAGATCTTCGGGTCACTCATCAAGGTTCCTCTTTCCATTCAATGCCAGAGCAGTTCGTGAGGCTTTCGAGTAGTCGTTACGAGTCGAACAGCGATTGTCGATTTGTCAGTGATTGTCGATTTGTCGTTTCGGAAGCATAGAATCGCGCACCGGAACAACTGTCTTCCAGCTTCGCCTTGGGCCCAAAATCTGTGGAGTAAATAGGAACAACTCCTGCCTTCTCAATGACGTCCACGGCAATCTGATCCGCGATCACGGACACCGCCGGAATCAGCTAATTCTCCCTAGTCAAAGCTTATTACGCCTTGGGCCCCGCGTCAACAATGAGGAGACCGATCTGATGACGCTGCCGGGTCGAACCTCACATGCTATGCGAACCGATAATTTCACTCCCGGAGATTTTCTGGTAGAACCAGAGGGGAGAAGCACAAATATGGTGGAGAAGAGAGGTAGACCATGTCGGACGATCCCAAGACGTTTCTTACGAGCGGAAGATTTGATTACTCTCTCAACGTGGCTCAAATCAGGGCCAAGGAGGCAGCCATCTTCGATCACGATCAAGGCAATCCCTATGGTACCGGGATTCAGAAGGCTGTTGAAGAATTCCCTCGAGAGTTAGGAGATCCCAGAATCAGACTCGGGTACGAACAGGCTTACAAAGAGACATGGGAAGAGCTTGAAAAAGATGAGTCGTAATTAGGCTGCTGATTTTGGTTTCCACAACTCTTACTACCAAGAGAAGAGTTGGGAGGATTCTAAGATGTAATGGACTGGGGTCTCCCGAGGAGGGATTTCCTTGGTCCATTTTGCGCTGCATCCTTGTTCCCAAAACTAAACAAGTACCCGGAGACGGGGGAGGAAGAGACCATCACGCCTCCGGGTTTCTCGAAAATCGCCGGAAAAAGCTATCCCCTTCTTATTCGGGCGATACATGACAATTAATAGATAGACCCCCTCTGCAGAAGTCGAGGCTCCTTTCAACAACCGGTCCCCAATGCTGTGTGGAAACCGATCCGAGAGATCGATGCACATTGAAATTTACAGGATGCGATTTGGGAATTCTGAAGCTGTTAGCGGTTCTGTCTGTGTAGCATCATATCTAATCTCACTTTTCCATCATCACCCTGGTGTAGGCCAATTGAATCTGCAGCGTTATATTTTTCCAGGAGCTTTCATATGCATTTGCCTTTTTTCTTGCTAACCCAATACGCACCCAAACCGGCAGTTACCGAGGCCCAGCATGTGTCCGGGCCGGAAATTCTTGTGGCCATGTTGGCGAAGTCCGATAAAAGTGCCCGGTTAAGCGAGCACTTTTATCGTTTGTTGTGGCGTTTTCGCCATGGGAGTCACTAGTTCACACCAAAGCCGCCAATTCTCCCGACAATTTCGGGATTGTTCGTCAATCCTCCGGCAGCGGCGGAGCGCCGGGGGATGACGTATTCCGATGGCCTAGCCATGGAACACGGTTGTGAAGATTTAGAAGTTAATCTGCAAGGATCCGTGGAACGCGTTAATGGCATCCCGAGAATCCATCGGATTGTTCACGCTTACGGCTCCACCACGTATGCCTCGCGTCTGATACGCTTCCTTGAACCAGTCACCCGGCTGCCAGTAGGCATATCTGAAGTACATGTTCAAGTTTTCGAGCAGTTTCCAGTCTACGCCCAGGTTCGCTTCCCAGCCGAGATAACCGTCGCTGACATAGCCGTATGTGGTACTGGTGACACCACCGACCTGCATAGTGGAAGCTGCCCTTCCGGCATTTGCTGCAAAGGCTGCGATATTGGCATCTCCGTTGGTAGCAGGAGTTCCATTCGAATTCTTTCCACCGAAGAGATAACCCTGTTTCTCAAGCCTGTGAGCCCACATATAGGTTCCCCAGAGATTGAGGTTCGCAGCGATAGCGTAATCTAAACGACCTGCGTAACAGAAAGCATCTGCCATCATGCCGTGGCCGTCATTGGGAACAAGCAATCCGGTGAAGGCATCGTTTCCACCGCCATACGTGGTGAACATCAGCCATTCATAGGGCTCTACAGCCTGGTAGTTGATCGGCCAACTGCCGTACGATTTTGTAGGATTGGGATTGTTCAAAACAGGACCGGAAGCAGTCGCAGCCATCAATGTGGCTTTGGCAGGTCCGGCCATGGCACCCAATTCTACGAGCCAGTGATAGTATTCAGAATGCTTCGGCGACAGCGCGTTGTTTTGAGCAGCAGTTCCGGTGTAATTGGCGTTAACTGCGGCGGTATTCACGCTGATCGTCGTCCAGTCATATTCTGCATTGAAGAAGAATCGGCCGTTATTGTACTTGGCATAAGCGGTCCAGTTTGCCAGTCTCTGGTCATAACCTCCACGGCCGAGAGCTTTGGACCCATCGTAGAAGTTCTTGGCATGAAGGTTCTGCAATATCGGTCCGCCACCAGCTTCAAAATTACCACTCTGATACGTGAACAGATAACCCTCGAAATAGTAGGGCTTGAGGTCGCTGTCCGGTGCCGTTCCCCAATTTGCGTTCAGGGCATTGCGCGCCAACCAGACTCCAACCATGAAACGGAAGGGGCCATAGGGTACTACGAGCAGAGTTCCTTCTGACCTGGTGGAATTTGCAGTAGAAATTCCGATACCGAAGGGGAAGTCTTTGACTCCGATTGACAAAACGCACCAGGGGAACTGTATCGTGGCCCTGAACTGTTCGACGCTTATCAAGGAAGCAGTATCATACGCATTGTCAGTGGTTTGATGCATATAATAGCGCTCAAACGGCGGCACCCCGATGCCTGCGCTTGAAGTGCCGGGCACGCCAACGGCCGGTTCCGCATACTTGTTCCTGTACCCACCGATTGTCATCACACCGTGCACCCTGATTGCAGGGTTCACTTTGATTTCAGGAAAGAGAGTCAGGCGCGAGTCATTGTATATGGCGTCAGAACCAAATTGAGAAAGCCCGCCCTGGGTAATGATCATGGGATACAAGTTGCCGGCCGTACCTCCTGCCGTAGGAGCCGGGAGGGTATGCGCGGTAGCAGCAGGATAACCGTAGATGTTTGGACCTGCAAATCCGACTTCGCCACCTCCTATGGCTGGGTTGGTGTCGTATCCGAACAGGTCGTGCTGGCCTGTACGTCCTAAATATCGGAAGCGGAATTCGTACTCACCTTTCATACTGAATTCCCACGCGATCGCTGGCGCGGTGACTGCCATTATCAGCAGCCCCACAAAGAGAATCGCCAAAAACTTTCTCATATGTTTTCCTCCAATCACATCAAATACGCCTATCGGCAGTCAACAGACAGCCACACAATGCACTCCGGGGCATCTCCATCTTCCGAATTCGCTCAGCCAATCGGATTTCGGCACTGAACGATTCGGGCAGAACGAAAGAAGCCCACTTCTATCAAGCGATAGTGAGATACCAAGTGTGTCAAGTACACTTGGCACAAAACGTGCCAAACACTGTGTCTTGGGAAAAGCGCTTTGTGACTGAAAATTCTCTCTAGAGGAAGAGTGCTGATTGGAATTCCATGGAGAAATTTAGGAGCCTAATCGGCGCATCAAGAACTGCCTGAACGTAACTGAGCGCTTTAATTATGGTTATTGAGGCGTCGATTAGGCGCAAGGGCACAATTATCTGCGCCGACACGGCGCATCAAGTGAGCTTGAATGTATCAAGCTGCCGTCTCAACATATGGCGTGAGATGCCCAACAGGCGACATGCTTCACTTTTACTACCGCCGGAACTGGCCAGAGCTTCCAGGAGGAGGTTCCGTTTCAGCCCGGCGACTACATCCACATACGATGGACGGGGAGGAAAATGGACGATCCAATATTTAGAAGTGGGAACGGCAGCTTCCGATTCCAAGAAATCGAACTGAAGCTGCGGACCCGGCGATACAATGAGTGCTCTTTCGAGAACATTGCGAAGCTCCCGAATATTTCCCGGCCATTTGTACCCGCAGAGCTTTGCCAATTCCTCAGGTGGAACGGTGGGTCTCGTGGGGAGCTTGAGTTTTTGCCCCAATTCAGAGATGATCTGTTCGGCCAGTGCGGGCAAATCTTCTATCCTGTCAACCAGTGACGGCACCCGTAAAGACAGAACGTTTAACCTGTAGAACAGGTCACGACGGAAGCGTTTTTTCAAAACCTCCTTTTTCAAATTCCTGTTTGTAGCCGCAAGCAATCTTGCGTTCACTTTTACCGGTTTCTCTCCACCGACTCTGGTAAACGATCGATTATCAAGAAAGGTCAGCAGCTTTGCCTGAAGATGCGTGGGCAGCTCTCCGATTTCGTTCAGCAGGAGCGTCCCTCCTTCTGCAAGCTCCAGGAGACCTTTCTTTCTTTTATTCGCTCCCGTAAAGGCCCCTGGTTCATGACCGAAAAGTTCCGATTCCGCGAGTTCGGGAGGAATGGCCGCGCAATTAAGGGTGTAAAAGGGGCCGTTTGCGCGGGCGGAATTGTCATGGATAAAACGCGCCAAATAGTCTTTGCCTGCTCCACTCTCACCGGTGATCAAGACGATGATATCTGTCATTGCGGCTACGCGGGCTTCTTCCACAACCGCACGCATAACAGGTGAAAGGCTGTCCTGGATTGAGGACTCGGAAGCATGAGCAGCCCGTTCCGTGATTCTGCGGAAAATGCCGCAAATTCCAGCAATCCGGCCGTCTTTGTCTCTAATTGGAGCGCGAATTTCCAGGAATCTCATAGGGAGGTTGTTTATTGGTCTCGTATGCTCCATCTCTACAGATTCCCCCGATAACACACGTGTATCCAATTCGTGAAGACGATCGGCAGCTTCTTGACCGAAAAGATCCTTGTCTTGAAGCTTTATAATCTCCGAGGCCGGCAGGTTCAGAAGTTTTTCCATGGAAGGATTGACAATCACGTATTTTAGGCTCTCATCCTTTATGAACACACAATCTGTGGAGGTCCTGATAATTGCACTGAACTGCTCTTCAAATCGTTGCAATGCTTCTTGGGCTCGTCTCCGTTCGGCTACTTCCACACGAAGTTCCCTGTTTGCCCAAGCTAATTCCTTCGTATTTTCTGCGATGCGTAGCTCCTGTTCGGTCAGGATTTTCCGTGCTTCCTCCTCTGCACGTTTCCGCTCGGTTATGTCGACTATCACTGCAACCGCAGCCTCAACTCGGGAATCCGGATCGCGTATTGGGGTACACGTCACATCTCCCCAAAAAACGGAACCATCTTTTCTCATGTAGCGCTTTTCCAAACGATAAAAGTCAATCTCTCCGCGAATGAGAGATTGCAGCTTCTCGTTTGAGGCATCAAAATCCTCGTGAGAAGATACGTCCTTGGGAGTAAGACATTTGGCTTCTTCGGCGGAGTATCCGAACATTCTTTCAAAGGCCGCATTTACGTACATGATGGACTTGGTATCGCTGAGCATGGTGACAGCTTGCCCCAGGTTATCTATGGCAGCCCGAAAGTTTGCTTCGCTCTCACGCAGTTCTCGTTGTGCCTGCGTCCGTTCGCTCATCTCTGCGATAATGCCTACCGCTGCTCCCACGCGTCCGCCGAGACTGCGCATGCGGGTGATACTGAGATCACCCCAGAATAAACTACCGTCCTTTCGAGCAAATAGCTTTTTCATGCGAAAAGAACCGGCATCTCCACAGAGAACCGCCTTGAATTTCTCTTCGAAGATATGGGAATACTCAGGATGCATCATGTCCCGGCACCTTAAGAACAGAGCTTCCTCAGCACTATAACCGAACATCTGTTCCCACGCTGCGTCAACTTGCGTGAGGCCTCCACTGTCATTCACGACGAATATGCCGTGAATGACTTTGCGAAGAGTTGTCCGGATGGCTTCACTTTCTGCATATTCCTCTTCTCTCCGGTTCATATTTTCACTATCACGAGCGATTGTCAAAAGAGCTTTTCTCCCGTCCACCCAGTCGATCTCCAGCTCTTGAGCCACGATTGAACGACCCGTTTGAACGATCTCACATTCCAAATCATGGACAAGCGACTCCACTGCTTCGTGTGGTAGTTCATTCGATAAGCCATTCATCCCCGAACTAGCACCAAGACAGCGGTTATGGCCGTTATCTTTAATTCTTTCCTGCTCGCCAAGCACTTCTTCGGCCTGCACATTGGCAAAGAGGATTTCATCACTAAGCTTATCGGTCACCCATACTGCGGCATCGATATTCTGTAGGACACCAATCAAAAGCTGGTGTGTATTACTCCCAGTCTGTCGACAGACTCTATCCATTTCCGGTCCCTCTATCTATGACCGTTTCGAAGAAAAAGGCATCGAAACGGATTGAAATATCCGATTGAATTTTCGACGAAAAAGACTTCTGATGTCGAGCTATTCACAGTCTCAAAAATGGTCCCAAACGATGACATTGCCCTATACCGGATGCCTTTCGGTAACCCGATGATATGTAAAGCCGCTCCATATTTCCCATTTTCCTTCCGAAAATAGGATGATGAGCCTTGTTCTTTGGATAAAGGCTTCAGCGACATTACAGTATTGTAAAATACCAGCATCAGATGTTACTTCTTTGAACGCACATTGGTATTATATCTTCTCAGGTTTTGTTTCCGCATCTCCAAGTTCCCAGCCTGTCCGGAGGCTCATAAGGGAAACAGAACCGGCAAGCCGCCGGAAAAACGGAGATTCGCAAAGCAAGTCTGAGGTCGGCATCTTGGGCTAGCAGTTGTCTGCCGCAATCAGGAGATCGCTACAGAGGAGCAATTGCTCCATGCGCGGGGTGCAAGGCAAATTAAAGTAGGGTCCGTTTCGAGATATTCTCTCAACGCAACCTGTGCTGAAGTCAACTTGCAGTCTATGTTATGAAGCTGTCTCCTTGCAGACGATAGCTTCATATATTTCATAAATCCTCTGATGTCTTCACCTTGAAAAGTCGTCCCTCGTTGATTCGACTTTTAAGACTGTCTGCCATTGTCAAACTTGCCGCTTCCGATATATTGAATGATGATCGCTCTGCATGAATACCAAAAGAGGCGCTGTAGTCGAAATCGACAAAGCTTCAAGCATAGACATGCTGAAGCTGAAGCCTCTTCATACGGTTCCGGAAACGCTCTGGAACTCGCGGTTCACGAGGGGTATCATCATGAAAACCTTATCCGCTTTTCAGCGGGATACCTCCAAACTTTAAAGAAAGTCTAACCTGACGTCATAGTCAAGACGCCATTATCTCATTGAACTGTATAGTACAATAATTTGCTGTCAAGTGGTTTTTGTGAATCTTTAACTTGATCGCGTAGCATTTTGACAGGCTGGTTCGGCAATAGTACAGCCTGGAAGCTGTGAATTCAACGTGTGGTCCAGAAAAAATAAGCTCTGTACTATGTGCCAATCTTCGCTGACAATCTCTGCCTCGCGATTGTCTTCTTTGGCCGTCGGGACCGAAGATCGGAAAACGATGAGCGCCTGTGGTGCAGGGAAAGATTTGTAGAAAGTCTTTCCCTGCAAGTCTCCCTATATCATGACTTCGCCGGACATCTGCCGACTTTCGCATGTCCTCTGTTCAGTGCTCAAATTCCCGAATCTTGTCGAGCCTGAATGAGTTCCAGGGTTTGGATGGCGATTTCCAGTTCCTCATTGGTTGGAATCACGAGCAGCTTCACGCGCGATTCGTCGGAGTTAATTGAGAACGGTTCTCGTCCGCGGTGTTGGTTCAACCCTTCATCAACGACGATCCCCAGGGAATCCAAACTTTCACAGCAGCGGCCTCGAACGGTTGGTGAATTTTCGCCTATTCCGCCGGTGAACACAATTGCATCCACGCGGCCCAGCACTGCGAAATAGGCGCCTATGTACTTTTTGATACGATAACAAAACATGTCCAGGGCAAGGGTCCCGAACGAGTCGCCTGATTCGGCCAGTCGGACCACCTCCCGCATGTCATTGGAGCCACAAATTCCCTGCAATCCACTCGCTTTTTCGAACAATGTTCCGATTTCTTCATATGTTTTCCCTGTGACACGAACAAGATAGCCCTGGAGCGCCGGATCGATATCGCCGCATCGCGTGCCCATGATGAGACCCTCCAGAGGAGTCATTCCCATGGAAGTATCAATGCTCCTGCCTTGCCGTATTGCAGTGGCACTGGCTCCATTTCCCAGGTGGAGAGAGATCAGGTTGACAGAATCCAGGGGCAGGTGAAGCCGTTTCGCCGCCTGCTTGGCCACGTATTGATGTGATGTCCCGTGGAATCCGTACCTGCGCACTCGATAATCCGTGTACATCTCATTGGGGAGCGCATAACGGAAGGCATACGACGGCATGCTCTGGTGGAATGCAGTGTCGAAAATAGCGACCTGAGGCACCGACTGAAACTGTTCCAGAGCCAATTCAACTCCGATCAGATTGGCCGGATTGTGCAGCGGTGCCAGTGGAATCATAGCTTTTATGGTTGAGATCACCTCTTTATCGATCAAAGTGGGCAAGCGGAAAGCTTCCCCTCCGTGCACAATCCTGTGTCCCACGCCGGATAGGTCGCTGAGATCCCATCCTTTGGTCGGGTGTGCCAGGAATTCCATGATAAGGTGAAAGCCTGCCGCATGATCGTGGACAGGCTGGCTATGGGTGAACTCGGCGAACTCTCCATTTCCGTTGTTCTTGCGGTGCTTCAATGTGCTCCCTGTCCGACCGATTTCTTCCAGGATGCCTGCAACAAGCACTGACTGATTATTCATGTCAAACAACTGATATTTAATGGAAGAACTTCCTGAATTGATCACAAGAATCTTCATTCCGGCTCCTGCATGGTTTGCGCTTGAATAGCCGTGATTGCCACGGTGTTGACAATATCCGTTACGGTACACCCTCTGCTCAAGTCGTTTACAGGCTTGTTAAGACCTTGAAGGACTGGGCCTATGGCTACGGCATTGGCAGAACGTTGAACCGCTTTATATGTAGTGTTTCCAGCGTTGAGGTCCGGGAAGATGAACACTGTGGCGTTTCCGGCCACTTCGCTCCCCGGTAATTTTGTGCGGGCCACCTCCAAATCGATGGCTGCATCGTATTGGATCGGCCCTTCAATCTTGATATCGGGCCGCCGCCTTTTCGCGATAAGGGTTCCTTCCCTCACTTTGTCCACATCCACCCCTTTTCCGGACTCTCCCGTAGAGTAGGACAACATTGCGACATACGGTTCGATGCCGAACACCTGAGCAGTTTCGGCTGAACTGATCGCAATGTCCGCCAATTGTTCCGGAGTTGGATCCGCGTTGACCGCGCAATCTCCGAAAACGAGCACCCGATCGGCCAGACACATCAAGAACACACTCGAGACAATTGAAAATCCGGGTCGGGACCGGATGATTTCAAAGGCCGGCCTGATGGTGTTTGAGGTCGTGTGAATCGCTCCGGATACCATTCCATCAGCGTGCCCATGGTAGACCATCAGCGTGCCGAAGTACGTGTTGTCTGCCACAGCGTCGAATGCCATTCCTCGGGAAACACCCTTGTGTTTTCGCAATTCGTAGTAGGTCTGTGCGAACGTCTCCCGCAGAGGAGAATCCAAAGGATTAACGATATTTACTCCTTCGGCTTCTATTCCAAGCAAACCGATTCTCTGACGGAGCCTCTCGGGGTCGCCCAGAAGGGTGATTTTAACCACATCGCGGAGTAACAGAATTTCGGCCGCCCTCAAGATTCGCTCTTCCGACCCTTCGGGCAGTACGATATGTCGGCGTGTTGACCGAGCGCGCTGGATGAGCTCGTATTCAAACATTAATGGGGTGACATGGCGCGAGCGCGGCAAAGTCAGACTTCCCTGTAACGAGTCGAACCGTACGCTCGCCTCGACGATTCCAAGCGCAGCGGCGATCTTGCGCTGATCTTCGGGAACCAATGAACTCTTCAGCGAGCTCACCTTGGCCGCGGTTGTGTACGTGTCTGTTTTTACGGATAAAATAGGTATCGGGAGTCTTCCAAGACCTTGTATGAGACGCTGCACCTGGGGAGCAGGTTTGAAGCCTCCTGTGAGGATTAAGCCCGCTATGTGCGGATACAATCGTGAAGCTTCCACTGCAAGACTACCAAGAATTATCTCTGCTCGATCTCCCGGTGTAATGATGAGATCTCCTTCTTCAATCCGGTCCAGGAGATGAGGCAATTCCATGGCAGCGACTTTGAATTGGTTAACCGTGTGGCTCAGGCTGCCAGTATCGCCCTGCAAATGTTCAGCATTCAAAGCGCGAGCGACTTCTCCGACCGTAAGTTTGTCCAGAATCGGATGTTCAGGGATCACGTGTGATGGTAGAGTGGCCGGTAAAGCTCTCCGCAACTCTTCCGTGACTCCAGCGCTCTGTCGGTGATCCACGCGATTTGCGATTATCGTCAAAATGTCGCATTTTTGCTGTTCGAGAGTGTCCATCACTACTTTTGCGAAATCGCCGATCTGACGGGGAGTCCTTCCCATACCATTTATTACGGCGACAACAGGGCTACCCAGGTTGTATGCTATTTCCGCGTTGAATCGTAATTCCATTGGAAAAGATGCTCCGCCGAACCCCGTGCCGACGCAGATCATTATCTCACATTGCTCTTCCAGAGCCTTGTACTTGTCGAGAATGAGCTTATATGATTTTTCCCGATCTTCTATCGTTTGTTCGTATGTACAGCCATACATCGTGAAATACGGAAACCGGGAGCCATAACGACTCAGGATCAGATGTATCAGGCGATCCGGCTCCTCTTCGGACTTGATGACCGGCCTGAAGAAGCCCACGGTGCGGCCCTGGTTCACGAGCCATTCCATGAGTCCGAGAAGAACCACGGATTTGCCGCTTTGAGCTTCCACTCCGGTTATATAAATGCTTTGTGTCATACCTTTCTCCGCAATATGTTAAAATCTCCGTTGTACCAAGTTTCAGTCTCAGCACGTTCTTAGTGACAACAAGATCACATGTTAAAGATACACCATGAATTTCTGGTAAGGTGAAAATTTCTTCCAGAATAAATTGGGCCTAGGATGATCCCGTTAACGCTCCTTAAAAGGATATAGACTGCGTGCTGCCAACGGCAACGATGGCGGCGCGTATCGGAGACAAGGCAGCGAGGGTCGAGAGAAGCAAACCTTGATTGATATTCTTTTTGAAGATCCGAGCTTCGCAGAATAAGGCCTGATACCATTTCGCAGTTATGCATATAAGATGGCGTAGGCTGAGGTGTTCTGAGCGGAGTGATTAGACGGCCTTGCGTAGTCCGGAGCGAAGGATACCTCCAGCCTCCCGGATTGTGAAAAGAAACCGAATCGGTATGAGTTGGTTGACCGCTATACCCCACTCAGAATATCATCACAATTATCAGAAACCTGGAAATTGCGTCATGTTAAGAAATCGCATCGGAGGTTTCGGTGGTATTCCAAGAGTGAAATAGAGATGGGCCCACAGGAGTCGAGGAGACAATCGTTATGGAATTGTGGAAAGAGAAGTATTCTTCAAAAATAGTCGATGCAAAGGAAGCCGTTTCCCACTTGAAAAACGGTGACCGGGTATACTTGGGCAGCTTGTGTTCGGAACCGGGGATGATCATTGATGCTCTGCGATCTTCGCACCTGGACGATATCGAAATCATCCAATTCATGCACGGTCGTCGGGCAGAGTCTCTTACAAAAGCACAGCCGACCAGATTCAGAATGAAGAGCTTTTTTATAGGAGGCGATCTAGCGGAACCGTCTGTAAGCGACTATGTGCCATTATATCACTCTCAAATACCCGGATTTTTTCGGAATCGCCGAATTCCCATCGATGTCGCGATTGTTCAGGTCTCCAGCCCTGACAGGTTCGGGCGCTTCAGTTTGGGTCTTTCGGTGGATGTTACTCTTGCCGCTCTGGAATCCGCTCGCGTGGTGATCGCTCAGGTCAATCCCAGGATACCCCGCACCCGTGGGGACACGGTAATTGTGGGCGATCGTATCGACTTCATTGTTGTTGCAGAAGACGACCTTTTTGAATTCTCTCAGGATGTATTCAGCGATTCTGCAAGCGTAATAGGTCGCTATTGCGCCGAATTGGTGGAAGACGGTGCAATACTGCAATTTGGATTCGCAGGTGCACCCAGGGGACTCACGAACCACTTGAAAGATCGTCGTAATCTGGGGGTGCATTCGGAAATCTATACAGACGGATTCATGGAACTTACCGAGGCAGGGGTAATTACCAATGAAACCAAGAAACTCTATCGTGGCAAGTCTCTCGCTACGTGTTGTATTGGAAGCAGCAAGTTGTACGACTTTATTCATGATAACGATTTAGTGGAGCTGTATCCTTCCGACATGATCCTGAGACCGGGCTTCATAGGACTAAACGACCGCGTGACAGCAATCAACCTTGCCGTGGAAATAGATTTGCGCGGCCAGATTAGACAAGGGCGTTCAGCAGCCAACTATATTAAGGGATCGGGTGGAGATCGAGACTTTATGAGGGGAGCTAACCTCTCTAACGGAGGAAGATCCATAATCTGTCTTCGCTCCATTTCTCCGGAAAGCGGCAAATCATCACTGGTTCCTGCGTTCGAACCGAGATCTGCGGTTCTTATGAACACGGGAGAAGCGAATTTTATCGTCACTGAGTACGGAACAGCATACCTGGGTGGCAAATCGATTCGAGAAAGGGCATTGGCAATCATTGAAATAGCGCATCCGGATCACCGCGATCACCTCATGGAAGAAGCACGAAAATTGGGGTATGTAGGAAAAAACCAATTCCCGTTTCGCACGGTTTCTCACGAATTGCGAGAACGGGTGCGCATGGACCGAACATTTAAAGGAGATCTTGTGGGTCGGGTTCGGGTAATCAAGCCTACCGACGAATCCATGATGAGAGATCTTTTTTATCATCTTTCTGAGAGAGCCGTATATTTCAGATACTTCGGCCGTAGGAAAAGCATGCCTCATGACAACCTTCAGAAGTATGTCAATTTAAGAGATGAAGACGGTCTTTCCATTGTGGTTACCATCGGTCCTCGAGAGGACAGACGAATTATCGCAGAGGCGCGATATATGTTTGAAAAAGATAACCCATTTCCTGAAGTGGCGTTCATGGTCGACGAGAAATATCATGGCAGAGGCATTGCCACTTTTCTCTTGAACTATCTTACCGAAATTGCTCAAGAGCGTGGGGTCCCTGGATTCAAAGCGGATGTTCTGGTGTCCAACCTTCCGATGCAGGACATATTCAATAGAGTTCCCTATGTTACTGAGAAAACTGCTGATATCGGTATATTAAGTTACAAATGGAGATTCGATCAGTTGAAGAAACCGGAGAATACAGATACCCACGGCTCTGTCCCGGTCATCCCAAGCGGCGACGACAATTAAGACGTAGCCTTATATTCCGACGATTCTTGTGCGATTCGCCATTTTCGTGGAATCGAATTCGGAAACATTGCATCTTATGGTGTGGAGATAGTACGTCTCCGTCGATCATAGAGACTGAGAAAGACCAATACAATGCTAGGTTTAGCCATAACACTGTTAATTATAGCTTTGATTGCTGGATTCCTCGGCTTCCTGGGAATTGCGGGAGCCGCTGTAGCCGGAATTGCTAAAGTCGTGTTTCTGGTTTTTCTCATACTGTTTGTAGTATCACTTGTTTTTGGAGGACGCGCAGTCCTCTGAAATAGCATTCCAAGCCTTGAGAATTCCTCGAGGCTTGGAAATGAACCATGTGTGAATCGGATTTATTCCATATTCTATTTTGTTAGGACCACCAATTGCAAATACCACTGTAATTCCCCACCTCATATATCATTTTGTAAGATGAAAGAAGTGATTATGTTTTTCTTGAGAAAAAGAAGAAAGGATGGAAATTAACATGGCAACTTCCACTGATATTGAATCATCTCAAAATATTCATCACAATATAGATATGCACGCGGCAATGGAGATTTACAGGGAAAAAGCAAAGCTGACTGCGCCTCATAAAATGCTTGCTTCTCTGGCGGGAAGCTGGACTACGAAAACCACAGCATGGATGGGACCCGACCAGCCTGCTATGGAAAGCACAGGAACCTGCGAGCAGAAGATGCTCCTTGGCGGACGTTACTTGCAGCAGGAGTATACCGGAGAGATGATGGGCGATACATTCACAGGGATAAACCTCATAGGCTATGACAATCATACGAAAAAGTATGTGTCTACCTGGATCGATTCCATGAGCACCGGTATCTACTATTTTGAAGGTACGGCCAGTGAAGACGGTAAAATCATAACTCAGGAAAGCTCCCTTGACGATCCGGTCAGAGGTCCTATTGTGTGGCGCAGTGTGACCACCATCGTGGATGAGAATAACATGAAATACGAAATGTACATCACACCCAAAGGAGGCACCGAAGAGAAAGTGATGGTAATGACCGTCACCCGGAAATAGCGAGGGCTTGCAAGAACGGGAGTCGTTGCGGCTTGATGGGCAGGACCGGCGCTGAGGCCGGTTCTGCGATACTTAAATACTTCCGTGACCGTGAGATGTACCTATTCGGGATAGTACGGAAGTGGTGGGTTCGAGTGATCTTTCCAATGAAAATCAAAACCCGTATTGGGGAGAATTTCCACTGTGAAATTCGTCGGTCCGGCCTGCTGGTAAATCTCGACGCCTATACTTGAAGGATGAGCTTCGTAGTAATAGGAATTATCGCTATTCTTATAGTAATCATACGGCGGACTGACGGCCGCTTGTTGCGTATCGCAACCTAAACCGTAAACGCCCAGAGCGTTCTGGTTGCCTGTTGCATTCAAGACCTCTATGGTTGTGCCGGTGGTCGGGGTTATGCGCATCCCGCCATTATATCCGTTGACCAGGCTGAGATTGTAGACATCCCTCGCATGGGGTTGCGTGCCATCATTGGCGTGTAAAGTCCATTCAAATCGAGTTTGGACATGGTCGTCCAAGACTTGTCCTTGAGGCGCAAATTCTATGGAAGAGCCACTGAGCCTGTGGACATGGTGAAAAGTTATGGTTGCAGAGGCATTTGCACCCAGGTTTTGGTAGATCCAAGTATCGGGATCGGCTTGCTGGGTAAAACCTGAAAAGGCCGTCGTATCATACTCTACCCAATTCAAGTGAGCAAACTTGAGATAAACATCAATTGTTTCGCCAAAATGATTTGTTACGGTAAAAGTTTGATCGTATGTTATTTCCCAGGCTTGAGTGGAGGGATTTGTCCAATACCAATCTCCTTGGATGTGATCCCAATACCAGTATTCGTTTGGATCTATAACCCAATAATTGTTGGATCCATCAAAATTGCAGTAGTACACAAATGACCCATTCCAATCATTGTAGTAGTACTTGTGCAGATTCGGATCGAATCGCCATGTAAACATTGCTTCCCATTGGCCACCGGGCTGGAACTGATGAATGTCATCAAACCAAATCCATGTACCGGTATCGATCCGCTGCATATAATATTCATGCTGCCCGTGGTACCATTGGTTCAACCCTGCCTGTGAGTCCGAAAACCACCACTGGGTCTGTTCGTTCCACCACCAGTTCGTGTTTTGGTTAAACCACCAGCCTTGACCGTCATCGTTGTACCACCAGCCGTTATCGACATAGACCCAGCCGAGATTATCGACCTGTTCAGCTTGGGCTTGTTGTTCCTGCACATCAGGCGCATCCGCTACTGCTCCATCAAGGACAATTCTGTCCTCCAACTGCTCCAGGAGCATGCGCCTGTCCACGGCAAAAGCATTCGTAACTGAGCTGGAATTCTCTGAACAAAACATTTCAGCCTCCTGGACAAACAAATAGAATTATAGGAGAAAGGGGTTTAGGAACTGCAGGTCTATTTAAAATCGTATGTTATGGCTTGATTGCTGTCAATCAAAAGTTCATATGCCGTGCACTTTGCGGGCGCAGGTCTCTTTGCCCAACGGGGAGGAGTGGAAGTCCGTTTTCTACATTTTTTTGAAGACCCTCTTTTGAAAATTCGTTAAATGTGACACATTCTAGCGCCCGGACTTCAGGCACTTTAAGGAGGAGCAAACATGAAGCACTTCTTCTGGATATTCACACTGCTTATCATCTTTTGGAGCCCGATGCGCGGTGAGGCTGCCGAACAACCTATCAAAGTGGCACTGCTTTTCAATCTTACCGGAGACATGGCATCCATTGACGCTCCAGGTTTCAGGGGCGCACAGCTTGCAGCCATTCGGATCAATGCTGCCGGGGGGCTGCTCGGAAGAAAACTGAAATTGATCGTCATCGATTCGCGTTCCGACCCCACAGCGGCAGCGGAAGGAGCGTTTGAAGCATTAGAACAAGGAATTGTTGCAGGTATCGGATACGGTGACACCACGTACGTGCTGGCAGCAGGCCCTGAGTTTGCTAAACGCGGAATTCCCTTCATCACTTCCGGTGCAACCGATCCGAATCTTCCCCGGGATGTCGGTCCCAGTCTCTTGATGACTGCGTACGGTGATGATGAGCAAGCCGCAGCTATGGCCGATTTTGCCGTGAAATATCTGAAAGCGAAGCGCTTCGTCCTGTGGACCGATGTATCGACTGATTTCACCCGTGATCTCGCCGAATATTTCAAAGAGAGCCTCGCAAGAACGGGTGGTCAGTTGATTGCACAAGATGTGTTCAAAGCCGGCACAAAAGACTTTGCCCCGCACGTAAAACGCCTGAAGGCCCTCAATGCCGTACCAGATGCAATATTTGTCTCCGCGGCTCCAGGCGAAGCAGCCACAGCAGTGGCACAAATAAGACAATCCGGAGTGACGGCTCCCATACTGAGTGGAGACGGATTTGACAGCGATCTTGTAAAGCAGTTGCCCTCGCCTAAGATTGCAAATGGGATTTACTTTTCGACGCATTCATACAGGGGGCAAAACAGACCTGAAGTGCTGGCTTTTATTGAAGAATATAAGAAAGAGTACGGGATGAAACCGGAAAACGCCTTTGCCGCGTTGGGCTTTGATGCTTTGAATCTCCTCGCGGATGCGATAAAGCGGGCAAATTCAGTTTCTCTGGATCCACTTCTGAAAGCCCTGTACGAGACTCGCACTTTCCCGGGGGTGACAGGAGAAATTTCCTATGCCCGGCCGAACCGCGCGCCGATCAAACCAATTTCCATAATAGGCATAAAGAATGGTGAATACTCGGTTATAGAGACGTGGAAAGCTGGACATTGATGCGTTTGTGTCCGCAGTTTGAATGATGGACAAGTATTCGCGTACTTTCTATAATGACGACGCTGCGATCCTCGGAGAAAACGATCGCACAAAGACAGTCTTGACAGTTGTTGAGAACGGGTTGAAAAGCCCGAAAGATATGGAGTTTGCATTGAAGGAATTGTTGAAGCAAATAGCGCTCGAAGAAGCCACAGACCCGGAAGCCCTTTACCATGATTTTGAACATGGCCGACTGGCGGTCTTTAAGGCTCCTCCATCGGGAAAATCCGTTGCAGTAGGAGAAAAGCTCAAGGTCAAGGTGAATGCCAATATCGGAACGTCAAGCGACCTGCACGACGAGGATTTTGAACTCAGGAAACTCGAAGCTTCTATAAAAGCCGGCACCGATGCCGTGATGGACCTCTCCACCGGCGGTGACTTACGAAGCGTTCGGCGCAAGATCATTTCCGAATCGTCTGTCCCGGTTGGGTCTGTACCCATCTACGAAGCCATAGTCCAGTCACTGCGCCTGAGGCAAGGGGCCGAAAAGATGGAGCCCAAAGAAATGCTCGACGCCATACGGCTCCACGGTGAGGACGGGATCAGTTTCGTTACCGTTCATTGCGGAGTGACGCTGAAAGCACTGGAGCATCTGACGGCAAAGCCCAGAGTGTGCGGTATCGTGAGCAGAGGCGGCAGCTTTCTTGCCCGCTGGATGAGGGCCAACAAAGCGGAAAATCCGCTCTATGAACAGTATGACGAAGTTCTGGACATCTGCAAACAGTACAACATGGTGATCAGCCTTGGCGACGGCCTGAGACCCGGTGCAATCGCGGATTCTCTGGATGCAGCACAAGTCGAGGAACTCATCACGCTGGGAGACCTGTGCCGAAGAGCCAGAGCAAAAGGTGTACAGGCAATCATCGAAGGCCCCGGCCACGTGCCTCTGGATCAGGTAGCCTCTCAGATGCAGCTTCAGAAAAAGCTCTGTGATGACGCTCCGTTCTATGTGCTGGGTCCTCTCGTGACTGATATTGCTCCGGGATTGGATCACATCACGTCTGCAATCGGCGGAGCGGTAGCTGCTGCAAACGGCGCTGATTTCCTGTGCTATGTCACGCCGTCCGAACACCTGGGCCTGCCGTCCGTGGAAGACGTGAGAATGGGAGTGCTTGCCGCCAGAGTTGCCGGGCACGCTGCGGACCTGGTCAGGAAACGTCCTGGAGCATGGCAATGGGACGAACAGATGAGCCGTGCCAGGAAGGACCGAAACTGGCCGGATCAGATCAGGCTGGCACTCGACCCGGAGCTGGCCAAGGAAATACGGGCCCGAACTTGCAGAGAAAACCATGAGACATGCACAATGTGCGGAGATCTCTGCGCTTACAAGGCCGACACGGAACTTGATATGCTGTGAGTTCGCCGGTTCTCAACGGCATAGCCACGCTTGACCGGTGAGCGCAGCGAACCGCATGGTGAAACGATTCTCAGCGCCAGACTGCGCAGCCCGTGGAGGAATGCTGTGACCGGCAGGAACCGCGTGGTTCGTGTAACTTTACGGCCTGAACAGAAGCACCACCACTGCCTCGGTCATCTCAGCAAATTGAAAAGCCTTATCGCGATTGCTACGGTTCGCTTCGTTCCCCGCATCCTACGCGAGCTGAAGCTTACAGAGGAACAACGTTTTCCCTTGCCGCTTATGGGGGCACCTGCTAAGAGCATGAATGCGGTTTACACACAGAGTCACCTCCATGTCGAGACAAAGTCATGAAGAGAGTCTTGCTGTTGTTGTGCAAAGGCTTTGAGATCTACGAAGCCGCAGCATTCTACGATGTATTAGGCTGGTCCGGGGCCTATGGTTCGGAACAGGTTGCCGTTGTGACGGTAGGCTTGCGAAAAGAAGTCCAAGGCTCGTTTGGGATAAGGGTAATCCCGGACCGGCTTTTGTCGGAAGCACATCCCGAAGACTTTGAAGCGCTGGCTGTGCCAGGCGGGTTTGAGACACACGGCTACTACGAGGAAGCATATTCCGAACCGGTGGCTGACCTTATTCGTCGTTTTTTCGCTATGGAGAAGCCGATCGCATCAATATGCGTGGGCGCTCTTCCTCTCGCGAACAGTGGAATACTCAAAGGGCGGCAAGCGACCACATATCATCTGCTCGAAGGGATACGGCGCAAACAATTGGCCAGTTTTGGGGCGCATGTCATTGACAAACCGATTGTGTGGGACGAGAACGTTATTACTTCCACGTCACCGGCAACGGCGATGGAAGTGGCGTTTGCACTCCTGGCGAGAATAACGAGTAAGGAGAATTCGGATCAAATACGGTTAAAGATGGGTTTTTAAGCATAGCAGGCTGGCGCGACGCAATGCATTTCTTCAATTCCATATTAGAAAGTTGATTTATCGAGGGAGGCGAGCCTCGCTATCAGGAGCCGCGTCGCATGAGGGTGAACAACGGGGACCGCATCGATCGAGTCATTTTCCTGCTCTCATAACCTTAGCGAACCAAACCCTAGTGAGCGTAGTAAGGGTTCGCCTCGATTAACAAGAAAAGAAGTCCGATAAATCCAAATAAGAAACTCGCCACATTTGCGGTAAGCACCATCAGTATTGTGCGCTTCGTTGTCACTGGGTTATCGATCACCTTATTTCTGTGCATCCGCCTAAATATCGAAGCCATCATGCTAAACTCTACCGTCGCGACGACAAATTCCATGACACATATTGCGATCCATGCTGAACTATTATCGGAACCGTACAAGTTGGCAAAAAAGACTGCGTCCATTTGAGACACAGGATTTGTGATCGCGTTTACGAACAAAACCCAGCCTACAAGTTCTTTTCCTGCTTTTCCGGACCACCCGAAAAAGGCCCAGATGACCAGGTATTCAATGATCACTGTGCACAAAAAATTCCCAACCAGCAACTCCAGCCGATTATTATTCCAAGAATGATTCAGTTGGTCCAAAGGCAGCGGAACATCATTGGCGTGACTCAATCCAATTGAGCCTCCCAAGACGATCCAGAGACACAAAAGCGCTGGAGACAAAGGAATCAGACGCAATATCATATACCTAGGATGAACAAAATAGTCTGACATTTTTCTCTAATCCAAATAGTTTAAGCAGTCACTACAGACCAATTTACCTTTACGATAAGTAGCAGTAAAAGAGCAATGGCCTAGGCTATTATCGAGCTTGCTCGAGACTATTTCTTTCTCTTGCATCTCATTGATGACGACCAGTCTGAGTTCAACCTTTCTTCGGGGAGCCCGGAACTCTGCAGAGATACTTCCACCATGCGGATCAAGATAAGGCTTGTCCAGATTCGAGTATGTTCTGATGACGAATTCAGGTCGGTCCCATATAACCTGATCGTCTACCGTGACTTTTTCAAATCGAACATCCGAGCCTGACATGTTGGAAATAGACACCTGGCTCGTCGTCAACAAATAGTAGATGAAGCATGCCGGTGGCACTAAAATACTAAAAACAATTACCCAAAATAGCTATAGTTTCGCCCTTTTTGTATTCTGGACGGTTAGATGGTGAGATAATCCTTGAAAAAATAAGGCGTTCCGCACATACCCGGTTTTGTGTAAAGATTCTGGGAAGGAGGAACGCCAGTTGAAGAGATCTATACCAGATCCGTTCGGGATTGACGAGATTCATTTCAGAGCGTGTTTCAGCGCACCGAGTTTCCGTATCTTCGTTGCGCTGGTGGTCGGTTGGGTGCTCACTATGGGCAAGCACACTATCAGCCAGGTGATTCTGACCATGAGACTCCATGAATCCAAGCACTTCGCCAGCATCTACCGATTCCTCGGCAAGGGACGATGGGAGACTGACTTTGTCTCCTATTTCGTCTTCAGAATGTTGGTAGAAACGCTGATTGCAGAAGGGATCGAGATCCTTGTGGTGATTGACGACACCTTGAACAAGCACACTGGCAAGAAGATCTGTGGCGCGGGCTGGCAGCATGATGGTTCACTCCCAAAGCATACTAAGCAAAAGGGGTATGGAGTGTGCTTTGTCATCATAGGACTGGCGATTCGCCTTCCCGGCATCAGCGATCGCATGTTTTGTCTGCCATACGCTGCCCGCCTTTGGTGGCCGCCAAAGGCCAAGTTTAATCCCAAGAGCCTGCCCTACAAGACAAAACCCGAACTTGGATTGGATCTTATAAATCTGACTCATTCATGGCTCCAAGAGGGAGAAAGACTGAGAATTGTGTTCGACCTGGGATACTGCTGCGATACCATCCTCAAAGCACGACCCAAGAATGTGCACATTACAGGGAGGCTGAGAAAGGATGCAGCTTTGTTCGCTGTGCTGGAACCTGCTCCATTTACAGTGATGGGCAGACCTCGCAAGAGAGGCGCTCGACTGCCCTCCCTGGAAACGATGTTCCAGGACCCCAATCTGGGGTGGAATGAGATTAGGGTCTTCTGCTATGGAAAACAAACTAAGCTCCTGATACATCAGTTCACGGCGCTATGGTATCATAGCGCAGGGCAACAGCCTCTTTCGATCGTGTTGTGCCATGACCCGGCCGGCCACCATGCCAATATGGTGTTTTTCGATACGGACCCTCAGGCTGCACCACAGCAGATTATCGAGCGCTACGCTGCACGCTTTAGCATTGAGATGACCAATCGAGAGACCAAGAACCTCCTGGGTGCGGCTGAACCTCAGTGTCGGAAAGAGACCTCGGTAACCCGTGCCCCTATGTTTGCTTACTGGGCCTACTGCTTTGTAGTGCTTTGGTTCGTTGGGCAATTCGTCACTGCAAAGAACCTCGTTGCCGACCCGGCTCCCTGGTACTGCCGGAAAAAGTCGTTCACCTTTTCAGACATGCTGGCAGCAGCTCGAAGGAGTCATTTCTCGCTGAGAATTTATTCGAAAGCCAGCCGAATCAATAAGTTCGAAAAACTCAACGGCCCGCGCTCCACGCGCGGACTCGACCATGCAAGAATCGCGAAACTATAGGTCTTGACCCTGTAGAGAGAAGCCGGATCGAGATCACGATCTCTTACCAGTTCATCCACAATAATCTTCCTTTTGTCGGGGGTTCGAAGAGTTATTTCGTAGTATCCTTCCCGGGCTTTTTCCTGAGAGGCTTGCTGAGCTGAGGCAGGAAACGCGGTGACAAGACCGAGAACAACAGTGATGAACAAAACGACCTGAACATTACGCATCATCATATTCTCTCCTTCCGAGCTTCGTCGGTGAGAAAATGAAAAATCAGATTTCAAACACTGATACTTGGTTTGAATAGCTGGATTATACATGATAGGTGATGAAAAAGCAATTAATATCAATCTCACTATTGCCTCATGCTGACCAATATTCGATAAATCCTTCATTGTATTCCTGGGTCTCATGCAACCGCTTTTTATGTAAAGGGAAACGACACTGTAATCATACGAAGTGCTGAGAAAGCCATTTTTTTGTATACTCTGCAACAAATTGTCACGTCTTTCGTGGACCTCAATTCTCGAGTGCGGTTAAATTATTGACAAAACGGATCATTTTCGATATAATCCGTTTATTCGTGTACCAAATAAAGGGGAAAACTATGAGAGCAAAGATCGCTGTTCTGGCGTGCTTCATGGTCTTTTTCTATGCCTGGCCTCTTCAGGCGGATGACAAGAATGTGCAACAACTTCTTTGGGATGCTTTCAGAGCTGAAAAGAATAGCCCTACTTCGGCGAAAACTATCGAAAAGTTCCAGCAGGTTCTCAAAGCAGATCCGGACAATTATTATGCGCTCCTGAAGATCGGTATCTCTAAGGCGAATGATCCCAATCAGTTTGTGGAAGCTGTAGATTATTTCCTCAGAGCCGCTCTTTCCAAACCGGACAGTCCTGAAGCGTATCAACATCTCGCGCAGCTCTACTACAAGACAGGCTATATCAGGGAAGGGGACAGATTTCTCAATATGTCCCGTAATCTGAGCGGCCAGGATTTTTACGATTCCATACGACTGCTGGGCTGGAGGTACGAGGATACAGGCAACTACTCTGCCGCGGTTCGGACGTATGCCAACGCGGCATTGCCTCCAAACTCGAAATTCCGCGGAAATCCGTACCTATTACAGCGGCTGTATGCATCGGCCTTGTCTTCCGAGGCTCCCTACGATTGGGCAGAACCGGTGTTCAAGCTTATGCAGGGGGAGAATTCGGGACAGGCCGTAATTCGGACGCTTCAAGCCAAGATGAATCAGAATCCCGAATTTCTGCTTTCGTCTTCTCGAACTACCTCAGGAGCAAATACAGAGCTTCGTGGCGCCATCCTGGACGAATTGCGGAGCGTAGTAGGCATGACGGAGCGGATTCCTGAAACTCCCGAGCTGTCAAACGTGGTCTATAAGTCTTTTTCTTGTAATCCTGGAGACTTGAAGATCAAGGCACCATCCGATCCGTACGCAGCCTTTGCTGGGGCATCGATCGATTCCCCTGAATCTCGGAGGAGAGTTGTCGCCGAGTTGCATCGACTTCGTGACGAAGCTCTGAAGGATCTGGAAAAAGACACGCTCCTCGAGGATAAGGCTGAACGGTTGTTTCTGTTTCTCAAGCGAAATGTTCTGAAGGAGTACAACCTATTCGAGGGATATACCGCAAAAGATGTCGTGGAGCACAAAAGGTTCATTTCTCTCACCGGCACGATTCTCTATGTTCTCATAGCCCGTGACGCAAACCTGCCGGTCTTTGCGGTGCTTGAACCCGGACATGCTTATCCGGTCCTCGATCTGGGCAAGGAGCGCAGAACGAGAATCGAGTTGACTGCTGAGGCCAATGAAGGTTTCGGCCCGGATGCAGAGCAGTTGGCGAAACTTCCGGTACGCGACAAGGAGTTTCGAGTCGGCTCTTTCCAGGGTCTTGGAGAAGTCAGCGATCCGATGAACCTGATAGCCGTTTTGTACAATGTTTCTGCTGACTTTAATCTTTATAGATTTGTCCTGAATGACAACGAAGCTCTTTTCAGGCAAGCTATGAAAATGGATTACAATCTGGATTATCCCAGGCAGACTGAACGCATTAGCGCTATGAAAACCTCCGGATTGGGCAATGGTGATCTGAAATCCTTCTGGTGGCTCGTAAGGACAATGGCTGCTTCGGATAATCGATTCAGACAAGAATTGATCGAACGGTTCAACCGGAGTATCGAGTTGATGAAACAGGGAAACCAAATATTTCCTTTAGATCTCGAGCTCAGAGAGCAAATGTTCACACTTATAATCCAGGCCGCCGCGTACGAAGCGCTTCCCGCCGAAGTGGGACTGGCTGAAAGAGCTCAGCGAAAACTCGCCGGTTTCGCCTCTTCTGAAGACGACACCGGTTCGACAAGTGCTCTTCTTGATGAGGAGCGGACGAGATGGCCGCAAGAAAAACGATATTGGCTGAAGGCGGTTGAAAGAATTGCATCTGCAGTACGTGAGAATCCTTGCGATGAAAAACTCGTTGGGATTCTGTCCATTCTGCGCACGAGAATAAGATCTGTTGCCGAGAAAGTGGACGATATAGCGGCTGAAGACGAATTGAATATGATAACCGCCGGGTTGACGAGATAGGCTTGTCTGTACTACGTTGACGGGGTTCCGGGCTTCCGGGTCCCGTCGACAACCATCCCTTCCAAGAAAACCTTCTGTTACCCTTCTTTAAGCAGCATGCTATAATTCATTCATGAGCACTGCAGGGGATTTCGATCACATTCTCATCAGAGAGGCAAGCGTTCTGGTACGCGTTCCCGAAGGAATCAGGGAACTCAATGATGACATCGTGCCGGAATACTTCGACGTGCGCACCGGGGTACCCCTTAAGAACATCTACCCGGAACTTCAGACAATAGAGCTTCATCGAGGATACTTATTATCGCCCGAAGACGCGCAGGGAATACTGAGATGTGGTTTGCCCGGATTGGAGCCCAAAGTCATCAGTATCTTGGATGTGAAGCAAAGGAGACTCGATTCGGTTGTTGCTGATTCGGTTCTCGATCAGCTGAAGGTTCTTACGGAATTATTTGGAGAATTCCTCCGGGCCGCGGAAGATGCTTCCCAGGAAGAGCGGTACTGGTTATCGCAACAGGTCCTGGGGCTCCTAAGAAAGTTTTCAGGCCGCGAACTTCAGGAACTCCAGGAAACAGTGGAGTGGTTCAGGAATCGTTCGAAAAAATAGAGAATAACAATTTGACAAATGCGGCTGAACATCCTTATGTTTCGAGTATTCAGACGATGATCCGGAGTTTTTTTCGTCATTTGCGGGGTATGCCTTTATGCGGTACATTGCCATTCTTATTTTCTGCGTGACTCTCCTGGTATCGGGAGCACCGGCCGGAGGTGCTGAATCTCAAGTTCTGCGCTTGTACGAAAAAGGAAACTCCCTTATGAAGGAAGGCAATTTCAAGGAGGCGGTTCAGGCCTATTCAAGTGCTTTAAACCTGTTGGAGCCTGATGGGAAGAACGCACATGTGGTCATTCTGGCGCGGGCCCGTGCATATCATGATTCCGGGGAACTGGAGAGGGCCTTCAAAGATGTGAGCACGATAGTGAAATCGGACACGGTCGATGCAGAAACCCTGACATCGACTCTCCATCTCAGGGCGCGGTTACATCTCCAGCAAGGACGCGATCAACAGGCTCTTTCGGACATGACCAGCGCCATAAAGATCTCGCACGAAAACCAATCACTGCGATCGTTGTCTTTTGCCCATCGTGGGATTATTTTCCTTAACCTCAACCGATACGAGAATGCACTGAGCGATTTCAACAAAGCCATCGAATTGGATCCAAATTCCGGATACGCTTATGCAGGCAGAGGCCTGGCATATCTCCGACTGGACAAAATAGATGCGGCTCGTCGCAATGCCGAAATAGCGCTGAGCAAGCACCCTGACGACAAAACGAAGAAACTTGCAGCCAAGATTACCAACGAGCTTTCCGTGTCGTCATCAGGGCCGCTCAGTCTTGCGGTTCCTATAGGGGACGACGGTCATATTTTCGTGCTACTCAAATTCAGCAAGAACGGTCCGCCGCACAGGTTTCTTCTTGATACCGGTGCAACGTTTTCCCTGATAAGCCGAGAGCTTCTGACTCAAATTCAGCAAGAAACGGAAGTGAAATCTGCCGGCAAAGCACGAGTAAAGACTGCTGATGGTTCGGAGCACATGGTGACGCGATACAAAGTCAAAAATGCATTTCTTTTCAATTTACCGCTCGGGGAAGTGGAAGTTCACGTATTTGATAAGAATGCAGGCGTCATCACCAATCTTCTCGGAATGCACAGCATTAAAAATATTTCTGTCTCCATTGATGCTCAGAGCAAGAAGGCTCACATCACAAGAAAGCAATCGCTGGATTAATACCATTTTGCGTTCAAGATGCTTACCACTGACCTAGCTTCGCAGGTCAGGTCCGTGCTTCCGCCTCTCAGTTAAGAACATCTTGAATGCAAGTCCGTATAACTGTGCTCGCGCTCGAAGGGGGTTCAAACGGAAACAGCCGCACGCTTCTTCAACAGAGCGATGCGGCTGAAAGTAGAACCGTAATGAATATGTTATAGCAAATGTCAGAATTCTTGCCCGATTGCGAAAAGCGCTTCTCGAAAATCGGTGGGTGCCGTGCCTCCGTGCCGGCACATTTTTACACAACAAATCGACTAGTTAGGCCCGGCAGGGACGCCAGGCCCCACCGTTCCCTATGAAGGATAGGGGTGTTCAAAACGTCAGGAATTATGTCAACAGCTATAGAAGAGACTATGCAACCATTCAGTTACGCATGAGAGGAGGTTTCTTCAGCCCCGAAGGGTCTTCCCAACAGTAGCCGTGGGTGCAAACCCACGGAAGCGATACGGCAAGTCCTATGTCTTCAGGACCCTGAAAGGGGTCAACCAATAACATTTGGGAATCATTGCCTGTTGGTCGACCCTTTCAGGGTCTTTGAACCATGCTTATGGACATGGCGCTGTCCACGGGTTGACGAAACTGTCTCAAAACTCCATTTTGGGCTCGCGATTTGCCAAGAGATGTACTAGAAAGGAGAGGAATTCAACAACCACGAGGCTGTCATGGGCAAACAGATCCGGGCCGATTACGAACAGATCTTGATGTTTCCGCCGTCAGTGGAAGACTGGGTGGCTAAGGATCACCCGGCGCGCTTTATCCGAGATTTCGTGGATTCCTTGGATCTGTCCGAGTTGGGAATCGAGGTTCCCGACAGCGATACAGGACGTCCTCCGTATGCGCCAGATCTTCTGTTGAAGGTGTGGCTTTTCGGATACTTCAATCGGATCAGGAGTACCCGTAAGCTTGAAAAGGGTTGCCTTGAGAATATGGGGCTGATTTGGCTGACGGGGATGAATGCTCCGGATCATAATTCCTTATGGCGATTCTTCAAGGCGAACAAGAAATCATTGAGGCATCTGTTCAGACAGTCGATTCGTGTTGCTCTGAAGGCCGATCTGATCGGTCTAGCTCTTCATGCCGTGGACGGGACCAAGATCCAAGCCGTCTCATCCAACGACAAGGCTCGGGGTCGTGAGCACCTGGAGAGGTTTCTGGAAAGTGTTTCGGAGAGATTGGACCGCACGATTGCCGATGCGATGACTGAGATAGAGAGAGCCGAGCGGGAAGAGACCGGTGAGTATCGCCTTCCGCAGTCCATGCAAGACGGATTGAAACGGAAACAGCGGATACAAGAGGCTCTGAAGGAGTTGGATGAATCGGACAAGAAGTCAGTTCACCCTTCGGAACCGGAAGCTCGCTTTATGAAGAATCGCCGGACCAAAGACTTGTCGTACAACGCTCAGGCGGTTGCCGACCAAAAGAGCGGCCTTATCGTGGCCGCAGATGTGGTCACGGATGGGGCCGACAACGGGCAATTGGTCCCCATGCTCGACAAGGTGAAAGAGAATCTGGGCGCTGTGGCAGAGGAAAATGTGGCGGACGGGGGATATTTTTCCTCAGGGCAGATAGGTCTGGCCCATGAGCGAGAATACGGCATTCTTATCGGGAAATCGTCAGGGGAAATTGTTTCCGAGAGAGGTGCGGATGAGGATCTCTATCACCGATCCCGGTTCGTCTTTGATCAGGAGCGTGATTGCTTCATATGCCCTGAAGGGCGCTTGTTGCCTTTTCATCAGCGGAAAATTAACGGCAAGAACCACAATGAGGTTCGCAGGTATCACTGCAAGGATTTTCTAACGTGTCCCAATCGCTGGAAATGCTCCAAGAGCAAGAACGGACGCCTCATAGACCTCAGCGTTTACGAGGCGGCCCTAGAACGACACCGCAGCAAGAGGGAAAAACCAGAGAACAAAGAGCGCCTGAAGACTCGAAAGAAGATTATCGAGCCACCGTTTGCCTGGATCAAGAGCGCATTAAGCTTTCGGCGATGGACCGTGGCCGGAATCGACAACGTAAAGGCCCAGTGGGACCTTATTTGCACGACCATAAATCTCAGGAAGCTCTACCACCATTGGGTATCCGGCGAGGTGGCATTCACGTAAGCAGCCGGAGGGAGACCATGACCTTATAACGGACAGTACACTCGGATCGAACCTCGCCTGATCTTCACTTGACGGGACTGCTTTTTTCCCAGAAGCAGGTCCTCCCGTCCGGCTTGCGTGATTCGCCGCAGTGCGCAGGTTTTGAGACGCTTTCTGACACCCGTGGCTACAATCGGGGCGCCCTTCCAGGGCGTGCCAGGTTATGACTAGATGGTTACATGGCTGTTGCTTTTTATCCACTTTACAAGAGGAAGAACCAGGGATTTTGGTCTAAATCCCTGAAACCAACCCGGATCCCAATTTAGAAAAGGGGAACGTTGGCTGCCAGCTTGATTGTCGCAAATGACCATTCAAGCAGCCGTGAGGCGATTACGACCATTGCCATCAATGCAAAATTCTTTCCCGCGGCTGACGCTTCTCAGGACGCTGCTTTCCGAATGCTGCTCCAAAAGTGAGCTGATGCTGTTCCAGCGCACGAATCTGATCCCGTAATTCGGCAGCCTTCTCAAACTCCAGGTCCCGAGCTGCAGCGAACATCCGATCCGTCAGTTGTTTGATCAGACCGGGAATCTCGTCCGGAGCCACGTCGGGTAGATCGGGTTTCTTCTCAACTTCCACCGTGACGTAATCCTGTTCCGCGAGAGAAGAGAGGATGTCGGTGATGTTCTTACGAACCGTTTCCGGCGTTATGTCGTTTTCGACATTGTATTCCTGCTGGAGACGCCGTCTTCGCGTGGTCTCCTCCGTAGACTTGCGGATGGATTCAGTCATGTGGTCTGCATACAGAATCACCGTGCCTTCCACATTACGAGCAGCCCTACCGGAAGTCTGGATCAGCGAACGCTCCGACCGCAAGAACCCTTCCTTGTCTGCATCCAGAATAGCAACGAGAGCCACTTCAGGAATATCCAGACCTTCTCGCAGAAGATTGATTCCCACCAGCACGTCGAATTTCCCCAAGCGCAGATCGCGAATGATTTCCATGCGTTCTATGGTGTGGATTTCAGAATGCAGGTACTTCACCCGAATTCCCAGGCCTGCATAGTATTCGGTAAGGTCTTCCGCCATCTTCTTTGTGAGCGTGGTGACCAGCACTCTATGACCCTGATCGATACGTTTGCGGATTTCACCTAAAAGATCGTCCACCTGATTGGAAGCGGGCCGCAGTTCAATCATCGGGTCGGTCAGGCCGGTGGGACGAATGATCTGCTCTATTACCCGGTCTTTGCTCCTCTCCAGTTCATATGGGCCGGGAGTTGCCGAGACGTAAATGGCTTGATTCACGTGAGATTCAAACTCTTCAAACTGCAACGGCCGATTATCCAGCGCACTGGGAAGCCGAAATCCATAATCGACCAGGTTCTGTTTTCTGGCTCGATCTCCTCTGAACATGCCGCCCAATTGAGGTATGCTGACATGGGATTCATCGATCATAAACAGGGAATCTTTGGGAAAATATTCCAGGAGCGTAGGCGGAGGCTCGCCAGCATTGCGGCCGGTGAGATATCGGGAATAGTTCTCGATACCGCTGCAGTAGCCCATTTCCCTGAGCATCTCCACATCGAATTTGGTTCTTTCCTCTATGCGCTGAGCCTCTATGAAACGATTCTGGTCGCGAAAGAACTCCACCCGCTCTTTCATTTCCTCAAGAATGGCATTTACAGACGAAAGCAGTCTGGATCTTTCCGTCACGTAATGGCTTGCCGGATAAATCGCAACCTTTTCGAGCGAGCGAATCACTTTTCCCCTGAGTGGGTCAATCTCATAGAGTGACTCGACTGTATCGCCAAAGAATTCTATCCGGAGCGCAACCGATTCTTCGTAAGCAGGAAATACTTCAACAACATCGCCTCGGACTCGAAAGGTTCCCCGGTGGAAGTCTATGTCATTCCTCTCGTACTGGATTTCCACGAGCTTCCGTAACACTGAATCCCTATCGGCGTCCTCTTTATCAATGAGGTGCACGAGCATGTTTTGATACGATTCCGGAGATCCGAGACCATAAATACACGAAACCGACGCTACGATTATGACATCCTGCCGTTCCAGAAGAGATCTTGTCGCAGAATGTCTCATTTTGTCTATCGTTTCGTTGATGCTTGAGTCTTTTTCAATGTACGTGTCAGACTGCGGTATATAGGCTTCCGGCTGGTAATAGTCATAATAGGATACAAAGTACTCTACCGCATTCTCAGGGAATAATCCTTTGAATTCGGCGAATAATTGAGCAGCCAGCGTCTTGTTCGGGGCAAGCACGAGCGTGGGTTTTTGCACTCTTTCAATGACATTGGCCATGGTATACGTCTTCCCCGAGCCAGTCACACCCAACAAAACCTGATGCTTCAACCCGTTCTCCACACCAGTCGCTAAAGCATCTATGGCTTGAGGTTGATCGCCCTTGGGTACGTAATCGGAATATATCTGAAACGGCCGCATGTATCTGTTCCTCAACTTCGTATTCAAGGCAGTAATATCGGGGAAACCCTTCTTGTAAGAAGTGTTTCCCCGAACCCCATCCCAAGAACTTTCAATATTTGGCTACATCCTTGTTTGCTTCGCAAACTAACGATGCAGCCGAAATGTTGAAAATTTCTTGGAAGAGCTTGGGAAACCTCTTCTACAAAGAAAGTTCCTCCAACACTACTACTTAAATGCGAACATATGACGTTCTTCATTTTAAAGATGGTTTAAGGATCTTAAGGGAATTATGGATTTTCCGTATTACTTTTTCCAGGTTCTTGAATCCCTCGGTTCGATCCGAAATCACCATCTGGAGCACTCGTTCCTCAGCAATGTAATACTGTACAAGCTGGACAAGCTGTAGACCGCGATGATCTTTATAAAGAAAAATAGTGTAGCCTTGAGTTCCGTCAAGTCCCTTAATTTTACCCTCTTCGAGAACCGAGCTATTCTTCATCTCCTGTTTCAGCTTTCGGAAGAGGTCTGCAATCGTTTCTGCCGTAACAGGACCTTTCTTTTGGCGCTCCTGGATGAAAACGCTTATTCTTAAGGTGGCTCCTGGGTGAAAGATCTTGATCTCGTTCTCTCCGGCAGTTTTCAGGGTCATGGATGTCGGGTAATCGAACGTGAATCTCCCCGCCGGATCGGCATATTTCGAAAAACCGTCTTGCCCGGATGCAGTTCCCGAAAGCACTATCGAGAGGATGATTATGAGAAACGTTGCTCGCGTCATCACTCCTCGCGACTCCACCCGCGTTTACGACGTGTCGATTTTTCTTCCTTTTCATCAGCAGGAGGACGCTTTAGGTCCGACAATGCCTGCCCAAGGGTTCGTGCCAATTCGTACGTTGCGATTTGCAGGCCGTTGATTATTCTCGACCTGAACCACCGATCCGGTTCGGATTCGCGGAATACTGCCAGATTTTCCAATTCCTTGTCGCTCAAGTGCCTGAATGTGTAGGCGATGGTTGTGATTGCCGTTTCCCCTATTCTGCTCTTTTCAAAGCCGAGCCCTTTTTCCACCATACCGATTTTTTCGTGTAATCGGTCGTCGTTTGCTGCATTTTCAGGGTCCGATCCGGAGAGCAGTCCTTTAATGACACTTTTTACGAGAACTTGATTGTTGCCATAAACATCTTCTGCCACAACGATTCTTCTCATAAGCTCTAAACGTTCGTCATCCTGTGATGCAGCCATCTTTCGGCTTTCTCGAATATTCTTCAGCAGAGCGGGATCCAGAGCGTTTTCCTGGGCGCGTGCAACTTTTTTTCCCAGAGACGATTCATAAAATTCTACTACTTTTCCGAGATATTCCTGTTTCAACTCATCTCGGATAGAAGAGCGCAAGATTTTCAGCAGGGTATCTTGGGCGGAATTCTTCTTAAGCAACGCTTCGGTTTCGTTCCTCGATCTGGAGTCCGGAAACACATCGGAGGGAACCGAGGCCAAGACAGATTTCGGCAAGGCGTCGAGCTGACCTGATATACCGGAAATTCTGAGTGCTTGATCGATCAGACTGTCTGTGCGATCGGCGAATGTCGCCTGAGAGGTAAACAAGACCAGAAAAAGCGTCAATACAACTGATGCGCAGCTTGATCGTCGAGGTATCGTGTTGATGTCCTGCAATTGGGTTACACCTTTAAAGCGAATGGAATTCCGAAGGAATCTGTTTCAGTTCCCCTTCCGGACTGACGGCCACCAGAGTAACCGTTGCTGTAATAAGATAATCCCGAGGCTCGCCTTGACGGGTTATTATCTGTTTGACAACAATTCTGAACCGCGTCGTGCTTTCAATCCAGGTCCGTACGACCAGGGAATCCCCCAGTTTTGCGGGAGCATGGAATACAATCTCGACCTTGTGCACCATGAACAGGTACCCGTTATTGTGGTACTCCGCGACGCTCGACAAACGCTTTTCAACGTATTCCGTACGGGCTCGTTCCAGGAATTTTAAGTAATTGGCATGATATACTACTCCCATGCAGTCTGTATCCTCGTAGTACACCTTGCATTCGAAGAGCAGCTCTACCGGACGTGTCGGTCTGGTTGCCGACTTGGATTCCACAGGCTCCAAGGTCGTGTCCTTTCAGAAGATATTTCTGAAACGCGTTGAAACGCCTTCGGCGGCAGGATAGCAAAGAAATGCATATTCTTCTAGCCAGCCGTCTCTGGTAGTGTAGGAAAAAGGAATCGCAGAGGATGTGGGATGCAAAAGATTGAAATGGCCGGATTCATAATAGCGCCAGTAGTTGGGCTGTCCGGTGTCTTAGTAATTGCTGCAGCAATTCTGTTGCAGGCGACCGGGGCTCTCGCATTACATACAGTCAGTCTCAATCCTGAAAAATCCGGTAGAATGACGGAAAGCCACTTTCAACGCCAATAGTGTTGCATGGATCGAAAGACGAATATGATACCTATTCCGAACGCCAAGAACCACCAGTATGTACGTCGAGAACGTGGTGAAGGCGAAGCGTAAAATCTGGAGATGCTGATCCATATGAGCCCGATACCACAAACTGCGTCTGTTATGGGAGTAACCCATCCGGGTACTCTGAGTTTCGTCAAATCAAGGAAGCCTTCCGCTATCAAATTAGCACCGAATCCAAAGCACATGATCATACCAAATAAGGGATCGCCCTCCTTTACCCAGAAGAACATACCCAAGATAACGCAAAGTGCTCCGGCAAATAGACAGGTTAACGCGTTGAGATGGTTTAACAGGAGATCCATGCTCTTTGCTCCTCGGATTCCATACAACGAAATCAGACTTGGCTCGAAAGAACCTAACAGTAGATGGGATATTATGGAAGTTTTTTCAATTCAGTATTTTTGATCTTTTTCTGATCAGTGTTGTGCCTCTCCATATATTGCATTTTGTCTGGGCGTCTGATTTCACTACAGATGGCTCAATGACCACAAAAAGAAGAAGCAGCGCCCTGCTTCCTCTTTCTTTCTTGTACCCATATTGGCCCATCGGGAGGGAAAATAGATGGAACTTTAGGAAACTAGATGAATCTTGAGATTACAACTTTTCCTGGCAGTTTTCAATTGTTGTAATCACTTCCCACTCACGTACCATCTTGCCGAAACCATCTTAAATGGCTACGTCTGATTCGTCTTTGGTGCGTAGTTTCTTCATAGCCTTAAACCAATCCGAGGAGGCCCGCTGACACAGGAGTACTGCAGCCCCGCTTTGAAGACCTATTTGGACAATTTCAACATAGTCCAAGTAAGCACCAACTGGGCCAAATGAATCTGAATGTCCGGAAGGCGGAGTCAAGCGTAAGACGGAAAGGAGCGTACCTAAAACAACTACGATCAGGAAAAGAATTCGTGCCCAATTTCGCCCTCTAGCAATCATGTAGCATATTAGCGCCATCACTGTGAGCAATGTTACCGTTATAGGCCATGAGGGGCTCATCCTGATTGTTGAGCACAGGGTCAAAAAGACTACCATAGAAAGCCATATACTCAAGCAGAGCATATAAACCGCGATTGTGATCGTCCATGGCCTCTTAAGCATTGCGTCTTCTTTCATGCAGCATCCTCTGTCAGAACGTCTTTTCACTATTTGACGTGCTGCGATATACCACTTCAGGCTCGTCGTGATGTGCAGTTCTTCTCTGAGTTTGCTGTGAATCTGTTCAAGCTTCTCCAAAAGTCTTATTGGTGAACATCTTTAGAGTCAAGGAAGTTTTGAGGAGTGGGGCAGCGAAGCCAAACTGTGGGTCTGCTCTCCCGAAAAACTCGTCGAATGACCACAAAAAAGGATGCAGCTCCCCGCTTCCTCTTTTTTTCTTGTGCCCAAATTGTGCCCATCGGGAGGGAAAATAGGTCAAACTTTAAGAAACCAGATGAAACTTGAGATTACAACCTTCCTTACTGGTTTCCGATGGTTGCAATCACTTCCCCTGTGATAAATTGAGATTATCGAAATGTCCAGAATGTCCTCGTAGTACACCTTGCATTCGAAGAGAGGCTCTACCGGACGTGAAACCGCTTTGGCCGACGTGGTTTCTTTCGTGTCCAAGGTTCGGGTCCTTTCGAATGACTTCCGGGTCGAACAGTGACGGACAGCATAACGGATTCCGCGTCAACAGAAAACCCCTCGCTTGCAGAAGCCAATTTGAGGACATGTCATTACCAGGGGCGAACCAATATCCGTTTGAGCGTAGGAGTATTGGTAGGTACCGTGCCTCCGTGCCGGCACACCTTAAATGTACTCAATGATATCAAGATAATGGACCGACAGAGACGCCGGTCCCCACTAATATCTTATGGATTATGCCCTTAGCTCCGCCAATTACCAGCATCGCATTGGGGCGCCACTCATCAAGGTTCAAAAGTCCCGAAGGGACGGACCGTGGGTAGCCACGGGTTGACGAAAGCGTCTCAAAACCTGCGCACTGCGGCGAATCACGCAAGCCGGACGGGAGGACCTGCTTCTGGGAAAAAAGCAGTCCCGTCAAGTGAAGATCAGGCGAGGTTCGATCCGAGTGTACTGTCCGTTATAAGGTCATGGTCTCCCTCCGGCTGCTTACGTGAATGCCACCTCGCCGGATACCCAATGGTGGTAGAGCTTCCTGAGATTTATGGTCGTGCAAATAAGGTCCCACTGGGCCTTTACGTTGTCGATTCCGGCCACGGTCCATCGCCGAAAGCTTAATGCGCTCTTGATCCAGGCAAACGGTGGCTCGATAATCTTCTTTCGAGTCTTCAGGCGCTCTTTGTTCTCTGGTTTTTCCCTCTTGCTGCGGTGTCGTTCTAGGGCCGCCTCGTAAACGCTGAGGTCTATGAGGCGTCCGTTCTTGCTCTTGGAGCATTTCCAGCGATTGGGACACGTTAGAAAATCCTTGCAGTGATACCTGCGAACCTCATTGTGGTTCTTGCCGTTAATTTTCCGCTGATGAAAAGGCAACAAGCGCCCTTCAGGGCATATGAAGCAATCACGCTCCTGATCAAAGACGAACCGGGATCGGTGATAGAGATCCTCATCCGCACCTCTCTCGGAAACAATTTCCCCTGACGATTTCCCGATAAGAATGCCGTATTCTCGCTCATGGGCCAGACCTATCTGCCCTGAGGAAAAATATCCCCCGTCCGCCACATTTTCCTCTGCCACAGCGCCCAGATTCTCTTTCACCTTGTCGAGCATGGGGACCAATTGCCCGTTGTCGGCCCCATCCGTGACCACATCTGCGGCCACGATAAGGCCGCTCTTTTGGTCGGCAACCGCCTGAGCGTTGTACGACAAGTCTTTGGTCCGGCGATTCTTCATAAAGCGAGCTTCCGGTTCCGAAGGGTGAACTGACTTCTTGTCCGATTCATCCAACTCCTTCAGAGCCTCTTGTATCCGCTGTTTCCGTTTCAATCCGTCTTGCATGGACTGCGGAAGGCGATACTCACCGGTCTCTTCCCGCTCGGCTCTCTCTATCTCAGTCATCGCATCGGCAATCGTGCGGTCCAATCTCTCCGAAACACTTTCCAGAAACCTCTCCAGGTGCTCACGACCCCGAGCCTTGTCGTTGGATGAGACGGCTTGGATCTTGGTCCCGTCCACGGCATGAAGAGCTAGACCGATCAGATCGGCCTTCAGAGCAACACGAATCGACTGTCTGAACAGATGCCTCAATGATTTCTTGTTCGCCTTGAAGAATCGCCATAAGGAATTATGATCCGGAGCATTCATCCCCGTCAGCCAAATCAGCCCCATATTCTCAAGGCAACCCTTCTCAAGCTTACGGGTACTCCTGATCCGATTGAAGTATCCGAAAAGCCACACCTTCAACAGAAGATCTGGCGCATACGGAGGACGTCCTGTATCGCTGTCGGGAACCTCGATTCCCAACTCGGACAGATCCAAGGAATCCACGAAATCTCGGATAAAGCGCGCCGGGTGATCCTTAGCCACCCAGTCTTCCACTGACGGCGGAAACATCAAGATCTGTTCGTAATCGGCCCGGATCTGTTTGCCCATGACAGCCTCGTGGTTGTTGAATTCCTCTCCTTTCTAGTACATCTCTTGGCAAATCGCGAGCCCAAAATGGAGTTTTGAGACAGTTTCGCAAACCCGTGGGCAGCGGCGTCACAGTATAAAGGCTTGGACCCTGAAAGGGTCAATCATTCGGTTCATCTGAGTTCAAGGTTGAACGATGGTAGACCCCGCCAGGGTCCTCACTGCTCGGTTTGGCTACAATTCTTTCCATGGGTTGCACCCATGGCTACGATTTGGATCGCCCCGTTGGGGCTCCGACTGGCACGTCTCAGCCACATAAGCGCCAATAGCGGAGCCAAAGGAACAATCCAACATCTTATATTGGAGCGTGGTATAAACACCCGAATTTTTGACAATCGCCTGAAATCAGCCTCTTGAATCAGGAGATTGTCCCGCTAGACGCAGAATCGCTGCATGCCTTGTGATGAACCGCGTGTCAATCGGATGAATCCGGTTTTTCGGATTCGTTCTCTTCCGAATCCAGATATCCGGACTTTTCCATCCATTCCTTTATGGTCTGTTCGTATCCTCTTCCTGTTGGGTGATAGAAACGTGTCTCCCGGATTTCTTCAGGAAGATACTCCTGATCCACCTTTGCGTCGGGAAAATCGTGGGCGTACTTGTAACCTTTTCCGTATCCGATTTTCTTCATGAATCGGGTGGGAGCATTCCTGAGGTGCAAAGGCACGGGCAAATGGCCTGTTGCTGCAATCTCTTCCTTCACCGCAATATACGCGGCTTCAAGCGCATTCGACTTGGGTGACGTCGCGAGAAACACTACAACCTGCGCCAAAGCCAAAGCGCATTCAGGCAGACCTATGTACTGACAGGCCTGATATGCTGCAACTGCCTGCTCCAGAGCACGTGGAGAGGCAAGGCCCACATCCTCGCTGGCAAACCTGACCAGTCGCCGCGCTACGTACAGCGGGTCTTCTCCTGCTTCGATCATCCGACCCATCCAGTACAGCCCGGCATCGGGATCGCTGTCTCGCAACGATTTATGGAGTGCGCTGATAAGATTGTAATGCTCTTCGCCGGTCTTGTCGTACAGCAGGCTTCTCTTTTGAGCCAGTTCTCTCACCAGATCGATGGAAATCACTCCATCATGATGCTTTTGAGCTTCCAGGGCTGCGGGTTCGAGCAGGTTCAACGCAGCTCGTGCATCACCTCCGGAGATAACCGCTATGAAATGCTCTGCATCTTCATTCAGCTTCACCTGCAAATTGCCTAAACCCTGTTCTGTATCCGTCAGACCGCGGCGAATAATCGCGCGGATATGTTCATCGGAAAGCGATTCCAAGATGAATACCCGAAGTCGTGAGAGCAACGCGGAGTTTACCTCGAAGCTCGGATTTTCCGTGGTTGCTCCGATCAGGATCAGCGTACCTCGTTCTACGTGAGGAAGAAGATAATCCTGCTGGGACTTGTTGAATCGATGGATTTCGTCCAGGAAGAGAATGGTTCGGGTGCCTCCGTACTTGAGATCGTCCCGAGCTCGTGCAGCGATTTCCTTTATTTCCTTCACCCCAGCGGTAACAGCGGAGAAAGGTACGAATTTCGATCCCGTTGCCTCCGCGATAATGGTTGCCAGCGTTGTCTTACCTGTTCCGGGAGGTCCCCAGAACAACATGGAAAACAGCCGGTCATCACGAATGGCATTCCTCAGGATCTTGCCGGGGCCGACAATGCCTTCCTGGCCTACGAAATCGTCCAGATTTCGCGGTCTCATTCTATCAGCCAAAGGTCTGTCCGGACCCGTAACCAAAATGTTTTCGAACATATCCATACTGCTGAACCTAACGCTAAGCGTGTCGATTATCAAGAGCACATTCGCTTCATATTCGATTTTGTTGATTTGTCATGCGAAAACAACCAGTTGTCTTTCGATTTTCCCGGAAATCGGGTTTGAGTGAGAAATGAAAAATTTCCGTTGGCGAACTACGCGCTCAAGAATAAAGCGATTGCCAAAGATTCTGACGTTTATAGTAAATGTCAGAATTCTTGTCCGATTGCAGAAAGCGATTCTCGAAAATCGGTGGGTGCCGTGCCTCCGTGCCGGCACATTTTTCAAAATAAATCAACCAGTTTGGCCGGCAGAGACGCCGGGCCCTACCGGTCCTTATAAAAGGTAGGTTGTAGGTCGGTAGGACGATGAGAAATCTGTGCCTCTATTGATATCATTGATCATATTGAAGATGTGCCGGCACGGAGGCCGGCACCCATCAATACTCTGACCCTCAAGTAGACATCATTTTTGGAGGTTCCTAAATTCCTTCAGATGTCTGTAACAAGAAATCCACAGTGATATTAGGTACTCTACCATTTCTCTGGATTTTATGGCTGATCCGTGGTACTTAGTTCTGTCCAAATACTCGAAATCTGTCGAGGCTTGCATGCAACGAATCGGGTTCGTGTTGAAACGCGGAGATCAGGAAGCGATTCGACTCGGTGAAAAGATCAAGGATTTTGTGGTGAAATCCGGCAAAGAGGTGCTGCTTGAATCTACGCTCACCGCATTGGCCGACAAATGGGGTGGCCGAGCCACAGACCGCCTCACGGACGAAGCAGATATTTTGATAGTGCTTGGAGGAGACGGCACGATACTTCGGGCCGCGTCTCTGTTGAACGATACTTCCATGCCCGTGCTTGGGGTGAATCTCGGAAGAGTTGGATTTATGGCAGAGCTTTCACCGGACGATGCTATTTCCGAGCTTGAGTCCGTAATGAAAGGAACTGCGGAATATGCGACCAGAATGCTTCTGGAGATCACGTGGGAAGAATCAAGCCGGATGCGTGTTCTCAACGATGCAGTAATCCACTGGGGCGCAATTGCCCGGTTAATCGATTTGGGACTAAGAATAGGATCCTCCAGCGAAATAGAACTCAGGGCCGACGGGCTGATCGTGTCCACTCCAACGGGTTCCAGCGCTTACTCGTATGCAGCGCACGGTCCTTTGATTCATCCCGATGTGGAAGGTATTCTCCTCACACCGATCTGTCCCTATGTGGGACTAAGGCGTCCCCTGTTGCTTCCTCCGAACGTGGAAATCGAAGTAATACTCAAGAAAGGGCCGTCTCTCACGATGACTCTCGACGGTCACACAACCATTAACCTTGAGGAAGGTCAGTCGATTCGTATTGCAAAGGCGCCGATTCCTTTTACTATGGTAAAGTGCAGGACCAGGGATTACTTTGAACTTTTAAAGCAAAAAAAACTTGGCCTGGTGTGAGCTTTCACGTATACGATCCTGGAGCAAAAGGACGTTATTCGCAGCAATCCTCACGTCCGCAAACACGTCGCATGATTGTGAAAAACCGCTTCCTGAATGCTGAGATATCTGAAAATAGCGAATCTTGCCATTATCGATAACGTCGAAATCGAATTCGGCGATGGATTCAATGTACTCACAGGAGAGACAGGGGCTGGAAAATCTATCCTGATCGGAGCGCTCAATCTGCTGCTGGGAAGCCGCGGGTCCGCGGAACTCATCAGGACAGGCGAAGAAGAAGCTCACGTCGAAGGATTATTCGAGATTTCTCCGACATCATTGCCTGATAGTCTGAAGGAAGCAATCGGATCCGGTGAATTTGTGCTTTCCAGGAAAATTGCCCGGTCCGGTCGTTCCAGATGCTGGATTAATGGAAATCTTGCCAGTGTCGGCATGCTTCAGAGTATCGGCTCTTCTCTTGTCAGCATATTCGGACAACACGATCACCGCGTGCTTCTCGATCCGGATGAGCATATCGACATTCTCGACCGATATGGAGCGCTGGACAAGCAGGTCGGAGAAGTTGCCGACCTGTACTCGAGATGGAAAAAAGCGGAAAAGGATCTGGATGCAGCACTCGGGCGCCTGGAAGAGTTAAAACGTGAATCCCGCGAAAATGCAGATTCCATAAAGGAGTTATCAGAGGCCGGTCTCAAAGCCGGTGAGGAAGAAGAACTGACGCAAGAACGGGACACTCTGAAAAAAGCGGTTCAAATTCGAGAAAAGGCCTTCGAGGCATACCAGGTTTTGTACGGAAAATCCGGAAGCATAATCGAGAACCTTTCCGACGTGAAGCGGGCAACGGATTACCTTGCGTCCACAAGCCAAAAATTTGAAGCTCTCCGGGAGAATTTTCAAGATGCCGTGTACCGGCTGGACGACGTTGCCCTGGAGCTTCGTGACATAGCAAAGAACTTCTCTGCCGACCCGGCTCGCCTGGAAGCCATAGAAGAAAGATTGGTTGCCCTGAGACGTCTGAAAAGGAAGTACGGCAGAGATATCCCCGGTCTCGTTGCTCTGTTGGATTCCCTTTCACAAGAGGAAGGAAATCTCCTGGATGCCCAGAATCTGGTGAACAAAACCAGGGCGGCTGCCACTCAATTCCATGAAGATTATCTCAAGGCTGGAGAAAATCTTTCCATATCCCGCAAAGAGGCGGCATCTCAGCTCGAAAAGGCTATGGGACAGGAATTGAGTGAACTTGCAATGCGGGAGGCGGTCTTTTCGGTCGAGTTTCAACCTCTGGAACGCGACCGGTCTTCACAAAAAGGTCTCGAAAGCGTAGAATTTTTCCTCGCATCCAATCCGGGGGAAGCTGCACGGCCCCTTGCGCGGATTGCCTCGGGAGGCGAGCTTTCGCGTATCATGCTGGCTCTTAAAGCTCTGCAGGCAGATGGACAGGGTGCATCGACAGTGATATTCGATGAAGTGGACGCGGGTATTGGTGGTAATACCGCGTTTGCTGTCGGCTCCAGATTGGCGCGAGTGGCCCGGCGGCAGCAAGTGCTCTGTGTGACTCACCTGCATCAAATAGCCGCTCTAGCGAATCATCATTTTGCAGTACAGAAGCACGTGAGTGAAGGACGAACCCAGATTGACGTAAAGAGCCTCGATTCCGAAGCCAGACCTGCGGAACTGGCGAGAATGTTGGGCGCCGGTTACGATCCCGAATCTGTAAAAGAGCACATAAAGAAACTCATGGAATTTCGCAGCATGGAGAACTCGCAGTGATTCGAAAAGCCCAGCTTTCGGACATGAAAATCATACACCAGCTTATCATGGAGCAGGCCAAATTCGGCCACATTCTGGCACGAGCTATCAGCGATCTCTACTCGCAGGTGAGGGATTTTTCAGTATTAGTCGATGATGCGACAGGAGAAATACTCGGGTGCGGTTCGCTGCATATTGTGTGGGAAGATCTTGCGGAAATACGGTCTCTTGCGGTAAAATCATCACACCAAAGTCGAGGACTTGGTACACTTTTAATCGATTTTCTTCTTAAGGAGGCGAATGAATTAGGCATTCGCCGCGTATTCGTCCTGACATATAGGATTACGCTCTTCGAGAAGCTCGGCTTTTCGGTTATGGATAAGAGTCAGCTTCCTCACAAAATCTGGGCCGACTGCATCAAATGCACCAAATTCCCGGAATGTGATGAAGTAGCGCTGGTGAAAATTCAATGATAGCAAGATGGGCAACAGGAACCGCATTCCGGAGACGGCGGCAATTCGACGAATCGATAATGCTGCTCTCATCATGGAGATTCATCACTAGGCTTACGGTATTGATGATTTGCATGGTTTGGCTTGGAGGTTGTGGAGTCATAAATGTCGGAAAGTGGAAGGGAATTGAGAGTACCGCGAAAGATGAGAATTACTATTTGTTGAAAGATGCATTTCTCACCGCCGGTTCGGCAGCTCTTCCCAAAGATAGCTTCGATCACACCATGAATGATATGGTGACTCTCATATTCATCCCCAAAAATGAAAAGAATGAATACGTTGCCGAGACCCGATGGATCGATCCTAACGATCAGGAATACCGAGTGATTCGCACTGCCTTTGATGTCAAAAGGGAGGGGAGGGAAGGCCTAGACAGGCGTAAAGACGGCACTCCCCGCATGCACGCCATGCCCACCAGAGAGCTCGCGGGCCATAAGAAAGGTTTGTGGAAAGTAGCTTTGTATCTTGATGATAAATTGGCTCGACGACTCTCCTTTTCCATTCGTTAGCCAAATTCGATGAACGTGCTGCAATAATGCTACGACTAATCGCTCAGGGAGCCCCAACGGGGCGATCCAAAATGGTAGCCATGGGTGCAACCCATGGAAAGAATTATAGCCAAACCGAGTAGTGAGGACCCTGGCAGGGTCCACCATCGTTTGACTAACTCGGATGAACCCAATGATGGACCTTTCAGGGTCCAAGCCTCTATAATGTGGCGCCGCTGCCCACGGGTTTGCGAAAGTGTCTCAAAACCGTATTGACGCTCAGAATCGTGCCACGCTGACACCCGGCGCTGAAGCACCGGGCTATTTTCTATCGCCCCTTCGAGGCTCAGGAAGCTGACGTCCCAAAGGGACGTAGGATAATAGCCCGGTAATTCATTGCCGGGAAGAAGGATGTCGTGCCACGATTTGGGGTAAGTTTCGACTATTGAGACAGTCTCTTGCACTCGTGGCTACTCATGGTCCGTCCCTTCGGGACTTTGGAGCTTTGAGCCAAGTGGAGCCCTGACGGAAAGCTGGCAAATTAGCTGAGCTAAGGTCATACTCCATTCCTCAATATGGCTGTGAATAATTGTCTGGTTTATTGCTTTTTTTACAGGGGCTGGCCGCAATAAACCTTGCGGCAAACAGGAGCACGCAAGCGGCTCACAGTTTTGTTTGCATCCGTACTCCGGCTTGCAAGAGAACACAGGAATTGGTAAGATATAATCCAAAATGAAGTTTAACTCCGGAGGCTTGGTGAAAATTACCCGAAACAATATGAAGCTAGTACTGCTTGGACTTATTTGTTTGAGCATTTGTTTTGCGCAGCCGGTCTTCGGAGATCAGCTCTATGCGCCTGAATACCTGTGGGCAAAGGGTATCGATTCAAAAACGGAGGCCGTGGAAATCGTCGATACTCATTTGGGAATCCCGTACAGAGACGACGGTGCACTGGACGACAAGGGTTATTTCACCTCATTCGACCGCCCGGATCGCTTCTTTAATACGCCCGGACTGAACTGTAGCGGTCTTGTGGTATCTGCGGCCCGTTTTCTCTTTGATAAGAATTTTACCCTGGCAGAGGTTACCCGTGATCGGCAAGGCAACAGCGGTAATAATTCCCCAATGGGAAAAGATTGGGATTTTGGCTGGGATTTGATTCTCAATCTGAGTGACGGCAGGCAACCTAAAGTCATAATGCCTGACGGAAAGGATTATCCGCTTGAAGGCGCCGATGGCATGAATCTCAGGGGATTCGATCTCCAGGACACTTCAGCCTGGAGAAGAGTAATCAGCCAGATGCAGCCCGGTCATGTTTACTTCGGAACCATCAGCAGAGCCGGGAATGAAAGACCGTACAAAATACTGCATTATCATGTCGTGATGATGATCCCGGATAGCAAAGGCGCAGTATGGCTGTATCATGCGACTCGCAGGAGCAGCGTTCATAAGATGAACGTCAATACCACCCAGGGACTGAATCGTTTCATGAGCCAATTCAGAGGCTCCCGGGGCGATGAAAAGATGATTCTCGTCGTCTCCGCGGTTCTGCCCACCATAGGTCAGGAAACGGTCGCAGATGTTCCCACGCCTGTTGCGGGAGAAACAGGTGCTGCTCAACAGCGTCAGCCTGGGACTGCAACGGCCAAATTGGAACCGTCGGACACGAACCATGACGCCGCTCCGACATCCGAAGAAGAGGAACAGGCGCCACCACCTCCCCCGCGAGAACCTGAGAAGAAGGGACCGGAGATCGTCATTAATCATCTGGCAGGCAAAGTATTCAAAGCATTTCCTGACCTCAATGGTTCTATTCCAAAATTTGCGGATGATGCAAAGCAGGCGTTGAGCTTTCGTTTTCAAAATCACGGAAACGCCGCCAGGAAAATTGAAATTATCCTGCAAGGCCCCCGCGGAAACTCTCAGTATTCTGGCAGCTTGGAAAATAATGCAGACGAACTGAACGTCGTGTACCCCAGAGATTTCACGAATGCGGAACCCTCTACCAGCCAGGGAGAGTACCTGGTAAATGTGAAAATCGATGGCGTCCAGTGGCTGGCCAACGCTTTTGAAGTCGCAATGCCGAGAGAGGCTCAGCCTAAAATAACCAGCGTGAAGGTCCCGAACACCGTAGAAGCAGGAAAGACTTTCACAGTTCGCATTGACGCTCAGAATATGGGTGCCGAATCCGATTATGGAGGCATAACCGTTTCGTGCCCGAATCCCGCGGGACTCAAGATCGTCTCGGCAAAACCGGGAAAAGTCTTTTCTCAGGGGAGTACAGTCCTCTCGGTTATGAGCGATAAAATCAGGACCAAGGTTCCCATGGCGGAACGATGGATCGAGCTCTGGGGCGAGAACAAGCCCTATGACATGACTGTGCAAATTCAAGCCGGCAAGCCCGGGACCTATCCGTTGTATGTTCGCTGCGCTCTCAGGGGTGTGAATGTGAAGAGCAGCGTCATCCTGATGGACCCCGGTTCGTCCGACACTGCGGATCAGCAAGGATTTCCGGTAAAGGTTTATAATATCACCGTTCGTTGAGTTGGAAGCTGGGAGACGGCTCGAGCTGGAGGTTTTGATGAAAAAAACCGGAATTGTAACCGGAATTATTCTATTCATTCTTGGTATGGCTGCGTTGTCCTATGCGGCCCCGAAAGAAGAGCCTTGGTCGGAAATAGAAGCACGGACGAAGTTTCTTCGGACAAAGCACTATATCGAGACCATTCGAGTCCATTCCGAAGTATTCAAGAGCGCCAAAGCTAAAGGTGGGGTCGATGTTCCGGGGCCGTTTCCGGTACACGTCATACTACCTGAGGACTACGAACAGAACGTGAATCGTCGCTACGGAGTAGTCTATCTCCTGGGCGGAAAATCGGGATGGGATAACGGTCCTGAACTCGGAGGCGCCACATATTGGTCTGTCTGGTGCAAAACGCCTCTTACCATGGATAATCTGAAATCCGGAATGCTCACTCCTGCGAGCTTTCAGGATAATATTTCCGATCAGGAGCTCCAGGTTTTTAATCAGTGGTTACGGCAAGACCCATATGATGACGTAATAGCAGTGGCAGTCTGGAATCCAGGCGGCGGGAACACCAGCCGCTACGAAGATTACCTTTTGGGTGAAGTCATTCCTTTCATAGACGCCCATTACCGCACAGTGCCCAATCGTCTGTTCAGGGGAATTGACGGGGCATGCGCCGGCGCAGCACAAGCCATTATGATTTCCGCGCGCCGACCTGACGTATTCGCGTATGCCGGCGGCCAGCAAACAGATCTGGGAAGCTATCCCATGACTCCTGACGTCTGGCGCAGCAATCTTGCAAAAATAAAGAAAGCGGGAGGAATCGCGTACAACATCAACACCAATGTGAAGGACGGCTGTAACTCGTACAGTAATCATGGTCGTTTGTACGAATTAGTGCAGGACATGCGTTCTTCAGGATTTCCCGTTGATGTGAATATATTTCAGAGTTGCGGTCACGGGTATTGTGCATACCGGTACCCCAACGGTCATCAGGCCTTGTATTGGTTTTCAAAGCAGTTCAAGAAGAACTTCGCTGCTCTCGGAATCAACCAGAATCAGGCTAAATCGAAAACAAACCCTCAGGTGTCCCCGGAGGGGGACAAGGTTCAATCTCGTTCCTCCTCGGAGCAGCAAAAAGACCTGCCCGGTTTGTGGTAAAACGAGATTGGAGAAACTCAGTCGTTTCTTGTACAGAGATGACTGCTTTGCAGGAATCATGGTGGGACAAAGCAACGGCTCCGCGTTGCTGATGTTTTCTGCGCTGATTCCCGAACAGGGGGCTCCAATTGATACAGACACATTTGAGAAACAAGGCGTCATTCTTGACCGCTCGCGTCCTCATTGTGGTGGCGATTCTCGCTATGATCGCACTGGGGGCGTGTTCCTCCCAGGAAAAGGCTGCTCCCGTTTCCGAATCCCGGCAGGTTCAATCCGAGATCGAAAAGCCGAAACCGGCCCCAGCGCCAGCCGAGCCCCAAAAGACCGTCGAACCCGAGATTGACAGGAAAATTGACGACATCAAAACGGAACCGGCATCGACTGCCGATGGCGTTGCGGTTACCGAGAAGATCCAGGGATACAAGACTCCGGCAGAGTACTTCATCCTTCAGTCCAAACGTATTCCATCAAATGTCACTGCAGTGAGTTTGCCATTAGACTATTTTGAACACCCGGACAAGAGTTATCCGCTGGTAATCGTTTTCGGCGGCGCGACTGAATGTGCCTTGGCTCCGAAACAGGGGTCTCTCGCGTGGCTCCATTATTACAAAACCGACGATGCAGTTGTTGCATTGGCAGGAAAATCTCTGGAAACGGCTCATTTCAGGGGCCTGGTTACGCCGGCTCATTTGAAGGATTTCAATCTCAAGTTGCGAGCAAAGCCTTATCAGGGAGTAATTCTCGCGTGTCCCGCGTCACCTCCTCTCGCCAGGCTGACCGGACCTGAGATTCCCGAGTACGAAGCGTTTGTCATGGCCGAGTTAATTCCCGCTTTGAAAAAGCATTACCGTGTGAAACCGGAGTTGATCGGTGTTGATGGCGTTTCCATGGGCGGATCGCGTTCCATGTATTACGGATTCAAGTACCCGGAGGTATTCTCCAGTATTGGATCGGTTCAGGGAGCATTCGGTCCGTACATGGATATTTACCGGGATCTGGTAACCTGGAATGCCGAGCATTTGAAACACAGACAAATACAGCTTGTCACTAGCGATAAGGACGTAATGGCCGCGTCTGTCCAGAAATTGCACCAATTACTGGTTTCCAAGAGAATTCCCCATGCGTACCTGATCCTTTCAGGACCGCACGATTATATTTTCAACCAGGGACCTGGAGCGATTTCGCTTCTTACATTCCACGATCAGGTGCTCAGGTGAGGTATTCTTTTTGAGAGCCGCCCCATGTCAAACGCTTGATCCTGTGGGATTCCGCGATCTCGAGGTCTTGCTGAATCGCGGCTGCGAACAATCACTATTTACTGCTGGGGCATTATCGGTTTCCCGTTCAGGAAAGACAATTCATGAACAATATTGTGGAAACCTGGGAAATTCGACAACCCCGAGTGTCGGACCGGATAGTCTCTTTGACTTGGCCTCTCTCACCAAAATCCTCGCAGTCACTCCTGCCTGGATGCTCATGGAGCAGCGGGAACCAGGTGTAATCGACAGCAGTATCTCACGTTGGTTAGCCGACGTACCCCTCGACAAATCGGAGATAACTCCGAGACATCTCCTGGCTCACTGTTCCGGCCTTCCGGCATGGAGACCGTATTATTTGCACGGTTCCAATTCCCGTAGTGAAATGCTCGACCGGATCTTTTCCGAGCCTTTGGAATACGCGACCGGAACGCTGTCAATCTATTCCGATCTCGGGTTTATGCTGCTCGCTTTCATCGTCGAAAAACAATTCGGCCAGGATTTCAACGCCTTTGTCGCAGAAAACCTGTATGAGCCCATGGGACTGAATGACGATCTCATTTTTCTGCCCGGTGCGAACAACAGCCGTGCTGTATGGACCAGGTACAGCGATCCTCCCGGATTGGTTCACGATCTCAATGCGAGGTCGCTGGGCGGAGTTTCAGGTCATGCGGGATTGTTCGGAACTCTGAAAGGTGTGACATCGCTTGCATCCGAGTTTCTGCATTCCCTAAAGACTCCTGAAGGCCTGTTTCGAAGCGACACCATCCATAAGTTTTGCCAGCCGGCCGGATTGGTAGAAGGCTCTTCTCGTGCGCTTGGCTTCGATACTCCTTCTCTTGAAGGCTCGTCCAGTGGAGAGAAATTCTCTCGTTTCAGCATAGGTCATACGGGTTTCACAGGCGTTTCTCTGTGGATTGATATTCCCAGGGAAATAATTGGCGTACTCCTCACGAACCGGGTCTTTATGGGGGAATCCGACCTCCGCATCAAACAATTCCGCCCTCTCGTTTACAATACCATTATTGAAATGCTGGAATGACGATCACATTCGGTTCTGCAATTCCGCATTCCCGAACAACAAACAAGACTATAGGTGCTCTGCGATCTTCTACGGCCGAATGAAAGGATTATTCTTTGAGAATCAGCGAGGTTTTACCATGATACACATAGATGTGCCTAAAGAGAAGCTCACGGCATTCTGCCGTAAACGTCATATTCGTTGGATGGCCTGCTTTGGTTCAGCAGTTCGGGACGATTTTGGACCAGATAGCGATGTGGATGTTCTCGTGGAGTTCGCACCGGACCATACCCCTGGATGGGAAATAGTTGACATAGAGGAAGATTTATCAGCGCTGCTGGGCGGCAGGAAAGTGGACCTCATCAATCCCAAGTACCTCAACCGACGGTTAAGAGATCGGGTCCTGGCCGAAGCGGAGGTCCTCTATGCAGAGGGATGAGATAAGTCTGCATCGTGACTGATACAGACCTCGCTGAAATATATGTTCGCTGAAGCGGCAAGATCGTCATATAATTCCGGTTCAACTGCGTCGATTATGGAAAACTAAATTGTTGGCGTTGCTCTGCCCCTAATTTAGGGACATGCAAAGAAAGATTGAAGAATGGCCATACAATTTGAATTCTTACCGGCAGGCTACGTGGACCAGCACTTCCAGAAAGACGAAGCCGGTCGAATCGTATTTTTTCCGTGGCTTGCTTGGGGCAGGGGCCGTATGTTACCGGACCAATCTTCAGAAAGTGATTTAAAGAGGCTCCTGAAGTTCCATAGTTCTATAGGTATTTTGGGTGCCATCATAGTGTACCCTCTTCTCGGAGTACTGTGGATGCTCTTTGCTATGATACTATCGACGTTATGGTATCACTTGAGACTGAGAGCGCTTATCAGCGGACTACCATTCAGCGAAGCTAAGTTTAAAAGGTTAAGCTTTCGAGAAAAACTTTCCTGGTACAACAAGCCGTTCAGCAAATTCACATTATGGCTGGTACTGGTTTTTTCAATGTTCTCCTTGTCAGCAGGGGTTTTTGGTTTACTCGATTCGTTAGATGTAATTGCCCCACCACCGATGAGTCCACGGACCAAAGAGACTCCAATAATTCCAATATTGTTGATACTCTTTTTTGGGGCAACAGCTACTTTGTCAGCCCATCGTCTAGCTCGCAAATACTGGTTGCAAGCCAGGACCCAAGGTGACGATGGAGATTGGTGAGAGAAATTGGCATAAAGGTTGTCGATCATGGAAATTGAACAATTGATCAAAGAAAAACGAGAAGAGATATTGCAGATCGCTCACCGACATGGGGCCAAGAATATACGTCTGTTCGGCTCCGTAGCTCGTGGAGAAACGAGGGAAACCAGCGACATCGATATTCTTGTTGAAGTTGGCGAAAACCCTTCCCCCTGGTTCCCAGGAGGGCTCATAGCCGATCTCGAAGAATTACTGGGACGGCGGGTCCATGTTGTCACGGTTGGGGCTTTGCATTCGTATATTCGGGACCGAGTATTGCAGGAGGCGGTTCCCTTATGAAGGATGATCGGCTATATTTCGTACACATCCTGGAGTGCATCGATCACATTTTGCAGTTCACCATTGACGGCACGAATTCTTTCCTGGCTGATCGCAAAACGCAGGTCAGTGGCACCCAGGCTCTGATACCTAAAGGACGGGACAATACATGGAAATAGCTTTTAACGTGATTGTCGAACGCGATGAAGAAGGATTCTATGTGGCCACAGTTCCAGAGCTTCGAGGCTGTCATACACAGGCTAAATCATTGGATACCCTCATGGAAAGAATCAGGGAAGCCATTGATTTGTGCCTTGATGAAGCTCACGTTGCCAGCCTCGAGAATTGATAACAGAAGTTGTTGTGTACTCACAAACGCGAGACTCATAAACGCATGATGATTCTTCAAAATAGTACTTTTTCTTGACTGGCGCGCGAGGAGCGCGTATGTTTTCCTTATGTAGGACAACATAGAAAAGTGGGGACATAAACAAAGCTTATGTGATAAGATTTCGGGATTAGCTTAGTGGAGGACAAGTTGGATGTTGTTTCTCCCTCGTGTAATTCCTGATTTCAACGGTGACGGTTACCTTCCTGAAGGAATTTATCCATGTGGTGACAACGGGTTATTTTTCCACTTTGTTGAGTCTTTTCCAGAAGCCATTACACGTGAGATGATTTTTGATGGTTTCACGAGGTGGAGGGTAGAAATTCGGCCATTAATAAAGGCTATTAGGCAATGGGTAGACGGTTCATTCGTCACTAACAAAATGAATCCACATGACGTGGACGTTGTTAGCTTTTGTGATACGGATTATTACAATAGCCTTACCAAAGACGATCAGGATGAAATTGATCGTCTGCTAGACGGACAACGTTCTACTCAGTCCGAGTATGCCACACACTCAATCCTGATTCTCAGTGCGCCTTTGGGTCATCCTGAACATCGGGATTCAGAAATATTTCGTAACCACTACAGAAAGTGGTTGGCTAAGACATATGTTGAAGATCCCGTCACTGGATACAGAGTTGAAACGAATCAACGGAAAGGCTTTCTGGAAATGACTTTGGGTGAGGAATGGGCTGCACCTATCATTTCGACAGAAAGGATCGAGTAATGTCTATCGAAATTGGACATGGCGATCAACTGGCTCCTCGGCTCCCGCACGAGATCATGGAAGAATTACGTGATCTTAAGAAGATAGAGGACGTCCTTGCTGAGCAAACAGAAGATACTGCTTCGCATCGGTTTAGATTGCGTTCTGTAAACAAAATGCGATTAGCCTTACAAGAAGAACTGCATGCCGCTCAATTATTGGGCTCTGATAATGATTTTGAACTCTCTTTAGAAGGGGAACCGGTTCAAGATCATATGATAGCTGCAAATTTTCTTGGTAGATTTTTGGCAGATTTACAAGAACTTGCAGATCGCGTTACTTTTGCGGCTGGGGCGACATCGAGAATTAGTGAAGAATTACCAGAAAGTAGCTTGTTAGACAGTAGAATTATGATCACTGGATGGCGTGCTTCGTCATTCACTGTTCAGTTCAAACTAGTTCCACAAAGACAAACTGATGACCTCTTAGTATCTGAGCGACATAAGATTGCTCTTAGAGATTTGCGGGGACTATTTGATGATGCCACACCTGATGAAGAGCTCACCGATTTAATTACGCGGTCTGCATCAAGAACCGCTTATCGAAGACTCCTCCGCAACGTTGCCAATGGAGGAGCCACTGTAAAATTGAGGACAAAGGTTGACCCGTATCCCACCAGACTCAGCGCGGAAAAGGCAGCAGAGCGCACCAGATGGATGGACGTCGCGGAAAAGGAAACAAAGCAGATTCTAAGAGTGGCTGGCATCCTTGTTGCCGGAAACATAGACGCTCATACCTTTAGGATTAGAACCAAAGAAATCACATATTGGGGTCCAATTGCGCCAGATGCCCAGCAACAGATACAACAAATTGCTCTGGGGAGTAATGTCAATGCCATGATCAAGCAAATCACAAAATATAAGAGTAAGGTTGACCACAAACCCAGCGTAAACTGGACGTTAGAAACTATTTCTGAGGCTCCGAAAGAGAGCAGCGAAGAAACCATCAACTTGTTTGAATGATTGCTTGTCTAATTCCTTTATCTCCAATCTGATCCGTATCCCCCATGCTTATCCTCTCTGGATTCCTATTAGTCCGTCCTCAAGGATAATCTCGTTTCTGGTGACGAGTACTTTCCACCTAAAAGGTCATGCCAGAGGAGTACACCTCTCCCGCTTTATTTCTACTGTTCCTTGATGTCTGCGATAGAAATGTGAGTGCCGTTTCGATCGAGAAATCCTTCTCTCACAAGCGCATCAACTATACCTTTCACTCTTTCAGGCGGTTCGTTCAAAGCACTGCATAGATCCTGCTCGGAAAGCTGTCGAGCTTTCACTAAAAGCTTCAGAATGTTACCTCGAATCTGCCGATCCGAACCTTGGAAGGAGGATTGTACGGAATAATGGGCGCTCCGGCGATTCGGATTCGATACAGTTTGCTTGAGCATAACTCCGTAATCCATGAGCGCATAGTACCATTCCCGAATTTTGCATGTGTCCAAGGTGAGTTCAATGAGGGGAAGGATCTGGGTGTCTCTTACAGATTCGCATTTCGGAAAAAAGGAATGAATAAACACTCTTCTGATATTGGTTTCAATGAACACGACCGGTTTTCGGAATGCAAATGCTGCTATGGCTCCAGCCGTCGCAGCGCCAATACCGGGAAATGTCTTTAGGGTATCCTGACAGGCCGGGAGTGTTCCCGAGAAATCCTCAATCACTTTCCAGGCAGTCTGTTGCAGAGCTTTAGCCCGCCGGTTGTATCCCAGACCTTGCCATAGTTCCAGCACTCGACTGAAGTGAGCTTCAGCCAATGAAGCAAAATCCGGAAAAGCAGAGATAAAATGTTCGTACTTGCCCAGGACCCGTTCGACCTGAGTTTGCTGCAGCATGATTTCAGAGACAAGAATCCTGTACGGATCGTCAGTTTTCCGCCAGGGCAATTCCCGACCGTGCTCCCGGAAGTGGATCCATATGTTTTCCCGAAACAGGTGAATCGCCCGAGAGTCAAGCTCAGGATGATTGGAATCCGCGTATGAGACATTTCGGGAAATGCCTTCAGGGATGGAAGGATTATTCTTGGTAGTGTTGAATCGAGGCACTATTCTTCTTCAATGATAAACGTCCCGGCAATTATGATCGCCTTGCCGTCATGTATGAACCGAGCGGATCCACCTTCGACCTCTACTTTATACCTTCCGGACCATGATTTAATCTGCTTCCCATCTGCCGCATACAGCGTAATGGTCCGTTTCAGCCCGACCAGGTCAGATTTCCAGTGACTGTAATCCTGCCGCTGCCGTTCCGTACAGCCCGAGAAGAGCGCTGCACATATAAAAAGCCCCATAATCAGAAATCTCTTCATGAGCACAAAACCTCACGCGAAAGTATATTTCTGAGTATGGGGCAATAATAGCCCGGATACAAGTTTCTAAAACAGTGGATCAATCGCTCAGCACGTCCGCGACCGCAAGGAAGAGATCCGATTCCCGGACCACCCCAATCAACTTTTTATCTTCGTATACAGGCAATACTGTGATTCTATTCTGGTACATAAGCTTTATGGCATCCATGAGATCCGCATCCGCCTGAATCGTGCCCCGTACTTTGAGCATGATATCCTTTACTTTCGTTTCGGCATTCCGGATCACTCGAGCCCTGAAACTTGCACGAGCTTCGTCCAAATCGAGCGCATCCGCTTGAGCGAAAGCAATGGATATTTCCGCAGACTCCAATCGAGTTGCGATGCCTCCCGCCAACTCGGGGACAAGCGCTTCTATGATGCTCTTGAAGCTGAGGATGCCGACCAATTCTTCGGATTTGTTCAAAACAAGGATATTTCGGTGCCCAGCTTGCGTACATTTTCCTTCTTCAATCTGACAGTAGAGTTTTCTCAGCTTAGGCACTGCTTGTCTCAATGAATCGTCAACATAGGTACTCGCATATTCGCTCAAAGGAACCAAAAGGTCCCTCACCTTTTTTGCAATTGGCATGGAAGTCTCCTTTCAATCCGCAAGTCCAAATGCATCGCCACAATCTTCATCCAAATCGAAAGTACTCATACCGACTCGCAAATCAAAGCAGTAATACGTGGGGAACCCTGTAAGAAGTGTTTCTCCGAGCATCTTATGCTTTGAAAGCGCAATATCAGTGGCCTCCCGAGCCCAGAATCCCGCTCGCGGCGGAGGCTAGAATCAGAGCTTCGACGAGCGCAAAGACTGCGTACAATTTATCGTCATTTCTCCAAAGAACCGGCACTATGGCTAAAAAACAGATAATAGTGACACCGGCAAGCAGTGCGATTCCGATGAAATTCAAGTAATCCCCGTACGCTATTAAGGAAAGCCATGTCCAACCGTCTTTCAGTCCGAAGTGATGCAGGTAATCATGAACGTTCATATTCCAATATTTGGTGACTTCATATGCCGGCACATAGGGCTTTAAAAAGCCAAATACATAAAGACAGTACGTGAAAATTACCAGCAGAAGACCAAAGAACATGCCTTTTTCCAGAATCCCGGCGTACACGAGCTGTTCTTGTCGCGGTTGCAAGGATTTTTCAAGATGATCGGTCATATATTTGCCTCCAAATGTAACCGTATTTGAGCAGACTCACGCCCTGGTCAGCCGAATATTCCTTTTTGCAGAGCTTTCAATCCTGCGAAACCCAGCATAGCTATAACGATCCACCGAACCACAGTGGGTTTTGCCACTTTCAGGAGTCTCACGCCGACAAACGATCCGAGCATGATTCCCACGAGAGAAGGAACTACTATCAATGGAATGACACATCCGTTGTTCAGATAGATCCATGCCGCGGAGGTATCTGTTATGGAAAGCAGGAACTTGCTCGTAGCCACACTGATCTTCAGTGGTGCTCCCATAAGGAGGTTTAGTACAGGAACGTTTGCCCAGCCTGCTCCGAGACCGAACATACCGGCCATGACTCCAATTGCGATGAATAGGAGCAGCCCTTGCCAGGTGCGGTGAATCTTCCACTGGACAATTTGCCCTGTGGTTGCCTCCTGGTATACCCCACTAATGTGCAGCGCGGCTGAAATCCAGTCAGCCTGCGGTACGTCCGGCAATTCGGATTTCTTTGCAGTCAACATCAATGCGCAAATGCCGAGGATTGTCACCCCCAACGCTATTTGAACAATCTTTGTCGGCAGAGCCAACCCGATCATTGCACCGATAATGGAAAAGGCTGAAGCAATGAGAGCCACTGGCATGGCAAGCCTCAGGCTGGCAAGATTCATCTTCAATAGTCCCGGGCCGGCTGCCAAAGCTCCTGCTAGAGCGACCAACAGACCCGCTCCTCTCACGAAATCCAGGTGAAATGGAAAAAATCCGCTGATAATAGGAACGAAGAGGACTCCTCCTCCAACTCCGCCGAGCACCGCCGCTACCCCCATTACAAAGGTAACGACTAACAGAAGTACCGGCCAAATCCACCATCCGTACTCCGATCCGCCTGGATCCATCGGCGATGTCTGCGCACATGCCCACTGTCCCAGGAAAAGGACCGATACCATGACCGCCGCAACGATCAGGAAATGCCTTCCACGTTTTGTCATTTGAAGCTCCTGCCCTCATGCACGAGTAATCTTTAAAAGTCCCGAACATCTAGCCTGATCTATAAAGCTGCCGTTTAAGGCAAAAGTTCACCCGTTGGCCGTCGGAAAACGGTCGAGCACCCTTCCGACGTCATCAATGGACCCAATCCGATTCAGATCGGGTCAAGTTCCCCCAGATCTCACTCCAATTTTTCGGACGAGAGAACACTGCACTGAAAATCAAGCTACCCCGGAAAAGTCTTGATCAGCATTCCCGGCAGAATCTCGATCGGTAATGCAGCTTGTGGAAGCGCAGCCCTCCTTCTATTACAAGAGTGAGTACCTCAATATCCGTCTACCAGCCTCTTGCCGCCACAATCTTATCGATCTCGGCGCGGCGAATACGTTCTTCCTGTTCGGATTTTCGGGCGTACGCCCTGAGAATCTTGGAAACCAAGTCCGCGGTTTCCGTGGGCTTCATCAAATAGTCGTAAGCTCCCAGCTTCAAGCCGTCTATCGCTGTTTCTATGGTTCCATGACCGGTTAACATGATGACTTCGATCAAAGGATATTTTTGCTTGATCTCCTTTAGCGTTTCGATACCGTCCTTGCCCGGCATAAGCACGTCGAGAATCACTACATCCGCTTTTTCTTCGGAGATTCGCTCGAGACATTCATCGCCGGAATATGCTCGCGATACCTTGAGTCCCCGGGTTTCCATTCGTTCCGCCAGTGTCTCTACGAATTCTTTTTCATCATCGACAAGGAGCACTTTCACGTCCATGATAAGTGGCCTCCCTTCTCATCATTTGTTCTTTTCGTCTATGATTTCCCTGGCTGTCTGAAACTCACCTTCTTCAGCAAATGCAGCAGCCGCCATAGTGTCTTCCAATTTTTTCTTGTATGCCTGGCGGAGCGTTTTTACGAGCCTCTCCATGTCCACGGGTTTCTGAAGATACGCAAAAGCGCCAAGCCGCTTCGCCTCTGCTTCATCTTTCTCGGAACCGTGACCTGTGAGAACGACGACCTGGACTTGCGGATATGCTTGTCTTACGCGCCGTAGCACCTCCATTCCGTCTATGCCGGGCATTTTAAGGTCGAGCACCATGACATCGGGAACATCTTCCTGCACTCGCTGGAGCGCCTGCTCTCCACTCAGAGCGAGATCCGGCGAAAGATCTCGCATTTTCATTCGTTCAGCGAGGGTAGTGACGAAATCTTCCTCGTCATCGACCATAAGCACCTTGAATTCTTGCATTGTATCCTCCAGCTTCGGCTGTTTCCGCAGCTTTGTCGAATCAAACGGGCTGCTTCGGATAAAACAGATACCCTTCGAACAGGATTTCCCGTACGCACCCCGAAACAAACTTGTTGATAGCGAAATCTATGTGGACAAGCAGCAAGAGTATGTTTGTCACATAGTAACAGTCAGATATTTGAGTCGGACTCCCGAAAGCCCTACTGCTTCCACAAACGATTCTTGATAGTGGGCAATTCCATAGAACACTTTTGCATGCTGCAGTCCTACGGTCTCAAGGAATGAAGCTTTACGAGCCACTCCCGCCAAGATCTCGGCCGCGTATTCGTGACAATTCTCCTCGGCAAATGCTGCGGCAGCAAATGCAGTACTGAGCGAAGGTAGGATGCTGACGGCTTCCCGGGTTTCAGGAATAGGGGTTTCCGCTATTTGCAGAGCGGTCTTGTGCTCGCCTTCCTCTGCAAAGGCGGCTGCGGCAAACCAGCTTTCGAGCTTTGGTTTCCAGTTCATGGCTTCCTCTTTGTTTAGAGCGAAATGAGGTCGGTTGAAGTATTGCCATGCCATGCTTGCGCTCAACTCCGTCAAGTGGCGTAGTGTTTCCAAGATAACTTTACATAATTCCGGACCTTCCAGGATATTGGGCTTTTTGGACCACAAAAACGGGCCCGAACCGTTCTGCTCCCGAATATATGCATCTACTGCAGCCACAAGATCGGACACACCGGCAGCAGAAGAATCTCTCTTGTTTCCTGCCGTGCCGTCCAAAAGCTCTTGTATATCATGTCCGGAAAGATACCCCCGCGGAACGATCTGAACGCAGATGTTCGGCAACGCGCCCAATCCATTATCGACCAAATATTTCACCGAATCCGCGTCCTCAAGGAAAAGATGAAGTTCGCCGCCATCTGAAATATTAGACTCCAATTGGTGCACAAAGCTCCACAATCCCGCTGTGGCTGCGTCAAGGTCACTGTGCCCGGTAACAACTGAATTCAGAAGCTTAAGGGATTCGGATAAGCACGAATCACACCCGATTGCGGAATCCCGCAGTTGTGTCGACTTTTTCTCCGGACTGAAGCTGCATCCGAAGGACTTCTGAAACGAGCCTCGCTCCAACTTCAGAGCAAAGGCCCTGACAGGTGGATTCAGGTACACTCCTGCAATTTCGACAAATCTGCTTTCCGAAGGCTTTTCCTTCTGGCGTTTACCACCGCGTTTCTTCCGGGAAGCCGCTCCGAGCGTTTTCCAGATCCTGGCCACAGTGGCGTTACTCACACCGAGGGCTTTTGCCAAAGTCCGCGTCGTCCAGTGTGGAGCATCCAGTGGAGTCGAATTCAAGGTTGCCTGAACGATGGCTTCCCTGACTTCCGGGTCCAATTTCCTCGAACTGGGGCCTCTGGGTGCATCCTTTGTCAGACCTTCCGGACCTTGCTCCTGAAAGCGCTTCCTCCAGAGCAGAACTGTAGGTCTGGAGGTTTTCATGCGGTCGGCAATTTCCGTAGCGGGCAGTCCGTCTGCTGCAAACAGGCAAATCTGAGCACGAAAGACAACGCGTTGAGGTGTAGTCTTGGCTCGAATCCAGCTTTCCAGCAGTTCTCTTTCATCCGCTGTCATGGGGAGATTTTGTGTCTTTTTTCCCATGCTCTTCTTGTAACACCTTGGTTCATATGTGGCAAGTTATTTCTGTAACAAACAGATTCCTTTTTCCAAAAAAACGGGGTCGCGATCCTTAACTTTACAGATGTAGCTTTCCATAATTTGTTTCTCAATTCCCTTGGCCGCGCCCGGGGAAACAAACCCTCACTTTGAGAGGGGAATCTTCAGTCTCAACTTGAATCTCAAGCGCGGATGCGGTTCTGTGGACTGCATTCAAGAGGGGGCCTGCAGCAGGCCGTGGGTTCTCGGCCGGCTTGTTCGAGATTTCCCCTGGAAGCACCGTAATCTCCACACATTTGCGTTCGGAAGAATCCGGGACTCGTAATTCAATCGTGCTGCCGGGACCCGATCCATGCATGAGAAGATCCATGCATTGAAACAGGAGCATTTGCAGAAGCAGGGGATCTGTCGTGACGCTTGAGCTCTTTTCAGCAGGTTTCACATCCAGTGTGATTTCCTTGAGTCGAGCAAATCTCTTACAGAGATGCGCGGCCTGGGAAACAGCCTGATTTATCTCCACACTCGCGGAGATTTCATCGGATGAATGAGCAAATGCATTCAGTTTTGTGGAGAGATCGACCCCTCGCTGCACTTGCTCGGCAATACGGCCCAGAGTGCGCTGAACCTTTTCACGAGGCAATGGAGTATTATCCTTTGCCAAAAACAAAAGGTCTTCGAGTAGACCTGCGGATTCCTTTATAATTGCCAGAACGTTCTTTATTTCATGGGTGACACCTGCTGTGATTTTGCCCATGAACTCCGTTTTTTCCATATCAAACCTCTCGCTCGGACTTGCTTACCGCATCCTTGATTCTTGCGACCAAGTCTTCGATGTGAACCGGTTTCATCAAGTAATCGAATGCACCGAGCCGCAAACCCTCCACTCCTTCCGATACGGAACCCATACCGGTAAGAAGAATGACCTGAATTTGAGGAAAATCCTGCTTGATTCTTTCGAGAACCGCCAGACCGTTCATTCCCGGCATCATCAAATCGAGGATAACCACTTCGGGGACCGATTTTGAAAGACTCCGCAATGCATCTTCCCCGCTGTTTGCTACATCTACGCTGATACCTCTGAGATCGAGTCGCTCGGCCAAAGTGGAAGCGAACTCCTTTTCATCATCGACAAGTAGCACCTTGCAGTTCATGTCAGCTTTCCACTCCTTCTTTTGGGGTCTTGGGAAGGAAAATCAGGAATCTCGTGCCCTGTCCCGGTTTGGAAAAAACCTCAATTTCTCCACCGAGTTTTTTCACAATACCGTATGTAATCGACAAACCGAGCCCCGTCCCGTTGACCTTTTTTGTTGTAAAGAACGGCTCGAAAATGTGTTTCAGAGTGTCTTCGGACATCCCTATGCCATCATCCTGGAAAGAAATGCCCACAAAATTGAAATCCTTATCCCAGGTGGCCATGGCGACCGTTCCTCCGTCTTTGACCGCGGCAAAGGCGTTGTTCAGAATATTAAGAAAGACCTGCTGAATCTGACCGCGGTCTGAAGCTATCCGCGGCAGGTCTTTCGCTAAATGCAGGCTTATCTGTATGTTTCGGTGAAGTGCTTCTTTTTCGAGAAAGCTCAGGGTCTCCTGCAAGACTTCGTTCACATCCAGGACTTCAATTTGCACTTCCATTCTTTTCGCAAAACCGAGGAGTCGATGAGTTATGTTCCGGCACCTGTCCACCGAAGCGGTAATCGCCTGGACCAAGCCTAGGAATTTGTCTCTTTGGGGAAAATCGGAGTTCAACTGAATCAGATCCTTCATGAGCCCCGCTTTTTCGTTAATGATCGCCATGGGATTGTTCACTTCGTGGGCCACACCGGCTGCCAGTCTTCCGATGGATGAGAGCTTGTGTGTATGCTGTACTTCCCGGTACGCCAACTCTCGTTTTTCATCACTGATCTGCAGTCGTTCCACGAGCACCCGTGTCAGGCGTATCACCACGAACACAATGACGAGCACACCTCCTATGAACACCAGAAGAAGCTCACTTTTCAGGGTGTACCAAGCCTTCAATACCTCGGCCTTGGGCTTCACCACCATAAGTATGAAATCGGATCGGTTGAAATAGGCGTACCCCACCAATACGTCTTTACCGGTTGAATCGGTGCGTTCGACGATTGCAGGCTCGTAGCTGGCCGGAGGAATCAAATCCGGCCGCTCATCGAGAACATTTCCGTAGAACTTGGATTGAGTCTGAAGAATGCCGTTTCTGCTGATAAGAAATGCGTCGGTTCGAGTATCGAGTCCCATGCTGCCGATGAGTTCGTCAAACCTGCGAGTGTCAATGGTTGCGCGCACAATCCACGCCTCACCGGAATCACTGAGATGATATACGGCGACCACCACATGCGGAAATCTTCGATATCCCATGAATACATCGCTTATATAAACACTGTTTACCTTAAGTTGCTCAAACCACCCCTGATTTGCGTAATTCTTTCCCTTCAGATCGTACGGGCCTGCATAGCTGACCTGAACTCCGTTTGCATCAATGAGTCCAAGATCGACGAATCCGTCGAATTCCTGTTTGAGCACACGGAAGATGCGGTTCAGTTTTTTTTCGTTCGCTAAATCCTCATATGTATAAGCAGATGCGATGAACCGCACGGTTGCCAGCCTGTTTCCCAGGAAAAGCTCAAAGGAGTGTTTGGTCTTGTTTACGAGCACTCGGATAGGGTTCAGGACTTCATCTTTGAGGGCCGATTGATACTGGTGATAATTAATCAGAGCCATAAGGGACAGCGGGACCAAGGTTATGAGAAACATGAGAATTGAAATGTTTCTCCGTATCATCGTGTAACGTCTAGGTCCCTGAATCTCCTCGGGGATTTCAAGAAGACCCCTGCAGGGCGCCGGAATGAATTTTCTCAGGTTCATGATTCCTCAGACAAAGAGGGACAGCTCAAATGTTTCTGAAAAACGTTTACATTAATCACGTTTCCGGAAAAGTAGCTTCAGTCACAGGATGGACCTTATGATGCCAGACTTTTCCGAAGATTGCACCCGTGAGCGTGTTGTTACACATTTTTTCCATTTCCGCGTACGGCGGTCACTTCCGTCTCCCGGTCGTCGTGGCAGTCTGTCACTACGAGAGAAAGGCTGGGACACGTGATTCACACAAGGAAGGTTTTTAAAGTGTCCCCTCCCATTTCAGGTGTAAAGGAGCCGCAGTTAAAAGTCAAGTTATTATTGTAACACTTGTCGAATTCGACCTAGGCGCGCCGGTTTCCCTCTTGAATCTGTAGGAAGAGGCAGAAAAGTAAATGCACTGATTGACGGTGTCTTTGATTGGTTGTTTCGAACGAATCCCGTGCGAGACGCGGAAAAATGCACTGGCGATTCATGGCGGTTAAGGAAAAATGATGATTTTTGAGTCCAGGAGGACGACTGATATGCAATAAATTAGCGCCGCAATCGCAAAAATTAACGTCTAATTGAGGATAAGAGTATTGGTGGGTGCCGGCCTCCGGAGGTTGTCTCAAATGAACTCACAAGAACATCGTGCCACGATTTGATACCCGTAGTAGTAGGGGCAGACCCACGCGTCTGCCCTAATTTGGGCGGACACGCAGGTCCGCCCCTACACTCAAGCAGGGAAGATGATGAGAATTCGTGCCACTATCTCGGATAAATTTCGATTTTTGAGACAATTTCGGGACGCAGTGACCCCGGTGACCACTAGTATCTTTGTTTTCGAGCGCGGGATAGGCGTCAGAATTTTGAGCAATCGCTATAATCTCTTTGCGAAAGAGAGTTGAAAGGTTAGCGCGCCTGTGAGACAGAGAGGGACTTTGGAACAAATCCCTCTCCTCAAGTTCCTAAGAATCGATCAATGCCGAATTTCCGTTATCTTTCGTGCCTGTGGCCTCTCCCATGCGACTTATCTCCGAAGAATCCGCGAACCTGGCGTTTGCTCAAGAGATCGGCCAGACGATCGACCTGATCCGAGCTGAGCAGACTGAGTCGATCCCTCTGAAGCTTCAAACGTTCGCGGAGCATTTCACTTTTCAGCTTCACCATTTCATCATCGATTTTGGTCATTCTATCCTGATCGATCTTCCCCGAAATCATCATTGTACGTTTTTCATCTTTGAGTGCGTGCAAGCCGGTACGCAATTTCCTGGTGCGGTCCCGGAATTGAGCGAACTGTCCGCGCATATCTTTGAGTTGTTGATCGTTCAGCCCCAACGCTTCTTTCATATCCACTTTGTGCCGGTGCCTTTTCCAGTGTCCGGTCGCGGATGGATCGAAAGAGTGCGGACCACCCGGCCCCGGGAGCGGACTTTGAAATTCCTGACCCGGTGTCTGCAAGGCAGGATTTTGCAGCGCGAACCCCATATCTGCAGCCATCAGCAAAACAGTCATAAGTGCACAGGAAAACAATACCTTCACGATTTTCATAATCGCCTCCTCATGGTTTATTACTTGTGTTGACTGAGAAGAAGGATTCGCGTTAAATGGTTTGATGAAAAAGATTCACGTTGAATTGCGGACTACGGAGTGAAGCACCTGTTCAGACGCGTCGATGAAGAGATCGCGATTTGTCGGCACTTCCACTGTACCCTGGAATGGCCTGAAATGTGTGCCGAATCTATGGTTGAATTTTGTTATCCGGGGAACTGTCCGGAAAAAAAACGGACAGATACAATATGTATTGTGTGAACCCCTTCACAGTGCAGGGGAATGGGTACAACAGGATCTTAATATCAGGTTTCGGCACTAAGGATTGTCAATCGTTCCGGACTCCACGCGGGAAGAATACCGGATTGTTCTTGCCTGGATCTTGACGAGCGCGGAAATAATCTGGTACACTCGCTGAGTTTTGCCGATCCTTCCCGAACGCGCCGGTGAAGCGGCCATAGCCGGTGGTCGGAGAGGGCGGTCTGGAGTTACTGAACCCGTCAGGTCCGGAAGGAAGCAGCGGAAGTAATCTCGGGGACCGGCCCTCAATCCCGATCACCGGCCGTGGTCGTTTCTCACGGCATCGGATGCCTCGCACAAATGCCATCATATCTGGTTCTCGCAAGAAAGTACAGACCCTCCACATTCTCCGAAGTAGTCGGACAAGGCCATGTGGTTCAGACTCTCTCGAATTCCATCATTTCGGGTCGGGTAGCGCATGCCTTCTTATTCTGCGGTGTACGCGGCGTCGGCAAAACCACGGTTGCACGCATTCTGGCCAAATCGCTCAATTGTTCGGGCCGCGACGCAGCCGATCCGAATCCCTGCAATTCATGCACGAGCTGCAAAGAGATAAGCTCGGGGACCTCCGTCGATGTTCAGGAGATTGACGGCGCATCCAATACGTCGGTGGAAAATATCCGTGAGATCAATGAGAACATAAAGTACCCGCCTGTAGCTTCCCGGTACAAGATCATCATCATCGATGAAGTCCACATGATCTCGATCAATGCATTCAACGCGTTGCTCAAGACACTTGAAGAACCGCCGTCACACGTGAAATTTATCTTCGCCACTACAGAATCCCACAAGGTTCCGCCCACGATAAACTCCCGGTGCCAGCGGTTTAATTTTCGGACTATTTCGGTCAAAGAAATTGCCGACGGAATGGAAAAAATCCTGGTGCAGGAGGGGATTCAGGCCGAAGAGGAAGCGCTCATCCTGCTCGCACGGGAGGCGGGCGGTTCGTTCAGGGATGGATTGAGTCTCTTGGATCAGATTATCGCATTCTCGTCTCAGCGGATAACTGTCCAGGACGTGACGCAAATCCTCGGAATTGTCGGGAAAGACTGTTTCGGCAGACTCGTCACTGCTGTGCTGGACAGGGATCCTGCAGAGTCCTTGAAGATCGTTCACGAACTCTTTCAGCAAGGATTCGATCCGGAACAAATCGTGATGGATTTGATCCAGTATGTCCGCAATCTCATTGTAGCTCGGAGTATTCCCCGGAATGCTCGAACAGAAGGTTTGATTGAAGCGCCGCCTTCCGAGATTCAAGACATGGAGGACATTTCCGGACGCTCTTCACCCCAGGAACTCCAAAACCTATTCAGCATTCTTCTGAAGAGTGAAGGAGAAATCAGGCGTTCCGGAAATCCCTGGGTGACCATGGAGATGACCATCCTCAAGATGGCGTATGCGCCTGAACTCACCGATCTCGCAGAGATCATCCGCCGCATTGATAAGGGTCTTCCGGCAAGTCCGAAACCCAGACCTTCGTCGGAGCCCCCTCCAAAATCGAAGAAGGCTGAAACGAGCACTTTGCGGCCTGTGGCTGCAGTACCCGATACTCGACCGGATCCTCCGGAAGATATTCCCCCGGAGACGTTCACCATCACTCAGATCATGCCGCTTCCGTCCGGAAGTCCGGATGAGGTATGGGCAGATCTCAAGGATCGGTTCAGGTCTGAAAACGAATCCATTTTGCCGTCCGTAATGGATCACGGGAATCTGCTTTTGTTCGGTCCTACAGAAGTTGAAATCGGTTTCACCAAAAAGATTCATAAAGAAAGCTTCGAGTCCAGGTTGGCTAAGAAGCCGGAACTTGGCACCTTGCTGCAGGATTTCTTCGGAGGAGCGCACATCAAAATTTTGACGTTGGCGGCTCCCACCTCCCTGGACACCAAAGATCCCTATGCAGGGCCTTCGGATGGAGAAAGCGACTTCAACCGCGCTCTGAAAACGGAAGCAGTCGAGAATCCTATAACGAAAGCCATTCTCTCGGAATTCGACGGAAGCTTTGTAGAGGATATCAAGATCTTAGCGTTGCCTAAGATGTGATTGGGTCAGGGGGATCTTGAAATTCAAGGAGATCCCTTCTTGACAGAGGTGACTCAAATTTCTAACCTGCTAGTACGATCTAATGAGGAGATGTTATTATGGCTGGATGTAAAAGCTGCTCAGGACGTTCGCACCTTGCCGGGCCCAGACAACCCCGAGCCGTGGAAAAACTTGGTAACTGCGAATTATCGAGCAATCCGAGGTATCCTCGCATTTTCGTTGGAAAACAAGCTATCTATTCTGACGAAAACACTCAGTTGATAGTCACCGTGATATCCGATGAATCTGATGAGAAGCAGGACAAGTTCACCCTGAAACTGACGACCATCTTGAAAGACCTTCTCGAGAACTATTCCGACGGTGACCAGTTCCAGATCGATCAGATTGCCGGCGAACATCGCTGGAAATTGCACGCACTCATTTAGTTGGAATTCACTTCCTTATAGAGTTGATTGTACACGGTCGGGTGAGTCGCCTCACTCTGACCGTGCAGCAAAACAAAACCGTCTGCAAGTTTTGAATGTGATCTTTTTCGGGGGCTGCCGTGGATAGACAGTTTGACCGAGAGGGGCTTGCCAAGAACGATGGCCGTGAAAACAGACCCGCTTTTGTCGCAGTCAACGGCACGGTGTATGATGTGTCCGCAAGCAAGCGGTGGGCTGGTGGAAATCATATGAAACGCCATCAGGCGGGAACCGATCTAAGTATGGATATAATCTCCGCTCCCCATGGGTTGGATGTGCTGGACCGATTTCAATCAATAGGTGTTTACACGCCCACTTTGCAAGCACCATCTTCCCCGCTGAAAGCGCGGGTGGAAGATCTTCTTGACACGTACCCTTTTTTCAGAAGACATCCTCATCCTGCCGTCGTCCACGTCCCTGTCGGGTTTCTTACAATAGCCCCTTTTCTGGTTGTGCTGAGTATCGTTTTCGGTTCTGCAAGAACCGAATGGGCTGCATATTGTTGTGTCCTGGTGGCCACAGTATCGATTCCACCTTCAATTGCGACCGGGTATTTCACCTGGTGGATAAATTACGATCTCCATGATTCACCGATTATTGCTTCAAAACGCCGCCTGGCTTGGGTTACACTCATACTGGCCGTCCTCGCAGGTGTGACGAGAGGTATGGCGGTGCAGGAACCTGTAAATTTTACCTCAGTTCCAGTGCTGATTTACCTTCTGCTCGTCTCGATCCTGGCTGTTCTGGCCGCGAGGATAGGATTTCTCGGCGGCAAACTTGTCTTTCCCTATGATTCTCACTGATGCAGGAATTGATACCTGTACTGCGGATGTCGGCAATCAGCGGGAAAAAGGAATCTTATGAATCAAACAAATGCGGAAGCCTCCAGCATACTGAACAGATTCTGGTCAGCCGACTGGAGACTGTTCTTTGCGCTATCGCGTACGCCCCATGCGGTCTTGGACATGTGTACCCCGGCATTGGCCGCGGTGTTGTGGCTCGGTGGGTTTCCTCCGATTTCTGTGACCCTCGTAGGGTTGATTACCGCTTTTTCCGGGTACACTGCAGTATACGCACTCAATGACCTGGTAGACTGCAAAATAGATCGGCAACGATTGGGTCTCACGGAGAATTCCCCTGAGACAGTCCGTGTGGATGAAATTCTCATGCGACATCCGGTTGCCCAGGGAGCACTCTCCTTCGAGACCGGTTTGGCCTGGTTTGCTTTGTGGTCTCTCATAGCATTGGCAGGCGCATGGTGGCTAAATCCGTTTTGCGTCATCCTTTTCGTCCTCGCAGCAAGCATGGAAGTTATCTACTGCAAGATGCTTCGGATCAGTCATCTCAAGATAATTCCCTCCACCATCGTGAAAGCTACAGGTGGTCTCGCTGGATTGTATGCAGTAGAACCTCACCCTGATCCGGCCTTTGTTGCGCTGTTGGTGATATGGCTTGGGGCCTGGGAAATCGGTGGACAGAATATTGCTAACGATATCGTAGACATGCAAGCGGATCAAAAGGTCTCGGCTCGAACAACATTGACGATCCTCGGCATGAAGGAATCCGTTTTCATCCTCCTGGCGGGTATTTCGGTTGCTGCATCTGCAGGAATCCTCATGTACTGGTTTTCAGGTCCGGGCCTGAATTTCTTCTACCCATTCGGAGCCGCGGTGCTTTCATGGAAACTCCTGTTGCAGCCCGCTCGACAGGTTTACCTTAATCCCGGTCCGGAAACTGCTGCTTCCCTTTTTAACAGGGCAAGTTATATGCCGCTTGGCTTTCTCGTGATCGCTCTGATCTCTCTTTTACCTTTCTAGTGTGACCTGATGAAATGCAGCAACGATCCCCATAGACCCGTGGTACCCTTCCGCACCATCTTCAACTGGAAATCTCTCACCGACAAAGAACAAATGCTCATGAACTGGCCGGAACGAGTGTGGATTTACAGTCCGGTTCGCGTGTTCTTTCAGAAGCGAGAAATTCGGAAATGGCTGAGACTTACCGGAATGGTTGACGTAGAAGATGCCCTGGAAATCGGCTGCGGTCTGGGTAGAGGGGCCGCTCTCCTGGCGAGGGATATGGGATTTCAGAGTGTTGCGGCATTCGATCTCGAAGAAAAGCTCATTCGAAGAGCAGTGAGACACAGGCCGCAATCATTGGCGAACAGGGTTTCCTTTTACGTGGGAGACGCACAGGATTTGCCTTTCAGAGACTCCTCTTTCGATGCTGTCGTTAATTTCGGGATCATCCATCACGTTCTTGACTGGCGTCGCTGCATTGCCGAACTCTCCCGAGTGCTCCGGCCGGGGGGGCTATTCTTCTTCGAAGAAATCTATCCCCCACTTTATGCGAATTTCTTGATGAAACACATCGTGAGACACCCCACCGAGGATCGATTCAGCCCAACACAATTCCTGGAGACGCTCCGAAAAGAATCTTTGATTCTTGTGGACGGAGTGGAGACCGGATCGAAGTTCGGAATCGTGGGAGCTGCCCGAAAATCAAAAGAGTAAGACCGGGGAAACCCTTCTTACAAGAAGGGTTTCCCAAATCTTACTGATTTGGAAGACGCATCGATAATATGAGCGTGATTCGAGAAGATGCGTAATGAATCCGGCAGATCGCGAAGACATGGCAGTTAGACTAATTGCCAAAAATTCCGACGTTTATCTCACACTCCAATTCAAGATATCAGTGGAGACCGGCGTCCCTGCCGGTCCATTTTATTGATATCATTTATTATATTGAAGATGTGCCGACACGGAGGCCGGCACCCACCAATACTCCTATCTTCAATCGGACATTAATTTCGACAATTGCTATAACCTGTCGGGATGACTATTTTTTGATGTTCGCTGCCTATTTTCGGCCCGAACGTTTCTTCTTGCGGACGGGTTTACACGAGGCCCCGTACAGATCGGGAGGAGGACCGGGAATAAGAACAGGAGCAGGTGCAGGGTAACAACCGGAAATTCCGCCTCCATATCGTGTTTGCCATTCAGCTAATTCCCGGAAACTGACGCCTTCTATACGTTGTTCTTGCCTGACCTGGGCGAACCCGGGCTGGATGCACGACATGAGTATCAGAAGACCCATAATCCACCCACACATAACCAGCCGATCCCTTTTCATGTTCGTGCCCTCTGACTTCTGTGAATGCCGGCTCAGGTACGGCCTTCAGCATACAATAGCATAAAGGGCGTTTAAGAATCTATTCATATCAATGCACCTTCAAAGCAGTGAGATTTGGGGAAGCTTTTTTGTAAATGGATTATGTCCTTAGTTCAGCACCGTAGTGAAGGCATTGGCTTTATCCAGGCTTCAGCTTGGATGCGGTGAACCCGTTGTCTGCACGGGTGAACTGCATCGGCTTCATTAACTGTCCTGATATTGCGGGCGCACTAGCAATTGCCAAAATTAGTGTCCGATTGAAGATTAGGAATATTGGTGGGTGCCGTGCCTCCGTGCCGGCACATCTTCAGCCGTCCCGGATGACCGGCACGGAGGCCGGTCGCTACCGGGCACCCATCTCGCGTTTCGCGGGACCCCTACCCGATCCACATTGGCCCTAATCCTTCGGACCAGGATCGGTGTGAGCACTGGATCGAGGAATTGGAAGGAATCGAGGCACTTTTTTCATGTACGCGACATACTGCTTGCCGAATTTCGCGAGAAGTCGTTTCTCTTCAATGTGGGCGCCGATAATAAGGTAAGCCGAGAGAACAATATTTATGACGAAATCCGTGCGTTTCAAGTCACGGGCCCACAGGAGCATGAGACCTCCGAGAAACTGCGGATGTCTTATCCATCCATAAATTCCCCAGGTGATGAGTCGATCTCTGCCGCGTTTTCTGTTGCCGTGGGTTCCAAGAGCTCGTAGCCCGAGGAAATCAATGAATCCGATATACTGAAAGGAGAGAATAAGCAGTATGATGCCGACAATGGCGAGAAGAAGTCGAATGTAATGAAGATTACCTGTCCATTGCCACAGCGCTTTTCCGTTGTCCCATGGAGTAATCCACCAGAGCCCGGTCAGACTCAGAGCTGCAAAGATACTGTATGCCAACCGATAGTATCGTTTGAAGCCGGTGTCCAGGATTCCGGTCTTCCTGATGGGCCCCTCTTCATTGAGGAGTGAATGCACGACGCACCAGGAACCCCAAAGGATGGCAGTCGTGAACAATCGCGCAAACGCATCACCATCAGAATCCATAATCCTTCCCGGAATGTCTTCTGCGTTTACGTCTCGGCCTGGACTGGTTAGCAAGCGGGGGTGGGACAGATTCCTGCTGCGCGGATCGGATAGGAACAAATTTACCCGTGAATTTGTTCTCAAGATCGACGTCGGATCTGCTGTCGTCTTCCGAGACCAGGTCAAGACCGATATCTTCAATCATCTTCTCGGCCTCGGAGACACACAAGATCACGTTTTCAATGTTCTCTATGCGTTTCTGGTATTCGCTTAATTCTGCGCTTGGCTTCACTCCATAGTCACTGTGCAGCATCTTTCCTCACGTGCAACCGAACTTCTTCGTTCTTCTCAACACGACAAGTCCTTACCCCGGAGAACTCTCTCACGTGAGAGATCCTCTCTGTAAGAGCCGACCAAATCGCTCTCTCAGTATGCGGTTTCCGGGACAGTCCTGCAATAGATTCGCTTTTCAGATGGTTTTAATCGCTTCTGCCAATCTGCTGAGTTCTGCTTCAGATGTCAAATGAATCCGTCTGATTCGGCGTCCGGTCTGTTTTAGAGCTTCGTAGTCTCCCAACGCCTGCGCTGTCTTGAGCACTCCAAACGAATACTTTTCCCCGGGGATTGGAATATCTTCGCTATCTTCGCACGTGATAAGCAGGAATATTCCCGTATCCGGCCCGCCCTTGTGAATCTGCCCTGTTGAATGCAGATATCTTGGACCGAAACCCACGGTAGTTGCTACCTGGAACCTATCACGAATATTCGAACGCATCTGTTCGAGCAGATCTTTATTCTCGCCGTTAGCTCGCATGAATACATTAAGTCCTACATAATCACGGCGTCTTACAGATTCAAAAAAGTTTCTGAGGTTCTCGGAAATGTTCGGATCGTCTAAGGTGAGAAAATCGCCAGCGGGCATTCTGCCGTCTTTTATAAAAGTTTCCAGATACTTCTTTGTAATGTCTTTCGATTGTTGCACGTTTGGTTGATCGAATGGATTGATCTTCAATATGATCCCTGAAATCGCGGTGGCAAATTCCCACCTGAACATTTCCCGGCCGAGATCGTAGGCATTATGCATGCGCTGGGTAACTACGCGATGTCCAGCCTGTTCCAAATCCGACATCGCTTGATCGTAGGTATCGTCTCCGTCCAGGCGTATGTATATGAAAACCCGATCGTCCCCATATGAATTCGGAAGTCCGACTTCTTCACCCGCGATGGGAAGAACGCCTTTGCCTTCTTTTCCCGTGCTTTCGGCAACCAATTGCTCTAGCCAGTTGGCAAAAGTCTCCAGTCCCGGAGAAATGACCAGAGTCAGTTTATCGAAACCATGAAGCGCTGCTTCCGAGATGATCGTTCCAAGCCAAGTACCCGGATTTTCAAGGGAGGACACTTCCGGTCCGCAAGCCTCAGCAGATTGGTCGGCTCTCATCAGCAATCTCTTGAGATTGATACCCATGAGAGCGGCAGGGACAAGACCAAAATATGAGAGAGCACTGAAACGCCCCCCAATATCCGGGGGATTAAGAAACGTGCGCCTGAATTTGCCCTGTGCCGCCAATTTGCCCAAATGGGTGTTTGGGTCCGTTATGGCAATGAAATGATCTCCTGCCTGGTCACCTACGGCTGCTTCCATCTGTTTTCTGAAATGCTTGTAGAGCGACATCACTTCCACAGTTGTGCCGGACTTGCTTGCCACGATGAACATGGTTTTTTTCAGGTCAAGACTTCGTTCCATGTCCAGGATTGCTCCGGGAACAGTTGTATCTATAATTTTCAACACGGGATAATCGTCAATGACCCCAAAACAGGACGAAAAGACCTCCGAAACAAGACTGCTACCACCCATGCCGAGGAGAACAACGGATTCTATTCCCGATTCCTTGATTTCCAGCGCGAATTCCTTAATTTTGGGCTGCTCCTCTTGCATGCGATTGATTACGTGCAGCCATCCAAGTCGTTGTGCTATTGCAGACCCCACCTTCGGGTCAGCGGTCCAAACGGAGGTGTCAGTGCTCCATATACTTTCTCCAACGTTCTTGTCGTCAAATTGCTTAAAAAGCGCATCCACATCCTGTTGAAGCTCTCCGAGCGATGCCGATCGATGTCCCCATCCTCGCAATAAACGGGTGCGTTTTGTTTCGATGTCTTTCATGATTTTCAAATACGACCCGGCAAATGCCCGTAATCCATCTTGCAGAAGCTTGTCCAGAAGATCGGGCACATGTATTCCCATGGATTTCAACGAGCGGAAAAGGGATCGAGCGTCTTCCACACCTCCGTCCAATGAAAGACTCGGACGCCCATGATCCCTGAAAGCTTGCAGAGTCGCCGGAGGTATCGTGTTTACAGTGTGGGGACCGATCAACGCATCGACATAGTACGTATCCGGGTAGTCAGGATTCTTCGTACTGGTGCTCGCCCAAACGATTCTCTGAGGCTGAGCCCCTTGTGCTTTGAGATCTTCGAATAACTCGGATTCAAAAGTCTCCTTGAAAATACTGTATGCAAGCTTAGCATTTGCTATCGCCGCTTTCCCCAACATGCTGAGGCCAACAGATCTATGGGAGGGATCGGTTCTATCCTTCAATTGCTCGTCCACAACGGTATCCACTCTGCTCACGAAAAAAGACGCTACCGAAGCGACATTCCCAAGATCGCGCCCGGTTTCGGCCAGTTTTTCAAGGCCTCTGAGATAAGCATCGATCGTGTCCCGATACTGATCCAGTGAAAAGATGAGTGTGATGTTGACGTTAATTCCTTCCGCTATCAACTCGATTACAGCATCCAGTCCCTCGGCAGTGGCAGGAACCTTGATCATGAGATTCTTTCGGTCGACCCGGGAGAACAGCCGTTTCGCCTCGGCTATGGTCTGCTCTGTGTCGTACGCCAATTCCGGTGAGACTTCCAGGCTGACGAATCCATCCCGTCCGCGGGTCTCTTCGTAAACAGGCAGGAGTGTGTCTGCAGCTTCTTGGATGTCGGGAATCACGAGCTCTTCATAAATCTGAGCTATGCCAAGACCGGTATCGACCAGATTATGAACGTCGTTGTCGTAGATTCTCTCTTCCCGTAATGCTTTCTCCAAAATAGAGGGGTTTGAAGTGACACCCGTAACGCCATCGATTTCGATCATTCTGCGGAGTTCGCCCGAACGCAACAGTTCGCGGCTGAGATTGTCATACCATACAGCTTGGCCGAGGTAGACGAGATCCCGCAATGGATTCATAGCTGCCTCCAGGTCTGGTTGCCACGTATTCGCTTGACAGATCGAGAAAGTGTGGCTAAGAATAGTTTCGGAGGATTTTACACGAATCTGCGAATGTCTACAATGTAGATGAGTTCCGGAAATGGATTTGAAGCAGTATCTTGAAATTCAAAGCCGTGAAATAGAGCGGCACAAGTGGATAGAGTCCGAGAAAGCCGGGAGAGACCTGGGAATGGATGCAGCCATAGATTGGATTCTGAAATATGCGGCCGCGTTCAGCGATCAACTCAATCCGGAAAATAAAGCCTGACCACTCTTCAGCGCACGGATTTTCCCGCCCGCTCGATTACCCATCCTGAGATATGCCAGTACAGTTCCACCTATTTCCAGACATTTACCTCACTGCTTATTTCACAAGAACCAGATATACTACTAAAGCGACTGCTATCCTGTACCAGGCGTATGGAGCAAGCGACCATCGCTGAACAAGGCTGATAAAAGTTTTCACCGCGAGTGCCGCTGAGATGAAGGAAACGATAAATCCGATAGCGAAGAATCCCAGATCCGACATCTCGAGCCACTGCCATTCCTTATAGAGATCGTATCCCGTTGCAGCTATCATGACAGGCACGGCGGCCAGAAACGAATATTCTGCAGCCACATAACGGTTCAGACCCGAGATCATGCCGCCCACAATAGTTGCAGCCGATCTGGATACTCCGGGCCACATTGCGAGGATCTGAAAACAACCCACGGTCAGTGCCTGTCCGTAGGTAAGTCCGTCCAGAGTTCGGACATTTCCCTCCGGTTTGACCCGTTCCACTACAATCAACGCTATTCCTCCCACTGCAAGTGCCAGGATTACAGTCATAGGGCCGAACAAATAAGCTTTTATGGCCTTGTGGGCCACTGCTCCCACGACCAGAGCAGGAAGCGTGGTCAGCGCGAGAAGCACCAATCCCCGGATTCCGGAGAAACCCTGCTCCGAATAGGAGCGGAATCCATTCACCGGCACCAAGCCTAGAAAGCGCTGATAATAGAGAAAAACCACTGCGCAGATTGCCCCTAGTTGGATGAACACATCAAAGCATGCAGCCTTTTCCCCGCTAAATCCAAGAAAATGACCGGCCAAAATGAGATGACCCGTTGAAGACACAGGGATGAATTCAGTTATTCCCTCAACAATTCCAAGTACTGCCGCTATCCACAATTCCATTTCTCAGCCCCTCATTGAGATGAATTAGCAATTCGCAATCTGTTCTCTCGAATCCGACATGGGAGACTCATAAAGAGTTTTCATACCGATCGCTTTTCTTTTTGTAATCTGGCAGGCTGGAGGTATTCTTCGCTCCGGACGACGCAAAGCCGTCTAATCACTCCGCTCAGAACCCCTCAGCCTGCGCCATCTTATATGCATAATTGCGAAATGGTATCAGACATTTCTCCGCAGAAGAAGATCTGAAGAGCATCTGACTCCAATAGATGTTCCCCGTTGTTAAGAAGACCCAAGAAAGCAAGAGACCCGGAAATTGCTGTTCTTGCAGAATTCCCGGGCTTGCTTCTCTTCTATCATCAGGCGTAAGAATCGCAATGTTCTCGGTCAGGATTTATTTTGCTCCGAGTAGCTCTACTTCGAAAACAAGTGTGGCATTCGGCGGAATGACGTTCCCTGCTCCTCTGGCACCGTATCCTAACTGCGGCGGGATGGTGAGTTTCGCTTTTGAGCCTACGTTGAGCAGAGCAATGCCTTCATCCCATCCTTTTATGACATTGCCTGCGCCGAGTTTGAAGCTGAACGGCTCTCCTCGATCGCGCGAGCTGTCGAATTTCTTACCGTTTTCGAGAGTACCGACATAGTGAACCGTTACGGTTTGACCCGGTTTTGCTTTCGGCCCGGTGCCTTCTTGAAGCATCTCCACCTTAAGACCCGAATCTGTAGTCATGGTTTGTCCTGCCTGTGCAATTACTGCGGAAAAGAGGAATGTTCCTGCGATGAGAGCGATTACGAGCAGACTTGATTTCACTTCCGTCTCCTTGAGGTAAAATCGGATACGGTCTCACAATGAAAAAACAACACTGGGAGCACCTTTGCAAGAGAATGCTTCCCGTGCTCTCCGTTTCATTGGATCCACAAGATTTTTGTAGCAGTCGTAATCGCTTATGTCCAGAGGTCGGCTGGTCCGGACCCTGGAAAGACTTTCTGAAACGTCATTAAAACGGCCTAGGGGACAATTGTCTTGCCCGCTCCTGTATCTGCCACTGCAGCCATTGATTCTGATTCTGAAGAGCCTGATTCTGCTGCTGTTGAATCCATTGGAGCTGCTGTTGATATGCTTGATTTTGCTGATGCATTTGACGCATTCTTTCTTGCTGCTGCCATATGAGCATTTGCTGACGTTGATGTTCCTGTCGGATTCGTTCCTGTTGCATCCACTGGTACATGTCAGAACTTGCCGAGTAGGGAAACAGGAAGAATACCAGACTGAGCAGCGCAACACTGATGATTGTACGGAAAGCTCTTATTCCAGTCATGATCTATCCCTTCGAACAGTCGCGACATCGCTTTATTTGAGATACTTGTTTAGGTTATACCATAAAACCATTGAAAATGCAGAGCAAAATATTAAAGAAGAGGATATTCAAGGCAGAATTGCGGCTCGGTTGTCATATGGAACACACGAAGAATGGATTGCGGGGAAGAACCTGCTCGATGCAATTGGTACATTTCGCAGTTGGGCACATAAGATAGCGGAAGGCTGGAGTGTCCTGAATGGGGTGATTAGTCGGCTTTGCGTCCTCTGGAGCGAAGGATACCTCCAGCCTCCCGGATTATGAGAAGAAAAGCGAATCGGTATGAAGTTGTATTGGCTTGTATGTTCTCCTATGGATTTGAAAAAGGTATATTATTGCATAACCGGTTTGTGTTAGGTGATTCATGCGTTCGAAATTTCCGGAAAGACGGCTGAGACCGGTCAAGAGTCGAGAATACGAAGTTGAGCAAATCCTTCCTTTAGTGAAACCCGGTTTATTCGGGACAGACGGGGTCAGAGGACTCGCCAATCAGGAGCCCATGACTGCAGAGACTGTTTTGGCCTTGGGGAGAGGTCTGGCGTACATCTGCAAGAAGGAACGCACTGCTGGAGGGAAAATCCTCATTGGCAAGGATACTCGCACATCGGGGTACGTCTTCGAGTATGCCTTATGTGCGGGAATCTGTTCGACCGGAATGGATGTGCTCCTTGTAGGTCCTATGCCTACGGGCGGGGTCTCGTTCTTGACTTCCAACATGCGATGCGATGCAGGCGCGGTGGTCACTGCGTCGCATAATCCCTGGGAATACAACGGCTTAAAGCTGTTTTCCCGCGAAGGCCTAAAGCTATCCTCTGAGGTTGAAGCGGAAATCGAACAGTGCATATCTTCGAAAATATTGGACGATGTGCGACCTACAGGTGCCGACATTGGCCGGGCTTCTCGCATCAATGACGCGCTGGGCCGCTATGTGGTGTTCGTGAAGAATACCTTCCCTAAACATCTCGCTCTCGATGGCTTGAGAATAGTCCTTGATTGCGCTCACGGAGCAGGGTACAAAGCTGCACCTCTTATTTTCCATGAACTGGGAGCCAAACTGAACTGTTTGGGAATCAACCCTAATGGAGAAAATATCAACCTCAATTCCGGTTCCATGCACCCTGAAATGGTGTGCTCTGCGGTAAGCGATACCGGGGCCCACATTGGCATTGCTTTGGACGGAGATGCTGACAGAATTGCTCTAAGCGACGAGTACGGAAACGAGATTTCAGGGGATCAGATCATTGGCATTATTGCCGAAGACATGCTCAAGAAAGGGGCTCTCCGCAAACGAACTATCGTGGCAACGATCATGAGCAACTCCGGCCTGGATCGCAGGATTGAGGAACTCGGTGGGTCTGTGATTCGAACAGCGGTCGGAGATCACTTTGTCGTAGAACGACTCATCAGCGAAGGCTTGAATTTCGGTGGGGAACCCACAGGTCATGTGATTCATCTGGATCACGTGCTCTGTTCGGATGGTATTATTGCCGCGCTCCAGGTTGCTAGAATTATGGTCGAGACGGGAAAGCCATTGTCAGAGCTTGCAGCACCCATAAGACTCATTCCCCAGATATGTAGGAATGTTGAAGTGTCGACTAAACCGGATCTGAAGTCGATTCCGGGGTTGCAAGACGCTATTCGCTCGAGTCAGGCTTTATTGGCCGATAAGGGCCGACTTCTCGTACGGTACTCCGGCACTCAATCATTGTGCAGAGTCATGGCAGAAGGGGAGAATTATTCTGAATTACAGTCTATTGTCGATTATATTTCAAGCATTATTAGGAAATATTGCCATAACAACGCCGAATAAAATGTCTATATATGAGCGGAGGGAATGATGTCACCTTCAGTTAAGCCTTCGGACGGATTGGGCGTGCTCATCGCAGGTCTGAACGGAGCGGTTTCCACCACCTTTCTGGCGGGGGTCATGGCTGTCCGCCGCGGGCTCGCCACGCCTGTGGGCTCTATTACTCAGATGCAAACCATCAGATTAGGGAATCGGAGCGATGAGAAATTTCCGTTCATCAGAGATTTTGTTCCGTTGGCCGATCTGAAGGATCTGGTTTTTGGCGGCTGGGACATTCGGAATGAAAACTGTTTTGAATCCGCTCAAAGTGCTCGTGTGTTGCATGAGAAAGACCTGATGGGGATAAAAGACGAATTGAGCGAAATTCGTCCCTACAAAGGCGTATTTGAAACTAAATTTTCGCAGCGCCTCAGCGGTTTGTGGACAAAGCAAGGAAAGAATAAGCGCGATCTTTCAGACCGCGTGAGGGAAGATATTGGTAATTTCAAATCGTCAAATCGCCTCAAACGGGCAGTAATTGTGTGGTGCGGAAGCACGGAAATACATTTGCCTCTCAGTTCCGTTCACATGAGCTTGTCCGCATTCGAGAAGGGACTTGAGAACAATCACCCGGACATTTCCCCCAGCATGATTTACGCGTATGCTTCGCTTATGGAAAACGTTCCGTACTTGAATGGTGCCCCCAATTTGAGTTCCGATATTCCGGCCCTGATGGAATTGGCGGTTCTCAAAGGGGTTCCCATCGCAGGGAAAGACTTCAAAACCGGTCAGACGCTCCTGAAAACTGTTATTGCACCGATGCTGAAAGCCCGGATGCTTGGTCTCAAGGGTTGGTTTTCCACGAATATCCTGGGAAATCGCGACGGTGAGGTGCTCGACGATCCGGCCTGTTTCAAAACCAAAGAGGAAAGTAAGCTTTCCGTGTTGAATGGAATTTTGCAGCCTGACCTGTATGCGGACCTCTACAAGGATCACTATCATAAGGTTGCAATCAATTATTATCCGCCGAGCGGGGACAACAAGGAGAGCTGGGACAATATAGACATATTCGGCTGGATGGGTTATCCCATGCAAATCAAAATAGATTTCCTGTGCCGCGATTCGGTCCTCGCGGCCCCTCTCGTGCTCGATCTCGTGCTCTTTCTCGACTTTGCCCGGAGAAGAGGTCTTTCCGGTGTTCAGGACTGGTTATCGTTTTATTTCAAGAGTCCTATGCAGTCCCCGGGAATGGTAGTTGAACACGATTTGTTCATACAACATATGAAACTCAAGAACACGCTGAGAGCCTTGATGGGAGAAGTTCCCATCACTCACGTCGAAGAGCCGGGGGAAGGTTTCGACGTCGAAAAACCTGCAACCGTCACCGGATAAGGATTCGTGTACTATTTCACCTTCATTGGTACAGTAGGAGCTGGTGCACACGGAACCGGACCGCACGGAGGCGGGGGAGGCCCATACGTGGCATAATGGGGCGGAATTCTGTAAGGAAAAGCCGGGGCTGTGCAAAGGAAATACCATGCCCCTTGTTCCTTGAAAGCCATGAGACTTACGTCAAGCGGTGGCTGATGTACTCGAGAGTTCCCCCCAGCGTACGCCAGAAAGGAGGCTGCAACTATACAAATAGCCGTAAACAGAACAACTATCTTACTCATGACCGACTCCTGACACATAATTAGAGTAAAACTATCAGACTCGCATGCTTCTGACAAGCGAGATATACATTTTCAGCGTAATCTTCTTTTTAGCGAATCCTTTGGCGGAGACGCAGTACATCGATTTTTCAGTATGGTTCTTATGGTTTCCAGATCTTGAACTGTCTCACGGTACTCCGTTTTTTCCGCAGGCGTTAGGTCACCAAGAAAGCTATTCTCGCGCCGTTTGAATGCGTTTTCTTTTCGGACATGCTGCACGAGCATTCTTCTCAAGTCTCCACATGTTTTGGTCGCGAACTTGCTTTCTTCGGATTTAACCGAGCTCATTCCCCCACTTTCCGATCCCGGTTCGGAGGCGTCACAGTCTTTGATTCGTTTCTCCAAAACGGACATAGCGAGGATCAGTTGCTCGATGTTGTAGTTCAGTACATTTTGGAGGAGTGGATCTTCTCTGTTTCCCTTTTTGCCCAAAGCCTCCAAATACGAATTAAGTTGCTCTTGTTTGGTTTGGAGCTCTTGCCGAAGAGCCTGACATTCCGGCCGCGTCTCGCAATCTGCCGGTACCGCGAACCAGACAATGCATAAAAAGACCGCCGAACAAATAGTGAAACAGCGAGCTGTCATCTCCAAAGTGCCTTCGACAAATTGAATATCTTTCTATTTACCACAGATAGGTTAAAATCTAAATAAGTTTCTTCAAGAATATGAAATCTTGTCAGTCATGCGGAATCTTGCGGAAGTATGTCGTCCCGTTCAATGATGCCCTTGCCCTTCGGTTTGTCTTCCGCTGACATTTCGCAGTTATGCGCATAAGATAGCGAAAGCTGGGGGTGCCCTGAGCGGAGTGATTAGACGCCTTTGCGTCGTTCGGAGCAAAGGATTCCTCAGCCTACCAGATTATGAAAAGACGAGCAAATCAGCATTATACGAATTGCCAAAATTAGTGTCCGGTTGAAAACTTAGGAATATTGGTGGGTGCCGTGCCTCCGTGCCGGCACATCTTCAATATGATCAATGATATCGATAGAATGGACCGGCAGGGACGCCGGTCCCCACCAGTATCTTGTGTTGGAGCATGGGATAAACGTCAAAATTTTTGGCAATTACTATAAACTAGACTCTTGCGTTCATTACATGAGAAAGACTACCTACTCTCAACTCGTCTGTGCGTCCTTGAAAGTACCGGGCATTCAATTCCTCAGGCCCCAAGTCCTCGATGCTTCCGAACCCCATTTCTAACAGACTGCTCTTGAGCAGAGAAGGATCGAAGAAAGTCTGAAAAGGTTCGCCTGCAAAAGCTACGCGACGCGCCAGGCCATCGAAGACACGACGTTGGATCGGATTTAACAATGACGGCGAAATCATATAATCGAAGACTATTCCGCTGCCGGCCGGCAGAGATGCAACGAATCGTAGTGTCGTGGTAATCGCACTACTCGTGATATACGGGGTTACTCCAAGCCACGAGAAAAAAATCCCCTTACGAGTATCCAACTCTGCCCGTTGCAGTCCCTCCTCAAGAGTCTCGGATTCGAAGTCCACAGGGCAGAAAGTAAGATTCCGAGGAATTGGGATACCTGCTTCCTCAAGACGCGTGCGCTTCCATGCCTGAGTAGTTGGATGGTCCACTTCGAATACATGTAAGGTATCCGCAGGAGATGAATTTCTGTACGCGAATGTGTCGAGACCTGCTCCGAGAACAACATATTGACGAACGCCTCTGTTGATGGCATCGGTGAGTCCGTCTTCCGCACATCGACTGCGGGCAGCCAGAAACGCCCGGAGCCTATATTCCAAGGGGGTCTGCTCGAACCACTTCGGATCCAACTGTTTTTCAGGCTCTTTCTCGGCCCCCACAATACGAAGTGCGAGCGAGTCGGAGAATATCTTGGGATGATCTATAATCTGATGTACGGCACGACGCATTGCCACTCGCAATGCAGTCACGCTCGGACAGCTCTCCTTCATGATGCACTCCAACGTATAACGGAAGTATGAAGTTCCGAATTGTTATACCTGCTTTTTCGTGACAAGTCCTGAAATGGCATTGAGGAGCTCATTGAGATCGACAGGTTTTTCAAGCACGTGATCCACCGGATGCTTGTGCCGATCGAATGCGCTTACTTCTGAACCCCATCCGGTCAAGAGGATGAATGACGGTCTGGAAGCGCCTCTCGTTCTGGATATGGCTTCTATTCGTTCGGCAATTTGCCACCCGTTCATCTCAGACATTCCCAAATCGCAGATCACCAGATCGATCTGATGATGTTCGAATATTTCCAGCGCCTGAGACCCCGAGAGCGCGCGGAACACTGTTTGATTTCGTATTGTCAGTGCCTCATGGAGGCTGTTGACGATCTGTTCTATGTCGTCCACCACAAGAATATTCAACCTGAAATCCAACTGCTCTTTCAAGCCGACCTGTGTACAGGATTCTCTCCGGGAAACAAGCGGCAGTACAACAGTGAAGATGCTTCCTTCACCCTGTCTGCTCCGGACCGAGATCTCTCCGCCGTGTCTTTTCACGATGCCATAACTGCTGGAAAGTCCCATTCCCGTCCCCTGAGTACCTTTGGTGGTCCAGAACGGTGCAAAAATGTGTCCTAAATTCTCGCTGGGTATGCCTATTCCATTATCTTGCACCTGGAGGATTACCGAACGATCTCGGGCTTCGCTTCGGACAACGATCCGGCCCGGCCCGGCAAGGGCTTCAACCGCATTTTTTATGAGATTGACGACAACCTCGAATAGTTCGTTTTCCATACCCAGAACCGGGCAAGAGGTCTCAAGCTCCGTCCATAGGGTAATGGAAAGACCCTGTCGTTCCGCCATGCCTTGCCACCAGGTACGCGTCATTTCAACCGCTTCCGCCGCTGTTTTCGAGAGATCGAATACCTTTCGTCCATGTGTTTCCAGAGATTCGGTCCTCGAAAAATCCTGCAGTCTCTTTACGGTTTCGGCACCTAATCGGGCGCTTTCGACAATATTTGTGAGATTCTTTTTGATTTCGAGCAGATTGTTCCATTCTAGATGGGTGAGGGCCATCTGGGAATTGCCCATCACAATCTGAAGCACATTGTTGAAATTATGTGCCGCGCCGCTCGCCATTTCCCCGATGGCCCGCAGCCGAGCGGTCTGGAGCAGAATCTCCTGAGATTTCTTCTGTTCGGTATAATCTTCTACTACTGCCTGACAGCCGATGGTCTCCCCGGACTGATCCACTAACGGCGTGGAAAGAATACGCAGAACGAATGCATTGCCTCCCGCACCCGTGAACGGGATTTCTTCGCACAGGACGCTTTGCTGTTCCATGCAATTCCGGAAGAGGGTGCGTGCTCCCGAGTCGCCAAAGAGCTTCAAAATGCAGGCTTTCTCAAATTTATCTCCGACACAGCCTATTATCTTGAGGAATGTGGGGTTCGCAGCAATAATCGTCCCGTCTCTGGCAACGGAAATTATCCCCAGCGGAGCATTTTCAACAAGCGAACGGTATTTTTCTTCACTTTCCCGGAGAAATTGTTCTACTTTTTTGCGTTCGGCTATTTCGTTCCGCAGCTCTTGTTGATGTTCCTGATTTCGGATGAGTTGTTCTTTTTCATAGGTGAGATCTTCAATGAGAACCAATACACTCCTGTCGACGCCCATGCGCACGGATTGAAAACTGATGCGCCCCCACATCTTGTTCCCATTGATTTCCAGGACCCCAAGGTAGGAATGTCGTTTGCGCGTCGAGAAGACCTTTTCTAGAATCTCCTGCGCTTCCGCCGCCGTCTTTTCGTTGATGAAGAGAGAAGAGAACTGCCTGCCGATAAGTGACCCGTTGGAAGCGTTCGTCATTCGCTCGCAACTTTTATTGGAGAAGGTCACGTGAGAGTCTTCCCCTATCAACAGCGCCGGAATGGGCAGGACCTGCAGCAGTTTACCAAACCAGGTCTTTCTTATTCCTCTGAAACTGAAGCTACCGGATTCGGTGACGTCCTCTATCAAGCAGCTTGCCAGGTCGAGAGACTCTGTCGGGTCTTCAGATTCAAGAAAAGACCCTTCTTCCTCTGCATTCTGCTTCGCGACACACGAAACAAGCTCTGAGAAATCTCCCTTCAAGACTCTTTTTGTTTCGTACCCGGCGAAAACCGTTCCGCTCGGTTCGCGCGAAGACCATTTGCATTCTGCTTCGAAGACCAGAGGGTTAATGCCAAGAGATTCGCGGGCAGAGACGGCCAAGGTCTTGATATCTCCAGGACGACCCGAAATACCTTGAATCCTCACCCCATTTTCTGAAATTTCCGTGAGCAACCCTTGAATATCAGGACGTTTGTATTCCTGAATCTGGATTGATTCCTGGATCTTAAATCTCGGGATAGTCCTGCTGTCGTCTATAAGGATCTCTTCATAAGAGGCGAAACGAGTGGCTATTTCGGAAGGATCCAGGATCTTGGCTTCTAAACTGCGTCTGAGCAGACTTAAGAAACCCTTCAACGTCAAATTGTACTTGGCCATAAGTTCGATATCTGAAAGCCCCTCTCGAATGTCTCGAACTATGTCCGCGGCTTTAATTCTTTTCTCCATGACCATACATCCACAGCAGGCGGTCAAATCGGGATCCCGCCATGCTCATTTAACTCTGAAGCAAAAACTACAGATTTGGAAAAAGTTTCATAGAAATCGCCATCCGGTTGGTACCTACCTTACCCGAGAGAACGAACAATCCATCTTACGGCTATGGCTTTAAGCCATTCTTTATCATCGGGGCCAATACATTAATTTTCAAGAATAAACAGTATGCGGAAAAGATACTGAATTTCTCATGAAGAAAGCAAGCGATTTCTAGCCAAGTTGATAGCACTTCAACAAATGAAGTATCAACTCCGATAATATGCAATCTTAACAGTATGATTTTCCGAATAGCCCCACTTATACGCTTTTCTTTTCATAATCTGGGAGGCTGAAGGTATCCTTGGCTCCGGACGACGCAGAGCCGTCTAATCACTCCGCTCAGGACACTCCAGCCTTCGCCATCTTATGTGTACAACTGCGAAATGGCATTAATGTTCTGAATTGATTGCCTCGATCTCGTAGAGCTGTTTCTGGTCTTCGACACCCTTGAGACAAGCATTGAATTCCAACGAAACCTGCAACTTCTCGGAAATCAACTCGTATGTTTTTTCCGAGATTACTACTTTGCCTGCGGATGCGGTGGCTTGAATGCGGTCAGTGAGGTTCACGTCCGCACCAACGATGCCGTACTTTGCCCGGGATTCCGTGCCTATGTTTCCGACAATGACTTCGCCGGTATGCACGCCGATACCCATGTGGAGCACAGAGACATTTTCAGACACTTTTTCCGTGACGAAGCGTTTCAGTTCATGCTGCATTTCCAATGCACAACGCACTGCATCCATAGCACGCTCGGTTACTTCAGTCTCTATGCCGTTGAAGAACACAAGAATGGAGTCGCCATAGAAATCCACGATTATGCCCCGATAGCGCTCAATAACTGCAATCATACGGGCGAAATAACGATTGAGCAGCTTAATGACTTCTTCGGGTTCCAACTTCTCCGACATTGACGTGAACTCTCGAATATCCGACATCATAATGGTGACGGTTCTTTTTTCTCCACCCAGGCGGAGAGCTTCGGGTCTACTCATCAATTCTTCCGCCACCTTGCGATCGACGTATCTGCCGAAAGTCTGCTCGATCATCTCACGCTGTTTCAATCCTTCAGTCATCTTGTTGAAGCTTCGTCTGAGTTGTCCGATCTCATCCTCGCCGTCTTCAGGTAATCTTACCGTGTAATCTCCGGCTTCCACTTTTCCCGCTGCTGCTGATATTTCGGCAATGGATCGTCCCACGGAGCGGGTTGTTGCTCGGATAAGCAGCAAAATGACGGCAAGGCAGATTAAACCGGCCAGCGTATAGTAAAATCGGGAATTGACGATAGGAGCCAGCACTTCGCGCCCGCTGGAAAACACCACAATGTACCAGTTCAAGGAAGGTATCTTGTAGAATCCTGCAACCTGTGCCGGTGGATGCCCTGAACCGAGCAGGGTTCCGAAAGCGTTGTGGCGGATTGCCTCCAGCACTCTCTTTTCGAGAGGATCGTCATTGTCACCCATGCGCTTGCGTCCCGCCATGGATTTGTCCGTATGCGCGAGAAACTGACCCGTACTGGTAACCAGACATGCTGAACTGCCCGGAATAAGACCCATGCTTCGGATGGGATTCAAGAAGGAGTCAAAGCTTATCCGTACGGTCAAACGCTTCAGAGGGCCGCCGTGTTTTCCAAGAATCTTGACGATCCGCAGAGATCGATCCAGCGCTCCCGGGTCCATCATGGGAGCGCAGAAACCGAAATCACCGCATAATTCCATAGTATAAAGTCCTTCGACAACACCGGAACCGAAGCTGCCCGACTCGGTCGTAATTTGCACATTTTCTTCCCACGGATCGGGTACTTCGACATCAACGAAGCGCACGCCATCCTTTTCGGTTAATTGCTGGATAAGGAACGCCTGGGTCACCCCGCCGTTCGGGAGATCGTTGGCTTTCGCTATAAGATTAATGAGATCCAGCTTCTCGTTTAGCTGCATAGTGACCTGATGCCCCACTTTTTCCAGCTTCACGCGTGTGTTCTCTATCCATTGGCTGAGGAGAAACGAGCGCGCGTACATCCACCCCGTAACGCCAACGATAATGAGCACCAGGGCTACCGGAAGCAAGAGAAGAAGGAGGAAACGTCTTTGTAACGAAAATATCATGAATTACCTTTTCGGCCCGAGTCTATTTCTCAGTCCTGTCAACGTCCTTTGCTCCTACTGTGTCGAGTTGAACGACTCGCTTGCCATGTCTCTCTTCACTGAATTTGTCTGCCTCTTTTTTATCCAGAAAAGGGATCAGGTCAATCCCCATGGGACCCTTCAGGTCACTTCCCATGACCAGGTATGCGTCACTGGCATTGACGAGTTTTCCCGATTTGAAGTCAGTAACATATCGATGTGTAATGTTCCCCACATCGATTCCGAATCTCTTGGGAATCGTATTGTAGATGAAAAGGCATCTTGCACCTTCGAAAGCCACCACCTTGCCGTCTTTGAAAACTGCAGCCGCGACTCCTGCAAAGCCTTCCAAATGTGAAGCCTTGTATCCATAGGTGGCTCCAGCTCTCAAATCACCGCCCACTGTCATGCCGCATACAGGGCAACGGGCTTGCAGGTCCACCGCTGCACCATTAGGCAGAAGCAACGTTTCCTGGGCCGTTGCCGTCAAAGAAACCAGAGAAATGACCAATATCAGCAATATCTTGGCTTTCATATGGAAACCTCGTTTCTACGAATCGAACCTCTTCGAAAAATCAGCGTGCCGAATTTGTCGGAATCCGCCAGCCGGCTTACATCCACATCAATGGTTATGCCCCCGATCCATTTTGAGCGTTTTCTTTTTCACGGTCAAATCTTCAAGGGAGACTTCTGAAAAAGAAGCGATTTTCTTACCGTTGTGGTCGCTCTTGAATTTTTCAGCAGCGGCCTTGTCTGCAAAGGGAAATGCTTCAGGTCCCATTGCGGCCTTGAGTTTTGCTCCCAGAACATAAATGGCTTGTTTTGCATCAATCAGTTTCTTGGTCCCGTAGTCTGTAACGTATACATTCTTGATCTTTGCCGAGTCGGAATGGTACTTTTCATGGGTGAAATAGTACCTGAATAGGTCCCCCGCGGCATCGAATCCCACAACTTTCCCGTCCTCGAACACGATAGCGGCAACTCCCAGTTCGCTGGATTCCAGCTTCATATCACAAACAGGACACGTTTGGGATAGATCGAGCTTAGATCCGTCGGGAAGGTCAATCGTAGCAGCCGATACCAAAGAAGCAAAGAAGCTGAACACGAGGGACATTACGACAGCACGTTTCTTCATTCCGATGTTCATGTTGGATCTCCTTTTCCTGAATGGGATTCTTTGAGCGCTCTTTTAAACTCAAATTCTTTAACAAAACAGTAGATTGTCGGAACTACAAAGATTGTGATGATATCTATGGTCATGCCGCCGAAACTGGGAAGTGCCATGGGTACCGCCACATCCGCTCCCTTACCTGTTGAAGTTAAAACGGGTATGAGAGCTAGAATCGTTGTCGCGGTCGTCATTAGTGCAGGTCTCACCCGTTTCAGGCCTGCTTCCACAGTCGCTTCTCTGATCTCCTGGATTGACTTGAATGAATACTCTTTGAACACCTGATCGAGGTACGTGGAGTAGATGACACCATCATTCGTCGCGATTCCAAACAATGCCAGGAATCCAACCCAAACCGCAACGCTCAAATTGTACGGCCTGACTTGAAACAGGTCTCTCATGTTGACGCCAAAAACCGAGAAATCCAGAAACCACGGTTGGGAATACAGCCAGAGCATGATGAATCCGCCTGACCACGCGACAAATATCCCCGAAAAAACATTTAAAGAAACCGGTATGGATTGAAACTGAAAATAGAGCACCAGAAAGATGAGCAGCAGTGCCAGAGGAATAACAAGCCGCAGCGTTTTTTCGGATCTCACCTGATTTTCATACGAACCTGCAAACACGTACGAGGTTCCCGGAGGCAGCTTGAATTCACCGCCGGCGAGCTTGTGTTTCAGGTAATTGTCCGCAGCTTGAACTACATCTACTTCAGCAGTTCCGGGCTTCTTATCGAACAAAACGTAACTCACGAGGAACGTATCCTCGCTCTTCACGTTCATGGGGCCGCGGGTGTACCTGATGCTCGCAACCAAGTTGAGAGGTATCTGTACACCTTCATTACCCGGAACCAGGATTTTGTCGAGAGCCTCCAACGAGTCCCGTAGTTCCCGTTGATATCGGACACGCACAGGATAACGTTCTCTACCTTCCACCGTGGTAGTGATGCGTTTGCCGCCAATTGCGATTTCCACGACATCCTGAACATCCTGGATCTTTATCCCGTACCGTGCGATGGCTTTTCTGTCGACATCGATTTCCAGGTAAGGATTGCCCACTACCCTGTCTGCCACGACCGACGCAGGCTCTACCGAGGGAACCTCTTTGAGATAGCGCTCCACCTGGAGGCCGACTCTTTCAACTTCTTCGAGACTTTTTCCACGAATCTTCACGCCCATTGCAGCTCTCATTCCGCTCTGGAGCATAACGATACGTGCGGAAATGGGTTGCAGTTTCGGTGCGGAGGTTGTTCCGGGAAGTTGAGCTGCCTTTATAATTTCCTTCCAGATGTCCGTAGGGCTGTGAATATGCGGTCGCCAGTTGCGGACCGGTTTGCCGGTCGAAGGATCGACAACTCGCTCGCCGGTATCGGGGTTGATTTTGTACTCGGGCACGTAATTGATGACAGTTTCGATCATGGAGAGCGGTGCGGGATCGAGAGCACTTTCCACCCGACCGATCTTGCCCACCACAGAGTCCACCTCAGGTATGGACCTGATTGCCATATCTTGTTTCTGGATAACATCCAGCGCTTCGCCGATGGAGGCGTGGGGCATAGTCGTCGGCATAAATAGGAAGGAGCCTTCGTCGAGATCCGGCATGAATTCTTTGCCAAGTCCGGGAAAAGCATGAGAGAGCTTTGACCAGATCCATGTGTTTCGGACAACGTTCTGTCCGGGCAAGAATTCTTGGGCACCTGCATCACTTCCGGATCCCTGGGGATCGACATGTTGAGCCGTGATCGTGGTCCGGGGAGGCACAATTTTGTCTGCAGCCCAGGGGATGAAGAAGAAGACTCTGTCGAATCCCAGCCAAATGACCGATCCCAGGATGATGATGCTGAAAGGAATCATGAGAAATTGGGCTTTGTGATTAAGCGCCCATTTGAGAAGAGGCGCGTAGAAAGCCGTAAAGATCTTTCTGATTGCCAGCAGCCCGAAGATTATCGACGATGCGAAAATGATGTTCCTGATCATTCCCTTTTCGGGACCCAATGGTAACCAGTGCTCGGTCAAGAGCACAATGACGAACACCAGGGCAGCGACATTCAGGACAAAAGGTGTTTTTTCTCTCCAGTTTTCCGGGAGGAACAGAGTTGCAGTTTTCACGAGCGATACGAGAAGAATTCCCGCTCCGATTAACCAGGAAAAAGAAAAGCCAATCCACAAGCCCAGGAGTACCAGGAGTCCGTTCACGGTGAGCAGCGTGTTCCTGCGGAGATTCCTTTTACGGAAAAAAACATGAGCCAGCGGTGGGATGAGCGCCAGAGCGAGTACCAGTGAAGAGGCCACAGCAAACGTTTTCGTGTACGCCACGGGTTTGAACAGCTTACCTTCCGGACCGGTGAGCGTGAACACCGGCAAAAAAGAGATGATTGTCGTGAGAGACGATGTGACGACAGCGCCGCCCACTTCTCCGGCGGATTCCTTGATCATTTTAAGGGTCACGCCTTGGGAAGGATTCTCCTCCATGTGGCGGAGAATGTTCTCACAAAGGATGATCCCCATATCCACCATGACACCGATTGCTATGGCGATACCGGAAAGTGCCATGATGTTCGCGTCTACTCCCGTGAATTTCATGACGATAAACGTGAGGAGCACAGACAACGGGAGCACTGCTGAAATGAGTGCAGAACTCAGGAGATGATTCACCATGACCACCACCACGATGATGGTGACGAGTATCTCTTCCCAGAGAGCCTTCCTCAGTGTCTCCAGAGTTTCGTGGATCAGTTGCGTACGATCGTAGAAAGGCACTATTCTTACTTGAGAAACACTTCCATCCGCCAGGGTCTTGGTAGGAAGTCCGGGCGTTATCTCTTTAATTTTCTCTCGAACGTTCTTAATCACCTGGAGCGGATTTTCGCCGAAACGCACGACAACGACACCGCCCACTGCCTCTGCGCCTTCTTTGTCGAGAGCGCCTCTTCTCATTTCAGGTCCGAGCGAAACTACAGCCACATCCTTGAGAAAGAGCGGAACCCCATCATTGACTTTGATCACACTGTCACGCACGTCCTGGATGCTGCGAATAAATCCAAGACCGCGAATCGTATACTCCGTTCTGTTTATCTCGATGGTGCCGGCACCGACGTCCAGATTTGAACCTCGTACCGCTGCGAATACTTCAGGCAGAGTTATGTTGTGGCCTCGCATGGCATCGGGATTGATGTCGATCTGGTATTCCTTTACGAATCCACCGATCGATGCGACCTCGCTCACTCCTCCCGAGGACTGAAGAGAGTACCGGACATAGTAGTCCTGTATAGTCCTGAGTTCGTCCATGCCGAACCCTTTGCCTTCCAGAGTGTACCAGAACACCTGTCCGAGGGCGGTTGCATCCGGGCCCAATGAAGGCTGTACACCTTCCGGTAAAGTGCCTGCCGGCAAAGAATTCAGTTTTTCCAGAATCCTGGATCTGGACCAGTAAAACTCGATATCTTCTCGAAAAATGATGTAGATCGTGGAGAATCCAAAAAACGAGTTGCTCCGAACGGCTTTTACCCCTGGAATTCCCAGCAGAGATACTGTGAGCGGGTACGTGATCTGATCCTCGATATCCTTTGGAGACCGCCCCTCCCAGGTTGTGAAGACTATCTGCTGGTTTTCTCCGATATCCGGAATAGCGTCGACCGGTACGGGATTTCGTGGAAGGCCCGGAATCTCCCAGTCAAACGGGGCAACTATGAATCCATATACCAGGGTGACCAGCAGCACAAAAACCATGAGGAGCTTTTGCTGCGTCCAGAAGCCCATGAGCCCGTAGAAGAAGGAGGTATGGGAACTACGGACATCGTCATCGGGAGTATTCCGCTTCATTTGCCGCCTCCGTGCTCATGGCGAGCCCCTGGAGTGTTTCCGGCTGAATCCTCCTTTGCAGCCTGAGGACCGAATTCGGGCGGTATGGTCTCCGCCAAATCCCCACAACCGAGCATACTCCGCTCTTTCAGCCGGATATCTCCGAAGAATGGGTTGTGAGGTTCCTGTTTCGCTTCAATCCAGTACGCTCCCGCCCCGTCGAACGCATCCGGACAATTGTACAGGTACAGCGGTCCGCTCATAACATGCCGAAAACCCATGACCATTTTGGCGAATGTTTCCGACAATGGATCGAAGGCTTTTCTCTGTTTATCGATTTCCTGAGTCGCTGCAAGCATGGTTGCGCGAGCGCTGATTGTTCGGGAAAGCTTGTTCCACGTGCCAGCAGCCTTCTTATCGATACCCGTTGTGCTGACTGCCTTAAGCTTTTCGGTAAGCTGGGTTGCTGCTTTTGCAGCTTCTGAGGAATCCGCGCGGACCAGCGATTCCTTCAAGCTCAAATACGTTTCAATCACGGGGGTCAACTGCTTCAGGAATGGTTCGGGAACGGTGAGCTTCGAGATTACTTCTTCTTTGCCGGCTGCTTCAGAAACAGGTTTGGATTCCCCCGGATTCATCATGCTCGATCGGGCCAGAATCTGCATCGCGCTGTCGATCTTGAAATTTCCCTTGGTCACGACGCGATCTCCCTCACTCAGGCCGTCGTAGACCGCGTACTTGTCGTCAGCTCTCGGTCCCAGGATGATCTCTCTCCCTTCGTACGTCGGGCGTTCGCCTGGAACTTCAACGTACACCACGGCTCGTTTCCCTGTGACAAGCGCTGCAGAAGAAGGAATCACGAGAGGCATTTCAGGATTCGGATCGTCTGAGTACCCGAAGGATGACGCAGGCCGAAGTGCCATTTTGCTTTCCGGACATATTCCCGGTACGGGACTTGCCTCATCCCGCGGATGCACGGGGCATACGTATTTTCCCGCCCATTCCCGCTTTATAACCTTTCCCTTGGCGTCTATTTCCGCCTCTACTTCTGCAGTAACGAACATACCGGGCTTCAACGTGAAATCCGGATTTTCCGCCGCGACCCTGACCTTCACCGAACGCGTCTTTGTGTCCAACATGGGGTCGATGAACAACACTCTCCCCTCGAAAGTGCGTCCGGGCACTGCAGGGGTGGTGAAGGTCACTTTCTGGCCGTACCTGATCCAGGGCAGATCGGTCTCATAGGCATCCATCTTGATCCACACGTTGGAAAGATCGTTGATGATGTACATTTCCGTGCCTTCTTTTACGAACTGGCCCAGCAATGCCATCTTCTTTGTAACTACACCGCTTATGGGGGCACGAAGCGTCACGTTGAGAATCGGTTTCTTCTTCTCCCTTATTTCCTTTACCTGTTCTCTTGTCAGGCCGTACTGAATGAGTTTTTCCACTGCCCCCTTGATGACCGACTCTTCTTCCTCTCCCGTCCGCATGGTCTCGAAAAGCTCGACTTGCGACTTAATAAGCGTAGGGCTCCAGATGGTGACCATAGGATCGCCTTTGTCCACATGCACTCCGGTGAAATTGATGTAGATCTCGTCGAGACGGCCGTCCACACGAGAGGTCAGCGCAGCCACACGAGTCTCGTCCTCATATACCTGGCCGACCATGCGAACTTTCACGAATGCGCGCTCTCGCTTGACCGACGTAGTCTCAACTTCGGCCAATTTCTTGGCAGTCTCGGACATGGAATATTGAGTGGCTCCGGCATATTCATCACCGTGATCGTGAGATTCCAACGGGATCAAGTCCATAAAGCAGATTGGGCATTTGCCGGGGTTGGGCAGTTTTATCTGTGGATGCATCGAGCATGTCCAGAGTTGCGTCTTTTCGCTTTCCCGATGAATAGTGTCATTCCCGGACTGCGCACTGACTGTTTCTGTAGGGAGGTGTGACCGAAGAGTCGCGAAGTAGTAGCCACCGATGAATGCGAGAGCCACAGCAATCGCGACCAAGGTATTCTTGAGAAATCTTCCGGACTTTGTTTTGAGCTGATTCTGACTCATATTGCCTCTCCCACAAAAAGAACAACCCAAGAGATCTGCTATTATTTGACAAAATCAGTAGGAAATCAATGGCTGCCAAGATTTCCTTCCAAAAGTGTGTATCGATCGGCGGTAATGCTGGATTGACCTGATCGTAGGGTCAATCCGTTTAGTTTCCGCGCCTGAGGTTTGGGTCTCACGGACCGAACTGATGCAGTCCGTGATTCCATTTATTCGGTGTTATAGCGGTTCTCAAGAGTCTTGAAGTAGTCTAATACCTGTAATGGAAAGCATTAGTAGCGCCCGGCGTCCCTTGTATGTTTCTGTCCATGAAGTACTGAATCTCTGGAACCGGTACCGAGCTGAGGGGAGGGGCTGATACTGGATCAATGATACGAGGTACTTCAAAAAATAGGACTCTTGGTTGCCAAGATATAAGAGTCCTGATAGAGGGGGGATGCACGTCTGTCAGACTCTCTGCAGGAGTCGGGCAGAGGCACCGGTAGATCGTTCGTCCCTTGGTCCTCTGAGACTGCCCGGCAGCTGGATCACCGGAGGCCTTCGTGTAAAAAGCCCGAACAGTCGCCTGGACTCGTTGAGAAGTCCGTATCCACAAGGGTGGGATGTTACACATGCATGAAGAAGTTTTTGTTGGCATAGATATCTCTAAAGATCAGTTGGATGCGCATGTGCTGCCAAAAGGCATGCACACCACCGTCAAGAATGACACTCAAGGCATCGACTCGCTGATTGAGATCCTCCACGCAGAGACCCCCATGGTAATCGTGATGGAAGCCACCGGAGGCTACGAGATAACCGTTGCGGCCCAGTTAGGTCTCGCCGGCCTGCCGATCGCTGTCGTCAACCCTGGTCAGGTGCGGGACTTTGCTAAAGGCATCGGAAAACTCGCCAAGACAGACGCCATCGATGCTTATGTGCTGGCACGCTTTGCCCAAACGGTTAGGCCCATACCGAAGCCGCTGCCAACGGAGGACGAAAAGCAAATCAAGGAACTCGTAACACGTCGAAAGCAGCTTGTTGATTTGCGTGCATCAGAAAAGAATCGCCTCCATCGAGCCCGTTCCAATCGCGTGCAGCGCAGCATTCAAACGGTCATAGCAGCCCTAGATAAGGAAATCGAAGACATCGATAAAGATGTCGATGACCTTATCAGGAAATCGCCTCTGTGGCGTGAAACAGAGGAACTCCTCCGAACCTTCAAAGGCGTGGGCCCCATAACTGCCAGAGTGCTCATGGCAAAACTGCCCGAACTGGGACATGTCAGCCGTCATGAAATCAGTCGCCTCGTCGGCCTGGCGCCTCTCAACAAAGACAGCGGAAAGAAGAAAGGCAAGCGCGAGATTTCGGGTGGACGGGCGGATGTACGCTCAACCCTGTATATGGCTGCAGTCGCGGCCATAACGTCCAATGTAGTCATCAAGCCTTTCTATCAACGCCTCATTGAGGCTGGAAAACCTTTCAAGGTTGCCATCACGGCTTGTATGCGTAAGATGATCGTCATCCTAAACGCAATGCTCAAGAAAAAACAGCCTTTCCAGGTAGTTTTTCCTTGACAAGAAACACAGTCGCTGCCGGGCGAAACCGGATGATTTCTTACAGATTGCCCACCGGCACGGAGGCCGGTGGCTACCAATTTCGAGGAATGGCTCTTCATAATCCATGATTACTCTTGAGAATCATTATAGTGATGCACTCATCTGAATGCGTGAATTACCACCTATCTCGTCTACCAGAGACTCCCAAAGCCTGGCCCTCGTGCAGCCTGTCCCATGGGCCAGACAGGGGTCTGCCTGACCACCGGTTGTGCATATGTCGGGGCGAATCGTCTGACCGGACCGGCATTCATAACAGCAGTCGGCGCAGCTATACTCTGGCTTCCAGCGCAGCATCCACAACCGGTCGGCGGAGCAACCTGCTGCGGAGCAGGTGCACTCTGGGGTGCCGAGCAGCAGCTCGCCGGATTTGCGTTAACAGGTTTCGGAAAAGCTGCAGCTCCCCGATTCACAGGGACATTCCATCCGCCTCCCATGGAGGTTACTTCTAATGGTCGACGCTTTGGCACCGCACTTTTCATCTGTGCTTGTGGGGCCTTGGGCATGAGACCTTCAATCACGGGGGGCTGCTGCACGCCACCCCCGGTATTCTTGGGATCGCAACAACTTGCTGCTGCATACGCCGACCCGGTCAGGGCAACACTCAAGAAAACACCGATTACCAACAGGTAAGCTACTTTTTTCATGGTACAATCCTCCTTTTTTTCTCAGATAACCGCTGCCACTAACAAGCTGCAGCCCTGATCGGTTTGGAAACGCTAATGCAGCCGTCTGCAACTTCGACGATCCGGTCTGCGTATTCCGCATTTCGTCTGCTGTGCGTAACCATAACGATTGTCTGGCCTTCGGAGTTCAAGCGCTTGAGCAAGTTCATGACTTCTTCGGAATTTCTGGAATCCAGGTTCCCGGTAGGTTCGTCCGCGAACAGAATGGGTGGTTCGTTAACCACAGCCCGCGCTATTGCCACTCTCTCCTGTTCGCCTCCGGAAAGCTGATTGGGCAGCCGCAAAGCCTTATCTTTCAGGCCCACACGTTCCAGCGCAGACAGCGCGAGTTTCTTCTTATCCGCTTCTGAATGGTGTGTTACAGCAAGGGGAAGCTGCACGTTTTCTATAACGTTCAGGTACGGCACCAGTTGAAAGGACTGGAAGATGAAGCCCATGAACTCACGCCTGAAATCGGCCAGTTTGTCACGTTTGAGAGCGTATATATTGATGTCTCCCACGAGGATCTCGCCTTTGGTGGGGCTCAAGAGCCCTCCGAGCATGGAGAGCAACGTGCTTTTTCCTGCACCGGATTCACCCATGATCGAGATAAATTCAGACTGACCTATGGATAGATCGATTCTTCGGACCGCAGTTACCTTGTTTTCACCTTGGCCGAATTCTCTTGCCACCTGATTCGCTACTATATAACTCATGATTATTACCTCCTTTACAGCGTCCGAAGAGCTTCACTGGGGTCCATTTTGGAAGCCGCAAGGGCTGGATACAGCGAAGCCAGCAGGCCTACGAGAATTGCAAGGAAAACCGCTCCCAATGCCACCAGAGGGTCCAGCGAAAAATGGGGCATGTGTTCCGTGAGGAACGTCAGCAGTAAGCGGGTGATCCCTATCCCCGTCAAATAACCGGCAATTCCTGCCATGAATGAAACAACCGCTGCCTCGAGGAGGATGATTTTCATGATATGAGAGCGCCGAAAACCTATTGCGCTGAATATTCCTATCTCCCGCGTCCGCTCGTTTACACTGGCCATCATGGTCACAAATACAACCATTGAGCCCACCAGCAACACGAGACCTGAAATGCCGAGAGAAAACTTGCGGAAATTGTGGAGCGTATCCATTCTGCCTTCCACTACTTGCTGGATTGCAGTAACTTTCGCAGTGGGCAGCTTTTCGGAGATTTGGGTCACGATGTCGGAAATAGGGCAGTTCTTGCAGAGCGCTGCAATTTCTACCATTCCCACGGTGCCCTGTTTTCCGAAGAGTTTTTGGGTAGTCGGCAAATGCATGAAGATAAGACCGTCATCCTGGGAACCGGTGGACTCGAGAACTCCGGCCACCTTGAAGGATTCACCCTTGATGTCCAGCTTGGAGCCGGGTGTCACGTGGAAACGCTCTGCAGCCTCTTTTCCCAGAAGGATCTGATTAGGTTTTGTCGGAGTGTCTCCATCAACTTTCCACCATTTCTTGAGCGACATTTCCTCGTCGAAATCCACTCCGACCACAAGAGCTTTCGCTGCTTCCGATTCGAATACCCCGAATACCTTGGGGCTAACGATCCTGATGTTGGCCGCGTTGGGAATGGTTTTGATTTTTTCCAGATCGGATTCGGAGATCTCTTTTACGTCAAAGGAGAAGCCTCCCAGGCTCAAACCGCCGTAAGTCAGGGATAGGCCCTCAGATTTCGGCGTGACAATGATGTTCGCACCGAACTCGTCCATTTTGTGGGCAATGTCTTCTTCCAGGATACGTGTCGTTGTATGGAGAGCGACAACAGCAGCAACCCCTACCAGCAACCCCACCACAAGGAAGAATACTTTTCCTTTTCTCCGTCTCAGATTGTTTACGGCTATATCGTGAAGTTTCATACTAGACCCCTCCTATCGAAAATAAACGAGCCCTTCCGCGACTTCCTGAGCATTGATTACAAGCTTGTCACCCTGAATTGTTCTCTTGAGGGGATGCGGATTACAGCCGCCTCTGACTTCATTTACCTTGTCGGTCCTGAATTTGAGGCCGCAATTGATGCAAATCATGTCATTCCCTTGCTGCACGTACCCCTTTTTGGATGCCTTGCACACTTCACATGCATCAAGAGCTGCACGGACAACTCCGTCGGTGCTCTTCACAATGAAGAATCGAACTCTCTCCTTGGGAGAAATGGTGTACTGAAAATGATGTGCTTTTCCGTCAGCAAACGATGCGACAGGGAATACAAATGCTCCGTTTACGGGTTTGACTTCCTGCGCGGGAACCGTGAAATTCCACGCGTACACGGGAGCGGAAAAAGCGAGCAATGCGACGGCGCAGAGAGCGATGATGGTGCTTATTGAGGTATGAATCTTCATGATATTTCCTTTCTTTTCTGAGGTAAATTACTGAACCAGGAGATTTTTCAGTTCGGTGTTTGCAGAGATCATCCGTGGCCAAAATGTCTTCCATTCATCCTGGCCGAACGATGCATGCATCTTTTCTTTGAATGTGGGATCGAGAATCTTCACGTCGGCGTCTTTGAAAACCGTGCCGACCCATTCCATGGTTTTGCGAGCCTTTTCCTGGCTGTCTTGAATGCCCGATACCACATGTTCGTCGACGAGCTTTCGGATTCCCAGACGCTGGGCTACGATCTGGAAATACTTCTCCTTGGATCCGAATTGTTGAGAGATACGTTTTGCAAACTCATCCGTATCGATGCCCTGAGCTGTCCTGATCCTTTCCACTTCGGCTTCCACTTCATAGGGTTGAACCACTACAGTCTTGGAATCCGCAATTTGCAGCAGCACTTCTTTTCCAACGGTGTTGAAGAATGCCGCGGCAGGATCTTTGGTTGAAGGATCGCTCATGTCAGCGAGAAGCGGTATGTTCAGATCTTTCGCAAATACGGGCTTTCCGTTGACTCCGGCAATGACCGGCTCGGAAATTCCCGATCCTTCAGGACTGAACAAGCCTTCCAATTTGACGGGATACCCGGCTTTGGCTATTGCTTCACGGATCTGATCGGTATTGGTCTGCTTGTCTCGAAATTTTACGGTTACGTCCTGAGCTGCCAGGCTGACATCGGCCTCGACGACTCCCGGCAGCTTCCCGGTAACTTCTTTCACCGTGACAACGCATGCCGGGCAATTCATATTGTTTACGATTAACCTCGACCCGATGACCTTCCCGGAAAGCATGGCGAATACCCCATAACTTCCCGCGACCAGGAAGAGGATAAGCGCCGCTGCAATCCCCACCTTCTTCATTCTGGCAATGGAGACCTTCTTTTCGGCCTGATCCAGTACATTCAAATCAATTTTCTTGATGTTCTTTTCAGAGGACATACCTGTACTCCATGAGTATTTCAGTGTGCGCAGCGTCGATACGCACAGCATCAAAGTGATCCGAACAAACGTCCGCCACTTGAAGTCGTTAAACTACGACACGAAACTCAAGAATTCTGGGGTACTGGTATCAACAGCGAAGGGAACAGGTTTGAAGATTAACAGGGGTGCCGCGTGCATTCGAAAAAAGAGCAGTCTCCAAAGACACACTTTCTTGTGAAAAGACCGGCAATTCGGAAAGAGCGGCAGTATAGGCGGAAAATCGAATATTCGACTCGTTTACGGTGTTCTGCCCGGAAAGGCTGACAGTCTGAAGGTGTTCCAGACAGCGGCAATTCGGGCAATCCTTTTTCAAAGAGTCTTGCGACACAGAACTTACGTGCTTTTGAGAGCAGCAGGATTTTGACTCGGGAGAGCTGGGAATCGAACACTTCATTCCTGCCGAACATGAACGAGGAGAGGCTTTAGCCATCGAACAAACACGGTCTTTACTCTTGCAGCAACAATTGATCAGTGCAGCCGGCACGGCGGTTACACCGATCATGGAAAAGCAGGAGATAATTATTACAAAATGAGTAAACATATGGCCCTGTTGTTCAGAGTAGATTCTTTATTGATGTAGTCTAGCTATTTTCTTCCTGATGTCAAGCGTTCTTGTTGAGGATTTCTCTTACCAAAACGCATTTCTTAATGTGTTCTACAAGACACATCAAGAATTCCCGCGAAAAAAAGCACACTCTTGATTATCGACTAAATTTACCTGCACGCGAAAAGCTGTTAGAACTACCAATCGGGGAACAATGCGTTCTGCAGACAAGGGAGGAAACGTGAGCTGCGCGGCACCCAAACCGATACACTGGGAAGATTTGAGAAACCGAAATCCGGAGCAGATCTTGAAACAGGATGGCGTTACGAGCACATCCGATCATGCTTATGAAGTCAGGTTCCTTAACGCCAAATATCTTGTGGACGCGGGGGCGGAACGTATCACCGAGCTTTCTCCCTATCCTTCGCGCAGATTGAGCGAAGAATTTCAGATCCTGTTGATCCGTTACCTCGTTGCCGACAATGGCGGCCCTGTAACGGGGGTCGAAGTCAGTGAGAAAGATTTGCCCGGTGGGGTGACTTTTTTCCAGGGGCCGCACACGTTATACGTGTGGCCGATTGCAGAACGATACGGGCGAGACCCTGAAGCATTCGAGGCGCGAGCACTGGAATTGGGGGCACAACGCGTTCCTCATGGCGATACGGCCATGCGCTTTTTTCCGTTCCCCGAGATTCCGGTTACCTATGTCCTGTGGAAAGAAGACGACGAATTTCCCGCGTCAGTTTCAGTGCTCTTTGACAAGTCCATCATCCGATGGTTCGCTCTGGATATGGTGTTCACGACTGTGCTTGCGTTAACGGACCACATTCTTACGGAGCGGCCCTGAATCATCTATGCCAGAGAAACACTTTCTGTCGGAGCATTAATCAGCATCGACAACCGAGACAGCCTGCAATGCAATGAGTTTCATGGCGTCATAGTAGGAAACTTCTACCTGACCTAAATTCTGAATCCAGGTGTTCCATTCTTCACGATCCGTAGAAATCTGAGTCGCATGTTCGGAAAAATACTCAGCCAGATTTCGGGAATCCTTTACCAGACCCATAAAGCCGTTCTGAATATGTACAAGAGCTTCAATGTCACTCATGAGTTGCGCGCACAGGACTCTGGGCACGATGAATTTTGACTTCCGGTAGTGAACTCGGCAGGAATTTTCAGACGAAAAGATACAGGTGATCGCAAACTTGTCCCGAAGCTCAATTGCACTCACCGCATTTTCAATTCTTTCCAGCCGTTCGATAAGATTCATGTGCCTTCCAATCGTAAAATACGATCAGCCATCAGAACAATTTTGTCAATACGAACAATGCGATCCAGTGTGGCTTCGCTTGACTGCTTGCGCTTTCTCATGAAAATGAATAATTGTCGGATTGACATTACCTCATGGAATTACCGGCGGACCGGCAGCGAAGCCGAACCGTTTGATGAGCCGGTCTCGGCGCTTTTCGGCTCCGACCGAATTTGACTTGTGAAACCGACGCGAATTAGCCGGGGTGCGGATATGCTGAATTTCTATTTCAAAGGTATCGTTGTTGGATTGTCAATTGCCCTTCCTGTAGGTCCTATTGCGCTCCTTTGTATTAAACGAACCCTTAACAGAGGCTTCAAATCAGGGTTCAGTTCCGGTCTTGGAGCTGCAGCCGCGGACGCTATATATGGAGCCACGGCAGCCTTCGGGATGACTGTGGTAACCCATTTTTTACTCTTGCACAGTGAGTTACTGAGACTTCTCGGCGGATTAATTCTGTGTTATGCAGGTTACACAATATTCTTTTCCACACCACGAGAAGACGGACCCGATACACAGAATGACGGACTGTTTCGGGATTTTGTTTCCACATTGGCTCTGACGCTGACCAACCCTCTTACCATCATAATGTTTGCCGCGATTTTTGCGGCAGCAGGATTGAGTACCAGTGAAGGGAAGCTTGTTTCTTCGAGCCTCATGGTGTGCGGAATATTTTCGGGATCCACATTGTGGTGGCTGATCTTAAGTGCAGTCACGAGCGTCTTTCATAAGAGAATTCCCGCGAGGGGCCTGAAACTCATCAACAAGAGCGCCGGGTTTCTCATTGCAGCGTTTGGTTTTTTCGTTCTAGCCAGTCTCGTAATCTCCAAGACAGCCACTCTCGGGCAGTAGATCTCTTCTGGAAGCAGACCGGGGTTTTTACAGGATTTCGCTGTTATGCACATAAGACAGCGAATACTGGAGCGTGTCCTGAGCGGAGTGATTAGACGACTTTGCGTCGTCCGGAGCGAAGGATACCTCCAGCCTCCCAGATTATGAAAGGAAAAGCGAATCGGTATTAATCGGTCAAAGTGTTTCCCGAATTCCTTCTCACATCGGCATAATTAACGATTCAGCCTGACACATCCGTATTATTACAAAGTCTTTCCATGAATGAGTTCATATGATGACCGGGGGATGATTTCCAGGGCCGGGAAAACTCTGTATTCTGAAGGAACTCGCCACACGCACGCTTCGACGAATTTCTTGCCGGGAGCCGGGAACCCCATTCGGAAAAGCCCGAGTGAAACAATCGTCCCCTGAAACGATAATTCAACGTCCGCTACAGCGGTATACGTAGGAGTAACTCCTTGGAATAGAGCCCCTGAATCAAGGAGCATTTTTGCCACTTCGGGAAAGCCCTTCAAAGTCGCGTGTAGTAGAGCTGAGTTGTTATTCTTGTCTTTCGCGTTCACATCTGCGCCGTATCTTATAAGAGTCCTGATAATGCTCGCGTGGCCCTTGGCCGCTGCGGCCATAAGGGCTGTTATCCCATGGTCTCGGGTCTTTTGATTTACATCCGCATGCTTCAACAGAAGGATTTTTACGATATCTTCGTGGCCGAACAGCGAAGCCCACATGAGCGCAGTCTGGCCTTCATCGTCCGCCGCGTTGATGTCCGCGCCACGCTCCAGCAATACCTGAACTCCCGGAGCGTGGCCCAGCATGACTGCCCACGCGAGCGGTGTAAATTTGAACTCGTCTTTGCAGTCAACGTCCGCTCCTGCATTCACGCATAATTGAATAGCGGCGGTATCGGAATTCTTCACGGCTTGCATCAACTTTCCCCCCCAGAAAGTACGGTCATCCTGAAAAGACGCCAGAATTATTCCGAGTCCAAGTAGTGCGATAAGAAGCAATCGTTTTTGGAGAAAATTTTCCATATCAATTCTCCCTCCAAGGAAATTGGATGGCATAAAATCACAGTATTGATACTTGTGGAGGTATTAGCTTACGAATTCCAATTAATTGCGCATGCCCTCAGTCTGCCTCGATTCCGGTACAAGCCAAAACCTCGTCATGGTTCGGGCATCCCGCTTCCATTCGTGTTCCGGCGGCAAACCTCTATATTTGGTTTAAATTATTCTCAACAGTACTTCCGGGACGTTAAAAAGCAAGAGCAATTTTTGTGCCACCGGTTCGCGGAACCATGACAATATCTTTCGACTCCAAGAATACTAGAGGGTTGACGGCGAAGGACTTATCCGCAAATCGGGTGGCAGTTCACAATCCAGTATGGGAGCCATTTCGGTAAGATTCGGCTATTAGACAGGAAAACATGCTCGCACCTGACAGGACGCGAGGATAATATACCCGAAAGGGTAAAACGAGAAGGGCATTTCGCGCCCGTTCAGGACAGGAGTGAGCCCCCCGACACCTGATAGCAGCAACAAACATAAATTCAGGGAAGGTCGAGAATGCCCACCAATAAAAAAAGGCTACGGATTTCGTAACCTTAAAGCTGGTAGCGGGGGGAGGATTTGAACCTCCGACCTTTGGGTTATGAGCCCAACGAGCTACCTGGCTGCTCCACCCCGCGATCATCTAAATAGGATATCAAGTGAACGCGCTGATGTCAAGCAATGAAAAAATCGGGCCGGGAATCGCAATTGAGCTATTTTCTTCATAGTAACACCGTCCTAGAGGAATCAGCAGAATTGAGAGAACCGTTCCTCGGAAAAATCCTTTTCTCTTCAGGAAGGAACGGGGAATATTGACCGAATTTCGCTCAGCTTGTATGCTCAAGACCGTTTCCCGGCATGGTCCGGGGAGATTTCCCCTGTCCGGCTCGTATAGTAACGAATGGGGAAACAGAGTCTCATTCATACGCGAACAATAGAGGGCCTGTTGAGCGACACTCCCCAAAAAGCGCGTTACAAACGTCTGCAATCCGAACTCCGTCAGTTCGGGCGGGTTGCAGTTGCATTTTCCGGGGGAGTAGACAGCACTCTTCTTCTCAAAGCCGCATCAGACGCGCTTGGATCGAATGTTCTTGCTGTCACGGCTTACTCACCCACTACTCCTGAACGAGAATTGCGCGAGGCAACCGAATTCGCTCAACTGCTGGGAGTGGAGCACCTCATCCTGCGCTCAAGAGAGATGGAAGACCCCGATTTTACAACGAATTCCCCGGACAAGTGTTACATCTGCAAGAAAAGCAGGTTCGGTGATATTCTGAAGGAAATGGAACCGCGTGGTTTTCCTGTGCTTCTGGATGGATCGAATGCGGATGATGCGAGCGATTACCGTCCGGGAAGTCGGGCTGCAGAAGAGTTAAAAGTGCGCAGCCCTCTGCAGGAGATCGGCCTTTCCAAAAAAGAGATTCGAAGAATCTCGCGGGAACTCGGACTCACCACCTGGGACAAACCATCGTACGCGTGCCTTGCGTCGCGAATTCCCTACGGCCGACAGATTACTGCAGAAAACCTCGATCAAGTGGATCGGGGCGAGGAGTTCATTCGGAGTCTTCTGGGTAGCATACAGATTCGAGTCCGACACTATGGGGATACTGCACGGATTGAGGTCGATTTCGCAGCAATCCCGAAACTTGCAACCAGGAAGATACGAACCGCTCTGGTGAGCTTTTTCCGGCAGGATCTCGGGTTCACATTTGTCACCCTCGATCTTGGAGGATTTGAAACAGGAAGCCTGAACAAGGTGATTACCTCTAATATCAATTTGCATTCAAAATCCCCCCATTCCCCCCTTTACTAAAAGGGGGTAGAAGGGATTTTTGTTTAACTTTGAAAGGCAAATTGGCATGAACCGCCGCTCCGTGACGGTATTTTGTGAGTCCGATCACTATGAGAATAGCGTATTTTGAATGTTTTTCCGGGGCCTCGGGCGATATGATTCTCGGGGCGCTCCTGGACGCGGGATTGCCCCTGAGCGTTTTAGTTTCCGAACTTGAAAAACTCAACCTTGGACATTTCGAGCTACGAGCCGAAAAGACAACCAGGAAGGGACTTTCCGGGACAAAGGCCCACGTGCTGATCGACCAACATCATCATGGTCACCATCACCGAAGACTGGCTGATATTACGCAGATAATATCCCGGAGCGGACTTTCCGAAGCCGTAAAAGCCAAGAGTCTTCAAGTGTTTGAAGTTTTAGCGGAAGCAGAGGCCAGTGTTCATGGAACGACCAAAGACGAGGTTCATTTCCATGAAGTGGGCGCCATGGATTCCATAATCGACATTGTGGGCAGTGTGGCGGGACTGGCAGCTCTTGGGGTTGAGTCCGTTTTTTGCTCGCCGTTACATGTCGGGTGCGGGACGGTTCAATGCGCACACGGCATTCTCCCGGTGCCTGCTCCGGCCACAGCTAAGCTTGTCCTGGGAAAGCCTGTCTATTCAACGGGTGTACCCGGAGAATTGCTCACTCCAACAGCCGCTGCACTTTTGACGGTATTAGCATCGGGATTCGGTCCCATGCCGTTTATGGTTCCGTATGAAGTCGGCCATGGTGCGGGAAGTCGTGACCTGGAGATCCCCAATCTGCTCAGAGTCTTCATTGGAGACACGGAAAATCAGTCCAGCGAATTGGGGAGTGAAATCGTGGCGATTCTGGAAACGAATATCGATGACATGAATCCCCAGGTGTACGATCATCTCGTGGAAAAAGCGCTCGGCATGGGTGCGCTGGATGTTTTTCTCCTGCCTATACAGATGAAGAAGAATCGTCCGGCAACGCTCGTAACAATCATGTGCCCGATCGACCTGGTGAAAGCGTTTTCTGATTTGCTTATGCGGGAGACAACCACCATAGGGGTGCGCTGGCGCGTGGAAAACCGCATAAAAGCGACTCGGTCCATTAAAGAGATTCGTACGAAATATGGTCTGATTCGGTTCAAAATAGCATGCGCCGGGGATGAGATCACCAATATCCATCCGGAATATGAAGACTGCAAGCGTTTGGCTATGGAACAAGACATACCGCTCAAGAAAGTGCTGGAGGAAGCGCATTTTGCTGCATTAAACGCATTACGGGATGATTGTTCATGAAAGTGGAACTCTGTTTCTATGCATCTCTGGCGTCACTTCTTCCGGAGTATGCAGTCAATAATGCCTGTTTCGTGGAACTGGCCGAAAATACGACCGTACGCGATGTGCTGCGACAATTTGCCGTCCCTGAAGATATTCCGAAACTCGTATTCTTGAACGGTATTCATGCACGCGAAGACGAAGTGCTCAAGCCGGGAGACCGGGTCGCAGTCTTTCCACCCGTTGCCGGCGGCTGAAATCATGTATGAAGAAGGGTCGGGAAAAGCGCTTGTCCGGAAATATTCTCCTGATATTTTCCGGGAAATACGTAGATATTTTGCGAAGATCTTCGTTTTCTCACTTGATATTTAAGTTGACCCGCTCGCATAATACTATTGTCATTGCCTCTACGAACAGTTTGAGCCGACTCGCATCAGGAGGGAAACCATGCGCGTTCTACTGTATATCTTCTTGTTATTGGTACCGGCACTCGCGTACGCAGCCTCTGCTCTTGAAACCGATGTCATAAAGACTTCGGATGGCGATCTGAAAATTACGTTTATCGGACATGGAACATTGATGTTTGAATACAAAGGAAAGGTGATCCATATCGATCCCTACGGAAAACTGGCTGATTTTTCAAATTTCCCCAAAGCGGATCTCATTCTGATTACTCACGAGCATCAGGATCACCTGGATCCGACTGCTCTTAACAAGGTGAAAACCGACAAAACAAAACTGGTCGTCACGGAAACGGTTGGGAAGAACCTGCCGGGTCGAATCGTCATGCACAACGGCGATGCGAAAACAGTGGACGGCATCAAGATAGAAGCTGTCCCGGCTTATAATCTCGTACATATGAGGAGCGCCGGTGTGCCTTTTCATCCGAAGGGAGTGGGCAACGGATACGTCTTGACCTTTGGCGACAAAAGGGTCTATGTAGCCGGAGATACGGAAAACACTCCTGAAATGAAGCAACTCGCGAATATCGATATAGCTTTCCTCCCTATGAACTTGCCGTACACCATGACGCCGGAAATGGTTACGGATGCAGCAAAAGCTTTCAAACCCAAGATCCTCTACCCATATCACACGGGTGACACCGATCTATCCAAGCTTACGGCTTTGATGAAAGGGACGGAAGGAGTCGAAGTTCGACTGCGCAAGATGAAATAGCGTTGAAATCGTCTTCGATCGTGTACAATCAGTTTGCCCGCTGTAGGTATCGCATAGCGTACAGTGATATTTTCCGGCTCCACTCACGTGAGGAGCATTCGGTTCGGTAGTGACCGGTTTTCTTGACATTAGCACCATGGCGGGCATTAAGAGGCTGTCTCAAAAGTCTCGAATGTAGGAGAAATCGTGCCACGATCTGAGGTAAATTTCGATTTTTGAGACAGTTTCTTAAGGCTAAGGCCGGGTTGGACGAGTCTATCCAAAACCACTGCTTTGCCGAGACAATCTTTAGCTTCTTAGGGAGAGTTCATGACTGCACGAATGATTTATATCCTTGTCTTTGTTTGTATCTTTGGATTTTCTTTGAGCGCACATGCTCTCACCTGTGAAGAATGCAAGGAATTGAACAAGACCAAGCAGTCGATACTGCAGCAACTGTTAAAAAAAGACGAGGAACTGAACGCTGCCTTCAATAAGAAGAATTTTTCCGAAGTTGGTGAAATTCGCAATAAAATGCTTGAATTGCGCAAGAAGATGATCGAGCTGCGTGGAACTGACGAAAAGTGTGAAGAAGCCTGCAGACCGGATATCGTCAAAGGTGTGGAATGTCGAAAGATCATAGAAGATATACTCCGGTTGGAAGCTGTCGAGAATACCGTGGACGAGGCCCAGGTCGATGCACTGTACCGGCAGCTCAAAACGTGTAACAGCGAATGGGAAAAGCTCAAGAAGAGCGATTGACGTCGAAAGAAGCCGCCGTTTCTATGGCGCCCTCGGATCGCATCTATCATCTGCACCAGTCTGTTAAGAGCATCATCTCAGCTCACAAGATGATATTGCCTGGAACGACTGTCGTACTAGGTGTTTCCGGCGGACCGGATTCGGTCGCCCTTATGCATGTCTTGCACGCGCTGAAATCAGACTTGCGATGCAGCATCCATGTAGCTCACTTGGACCACGCATTGAGATCGGACTCCCGCGCTGACGCGGAGTTCACCTTTCAGGCTGCGGAACGGCTCGATCTTCCGTGCTCGATTCGGCGGGAAGACGTTCGAACATTGGCCGCAAATCTTTCGATGAGCCTGGAAGAAGCCGGCAGAAAAGCACGATATGACTACTTCCGGGAATTGTTACGTAAATTTCCCGGCGGAAGAATTGCCACAGCCCACCATCTTGACGACACAATAGAGACCTTTTTTCTACGCATATTGAGGGGATCGTCTCTCCAGGGAATTCAGGGTATTAGACCGGTACACGGTGCTATTATCAGACCGTTTGCTCATACGACACGCAGCGAAGTACTGGAATATCTTGAGGATGCGGGTATTCAGTACAGAATCGACCCTACAAATCTCACTATTTCCGCAGATCGAAATTTTATCAGGCACGACATAATTCCTGCGGTGCAAAAACGCTTCCCTCAGTACAGGAAACCGCTTGCGCGCACCATGGAGTTGATCGGTCAAGAAGATCGGTTCATCTCTCGGCAAGCATCAGAACTGTTCAATCGTGCCGTTCGGTCTACCGATTCAGGGCTAACACTCAGTATTGAACCACTATGGCAAGCCGATGAGGTGCTCGTTGCGCGCGTGATTATCTTGGCTCTTTATGAGACTGCGGGGCCATATGCCAGAATCGGCCGGGTTCATGTGGAGTCCATGAAGCAGATGATCTATTCGGAGAATCCTTCGGGCAGAATCAGCCTGCCAAACAGGCTTGAAGCAGTGCGGAATTACGCCGAACTCAGAATTGCGCGAAAGGAATCGACGTTTCAGGATTCCCGCCTAGAAACTGAAATACCTGGCCCGGGGACGTACCAATTCGGTGCCGCTGGACCAAAAATCTCGTTTGAGATAATTCCGGCCGAACTCGTTGACGTGAATTCGGCAGACGGTGCGGAAACAGCATTCTTCGACGCGGAGCAAGCCGCGTTTCCTGTGGTGCTGAGAAGCGTGCTCCCTGGAGATCGATGTAGGCCATGGCCGGGGAAAGGTTCCCGCAAGATCAAATCTATACTCATAGACGCAAAAATACCGCGGCACATGAGAAAACTGGTTCCGCTGCTATTCAAAGGAGACGAATGCCTGTGGATCGGGGGGCTTCGGAGAGGCAATGCAGCTCCCGTCACTGATACGACGCAGACAGTGCTGAAGGTTATGCTTACGCGAGAGGGGTGTTTCGATACATCCGGAAGATCGGGTTAATCAGGGACTTGTAACCTGATAGGTGTATGAGAATTTGGTGCCGTTACAGCCATCCGCGCAGGTTCTGTATGCGTATTGATTGCATGCCAAATCCGCATCGAAACCAACATCGGGAGTAGTGTCCAGAGGTATATTAAAGAGAAAATTGCCTACGGAATTATCTTGCAGACATCGACAGGTGATGTGACATTTTGTCCATACTTGCCCGGCAGATGCATTCCCGCAGGAAACAATTACCACCAGGGCCACTAAGACAACGAACAATGCGGTTTTCAACGAGTTCATTCTCTCACCCGTTTTCTTGGTGAGAGCAACTTTAGCATAGAATCTCAAATTGATGCAACATGAACCCTGAATGTGAGCAGATAGTTTTCCTGGCTTTCTGTGTTCGAAATTTTCGATCACAGTCATCATATTTATTCGTTTGACTCGGTTTTGGTGATCATTTAAGAATTGGTTCCACTTACCGAGACGAAGCCGTTCTTGATCGACTTCACCGGATTCGGAAGCCACTTGAACACTGTAGAGACAAAATTTGGCTTCTTCATCCAGAAGGAGGGTTTCATGGAAAAGTGTGCAACAATCAGCATCGTCGTCATGCTATTGTGCTTGCAGGGTATCGTGACGCAAACGGTGAAAGCGAATGAAGGTAACGGGCTCAGAACAATCGAACAAGTTATCGAAGACGCTCATGAAGACGTGAGTTGCATAGGCATTGACGAACTGAAGAAGAGAATCAAGAAGAACAATAAGCTTGTCTTGTTGGATGTCCGAACAAAGTCAGAATACGATGCAGCTCACATAAAGGGCTCTGCGTGGGTTGAGCGCGGCATCGCAGAGTTTGTGCTTGTACAGAAATTACCGGATTCAAATGCTGAAATCGTCGTCTATTGCAAGAAAGGCCACCGAGCGGGTTTGGTGGTGAAAGCCTTGATGAAAGCGGGTTTTAGAAATGTGGTGAGCCTCGAAGGTGGCTTTGACGAATGGGTACATCAAGGCAACACTGTTCACAACAGCCTGGGTGAATTCAAAATGGTCAACCCCGCCAGGTTCGGCGCGGGTTCGTTCCAGGTAGAGTTCTATCAGAACAAGAACTGATCACCGCACCCTCCTTCTTGTGGGTGCCGCCATTTCTTTTCAGGACAAAATAGATATCAATCAACGCATGGCAATCACTTTTTCGCAGATTGCTCGTTATTCAGATGCTTCTTGTAATTTGAGAAGCTCCATAATGCCAAAGTAACGCTTTCTTCTGGGCTGTCCTCGTCGTGAAAAAACAGTGCCGCTTTTCGCATGTGTTCCAGCGCATGAAAGATGTCCATTACGAAAAAGCTTGTGGGGTAACAACTCGGAGTAGAGAGAATCTTTTCTCGGATCACAGTCCCTCCAACTTTCCAGATCCTCCCTAATCCCGCTTTACCTATAAACGGTTCTCAAAAGTTTTCGCGGTCTTGTGCCGACATTCAGCAAAAGGCCAAGGTTGTGTCTTGGGTGCCACTGACCTGGTAGCGCCAGGTCAGTGCCCTTGCCACTTGACGCGCCCGACACTGACCTGAGCACGCTCAGGTCAGTGGCACCCGACTGACAGAACTGCGCAACGAGCAACCGAGAAAAAATAGCCTCAGGTGAAGTCAATCCGTGATTACTTTCGAGAACTGCTAATAAGTGAGGAATTTCGGGTTGCTTTTTTACTACCGAATATCTTCGCTCGTCCACAAGATTTCCCACCCCCTGGATTCAGAAGAATGAAAAAAGACAAACAAGCTACTGCACGGCCCCCTGAAGTTCCTGCTTCATAGCGACAAATCGGTTTGCCATTTCTGCCGCTTGATTCTTCGATACAAAATCTTTTACCATCTTGAAAATCGAATTCTCCTCTTCTCTCAGGTGGCGGTCGAGTATGTCTTTCAGAACGCTGAGTTTCGCAGGCCATCTTTCATCCACAAGCTGGGTATTTTTCATGTCGATGATGATTCTTTCCATAATGTAGTGTTCTTCTTCCGCTTTAAGCCTCGTGTTCTGATTCTGGATTACGGAAAAGAGAATGACTTCCTCGGCTTTTGCGTGAGGAAGCAGAGACTGGCGCAAAAAGGTAAATTCCTGACCGCGTGTCCGGGGATCGGAAGCATGTTCCATCCGATTCAGCGTCTTGAGAAATTCCGAATGATCCTGTTTGATCACGGAAAAAATATCGTTTGCAGCGGGGGCCTTCTTATTTGTCTTGCGATGTGTTTGAGCTTCCGTATCAGCAGAAAAATACAAACTGAAACCGATGATCCCGGTAGCGCCAAAGAAATCTCTTCTGGTTAAGTGACCGTTCATAGCAATTATCTTCACCTCAATGCAATTAACACAGCAATAAAACTGTATCAATCAGAGACAATCGTCCTATAAAAACCGCGGCTATCTCTTTACCCGGGCCTTTGTGCTCCGATGTAACCATGCGATACCATTTAGTGGTACGGTACCGGATAGAATGGGGAAAGTCAATGATCTCACATTTCGGAGCATCCCCAGACAACCGTTCAGCAATGTAGTCGATTATATGACAGTTCTCTCTTACGGACTTCTTTGCCTCCCGGAAAACTTGAATAGAAGCGTCTACTTGACCGATAACACTCTGCAACTTATTTTCTTATCATGATTATGGAGCAGGCTTCAGGGTCTGTTCCTTAGCAAAAATTATGTGGGGATGCTGTCCTTTGTGGAAGAGGGACGGAGCTCGTTATGGTTTGACGAGGTACGCCATGATAGATTCTAGACCGGTAAAACGTGACATGCTGCCGGGACCGGTTGACATTGCGATAGACGGTTCCGCATTGACATTTGATCGTGCAAAACGTATGGCAGATGGTAAAGCGCGAGAATTAGCAGCTTCTCCAATGCTTCTTGCCTGGTTTGATAAGAAAGAGTGGAAACATTCCCCCGCAATTGTTTGTGGCTGTGGAAACGATGTTCCAAGCTGGGTGACCTATGCCCAGTCTCGAGGGGCTCGTATTTCCGTATTAGTAAATGACGGGGAATACGTATTTTTGTACAAAGAAGGCTAAGAGAGCTGAATATGAAAACCCCCGAGTTCCTGAACCGGGGGTTTCCTCCGTACATTAAGTTTTTGGGACGCACACAGAGCGTGACTTGGCAAAACCGCGCAGGAAGTGTATACTCAAAACAACTCAATGTGCACGGAATTGAAATAGTGGAGTATAAAAATAGTATCTGAAGTAGTCATTGTTTACAGTGACTTGAGATGAGAATTACTGCTGAATTATTAAGGAATTAATGAATTATATCAATTTGCTTTCAAAGTTAGACAAGAACCCCCTCTAACCGTCCTCTATAAAGGAGGAGTGGAGCATAAGCGCCAACGTTGTTCCAATTCTTTGTCCCGAAGGGACAAAAGAAAATAGCCCGGTAATTCATTGCCGGGAATTTGTGTATCAGTCGTCCCTCTGGGACTCGAAATTATTATGTTTTTCCTTAACCGGCGATGAATCGCCGGCCTATTTTCAGTTGTTCCTCCGGAACAACCAATCTAGAACACTCTAAGTTAGCGCATATGGGAAATGGGGGGATTTTGAATGCAAATTGTAATTAAGAAATAGGAAGAGCTTTCCTGTGTCAGTCAATTGCTGTAATTGAGAAAGGTGAATTATTATGAGTGTGGCAATTATTACGGGGTCGGCTGGGCTCATCGGCAGTGAGGCGGTGAGATGGTTTGCGAGTAAAGGTCTAATAGTAGTCGGTATTGACAACAATATGCGAAAAGCTTTCTTCGGTGAAGAAGCAAGCACTTTCGGAAACCGTCAATTACTTGAAACCACAGTAGACGGATACACGCATTTTGATATCGACATTCGAGATCTGGACAGTCTACATCGGATCTTTGCCCATTACGGCACCGATATATCCGTAGTCATCCATACCGCTGCTCAACCATCACACGATTGGGCTGCACGTGACGCGTTTGCTGATTTCTCCATTAATGCAAATGGAACGCTCAGTCTCCTGGAGATGACTCGAAAATTCTGTCCGGAAGCAGTTTTCATATTCACAAGCACAAATAAAGTTTATGGTGATACCCCGAACTGCCTTCCTCTCGTGGAATGTCCGTCCAGATGGGAGCTGAAGAATCACGTGTACGCAGAACACGGGATAGATGAGACCATGAGCATCGATCGTTCCCTGCATAGCATTTTCGGGGCCTCCAAAACTGCTGCGGACATTCTCGTGCAGGAATACGGCCGCTATTTCGGCATCAACACCGTGAGCTTTCGTTGCGGATGCCTCACAGGTCCCGATCAGGCCGGCACACAACTCCATGGATTCTTATCCTATTTGATGAAGTGCGCCATGAGCGGCGAGGCATATACGGTTTTCGGGTACAAAGGCAAACAGGTCCGAGACAACCTGCACGCGTACGACCTGGTAAACGCCTTTTGGCATTTCTTCGTCAGCCCTCTCCATGGAGGTAGGGTCTACAATCTCGGAGGAGGACGGTCGAGCAGTTGCTCCGTATTGGAAGCCATTTCAGTGTGCGAAGAGATTACCGGTCGTCCGTTGAACTGGATGTACTCCGAGAAGAACAGAATTGGCGACCACAAATGGTGGATCACGGACTGCAGACGTTTCGAGAGTGATTATCCGGGATGGTCTCTGACATATGACCTTGTTTCAATGCTGACCGAAATCTACGATGCCCTGAATCATAAGCCGTATCCGCTTCGAAAAGTGGAGCAGCTTTATGACATACGGCCGACAGACAAGGATTACGGCTCGAATATGACTATGCCCTTATAAGTCCTTCCACAACTGCCACATTGAATGAGATTGCCGGGAGCATTTCCCGGCAACGCACTATCCAACCATTAGCGGTAAGCTGAAACAGCTAGTTTATTCAATTTGTTCTTGCGATAAAATTGACTTGATGTTACAGTTTTGTGCGAGGTTATTGAAGTTGTTGTATTTGAGTCGATACGGACATGGGAAGCTGGCAATCGCAGGATTTGCGGTTGGTTTCCTCATTTCAGCATGTTCTGCAATGCCCGGGCCTCAGATTGTCAAGAAAGACGGAGATACCATGACCGTACGGTATCAGGGACAGGAATTAAGAATGAAACCCGATGATGGCACTCCTCAACAAGGCAGGGGTATATCGAAACAGGGCATGTTCATCTACGCCGATAAAGGCGCAGAAGCTTCTGCAGTCCACGTGATAAGACGTTACTCTGAATCCACCCACACAGTTCCGACCCGGGAAGCTCCTGCTCCGCGACAGGACACATCCGACTCCGGAGACGCCGGCAATTAGGTCCATGTTCGTTCGATTCTATCGCGCAAGAACAGCCGAAGAAGGCAGGGAAGTAGATCTGTATTGGGCCGATTTCGGAGCGCCGCATGTTCTCCTCATGAAAAAAGGCAGAATTACAAAGGAATTGAAAAGCGTTCCTCCGCTTCCAGGCGAACTCATTACGGAATTCGAGTTACCGGGACTCAATGAAGAACAGGTGGAGTTCATCACGCGAAAAATACTGAAAGGCCGTTTCTTGGAGGAACCGGGTGTCCAGGGCAAAGGAGACTCAGTGCTTTATCTGCTCGTCAATGAAACCCTTCATGAATTGGAAAAACTTCGGAAAATCATCTCCGAAGATTGATACTATTTCGCAGTTATGGAAATAAGGCTGGAGTGTCCTGAGCGGAGTGATTAGACGGCTTTGCGTCGTCCGGAGCGAAGGATACCTCCAGCCTTCCAGATTGTGAGAAGAAAAGCCAATTGATATGGCAACTCCTCCCACAAGACTCCACAGGTGTCCCCATTTAAGGAAAGGATAGGGAATGAAGATGAATCTTTCTGCTCTCACAACGCAATATCGTGAAGAGATCGTCGACATATTCAACTATTACATTGAAAACAGCTTTGCCGCATACCCTGAACAAGCCGTCCCGTATTCCTTTTTCGATCATCTCTTGGAAACGTGTCGCGGCTATCCGGCAGTAGCGGTTCTAGACTCGGAAGGGCACGCCGTCGGATTTGGCATGCTCCGTCCCTACAACCCGCTTCCCACGTTCTCGGGGACAGCAGAGATAACATACTTTCTCAAGCCCGATACAACACGGAAAGGCATCGGCAAGGCTCTTCTCGAGCATCTCCTTGCGGAAGGAAAGAATAAGAATCTGAGAACAGTGCTTGCAAGCGTGTCTTCATTGAACGAAGCAAGTATCCGCTTTCACTTGAAGAACGGTTTTACGGAAGCTGGACGGTTTCGGAATGTCGTTGAGAAAAAAGGCAGAATTTTTGACGTGGTGTATTTCCAAAGGATGCTCTAGATACGAATGAAACGGAGCGGATTCATGAGACGCCGTACTGCATGCCCCGGTAGCGGCCTGCCTTCCGTTATGACCAAACACGGAGCGAAGAAGATTCGAGCGGCTGAGCATAACATTTCGTTGATTTTTTGGCTTGAACTCTCTGGCCCCCTATCACTCCAAAAATTGTGTTTGCTATCATGTCCCCATTTCGGGTATGATCAGCCCTATTATGGGGACAGTACCAACCAGTCTTAGCTCCGCACTATTCGGGAGGGTTCGTTCTTCTGTTTTGTCTCTCCTCTTCTGTCATAGTGACACCTCGTTTTATTTCCGCGAGATCGAACGATCTGTAAACATGGGGCGAGGAGCAGTTCAGCGTGAACTGGAAAATCTCGTCAACGCCGGATTAGTCGTGCGGCGCAAACAAGGAAATCACGTCTATTTTCAAGCTAATCCTAAATCAGCTATTTTCCCGGAGCTCAGATCTCTTATGGTCAAGACGGCCGGGATAGCCGATATTCTTCGACAAGCCTTAGCACCTTTATCAGAACGGATAACTTTCGCATTCATCTATGGATCCTTTGCAAAAGGAACTGAAACTGCTGACAGCGACGTGGATGTGCTTTTCGTCGGGGAAGCGAAACTTTCTGAAATTGTTGATTTGCTGATGCCCGCCCAGCAAATTATGGGGCGGGAAGTGAACCCTTCCGTTTATCCTTTGAAGGAATTCTCCACAAAAATCGCTGGAGGCCATCATTTCTTAACCTCGGTTGTTCGAGATCCGAAAATCTTTCTCATCGGAGACGAAAATGTCTTTAGAGGATTGGTTGAGAAACGGTTGGCTGGTTGAACATAAGACCAGCGCATCTCACGGAATCGACCTGCAGCCCAATAAATTCAGTGCCTTCATAGTCATTACGATCTCATCGTGCTGATTTCTCACTTCTATGAACGATCGGACAACACCTCTGTCAGGCTTGGACCGTGAGCGGATAGTTTCCATGACCGTGACGCGAAGGAAAAGCTCATCGCCAGGCCGAACCGGCTTCAGCCAACGGAGTTCGTCTACTCCCGGTGAGCTGAGACTTGCTACCCGTGATAAATAATGCTCGACGAACAACCGCATCATGAGACTGGCTGTATGCCAGCCGCTGGCAATAATCCCCCCGAACACTGATTTTTCGGCTGCTTCTTCATCGGTGTGCAACGGTTGCGGGTCGAACCTGTTGGCGAACTCCAGAATTTCACGTTTTTCCACTGCAATGGAGCCGCATTCATAGGCAGCGCCGGGTACGTAATCTTCGAAATAACGGTCGTCTATCGATGTTGTGAAAGTGGTGACGTGCATACTGCCTCTACGGTTAATCAATCCATGCGAATCACGGTTGCGCTGGCATCCATCGATGACTCTAGCATACAAGCCGTTCGATCAAGATTTAGTCCGACTGCTCGCAATGACCCGAGTCGGTGGATGAATTTCGAAAAACTTCAGACGCGAAACGTGTGGCAGACTGACCCCATCTTTTGGCATTCAAAAAGGGGAATGTTGGGAGGACGTTCTTGGTAGAGAATGTCCTTCCAAACGCTCTCCAAGAGACTTTTACCATTCGCCGGAATCCGAATTTCCTGCAAGGAAATTGGGTTTCGGCGAGTGCCAAAAGTTCTTGAGGAGGGGTTCGGGGAGGAACTTCTTACAAGAAGTTCCTCCCCGAAATTTCTTGTCTGATTGCTGAATTCCCTATCTGTGCACGAACGGGGCTTTGGACCGTGCTCCTTTTTCAACAAAATTCTGCAATCCGATGCGGTTGTCTTCAGTCTTCCAGCACTCGCCGAAACGCTTGGCTTCGTTCTTGAGCCCATCTTCCAGGGTCATGCTGCCGCCTTCGAGAATTGCCTGGACTGCCAGTTTGTCTATGGCGCGGGATAGATGGCCGATATCCACATCCGGCAGTTTATCTGGGACATTCGATAGAGGTCCCATTTCCATCATCTTCACTTTTGTCTTGCCTTCGCCCAGTTCTCGAGCCAGTTCGATTGCGCGGACAAGCACGTCGCCTTCAACAAGCTCAGTTACAAGGCCGTATTCCAGAGCCTGCTCGGAAGAGATGGGACCTGCTGTCCTTATCATCTCCGCAGCCTTTTCAAACCCTATGAGCCTCGGCAATCGCTGCGTACCACCCATTCCGGGAATGAGACCCAGGTTCACTTCAGGTTGGCCTGCGAACATTCTCAAGCCTTTGGGAGCGATTCGTGCCGTGCAACACATGGCTATTTCGCATCCGCCTCCCAGGCCTAGACCGTTCATCGCTGCTACGACCGGTTTTCCAATCTTCTCCAGGTTGGCTGACGAAATTTGACCTTTGCGGGCGAAAGCTTCTCCCTGTGCCGGGTCGGTGAGTCCCGCCATTTCTTTGATATCTGCTCCCGCGACAAATGCTTTGTTTCCGAAACCCGTCAGCACGGCAGCTTTTATTTCCGGGTCATTCTTGATGATCTCGCAGTACGCATCCAATTCCTTGAAGACTTTACTATTCAAAGCGTTCAGAGCTTTCGGTCTGCGAATAGTGATGAGTCCGACGTTTCCTTTTTTCTCGAAAAGGACGTCCAGCACTTCCCATGGTTTTCCGGAAGCAGCCTGTTCCTTCAATGTTTTCGACACAGGCATGTCGGGGTACTTTTTCGCAAAATCCTCCACAAGCTGCAGCGCTTTATCTATACCAAGGGAATTCATGAATGTGAACGGAGGCTTCATATCGAGCGCAACACTGATGAGAAGATCGAAATCGCTGGTGGTGATGATTCCCGCGTCCAGCATGTCGCATACGATAGCGAAGTATGCGCCTTCCAGTTCTTCAGCGATTGCTTTTTCCTTCTCTGGAGCGATGTCGATTTTTTCCCCTCTGCCAGGCACTTCCCAGTTACCTTTGGATGCTACAATCTGTTTAAGGCTTTCCGGAACCCTGAACCAGGGATTGAGTCTTTCGTGCATGTCTCCGAGACCGTGAGCGGTAATCGGATTGCCGCCGGTCAGATTGTGCGCGGTGAAGGGGCCTACGGTCAGGCCGAGACATTTCGAAGCGACGGCATCCACCTCTTTCGTGGAACCCAACCCTGCATCCACACACTGAACGCACGCGAGAAGCAGCCCTTCGAACACGGGGTCCACGGCATAGCCGTATCTCGAACCAACGTGGATAGGGAATTTGCCGATTGCCTCGTAGAAACGCATCATAAGCTCGGTAATCTCTGGGTCCGTATCCTTTCCGGGAATGATCTCCAGGGCTGGATTTCTTTCAGCCGGGAAGAAATAATGGGTACACAAGGAGCGGCCTTTGTGCTTCAATTCTTCGAATATGCGTTCCGGTTCCAGATGTGAGGAATTGCTGGTGAGAATGGCATCTGCGCTGACCAGTTCTTCAATCTGATGGAAAATTCGGCGTTTCAAGGGCAAGTCTTCAGTTGCCGCTTCCACGACAAGGTCTGCTCCTTTGAGCTGACCGTAATCGGAAGTAAACACCACGTGGCTTTTCATGCCATCGACTTCCTTGGGCTTGAAAGCGCCGGTCTCAGCACCCTTGTCGATCTTCTTGAACAGCTTCGCCTTGCCTTTTTCCAAGGCTTGCTCTGCCACATCCACCACAATGACCTGGACATCATAGGCGTGTAGAACCTTAACAAAATGAAGAGCTATATCCGGGCCGATTTGGCCGGAGCCGATTACGCCCACTTTGCTGATCGTTCGTCCGCGGAACGAAAAAGCCATGTTCCATCCTCCTTGGGGGGAATAATTCAGTGAATGAAAGACACACGTAGATCAGTCTACTGATCTACCTTATTCACGAAATGTTGTAAATCGAAAAGAATTGTTTATCTCAGTTCAGCAGAGTGAACTTGCTCAAAATGGGTTCACCTCCTTGGACTGTCGAACTTCAGTCTTCAAGTGTAACCCTTCAAGCCTGGTGGCTCAATCAATGAATCATCAATCGTCGTTCATCACAAGATCAAGATAATAACGAAGGCGCAGCTATTTTCCTGAAAAAATCTTCACGCGCAGGATTTCCGTTGATGCTATTTTTAGCGGGTGCTACAACGAATAATCCTGGAGAAGTTTTTCCTTCAGGTTGGCAATCTCTTTCTCCAGTAATCTCGGCCGGCAACATCGAAGGAAGAACGTTCCGGATCGTGGACCGAAATTCGTCGTTGCGCATTGTATCCAATTACTCAAACATGATGGAGGAATATGGTATGGAACTCACAAAAGCGGTTCTAGAGCGGAAAAGCATTCGCGCTTTTCTTCCAACTCCCGTGTCGCGGGAGGCGATCGTCAGGGCAACTGAACTCTGCCGATGGGCACCATCGTGGGGCAACACCCAGCCATGGGAAATCGTTATAGCGGACGGAGACAAATGCCGAACACTCGCGGACCGGTTTTATGAAGAAGGACGCAGAGGGGCTCCTCCACGGCCTAATATAGAAATGCCCATAGAGTTCTCCGATGTATACAAGAGAAGATACATGGACCTGGGAAGAGCCCTTCTCACGCATATGGGAATTGAACGAGACGACAAGGATGCTCGGATTCAGCATTATCTCAATATGTACCGGTTCTTTGGCGCACCGTGCGTTGCGTATTTTATTATCGACGGCAAGTTGAATGAGCCGTATTCCTGCCTGGATATCGGCTCCATAGCTACGACCTTTTGCTATGCCGCTCTCCAGGAGGGGCTTGGAACGATCTATCTGGCCGCGTCCATGCACTTTCCGGATATCGTCAAGAGTGTCCTTGAAATTCCAGCGGACAAGAAGGTCGTCATCGGAATAGCAGTGGGGTATCCGGATGATTCCAAACCTGCTGCCACGTTCCGAAGCGATCGGGATTCCGTGGATCAGATCTTGCGTTTCGCCTGAGATGCATGAAACGATTGTCAAGAATTCTGACGTTTAGCCCGCGCGTAAACATAACTTGTTGGTGGGGAATCGACGTCTCTGCCGGTCCATTCTGTCGATATCGTTAATCATATCGTAGACGTGCCGTACGGAGGCCGCCACCCACCAATGCTCTTATTTCGATCGGACGCCAACTTAGGAGTTGCTATGACCGATTCCGGAACTGACGAGAAAGAGGCCTATTTGCCAACTGACTCGAAGTTTCCGGAAAGATCCGGTTTCGGCTTGACGCGGAGGGTTGCCGCTCCTATAATTGTTTCCATTCCCATCGCTTAGCTTACACTCCATGTGAAGGCTTTCCGAAAAGGGTGATTTTTCGAAAGCCGGATCGTTGAGCCGACTGTAACGGAGCCATGCGCCATGAGGCGGCGTGAATTCATCAAATCTGTCGGTATGGTGGGTGTTTTTTCCCTGCTCTCCACCATTCCCTTACATGCCGCAGGATACGGATCAAAGTCAGGGTCGAAATCCCCCGATCTGATGGGACCCTTCGATCTCGCTCAGATGCCGGACGGAAACCTTCTTGTGAGCGATCCTGCCCATTATCGCGTGATCGGACTGGACCGCGATTTGAAGCAAGTTGCGTCGTTTGGCGACCCGGGCTCTCATGCAGGTTTCTTGAATTTCCCCAAAGGGCTTAGCATCGATTCAGCCGGGTCCGTGTACGTGGCTGACTCCAACAATTGCAGAGTTCAGGTGTTCGATTCCACAGGAAAACTCAAGTCCGTAATAGGTTCTATCGGTTCCATCGGAGGGTCTTTTGCAACTCCGCAAGGAGTATTCGTTGCACCTGACGGACGCCTCTTTGTTGCGGATACGAGAAATCACAGAGTGCAGATCTTCCGGAACGGCGAGGTCGAGGCAATAATCGGAGAACTTGGCGACGCGAACGATCAGTTTCGTTTGCCGACTGCTGTTGGAGTCAACAGTCAAGGTGAAATACTGATTCTGGACAGCAAACACGGCATGGTCAAAATCTTCGACAAGAACCTGCAGTTTGTAAAGTCGATCGGCAAAGATGGCACTGCGCCGGGTTCGTTGAGAATGCCTCAAGGTATGAAAATCGACGCTTCAGACGATATTTGGGTCGCGGACACGGGAAATCACCGAATTCAAAAATTCGGAACAGATGGGACTGTTCGGGCACTTTATGGAAAACAGGGTTCCGGACCGGATGAATTCAAAAGCCCCACAGGACTGGCAGTGACAACTGACAAACTGTTCGTCGCAGATAATGGAAACAGCCGAATTCAGGTGTTTGCGAAAAATTGATTCACGATGTCATGCCATTTCGCGAATAGATAGACAAACCCCGTTGGTCCGACAGGGACGCCGGGCCCCACTTAACCGGTGGCGGCCGGCCTCCGTGCCGGCCAAATTGGGTTAGCAAAAGCGAATGCTTATCAAACAGTTTGATGAACGGTAAAAGATGGATATCGAACAGATAACAATTCTTTTCCTCGTCATGGTATTTGTGGCTGCGGAGATTTATCGTGCTCTTCGAAGCACGCGAGGGACTATTGTCGCCTTGGACAATACCGGACTTGGTGAACTGGCGCCCATGTTTGCCGTAAGGGTGCGTCTGGAAGAAGGTCGTGAAATAGACGCGAACCTCAATTTCTGCACCGCATGCATCGGCCGGCTAAAAATAGGAGATGACGTGCGGGTCTGTGCGTCCCGAAACGGATATGTCGCGGATCTTCCGTGGTTCCGAAGAAAACGATGCAGCACGAATTCCGCGGAGAACAACCGTCTGTGCAGAAGCCGCACTATCAGTTGAACTTAATCCGAACGGAGAGCATTTCTTGGAGATTCTCGGTTACCTCACGCTGATCATATTTCTTGGGCTCATGCTGCTCACACTGTTCGGGTATATACGGACTCCCGTTCAGACAGTACTGGTGCTTTCCACGGTGCTGTGCCTGATCGTAGGCGGTATCTTTCGCTATGCCTATTGGGGTTGGGACTCGGTCATGCTGTTGCCGAACGAGTTCCTGGGTGGGATAATCTTGCACCCCATTACGGCATTGCTCACCGGACTATTTCTTGCGGGTGGCTTGAAGGCATCCGGCGGTTTCGAGGCTCTCAAGGTTCTGCTCGGATATTTACGGAGAAGCCCTATTGGACTGGTTGGCACGCTGGTAGTCCTTATAAACTTACCAGTGATTTCTTCTCTGCCCTGCGGTCGCATTCTCGCTGCAGCATTGTTGCCGTTGCTCTTTACCTTCGGGTTCGAAGGCGGGCTGGGGCTTCTCACGAAGTCCCAACTGATCGTTCTCATTGGAGCATTCACCAGGAACGCTATGGGATCGTGCGGACCGTCCCCTATCGGCGGTGTCGGCCAGATCGGAGAAGGATTCCTGGGCAGCCATTTCGCGACCGCTTCGGACGGAATTCTTCGTGCCCCGCAAGCGTTTGCGCTTATGATGGGCACCGCAATCGTCGCTCTATTCTTGAAGTTTGTCAGCCAGAGACTTTACCCGAATGACGTATCCCTCAGAGATTCACCACTTCGAATAGCAGCAGAAACTGAACCCGAGATAATTGCTCCTACCGCGGGGTATCTTGCGCTCGTGATATTTGTCCTGTCGCTTCTTGTTGCCATTTTTCAGCCTTTCGGGAAAATGCCCGTCCAGACGGTGCTTGTGGTGGGCGCTCTCGTGATGATCGTGGTGTGCAGAATACGGCTGCAGGATCTCATGGAAGGAATTATTCTCCTGCCCGTGACAGCTATGGCTGCAGGATTTCTCGCTGCTGGAGCATTGGCTGCAACGGGCGGATTCGACGCTCTGGGAGTCATCCTGAACAGTCTCGTGAATGTTCCTTTCCTCGGAATAGCGGGCATGCTGGCCATCTTCGTGCAGTTCCAGACAATTCTGCCGCTTTCGTGCGCTCGAATTCTCGTTGCTGCCCTGGTCCCTGTGCTGTATCTGTTCGGACCGGCAAAATTCGCCTTTCTCGATTGGTCCCAGCTCGCCATTATGATGGCTGCATTCATCATCAATGCTACCACGTCGTGCGGTCCGTCTCCCTTGGGCGGTGGCGGAATGATGGGTGAAGGAACCATGCGGGCTGAAACAGGCTTCATCAAAGGCGCTTACACCTTCGCTTCCATGGCGATTATGGCTCCTTTGGCAGCCATTTACATGAAGTTTCTCAATCTGGCGGTATTCGAGCCCGGGAATCCGGCCTTCATGAAAGATATCATTGTCATAGGAGAGTTTACGCTCGCAATTGTAGGCGTGAACGTCCTGTTCATCTTCCTGGGAAGCAAACTGTTCAACTCGGATTCATCGCATAACTTCTTCCTGCAACTGGGTGGCTTCATATTAAGCGGAGCCATAACAGGCGGAATAATCGCATTTTCGCTCTTCGAGCTGGATAGCCGAGCTATTCTCCAGGGAATCGCCGGCGGCACTACCGCCGCGGCATTAATCGCACTTATGGTGCCCGCCCGCCTGTCAGCCCGTATGAGCGCAACACTGACCGGCGAAGCTATACAGGGCGTCCGGTAAACGATGCAAATGCATCAAAGCAGAAAGATCTGGGGAACCTTTTTTGTAAAAAAGGTTCCCCAAACCCTTCCAAAAAACTTTTAACACTCGCCTGAATGCTGGTTTTGGAAAAACCAGCGTTCAGGCGAATGCTAGAAGTTCTTGGGAAGGGGCTTGGGGAAACACTTCTTACAAGAAGGGTTTCCCCGGTCTTACTTCTTTGATCGCTTTCAGCGAGGTTAACTGTGCTGACGTGGGTTATGTTTTTATTTGTGGGAGCTTTATCTGGCGTCATCATCGCGTGGGCGTTGGACATGAGTTCCCCGAAAGAGTTGCTGCAGGGCGCTGCAGGTGGCTTAATTGCGGGGCTCTTGATGGCTGCAATGTTGCCTCACTGACCGAAAGCTGAGAAATGGCCGAAGACAAACAACAATCAGTACAACGTAAGCGGGAAGATCCCGATCAGCCGATGGTGTTACCGGGCATACACCGGTACCAGTTTTTTACGAATCTGAAGGACCGGGGTTGGACTCAAAATCTGGATCGTATCTCGCTCTTCGGTATTGTGGGAGCACTTCTTGCGACGATTGTGAAACCGCTTTTGCGGGGTAACCCGGCCACTATTTATTGTTACGAGTGCCGGGCTTGTTACGCGACTCAGGATCGATGTCCCGTAGGCATAGCATTTCAGGCCGAACTCGTGGTTGCCGGAAGAGTCGGCGATTACGACCGGTTCATCAGGAACGGCGGGCTCAAGTGCATCAGATGTGGCAATTGTCAGAGCTATTGCGTGCAGTATCTTCCTTTACCGCAGATGTTTGCGACCATGCAGGAGGACACACGCTTGGCCATGTCCAAGGGGATTGTGCCCAATCACTCGTTGCAGAACGCGTTGGCGCAGGGATTGGTCGGAAAGGAATTCATAGATGATGTTGTCAAAGCTATGGGATAATCCGGCCGGTTTCCTCTGGCAGTTGGTACGCTCGAGAGATGCTCGTCTGGTATTCTACATGGCATTGGTAGCCGTTCTTTTTCCGAGCGCCCGGTTCATCCTGTTTTTGGTGTTTTTTCTGATTTTGGGAATCATGTGGGGAAGGGATTATCAGCGTACCGGAAGCCGTAAGCTGGCGGGACTCGCTGCAGTTTTGGTGTGCATCCTCATCGGATACGGAATCACCAGAGTGAACGTGGAACATATCGATATATTGCGCCAATCGACCAGCCCGTGGGGTAATGGCATTGAACTCGTTGCAGACGGAAGCTACACCGGGTCCAGTGAAGGCTTCAGAGGTCTTATGACCGTGCGGGTAGATGTGAAAGATCATCGGATTATCGACGTGAGAACTCTGACGTATCCCGATGCCATCTCCGTTGAAGATAACGATATAGAGGCATTCCGAAAGGAACTCTTAGAAAAGGGAAAACTGGAAGCTCCGGCTCAGCCGAGTTTGTACCGAGGAGCTACAGTAAGCCTCACCGGATACGCTGACGCTGTGGAAGACGCATTGTCAAAGGGCATACCGAATTACCCGGAATATAATCTGTTTTCAAGGCTCTTCCTTGCAACATTCATCGGCAAGGCTCCGAGCCGGGTGACGCTCAATGCGTTGGCCATTTTGTTCGCGGGTTTCATTGTCTTTGAATATGCGCTCCAGTCCATGCTGACACCCGGTACGGGCCGCAGCATCAACTGTTACAACTGTGCCACCTGTGTCGGCGCATGCCCGGTCAAGGAAGCGGAAGGCGTTCAGATGCCCATGGGATTGGTTCTGCTGACCAGGTTGGGAGATTACGACCGAGTCATGGAGCTTTCCAAGTATTGCGTAGGCTGTGGGAGATGCGCTGCAAAATGTCCTATCGGGAATTCAGGGCCAATGGTCATTTCCGCTGCTTACATGGCTTCACGGGAGCAAAAAAAGTTGCTCGGTGAAAGCGGTGGTCAGCTCAAAGAAAAAACGGAGTCCGCTTGATGGGCAGAATTTCCTGGTACTGGTACGTATTGGCTGTCGTGGCTCTCGTAGTCGTGGTGGCCGGCCTTGGGGAATTCTCGGTCCAAAGCTCCACCTGTATGATGTGTCACACGCAGGAAGCGGCATACAGCGATTTCATGAAAGCGAGATTGAGCAAGGAGAAAAAAGGCTTCTCGCACGAGCTGATAGCGTGCGCATCATGCCATATGAAGGGCGGAGCCGCCCGGACGGTTGGCTCCAGGTTGGATGGTCTACTCCATACCGTCAGCTATATCGTGCCCCAGTTGGACCCGCGGAGTTCTCAGACTTCCGGTTTGTTCAACCGTACGAGGATTCCCAGTGAGAATTGCCAGTATTGTCATCTTGCGGCAATCAACAGAAAAGCCGTTCAGGTGAAGGACCTGCCGCCGGAATTGCAGAAGATCGGCCTCGTTATGGATCACAGAAAACACGTGATTGCCAGAGACGATACGTGCGCCCGGTGCCACGAACGATACAAAGACCAAAAAGTAGCTGATAAATCCGTTGCGTACACAGAAGTAAACCATCTTGCGTGCGATTCCTGTCACACGGGTGCTGCACACGCGTATCGCAGCGGTCAGATGCTTCCCATGACGAACCAGCGCTTTGCCGCTGCAAAAGAGAACGCCTGGGAAAGATTGTCAAGCAATCCCCGTTGGATGGTGGCTTTCCCGTCGGAATTAAGCTGCCGACGATGCCACAATGGAAAGATTCATTATAAGACGAAGATATTCCTGGCAGACTGCCGGAACGGAAAGGTATACGAAGATTGCCTGAAATGCCATCCGAGCATGACGCGGGAATATTTCGAGCAACACAGAAAAAAAGCTCAAGACCAGTCTTTGGCCTCAGTTCGTGAGCAGGGACTTTGGAGTGCCCACGACGGACTCACGACAGTGGGAGGCAAAGCAGGAGCACAATAATATGCCAACTGTGAGAGACGAATCTAAAGACAAGATTAACCGAGAAGTCGCAGATATAATACTCGACAAAAAAGAGCCGCCCGTAGCCCGTTTCAGGCTGCTCTCCAAAGGAATGGAACCGTATCATCGGCTCTATCTGACCGATGTGGAATGCGATATCACAGGTGACAAGGGTTGCCTTGCATGCGGCAACTGTATCGATTCCTGTCCGGTGTTGCGCAAAGATCCCAGCCGTTTCGAAAAAACGGAGCAGCGTACCTCCTTCGCACTTGAAGCATGCGTGGGAGAAGATTGCGAGCAGTGTTATTCATGCGTGCTTGCATGTCCGCAAGTGGATACCGCTTACAAAGATTACATCGTAGATGAAGTGATTCCCGAGACGATTCAGCCTGCACCTCGCATTACGGCGCTGGATAACTATTTTATGGCGATTATCGCGCTGATTCTGGGATTGGTCATAGGCGTGTTCATTGCACGATAAGCGACGAGTCGGATTGAGAAAGGATTGAAGAAATGTCAACGGCTGTGCAAACGGAAACCGTCCAGGATACTCAGGCAGTACAGACTGAAAGAACAGATCTGGTACCGATCTTTATCATGGGAAAACGGTACAATGTCCCCAGCACGCTAACTATTCAAAAAGCTTTTGAATACGCCGGATATCAGCTCATCCGAAGTTGTGGATGCAGAGGCGGAATTTGCGGAGCATGTGCGACGGTTTACAGGCTTCCCGATAGTCCGAAGATTTACGTGGGACTCGCATGTCAGACGGTGGTTCAGCCGAACATGTACATCGCCATGGTGCCCTTTTTCCCGGCAAACAGGGCCATCTATGACATTGAAGAGATTACTCCCGATACGAAAACATTACTGAAGCTCTATCCGGAATTGGCCAAATGCATGGGATGCAACACCTGCACGAAATCCTGTCCCATGGACGTTCCGGTAATGGAATACATTTCCGCTGCGCTTCGCGGGGACGTTGCCAAGGCTGCCGATCTCTCATTTTCATGTGTTATGTGTGGCATTTGCACATCCCGATGTCCGGCTGAGCTGGCCCAATACCATATTGCGATGCTGTGCCGCAGAATGACAGGGAAATACCTTACACCGCAGGCGCCGCATCTGCCGGAAATGCTCCGTCGGATCGAATCGGGTCGCTACGAAGAGCCGCTTCGTCAGCTCATGACTACAGACCTCGAAACGCTTCGGAAGCTTTACGTGGAACGTCAAATGGAGCCGCATACCGCGGACGAAATGTGGGAACCTGACGACAAGCGTTTTCTCTGAGATAGAGAACGGGCCGGCGATGAGGCATTTCGATCCGGCCGGTGGAACTCTTCACATATTACGGCTTATCGGGCTTATAAGTCCGAAAACCGGAGGCGAAACATGGGATATCCCCAGGAATTGATGGAACTGATCAAGAACGTTGACAGAACGCGGCCTGAACGAGTTGCTCGTAAGAAAGCCGGCCAGGAATTTCGAGCTCTCACTTTGGACGAGCGTAAAGACAGGTTGGAAAAATACCACCCTGACTTTAGAACCGGTGCTCTTCGTGAACTGAAAATAGGTCCGAGCAAAGGCTATGCAATCGCACCGGAAATCGCTGATGTATTCGAGGCCCGAAGCCGCGTGGATCCCGATAAGATCAATTTGAACGAAGTACATTACGAAACCGACGTGCTCGTGATAGGCGGCGGAGGAGCCGGTACTGCTGCTGCTCTCATTGCTCAGGAACAAGGCGCTCAGGTCATTATCGCGACGAAACTCAGGCATGGTGACGCAAACACTATCATGGCCGAGGGTGGTATCCAGGCAGCAACGAAAGCATGGAAGGATTCTCCTTATTATCATTACCTCGACGTCATGGGCGGCGGCCATTTTGAGAACGATCCGGAACTCGTCAAGACCATGGTGACTGAAGCGCCGAAAGTCATTGCGTGGCTGGAAAAACTCGGCTGCATGTTCAACAAATGGGAAGACGGCAAAATGTTTACCTTGCATGGTGCAGGTACGTGCCGCAAACGCATGCATTATGCCGGAGATATGACCGGGGCCGAAATTATGAGGGTGCTCCGGGACGAATGCCGGAACAGGATCAAGCACATCGGGGTGCTGGAATTTTCCCCGGCAGTCGAATTGCTCCTGGATGAGAAAGGCCAGTGCTCCGGGGCGGTTTTATACAACCTCGAAACCGAAGAGTACTTCCTGGTGAAGGCAAAAGCCGTGGTCATGGCTACCGGCGGTTCCGGTCGTTTGCACATGCAGGGTTTTATGACCACCAATCACTACGGAGCGACCGGCGACGGGCTCGTCATGGGCTATCGAGCGGGTGTCGGAGTACGATTCCTTCACGCTACGCAGTATCATCCCACCGGAGCAGTATTTCCCGAGCAGGCGGAAGGTCTTCTCATAACGGAAAAAGTCAGGGGCGCAGGCGCTAACCTGGTAAATATAGACGGTGAGCAGTTCGTTTTCGAGCGCGAGCCTCGCGACATAGAATCTGCAAGCATCATTCGTGAATGCACGAAGGTCGGTAAAGGCGTTCGAGTTCCCGGGCCGCTGGAGAAGTACGGCGTATGGCTGGATTCTCCTATGATCGATCTCCTGGAAGGCGAAGGCACGGTCGAACGCGAATTCCCTGCAAAATTTATCCTTTACAAGCGCTACGACATCGATATTTCCAAACTGCCCATGCTCATCTATCCCACGCTCCATTATCAGAATGGCGGTCTTGCGTATTCCCCGGATGGCGCTACGAATCTTAAGGGTTTCTATGTGGCCGGAGAAGTCGGCGGAGGTGTGCATGGAGCGAACCGGCTCATGGGTAATTCCTTGCTGGACATCACCGTATTCGGACGTCTTGCAGGAAAATCAGCCGGAACCTTTGCCAAGGCAAGAACGGAAGTAGGCAAACTCAGCGTTCAGCACGTGAGAGACTACCACAAAGAACTCGAAGCCTCAGGCATCGAAACGGATCGTGTGTCACCTATGGTGCTTCCGGATTACGGGAACCCTGAAGTCAAGAGTCGTCAGTGGACTACCACGTACGTGGGAACAGTGCGCTAGGAATACTTCCGAATACGGAAGCTTGAACATGAGGAAACAGTCTTTTCTATGAAGCCATTGCCGGAAAATAAAAGCACATCCAGCGCTATCTTTGACTATGTGCGCAAACTCCCGGACCAGTCGCCGTACTGGAGAGTGCAATCGACTGCATGGGGATTGGTGCTTATCCTGGTAGTCGCAGGAGGAGTTCTCTTTGCCGTGCTCGGGTTGTACGGCGTGTACGGAGGCGGGAATCTTGCTTATTCCGGTATTGGATCGCCCGGACCGGTGAAGTTTCGGCATTATACGCACATGACGTTTCAGAACGGAAAGTACAAAGACTGCAAAACATGCCACGACAAGCTGTTTGCGAGTCAGCAATACGGTACGTTCGCGCTGCGGGCTCTTAAGGACTCGCCGGAAAGAAAGGTCCGCATCGGGAAAGATTCCTCTACGTTGTACGTTCCGCTCACGGGAATGACCGATGAAAACGCCTTGATCACGTATGAGGTGCCCAGAGCCTGCGCCACCTGCGCAACAGGAAACTGCCACGACGGCAAGGAATCCTTTAGCAGATTCGAATGCCTGAAATGCCACAAGAGTTACTAACGCGATATTTGAAGGCAAAAGCATGAGCAGCAACTCGCAACCACAGTATGGAATCGATCGCACGGGCGATGCGGTCCAAAAGACCGCCCCGGAGAAGCCCAAGCGCTGGGCGATGATTGTAGATCAGCGCCGGTGCATCGGTTGTCATAGCTGCACCATAGCGTGCAAGAGCGAGAATAATGTTCCTCTCGGATATTGGCGCTCCTGGGTGAAGGGGATCCAGAAAGGCTCCTTCCCTGAAGTGAGCAATATGTTTCTGCGCCGTTTATGCAATCAGTGCGAAGTTGCTCCCTGTGTCCAGGTATGTCCGGTTCAGGCAACTGTACGGAGAGACGAGGACGGCGTAGTCATCATGTACTACGGAAAATGCATCGGCTGCGGCATGTGCATATCAGCGTGTCCGTACGATGCGAGATTCTTCAACCCGGTTCGCCACACTGCCGATAAATGCGATTTCTGCGCTACCCGCGTGGATAACGGTCTACAGCCTGCCTGCGTGGAGGCGTGTGTTTCCCGGGCGCTGACCTTCGGAGACATGAACGATCCTCAATCCGATCTCTCGAAAAAGCTGGCAACCATTCCTACGGGAGTGTTGAAACCGGAGCTTGGGACACATCCCAAAGTGTTTTACGTTCAAGCCGACAATGATTTGATCGGCAGAATCAAATTTTCGGACAATTTCACAGAGCAGGTCATTGAGTATAATCGCAGCATACCGAGCCCGGATGCTTCTTATTGGAAGAACGGAAAAGATAAGTAAATGGAAACCGCGGTTCTGTACAACGTTCCTCACGAAATTCCCTGGAAGATCTACATCCCGTTATATTTCTACTTCACAGGTCTTTCTGCAGGGTCGTTCATCCTTTCCACGTTGTCCACGGTTTTCGGAGTCAAACGGTTCAAGCCTATGGCTCTCCCTGCGGCAATCATTTCCTTCTTCTTGTTGTTGCTCGCGCCGGCTTGCCTGATCCTGGATCTGCATCAGCCCACACGATTCTGGCACACGCTGGTACCCGAGTTTTTCAACAACACCTCCGCGCTTTCATACGGTTCCTGGCTGCTGACACTCTACCCCATTGCGAACCTGGTTTATATCTACTTCATTTTTGTGAAGAACGATCGCATCACGAAGATCCTGGGAACCTTTACCGTTCCTCTGGCCATATTCGTGCATGCGTATACGGGTTTTGCATTCGCCCTTGTACGGGCAAGAGCATGGTGGCATTCCGCTCTGATGCCGGGGTACTTTCTTACTTCCGCTCTACTTTCCGGGATTGCACTGCTCTTTGTCGTGGCTCTGGCCATGGATCGGTTCAGAAAGGAGCCGCTGGAGCTGGAGCTGTACACCAGTCTTCGGTGGATGATGGTCGGGATTCTCCTTACGGATCTTTTCTGGAATGGCAGCTTCTGGTTGACTCTGCTGGTATCCAATGCAGACGGGCATGCCTCGATCCTTTATGCGCTCCACGAGAAGCTCTATCTCTGGGGTGAAGTGATTATGGGAATGCTGGTTCCCCTCGGCATTCTGGTGGTTCCCTGGACCAGAGAAAATAAAGTGTGGGTCTGTCTGGCGTCGATTCTGATCATCTGCGGCGTGTTTCTCATGCGCTATTCCGTAGTGTTCATAGGGTTCGATATTCCGCTGAGCTGACGAAAAAAACTATGAAGGACTATACAAGAAGAGAATTCATCCGATTGGCAACCCTCATGGGAGGTGTATCGCTATTTGCGGGATGCACACTCCTTGGGTCGTCCGAATCGGTCCCGAAATACAGCGAAGGCGCTCCGGGTGTGGATCCTCTGGAAAACACCATCGGAGTGCGCAACGTTTACACGGTCTGCGGAGCATGCCTCGGAAACTGCGGCATATGCTGCAGGGTGGCAGAAGGAACGCTCGTCAAGATTGGCGGTAATCCTTACAATCCTGTTGCCGTTTCATCTCCTTTACCGTTCGATACATCTCTCCAGGAGGCAGCCATCCGATCGGGGGCAGTCTGCGCCATCGGGGGCAGCGGAATCCAAACCCTGTACAATCCCTTCAGAGTAGCAAAACCGCTCAAGAGAGTCGGGCCCCGCGGTTCGGCAAAATGGGCTGGCATTTCCTGGGATCAGGCCATCCAGGAAATCCTGGATGGCGGCGATCTGTTTGGAGAAGGAAAAGTATTAGGGCTCAGAGAGATAAAGCAATCCGGTCAGAATGTGGGATTTCTCGCAGGACGTGCGGACTGGGGTTCTCTGCATTTCATCCGTTCTTTTGTGGATGCTTTTCCCGGAGCAGTTCTCCTTCGCAATCGCGATCAGATGACGGAAGACATCGATAAAGCCGCAATTCAAGCGGTGTTCGGCGGGGGAACAGGTCTTGTGGCACCGGATTACGCATCGGTCAAGTTTCTCCTGAGTTTTGGCGATGCTCCGCTGGATTCGGGAATACCGCTGGTGTCGATAGCCCGCCAGATTGCAGATGCCAGGGTTGGCGAATCGAGCATGAAATGGGCTGTTGCGGACCCGCGACTCTCTACGTCCGGCTCGAAAGCCGATGTATGGCTTCCCGTAATACCCGGAAAAGACCTGGAGCTTGCTTGCGGCATAATGAGATCCCTTGTGGATCGCTATCCGTCCGTGAAGCAGATTCAGGATCTGAAGCTCAAGAGCATGGTGGAAAGCCGAACGGTTGCCGAGTTCGCGGGGGAATGCGGAATCTCTCACCAGTTGATCGATCGCGTTGCAGATCTCTTGGTTCAGGCAGGACCAAAATCCGCGGCAGTGCCGGGGAGAGGTATTCTTTCTGGGAAAGATGGCATAACAGCTGCCAAAGCAGTTTACACTTTGAATACCATGGTTGGATCGGAACCGGGTACTGGTGGACTCATCGCTCGAACAGACGGATTCCTCGAAGAGATTGCGACAGTCAAGCGTGCGATAAAGGAAATTTCCGGGTCGGATAAGACGAAAACCATGAAAGCTCTCCTGAGCTGGCAAGCGGACCCTGCGTACCATGACCCGTATGTGACGGAATTACTTGCCGAAAGAGGCAATCCTGCGCTGTTTGTGGCGATCGACACCGAAATAACCGAAACCACGGCATGTGCGGATTATATCCTTCCGGATACTACCTATCTTGAACGCTATGATATTTGCACCCTGCCTGCTTCAGTCAGCGCGAACGGTATTGGCGTGCGAAAACCGGTTGTCGGAGGATTCGATCCGGAAAAGGGCCGGTATATTCCTATTCTTCCGGAGACCCGGCTCATGGAAGAAATCGTACACCAGATCGGTACCAGTCTGGAGTTGCCGGGATTCGAGGCTCCGAAGAACGAATCCGGAAAGACCTGGTCTGTTCAAGCGTATTACCGGGGAATGCTTGCGATCATATTGGAAAACATGAAGAGTTCCGGATTCCGCATTTCCGGCGATTCCGATGAGGTCGAGAAGGTGCTGGAACGAGGGGGAATTTTCCCTTCACGATCCGCAGTTTCCAGACGGGCCTCCAGCTCCGTGCCTGAATCCCATGTATACTGGCCGGAAGTCCCTCCGCAGCAACCATTGGAGACGGATATTTCGGATGGATTTCTGCTCATTTCTTACACTCTGCCGTTTCACAGACAGCCGGACAGCAGCTTGAACAGTTGGCTCCTGGAAGTTCTACCCGAGAACAAATTGGCTGTGAGTTCGCAAGACGCCGCCAGGCTGAAAATTCGGCAAAACGATACCGTGACGGTTTCGAGCCCGGACGGAAAGATCAAAACAACCTGCAAGGCCCAAGTCTTACCAGGGATGCGACCCGGCGTAGTCGCGTTGGCTCGAGGATTCGGTTACCGGCAATCCGGCGCTGCACGGCAAGTCATAGACGGGATCACGCAAACCGCAGACAGAACCCGAGGTGCAGGAGTGAACCCGGCAGTGCTCCTATCCAAAGGCATACGAAAAGTCAAAATCACCGCCGCGTAAGATTTGGGGAACCTTTGTGTAAAAAGGTTCCCAAAACCCTTCCAAAAACTTTTAACACTGTTTAATTCATCGCTTTTTCTCTCGAAAAAACGATGAATTATAGCAGTTGCCAAAATTGGTGACCTACTGAAGATTAGGAATATTGGTGGGTGCCGTGCCTCCGTGCCGGCACATCTTCAATATGATCAATGATATCGATAGAATGGACCGGCAGGGACGCCGGCCCCTACCAATATCCTGTAATTCGCACGAGGGATAAACGACAGAAGTTTTGGCACTGACTATAAACAAATGCTAGAAGTCCTTGCGAATGGGGTTCGGGCTCCGAGAGACGCGGGGTTTACACGAACGATTTTCCCAGATCTTGCTGCTTCTAGTCCGATAAGGAGAGCATTTCGATTATCTTGAGGAGTTCTTCACGGTCGTGGTCTGAAATTGTAATAATTTCGAATCCGCAGGCGCAGGGTTCATCGTCGGTGGCCGGCCGGCACCATTTGCATTCTGCGTCAAAAGAAAAAGGACGCACATTGTCGAATTGATCTGCTTGAATCATAAAGGTTTTTTTCTGCTGGGGTTTAATACTGATTCCGCTGATTTGGATACCTCTATCGGTTATATCCTGTATGCAGCCTTCGTTCGTGGGGTCGTCCACATCGAAAATGGCAATGTTGAAGACCGGGTATTTTCTGGGCGTTTCCCTCATAGTGCCGAGTCCGCCTCAGGACCGATTCTCCTGGAAGTTCGAGAAAATAGAAGGACACAATCGTCCAGTTGAAATGCTTCTTTCATGAGAGCCTTTCAAGAAAAGAAAAGTCCGGGATGCTTTAGGAACTCGGGTGTCAGTGTTACCTGGCTTACAATCTTTTGCAAACACAACTACTGCTTAGATCCGTTGAGCTCGAATGATCTTACTTGGGCACGCTTTCCGGCAAAACAATCTTGGGACAGATCATTTTCATCACGTTCAAATACGGTCTGATAAGTTCGCCCACCTTGTCCAGGTTGTGACGAGTATCGTCCTGCACAGTTCCATCAGGCTTGACTGATTGGAGCGCTTGTCCAAGCATCCCGGCAATCGGACCGGTAATATCTGTTGATTGCTTCACAGTGTCCGGATCTTTTCCGGCAAACTGCATGATTGCCATGAGAGAGTCCGACCATGATTTGGATAATCGGGATATTTTCTCCTGATCGCTCAAGTTGGGGTCTCTCGACACGGCAATGAGACTATCGATCTGTTTCTGGATATTTTCACAAACTATAGTTTGGCCGGGCTCAGGTTGCATCTGGGCCTGGCAAACCGAAACATGCACCGACAGGATTGCAATGAGCGGCACCAGAAAGAACAGCACGGATTTCACGGAATCGAAGCTTTGAAATTGTTGCGCATAATAATGCGTACGACCTTGTCGCACGGCACGTATTGAGTGAGTATATCGTTTCACTGCAGTAGCTCCCTGTGATGTTGTTCCCACTGTGCCATACGATGAGATACACCGTCAATTTTTTTTGCTCTTTTGCATCGGGTGCAGAATCGGTCGGCTTTACTTTTAGCAGGTATTTGTTAAGACTGTGTCAACTGGATCGGAGGCCTGAATTGAAAACAACTCAACTCAGAAAATTAACCCAGGATTGGGGAGCAGATTTTACCGGAATAGCCGATCTTCAATTGCTCCGTGGCATAAAAACGGAACCCGCGAATCTTCTGGATGGCTATTCTCGCGCGGTAAGCATTGCCGTACGGCTTTCTGACGGAGTTTTCGACGGGATAGTCGATGCACCCACTCCGCTGTACCAGCAGCACTATCTCAAAGTAAACAGTTTTCTCGACGATTTGGCTGTGCGCGTCACGCAATATCTTCAGAAACATGGTGCGAAAGCATTGCCGATTCCTGCATCTCAAGTGCTGGATCGGGTTAACTGGAACTCTTATATTTCTCACAAAGCGGTTGCTCTCGCTGCTGGAATAGGATGGCAAGGCAAGAGCTTGTTGATCGTAAATCCGCAGTGCGGACCCCGCATCAGACTTGTCACCGTCCTTACCGACGCGCTTTTGGAAACTGACGAGCCGCTCAAGAATCGATGCGGAAAATGCACTTCCTGCACGGAAGCATGCCCGGCTCAGGCCATAAAGAACGTCAACACAGAGTACCATTTCCGGGACAGAGATGAAGCATTGCATTTCGAGCGCTGTGTGGAAAAAGTGGTAGATGATTTTGCCAAACGCCCGTTTATAGAGCATCCTATTTGTGGCATATGCATAAAAGCCTGTCCATGGGGAAAAGAAAAGAAGAAGCGTTCAAGAAACCCCAAAACGGAGTCTCTTCTGCCTGCCACGTGATCTATGCTAAAACCGACCATACCTGGAGAATGTATGACCCCACCGGATCGCGAACTCACTTGGAAAGTATTAGATAAAAAAGAAGATAGAAATTATCGCTTGTTTTCCGTGCACATTCATAAAAGTAAGTCACCTCGGACGGGTGATGTTCACGATTTTCAAGTGCTTAACTCGCCGGACTGGGTAACTGTTATCCCGGTTACGGCAGACAATAATCTTGTATTCGTGAACCAATATCGTCACGGCAGTGGAACACTTTCTCTGGAACCTCCCGGAGGACTGGTGAAAGAAGGTCAGACTCCTGAACAGAGCGCACGAGAAGAACTGGAAGAGGAGACAGGATATCTTGCGGATAGATTTGAGCTTCTCGGATGGATGCACCCGCTGCCGGCACTTTTTAATAATAAAATGTACGTGTACTACGCAAAGAATGTCGAGCTTACCGGTCGGATCAATCCCGATGAAACTGAAGAAATACAAACAGTTCTAATCCCGGTTCACGATCTTCCACGTTACATTCAGACAGGCAGAATCAGCTGCGGAATCATGATTGCCGCACTGCATCTGTTCTTAAACAAGCAATTAGTGTAAATCGACGCTGCTTGAACGCTGAACGATTTCACGCAATCAGAAAAGAATGTCTCGCGAAGGAGTCCCTTACCGGAGCCCGTCACCGGTGTTTCCGGTTTTACCCGGCAGTGTAAGAATTGTCTGCACATCAGTCCGATCGTCGCAGACTGCCGGATTTAATTGACAATGTACATATGACCGTCTAAGATGGCTCTGTGTCCTCATGAAACGCGAGTCAGGGGGGACACATTATGATAATTGCTGCCGGCTATGGCGATCTCGGGTAAGAATTAGGCGCGACAAGCTTGTGATATACGTTAATTGCTTTACGTAAATTGTCGAGTCCCATCATTGGCAATATCGTATTAAATTGAATGACAGAGGCTCTTGCATGAACAAGCCGGGAATTCGAGCACCAGGTCATATGCCGCATTCCGACGATTCCTTGGTAAGTTTCCGAAAAGGATCGACATACAAGGAAATGGGATTGCTGAACGAGGCAATTTCAGAATACGAAAAGTGCCTCATAGATCCGGCGTTTAGAATCCGGGCCCTGCGCGAAATCGGCGCGTGCTATTTTGCCCAAAATTCTCCGGAAAAAGCTGAGCGAATTTTCTTACGCGCATTGCTCTATCCTCAAATAACTCCACACGAAAAAGCAAAAATATACGCCGAACTTGCTGAAATCTATGTGAACCAGGGCAAATTCGAGGCCGCGCTGGAAAGATTTCTTCATTTAAGGGATGCAGATCCGGACTATCTGCCCGATCTCGAATCCAAAATTAAAGATCTGTACGAATCTCTTGAATCCACTTTCTGGGAAGAGAGAGAAGATATCGAACCTGTCGACCCGGACAATCCTCCTCAAGCCGGAAATACATTTGAGGACGCAAGAAGAAGTTCGCCCCGGGTGAGGTTTTCCAGCAGGATTTTTTACTCGTTTGACGAAACCAACTGGAGCACGGGATATTCAACCGATATCAGCAAATCGGGCATATTCATACTCACCTACAAGCCCGTTCCCGTGGGAAGTCTGGTTTTCATGAAATTCGAATTGCCGGAGTCCTTTGGGCCGACGCCGCTCAAAATCCTGGGCCAGACTGTGAGGCAGGAATCAAAGAGGCACTCTAAAAACGGCGTTCTCGGCATGGGCATCCAATTTATTTCCGTAGACACCAAATTATCCGAGAAACTTAAAGTCCTGATTCGGGAACTCCAGGAACGTGAGAACCAGGATTTAGCATCCCACAAGGAAATACGGTTCCAATGTGAACAGTGCGGTAGAGTGGTGGGCGCTGAAAAATCCTTTGCCGGACAGTCCATCACGTGTTTTTGCGGAACAGAGCTTTCCGTCCCCTTTGTAGTCCATACTCCCACTGAAAAGAATCCTTTTCAAGGGTATCTTCTTGCAGGTTGCCGAATGGACGGGGTGATTGGTTCAGGTAGTGCAGCTACCGTGTACAAAGGACACCACCTCGCCTTGGATATCCCCGTTGCTATCAAAATACTCAGCTCGATGCAGAAGCGGATCGGCAGCCAAATAGCCAAACGATTTCTCAAAGAAGCGCGGATTATTGCGAGAATCAAGCACGAGAACATTGTTGCAGTAATGAACGCGGGAGTGGAAAACGGGCACAGTTTCATTGTCATGCAGTACGTTGCCGGTCGCAGCCTGGCGCAATTGCTGCAAAGTAAAGAACAGATCGATCTGAATCAGTTTATTCGGCTTTTCCTTGATGTAAGTGCCGCATTGCAGGCTGCTCATGAACACGACGTCGTGCACGGCGACATTAAGCCTGCCAATATACTGATTACTCCTGCAGGAACAGCGATGCTCGTTGACTTCGGTCTGGTAAAGGATCTTAAGTCCTTTCAAGAAGAAAAGACGAAAGGCCTGGCATTGGGAACTCCGCTTTACATGTCCCCGGAACAGGCAAAGGGCGAATACGCTACGGAATTTCGATCTGACATCTATTCACTGGGAGCTACCATGTATCACGCATTGGCGGGTAGGCCTCCCTTCTATGGAATGACGAGCCTGGAAGTGATCAGGAGACAAATCTCCGAGACTCCCACACATATTTCGGAACTCCTCCCTGATGCTCCTCACAGATTGGCCGATCTCATTATGAAAGCCTTGGAAAAAGATCCTGCATGGCGATTTCAGTCGGCTGAAGCTCTGAGACACGAATTACTGAAAATATCGAGGGACGTGGCAATCGATCGATTCAAACCACTTCTGAAGAAGAGGATGAAATCTCCGTCTGAAATAGAATGAGACCAGCCACAATCGAGGAAAATGGCGCTTAAACTTCACTGTGCGTTTGGCTGATAGGTGGAATACCATTTGGCAGTTATGCTCATAAGACTGATTGCCAAAAATCCTTACGGTTATCTCACACTCCAGTTCAACTATCAGTGGGGACCGGCTTCCCGAGACCGTCTCAAAATTCTCGAATGCACAGAACATCGTGCCACGATTCGCCATCGTGGTAGGGATCCCGCGAACACGCGGGATGCCTGCCCTCCCGCAATGACCGGCACGGAGGCCGGTCACTACCGGGCACCCACGAGGGGCGCCCCTCCAGTCAGTCCGGGAAGATGATGAGAATTTCGTGGCACGATCTGGAGTTGATTTTGACTTTTGAGACACTTTCTCTCTGCCGGTCCATTCCATTGACATGATTGAGAATTTTTGAAGATACCGCGGCACGGAGGCCAGTGATACGGACTTGCGATCAAGATAGTTCTCATTGAGGAGAGCACGGACCTACAGGGCAGGTCCGTGGCACCCAAAACCGCCATCGATCCCGCATACATGGGGGTGCCACTGACCTGCGCAGCCAGGTCAGTGCAGTTATATCAGTTGCCAAAATTGGTGACCGATTGAAGATTTAGGAATATTGGTGGGTGCCGTGCCTCCGTGCCGGCACATCTTCAATATGATTAATGATATCGATAGAATGGACCGGCAGGGAGGCCAGTCCCTACCAATATCCTGTAATTTACACGAGGGATAAACGACAGAATTTTTGGCACTGACTATAGCATCTTGAATGCAAAATCGTATGACTACCAATTCCGATGAATCGCTCTTCACTATCCGCGATTACTCTTAGAATCACAAATATTGCAGGGAACGGCTGAAAGCGGAATATCAAGATTTGTGAGCGGGAATTTGAGAAAAACTTCCTGCAGCGATTGTCACGGATGGCGGGGAAACTTTCTTGTGCAGAAAAGGGTACCCGGGGAACTCTTTCAGATAATCGCTCGAATCAGGTTACAAAAAGATTTCCCCGATCTTACCGGGTTAGCGGGCAAACTCCACAGCCCGCGCTTCACGAATGACCACTATCTTAATCTGTCCGGGATAGGACAGTTCTTTTTCGATTTTCTTACGAATGTCGCGTGCAAGGAGAGACAACCCCTCGTCTCCGATATTCGAGTTCTCTACAATGATTCTGATTTCACGACCTGCCTGGATTGCAAAAGATTTGCTGACACCTTTGAAGGAATCGGCAATCCGTTCGAGATCTTCGAGCCGTTTCACATAATTTTCCAGCATTTCTCGCCGTGCACCCGGTCTGGCCGCAGACAGCGTATCCGCAGCCTGCACGAGGACTGCGATCATGCTGGTCGGTTCTTCATCGCCATGATGAGCCGCGATGGCATTCACTATCAGACCCGATTCCCCGTAGCGTCTGGCAATATCGGCTCCGATTACTGCATGAGCACCTTCCACCTCGTGGTCGATGGCCTTTCCGATATCGTGGAGCAGTCCCGCCCTTTTCGCCTTCTTGGGATTCAGTCCGAGTTCAGCGGCCATAATGCCGCTGAGAAAAGCCACCTCAACGGAATGCTGATAGACGTTCTGTGCAAAGGATGTCCTGTATTTCAGCTTTCCCAATAGCTTGATCAACTCCGGGTTGATTCCGTGAACTCCAACGTCAAAGCTCGCCTGTTCGCCCGCTTCGACTATGGCTTCCTCCATTTCCAGAGTGACTTTCTTGACTACTTCTTCAATACGCGCCGGATGAATCCGGCCGTCATTGATGAGCCGTTCCAAAGCCATACGGGCAACTTCGCGACGTATGGAATTGTAACCCGACAAGATGACTGCTTCAGGGGTATCGTCAATTATCAGATCGATTCCTGTGGCGGCTTCTATGGCCCTGATATTCCTGCCTTCCCGGCCGATAATCCTTCCCTTCATTTCTTCGTTGGGAAGATTAACCACTGAAACCGTACGTTCGGCAATGTAATCTGCCGCGTATCTCCCCACAGCCGTAGCGATAATTTCTTTTGCTTTTTTGTCGGATTGAGCGTGGGTTTCTTCTTCTATCTGGCGGATGATACGAGCGCTTTCAATACGCGTCTCATCTTCGACATTCTTCAGGAGGATCTCTTTTGCTTCCTGAGCAGAGAGACCTGCGAGTTGTTCGAGTTTTTCAGCCTGTTTTTTGAAAAGCGCATCCGCGTCTTTCTCTTTATCTTTGGCGCGCTTGAATCCCTGTTCGATATCTTTCTCGTGTTTTGCAATTAAGGCTTCTTTGCTTTCGAGTTGTGAAGCCTTTCGCTCGAGATTCTCTTCCTTCTTTACAAGGCGAACTTCGCGTGCGGATAATTCCGATCGTCGTTCTCTGATTTCATTTTCCAAGTCCGTCCTGGCCTGGAATAGTTTATCCTTGGCCTGGAGAAGGGCCTCTTTCTTGATTGTTTCCGCCTCCTTAGACGCGGTTTTTACAATCTCCTCGGCTTCTGTTTTAGCTGATTGGACCCAACTCTTGTCAAGGAATCTCGCGAGAGCATAACCACCCCCAACCCCGAGGATGACCGCGATAAGGGCTGGAATCAAATAGGGAATCGATTCCACAACCCCCTCCATCTCTATTTATTGCGGGACGGTCAAACAAGAAACCAGTATGGTAGCTCAAAAATCGGAAGACTTGTCAAGGATAAACAGGTGGGCCGTAACCTTTGATGCCCAAATTACGTATATATAGTCCCCAAATCGTCATCCAGAGGTTTCTGTTTATTGTCCCGGTTGTGGTCAAAAGCAGCAACCGGCAAACGTGTGAATAGTCCCCCGCTATCGGCCGTTACAGCGGAACTTTTGAACCTGGTTTCCCAGGTGGGACCCAGACGACTGCTTCAGGCTTCCTGCTTCAATGGCAGGCATGCTCACCACAGCCGGGGGTGGCTCCCATTTTTTGAGTGTTGGCTCAAAAAATTGCCGCCAATCACGAACCAAGCAGGGGACTTAGCGTATTCAAATGACACGATCAATCGATTCGAGAAGCTTTTCGGTTTTTTCCTCCAACTCTCGTATTGTCTGCTCTTTAACCCGTTTATATTGATATAACTCGTCAGTAACGTTTAAGAGGGTCAGTATGACCAGATCTAAGGTTGAGACGACCGCAGCCTGTTTCTCAATCGCTTCGGCCCTCTGTTGAATGAACTCAGCAAGCCTTTGAACGTAACGCCTGTCACCATGCCCTTTTACACTATATTCACGACCAAACAATCGTACTTTGACGGCTTCGGCACTGTCAGACCGATTCTCGGAAGAGACAGAACCATCAACTTCCTGGCTCAGGTGAACGCCTCCAACTTCTCGATAATTCTATCCAGCTTGCCTTTCGCTGCTTTATGGTCCTTTTGGAGTTTCTTGATGGTTCGGTCCAATTCCCCGATTCTCTTATCTCTCTTCTCAAGTTCTCGACCGAACCGTTCCTGTTCTTTCTTGGATTGATCGTTCTGCTCTATTAAATGCATGATCTTCTCTTCGAGAAGAGCAAGCTTATCGGAATCCATCTGAATCTCCTATTGGCTTTTTGAGATCCGCTTTAATTATATTTCTTTAGCATAATGTGTCAAGAAATATCTTGAACCACTCGCTAAAGTTCAACAACGACCGCGGACTTTCGCGAAAAATAGCACATCTAATTCCTGAGAATTAGGCTTCCGTTTCAGTCTTCGGGTATTCTTCGGAATCCACCAATCGCTGAATCTTCCGAGAGAACGTGTTTCGACTCATGCCCAGCAATCGTGCAGCTTGTAACTTGTTGCCGCGACTGCGCTCGAGAACTTTAATGATAAGGCGTTTTTCCACTTCGCCCATAATCAACGGGTGGATTCCTCGAATCTTGTTGTCGACTAAATATTCCACCAGCAAATCAATAGAGTCCGCAATATTCGCATCGAGAACCGTGCGAGGCTTTGGTTCCGCACGAGCCTTTATCGATTTTGGACTCGCATCACTGTTGTCTGGCTTCATGAAATCCCGACCTTCCCAAAAAAATGTTCAGTGCATTGCATAATCGAAGATGGATCGTCCATCTGAAATACCGTTTTGCGATACTCTGCACCCCCGATCAATCCACGAGAGTACCATGCTAAATGTTTGCGCATTCTCAGAACGGCACGGGCTGCGCCCCACCAATTCAGCTCCATTTCGAAGTGATGTCGGATCACCTCAAATATTGTGGTGAACCGGGCAGGTAATCCGCTTGCGAATCCGAACCGTTCCAGAATCTGACCGGGCAGCCATGGCTTCCCCAATGCGCCTCTTCCGATCATGATCCCGTCACATTCGGATTCATTCATCATCGTGACCGCATCCTGGACTTCCATGATCCCGCCGTTGCCGATGACTGGAATATTGACAGCCTCCTTCACTTCACGAATTACCGACAGGGACGGGGGTCCGGAATGCCTGTGAGATCGGCTCCTGCTATGGACAATAATGGCATCGGCACCTTCAGATTCCAGTATCTTCGCCATGTGAGCAGCATTTTGATTCGTGTTGTCCCAACCCGACCTGATTTTCGCCGTGACAGGAATTTTCAGGCATTTGCGAATTGCAGCGACAAGCCGACCTGCAAGGGACGCGTCTTTCATCAGAGCCGCACCTTCACCTCTTCCCACGATCTTTCGGGCAGGACATCCCATGTTCACGTCTACCGCGGCTGCTCCCATGTCCTGGAGCCGTTCCGCAGCGGCAGCCATGAGACTCGGGTCTTTTCCGGAAATCTGGAATATCGTCGGTACCACGTGCCCTTCGAGATCTACGGTGCGAAACTCATTTCTATTTCCAGCGATTGCTGCTGCGCTCAACATTTCAGTCCAGACAGCAGAAACCCCAAAAGATTGTACGAGCGTTCTGAACGGAGTGTCCGTAATTCCCGCCATAGGAGCGAGAAAGACGTTTCCGTACGTTTCAAGATTCCCTATTCTCATCAGGTTCCGTCGATCCTTGGCCTTTTCGCAAGGGATAGATTTTCTGTTTGGTCCTGGATACAGCCAGACTCTTTTCGGGAACATCTCGCGTGATGGTGCTTCCGGCGCCGATCACGCTACCCGGACCGACTTCCACAGGAGCAACGAATTGCACGTCCGAGCCGACGAAACATCGGTCATGGATTACGGTACGGTGTTTTTTCTTTCCGTCGTAGTTGCAGGTAATCGTTCCGCATCCAATGTTGACATTCTTTCCTATACTGCTGTCGCCCAGGTACGTAAGGTGGGAAGCCTTGCTTCCATCTCCGATGACCGACTTCTTCACTTCAACGAAATTGCCGATTTTTGCATTCCTGCCGATCGTGGCTTCGGGCCTTAAGTGCGCCATCGGCCCGACGGAAGTCCCGTCATGCACTTCAGCCCTATCGAGTCTGGACCCCTGCAGTACACGAACTCCATCACCCAACCTGCTATCCAGAATATACACACCTGATTCGATCACGCAATCATCGCCTATTTCCGATAGGCCGCTGATTGTCACATTGGGATGAATAATCGTATCCTGCCCGATTTTGACGCGACTGTCCACATACGCAGTGGTCGGATCGAGGAGAGTCACACCTGATCTCATCAGAGATTCGCGTACGGAGTCCCAGATGATAGTGGAAACTTTGGCTAATTCGGAGCGGGTATTGATTCCTATTACTTCCCGAGAATCTTCCACGAGAAAACCGTGAACGGGCATGCCGTCGCACACAGCTTCCCGTACGATATCGGTCAGGTAGTACTCGTGCTGTGCATTGTCGGAACCGATCCGATCCAGGAGAGAAAACAGCAGTTCTGCACGTACCAGGTAGATTCCGCTATTTATTTCACACACCAGTCTTTGATCGGGTGTGGCGTCTTTTTCCTCAACAATGGCCCGAATCAGGCCGTAGTCATCACGAATAATTCTGCCATAACCCAGCGGATCGTCCATGATCGTGGTCATGACCGTAATCCCCGAGTTGTTGGCTGCATGACACTCTACGAAACGGGACAGGGTTTCCGATCGAATGAGAGGAATATCGCCACAGAGAATCAAGATATGGCCGGTACTTCCCTGGAGCAGATCCCGTGCGGCCATGACGGCATGGCCCGTCCCCAATTGCGGTTCCTGAATGGCATATTCTACGCCGGCGAGTTCGATGGCAGTGATGACTTCCTGAGATTGGTGTCCTACGACAAGAACGATTTTAGCAGCTCCCAAAGCCTGTACGGAATCAAGGACATAGTCGATCAGAGATCTCCCTGCTGCCGTATGAAGCACTTTGCACAGCTTCGATTTCATGCGAGTGCCTTTGCCCGCAGCGAGTATGAGAGCAGTAATGTCATTCATAGGGTAGATAGCTCGTTCAGTTAGATAACAACTTTACAAACTTATCTCTTTTGTCCTTTTGCTGTCAAGCACTGTCTCCTTATACCAGGATGCGGAGCCGTGTTCCAGTGAAGAGCAGGTCCCAGGGTAAAGCTTCAGTTTCGGGCGGTAGCTTGAGAAGTATTTCGTTTTGTTAGCAACCGTTTGCCATGGGAAGAGACTTATGGAGCATGTCATGGCGAGCGTAGCGAAGCAATCCCCCAAATGTGGGCAAGGGAACTTCTGGGTCAGGGGATTGCCACGTCGCTTCGCTCCTCGCAATGACAACCTGGAAAGGTTGCTTCCCCAAATGACTAAAGATTTATACCCCAAAGAGTTTACACCCAGTATGACTGAATATAGTTCTTGGCAATCATTCAAGAATGGTGGTACTGAAGTACGATCTTGTCCGATATGATCCCATGGACTAATTTTGAAAGGCCATATCTGGAGTTGTTGTCATGAGGATACGGCGAAAGTTGAAATATGCAGTACTGGGATCGGCTTCCGTTCCGGACGACTCGCCGGAAATCGCAAAAGCGTATGCCGTCGGCCGGGCAATTGCCGGATTCGGTGCAGTCCTGCTGACAGGAGCCTGTCCGGGATTACCTCAAGCCGCAACCCGAGGAGCCAAATCCTCAGGCGGTATCACCATGGGCATTTCCCCGGCTCAGTCTCTCCACGAGCACAGGACAGTCTATTCATACCCCGAAGAAAGTGATGTAACGCTATTTACGGGAATGGGCAAGAAGGGCCGAAATGTCATTCTTGTGAGGAGCGCAGACGCATGTATTTTTATCGGTGGGGGAATGGGCACCCTAAATGAGTTCACCATAGCATTCGATGACCTCGATACACACTGCGCCATTGGAATTCTATCGGGGACAGGCGGATATTCCGACGAATTCGGCAGGCTTGTTCAAATCGTGGGGAGAACATCGCGAGCGGCTCTGTTCGAACATGCCGATCCTGCAACACTGGTACAAAGCATCTTTCGTCATGTTGATTCGGCTGACGACATATATTGATTCTTGCATTTTCGGCTAGGTCAGCGTTCTAAACTTCGTTTAATCCACATTGTCTTTAAAGGAAATTCCTTCATTTTTCAAGGGCCTGCATTCCGATTAACCTTGACCCGGAAACGAAAACCTGATATATACATATAAGCTGCCTTGAGTAAACATTTTTTTATATACGAGGATGGGCAATGACTTGTGTGAAATGTCCCTGCCTTTCTCGTCCGTGCTCCCAAAGAGACGCGGGCGCCTTTAGGAAATTTGTTTCAGGAGAAGATTTGGTGTCAAAACATCTATGTGCTTCGCTGTTCTTCAGGGTAACACTTCGCACACTTGTAATCATCCTCATTACAGCCGGTTTTTTCATGCTCTCTGCCAGTTCTGCTTCAGCGCAGCTACCGGCGGATTTACGTGATGCTTTGGAGGCTCATAGGGCTGGCAAACTTCAGGAAGCAGTTGAAATTTATACCGAATATCTTGTCAAAAACCCGAAATCAGCGGAAGCCTATAACTGGCGCGGTATGGCGTACGAAGATCTGGGACAGTTGAACAAAGCCCTCGCCGATCTGAATAGAGCCCTGGAACTAAGCCCTAATTACTCCGATGCATACAATAATCGCGGGGAAGTTTACAGAAGACAAAACAAATTTGTTGAGGCGATGAACGATTATCGCAAAGCTACGGAGCTTGAGAAAGATTTTGCCGAGCCTCACTATAATATGGGTTTGATTCTTGAAGCGCAAAAAAAGAATGAACTGGCCATACGAGAATTTGACACCTATTTGAAATTCAAACCGAATGCACCTGATAAACAGGAAATCACTGCTCGCATTGAAGCGCTGAAGAAAACGGCTGCGGCAACACCGGCTCCTCCAGGTACGGCACCGGCACCCAAGGCTCCCGATCAAAAGGCACCTGGAGTGGCACCGAGCCCGCCTGGCGCTCCGAAACCCGCCGGTCCCAGACCTGGACAGGTGCAGATTCCACCCCCGCCACCACCAGGTATCGATCTGGGGATTCCGGGTGTTCCTCCCATTCCTGTGGATATTCTGGCAAGCCTCGATATAGTATCCGCCATTATCTCACTCGTTTTTTATCTTTTTTCCGCTGGAATGCTTTTTTTAATTGCCGTCAAAACGAATACAAGCCTGCCGTGGCTGGCATTCATCCCTATTGCAAACATTATCCTTTGCATCAAAATTGCCGGAAAACCTTTGTGGTGGTTGGCTCTGTTCCTGCTGCCGATCCTGGCGCTCCCGCTTGCCATGCTGATCCCAATGGATCCGACGGAGGGCATCATTGTCGGAGTGCTCACGTTGTTAGTAAGCCTCGTGCCTCTGGTGGTGTGGCTGTTTGTGAGCCTGGGTATTGCATCTGCCAGAGGTAAGTCTGCAGTGTGGGGCGTGCTTCTCTTTATCCCTTGCACCAGTTTTATCGGTCTGGCTTACCTGGGATTGAGCAAGTAGTCGGAACCCCATGCGGGACCCTGATTTGCCGGATGCACACTTTCGCAGAGATCGAATTCTCTCCCGAACGTGCATCGATTTTGAGATCATCGATTCTCCAGCAAAAGGCGCCTCATCAGCAGGCGCTTTTTCCGTTTCAGCCACAGGAATTTTGTCTTTCACCATTGAGCCCGCGTCGACCGATTTCTCGGGTTTCGACACCCTGTCAGTCAACCTACAGAATACTTCACAGGATACCGTTCTTGTAGGCCTGAGGCTTTTTCACGGAACACAAACTCTTTCAGAAAGCGTTTCGTTTTCGGGAGGACGAGAGGAACTGCTTCCGGGAATTCCTGCTTTCTTGAAATTTCCCATCGAGAGCTTCGGAACGTACGGCGAAGCAACTGATTGGAAAGATGTCCGGCGAATTACATTCGTCTTCTGTCGTGAAAAACAATATGCAGGATCTGAACCGGTCAGTATTGTTTTCCGAGGCTTGGAGGGTGAATCCCGTGAGCGCTACTCGGGTCCTCGATTGACTTCCGAAGGATTGCGGCATCTGCGGCAAGATTGCTCCATAGAGAATGCATGTGATGCCAAGGTATTATCGCTGTATCGACAATCAAACCCAGCAATGTGGATTCCTCCTCCTCACAGGTATCCGAAAGAAAACGCCGACCAGGTGCTTCGTGGTGAAATCATGGGATTTCACCTTGGTTACCCTGTAGATTGGGCCTCCAACCCTGAAGGGTCCCTTGAATGGGCTCATTTTCTGCACCGCCATCATTTTTTGCGGTCGCTGGTCATCGGCTGCGCTGAAACGGGAAATCCCGCGTACTCTCGCGCTTTGGAAAATATCGTGAAGGATTGGATCGCTGCCAATCCTGTTCCCATCGGCTCCAATGGGGGAGCCAGTCCTGCGTGGGAGACGCTTTCCGTCGCGTGGAGACTACGAGAATGGCTCTGGGTGGCAGGAGCTACTGATGCGTTTCATGGGTTCCGCCCTGAATCCCAAGAATTGATATTGAGATCGGTCTGGGAACATGCCCGAAGTCTTGTCGATCATCAGGGCCACTCTAACAATTGGATCGTTGTGGAAAGCGCAGCCCTGGCGCTCGCGGGATTGTGTTTTCCCGGTTTCAGGGACGCACGTTCCTGGTGGAAGTCAGGCATCCGGAGATTAGCTATTGAATTTGTGCGGCAGTTTTTCCGGGATGGCGTGCATTTTGAGATTTCTCCCATGTACCACGCTATTTGCTTCCATGCATTGCTCGAGGTTCGGGAGGCTGCCCAAAAAGCGGGAGAACAATTGCCGGAGATCTTCTTCGATCCTCTGGAACGTTGCGGGGAATATCTTGCAGGTCTGTGCAGGCCTGATTTCACATGGCCGTCGCTCAACGATTCGGGATCGATGGACAAAGACTATACTGCCCTATTGCGCAAAGCCGGAGACATGTTCTCCAGACCCGATCTTCAGTGGATCGGAACCAGGGGGACTGAAGGTAGAACTCCGGAATCAGGGTTACGAGTGTTTCCGGATGCGGGTATTGCAGTCATGAGATCCGCTTATGAACCGGATGCTCATTTTGCGGTGTTCCGGGCCGGTCCTGCGGGAGCATCGCATGTGCACGAGGATGTCCTCTCTCTGGAAATAACTGCATGGGGACGTCCAATACTCGTGGATCCCGGAATAACCTCATACGGACCGGAGGCTTTAACCGAGCATTACCGAAGCGGACCGGCTCATAATGCAATTCTTCCGAAAAAAGGATTTCTCCGGTCGAAAGCGCCTTTTGAAACACGGGTAAGACCTGCGGGAAGGAATCTCTCTACGGAAGCAGGAAAGAACTGGCGTTCCGTGACGGGAATCTGTCGCTTCGGAGAGTCAGGAGATCGACAATCCACGATAACCCGCACCATTCTGTTCATTGATTCGACATTCTGGCTCGTGAAGGATACTGTTCGGTGTTCACTACCTGAAGATATTATTGTCTGTTGGCAGTTCGCTCCCGGACGTCTGGAAATATCGGGTCAGTCTCTTGAATTCAGGTGTCCGGAACCTGAGGAGCGTCTTTTCAAGCTGATCCCACTTTTGGGAAAGATGTCCGCAAACCTCCGCTGTCTTACCGGTTCCTTGAATCCACCTGGAGGTTGGGTCTCGACCCACGGCGGTGACGTCCCGGCTCCCTCTTGCGAGTACAGCATGCAGTTTGCGGCCGGTGAATCCAGCGTCTATTGGGCGCTGATTCCGGGACTGGGCGTCATTCAGACAGAAAGGAACGACTGTAACGAAGGAGACACAATTCGTATCAGTCTATTGGATTTTCGATATGAGCTCCGGTTCAGCAGGGATGGTAGGTTATATTGTTGTCGCGTTAGTGGTTATTCTTAATCTTATATCAGTTGCCAAAATTAGTGACCGATTGAAGATTAGGAAGATTGGTAGGTGCCGTGCCTCCGTGCCGGCACATCTTAAATATGATCAATGATATCGATAGAATGGACCGGCAGGGACGCCGGTCCCTACCAATATCCTGTAATTCACACGAGGGATAAACGACAGAATTTTTGGCACTGACTATAAATAATGTAACGATTCAATTACTCGGGGCAGAAAGAGATCTTCTCCTGTGATCGTGATACCACTGACTTTCAAAATCCCCCCTAAACCCCTATAGGCGCTAACTTTGTGGTAATTCTTTGTCCCGTAGGGACTAAAGAAAATAGCGGGGAATTTGTGTATCAGCCGTCCCCTCCGGGACTCGAAAATCATTAGGTTTTTCCTTAACCGGCGATGAATCGCCGGCCTATTGTCAGACTGTTCTTCCGGAACAAACGACCAAAAACACGATAAGTTAAATGACCCCCGGCAAAGCCGGGGGCATATTCCTGTTAGCCCCTCAAAGGGGCATGTTCATGAGCCCCCTGAAGGGGGCGTCTCCGCATGGAGCATATTGAGTTGCTCCAGCCGGGCATCTTCCGCCTCCTGCTCACGGATATACTTTTTGACGGACTCTTCGTCCAATCCCACAGTCGAGACATAGTACCCTCTTGCCCAGAAGCTCTCTCCCGTGAAATTCCTCTTTCTCGACGTGAAGTTCCTTGCGATTGAGATCGCACTTTTTCCCTTGATGTATCCGATCACACTGGATACGGCAAACTTCGGGGGAATACTGACGCACATGTGGACGTGATCCGAACACAGGTGCCCTTCGATTATCCTCGACTCTTTCCGTCGAGCCAAATCATGAAACATCTCTCCAAGGTGCTTCCGAAGTGCCCCATAGATCTGCTTCCGGCGCCGCTTCGGAATGAAAACCACATGATACTTGCAATCCCATTTCGTGTGGTTTAGGCTTTGATAATCTTTCATCATAACCTCCCAGAATTGAAACTTGGTGTGTTCTGGGAGGTTGCTCTCTACTGCCTCGCACGGTCAAACCTTAAAGGGTTCACCCCGGCAAAGCCGGGGGCTTATTTATTTTTGTTAGCGCCTATGCCCCTAACCCCCCTTTATTAAGGGTGGATTGTCACGTACCTTCTTTCCCCCCTTTTATAAAGGGGAGAAAGGGGGATTTTCCCCGCGCATAACTGAATAGATACTAAATAATCGTGAAATTACTTGATTGATGAGCAACAACTTGCTATAATAAAAGCGCTTATTGGAGGTTTTAAATGGTAAAGTATTTTATTATAGTGCTGTCGGCTATCGTGACTGTGGGTATGACCGCTTCTACGGCTCTAAGTTTTGGAGAAAACGTCCTCGCGGCTACCGGGCAGTACACTTTCTTCATAAAACCCGATCCTTGTGCGCCTGTTACCTATTATCAGAAGATGGTCCCCTGCGTAGCAAGAGAGGTTGTGCCGGTGCCAAGAAGAGTGTCCCAGACCTATCCTGTGCCCGTGCCGGTCATACGGGGGATGCGGACGCGTATAACGCAGACTCCGGTCGGCTGCGCGTGCGGACAGGACCATTGCATCGAATGCTTTCCCAAGCCCTCTACAACCATGATGACCAAAGATATGGTGATGCCCAGGATGGTCCCGGTCCGGGTTCCTGGGGTTGAATTTGTCCCGAAAGAGGTTACTCGAAGAGTTATGCTTCCTCAGTGGTTTGAGGTAGTTGAAGAGCAGCTTCCGCCCAGGGAAGTACGAAAAATACGATAGCTTCGTAATCGTTCAGTCACGAGCGGGTACTGGGAATTCTGCGCCCTGGAAGGGCGGCCCAATAGTAGCCACGGGTGTCAGAAAGCGTCTCAAAACCTGCGCACTGCGGCGAATCACGCAAGCCGGACGGGAGGACCTGCTTCTGGGAAAAAAGCAGTCCCGTCAAGTGAAGATCAGGCGAGGTTCGATCCGAGTGTACTGTCCGTTATAAGGTCATGGTCTCCCTCCGGCTGCTTACGTGAATGCCACCTCGCCGGATACCCAATGGTGGTAGAGCTTCCTGAGATTTATGGTCGTGCAAATAAGGTCCCACTGGGCCTTTACGTTGTCGATTCCGGCCACGGTCCATCGCCGAAAGCTTAATGCGCTCTTGATCCAGGCAAACGGTGGCTCGATAATCTTCTTTCGAGTCTTCAGGCGCTCTTTGTTCTCTGGTTTTTCCCTCTTGCTGCGGTGTCGTTCTAGGGCCGCCTCGTAAACGCTGAGGTCTATGAGGCGTCCGTTCTTGCTCTTGGAGCATTTCCAGCGATTGGGACACGTTAGAAAATCCTTGCAGTGATACCTGCGAACCTCATTGTGGTTCTTGCCGTTAATTTTCCGCTGATGAAAAGGCAACAAGCGCCCTTCAGGGCATATGAAGCAATCACGCTCCTGATCAAAGACGAACCGGGATCGGTGATAGAGATCCTCATCCGCACCTCTCTCGGAAACAATTTCCCCTGACGATTTCCCGATAAGAATGCCGTATTCTCGCTCATGGGCCAGACCTATCTGCCCTGAGGAAAAATATCCCCCGTCCGCCACATTTTCCTCTGCCACAGCGCCCAGATTCTCTTTCACCTTGTCGAGCATGGGGACCAATTGCCCGTTGTCGGCCCCATCCGTGACCACATCTGCGGCCACGATAAGGCCGCTCTTTTGGTCGGCAACCGCCTGAGCGTTGTACGACAAGTCTTTGGTCCGGCGATTCTTCATAAAGCGAGCTTCCGGTTCCGAAGGGTGAACTGACTTCTTGTCCGATTCATCCAACTCCTTCAGAGCCTCTTGTATCCGCTGTTTCCGTTTCAATCCGTCTTGCATGGACTGCGGAAGGCGATACTCACCGGTCTCTTCCCGCTCGGCTCTCTCTATCTCAGTCATCGCATCGGCAATCGTGCGGTCCAATCTCTCCGAAACACTTTCCAGAAACCTCTCCAGGTGCTCACGACCCCGAGCCTTGTCGTTGGATGAGACGGCTTGGATCTTGGTCCCGTCCACGGCATGAAGAGCTAGACCGATCAGATCGGCCTTCAGAGCAACACGAATCGACTGTCTGAACAGATGCCTCAATGATTTCTTGTTCGCCTTGAAGAATCGCCATAAGGAATTATGATCCGGAGCATTCATCCCCGTCAGCCAAATCAGCCCCATATTCTCAAGGCAACCCTTCTCAAGCTTACGGGTACTCCTGATCCGATTGAAGTATCCGAAAAGCCACACCTTCAACAGAAGATCTGGCGCATACGGAGGACGTCCTGTATCGCTGTCGGGAACCTCGATTCCCAACTCGGACAGATCCAAGGAATCCACGAAATCTCGGATAAAGCGCGCCGGGTGATCCTTAGCCACCCAGTCTTCCACTGACGGCGGAAACATCAAGATCTGTTCGTAATCGGCCCGGATCTGTTTGCCCATGACAGCCTCGTGGTTGTTGAATTCCTCTCCTTTCTAGTACATCTCTTGGCAAATCGCGAGCCCAAAATGGAGTTTTGAGACAGTTTCGTCAACCCGTGGACAGCTCCACAAGCATAGTTGAGCGACCCTGAAGGGGTCGACCAATAGGCGATAATGCTTAAATGTTGTTGGGCGACCCCTTCAGGGTCTTGAAGACAAAAGACTTCCCCTATCGCTTCCGTGGGTTTGCACCCACGGCTACAGTTGGGTAGCCCCTATGGGGCTGTAGAAACCTCTTCCACGCGTAACTGAATGGATATCCCCTGAGAGCGACAACCGTAGACCAGGAAAAAGAGCGCATTGCACATCCCTCTTGCGTTCAATGCGAGTCATGAAGTACATTCTCTACTCCACTTTTCAATCTTGATTGGAAGAGGCTGTATCAAATCATTACCTTCCTCGCACGCGAAAGAGAAAGACGGAGGTTGATTTGTAAGAGCTTGAATGATTTATAGTAAGAGGAAGGGTTTGGATGAATGGCTGTATTGAAAATGTACAGAGGCATTTCGGTTGCGAGTAAGAATGTCGAGCTGGTGAAGAGAAAAATCAACTCAGATGGCCTTATGCAGTCCCACGAACTGCCCTGGAGCTCTTATATACTCGATCTCAGGTTGAATTTAGCCGAGTTACTGAACAGGCCCGATCTCTCTACGTCACATACTCGATTTTATAAACCGGGACAGTGCATTACTTCCGAGAGTGTTCGTCAGAGGAATCTCCCCTTTCCGTTCATCTTCGCTTGCGGCGATAAGACAGGTGCCGCCTATTTTGCGAACACCCACAACCGAACCGAGGAAAAAGACTTTCCTCTGGTGATAGAGTTTTTAGCTCCTGTGGAGGATGTATTTGTGGATGGCAAGGATTTTCTCTATTCCGTATTTGAAGGCGGACCCCGCCAAGGGTTGAGAGAAAAGATCCTGAAATGCTTTGGAGTCGAAATCTCGAAATATCTGGATAAAGCTTGGAACTCTAGGAAAACAGAGCATAGAATAGCCATGTGTGACCTGGCGGTTCAAGATCCGGAAATTGTTTTCTCTCATTATCAAAATCGTATGACCATTGGAGGCCGGCGCGGGACTGTGTTTCGATCCGCATTCATGGTGAGATCTCCAATCGATTTCGATCGTATATTATCAGTTCACAGGGCTAATCCATGTTATGAGGCACCGAGTTTTTCCATCCATGATTTCAAAAACAAGCCGTCAATGACAATGCCGGAGGTTTTCCGAAAATTCGGGTAATTCCACCGCCTGATTGAACCAACACCCGTCAATGGATGTTCAATAATATCCGGGATATTGTGGTTTCTCCAAATTCTTCCAAGTAATCCCGAGCTTGTTCTTGAAGTAGGAACCGAACCGTTCGAATAATTTGGCCCAATGGGTCCTGCCTTGTTCCAGTTCCGTCAGAATTTCAGCCACAAGCTCAGGTAATCTGCCCAGTTCTTCTTTCGGCAGAAATGAGACGGCGCCTTCCCTGATAGCCTCGTTAATGCTCTCGACATTGATAGCTCGCGCGGTGAGCATTGCTGCAGGTAAATGTCGTGCTCGGCATGACTTCAGTAATTCAAAACCATTTACACCCATGATGTCGAGAATCGCTAGATCGAAATTCTCGTTTTCGATCAGTTCGAGCGCAGTCTCAAATGTCTGTCCGGTAATCACAATGGTGTTTGGAAATTGTTCTTTGATAATGTCAAGAACATCGGCTTCGTCGTCCACAACCAGCAGCCTCTTGTGCTCTAAAATAGATTGATCGTCCATCGTGAATTCTCCCTCGGACAGAAACGACTTCGGTCATATGGATATATTGGGAGTGAAGTTTATCTAATACCGATTCGCCTTTCTTTTTTATAATCAGGAAGGCGGGGGGTATCCTTCGCTCCGGACTACGCAAAGCCGTCTAATCGCTCCGCTCAGAACACCCTAACCTTCGCTATCTTATATGCATAACTGCGAAATGGTATAACTTACCCCCAAGTCCGATTGATGTTGCCTCTATGCTTCCTCTATGTTGATTCTCAGCATCTCCAGTGAAGCAAGGACCCGTTTACTGTTGCGGTTCACCGCGGGGAAGTCTTCTGAGGCTTCGTAGAGCTGTCGAGCAATAGCAGTTAGAGTCTCAACTGATTTGCGCATTTCTTCGAGAGAAACTATCCTTTCCATTCTCTAAATCCCCTTTTTCCTCAAATCCTTGAATCTTCGGGCCTTTACTTCGTAGCGAGGCAAGCTGTTAGGTGGTAAGATCTCCAGATTGTAGCCAAGGTTAGTCTTCAAACGAAGTTGGGTCGTAAGCTCGCCCTGAAGTTCTTTAGTCGAAGAATTCGCAGCTTCTTCCGTTAACTCGACTTTCAAAGTAATCGTGTCGGTATCGCCTTTTTTGTCTACAATGACTTCATACTCATTTCCCAGTCCTTGAATGGAACGAACTACATCCTCGATTGCAGACGGAGCCAAGAGCACGCCTTTGACCTTGGTTATGTCGTCAGCCCGTCCGATTACACCTCCCTTGAACAGCTTGTAAGTGCGTCCGCACTCACATTGCTCATCACCGATCTCTACGATGTCTTTGGCATCGAACCTGACGCACGGCTGAGCGAATCTGTCCAGCGCCGTAATCACGAGCTTGCCTTTTTGTCCGGTTTCGGTGAGGAGTTCCCCGGTTTCCAAATCTTCCACCTCAGCCAGGAACATGGCTTCATTGACGTGGAGAGCGCCCGGCTGGCATGAGCATTCGAATCCCCAGGCTCCTATTTCTGTGGCACCGGCGTGATCGAAGACTTTAGATCCCCATATTTCTTCGATCCGCTGCTTTGTCGAAGGAATCAGAGCCCCTGGCTCTCCAGCGCAAGTAATCTTGGTAATGGGCAATGTAGCAGGATCGATATGAAGCTGATTGCGTGCGGTATCGGCCATTCCGAGGACATACGTAGGCGTAGCCATCATTGCCGTAGCCTGCAGCTCCTGAATCTTGAGAATACGAGATTTTGTGTCCAGCACCCCTCCCGGGACCGTTTCGCACCCTATCTTCTCGGAAGCATAATGCGCAGCCCAAAAAGCTACGAATACATTGTACCCGAAAGGTAGGAAGACACGATCGTGGGGCCGATAGCCCTGGGCCCAAAGCAGGGTGGCCCAGCACTCCGTCCACCATTCCCAATCTTGCCAGGTATCAGCCTGGTAGATTGGTTGCCCTGTCGTCCCACTGGTTTGTCGAAACACACATACATCGTCCAAGTCGACACACAGCGCATCGCCATATGGGAAGGGGTCTTTTCGCTGAATAGGCTTCATCATAGCCTTTTCCACTTTCGGAACCCGGCGGATGTCTTCCCAGGAGTTGATATCTTCAGGATGCATCCCGGCTTGCTGATAGAGAGCGCGGTGAAATCGTGAGTTAGAGTACGCCCACGTTAGAATGCGCTTGAATTTCTTGAGCTGCAATGCCTCCAGCCGCTCGCGCGGGAGTACTTCCAAATACGGATTCCAATATGACACCTGTTTGTTCATGATTCCTCGCCAAGAATGTTCCAAACTCAATGGTTTTTTCTATCGTGAGACCAAGCAATTATGGCCTGATTTCCTCGGTAATGGCCAAGTCTCAGTATTTTTGCCGTTCTTCTCTCCCTGGTATTGACAGCCACGATCGGCGAAACACCGCATAATGACTTGGCACGTCTCTAAGATGACTCAGGAGCTGTCCGTTAGAGATAACTCCTATTCCATCATCATGTTGGGCAACCACATGGAAATTTGGGGAAAGAACAGAAGCAGAAGAAGACACAGCCCCATCCCCACAATAAACGGATAGATACCTTTGTATACAGTTCCAACAGGTTCTTTGCAGACCCCCGAGACAACAAAGGCATTGATCGCCATAGGGGGAAGAATCACTCCTATCATGGTTACCACGCTGATAATGACTCCGAACCAGATAGGGTCGTATCCCATCTTGAGCACTACGGGGAGAAAGATAGGAGTCGCCAGAATGAGAAAGGCCAAGTCTTCAATGAAAGAACCACCTATAAGATACACCGCAATAATGATCAACATGACGACCGTGCGATCTACTTGAAGGCCTTCAAGCCAGCCGGCAACAATATATGGCGTTCGGGTTACTGCAAAGAAATGCCCCAGGATGGTTGCTCCGGCAATGAGCATGATAACCATGCACGCGATGCGCAAAGTCTCGGAGACTGCTTGCACAAAGCGCTTCAGGTCCATGTCTTTCTTGCACAGAGTGAGAATCAAAACGGCAAACGTTCCGACGCTTCCGGCTTCGGTCGGGGTAAAAAACCCCATCATCAGGCCGCCTACCACAATGAGGAAAATTGAGAGCACTACCAGGACCGGCGGCAAGGATGCGAATCGATCTTTCCACGGTGACTTTTCACCCTTCGGGCCTAGCTTGGGATTCATCGCGCTCCACCCGAAAAGCGTAATCACGAAAGAAAAAGCCACGATCAGGCCGGGAATAATACCTGCCAGAAACAGCTTGCCGATAGAAGTCTCTGTAAGTATCCCGTATACGATGAGCACTACACTCGGAGGAATCAGTATTCCCAGAGTTCCCACGGTAGCAACTGTCCCGCAGGAGAGCCGTCTGTCGTAATTGTACCGATCCATCTCGGGGACCGCTATCGTTGCAAACGTTGCGGCAGTTGCAGGTGAGGAGCCGCAGATTGCCTTGAAAACCGTAGCCGCGGCAACGGTTCCGATGGCGAGACCGCCAGGCACATGTCCGATGAACTTATATGCCGAATCGTACAGATTGCGAGCCACGCCGCCACTTGCACCGACTTGCCCCATGAGAACAAACATCGGTATGACCGTAAAACCGTATGAGGACAGTACGGAAAAAACGTCTTTTGCCACGAGGTTGAATGCGGCATCCACGTTAACGATGGCAGCAAACCCGATGAACCCGGCAAGAGCCATTGAGAAACCAATCTCAAGACCCATGAGAAAGAAAACGAAGAGCAAGAGAATAACCAAAAGACCGATTGTGGCAAAGCTCATGGTTCCAACTCTCTCTTTGTCAACATGTCTACAAACAGTACGAGACACTCAATAAAGCAACACAAAGCCATCAAATAGGTAACGGGATAAAGAGGAAGTTGCAGAGTAGGAGTGACTTCTCCCACACGATAAAAATCATTCCCCATGATCCATGTGTTCCATCCCAGGACTGCAAACAAGCCGATAGCGAGCAGCCGCGTCAGAATGTGCAGTACGGTTTGCAGCGCATCGGGCAGTTTTCCGGTGAGGAAGTCCATCATCACGTGGCCCTTCAGGCGAGACGTCTGAGGCAGAGCGAATCCGATTACAACTGCCCCGAGTAGCCCTACCAACTCGTACGTGCCGAGGATCGGTCGCTTAAACGCCCGGAGAATCACATCCGCAACAGTTAACAGCATGGTTCCGCTCAACGCGAAACCGGCTATGACGAAAAGAAATCGGGAAAATGTTCGATTTAATCCGGCGAGATAACTTTTTGTCATCACTGTACTTTCCGCGAAGCCGGACTCGCCTGCTCGGGAGAGTCCGGCAGACTTCATGTAAATCAGGGATTATTTTTGAGCCATTCCCTGCAGAAACTCAGCGCTTCTTCACCGGGAAGACCCTTTGCCTTCATAGCCGCGACGTATTCATCCAAAACGGGGCTAACCGTCTTGGCCCATCGTGCATCTTCCTCTTTTGAAAGCGGGATTATCTTATTCCCTTTGGATAAGGTGAATTCCGTGCCGATCTCATCGAAGGAGTCCCACCCATTGCCTGTCTTGTCGATCCATTCTTTATTTATCTGTTCGATTGTCTGCTGAACTTCCTTGGGGAGAGATTCCCACTTCTTCTTGTTCATAACGACAAAAAATCCCAGTGTGTACGCGGAACCGAAATTCTGTGTAGTTGACTTGATTACCTCAGCGAATTTCCATCCCTTGAGCGTTTCAATGGGAGAAACAACGCCATCTACGACGCCTTTCTGTAAAGCGTCATAACATTCATTCTGGGGCATGGCCACAGGAGTAGCCCCGAGAGCCGCTACAACTTTCGCACTGGTCCCCGAACACCTGATTTTCATCCCTTTGAGATCTTCCATTTTTTCAACGGGCTTTTTGGTGTGGAAAATACCGGGGCCATGGCCGTGGAGATACATGACCTTCACATCATCGAATTCTTTGGGCTTGAATTTGTCATAAAACGCGTTGCACAGCCTCGTTACCTGAATCCCTTTGGTGTAGCCGAGAGGAAGGTCTATGACTTCACTGAGCGGGAATCTCCCCTTGGTATAGCTAAGGACGGACATTCCGATATCGGAAATACCTTTCACGACCCCGTCATAGCACTGATCTGCAGGGGTAAGGGTTGCACCGGGAAACATGTTGATCTTGACTGCACCATTGGTCCTCTTTTCAACTTCTTTTGCCCACTCGGTGGCAAGAAGCGAGTGACCGTGAGTAGCCGGGAAGAAAATGGAGTAAGTAAGTTCAAATGTCTTACTGTGGCCGGGACTGTGGCCTCCCAGCACCGTGAGTGCTGTCGTAAGAAGCACCATCAGCAACAAGAAAGTCCTAGTGGTAGACATGCTCACCTCAATCATAAGAGTGATGAAGACTCCAGAAACCAATCGGACTAGGTCTTGGTGCTATCGACGGAATTACATACTGGAGAGGGCGTTGTCAGAAAGCTCTGCTTGTTAGCGATTTCGTAGGCAGTGTCGCTTCGGTCGACAGACAAAGGCATCTGACGAAAACGGATTCCGCTATACCAGTTGAAATCCGGCGATATGCACAATCGTTGTTTCGGCGTGAGCAGGCGATCGATCGGCCGTGTCGTAGTTACTATGCATTGGTTGTGCCACAGCTAACATCTTCGGTCGCTATCCGAGTAAGCATAAGCTTTATCAATGTCTTGAGAGGATTCGGCGAGAAGTAAGGAGGAGGTCTCTTCGAGTGGCCATCGATGGCGAAATGGGCGATATCGCCCTATAATTGGAGATAATCAAGGTAACATTCAAATATTGTATGAGATTTTAATTTGGGCGATATCGCCCAGATCTGTCCAAAGTGGGCTACTTCAGCCCACCCATCTTCAGCGCTTTCATCTGACGCTTCAGCGTATATCGGGATATGCCCAGAATACGGGCAGCAGCACATTTGTTGCCGCCAGTCCGTTGCAAGGCCATTTCTATAAACTGGCGTCTCAATTCCTCCATAGCTTGGGTCATGGACGGAGATGGGGGAAATTGAACAACCCAAGGTGACTCACAGTCATTGGTATCTGCCAAGTCCAGAAAATCTAGTCTCAGATCCGGTCCCTCGGAAAGAATGACTGAGCGCTCCAAAACGTTCTTCAACTCCCTTACGTTTCCCGGCCAGGAGTATTGAATCAATTTTTCCATATCCTCCGGACGAATGCTCAACCCCGCAGTGAGCCGCAGTTCCTGGGCTAATTGACCGACGATTTGGCGTGTCAACACTGGTATATCCGCCAACCTTTCACGTAATGGCGGGACCCGGATCCCATACACATTCAGACGGAAAAATAAGTCTCGTCGAAACTCGCCTCTGGAAACAGCCTGACTCAAGTCTCTGTTCGTGGCGGCCATTATCCGAACATTGACCGTCACGTTCTTTTCACCTCCAACGCGTGTGAATGAGAATGTATCGAGGAATGTAAGTAACTTGGCCTGCATCGGTAAGGACAGCTCTCCGATTTCGTTTAACAGCAGGGTTCCGCCTTCAGCCAGCTCGACGAGACCTCGCTTGCGCCTTATGGCCCCTGTGTATGCTCCGGCTTCATGTCCGAAGAGTTCGGATTCGGCCAAATCCTGAGCAATAGCAGCACAGTTTATGGCGTAAAAAGGGCCTCCATTTCGATTCGAATTATCGTGAATGAAGCGAGCGAGATAATCCTTGCCACTGCCGCTTTCTCCTTCGATGAGGACTATGAGATCGGAATTAGCTGCTATGCTGGCTCTGGCCAGCGTGACTCGCATGGCAGGGGAAAGATATTCCTCTGCCGTACTCTGGTCGCGGGAGAAGATCCTGCGTCGATCCGTTATGTTTCTCGATATTGCGCATATACCAATGATCTGCCCCTTACTGTTTCGGATGGGTGAACGCACGTCCAAAAAGGTTGTGGGCAACCCCTTCACCGGCCGGGTATGTTCTTCTTCTATGGTCTCCCCTGCCAGCACTCGCTGATCGACCTGTCGAAGATGCTGTCCAGCTTCCTGTCCGAAGATCTCTTCATCATCCCGTTCAACGATGTCGTTTGCAGGCAGTTCCAACAGATTTGCCATATATGGGTTCACCAAAGTATACTTTAGTGAACGATTCTTGATGGATATGCATTCTGTGGCCGCCTCGAAGATGGCTCTCATTCGCTCTTCGCTCAGGATCAAAGCCTCTTGGGCACGAGCTCTCTCAGCAATTTCAGATTTGAGGCGAGCATTTGCTTCCGCGAGTTCGGCAGTACGTTCTCGGACTCGTATCTGGAGTTCGTCTCGAGCTTCCTGCAGCGCTTTTTGGGCAATTTTTCTTTCCGTAATGTCTCTCATAATTCCTTGATATCCGCTGATTCGGCCTTCTCCGTCCAAGCGAACATCAATGGTGTGCAAGGTGTCGATTTCAGTGCCGTCAATGCGACGAAACTTGATCTCGAAATCCATTGCGACACCGGTTCGGTCGACCTTTCTTCGCATTTGGATGCGTTGACGAGGATCAGAGTAAAAATCTTGAACTCTTCTCGCGAAAACCTCCTCTTTAGTCTTGCAGCCCACCAGGCGCACGAAGCCTTGATTTACATCCAGGAAATCTCCTCCCCTGGTGGTTATGACTATTCCGTCATTTGAATTCTCAAATACTGCCTGGTGGAGTGCACCTTTTGCTCGCAGAGTCTCGTTTGCCAGTCTAAGATCCCGAATCTCTGCGCCAAAGCTTTCGATCACGTTAGTGGCTGTTCGTTCGCATGCTTTCCCAAGACGACGGAGTTCAGCAACGATCTCGCGGACGTACTCGTCAGTTTGACTGTAAGTCGTGGCGGCTCGAAGCTCATCCAATTTTTCCTGAAGGTCTTTTAGTTTCAAAGCGATGCGTGAATCATTAGTGTTGTGCATAGGAACCCACCCGATCTTGCGGACAAAGTCGATCACCGTGTCCACACAATGGTGCAACGAGTACAAGCTATTGTGCATGCGTGATTCTTACCTATTTTCATTCGCAACGAAGAAAACATCGAACCATGTATTCATGAGTGCAACCGGAACAACGGCGGCTGTTCATCAATTTCCAGGTTGTGTCACACTTTGGGCGGGCTGTCACTGCTGTGTCGGAATGCATTGAAAATAGAGACTATGACAAATCCCATCGGCCAGACAGAGTTTATCACCCATTTCGGGCAATGCCAAGTTCCAAGTCTTTTCGGCGGTTCGGATCTGCCGCAACTACACTCAGGTGTTCCGATCGGGACGATCGGAAAGAAATAGTAATAATCAAGATAGTTGGTCGACTGACAAAGGAATACGTGTAAGCCATGTGCAACATGGAGGAAATCTCGCTTGCCTCACGTAATCTTCACAGAGAAGGAGTTGACCGTTGAAGGGGCATATGATGAAATCTCAATATCTTGCATGCGACGGATCGGCCTAGGGATGGAATCCACCTGAGACGGCCGAGACATGGATTCTCACGTTATTGAGTGAAGTGGGTCGCTCCGTTACCGACCTGGAGCACATTTTTTGCGAGAACAGGCTTGACAGATCCCAAGACGGAGATTATCTAAATAAGAAATTTCTTTTACAAAGATAACAAAGTGTTCCAGCAACCTGAATTGTACTCACTCTCGGTCATTCTTTTTGATCCGGTACTCTAAAGGAGGTAATTATGCAACGTGACTCTTTCCTTCCAACTAAGCGGGGATTCTTCAATGCCATTTTGCTCCGCCTGCAAATAAGAATTCCCCAATCCCGGCTGTTCCCCAGAGGCGTCGAGACCGGGTTCCAATGGTACATCGACTTCTCGTAACATCGCTCTCTACTCCCCTTTGTTCCCCACAATACGTGGGGCTGAACCGTAAGAGATTTCGTTGCGAGCCACATGAAAGCTCAGTTCCCCACAGTGTGGGGATATGGGATGCCTTTAGCAGGCCTCTGTTTCAGAGGGATCCCTCATGATCACTGTGGTATCTCGGTGGCCCCCGATCATCTTGGAGGCGACCGCACCGAGTTTCGGGAGGAAAGCATGGGGTCTGAACAATCCGCAAGCTACTTCAGATACTGGTCTAAGGTTGCCAGAGATGCCGATGGCAACCTGAAATCCTTTCATCTCTTGCCTTATCATTGCCTCGATGTCGCGGCTGTCGGGTATGTGCTAATGCAGAGGCAAATATCATGGATGAATGCTATCACTCGTGCCTCACCTCTGAGTTTTACAGAGCTTCAGCGTGTTCTTTTGTTGTTTCTCATTGTGCACGACTTTGGCAAGTTCAGTAGTCGCTCGTTTCAGAGTCATGTATGGGAAGTGTTCGGCTTATTGCAGAAATGCTCAAGTGTTGTCCCCCATAACGCGCACAGGCACGACGCATTGGGCATGGCACTTTGGGAAGATGAACTGTTCAGTCGGATCTGGGAAAGGGATTGGTTTACTTCTGGTGTGGAATTCTTGGACGCTTTGAGCTACCTCCAACCTATCTCTCAGGCGTCTTTCGGCCATCATGGTCATGCTGTCGATATAGACAAGATCTCTATAGAGGAGGAATTTACTCGCGACGATATTGAGGCTGCTGCTGACTTCTTGGAGTCTTGTGCTGCATTGCTCGTTCGTCAACCGAGTGTCCTGCCGGAGGACTTGGGCGAGATGTACGACGCATTGAAGGTCCAGTCATGGTTGCTTTCGGGTTTCATAATCTTGTGCGATTGGATCGGGTCGAATGAGAGCCTGTTCCCTCATTGTTCGCAGCCAATGGCACTTGACGATTATTGGCAGCAGGCATGCAAACTAGCCGAGCACGCAATTAAGGCAGCAGGGATTCTTTCTGTTCCACAGTCAGAGTTCAACGGCATGGGGCAGCTTTTTCATAATCTTGCAGATGTGACTCCGAGCCCCCTCCAAGCATATGTAAGTGAATGTGACCTTCCTGCCGGCCCTCAGTTGTGGATCATTGAGGACATCACCGGATCGGGAAAAACAGAAGCTGCGATAATGCTCGCCCATCGCCTTATGCAGCAGGGATCGGAAGGAATTTTTGTGGCACTCCCGACTATGGCCACGGCGAATGCCATGTACGATCGGATGGCCAAAGCGTACAGAAGCCTCTTTTCTGCTGATGGACGGCCGTCTCTAGCTCTTGCACACGGCCGACGCAATCTCATGGACGGCTTCACCTCTACGATCCTTGATTTTGAGGGCTCCCTGCCGACAATGATCCCTGATGAAGGTAGCGAGGAACCGACCGAAGCTTCCGCTGCATGTGCTCGGTGGATAGCTGACAACAAGAAAAAGGCATTTCTGGCTCATGTGGGGGTGGGGACAATCGATCAGGCGCTGATTGCGGTTCTGCCGGCCAAACATCATACCCTCCGCTTGCTCGGGCTTTCAAATAAGGTGCTTATTGTGGATGAGGTGCACGCTTGTGATGCCTACATGGCGGAATTACTCAAGGCCTTGCTGCAATTCCACGCGGCCATGGGCGGAAGCGCGATTCTACTCTCCGCAACTATCCCGAAGGCAATGCGCAAGGCCTTTGCAAATGCTTTTCTCAAGGGATTGAACTCTGAGAAAAGAGCAACTGAGTTTTCTGGCTCTTTCCCCTCAGTGACACGGATTGGCGCTGACGAGCCCTCGGAGACTGCAGTGGCGCCAAGGTCCGATCTCCGCCGGTCGGTGGTTGTCAAGCTTGTTCACAATGAGGCCTCAATTCTCAAAGAGATTGTAGACGCTGCCGTTTCCGGTGCTTGCGTTTGCTGGGTTCGCAATACTGTGGCTGACGCAATTAAGGCTTACGAACTGCTTAAGGGAGAAGCATCCGTGGACAAGGACCGCCTTATGCTATTCCACGCCAGGTACGCAATGGGCCACAGATTGGATAGAGAAAAGGTCGTGCTGAGCAATTTCGGCAAAGAGTCGAGTCCTGATCAACGACAAGGAGCGATTCTCATTGCCACGCAGGTGGTGGAGCAATCCTTGGATCTCGATTTCGATTTCATGGTTTCTGACCTCGCGCCAATCGATTTGCTCATTCAGCGAGCCGGGAGAATCCACCGACACCATCGCGAGTTTCGCGGAAATCTAACACGTGCAGTCTTATGGGTATTCAGCCCTCCGCTGGTGGAATCTCCTGCTTCCGGCTGGTTTGCCGATTTTTTTCAAGACGCGGCCCATGTGTATGAGGCTCACGGGCATCTCTGGCGTACGGCTCGTCTGCTCCAAAGCAAAGGTGGATGGACTATGCCGGATGATGCCCGAGACCTTATCGAGGGGGTGTACGGCGAAGAAGGAGAGGAAATTCCAGGCGGCCTCATGAAGAAGCAAAACGATGCGGAGGGCAGGCGAAGGGCAGAAGGGGCTCAGGGACGATTCAATGCTCTGCAAGTTACGGCCGGATACGAACGTCAGTTCGGCTCTCTCTTTGCTGACGCTGCAGCTCCCACGCGGTTGGGCGAGCCAAGCGTGACTTTGCGTCTGGCAATACGTTCTGGGGAACGAATTCTACCGCTCTATGAGCACCATCTGCACGCGTGGATGTTGAGCGAAGTGCAGGTGCGAGAATCACTCGTCGCCAAGTCGAGAGCTACAGAGAAGGAGAAACAACAAGCCGCGGCCACTATGAGGGACCGGGGCAAGTGGAGTGAGCTCATCATTCTAGAGCAAGCGAGAGACTGTCTGTGGACGGGCAAGGCTAGCGACATAAACGGCAACCCCATCGAACTTGTCTACAGCATCGATTCGGGCTTGAAAGTTGAGAAAGGGGGAAAGTGATATGGCCTACAATCTTCTCGAAGAAAAATGGATACCAGTCAGGACTGCAGATGGTTCTAGGCGGAAGGTGGCGCCTTGGGAAATCACTTCCATTGACCATGGCGGTCCTATAGTGGCAATAGACTCGCCCAGAGCCGATTTCAATGGAGCATTGATGCAGTTCCTCATCGGGTTGGTGCAGACCAGCGAGCTCATTCCAAAAAGGGAACCGGAATGGAGCCGCGGATATCGCTCTCCGCCAACCGATGCAGCCCTTCGAGATGCATTTCTCGTCCACAAAGATGTTTTCTTCCTGGACGGGGATGGCCCCAGGTTCCTCCAGGATTTAAAGCTGGAGAACGGGACACCGTGGCCTATCTCAGACCTGCTCATCGAGCTGTCGGGAAACGGGCATTTCACAAAATCCAAAAAGGGCAACGGCTTCTGCTTCTGCTGCGCTGCAATCGCTCTGTTCTGTCTGCAAACGAATGCTCCGGAAGGAGGCCGCGGTCATCTGACAGGACTCAGGGGCGGTGGACCACTCACCACTTTAGTGCTTCCACCTGAGCAGGATCTCTGGAAGACGATTTGGCTAAATATAATTCCAGAAGAAGTTTTGATCTCAATGGGGGCGGGAGATGATTCCCCCGACATAAAAGATATTTTTCCTTGGATGGCACCGACCAGGACAGGCGAGAAGAACACGGGGACAGCAACATTACCCGGGGATGCTCATCCTCTGCAGATGTACTGGTCTATGCCGCGGAGGATTCGTATCGATTTCAACGAGCTCGCGACGGGTGCATGCGATGTATGCGGAGAAGAATCAGAATCGCTGGTTCAAGGCTATTTCGCTCGTCCGCACGGTGTAAAGTACGAGGGTCCCTGGGTCCACCCACTCACGCCTTACCGTTTTGATTCCAATAATGTGCCGATATCACAAAAGGCACGGGCAGGATCCCTCAATTATCGGAGCTGGGTTGGGCTGGTCATACGAAGCACGGATGCTGACGAGAAATCCAAGGTACAGTCCCAGCCTGCTCGAGTGGTGGAAAAATTCACAAAAAGGTCCAGAGAGGTGGCCGGCAAGCGGACCGGAGCACACTTATGGGGATTCGGATACGATATGGAGCACATGCGTGCAAGATGCTGGTTTGAGGGCCGGATGCCCATGCATGCCATTTCCGATGAACGAACGGCCGAAAAGTATACGCTGAACTCCGAACGCATGGTAAGAGCGGCAATCACTATCGGCGGCTTTCTAAGCCTTTGTCTTAGACAGGCATGGTTCGGGGAGCGCGACAAAGTCCGCGGGGACACCGGCTTCGTAGGCGAGGCATTCTGGTCGAGATCGGAACATCTCTTCTTCCTGCACCTTGACAAGCTCATTCGGGAACTCGAAACCTCTGACCGGGACCGGTCACTACCGACAGAGACACTGAAATCATGGCATAGGGTCTTGTGTAAGCTGTCATTGGAACTCTTCGATGTATATGTCACGTCAGGCCCAATTGAGAACAGCAACCCGGCTCGCATAGCACGTGCCAGAAACAGGCTCAGGTTCTGGCCCCATGGAAAGAAAGTGAAGCGGGACATCCTCGCTCTACCCGATGAGCCAAAGAAATCGAGCGTCTCACAAGTGGAAATTACAAGGAGCTGAGCATGGCTGAAAAGAGATTCATCAACTTTACCCGTAAAACCGAGTGGGGAGAGGCGCTCCAGAAGTGGCATCGCAGGCTCGCCGACAATCGCGGCGACCGCGCTGCGCTCAAGAAGTGCAAATCTCTCACGCAGGTAGTGTTTGTACCCGCATATCACGAACTTTACCAAGAGATTACTACTGTCGGGAGAGCAGCCGCAAAAGCGAAAGCCATCACGTGGTCCTGGGCAAGGCTGGAAGGCCGCGTACGGGATCGCCTCCCTATCATAGCTTCTCTAACCGCTTTGATAGAATCCCCGAAAGAATCTGATAGAAAGAATGATCCTGAAGACAAGGTAGTAAGCTTGCCTAGCCAAATGGGAGCCATTCGTTCTTCCGGAGGCGGTCCGCTGGTGAGCGACTTGCGCTTTCGACGCCTGCTCAAATGCCGGACGCCTGAAGAGCTCTACCCCATGCTCAGGCGGGTTATCGGATTGCTCAACAACCAGACCGACATCATGAGCCTCGCGCAGAGCATGTTCTACTGGGACGAAGAGATGCGCAAAGAATGGGCCTATGACTACTACACAACCGAAGAGATCGCCAAGGAAGGGAGCGAATCATGACCACATTTCTGCAATTGCATATGTTGACTTCTTATCCACCGTCCAATCTGAATAGAGACGATCTGGGCCGCCCCAAGACTGCTGTCATGGGAGGTAGCACTCGGCTGCGGATTTCGTCTCAAAGTCTGAAACGGGCGTGGCGCAAGTCGGAAGTCTTCGCATTTCATGTTGCGCCGAGTAATGTCGGCACGCGTACCAAAGAGAAGGGCAAGGAGATTTTTCGAGACCTTTGTGCCAGTGGGATTGAGGAGGCTCAAGCCAAGGAGTGGGCCAGGACAATAGCCGGGAAATTCGGCAAACTCAAGTCCAAATCCTCCAAAAAGGATCCTCACGAGGATCTCGATATCGAGCAGCTTGCCCATTTCACTCCGTTCGAGCTCGAGTCTATTGCAGAGCTTGTGAAAAAGCTGGCTGCCACCAGGCAGGCGCCTTCAGGCGAAGATTTGAATCTCTTGAGGAAAGAGCACACCGCAGTGGACGTAGCCCTCTTCGGGAGAATGCTGGCCGCAAATCCAGCTTTCAATACCGAAGCAGCAGCCCAGGTTGCCCATGCGATCACGGTTCATGCGGCTGCTGTGGAAGACGACTTCTTCACCGCTGTCGATGACTTGAACATGGGCGACGAGGACCGGGGATCTGCTCATATGGGTGAGACTGAATTCGGAGCGGGCGTTTTCTATGTCTATATGTGCGTGGACTGCGAGAGTCTTGTGAAGAATCTTTCTGGACATTCGGACCTGGCCGGAAATGGCATAGCAGGTCTGGTGGAAGCTGGCGCCAAAGTTTCGCCCACGGGAAAGCAGAACAGCTTCGCGTCCAGGGCGTACGCGTCCTATATCCTGGCAGAGAGGGGAATACAGCAACCCCGGTCGTTGGCCGTGTCGTTTCTGAAACCTGTGACCGGTGATGATTTCCTCGAGAAGGCAATTCAGCGCTTGGAACAGACGCGGAACAGAATCGACACTGCGTACGGGCAATGTTGGGATGATTGCGCCATAATGAATGCTCACGAAGGCGCAGGCTCGTTGGCCGAGATCCTGCAGTTCGCAAGAGGGTGCGTGTCATGAGAGACTATGCAGTGATGCAGCTATACGGTCCAATGGCCTCATGGGGCGACATAGCCGTGGGAGAGCTCAGGGGAACCTGGACTCGGCCGAGCAGGTCCGCGCTTATCGGTCTTCTGAGCGCTGCCCTTGGTGTGACTCGAAAGGATCATAGTACGCTGGAGCGTATGGTCGGATCGTATCGCTTCGCTGTGCGAGTGGATCGTCAGGGAACTCTGATCCAGGATTTTCACACTTGGCAAAGGCCAGAACCCAAGCGAGGTGTGAAGTATGAGACCCGGAAAGAGGAACTCGAAGCGGAGGATATCGCCACAGGCATTTCGAGACGAGATTACTGCTGTGATGCCAGGTACGAGGTGTGTATGTGGACAGAAGGTGACGCTCCTCCATTCTCTCTTCAGGAGATCAAGGAAGCTATAGCTCACCCGCGTTTTGTGCTCTACCTGGGACGCAAGTCGTGTCCTCTCGGTCTTCCCATTGCTGTCAAGATAATCCAGGCCGACTCCGTATGCGAAGCTTTTGAAAGGGCAGACCGGCAACAGCCCAAAGACTTTCTCGCAGCCATCCGCAGGCAGCCGCCTCTGTTCTTTTCGGACGACTGCCTCCACATAGGCCAGATAGAATCACGTGACACTTTTACTCGTAGAGACGTTCCCCTGAACAGGACCGCTTGGCAGTTCACGGAACGCCAAGAGTGTTTCGGCGGGTCCCCAGAGTAGGGAAGGAGGATAGAGTATGTATTTCAGTCGCATACGTCTGGACGGAGAACGAGCGTCGGCTGCCGAGCTCACGAAAATGATAGGTCAGGATGGGTATGGAGATCATCAGATAATTTGGCAGCTCTTCAAATGCGCTGACAAAAGCGAGCGCGATTTTCTGTTCCGCAAGGAGTCACAGCAATCCTTGCCCGTCTTCTTCACCGTTTCTCGCACGCCACCCGCGCGCGATCACGGGATATTTCGCCTTAAAACGAAATCGTATGACCCCAAGGTGCGGCCAGGGGATCGTTTCGCCTTTTCCCTCAGGGCGAACCCGGTGGTCACCCGATGGATTGGGGATAATGAAAAACATCACGCGCGACATGACGTGGTGATGGACGCCAAGCGAAAACTGAAGGCCGACAGCGTGCCCGAGAGTGAGTGGCCCACCACACCGGAGATCGCGCAATCCGCCGGATTCGAATGGTTAGCAGCCAAGGCGGAGCATGCAGGTTTCGGCGTCGACCGGAGACTTGTGAGTGTCGAGGGGTATCGACAGCATCAGTTGCGGAAAGGCAAGAACCACCTGATCCGGCTAAGTACCATGGATTTCACGGGCATCCTCACCGTCACCCATCCCGATCTCTTCGTGACGGCGCTCTTTGGAGGCATTGGTCCTGCGAAAGGTTTTGGTTGCGGATTGCTCTTGATAAGGAGGGTGTAGTTATGCTCCCTCCACTTAAACCGATCACCATAAAAGAGAGGCTCTCTATCTTGTACGTCGAGAAGGGACGCCTTGACGTACTCGACGGAGCATTCGTAGTCGTGGACAAGCTCGGGGTGAGGACCCAGATCCCTATTGGGGGCGTGGCATGCCTCATGCTCGAGCCGGGAACGAGGGTATCGCATGCCGCGACTGCGTTGGCCGCCAGAGTTGGCACACTGCTCGTATGGGTAGGAGAAGCAGGAGTCCGAGTGTACAGCTCCGGCCAACCAGGGGGAGCCCGGTCTGACAAATTACTCTACCAGGCGAGACTCGCGCTCGACGATGCGGCTCGACTGAAGGTTGTGCGGAAGATGTTCGCACTGCGATTCGAAGAAGAGGCTCCGTCTAAGCGAAGCATCGAGCAGTTGAGGGGCATAGAAGGGGCGAGAGTGCGGCGCATGTATCAGTTGATTGCCCAGAAATTTCGCGTTCCGTGGAAAGCTCGGGACTACGATCCGGAGAAATGGGATTCGGCTGATCTTCCAAACCGGTGCCTGAGCGCTGCGACATCGTGTTTGTATGGAGTAACCGAAGCGGCTGTCCTGGCAGCAGGCTACTCGCCTGCGATAGGGTTTCTGCACTCGGGCAAGCCTCTATCGTTCGTGTATGATATAGCGGATCTGTTCAAGTTCGAGACTGTTGTGCCGGTTGCCTTTCAGGTGGCAGCGAAGCATTCCAGGGAGCCGGAACGGGATGTCCGGCTGGGATGTCGGGATGTGTTCCGCAGCTCGAGGCTACTTCAGCGTATCATTCCGACCATTGAGGAGGTCCTTTCCGCTGGCGAAATCGCGGTGCCCTTAGAGCCAGATTACGCGGTCCGGCCAGCTATTCCCAATCCGAGAGGTCTTGGTGATGATGGTCATCGTAACTGAGAATGTGCCACCGCGCCTGCGTGGGCGGCTCGCCATCTGGCTGCTGGAGATCCGAGCCGGCGTGTACGTGGGCGATTATTCGGTGAGAGTGAGAGACTATATCTGGAGTCAGGTCGAGCAAGGGGTGGAGGAGGGCAATGTGGTGATGGCCTGGACAGCGCCGAACGAAGCTGGATTTGACTTTGTGACGTTGGGAAAGAACCGGCGGATTCCGCTTGACATGGATGGAGTGAAGCTCATATCGTTCTTGCCGCAAACCGAGGATCTCGCTGACGGCGAGGAAGTGGAAGATCTTTGAGTCGCTCCAGTAGAGGCGTTTCTCCTGCGATAACTTGGTAACCCTGGCGAGGTGAAAAATCCTCAATGGTTCTCGAGGCCTATCAATAGTCTGTTCCCCACATGCGTGGGGATGAACCGGAAGGAAAAGCGCTCATCCTTGAGCTGCGCGACTGTTCCCCACATGCGTGGGGATGAACCCGTTTTGCAAGTCAATAAAACCGCCCCGTTTCTCTGTTCCCCACATGCGTGGGGATGAACCAGTTCACTAGCTATCACAGAATTGCGGGATACCCTGTTCCCCACATGCGTGGGGATGAACCTGTTGATGTGGTGCGGGATTCCGGAGGTACGCGCTGTTCCCCACATGCGTGGGGATGAACCGAGATTTTTTCCGTTCACGATATTTCCTCCACACTGTTCCCCACATGCGTGGGGATGAACCGGAATAGCGGTGTGCGATCACCGTGGCGGAATTCTGTTCCCCACATGCGTGGGGATGAACCGGTCTATTTTGAACTATTTTTTGGACTTCAGACCTGTTCCCCACATGCGTGGGGATGAACCGCCCGCATCCAACACGCTGAGGAACCGCTTGAGCTGTTCCCCACATGCGTGGGGATGAACCGGTAATGGAGATTCTCTTCCAGATCCGAGGCAACTGTTCCCCACATGCGTGGGGATGAACCGATGTTTCGAGCCTGGTCATACCCCGGGGGAGGCTGTTCCCCACATGCGTGGGGATGAACCGGTCCCGGTCGATGAATCCATCGTCCGAGGATCCTGTTCCCCACATGCGTGGGGATGAACCGTTAGGTCTGGAAAAATCACATCGCAACTGGCGCTGTTCCCCACATGCGTGGGGATGAACCGGAGGACAACATGATCGCACAGGAAAACAGCAGCTGTTCCCCACATGCGTGGGGATGAACCGTTCCAGCGTTCGCCGGAATCCGCATTTCCGTGCTGTTCCCCACATGCGTGGGGATGAACCGTTTGGGTGGTCCCGAATCGTGGGTCATTGGCCCTGTTCCCCACATGCGTGGGGATGAACCGAATGCCTGGATCTGCCAGACAAGCTCTACACACTGTTCCCCACATGCGTGGGGATGAACCGGTCTTTGAATCCGGACGGCACCCCGGTGATATCTGTTCCCCACATGCGTGGGGATGAACCGAAAAACGTGAGCGCAGCGGTGCACAGAAACCCCTGTTCCCCACATGCGTGGGGATGAACCGATCGTTATATGACAGGTCCCGAGCTGACCGGACTGTTCCCCACATGCGTGGGGATGAACCGCGAGGCGGAGCTTCGCAGACCGGCTCATGAAACTGTTCCCCACATGCGTGGGGATGAACCGATCACTCGACCGATGATCTTCAATTCTTTGACCTGTTCCCCACATGCGTGGGGATGAACCGAAGGCCAGGAAAGCCGATCCGGATGCGACGATCTGTTCCCCACATGCGTGGGGATGAACCGGAGGGTTAAGAGGTCCGGATTCTATAATGGAGCTGTTCCCCACATGCGTGGGGATGAACCGAGTATTTAAAAAATGATTACTTAAAAAGAGAACTGTTCCCCACATGCGTGGGGATGAACCGAAACTGGTATTTCACTAGTAACTGCCCACACCCTGTTCCCCACATGCGTGGGGATGAACCGAATTTCTAATGCAAAGAGATGCTTTTACAGTACTGTTCCCCACATGCGTGGGGATGAACCGAAAGGGCACTGTCCAAACATTAGACGACTTCCCTGTTCCCCACATGCGTGGGGATGAACCGTTGTAGCATCCGCGCAGCAGCGCCCGGAATTTCTGTTCCCCACATGCGTGGGGATGAACCGGCAAGATCCGGCAGGAATACGAGGCCGCTATTCTGTTCCCCACATGCGTGGGGATGAACCGCTCATATTCGCCTGCAGGAAATTCAAGCCATTCTGTTCCCCACATGCGTGGGGATGAACCGGTTTCTGACAGGCCCGTGACCGGGCCCGGCAACTGTTCCCCACATGCGTGGGGATGAACCGATCCTCGACACGAAAAACAACGCCGAGGTCGACTGTTCCCCACATGCGTGGGGATGAACCGTTATGAGAATGAGAAGGAAAGTGTTGTTCGATCTGTTCCCCACATGCGTGGGGATGAACCGCAGCATGCTGCCTCTGTCGGTTTCCGCTTCCTTTCGCCTTGTTGGTTGTGGGGTGCTGGATGGACGAAAACAGTTTGACCTGGCTAGACCGTGCTCCCAAAATCAAGCTTCTGCGACAAACTGACGAAAAAGAATTATTTCCTCTTACTCCGTCAGAGCAGTTCGATTGTTTGCTGAATTACTCGAACATCTGGCGAAAATGGCTCTTTTTAAAGTGAATACGGGGTGTCGAGAGCAAGAGGTTTGTGGGCTGCTCCGGGAATGGGAGATTCCTATTCCTGAAATGAACACGAGCGTTTTATTCTGAGGGAAAATTTCCGTCCTGTGCCAGCCAAGCAAGTAGGCGGAATATCTGGTTAATCAGTGGAGCCGGGGATGGGAGTCGAACCCACGACCTGATGATTACGAATCATCTGCTCTGGCCTCTGAGCTACCCCGGCGACAGAAACCTCAAAATAGATCAACTCCGCTGCGAATGTCAACTGGTGCTTTGTTATGGATGAAAGGTGGGGATTCATCTATTCGCACGGGAATGCATTCATTGAACAGTTGTCTCATGCAAATCGAGAAGAGGCGTGATGTCTGAAGTTTCTCGGATAAATGCAACTCCTGTTCGTCAGCGCGCTCGGAGAGCGTTAAATATGCTTTGTCCCGAAAGTAAGCCAAGTTTCTTTCTAATGTTCCTCCGATGCGTTGAAACCGTTTCCAGGCTGAGACCGAGCACATCTGTTATCTCTTTCGAGCTTTTTCCAGCCAATATCAGGTTACAAATTTCGGATTCTCTAGGCGTCAGGCTACTGTACAGTTGAACAGCACGATTATCCGAATTGGAAAGGAGTTGCTCCAGGAACATTTCTAACGAGATGACAAGCGCTTCTCCACGGGTAGACAGTGTCTCGGATTTTATGCGAGAGACCATTGGCTTCAAATGGGAGATCAACTCGAGAGTTAACTGCTGCCTTTCCTCTTTTAATCTGGTGCCCAGGGATTCCATAATTAGCTGCATGGCTTTGCTTCTTTTGTGCAAAATCACTTCATTATTTGCCAATTGTGAAAGAAGTTCCCTGTAAGCGCTGAATAATTCATTGGTTGTCGATTCTGTCGAACCTGTCTTCTGCCGTGAAAGAGCAAAATCTTGGAGTGTTACTGTCGTTAAATTCTCCATACCGCATCGAATCGGTCTGAAGATCGCTTTCACAAAACGTCTTCTCTCCAAAACCTCCATCCAGGTGGAGATAGTGATAGCATTTTTATCCAATGAGCTCCGGTCTATACATGATTTCACCCGATCGAAAGAATCAGGAAACAATGACATTATCAATTGACCTTCAAGACGGTTTTTGTTTGGGCCGATTTGGCTACAAAATTCATTGACAGAAATTATTCGATAGTATTCGTCGACCAGCAAACAGGGAATGGCGAATGCATTCATTGCAGAACTCAATAAATCGACTCCCATTCCCATTTCAAGACTCTGACAATCGATGATTTCGTTGTTCAGTCCAGTCCCATGTCCGATGTTACTCTCCAGCCAAAAAGAAGCCTCTACAAAATGCTGACGGTTCTCGTTTGCAAGAGCAGCCGAAGATGTTTCGTTTTCCTCGAGAGACTCCGCAAAAACTAGCTTTCGCAACTCCGTTCGAGCCCGGTCGGAAAGGATCTTTATGCGATACCCTGAAGTCGTCCCGCCCGGGTGCGAATCGAGAGTAAACCAGCGGCACTCCGCCTCAAGCGCGAATTTGCCAATCGGCAAGAAATCTTTCGTTTTCACCACCAGTTTTTTGGTTTCTCCGGTGCAAGCCGGAATACCCTTTACCTGGAAACCTTCCTCTGTAACGTTTTGCATGAGGCCTTCACGAACGGGGTTGCACACATCGTGGACCAGGACTGTCCCTCGAATCGAGTGTCTGGGCTTTTTCCTTTGTTCCCGTATTTCGACTACCTGCGCTTCCAGAGGTAGTAATCTGCCGAGTTCCTCCGATTCCATGGCTTTCGCCCGGAGAATTCCGCTCAAGGCTTTTATCATGCCAAATAAGGATAGATTGTACTTTTCCATAAGTTGACAACAATCCCTCTTGGCTCGAATATCATTAACTAAGTCTTTAATATTAATTTCGATTTTACTCCCCATTTCCCTAGTTCTCCTATTGCAGCCGGAGGCGAGAGGTTCTCCGGGATAGGATACTGGTTACGGGACTGAAGCAGCATTGCCCCCTGTTCGTTTCCCCTACAGTCAGATCTGCTCTCTACCATAATTACGAAGTGAATTATCAGTTGTTAGTCCATTAGAGCCCGAATTTGAAAATTCGATCCGTAATAATTGAATCTGATTGAAAAAACTACTTTTCCGGCATCGCCTCTTGACACTTGAAGCATTCTGGGGACGCGAACCAGTATAAAATAGGTAGTTGGGATACCTGATAGTCTACTTACTTTTTGCTGGTTGACGAGAAAGATTTTTTCGATACCAATAAAGTAAGGTAACATTACTCATCTCATTACTGGTTTGAGAAGGAGAAACCACCTGGATTGCAAAAAACCAGTCAAATTACTTTTGTGGGGTCACGGGAAGCTTGAAAGTCTTCCAATGGTAAACATAATTAGTGGAATTGAGTAAAAATAACATAACAGTGCAAAAGCAATATATCACGACCATGTTCGGGGGAGATAGAGGTACGTGCTGTGCTTCAGTACGGGCCTTCGATATTGCCCATTTCATCGTAATTCGCATATGAAAGTAAAAAGAGAGGGAATAGTAGCTAGTTACAACGACTCGTGAGGGCGAAGCCTGCCCTCATGAAAGAGAGAAAGTAGATCGATCGTCGATCTTTATAGAGAAGTGGCACAGTAAGGCTCAACAAATTTCACCTTTGACTTATCTTATTAGAAGGTTAATTAGTTTTGCCACCACTTGTATCCATTATAATTTGTATTTACAATTCCGTTGCCACCCTGAATTGGGCTTTAGCATCCGTGTTGGCCCAAACGTATGAGGAATGGGAAGCCATCATCGTAGATGACGGCTCGACCGACAGCCCTGACGTTCTTGTCCGGGAAATCAAGGACGAACGAATCAGATTTTTTCGGCTGCCACGTAATGTGGGTAGAGGGGCTGCTCGGAATTTTGCTCTCACGAAAATCCGAGGTCCGTATATGACCATTTTGGATGGAGATGATTGGCTGTACCCTTCAAAATTGCAGTCTCAAGTCCAAATCATGGAGAGTGAATATAAATTAATCTTATGCAGTTCCCCTCTTGTTTTCGTAAAAGTGGACAACTCTCTTTCCGGAATAAGCGGTTCGACCCGAGATTTCTGCGACAAGATTGTTATAGGGGAATCGAGACCTCATTGGATATACGTGCCTTTTCCCTCTTCCCTGATGCGGTCGTCGGAAGCGAAAAAGATAGGATTCAACGAAGACCTGAGAAGATCGGAAGATTTTGATTTCCTCATAAAACTGCTCTGGGGCCAGCCCTTCTATCTTATGGCAAGACCTCTTTATTCATACAGAATTGAAGAGGAGTTGACCGCGAATTCGTCGATGATCGCCGCAAAGGAGAGCCTTCAATCATGCAGGCAAACGCTGAAACAATATGAAACGGAATTCCCGATAACCGCACGTTACATGATGCTTCAGTCCTATGGCCTCTTAGCGAGAACATTTCTACGGAGAAAATTGCGAATTCCGTCGCATCCCCGGCAGGCGAATGAACAGGAAACGAGAGATTTTGAAGACGCGAGGGGACTAGTGGCTTTGCGGGCGGGTGATTTCTTCAACAGAGTCTAAATTGCGGTAATGTAATACGTAATACCGATTCGCTTTTCTTTTCATAATCCGGCAGGCTGGAGGTATCCTTCGGTCCGGACGACGCAAGGCCGTCTAATCACCCCGCTCAGAACACCTCAGCCTGCGCCATCTTATATGAATTCGTATAAGGAGCCGAGAGGATGATAAAACCAGCAACCGGTCTGATCATGATAATCTTAACATTCACATTTTTCGGATACGGAATCTGTGCATCAATGGAAGAGAAGCATATTCCCACGCCCTATTTGATGATGCTGACCTTTTTCGGTAATCCAATAACTAAGAACAATCTTGACCATGTCAGAACCAAAATGGCGCCTGTTTTCAATGAATCGGCTTATGACGGTATCGCCGTATTCCCTATTGATGCTTACTACAGTTGGGATCGTACAAATTTTATGTGGTTAACTCAGACAGGAATCAAGAAACAGATTTGGCCCTGGATTTTCTTTAACAGAATAGCCGAGGACCCAAAGGCTTCAACCAGAAATAAACCATGGTTCCTGGGCATTAAGGGACTGGACCTCTATAATGAGACAGGTGCACTCCGGGATTTTTACGAAATTTTGCACCACTCTCTGGTTGTTTCAAGGAAGATGAATTCTCCAGGAATCGTAATCGATGCAGAGCTTTACAATAATCATGACAATCATAAAATAAGTCAAATAGCATCCAAGCAGGGCAAAACCGAGCCTGAAACAATTTCGGCTTTACGAAATATTGGTGCTAAAATGGCTGATATGATCCACGAGAATCATCCGAACGCGATAATATGGTTTCTTTATGCTCCTTTGCATCAGGAAAAACCATGGAGTACAACGGAAATCGTGTTTGGCATTCTCGATCGGGCAAAGGAGATGAATTATACATTCAAAGTCGTTGCCGGCGGAGGAGTAGATATCGGATACTGCGTTCGGGACCATGCCGATTTGGAATCCAAAATCAGCTCCCGAGCACTTAAATTCGCGAGCTATTTAGAAGAATATTCCAACATTCTGAAATTGGGCGGAACTGTAGGGCCCTGGGAATCCCTCTCTTCAAAAAAGGGTTGGACAATCCGGGGTGAATGCGGTTCTTCCGTTTTGCAGAACGCAACCGATTTCGAGCCGATCTTCGAAACGCTTATGAGAAATTATCAATATGTGTGGGTCTACGGTGATTCGGGAAATAATTACAATCCCTTTGAGAAATCAACTCAGTTCAATGCCATTCTGACGAATGTCCGGCGGGACGTGCAAATCTCGAAAGGGCAACAGCCATAGTGCCGATAACTTGTCTTCTCGTCTACATTTTGAACTATTTCCCACTGAAAGTAATTGCTCCATAGTTGCTGAAATTGATCATACCAATGTGCTTTCATAAAGGGAATATTGTGAGAAACCTGTTATACCGATTCTCGAAAGTAATCACGGATTGTGAAGAGCAGTTCCCAGCAATTGGTAGCGCCGGCCTCCGTGCCGGCGAACAATTCACCAAACAAATCAATAAGTTCTCGCCGGCAGGGACGCCGGCGCTACTGATTCTTCTCATTGCAGGCATTGGATTCCGTCAAGATTTTCGATAACCGCTATATTTGCCGGTCCCGGCAAATCTCCTTCGCTACGAACGGCACTGCCTGACTTCGCTTCGGAGACGTGCCGGTCCCGGATTGTCAGATGTTCCTTCTTTGAACGCACATTGGTATCATACGTGAAATCGGCATGAATAGTATCCGCACAAAAGTTACGTACAGTCTTACAAATTGGAAATAGCATTCGAATGTCTCTTTTGACTACCAACATTCTCGCGAACTATGCCGGACGAGGCTGGGTATCTGCGGTAAGCCTCATAGTCATTCCTTTCTACGTTCGATTCATGGGGATCGAATCGTATGGACTCATAGGTTTTATCACCACGCTGCAGCTCGGTGGGAGCCTTCTTCACGATGGCATTGCCACCGTCCTGAATCGTGAGCTTGCACGATTGTCTGGTCTCAACAACACTGCGCATCAATCGAAAACGGTTCTCCGAACCCTGGAGGTGATTTGCTGGGCATTGGCGATCATGATTGCAGTTGTATTCCTCTTTCTTGCACCTCTTTTGGCATCACATTGGCTCAAACTTCAAGAGCTGAGTACTAGAACCGTGGTGACATCCATCATAGCTATGAGCCTGGCTTTGGGATTAAGTCTTCCCTATACCATGTACATTGCCGGGTTAATGGGACTGCAGCGTCAAGCACTTGCAAATGTCATTGGAGCGATAACTACTACCATACGTTTTGCTGGTTCTATAGCAGTGCTCTATTTCGTTTCTCCTTCTGTTGAAGCATATGCATTATGGCAAATTCCGGCTGCTCTTATCCAGACCTTCACTGCGGCATTTTTTCTGTACCGTACCATGCCCAAAAGTCATGCGAAAGCCAGGTTCAGCAAGGCGGTGATGATGCTCAATTGGCGCTTCGGGGTGGGGTTCAGCACAGGCACGGCGCTCCTCTTGTTACTGCTCCAGGCCGACAAAATCGTTTTGAGCAAGCTCTTGCCGCTGGACCTGTTCGGGTACTATTCACTGGCTTGGACATTAGCAATCAGTGCAATAGGATTAGTGGCGGATCCGATTCGAGACGCGTCTTTTCCACAGCTTGCCCGGCATGTTCAGATCGCCGATAGCTCGGGTTTGGCAGAGCTGTATCATGGCTGCTGTCAGATCGCCGGCTCCGTCATCATACCGGTTACGGTCATTGTTTCGCTGTTTTCCCATGAAATTTTGCTCACCTGGACGAGAGATCCGCTCATAGCGCAGAATACCGGACCGATTCTGCAATTACTCATTATCGGCATGGCTTTTCAGGGATTGAATTCGCTGCCGAAAAACCTGCAATTGACGTATGGATGGACACGACTGATGACCGGAATGAATGCAATCGCATTAACCGTTTTTGTTCCGCTCGTGATTGTACTGACACATCTGCACGGCCCCAGTGGCGCTGCAATCGCCTGGATAGCAGTTTGGGGTACATACTTGATGTTAGCCGTATGGTTTACCCATCGTCGAGTTCTTATTGGTGAACAGCGTAAATGGTACATTGATGACTTTGGCCGACCACTTCTTGGAACGCTGGTACTGGCCTCATTTTTCCGCTATCTCGTTCCCGGTCAGATGTCGACCGTTCCTACAGTGCTCTATATCGGGATCGCAACCAGCGTCTGCATCGGCTTTACGCTGATTTTCGGACCGCAGACAAGAGAATGGATACTGCAGCAATTGAGGAAATCACTTTCCAAAAAAGAATTAGCTGTCGATTCCTGCGCTGTTTCGGTTTTGAAAAAGAAGCAACTTTAAACCAAAATCGAATCTTCGTCCGAGTCTTTACAGCAGTTGACACAATTTCTGACGTTTTGAACACCCCACCCCTTTATAAAGAACGGTAGGGCCCTGCGTCTCTGCCGGGGCGAACTGGTTGATTTGTTATGGAAAATGTGCCGGCACGGAGGCACGGCACCCACCGATTTTCGAGAAGCGCTTTTCGCAATCGGACAAAAATTCTGACATTCGTTATAAGTCGGAGTCTATGTTGTGAAATCAACAGAGTTTCATGAAAACGAACAAATAATAAAGAATTTACGGGAGGAAGGAAATCCGGGGCCCACGGACCTGAGTGCAGACAATGAAGCTCAGCAAAAAGAGCTTTCTGACGATCGGCTGGACTATCTGTTTTTTCTGTTACTGTTTGTCTCCATACCTTTTATACCATTCTTTCAAATTTCAGTAGCCGGTTTTGAGGTTACTCTTTCCGTTATCGTAATTCTTATGTACATGCTTTTCAAATCCATAGAATTATTGAAATACCATGACCGGACGATCATCCGATATGAGATCACCTTTATGTTTCTTCTCCTTCTGGTCTGGAGTCAAATCAGCATTTTTTGGGCGGAGGACCCGCATTTAGCTTTTCGGATTGTCCTCAAATGTTCGTTCTTCTTCATATTCACCGTATTCTTAGTGAATTTCTTCTCTCTATCAATTCAGTCGATGCTAAAGAGATTATTCACGCTTCCATTTCTCATGGTAATACCCGTTCTTATTGGATTCGCGGAATACCGATCAGGAACGCATGCCTTTTACTCTTTTGTGTATGGCGATCACGTTTTTGGTGACAAAAATACAGTAGGATTCATGTGTGCTACTGCTCTTCCTGCTTTGGTGGTGCTCATCGCTTCCCGAAAACTTATACTAAAGTTAATCTGCTTCACTGCTTTTGTTCCGTTGGGATTGGCGACGTATCTGACCTATTCCCGCGGTGCTGTCATGGAGGGAATCCTCATAATTATGCTGTGCAGTTTCAGTTACCTTTTTCTCAGCCGAGGAATTAAAGGTATCCTGCATTTTGCAGTTTTAACTGTCTTGATTTTTTGTATCGGATTAGCGCTTTTTTCATCGGAAGGACTCAATGAATCCAAGCAAATGTGGGAACAAAGGTTTCAGGAAGAGGACCCGCGTGCGACGTTTTTCGCAGCTGGATACGAGATCGTCTCATCGAATCCCTGGACCGGTGTAGGAATAGGAAACTTCGGAAATGCTTTTTTGCGAACAAACATTGCAGTTTCAGCAGAATCGAAGCTCTACTATCCGCATAACTCATTTCTTGCAATGTTGACGGAGTTGGGATTGCCGGGGCTAATACTGTTTGCAATTATTGCCGTATGGCCGCTTTCGCTCTTCATCAGATCGATCGGAAGAGTTGTCCGATCCGGTGATTCGGCTGTTATAGAAGGCTTTTCAATTGGGTTGGGGCTAAGTGTGCTTATAATTACTTCCATTCTGACCATAGATTTTATTTATTTTCCATACTATTGGATTATCTATAGTATTAGCTCATGTATTGGTTTGGTTATTAACGATGAATCGACTCTTACCTGCAGAATCTAAATAATACCATTTCGCAATTATGCATATAAGATGGCGCAGGCTGAGGTGTTCTGAGCGGAGTGATTAGACGGCTTTGCGTCGTCCGGAGCGAAGGATACACTCCAACCTGCCGGATTATAAAAAGAAAAATCGGTATAAGAATCCTTATAGCGGTTATCGAAAGTCTTGACGGAATCCAATGCCTGCAATGAGAAGAATCAGTAGCGCCGGCGTCCCTGCCGGCGAGAACTTATTGATTTGTTTGGTGAATTGTTCGCCGGCACGGAGGCCGGCGCTACCAATTGCTGGGAACTGCTCTTCACAATCCGTGATTACTTTCGAGAATCGGTATAAGCTCATCTAAATAGGGGGATTTTCCGAATGAAAGATCGGATAGGAATATACGCCCTTTGGGACCTCAACTGGGATGGTACTACATTAGCAGGTTTACATTGTCATATTCGATATATTCGACATTTTTTGAATCATGTATCGAAATTGAAGCTATTCACTTCTATTAACGGCAACCGCAGTGACCAAGATGATTGCATAAGTCACCCTAATCTGGAAGTAATCCCGGTTCCATGGGGGTCTTTTACAGGGGCATGGACACATTTGCCAAAAGTTTTCAGCGTCTTTTCTGCCAACTTGGACAATATCGATGCATTATATATACGGCTGTTCGACCCTTGTGCGTGGATGTTGGGTCCTCTCTGTAACAGGAGAAAAATAGGGACGGTTTTTCATATTGTAGGCGACCCGATTGCAGGCATTTACGAAAGGAGTGATTGGTCCGGTCCGGGCAAATTGTTCAGAAGAATACTATTCCTTCCGGAGGAACTCCTGACATGGAATGCAGTGCAATCGCAGGTCCTGCTCTTTAGCGGGTCGGACCTGAAGCAACGATATGCAGTACGTGGAAGTCATGGAGAAGTAATCATTGATTCCGTCTTGGAGGAGTCAGACTTTTCTTACCCGAAAGGAAACTCTCTCCACGGCTGCACGACAGTTCTGTTTGTGGGCTTTCTCAGGCCTCCAAAACGAGTCGAGTTCCTCATTGAAGCAGTCGGTATGCTGATCTCCGAGGATCGAAACATCAAATTGCGTATAGTCGGATCGGGTGAAGAGCGATATGTAACATACCTGAAATCCCTTGTCAGCGAGAGAAATCTGTCGAAATCGGTTGAATTTATCGGGTATCTTCCCATGGGAGACGGTCTGAACAAAGAATACCGGACGGCTGATATATTCGCTTTCCCATCCGCCACGGAAGGTGCAGCTCGTAGCCTGTTGGAGGCGGCTGCAAATTCGCTCCCAATAATTACTACGAATGTCGGTAGTGCCAGAGATTTATTTATAGACGGCGAGAGCGCCTTGATCGTTCCTCCTAACGATCCTGTTGAAATTGCTATCGCTCTCAGAAGGTTCATTGAAGATCCCGCGTTACGAAAGAAATGCATGGAAAACGCACGCCGGTCTGCAGGTGGCCGAAGCGTAAGAACCCACGTTAAGGTAATTTTGGAATACTTGAACAGGGCTTCTGAGATTGCTCGGAGTAATGTATGAACAAAATTCTTATTATGTATAGCTGGTTCGTTTTTGTCATGACTTTCTGGATGCCTGATATTCCTCACATTATGCGGTTCAGAGGCTGGCTGCTGGGCTTGGCAATGAATCGTAAAGGCAAGAATTTTCAAGTCTCAAATGCTGCAATAATACGAGGGTTAGAAAATCTTTCCGTTGGAAACGATGTATATTGCGCTTCCGGAGTGGTCATCTTAGCCGCAAGGGACATACGGATAGACGACGAAGTCATGGTAGCCTTTCACAGTGTCATTATAGACGGGAACCACCGTTCCCAGGCAGGGAGTTACCGTTTCGGCAGATCAATCAGAAAGCCTGTAAGGATCGGCAGAGGTACATGGATCGGAGCGAATTGTACTATCTGCCCGGGAGTATCAATCGGGTCGAACGTTGCCATTGCTGCGAATTCAGCAGTAGTAGAAGACTTACCGTCGGATGTGACTGCAGGGGGCGTTCCCGCGAGAGTGATCAAAGACAATTCTGAGTTTAATTTCTCTGATTATGAAGAAGTCATATATTCACGATAGTCCTAATGCCTCTCTCACATTTCATGATACATCGCCAATGCGTCTTCACGAAAAAAATGCATCTTGGGGATTTAACAATATATACGAATAGTATTCATAATTAATCAAGGTCCATTGATTCATAAGTCAATTGTTTGAAATGAGCATTTGGCCTCAGACCGAGTGTCGCACATCTCTTACCGATAATCCACCCGAATCGCCGGTGAGATCACATAAGAGAAGCAAAGATCATGAATGAAAAACTTTCGATCATAGTACCTTGCAGAAATGAAGTAGAATATATAGACGCTTTCATGACCAGCATACTTTCCCAGGAAGTTCCCGAAGAAATTGATGAATTAGAAGTTCTCATCGTGGATGGCATGAGTGAGGATGGCACCACAGAAAAGATCCTGGAATTCATCCGTAAAGATTCAAGAATAGTATTGATCGAAAACCCATGCAAAACCACATCAAAGGGATTAAACCTGGCTCTTATGCAAGCAAGCGGAATTTACATTGTGAGAATGGACGTGCACACTGAGTATGCTCCAGACTACATCAAAATGTGTCTAAAAGAGCTACTCAGAACAGGCGCGGACAACGTGGGAGGTGCTGCCCGCGTCAAAGCAGAAGGCTATGTTCAAGCTGCAATCGGTTTGGCTTACAAATCAAAATTCAGCACCGGGGGAGCCAAATTTCACAATGAGCATCATGAAGGCTATGTCGATACGGTACCTTATGGATGCTGGCATAAGCATACATTAGCAAGAATGGGATATTTCGATGAGGAATTGATACGTAATCAGGACGATGAGCTGAATCTGAGAATTATCAGAAATGGAGGGAAGATTTTCCAATCGAATTCGATTCGATCCTGGTATTATCCCAGAAATTCAATAATAGCGTTGTTCAACCAGTACCAACAATACGGATACTGGAAAGTACGAATAATGCAGAAACATAGAACGTCGGCAGCAGGCCGGCATCTGGTTCCTGCAATATTCACTTTGGCTTTATTGGTAACTGCATTTTTAACTGTAATAGATTGTGCGTGTGCTCCCATCCTGATCGGTTTGACTGCCATATACCTGGGCTCATCGTTAATTGCGAGTATTTTGTCATGCAACGTTTTAGGCAAGATTAAATACTTGCCCATCATGCCGATCATCTTTGCTGCTTATCATTTCGGGTATGCCTTGGGATTTCTTATAGGCCTGGCTGATTTCGGCTTATTTTCAGGAAGGTCGGGACAGTATTTCACCGAGCTAACGCGAACGGTAAGGAAAACGTCCAGAAACTGATCGTAATACCAATGTGCTTTCATAGAGGGAATATTGAGAGATCTGTTTTTGGCCGGTCCCGCCAAATCTCCTTCGCTACGAACGGCATGGCCTGACTTTGCTTCGGAGACATAGCGGGATCGGATTTGTCAGATGTTACTTCTTTGAACGCACATTGGTATTACGAGAATTGCAGTCATACTATTCCATAAATTCAAATCTACTACAAAATTCAAGAACATTTGGACCCGTATGAAGGTCGTATAAAGACAAATAGTAAATCGAAGTAGTAATTGCGAACAATCTCAGTCGGAGATCTATCATGGATGATTCTGGTAAAGATGCTCTTTTTTTACTGAATGTGATCAAAAAACATAAGCTCATGATTTTGTGTATAAGTTGCGGGCTTATCATAGTGACCGTTCTGTTCACTTTCTCCAGAGTCCCGTGGTTTAGATCGTACGCTATGCTTGAAGTGGATGTTAAGAAACCCGAGGCACCGAATTCCTTAACCGGAGAAGCAAATTCTGAAGCGATAATCAGTACGCACTTGGGCAAATTGAAATCAACAAGCGTAGCAGAGTTGTTGGTAACAAAGATGAATCTGGATCAAGATCCGGAATTCATAAACTCACCCGGCCTCATAAGCCAAATTGTGTCGGGCCTGCGTAGTCTTATCTCCACGGAAGACTCTCCGAACTCGTCGCAGTTTGACGAGATAGAGAAGAAAAATAAGTTAATCAAGACTGTTTTGGACAGGGTTTCAGTTCGGCCGATTCATAAAAGTAACTTAATTATGGTCAGTTTTGACGCAAAAGATCCCTTTCAGGCGAAAACTTTTTTGGATCAATTCCTCCATTTATGCATCACTTATCAATCGGATCAGAGGAGGAAAGATTTGAAGGACACGTTAATCGGTCTCGAAAGGGAACTGCAAAAATCTGAGATGAAACTGTTCGACTCGGAATCCCAACTTGTTCAATTTGTGTCGAAAAGCGGCTTGGTTCCATCGAGTGACGGCGGATTCGGCCCCATTATGGATCAACTGAAAAGACAAATGGAGACAGTACTGAGAACCAGAGAATTGCGAGGCAAATACCAGGCTCTGGACGAGAAATCCTCCGGCAAGAATGACGAGTTACCTGGAGATCTCCCCAATAGCGAGTACGTGAAGAAAATGCAGGAGCAGTTGGCAACCCTTGAAGTAGAAGATCGCCGCATGGGTGCACTCTATAGTGAAGCCTTCCCCAAACGCATTACCCTACAAAAGCAAATTACCGAATTACGACATAAGATTGAGCAAGCCCAGAAAGAGGCTGTTTCGGCAGCATTGGACGCTATCAAGAAAGAAGAACTGATTTCAACAGAGTACCTTGATGGCATAAAATCGGAAGCAATGCGAGTCAATGCATTGAGTTCACAGAGTGCTCTTCTCATGCGAAAAGTAAATATGAACAGAGAAGTGCATTCAAACCTTTTGAAACAATATCTGGAAACACAAATTCGGGCAAACAGCAACCTGAATGACATTCACATAATAGATACCGGTTCTTTAAATACTGGGCCAATCTGGCCTCCTAAACTCCTTTTTCTCAGTGTTGGACTCTTTGCTTCAGTATTGATAGGCGTGCTCGCTGCATTTGTACGCGAATATACCGATGACTCGATTCAAACCACCAAGAGATTAGAAGCCCAGTTCGATCTTCGCGAATTAGGCAAAATACCCGATCTGAACTGTGTGCGCTTCAGATCGGAAAATGGCGCTTCGAGAGGAGCTTTTCTGGTACACTCGGAACCGCAATCGTTCCTGACGAATGCTTTCAGAAATATACAAACATCCATCTCGTTTGTTGTGGAAGATTCGGACATGAAGACGTGGGTGTTGTCGAGCGCAATACCTCAGGAAGGTAAAAGCTTCGTTTCTATGTCATTGGCATTTACCTATGCTTTAGACAAGTCAAAAAAAGTGTTACTCATCGATGCCGATCTGAGAGGACCATCGATTTCGAGAATGTTCAATGAAATAAACGACGATGGATTGTCGACTTTGCTTCAATCGCCTGATATGTCATTTGAGAATGTCGTTCACCATCACAAGCCGTCAAATTTATTCTATATGTTAGCGGGACCGTTATCTGACGATCCCGTAAATCTTCTGAGGTCCGATAGACTCAAAGACGTATGCAACATTCTCAAAAAGGAATTCGATGTTGTCATTTTCGATTCGTCTCCCATATTGGCTTTTCCCGATACTCGGATTCTTTCGAGAGTTACGGACGGACTCATATTTCTCGCACGGCAAGGCCATGTTACAGAACATGAAGTAACCTCAGCTATAGAGATCATACGCTCTACGCAGAAATCGAGAATTTTAGGTGTCATTCTGAACGGAGTTTCAACATTCGATCGAGCATACAATTATTACCAAGCCTACTATTCCGGCAGAAATGGAAAGAACTGGCCTGCTCTTACGGAAAGGAGACGTCATGAATGACATTCTTCTCAGAATGTACTATTGCCTGCCGTCCTGTGCAGTGAATGTTGCTGCGTCATTGTACGGATATTATCAGACAAGGATAAGATACGGCTCTTTATGGGAAAGAATGGTTCCGGTCATTGAACAGAGAGATGGCTGGACATTAGATCAGTGGAGAGAATATCAAAATGACAGATTGATGTTCTTCTTAAAACGTGCAGTGACCAGAGTACCGTATTACAGGCGTCTTCATGAATGCGGCCGTTTTCCTGTAGAAGATGTCAAATCAACTGACGATCTAAGTATCCTTCCTATTCTCGAAAAAGATGTAGTTCGTTTAAATCCTCGTGATTTTATCGCAGATGATTGCAATCCATCAAAACTGATTAGTGAACAGACAAGCGGTACAACGGGAAAACCTGTATTGACTTTTTGGACATCCGCCACTTACCAGGAATTATTTGCCATATTTGAATACAGGCTGCGTCGTTGGAATGGGGTGAAGTATGGCGATAACTGGTGCATGATTGGCGGCCAACTGGTAGTCTCACAAAAACGAAAACGCCCGCCGTTTTGGATTTGGAACCATCCCTGTAGACAACTCTACATGTCGAATTATCATCTTGCCCCCCAATTCCTCGATTATTACTTGGATGAGATCAAGGCAAGAAAAATTGTGTACATGCTTGGATTTTGCTCGTCAATGGATGTTCTTGCCATTCATGCTCTCGAGAGAAATAGGACAGATATTAAATTTGAATTTGCCATTGGAAATGCCGAACCATACCTGATTCATCAGCGGGACAGAATCGAGAAGGCTTTTCAATGTGAAACACGTGACTCATACGGGTGTTCCGAAGGTGTAACGCACGCATATGAATGCGCTTACGGCAATTTGCACCTTTCGCCCGACGTAGGCATAACGGAATTTATCGGTCAAAACGGTGAAGCAGTTCCTCCGGGTGAAGCGGGGGAGCTGGTATGTACAGGTTTGCTCAATCCGGATAACATTTTCATTCGATATCGTGTCGGTGATTGGGCGATTGCCGGCGACCCCGGTTGGCAATGCCAATGCGGACGCTCGATGCCGATTATCAAGAAGGTGGAAGGCCGGACTGCTGACATGATAATTACTCCGGACGGACGCAGGATAGGTCTCATTGACCCTGTGTTCAGGGGGAATTTGCGAATAAAGGAAGCCCAAATTAGACAGGTAAAAGCAGAGGAATTTGTCATCTGTTGTGTACCGTGTACGGGATTTGATGATTCCGACAAATCGGTCATCATGAATCGCTTCCGGGACCGGGTGGGCTGCGTAAAAGTACGCTTTGAACTAGTTGATAGGATTCCCAGAGGAAACAACGGAAAGTTTAAATTCGTGGTAAATGAATGTTATCAAACATTAACAAGATCGGAACAACCGTCTGTGGAGAATTCCTCAAGGTCTGGAACGCTAATGTAATGCAAATGGAGAAGGAACTCCTTCCTCGAACACTGCGTATTATCCAGAGCATGATTATTTTTGCCTCGGATCGTTTGGCATATCAGTTACATCGATTTTCCATATATCAGTAATCTTATCCTCGACCTCAACCATCAGGTACCAATTACAGAGCAGCACTTTCCACGAATTACGTAGGCACTTCGCGAAAATGCCCGCGACCGCAATCACCGTGAATTACTAAATTTCATACCCTCCGCATTTTATTGCGACAAATCATAATGTCGGTTTTTGGAGTTCGAGATGGACGAAACAAATAGCCATGAGATAATATTTTCAATAATTCTCGTGGTTCACAACGAACGTGAATGCCTGATTAATTTGCTTCAGGATTTGACTTTACAGGATTTTCCTGCGGAACGGACGGAGATGATTCTCGTGGACAGTGCCTCCATTGATGGGACCGGCCAAGCAATGCATGATTTTGCCGAAAATCATACTCGTAGGAGGATCACCATACTGCAGAACCCGGATAAAATCACGGCTCCCGGCTTGAATCTTGCCATCAGGGCGGCCACCGGGAAATTCGTGTTGCGACTGGACGCACATACCAGAATTCCCACCGATTTCTTGACGCGTAATTACGAAGCATTACAGAAAGGGGAGTCTGTGGTTGGAGGCCGCATCGTTTACATGCAGCCGAGTGGGATCTGGGAGCTGATTCTCTCCACTGCTGTTTCGTCACGTTTTGGCGCTGCTTGTGCTCCATTCAGACAATTGCGGGCCGCAGGATACGTAGACACCCTTGCTTTTGCGGCCTATTCAAGACAAGTTTTTGCGAACGTAGGACTGTTTAACGAGACCCTGGTCCGTAATGAAGACAATGAAATGCATTACCGCATCCGCAAGGCCGGCTTCAGATTTTACTACGATCCAACGATCATATCTCGCTATTTGTCACGTCGAACTCTTCGTGGACTGCTGAGACAGATGTACAACAACGGCCTTTGGATTTTCCCCACAATGGCAATTCAGCCAAGATGTTTTTCATTCAGACATTTCGTACCGTTGTTTTTCTTTCTTATCCTGTTATTTTGTGCTCTCACAGCTATAGTATTGACCGGTTGGCTTTTAGGCTTTGTGCTATTGGTGTACTTTCTCGCTGCTTTCATCTTCGCTGCACAGAAAACTTCCTGTTTCAGCGGATATCGGAAATTCGGTGTTCTTTTGATACCATTCTATTTTTTCCTCATTCATAGCGCATACGGTATTGGGACGTCTGTTGGAATGTTCCGATTGATCGGAGAGTATTTTGGATTGGTTCTTAACCCATCCCAGCAATTCTGAAATTGAATCGTGAGCTTTTTGACGGTTTGATGAGTGCATACCAATGTGCGTTCAAATTAGTCGAGCCTTCCAGATTATGAGAAAAAAAGCTAATCGGTATGAGAAATCTGACTGGAATTACAGACGGAGTATTTATATGGATTTTGTAGTCTTTGTCTTGAAGAAATTAGTAAGTGCAGTGGTTCAGCCCATCGGGATTTCTTCTGTTCTCGTGGTTGCCGGTGTCATTGTCTGGAAGTTGAAGCACTGGAGTCGGGCCGGGGCGTTCCTCATCGTCGCTGGATCGGGATTGTTGTTGGTTCTTTCATTACCGATCACATCCTATTTGTTGTTATACGGTTTGGAAGCACAAGCCGGTTCGTATCAGGATCCTGATTTTCTCAAATCAAACGGCGTACAATACATTGTTGTATTGGGCGGTATCGGCAGCACTGATGAGCTGACTCCCGCAGATAAATCCGGGGATTCCATTTACCGGGTTTTGGAAGGAGTGCGTCTCTGGCACGGAGTTCCCGGAAGTCGGTTAGTTCTTTCCGGAATGGGAACCCCGGTTTCGAGTAACGATCCGGAATCAATGAAGTCTTTTCCTATGTATCTAGGGGTTGAGCCCGATGCTTTGACAGTCTATGCAAATGCCAGGGACACCGAGGACGAAGCCGAATTCGTGTCCGCGTTTCTGGGTGACTCCACATTCGCCCTGGTGAGTTCTGCTTACCATATCCCTCGAGCTATGAAGCAATTTCGGAACAGAGGCCTCAATGCCATTGCCAGTCCTTGCGGATTCAAGGCCAAAACTCCACCCCAATTGTATAGAAGCTTTCTGCCCGAAGGCAGTGCTCTGTTGGGTTCGGAATTGGCAATACATGAGTATTTGGGGCAGCTTTGGATAGGCCTTAGAAGCCTGGTTTCACGAATATAGCGAGCCTATAAAAATCTGACGTTTATCCCATGCTCCAATACAAGATACTAGTGGGGACCGGCGTCCCTGCCGGTCCATTCTATCGATATCATTGATTATATTGAAGATGTGCCGGCACGGAGGCACGGCACCCACCAATATTCCTAATCTTCAATCGGACACTAATTTTGGTAATTCTTGTGGCATGAACTGCACGGTTTTACTTCTTTGACTGCTATCGGCACGAGTCTGTCTGGAGGCACTCGGAAAGACGTTCTTGAGAGAGCCAAAAAGTCGGCCTTTTCTTTATGGCAATGATCGATCTGAGGAGGAAGCCGCAAGAAATTGTGGCTTCCTCGTTTCTTTTTTAGCCCATTGATGGGGCCGATTCATTCCTCTGGATGCAAAACGGTATCAGATATGTGATATTGGTCTTATACATCAAGTACGTTTATGAAAACCGTCTGAGAAGTCGATTGAGCTCCCCCGGAACCTGCGCACCCCAGATCGTTTACCACGATAGAGAGTGTGTCGGAACCATGGTAGTTGAGACCCGGGGAGTAAGTAACATCATGCAGCACCGCATTAAGCTCGGTCCACGATCCGAGGAACACCATCTGCGCGTCTTGCGTTCCATCACCGGTGAGAAAATAAAGTCCGGTTGTACTGGCAAGGCTCAATGTGCCGTGACTCACGGAAAGAGTTATCTGAATCTCGTCAGTAATAGAATCGACATCATAAACGTAAATAGCGGGAATATGCAGACTGGTATTTTCATTGACAGTCTGTGCTCCCGGGACCATTACTATGGGCGCTTCATTCACATAACTGCTCGTGTGTTGCTGAGTGTAGTGGAAGTTGTTACCCCAGATGTACTCACTGGAATGCCAATCGTTGTATACCATCACCCCATAGTCATCGACGAACCAGGTGAAGGCTAATTCCCATCCGTTTTCATTGACGTCATCATGCCAGTACCACTGGCCGTCTGTATGATCCTGATAGAAGTAATTGAGTTCATCGGCATAATAGCTGCTGCCGGTAGAATCATTGTATGCCCACATCCATTGTGAGTTAACCTGGTCCGCGAACCAGGCGAATGCCGGTTCCCAGGTCTGATCGCTAATATCGTCCCACCAGAACCAGTTACCAGTAGAAGTTTCCTGTGCCCAGTATTGATGCAACCCGTGATACCAATAGGCGAATCCTCCGGAATTCTGCACCCACCAGCCAGTGTTCTGGTTCCAGAACCATCCGCTGGATTGGTCCCACCACCATCCGCTGCCGTTATCCTCCTGCCACCATCCATTGTCGACATACACCCAGCCGAGACTATCGACCGTACCCGTGTCAGTTCCGGCGTCCTGCACATCCTGCGCGTCAGCCACCGCTCCGTCAAGAACAATCCGATCTTCCAACTGCTCCAGGGTAATTGAGCGGCCGGATCCCCCAAATGACTTCCGTAATTCAGGCATAATTCTCATCAATTCTTCCTCCATTTTCAGCAATTACGAAAAGAGTCTTCCGAGGAGGTATGTTCACCTCCAGCTTCCCCCAACAGTGCCTTTGTTGTAATACCAATGCGCTTTCACACGAGTAATATCGGAAAGCCGATCAGTTGCCGGCTCCGGCGGATCTCCTCCGCTACGGACGGCTCAGCCTGACTTCGCTTCGGAGATCCGCCGGAGCCGGCTTCAGCATTGTCACTTCTTTGATAGCGCATCGGTATAAGTCAGATTATCTCTCATCCAATCCTCTCCTTACTAATTCCGACCACGGCTATTAGGGCACCCTATTTCTTCCCCCTGTCATTTGTGTTTATGGCATCGTGGTGCATGAGTACTCGTGAAGGTCTTCTGCACACAATTGTGTCGTTCAGAGATAACTTGCAACCAGCATAGATCTTTCTTGACAGACAATTGTTTGAGTTCGTGTAATGAGCAACGAACCTTTCTTATGTAAGGGGGGATTCTGAAAAGCGGACAAGTCATGTACTAAGAACATAGCAACTTACAAATATCGATTAATAATCGGTAAAAATCCCCCCCAACACAATTTGAATGCATAATTTCGGAGAATGGACATGGTCATCCATCATCTTTAAAAGTCAGTATACGCAAAAAATGACTTTATGAAAAGAGGACAACACACTGGTCGATGAGTTTTCATTGAGGAACAAGCTTATTTGCTCGGGAACGATTACAGATATACGTCAATGGATGAATAGGCCATTCTGGAGATGGATGTAGAATTGTCAGAAGCAATTTGTTTCCCGAATCCGTTAAATCTTACTCTTTTCTCTTGAAGAGGGTAGTTCACAATGCTTTTCATCATCGTGATGAACCCTTTTTCCATTGGAACCATATGAAAACTGACGATAATGCGTCGACAGTGTGTATCATACAAGGATTGGTGTGAAAATCTTGACATCTCAAGCAACGAAACCATCCTTATAGAAGAGCTCTGGATGAAATGTCATTGAACTAAGAGAGTATGGTTGTAGAGGGGGCAAGAAAGAGATTGTTTCAGAGAAATGAACCATTGACAAGGGTGAGATGTCATATTAGGATGTCTGACAGTAGGTCCGTGTGCGTCATACCCATTAGGGTTGACCTGTCGACCGTCCGAGGGGTAACGTAAGTCGTACTGGCTGATAGAAGCAAGAGCCTAGGTTCGCCCTAGCCTCGTACGCCGCCAACCTGAGCGATTCTTTGGAATCCACGGTCGAGAGCGCATGGACTTTTACTTTTTCTTTCGCGTCGTATCCCAATATGGGTGATAAGTTTTCAAATGCCATCCGTTCGCCGCGTCACAGGCAATAACCACTCTAATCACTTCAATACGATTTGACTGGGGGTCTCTGGGTCTCGGGATTCTTGCTTCCACCTCCCAGTTTCCCGTCGATGGGTTCTGGATCGGTTCATGAGGCAGTTTGACAAGCACTTCTCGCACACATGGAAGTAGACTGAGACGATAGGCTATATCCTCCTCAGAGTACTCCAATGGTAGATCTTCCGAATCCTCGCGTGGAAACCAATGGTCAAAGCATTTTTCGATGTACACTCTCTTCCGCTCTCCGAATAGATTAGTCAGAACGTAGATTTTTCCATGACATGTTCGTCTCCATTCGTCCAAGTACTTGTTGGCAATTTGAAACATAGTTCGACGACCTGTGATTCTGAGTGGTTTGATTTCGCATTTGTACCTCTTCACTTAACCAACCTTCGGGAATCCTGACAGATCACAGATTGCGTAAACAACACCAATTGTAGAAAGATTGAAGATTACTGCAAAGACTCCAGTCCGACAGTATCATTTTGAGAAAAGAGAACTGGAAAGAGGTACGCTGCAAGACAATAACTAACCGAAACCAAGGCAGTTTAATGACTATCTATAGTTTCGCCCTTTTTGTATTCTGGACGGTTAGATGGTGAGATAATCCTTGAAAAAATAAGGCGTTCCGCACATACCCGGTTTTGTGAAAGATTCTGGGAAGGAGGAACGCCAGTTGAAGAGATCTATACCAGATCCGTTCGGGATTGACGAGATTCATTTCAGAGCGTGTTTCAGCGCACCGAGTTTCCGTATCTTCGTTGCGCTGGTGGTCGGTTGGGTGCTCACTATGGGCAAGCACACTATCAGCCAGGTGATTCTGACCATGAGACTCCATGAATCCAAGCACTTCGCCAGCATCTACCGATTCCTCGGCAAGGGACGATGGGAGACTGACTTTGTCTCCTATTTCGTCTTCAGAATGTTGGTAGAAACGCTGATTGCAGAAGGGATCGAGATCCTTGTGGTGATTGACGACACCTTGAACAAGCACACTGGCAAGAAGATCTGTGGCGCGGGCTGGCAGCATGATGGTTCACTCCCAAAGCATACTAAGCAAAAGGGGTATGGAGTGTGCTTTGTCATCATAGGACTGGCGATTCGCCTTCCCGGCATCAGCGATCGCATGTTTTGTCTGCCATACGCTGCCCGCCTTTGGTGGCCGCCAAAGGCCAAGTTTAATCCCAAGAGCCTGCCCTACAAGACAAAACCCGAACTTGGATTGGATCTTATAAATCTGACTCATTCATGGCTCCAAGAGGGAGAAAGACTGAGAATTGTGTTCGACCTGGGATACTGCTGCGATACCATCCTCAAAGCACGACCCAAGAATGTGCACATTACAGGGAGGCTGAGAAAGGATGCAGCTTTGTTCGCTGTGCTGGAACCTGCTCCATTTACAGTGATGGGCAGACCTCGCAAGAGAGGCGCTCGACTGCCCTCCCTGGAAACGATGTTCCAGGACCCCAATCTGGGGTGGAATGAGATTAGGGTCTTCTGCTATGGAAAACAAACTAAGCTCCTGATACATCAGTTCACGGCGCTATGGTATCATAGCGCAGGGCAACAGCCTCTTTCGATCGTGTTGTGCCATGACCCGGCCGGCCACCATGCCAATATGGTGTTTTTCGATACGGACCCTCAGGCTGCACCACAGCAGATTATCGAGCGCTACGCTGCACGCTTTAGCATTGAGATGACCAATCGAGAGACCAAGAACCTCCTGGGTGCGGCTGAACCTCAGTGTCGGAAAGAGACCTCGGTAACCCGTGCCCCTATGTTTGCTTACTGGGCCTACTGCTTTGTAGTGCTTTGGTTCGTTGGGCAATTCGTCACTGCAAAGAACCTCGTTGCCGACCCGGCTCCCTGGTACTGCCGGAAAAAGTCGTTCACCTTTTCAGACATGCTGGCAGCAGCTCGAAGGAGTCATTTCTCGCTGAGAATTTATTCGAAAGCCAGCCGAATCAATAAGTTCGAAAAACTCAACGGCCCGCGCTCCACGCGCGGACTCGACCATGCAAGAATCGCGAAACTATAGTGACTATAGCGGTTATCGAAAGTCTTGACGGAATCCAATGCCTGCAATGAGAAGAATCAGTAGCGCCGGCGTCCCTGCCGGCGAGAACTTATTGATTTGTTTGGTGAATTGTTCGCCGACACGGAGGCCGGCGCTACCAATTGCTGGGAACTGCTCTTCACAATCCGTGATTACTTTCGAGAATCGGTATAGGAGTAGGGAAATGAGAAGGAGGAAGATGAACCGGATATTCAGGTCTCTTGTTATGGGCTTGTCAAGAGAACAATTCCATATAGTTTGTTTATTTCAGTCGGGAAACCTTCTTCTGCGCTAAGAAGGTTTCCTTTGAGTTGGTCTCAGAATGATATTCCGGCAGGAAACCGAGGCTATTCCGATTTTCGCAGGAGTTCTTCCATCTTTTCCATCTGGCTCTTGGCTATCTCATATTGCAGATTTTGCGCTTTCTTCAAGCCTTCCCATAGATCTCTGAACTGTTTCTCAAGGGCTTCATTGTAGAAGGGTGCCTGCTTCAAACCCCGAAAGAAAGTCTCTTCAGTCTGCTCCATGAACGTTTTCCACGTGGCCATATTGATGTCGTACGAAGTTCGTACAGTGCTGATCCAGGAACTCCATTTTCCCGCGAAGCCGGCTTCCGGGCTCTGCATGAGGGGTGATTTGGAAGCCATTTGCTTCCAAAAAGTCCAGCTTTTCTCCATCATCTGAGTAGTCTGATCGAACAGCTCTTTCATAATTTTGCCTTCCTCTCTGAGCATGAATAGCCCTGTGATGAGCAGGTGAACGCCAGGAGTGATCAGGTTCTTCAGGGTTCCATGTGTCACAGGGAACTAAATTATGGGTCGACAAATCAGTAATATTACGGCGATGTCGAATTTTAGTACGTCAAAAATCGATAACAATGAGATCTGATCAAGAATCGTAACTCTTTCAGACTAGGGTGAAAAAGAATCTTTGTCAAGATTCGCGTGTAAATCATTGGGGGTTTCTAAACCGGCCATTGTCCGTTTTTTTGCAGTTCGTGCATGATCTCATTGCACAGAGATTGTAGCAATACCGAGCGGCAGTGTTGGTTCGGATTTCCCGGTGCAGGCAAGAGTACTTCGGTTGACACCGAAGGGTTAAACGGCAAAGATAGTACAGTACGAATTATATCTGCTCGTAATTAATCAAAACCCCGGACCAATGTGACCGCTGATCTGATACGACCGGGGATTTGCAGATCGGAGCTTGGCCCGATCAGGGGAGGTCAATTTGATGGAAAAACAGCACGAAACCGTGGGTGCGAAGTCTCTTATGGAACTCTGGCTCAAGACTTCCACTGACTTCTGGACATCCATGACGGAATCCGATCCGAACGGTTCGCAACGGCAGCAGCCCGATACGGGGGAGTCGCAGGAAAAGGGTAGGGCCGAAGAAGCCCTGCAATCCACCATGAGAGCGGTCAAGGCCTTTGCCGCTTCCATGGCTGAACCGGAGGCAGCCGAATCCTGGGCGAAAGGGATCAACACGCTGCCCGAGGTGTTTATCAAGATGACACAGCCGGTGGCAAACAGCTTTTTTCTTGCACAACAGGAATGGATGAAGAAAGCCGGCAGAGTCGGGCAGTGTGCTTCAGAACACAGGCTTAACGACATCTCGGGAACATCTTTCAGAGTACTCACAGAGGTGTACGAGAGAGAGTTCCGTCACTTTTTCCACATACCTCAGGTCGGACTTGCCCGCGGGTATCAAGAACACTTCAATGCTGCAGTTGACCGGTATAATCTGTTTCAGACTTCGCTGACCGAATTCCTTTCGTTGCTGTACCTTCCTCTGGAACAATCCCTGAAAATGATGCAGGACAAACTTGCCGAAATGACTGATTCAGGCAAGCTCCCGGACGATTCGAAAGAATACTACCGCATGTGGATAAAGATCCTGGAAAACCACTACGCGACGCTGTTCAAATCCCCCGAATACCTCGAGACCCTCCGAAAGACACTCGATTCGGTGAATGAATTCATTATTGCCCGTTCCCAGATCCTTCAAGACACTCTGAAAGTTCTCCCCGTGCCATCGCAGCAGGAAATGGATGAATTGTATAAAGAAATCTATCTATTGAAAAAGAAAATAAGAAATCTAGAGAAGCTAATTCCGGAATTATCGAATTCTCAAAAGTAAAGATCGGACAAGCTTAAGGAGGTTTTCATGGGGCAGTCCAAGATACCTGTCGATCTCCTCATTTCTGCTCTGGCGGAAGATGTGGAAAAGGCTCAAGCTAAAGCCCAGCGAGCGGCTGATTTGTTCATGGGGTCCTTGGATACGACCATCGCGAGTACCCCGCACGAGATCGTTTATCAGGAAGACCGTGTGAAATTGAAGCATTACCGCCCCACGGGCAAGAAATCGATGAAGACTCCGTTGCTCGTCGTCTATGCACTCATAAATCGAGAGACAATGCTGGATCTGCAGCCGGGCCGCAGTGTAGTGGAGGTCTTCCTTGATGCGGGAATCGACTTGTACATGATCGATTGGGGATATCCGACCCGCAAGGATCGTTATTTGACCATTGACGATCACGTCAACGGGTACATGGATTCAATCGTCGATTTCATCCGGAAGAGACATAAGATCGATAAGATAAATCTCATGGGAATCTGCATGGGCGGCACCTTTTCCGTCATCTATTCGGCATTGTTCCCGGAAAAAATAAAAAATCTTATCACCACGGTTACTCCAACGAATTTCGAGACCGAGCAAGGCCTGCTTCACGTCTGGACCAAGAACATGGATGTGGATCGAATGGTAGACTCATTCGGCAACATGCCTGGAGATTTGCTGAATTTCGGATTTCTGCTGCTGAATCCTGCGCGTTTGATGATCGACAAGTACGTGGGGCTCATAGAGAATATCGACAGTAAGTCTTTCGTAGAGAACTTTATCCGTATGGAAAAATGGATTTTCGACAGCCCTGACGTTCCGGGTGAAACCTTTCGGCAGTTCATCAAAGACCTCTATCAGAAGAATCTCCTTATCCAGAGTCAACTCATGGTGGACGGGAGACGTGTGGATCTGCAAAACATCACCATGCCCGTGCTGAATTTTTACGGATATTTCGATCACCTTGTTCCTCCTGAAGCATGCAATAAGCTGACGGCCATGGTGGGCAGTTCCGATATCGAGGATGTTTGCCTCCATACGGGCCATATCGGTATTTACGTAAGTTCCAAAAGCCAGAAAGAATTTGCTCCCAAGATTGTCAGATGGTTGCAGAAACGCGATTTCTGATCGATCCGAAACGTTGGAAGAGCCTTCAAAGGATACTGATACCATTTCGCAATTATGTATATAAGATAGCGCAGGCTGAGATGTTCTGGGCGGAGTGATTAGACGGCTTTGCGTCGTCCGGAGCGAAGGATACCTCAAGCCTGCCAGATTATAAAAAGAAAAGCGAACAGGTATGATTATGAATTCTGCATGGTTGCCCATTGAGTACAATTGATCCTCGGGAATTGGAGATGCTCATGACCAGGAAGAAAGATTATTTTCAAACGTTTTGTGAAGTGAGTAAAGCCTTCGGGACTACACTCAGCAAGCAGGAACTCTTAAGCCTTATCTGCAAGAGCGCTGTTGAAACCATGGACGGCAAGGCTGCCTGCTTGTTCTTAGCTGACGACAAAAGAGAAGTATTTGTGCCGGTTGCGCAGCATGGACTTTCCCAAACCTATCTTCATGCGCATCCCATGAATGCCAGGAGCGTGGTGGCAGAAGTCCTACAAGGAAAGCATCTTTCCATCGAGGACGCTACAACGGATCCGCGACTCGAGAATCATGATATCAAAAAGGCCGAAGGCATAGCTTCCATTCTGGTGGTACCGGTTTTCGTGAGGAACCGCCCTATCGGCGTGCTTTCGCTCTACACTTCAGAACAAAGGGTTTTCTCGGAAGATGAAGTACACTTCCTTGCGGCATTGGCGGAACAGGGAGGTATGGCAATCCAGAATACAAAATTGCTGGAGCGTATCAGGCAAACATCGCTTTTGTTCAGCGAATTTGCGGCGAATTTGAACTCGAGCCTGGACATCAAGAAAATTTTGCACATTATGACCGCGGACATCGCCGATGCATTCGGCATGAAGGGTGTTGCCGTCCGACTGCTGAATCAGGAAACCGGGACTCTGGAGCTGGTCGCAAGCTACGGGCTGAGTGAAGAGTTCTTAAATAAAGGCCCGGTTATCAATGAGACGTTACGCAGAGTCCTTGGAGGCGAAACGGTTATATCCGCGCTGGAAGATCGAAGAGTGTACAGAGCTGCCATGGAGCAGGAGGGAATTCTGTCGATTCTCTGTGTACCCATGCGGGTTGCTGACGAAGTTATCGGAGTCATGCAACTTTGCAGTGAAACGATCAACGGTTTTTCGGAAGACATGGTTCAGCTCGCGACTGCCCTTGGTCATCAAGGCGGACTTGCTATTCGGAACGCATCTCTCTATTTCATGCTGCAACGAGACAAGATGGCGCTGGAACAGGAAATCTGGGGCCACAAATCATGGTTCTGATACCTATTCGCTTTCAAGCAGTCAATCTGGGGAAACCCTTCTTGTAAGAAGTGTTTCCCCACACCCCTTCCCAAGAACTTTTAGCATTTGGCTCAAGTCATAGGTTTTCCGGTGAAAAACCTATGACTTGAGCCAGTGTTAAAAGTTTTTGGGAGGAGTTTGAGGAAACTTTTTTGCAAAAAAGGTTCCTCAAGTATTACTTCTTCAAAAACGAATAGGTATCAGAAATGGGTTCAGGAGGGAAAGCATGACGGGAAAAACAATTTTCCAGGTAAAAGTGGGTGATACGGCAGAGTTGGCCAAAACCATATCAGAGGCTGACGTATACCTCTATGCCGGAATAACCGGTGATTTCAACCCTGCTCATGTGAATGAGGAGTACGCTCGCAACACGTTCTTCAAGACGCGGATTGCCCACGGAATGTTGACTGCAGGCCTGATTTCAGCGGTTCTGGCGAACCGATTGCCCGGACCCGGCACCATATATCTGAAACAGGAATTGAGCTTCCTCGCACCGGTCATGATTGGCGATACTATAACGGCCAGAGTGGAAGTTGTTGAAATATTAGAAGAAAAGAACAGAATCCGTTTCAAGACGACCTGTTCGAACCAGAATGGGAAAGTGGTGCTGGATGGTGAGGCTTTGATCAGTCCTCCAAAGTTCTGACCTTCTGAACACCCTGCCCTTTATGAGGAACGGTAGGGCCCGGCGTCTCTGTCGAGCCGAACTGGGCGATTTGTTATGAAAAATGTGCCGGCACGGGCACGGCGCCTACCAATACCCTACCCTCAATCGGACATTATACTGATTCTCGAAAGTAATCACGGATTGTGAAGAGCAGTTCCCAGCAATTGGTAGCGCCGGCCTCCGTGCCAGCGAACAATTCACCAAACAAATCAATAAGTTCTCGCCGGCAGGGACGCCGGCGCTACTGATTCTTCTCATTGCAGGCATTGGATTCCGTCAAGACTTTCGATAACCGCTATAACTTTGGCAATTCCCATAAACCGAATAGCTTGTCTTCAAAGCAAAAAATCTTTGACTCCAAGGTCCTCGGCCTGCTATGGTCTCCCACCATGCACTGTAGTTTTCATTAGACAGACTGAGGTTACCCCCGGCAGCAGGACTCTAACGCGAACCTTGCTTCCCTCCTCGGTCTGTTACTACCTTTTTTTCTTCTCTCGAACTTCTGAACCCTCCATCCTTTTATGGCAATTGTCAAAATTAGTGTCCCATTGAGGATAGGAGTATTGGTGGGTGCCGGCCTCCGTGCCGGCACATCTTCAATATAATAAATGATATCAATAGAATGAACCGGCAGGGACGCAGGTCCCCACTGATATGTTGAATTGGAGTGTGAGATAACGTCGGAATTTTTGGCAATCAGTCTACAGTGATTCCGTTGAACCCAGTGCTCGAAGAAACGCGGCAATTTCATGGTGCCCTGCGGTTGCAGCAAGGACCACCGCCGAATGTCCATGGTTATTGCGAGCAGCTATATTGGCTCCAGCGCGCACCAGAAGTCTCACCACCTCGAAATGGCCTCTGTAAGCAGCACGCATGAGCGCAGAGTTCTCGTCAGTACCTTGATTATCCGGCAATGCACCTTTTTTCAGCAGTAATTCCACTGTTTCCTTATATCCGGCTGCTGCTGCCTTCATCAAAGCTGTTTTTCCGGACTTGTTCCTGGCATTTGGAACTGCACCCCAGTTGAGAAGAAGCTCCGCAACTTCCACGCTCCCTTGCGAAGCGGCGACGATCAACCCCTGGTCAAGCATGCTCCGACTTGACTTTCCGGCACCCCGCTCCAGGAGTTTTCGAACCAGGTGCGGTCGGCCTGCTCTCACGGAGAGTGCGAAAATAGTGTCTCGTACTTTGCTGTTGAGGGCCAAATCAGCGCCCTGAGTTACCAGAGCTTCCAATTCTTGAGGATCTGCTTTCTTGAGCACAGAGAGGATTTGTTCCCAGTTGTCGTCAACAGATCCATCTGTCTGCAACAGAAAATCGGTTAACTCATAACCGGGATGTCCTCCAGTCTGGCTGGTGGTAGGCTCTTGACCCATGGTGATGGTTTCCGCGCCACTGATCGCGAGGAGATTTGCAGTTGCGGTGTGTCCTTTGAGAGATGCCTTCGAGAGGGCATCATTCCCGTACATATTCTTCACATGAACATCCGCTCGTGCGGCCAGGAGTTGTTCAACGACATCCAGGTGGCCATTGGAAGCGGCTCTTATGAGTGCGGTATTGCCAAGATAATTTCTGGCATTGATATTAGCTCCCCGGGCCAGCATCAGTTTGACGACAGAAATGTGACCCATTGCAGCGGACTTGATCAAAGGGGTATCGCCGTAATCGTCTGTCGCGTTAACATCAGAACCGTAGTCCAGGAGGAGCTTCGCGACGCCGAAGTGATTCTTGAAAGCAGCAATTTCCAAAGCCGTGCTGCCTTCCCGATTCGTCGTATGCACGTCCGCGCCTGCATCGATAAGCAGTCTGACAAGCTTGAGATTCCCTTTGAACGCCGCTCTCATTAGGGCCGTGTTACCGTACCGGTTCTTCGCGTTTATGTCGGCTCCTCGCGAAAGCAATAATTCCGCCACAGTCAATTGTCCTCTCGAGGCTGCTTTCATCAGAGCGGTATCGCCGAATCGATCGGCGGAGTTGATCCGAGCCCCTTCCCCCAGAAGATAGACCACCCATTCCTCGTCCCCTTTCTCGGCCGCAATTATAAGAGGTGTCTGTCCGAGAGGATCCGCGCCGTCTACAATGTCCAATGACTGAGTGGCTATGTGTTCGGCTGTTGGTGCACTGTCCGGATCGATTCTGGATGATGCACGAGAATCGATGAGAAGCTGGACAACCTCAGGATTGTAATCCGAGTAAGCCCAATCCAACGCGGTGTTTCCCTCCTGATCGTGCACAAACGGATCTGCTCCCCAGTCCAGAAGGACGCGGACCAGCTCGAGAAATCCTGAAGAAGCCGCAAACATGAGACAAGTTCTGCCTTTCAGATCTCGCGTTTGCACGTCTGCACCGGATGCCAGGAGGAGGCGCGCTGCGTCGGGATGCCCACCTATGCAGGCCTCCAGGAGCGCGCAATTGCCGTACTTGTTCCGCGGAGTCAGACTTGCTCCACGTTCCAAGAGAAGCTTCACCGCATCGAAACGTCCCGAGTAACTGGCGCGCATAAGCGCCGTATTTCCGAAGATTGTTTGATGATCTATCCAAGCCCCTGCTTCAAGGAGTAATTCGAGAATAGGAACGAGCCCGACACGCGCTGCTTCCGTGAGCCCGGTATCCCCCGATTCGTTCTGAGAATTAACGTCTACTCCGGATTCTATGAGGAACCTGACAACTTCTGTCTGACCGGAAGAGACGGCTTTGATCAGAGGAGTACTCTTCTTCTTGTCGGATGCTTCGCTCTCAGCCTCGTTCTCTATGAGCACTTGAGCTACGGATACATGGCCTGAGGAGCACGCCAACATAAGGGGTGTCTCTTTTTCGCTAGTTCGCGGATCGACCGATATCCCGTATTTAAGCAAAGTCTGCACGATATGCGACTGATCCCGACATGCCGCCCAGTGCAGTGCAGTGTAGCCGTACACATCTTCTTTAAGGGGATCAGCACCCGCATTCAGGAGTATTTCCGCAATATCTGCGTGTCCCCAAAACACGGCATGCATCAGCGGTGTTCGGCTTTGATGATCTGTTCTATCTAACGATGCGCCTCTGTCGATCAGCAGTCTCACAACCTGAGATCGCCCCCAGAGGCATGCTTCAATTAACCCGGTTTTTCCCGAAGAGTCCTGGAAATCTATGTCTGCACCAAAAAACAGAACTTCTTCCACCAGGTCAGTCCGGCCCTGAGAAGCAGCAACCAACAGACTGGGACCAATATTCGGGTCCGCCGATACTGTATAATCGGAAGACTTGTTCGTGCCGGGAATCGGTAAGAGGTCTTTTGATGAAACCGCGCCGGCTTCGGGGGTACTACCTTCTTTCTCCCGAATCGATTTTGAAAAGGAAGTGGAATCCATGAATGAACTGCTTACGTCCAGCACCTTCCCCCCAGGAATTATCACGGCATCGAGTGTCTGAATCACTCTAACTGCCAAGCCGTGAGTGAATTATCACTCACCGGGCAAACGACAATGGGTGGAAAAGACGACAGAGAAAACCCCCGAATGCGTTCCCATCCTACCGCTTTGATCCGAGCGCCCGATTCCCGGTGTGGAGATCTATACGGAGATATATAACACCGTGCGCATCAATCGCACTGTTCTGAGATAAGCCTCCCTGACACCAATAGAGTAGCATTATAGTGATGTGAAAAAAAGGTTATGTCAATAATAGAAAATATACATCATTTTGGGTAGCCAGAATACCCAATCAACAAAATCGGTCACTACCGGGTTTAGCAATTCTCTCGCATTCTTGCTGTCAGCTCACTATCATTCCCTGCTACGCCCATTTCTTAAGATATCCGATGAGACTCGATTTCTCATTCTTCAGGCCCAACTTTTTCCTGATGTTTTTTCGATGAACGATTACCGTCTCGTAAGTCAAATTGAGCCCTGCGGCAATTTCTCTGCTGTTCTTTCCAGCCCTGATCATGTGGCAAATCTGCAGTTCTCTTTTTGTGAGCTTATTTTCAAAGCTAAGGATCTTTGCTCCAAATGGCGACATAATGTGCCTGAGGTTAAAATCGAGTATGTCTATTAAATGTTTGTGAGATGCAGATGTTTCAATTTTCTTTAACTCATCGAGAATCGGCAAAACAGCTAATCTTAAATTCTGTTGAATACGTTCCTGGATGTCGTTTTTGTACTCCTGATGTAGTTGCAGAACCTTCTTGACTGCACCATTCGTCTTCATGAGATGCTGTACGCTTTGTTGAACACTTTTTTGGGCAAGTTGCGTGTTGTGCATTGAATCTTTCGACGGTTCCTCTAAAGCGGTACTTGTCTCAGGCGATCTCGTATCTTGTTGGATGCATGCAGCGGTATCGTGCCGGGGGAGTATATCCGAAACAGCCAGAGCAATTACAGTATTCGGCGATCCCCTTCGTTTGCCGAGAGAGGTCCGGATCCGGAGGAGCATTGAAATATCATCAGTTTTCTTGTAGGTAATCACACAATCATCCGGGCTGTCTGACGATAATGTCTTGTCCCAAAGGCCGACAGTGCAGAAGACCGATCTCAGTGCCTCGGAATCCAGTGAATTGTCCCCATTAAGATCCAGCGCGTGTGCGAATTCTGCGTTCATGCGAATACATGTTCCCATCAAATCCACAATCGCCAACCCGATAGAATGTTTGTCAAACAGTATCCGGTGTTCGTGAACGTGTTGAAGGGACAACTGTTCTTGTTGAAAACCCCATTCGGATATCAACTCCTCACCCGGGCAATCTCGGATGATTTTCCATTCCGAAATTTGGGTAAGATTGCGATGTATAACAAGCAGTGCAATACATTGACCCTCGTTGTCGAGTATCGGGGAAGGATAAAAGGCTATGTCCAGGAGTTCACCGGGTTTCGTTAATCTTCTTGTTACCAGCCATTTGGGATTCCCATCACGCGCCGATAAAATGCCGGACAATAAACATTCCCGCTCGGAATCCGGCACAAGTAGGTTCCCTTGGTCCTTGAGTTCTTCGAGGCTCCATCCGAACGTCTTGCTGAAATTCGTGCTTACCTGTTGAGGAGTTCCGCGGAGATCGTAAATTACATAAGAGTCGGCTGAACATTTCTCAAGGAATCCTTGCCGGACTCTCGTTTCTGAATGAAGAATTTCGGATTCCCCCGAGCACGCGCTCCGGTTTCTTAAGTCGTGAAAAGAGAGCTCTTCCATATAATTTGCGCCTCAAGTAAATAATAAATCAGTCTTTTTTTGTCAGGAACACCTGGGGCAATATCAGAAACGCAACCCCCGAATCATCTTGTTAAATCTACACTAATAAACTGGACAACAGTGAGTAAGATCGGGAAGAATAGTGCACCCATCTTACCATTTAAAAAATGCATTATCAATGATATTTTCCACACTCCATATGCAGTTTATGTCAGAACAAAAATATCCAATGTGATTCCTCTCTCGAATATCTTAACGAAACATGAGACGCACGATTCGAATCTTATGAAAGAACCCGTTGAAATTAAAAGGTAACCTTTTATTTCTATAAAAAAAGGAATAAACATGGTATACTACGACAATAGACCACAAAATGTGTGAATGAAATCATCGGATTGCACTTGCTTATTGATCTTTGAAGCGCTTAATTCACTGCGCTGCAGGGTCAAAAGTAAGGCTCCGAAGAGAACCGGTCGCAGAATTCTCCGACCGTGTAGTTCAGGCAAGCATTCATGGAGAATAGTTTCATCAAAGCGGCCCGAACCGGGGACTTGGTTCGAATTCATCAGTTGATCCTACAAGGAGCGAATCCGGATGCCGATCTGGAAGGAATAAGACCTCTCGCGGCTGCTGCTCTCGCCGGTCACGTCGCCATCGTGGAACTGCTGTTATCACAAGGAGCGCAGCTTAATCGCACGGACCAATTCGGGAATACGCCCTTGATGGAAGCCGCCCTCGCCGGCCACCGCGAGGTGGTTCAACTGCTTCTGAAACGAGGCGCGGAAATAGAGGCGCGCAACATAGATGGTGAAACGGCATTGCTCAGAGCCTGCATGTGGGGGCACACGGATGTCGTGGAACTCTTGTGGCGTGTCGGTGCTCGCCTGAATACTCCGGACAAGGACGGAAACACTCCGCTCGCATGGCTATACGACAAGGTTATCCCGAACTGGTGGAATTGCTTCTGGAACTGGATGCTCAGGTCCACCCGGGGAGTCCGGACAACAGGGCTGCGCTCGCTCTTGCGGCTTCCTCCGGGCATCAAGAGGTTACGGAAATTCTTCTCGATCGGGGAGTCGAAATAGATTCCCCTGATGCATTTGGGAATCTTCCTCTTGCTGCTGCTGTGCGCTCGAATGATACCGAGACGGTGCGCCTTCTGCTGGATCGCGGAGCGCAGGTGAATCGAAAGGAGCCGAGAAATGGCTGTTCGGCGCTTTTCTGGGCTGCTGATAACGGCAACGCTGGTATCGCAGAATTGCTCCTTTCCAGAGGGAGCGATCCGAATCTCCGAAACAGAAACGGCAGCACTGCTTTATTTTGGGCAGCATTCAAAAAGCATACTTCCTTGACTGAGATGCTGCTCAAACATGGCGCACAGGTGAATGCGGCCAATGCAGCCGGATTCACACCGCTCATTCTGGCAGCTCGGGCCGGCAGCACCGATACTGTCCACATGCTTCTCGAATACGGAGCTGACGTTCACGCCCGCGATAAATATCGAAAAACTGCCTTGATTTATGCATGCAGCGGCGGGGCTGTTCGTGCTGTGAACTTGCTTTTGGACAGAAGGGCTGAGATCGACGCGCAATCCAAATGCGGCAACACCGGTCTTTTCTGGGCCAGCTACCGCGGGCATACCAACATCGTCAAGCTACTGCTAGCGCGCGGGGCACAGGTGAATGCAGTGAATCAAGCAGGTCACACGCCTATTTTTTGGGGTGTATGCAGTGGAAAGGAAGAAGTTGTGGGTCAACTCCTGAGATTCGGTGCTCGACTGGACATTCGCGACGTAAAATATAGCAGCACCGTTTTGTTCTGGGCCGCATACAATGGGCACGTTCAGGTCATCGATGCCCTTTTGAAGAAAGGTGCAGATATAAATGCCCGTGACAATTCGGGAAGCACGCCGTTGATCTGGGCGGTTCGTTCCGGCAAAACCCGGGCGGTCGAGTTGCTCTTGAAAAAGCGCGCGAATGTGAACGCACGAAGCACATCAGGAGCGAATCCGCTCTCGTGGGCATGCCACAACGGAGACCTTCCCATTGTTCGACTACTTCTCGATTCAGGAGCTTCAATTGAAGGCGGAAGAGGTCGTCACGGTAACACGCCGCTCATCCGGGCATGCTACAAAGGACATGTTCTCGTTGCTGAGCTGCTTATATTGCGTGGTGCCAACGTCAATGCGCCCAACGATCTGGGGAGAACTCCTCTTATGGCCGCAATTCTAGCGGATTCCGTTCCCCTGATGAAGATGCTTTTGGAACACGGGGCCGATACCGAATTGCGGAGCAAAGAGGGTTTTTCCGCGCTGGAATACGCTTTTCGAGGCAGATGGAGTGAATCGGCAAAGATACTGATCGAGGCTCGCATCAAGAGAGGAGCGGGCACAGGTTTCCTTAACGAAGTGCTCCATGCCGCCGCCAAACGTAATATGCCGGATCTGGCCGAAGCAGTGCTCGATCGAGGAGCCGATGTGAACTCCAAGGATGCCAAGTACTGGAACACTCCTCTATTCTGGGCCGGTTACGGGGGACACAGCGCAGTGGTGCAACTTCTGCTAAGCCGCGGCGCCAATCCCGATGCACGGAACAAATTCGGGAACACTCCACTCTTCTGGGCTGCCAAAGCAGGAACTGCCGAGGTAATCTCACTGCTCATCTCCTCCGGAGCGGATGTGAATGCGTCCGACAAAGATGGCAAGACCCCTTTGATGATAGCCGCTGCTGCAGGAAGACTGGAAATAGTCAAACTGCTTTTAAAATCCGGAGCCTACATTAACGCGAGGACCAAGTTCGGATGGACGGCGTTGATGGATGCGTATTTTGAGGGTCACCCGGAAGTTGTTGCTTATCTAAAGGGAGTCGGTGCACGCCTTACGGGTTTTCTCAAGACTCGATCCTGGCGGTCAGACTGGCAGGAAGCTCTCGAATCTCGATCTTTCTGATATCAGACTGAAACCGATAGTAGCGCCTTCTTAGGGGAGTGTGCCAAGATTACCAGTTGATCAGGTTGGGGCGATTGTCAGTTTGTCCACGCTTCAATGCTAGATAGCAGTAGGGACCGGCGACTCGAAACTGTCTCAAAAGTCCAGATCGTGCCACGTATTTTTCAACATCTTCCCGGCCTGATTGTAGGGGCGCCCCTCGTGGGTGCCCGGTAGTGACCGGCCTCCGTGCCGGTCATTGCAGGAGGGCAGGCACGAGACTGCCCCTACAAGGGTGATGAATCGTGGCACGATTCTTGGGTATTCGAAAATTTTGAGACAGTCTCCAGAAGCTGGAGGCCAGCACCCACCTATCTTACGCTCTGCCCGTGTTCTCCCGTGCTGCTCGAAATGAGTTGCTGAGGCTCCGGGAATCTCTTCACTGCTTTATTGTGCGCACTCGCAATCCTGAGGAAGTTCTTCAGGAGAATTCCTCCATCTGGCCGATTGCTGTAGAAGTGCTCCGGATGCCCCTGAATGCCGTACACTGGTTTGCTCGGATGACGAATGATCTGATTCCTACTGACCTTTTCCGAAGCCAGGAGAACAAAACCCGGCGGCAACACCTTGACTTCATCGAAATGGCTCTCGAGCATCCGAATGGATCCCGCTACTCCTTCAAAAATCGGATCCTGAGATGTCACGGTGAGAGGGACCACTCCTCCCTGCCGATCACGGCTATAGGGCATGCAGTCGTCGTCTACAGAGCGAACAGGCCCCACTTTGCCGCCGAAAGCAAGGGCGAGCGCCTGATGCCCTCCACAAATCCCGAGCATCGGAATATTCATATCCTCGGCAAAGACAGGTAAAGACCACAGGAAATTCTGGAGCGATACTCCGAGCTCGCCGGAATAGCGACACCACGGGGTTCCCTGGGGACTCAACACGATAAACTCGGGCTGCATTTCCATTACGGTTTCCAGGGTTACTTTGGAGAAGTGAAGAATAACCCCATTTGGATTACCGCTCAACTGTTTGATCACAGAAAAGACATGCTTGCATCCGCGGGAACATCCGTCGGTTGACAGGCCGACCATGAGCCACGGACGACGGTTTTCGTTTTTGGACCGATCCTCGGCAGCAGACTCTCGGCACATCCAGAAAAGCGCAACAAGTGCAATACACAAGGGTAGGACAATCCTGACCATAGGCCTCAACGAAGATTTCATAAGGATACTCACGATTAATGTTTAAGGGGCTGGCCTCTTATACACTATCGAGAGATCGGCAGGCAATTGAAAAATTGATGGCTGATAAATTGCGTTTACAGCGGTTATCGAAAGTCTTGACGGAATCCAATGCCTGCAATGGGAAGAATCAGTAGCGCCGGCGTCTCTGCCGGCGATAACTGGTGGATTTATTGGGTGAATTGGTCACCGGCACGGAGGCCGGTGCAATGCTGTTGAATTAAGGAAAGGGTTCTTGATTTTTCACGTTTAACCTCCGAGAATTCAGAAGGAATTGTGTTGACATGCGGGTAGTTACGCGCGATAAATTCTTTCAAAACAAGCTGCTGAAAGGATTTTATTATGGCACGCATTATGCTTTGAAGAACCATGCCAACTTAGCGCGTACGCTGAAAAATTTCTTCACATTATTCCCGGACAAATCGACCCTTCCAAGAAACGCTCGCCTCAGGACTTTACTCGAAACAGAAAACTCGCCTTTGGAAAGCTTATCACCTTCATCTTGTCCATTGCCGCCAGTGGAAAGGGTAAAGGAGTGGACATGAAATCCGGTGAATTCTTTCGACATGCCAGAATTCTTGGCCTTTGGCCTGACGCCGAGGCGATCCATCGAAGCGCGCTCACCAAGGCGCGCAAAAAGGTGGATTGGAGGATCTTTCGGCAAATACTCGATGATGCGGTTGGTCTGGCTTATGAGTGTTGGCCTAAGAGCCCGAAGGACGAGTGGCATGGTATGTCCACTCATGCGATAGATGGCTCCGACTATACGCTTCCAGCCGCCGATGAGCTCAGGGCCGAGTTTGATCCTGAGAGCGGACTTGGGCAAGCGGGCAAAGGACATTATCCTCAGTGTCTTGTATGCACGCTCTATGACGTCTTCAGACGTCTGCCCATCGCAAGAACTGTGGTCCCGGTGAATTCTTCGGAGCGGGACCAAGCCAAACATCTCCTGCCCCTCGTGCCTGAGGGAAGTGTCTTGCTCCTGGATCGAGGTTACCCAGGATATGAATTTCTCAGCTACCTTTTGGACAAGTTCAAAGGCTATTTCGTGATACGTTGCCCCGCAACGTCCACCTTCGCCACAGTAAAGGAATTCATTCGGAGCGGGAAGAGCGAAGCCGAAATCGTGATTCCTCCGACATCGAACTATCTCAGCCAGGTGACGGCTGAACAACGAAAGGCCGCCAAGCCCATCAGAGTGAGAGTCATCAGACTGTCCAATCCTGACGGAACCCTCTCGGTTCTCCTGACGAATCTTTACGACAAGGTGGAGTTTCCGAGACAGGAGATCACTGACCTCTATTTCAGGCGATGGGAAATCGAGAGCTATTTCCGGGATGAAAAGATTGGGCTCGAAATCGAAAAATTTCATGGCAAAACCTGCAACAGCGTCCTGCAAGAACTCTTTGCAGCTGCGATCATGGCTGTGATCTCAAGAACTCTCATGGCCATTTCCACCCAGTTACTCGGTGGAGAGCTCGGAGAACCTCAGTTCAAGAATGCGGTCATGACGCTCGCGTCTGAAGCCGCCGTGCTCGCCGCAGACGATCCTGAAAGAGCCATCGAAATCTTTCAGGATATTCTCAAAGAAATCTATCGTGTCAAATACTATCGACCAAACAGTCAGCGACCACCCCAACCAAGGGTGAACAAGCAAAGCAAAAACAAATGGCTTTACCGCAGGTACAAAAATGTCCCCGCAGCTTAAGTCAACAGCATTGGGAGGCCGGTGCTACCAATTGCTGGGATCTGTTCTTCACAATCCGTGATTACTTTCGAGAATCGGTATAGGCTACTCAATCGCAGGAGGTTCGTGGAATTTTCGTTGCAAGCGCAATTGTTAAGCTGCATCGTGAGACAATTATTTCTTACAGCGATGCTTCATCGCCCCTTCATCCCATAGCTGAGACTCACTGGGACCACAAAAGAAAAGCCTTGACCGAACTTACTTATTACTGCTATTGCAATATCAAACTTCCTACCGTTAGGCACTTGAGTTAAATCTTCTAACATTGCTTATTCTTATGTGGGAGTATGGCATGAGAAAAAAAACTGTTCTTGTGGCACTCTTCTGCCTCTTGGCACTCGCTCAAAATCCAGCCTACACCTGGGAATTCAGTATGAAAGGGGAAAATGTTGTCCGTTACCGTTATTGGTCCAGGGCTGGAGATGAGGACATTTTTGGTCGCATGAATTCCGGCGTCAATTTGGGTGTTAATCATCTTGTTACACATCCATCGCCGAGTCGTGATAATCCTCCTACATCATTTCGCGGTGTTTTGGCCGGTGAAAATCGTTTCGGTTCGGATATGAACTATACCGATATGCGTGTTACTTTTATTCCAAAAGTAACAGTAAACCCAGCAATTACTCTGGAAGGCTCTTTGAATTTAACCTCGCTAGGACTGCACGAAGGGGGACGTCCTATCGGTAATTGGGGGTTGCCGGGAGAAGTGAATCAGTTGTATGTGCCCATAAGTAACAGGCCTGCAGCAATCGATGTTCCCAATACCATGGTGACAGTGCAGTGGTGGAAAATACAGCTTCAGTTCCCAATTTTCACTCTCACACTCGGCTATAGGCCCAGCGCGCTTGGAATGGGACTGTGGAAAAATCCCTGTCAGAGATCTTCCTCGTCAATCAGTATGGTTGTACCATATGGGCCGCTTACAATTGGGATCACCCCATATCTCGGAAGATCGGCAACAAATTGGAATCAGTATCCCCGTGACTCAGGCACTGCTGCAACATATCGTAAAGATGATGACCGTAATTATTTCGGAGGAGTATATGGAGATATTGTATACAGAAATGGTCCCCTGGTAGTCGATTTAAGTTCTACGGCTTACCGGGACAATTCCTCCCAACTTGTCGACATGCGTAATGCTGCAACCGGCGTTCCAGCTACGCTGACTCCTGTGATCACACCGATACCGGATCGTCTGGTTTATGAGTTGACTCTCGCAGTAAAGTATTTCAACGGGCGCTTTTTCTTCAATGTCGAGGGCGACTATTACTCGCATTACAGATCGGGACTTGGGGCAACAGAATTGCGAGGTGGTACGCGCTATCAACTTCTCGATTCCGACGTTAAAGCTTGGATTTATGGAATCGAAACGGGAATATTGGTCGGACCGGCAAAATTATCCTTCTCATATGCGAGGGCCACAGGAGACGATCCTAACACGAGGAATGACGATGAAGATGTTGCAAGAGGTTCGACAGGCCTTAATAATTGTGCCATGAGGTACTGGGCTTTTCTGATGTACCACATGTATGGAACAGGAACAAATTGGAATGCTTCTGGCGACGGTCAGCCCACGAATGTTCATCATGTGGGAGCGAGACTTGATTATGCAGTGGCTTCGAACCTCAATGCTTTCGTCACAAACTCATGGGCGTGGCGAGATCAGCCCAATGCGTTCATACTGGGCGGCAATTATTCGCACACCCTTGCACGTTTTACCAATGACACGATGGCTCAACAACAAGGGATTCCCGGTTTTGGAGCGCCTGTGCCCGGCCTGCAAGCCGTGCCCGATCATGCGCGAGATGTGGGTTGGGAAGTGGATTTCGGCTGGAACTGGAAGGTCCTGGAGAATCTTACGTGGAACAGTGTTCTGGCCTTTTGGCAACCAGGAACATGGTGGTCGTACGCCTACCCGAATACTGCCGAGATCTACCGTAGAAACGGAGGTACAGTCCCGCAAGCACCATTGGATCAAGTGGGAGCAACTTCCGGTGTCGGTCGCAAAATCGATCCATTGATTGGATTCGAGAGCAGTCTAATTGTCGATTTTTGATTCCCATTCATGAACCCGTCGGAACATTTTTCTTGACCCAATTAGTAAACTAGTATCTAATGGAATTCAGGAGACTTGTTGGCACGGCAATATCGCCCTTTCTTTGCCGATCTCCCACCTTGACGAAACATTTGTGAGTAGAAGAGTGTAAAACTCTTCTGAAGTCGTCAACGGGAGCCAATATGTGCTCCCCACAATCCTAGTCCGTAAGGACTTTTTTTCTCTCATCACTGAAAAATCGTTCTGGATGCAATTCGCGGGAACCCCCATCTTCTCGTGGCATCCGGCACTCAGATCCGTCGAATAAGAAAAGTCGCTCTGTGGATGGCACGCCTCTCTCTCTACCCTATGGGATGGTGAGTGAGAATGATCAAGCGGTCCCGTGCTTCGAACAATCCTTTGGGAAACCTGTCCTCTCATTGGGCCAAGTGTAGGGCTGTAATCTTGTTCTTATTTCTCGTGTTTTCATGGATCCCATCATCCGCTGCCCTTCCCGAAATTCTCGGACTGCAAATGAACATGACGAGGTCTGCGGTGGAAGAAATTTTCAAAAAGAACAGCATTCCTGCTGCGGAGTTGGATCGGCAGAAGATTACTGCCGCTAGGCTGCCGGTTTCATTGGAAGGCATCCGTGAAGTGAAGCTTTCCTTTGATGGAGACAGCTTGAAGAAAATCGTCATTGTCTTTGAGATACCGCCGTATGAATCCACCGCCGACACGCTTGTCGCAAATTATCGAAGGGAAAAAGAAAGAGTGAAGAAACTATTCGGCACTCCAGCGGGGGATGTGGCCGAACTCAAGTCACCGACTCCTGAAGAACGTTACCAATGGCTTGCCCGGGGACGCGGCTATTGCCGAACGATCTGGAAGATTCCCGAAGCCACCATAACCCTGTGGCTTTACGCTGAAGATGATGGACTGGTTTTTCAAGAAATATACGAGAGTCAGTAATCAAGCTCATGTCTTAGAGGTCAACTTTGCCCCGCAACTTCACGAGACCAAAGAGGAGGATCGAAATGGCACGCAGATGGATCTGGATTATGGCGATCTTGGCTGTATGCATTCTCGTCAGCACTGGTCTTGTTTCATGTGACAAAGGAAAGCCGCTCTCCCAAATGGGCCCGGCAAAATATGTGGGATCTGACAAGTGCGCTGAATGCCACAGCAGGATCGCTATCACCTTTCGTAACACACTACATCAAAAGGTCATACAGGATACAAGAAAGAATCCAAGGGCCATTCAGGGCAATTTCGTACACCCCGATCCTTTAGTGGATTTCAAGCCTGATGACGTTGTCATGACTCACGGGGTCCAGTGGAAGCAACGCTATGTAGATAAAGACTGGCGTACGCGTGTTGCTCAATGGAATTTCGAGACTGAGAAATGGTCCCCTTACAATGCCGCTGGTTGGAAAGAAGCGGACTGGCGCAAAAAATGTGGCTATTGCCACGTGGTGGGATTTGACTATGACAAACTCACCTGGAGTGAACTGAGCGTCGGATGCGAAGCGTGTCACGGTCCTGCCAGCAACCATATTGACTCCAAGTTGGAAGACAAGATCAAGACCATAGTAAATCCTGCCACGCTGCCGTTCCGTGCAGCTTCAGACATTTGCGGCCAGTGTCATACGCGAGGCAAAAGTCCAGATAAGAAATGGGATTCTCCTGTAGGCTTCAGAGTGGGAGATTATCTGGGGCCGCAACATTTCACCGTCGCGGAAAAGTCAGATATGTCGGCCTGGTGGCCCAGCGGACATGTAAAACAGCACCGTCAACAGTACCCGGAATGGAAAGGAAGTCAACACGCCAAGGCAGGTATTGGTTGCAGCACATGTCACAGTGTTCATGAGGCAAGAACGAAGTTCGCAACAACCATGAATCCCAATAATTTGTGCCAGAGTTGCCACGGAAATGTAAGTACCGATTCCATCAGGGGACATGCTCCAATCGCAGGAGCACCTCAACATTCCGATTGTATCGGCTGCCACATGCCTCCAACCGGAGCCAGTTCAACCCGTGGCGATGAAAGAAGCCACCAGTTTAGGACCATTCCGCCGAAAGTTACTGTGGAACTCGGAGCCGGAGATCCTGCCAAACAGCCCAATTCTTGTAATCATTGCCATTCGCACAAAAATCAGAAACCCGAACAACTTCAGAAGGCCTTGGATGACGGCAAAAAATTGTTGGAAAAGATCACGATCACGAGTGTGACTCAACAATGAAAGAGGCTGTGAAATGGCAATAGCGAAAACTCTCAGCATAATAATCATTGTTGGGATTCTGATCTTCATTGGGGCAGTCACTTTGGGCGGGATGGCGGTTTATTCCAAACAATCGAGCTTCTGTGCCAGTTGCAAGATCATGCAGACTCGCTATGTTGCTTGGGAGAGATCGACCCATGCGCGTTCTGTCCACGCGAAAGCCGACTGCATAACTTGCCACTCCGAACCCGGCATTATTGGCGAATTCAAAGCACATCTAAACGGTGCCCGTTACGTTTTCGAACGCGTGACGGGCGCGCACAAGGGTGCAATTCTCGGTGCCAAAGTGTACACGAGATCCTGTCAGGAATGTCACAATGTACGCGAAATCAGAACCAAGAATGCAGGACATGAAGTGAATCATGTGGCACATTTGGGTCATAACGTGCAATGCGTCCAATGCCATCCGGACCTGGCCCACGGCACTCTTGTTGGAGACCCGTCTATTCACCCTATGCGAACGTGTGTTGCATGCCATCGCCAGCAGCAATACCAAATGGCCAACTGCGTAGTATGTCATCCAAAGATTATGATCACTAACCTGTTTCTTTCAGCAAAGCCTATGCGGAATCCTTTGTGACGCCGGGAGGAGTTCTCATACCGATTCGCTTTTGCTCTTATAATCTGGCAGGCTTGAGGTATCCTTCGCTCCGGACGACGCAAGGCCGTCCAATCACTCCGCTCAGAACACCTCAGCCTTCGCCATCTTATATGCACAATTGCGAAATGGTATCAGTACCATACATTCCATGCAGGAACACAGGCTGAATAATACACAACATTGTTTCCTGAAGGAGCACTTGCCGCTTGTGCCGGCTGGTTCCACGTAGAATTTTGCGTCCCCTGCTGCACTGGTTGATTCGAGGCTGCGGATCCCGCTGCGGCGGGAACTCCCCATTGAGTCCAGCATTGGGGTGCAGGGTTGTAACACACTGTATTGGGATAGTAAAAACACATCGGTTGAGTCGCTACGGACCCAGTTTGCGGAGTCTGCATCGTTTGGCTCTGCACGGGAGGAACCGGCGGGTATCGTCCCGTATTATCGCTCCCCGCACCGGCAGATGTACCCCACGAATTGCCGTTTGCGCCGGGAAGATAACAAACCGTTCCCGGAACAGAGTACACAATCTGCGAGGTCGTCTGGGGCGCAGGCTGAGTGACAGCAACTCTCGTGCTAGGTGCAGGCTTTACCATTGAATGCCTTACTGGCGTAATATTCGTCTTTTTTCGGTTGGCTGCATGCACCGGCGAACTCCAGACAGTGGCGCTCACAATAGAGGCGACGAGGAGAAGAACTAAGTAACAGATTTTCATAATTAAAACTCCTTCTGCTCATTCTGTATCAAACAACGACGCATCAGTGATTCGATCATAAAATCTGAGCATTATGTACATAAGATGCTCATGGATATATCAAGATTCCAAAGCCGTAAAGTGAGCGTATGAGCGTATTTTTTTGCACAATGTATGTTTGTCGTTCCGTATGTTGGACTTGCAGATTTCCTTCGATTGAGCAATAATTCGGGTCCTGTCAACATTTGATTCGTCCGTAGTCTGAGTCCCTCGTTTTGTTAATGCAACCAAGTTTACTCTTTGCAAGGCTCTTGTTCCTACGGACTTCTTTGGGAGGCGCTATGTTACGTCTTTATCTGCAAAAAGTTCTGCCAGTCTATTGTATGGTGATTTTGCTGAATATGAGCGTTTCGGCTGAAGCTCGAGCTCCAATATATTGGGAAGTCATGCTCTGGCCGACTCCTCAGGAAATTACCGTCAAAGTAGTTCCACGAACTCGGGTCAGAGAAGTAACATTCCAAGTGGAATTTTTCGATGAATCAGGTAAGTCAATTGCTGTGCAGACATTGCCGTTCACGGATTCGGAGCAGGCCGAATTGGATTCAGGGAAGCAGTATTCGAAAAAGTTCTCTCATTCGGTGAGCAATGCGAAGGAAGTGAAAGGAAAACTTATGTTTGGAAAAGCCGCCCTGAGTTCTCCGAAAGCAGCAGCCGATTCTGCAGTGAACGAACTTGATAAAGGAATACCACCCTTATCTGAATAGATCCCCGTGGTGAATTCACAAAAATGGCCTCGCACCAGGACGAGGCCATTCTTGTATCCATCTTTTATAGTCAGTGCCAAAAATTCTGTCGTTTATCCCTCGTGTGAATTACAGGATATTGGTAGGGACCGGCGTCCCTGCCGGTCCATTCTATCGATATCATTGATCATATTGAAGATGTGCCGGCACGGAGGCACGGCACCCACCAATATTCCTAATCTTCAATCGGTCACTAATTTTGGTAACTTATATGATAGATATAAGGTGTTGCTCTTTTCAGAAATTGTAACCGGCTTCACCATGAATCGCCGTGTCCAGGCCCTCCTCTTCTTGATCTCGAGGAACACGCATGTACAGGAATAAATTGAGCACGAACATCAGTATAAAAGTTGCCGAGAAGGCGTAGATCGATGTGCCTACCACCGCAATAATCTGTGTGGTGAACTGTCCCACGTTTCCGTAGACAAGTCCGTCCACGCCGCCGATTTCTTTTGCCGCAAAAATTCCGGTGGCAATGGCACCCCATGCGCCTCCCACAGCATGGATTCCAAAAACGTCCAAAGAATCGTCATATCCCAGGAATTTTTTGGAGTAGCAGGCGAAGAAACAGAGTGCTCCCGCGACCAGCCCCAGGACCAGAGCGGAGACCGGACCCACGTACCCGGCCGCGGGTGTGATGGCAACCAGCCCCCCAACAGCTCCGGAAGCCATACCGAGAGTTGTCGGCCTGCCTTGAACGATCCATTCCGAGCAAACCCACGACAGGACAGCAGCCGATGCAGCGATCTGGGTCACCAGAAAGGCCATCGCAGCACTTTCATTAGCTTTCAGCGCACTACCGGAGTTGAAGCCGTACCATCCTATCCACAGTAATCCGGCGCCGACCAGGGTGAGCGTCAGATTGTGCGGCATAATGGGTTTTTCTCCGTAGCCGTCACGTTTGCCCAAACTCAAGGCACATGCCAACCCGGCCATACCCGCGCTGATATGGACTACGGTCCCTCCCGCAAAATCGAGAGCACCCATATTGGAGAGCCAGCCATCGGGTCCCCACACCCAGTGCGCCAATGGACAGTAAACGAAAGTTGACCATAACGCGATAAAGATGAGGAACGGGCCGAAGTTCATTCTTTCTGCAAAAGCACCGGTAATAAGTGCCGGAGTGATGACTGCGAATCCGCACTGGAATACTACGAACGTAGCCGCGGCAATGGTAGAGCCCGTCCACAATTCACCGGCTATATGATTCAACCCGAAGTACTTCGTTCCCCCGAGAAACCCATGAAATACATCCGGGCCGAATGCCAGGCTAAATCCCCAGAGCATCCATACTACGGATACCAATCCCATGACAATAAAGCTTTGCATAATGGTTGCGAGCACGTTTTTCGTTCTCGTCATGCCTCCATAGAACAATGCCACTGCAGGAGTCATCAAGAAAACCAGCGCAGCGGAAGCCAAAACCCAGGCATTATCTCCGGTATTCATATCGCTGTACCTCTCTCACCTGACATAAAATTGAACACGATTTCTACGAGCAAGAGATGTACCAGCAGAACCAGCCCCTGATGCGGCTTCGATCAATCCCCACAATATTGAAGAATTGCACAAGATATAAGAACAGTCGAAGCTTCAGAAATGTATGTATTAAATGTAAAACGTACATACTTGTACTAGTCTTCCTTTATCTGAGTGACTCTTTACAAAAGGACCTTTATGCCTCAGCCATAAGGTGTAAGCACTGAAATGAGATAGCAGATTATAGTTTCTATTACTGAAATATGAGTATTATGCAAAGAAGCCAACCATAGAATTTGGTTGACAAGTAAAAGCTGCTTTGGCAGGGTTTATTGTTGGGGATATTTATTTCTCTAGAGCTTTGTATTGGTTACTGAGGGGGACTCCGTCAGAATCCAAAGAAGGTAACTGGTGCCGACGATATCAAGGCTCAAGCACCTATAGTGCTCGCTTGGGGGATGGTGCGTTCTCTTTTCGCCTTGCCGAAATTGCATTTGAATGGAGGTTTATATGTTTCAGGGACAATTCATGCTCGAACAGTTGGAAGAACGGATTGTCTTGGACGGAGCAGTCGCAGACGTGCAGGATGTTCAAGACCAAACATCGGATGCGAATTCCGTAGATAGCCTCGGTTGGGTCTATGTTAATGACGGGTGGTGGTACGAGGACACGGGTTCGGGCTGGTGGTTCAACGAGAATTCCGGTTGGTGGTGGAATGAGAATGATGGATGGTGGCTCAAATCAGAAAACGGGTTCGATTTCTGGTACCGCGGCGAGCACCAGTACTGGGCCAATGAGATTTCCACGGGGTTGTGGTTCTGGTGGGATGACATAGACGAACAGTACTGGGAACCTGCATTTAAGTGGTTCGCCGATCAAATCAATTCGGAGTGGACATGGGTCTATAACGACTGGAACGGAACTTTTTATCAAACGAATATTGAACATTATTATTATGAGGACCATGCGACGGGTGATCGCTGGCAGTGGAATAGTCTAAGTTCCATCTGGAAACCTATACCGAGCCTCGTGGCTGACATCAACGCGGGTGATTATAATTCTTTTCCTGAGTACATGACCGTCTATAATGGTCAACTCTATTTTGCAGCCGATGGCGATTCTCATGGAGAGGAGTTGTGGAGATACGATTCAGCGACAAATACGGTAAGCCTTGTGGCTGACCTCTACGCGGGATACATTGACTCCGATCCGCATGAGTTGACCGTGTACAATGGTGAACTCTATTTTGCTGCTGACAGGGGGCTTTACGAGACAGAGTTATGGAAATACAACTCAGTTTCAAATACTCTGACCTTCGTGGCTGATATTCACCCTAACTATGGGTCTAATCCACAGTTCTTAACTGTGTACAATGGCGCACTCTATTTCGCTGCTACTGATGGCGTCCACGGGAACGAATTATGGAAATATGATTCAACTTCAAATACGGCAAGCCTGGTGGCTGACATACGGCCTAATTCGGACTCTGACCCCGCGCATCTTACTGTTTACAACGGCCAACTGTATTTCATTGCTAATGATGGCACTCACGGAGATTCTCTGTGGAGATATGATTCCGCATCGAATGTCACGACTCTCGTGACCGATCATCTCTGGAGGGGCGGTGGCCTGATCGTCTACCACAATCAACTTTATTTTTCCGCTTATGATGCAGGACCATACTGGAAATACGATCTCTGGCGATACGATTCAGTATCAGGATCAGTTCTTGCTGCTGGTCGCAACCCGTCCTTTCTATTTCCCTGTAATCTGACTGTGTGTAATGACCAACTCTATTTTCAAGCGACAGGCGCTCTAGGGGACGAGCTATGGAAATATGATTGGGTAACTCAGTCAGCAAGCCTGGTAGCTGACATTTATCCTGGAGACGGCCACTCAAACCCAGGTAGTTCGGATTATTGGCAAGGCATGGTGGAATATAGGGGGCAGTTGTATTTTCCCGCTGATGACGGGGCTCATGGAATCGAATTGTGGAAATACGATCCTCAATCAAATACAGCTACTCTTGTATACGACTTGCGCGAAGGCATGTACGGCTCGTATCTCTTGCACCTCGTCGTATATGATGACGAACTTTATTTTTGTGCTTACGACGACATTCACGGCCGGGAGTTATGGAAATACCACGCCTAGATCTAAACGGGGCAAAGGCGGATTCGGATTAGCTCATTGTCCGAATCCGTTTCTGTTCAAGATCATGAAATATCGGCCCCACAGAGGTAATCTTTACTGTGGATGTGGAGTCCAAAAATCGTGTTACACATACAGGTTGTCACCTCAGTGGTTTGAGATTTTCAGTCTCATCATGCGAAAGCAGACATTGGCATTCACTTGTCTCATGGACGCTTTGTAGTTGAAATTTACCCTGGCTGACTGTTTTTCAAGACATGCTCGATTCCACTCCAAAAATTACCGGCTGCAGAGCAGGACAGGCGATAGAAGGGGATAGTTTTGGCCAAGCCAATTGCAGCGTTCAAGAGTTCATTGCGTACTTCAGCGATGCGGGATTGAGATCCTGAGAATCCCTGCAACGAGACGTATGCTGCAGACTGGGCGAGGGCGACCGCTCCCCGGGACCGATCCAGAGGAACAATCTCGTCCGCATCTCCCTGGACAAGAACCGCGACAGCGCAGAGCGGGACGGAGCGGCTGATATCCCAGCTTTTATCGAGATTTCGGAGCACGAGATCGCTCCAGGTGGGCAACGGATGAGCCTCAAAGCCAGCCGCGGATACCGGCAGAATGAGTGCCTGATCGTCAGAATATACAGTCCACGAGCCGGGCAGCCGGGTACAGCAAGTGGTCTTGCCTGCTCCGCTGCTTCCCATGAGGAGCACTCCTTTTCCTTTCCATGCTACGAACGCTGCATGCACCGGCATGCCACCGATCCTGCGAAGCACATAGTACACCGTCGAAAGAGCCTGATTCATCGACAGAAGGATCTCTGTTCGGTCAGAAGACGGATCGATTTCACACCACAGTTCGCTGGCTCTCGGATGAAACCAGAGCTGCACGCGCCCGAATCGATCGGTTCCCCAACCTTTCTTTGGAAGACGATCGCTGTCGATCGCTGAGCAACTCGATACAACTTTTTGCCAGCACTGAAAAAAAGAACTCTGGACAAAATGGATACGATACTGGAAATACGGGTGATTCTCCTCATGCAGCATCATAATCCGGCTGAATTCTTGGAGCCAGCGGGACATTTCCGGAGCTGCCGACAGCCCAATTGCCAAATTGCCGGGAAAAGTAAGCGAATACGTCATTGGCAAGGCGCTTTAAGAACAGGATGGGGAAGAGGGGCAAGGAACATATAGTGTTTCTCAAAAGCTTTGAAGCAATCCGATACCAGCACTGAAGAGTATCAGTAGCGCCCGGCGTCGCTGCCGGGCAAAACTAGTTGATTTGTTTGCATATTGTCCACCGGCACGGAGGCCGGTGGCTACCAAATTCGAGGAATCGCTCTTCGCGATTACTTTTGAGAATCAGTATAAGCGCCAACTTTGTCCAATTCTTTGTCCCAAAGGGACTAAAGAAAATAGCCCGGTAATTCATTGCCGGGAATTTGTATATCAGTCGTCCCTCCAGGACTCTAAAATCACTAAGTTTTTCCTTAACCGGCGATGAATCGCCGGCCTATTTCCAGTTGTTCCTTCAGAACAACGACTCTAAGTTAGCACCTGGAGGGCAGGGAAACACCTTGCTGGAAGGTTCTCCCATTCCGGTCAACCCTTCCTGAGAATAAGGCATCCGTATGGGGGCAGTGTGAGTTCCAGGAATTGGCCGTACCCGTGCTGTCGGCCTGAAATGGTACCAATTCTGCCGGAATTGCCTATGTTGGTGCCTCCGTAAAATTCCGAATCGGAGTTGATTACTTCAACATAATCTCCCGGTTCGGGCACTCCCACTCGATATCCGTTTCGTTGGACGGGAGTGAAATTCAAGGCAATTACCAGAAAACCTTCAGGTCCTCTCCGGATGTACGCCAACACGCTGCTCATGTAATCGTTGCAGTCTATCCAGGAGAAGCCCTCGTGTTTGGCATCCCATTTCCACAGGGAACTGTCTTCCAAATACAATTTTCCGAGATCCGAAAGAAAACGCGAAATCCCTTCATGAACGCTATATTGCAACAGATGTCTTTCCAGGGAAGATTCGTGATCCCATTCATTCCACGTGCCAAATTCTGCACCCGCCATGAGCAGTTTCTTTCCGGTATGCGTGAACATGTACCCGTACAAGAGACGAAGATTCGCGAATTTCTGGAGATCGTCACCGGGCATTTTTCTCAAAAGGGACCCTTTGCCGTATACCACCTCATCATGGGACAACGGAAGAATGAAGTTTTCACTGTAAGCGTACATCATCGAAAACGTGAGATCGTTATGATGAAAGCTCCTGTGGATAGGATCTTTTGAAAAATACTTCAAAGTATCGTGCATCCAGCCCATGTCCCACTTGAAACCGAATCCCAGTCCACCGAGGTACGTAGGAGTCGTCACTCCAGTCCATGCGGTGGATTCTTCGGCTACCGTAAAGCAACCGGGAAATCGACCGTACACTGTCTCGTTAAATTCTTTAATAAATTCAATAGCCTCAAGATTTTCATTGCCGCCGTACTTGTTTGGAATCCATTCCCCTTCGTTCTTGCTGTAATCCAGGTAAAGCATGGATGCAACCGCATCCACTCGTAATCCGTCTATGTGGTACTTGTCCAGCCAGAACAGTGCATTCCCCAGGAGGAAATTGCGCACCTCGTTTCTTCCGTAATTAAAGATCAGCGTTCCCCAATCCCGGTGTTCGCCTTGCCGAGGGTCCGCGTGTTCGTACAGCGCGGTCCCGTCGAAAAAACGCAAGCTGAAATCATCCCTGGGGAAATGGGCTGGAACCCAATCCAGAATAACGCCTATTCCGTGCTGGTGAAGAAAATCTACGAAGAATTTAAAATCGTCCGGAGTGCCGAATCGACTCGTGGGAGCAAAGTATCCGGTCACTTGATAGCCCCAGGAAGCATCGAAGGGGTGTTCCATAATCGGCATCAGTTCGACGTGAGTAAACCCGTACGTTTTCATGTGCTCTACAAGAAGCGGCGCGATCTCTTTGTACGTGCCCCATCGGTTGTTTTCCTCATGGAATCGGAGCCACGATCCGAGATGTACTTCGTAGATATTCATGGGAGAATTGATCAAGTCTTTGGCTTTTCGTTCTTCCATCCACGCGTCGTCGGACCAGGAATATGCATTCATGTCCCAAGTGACGCTCGCCGTCCCGGGCCGTAGTTCCATGTAGAACGCATACGGATCGGTTTTGGTTCGTAAATGGCCTTCCGCGGTCTTGATCTCGAATTTATACAGCTCGTCAGCATCCAGGTTAGGAATAAACAATTCCCACACACCGGAAACACCCATACTTCTCATGGGGTACAGCCGGCCGTCCCAAAAATTGAAATTACCAATCACACTCACGCGTTTTGCATTTGGGGCCCAGACTGCAAACGACACCCCCTTGACTCCATCGACCTCTCGAAGATGAGCCCCCAATTTTTCATACAAATGTAAGTGCCTGCCTTCGGCAAAGTAATAGAGATCCTGCTCCCCCAGAGTGGGCATGAAGCGATATGGGGTATCGGATTCCCATATTGTGCCGTCAGAAAAGTGAAAAGCGACCCGATAGGTGAGGGGAGGCTTCAGTTCGGGTAAGAAACACCAAAATATTCCGAGAGCTTCTGAATTGTGCATTGCAACGCGGCGATCTTCAAAAACAATTTCCGCGGAGGTAGCATCCGGATGGAAGGCCCTGAAAATAGTGCCATCCTCGTTACCAATGTTGGCCGGATGTGCCCCCAAAACACTATGAGGGTCGGAGTGTTCGGTGTTGATAATTCGATCGATATCATTTGAAACGATACCGAAGAGCAATTCCTTGGAATATTTTTGCTTTTGATCTGACATGAGAATCCTCGGCAACGCTGTCACTATACGTATTGCGTGATACTGGCAGATTACCGGGCGGGCCGTCAATAGTCCGACCCCCGAGAGTCTCCCCAAAAGTCACAGAGATTTTCCGCGATTATCTCGTCGAACGAGAATGCATCCCCCGGAGGGTAAGGGGTCTTTCCAGAGCAGACCCCGGGAAACAGAATTCTTACGATTCTAACCGATTGGAAGTCGGGATATTTTCCGGTTTCACGTACAATATTCGATGACAATTCGGGCATGCGATCATCTCTTCCTGCTTCAGCAATCGAATATGCAACTGCGGTGGTATCGCTATATGACACCCTGAACATGACCCGTTCTGCAGCTCGGCAACGGCATACCCTTTGGCTCTCTTTACGATCTGATATTTCTTGAACAGATCAGGGTCGAGAGATACCACCAGGGTTTCCTTTTCCGCTTTTAGTTGCTCTAAGACTTGATTGGCTTCTTCTGTGGAGGCTTCCGATTCTGCCTTTTTTTCGACAAGTACCTGTTCTGCTTCCTGGTATTCCTTTTCTTTTCTGTCAGAGATCTTCTTGAGAGTCTCAATCTCTGTCATAAATCCGAGAATCGCATCTTCGATCTCGCCTGCGACTTTTTTTCCGAGTTTCACTTCTCTCGAAAGGGCATTGTATTCCTTTTGATTTTTGATGCTGAGAAGCCGACGTTCGGATTTCTTGATCTTTTCCTGCTCTGTGGCAAGATCCTGTTCTTTACGACGAAGATCCTTCTGCAGAGTCTCGTTTCGTTCCGCGGCGTCCGACATTTCTCTTCTGAGTACCACCAGGTTTCTGGCGATTTCCTGTATCTGCAACGGCAGGCGGGCCAGGTTTTGCTCATGGCGATCGATCTGGCCATCGATTTCCTGAAGCCGTTCAAGAAGCAGAAGTTGTTCTTTCAAGGTGAAAACCTCCTGGGGTTGTATATGTTTGAAATGGGTCGGCTTCCATCGGACAAGCCACACATCGGACCGCAAGACCCATTTGCGTAAATTCCCGATCGAATGCGGATCGCATAATGCTGACCGCATCCTTTTCCAAACCGAAATGCCCTGCATCAATGACGGGTAAGTCCAATTCCAGAGCTTCTCTTGCCGCATGGTACCGGACATCTCCCGTGATCATGAGATCGGCTTTCCAAGCAAGCGCATCTTTGAGGTAACCCATGCCGCTGCCGGAGACGCAGAAAACCGTCTTCACAAGCCTGTCTTCCCTTGCTATTATCCGCAGAGAACGAACATTCAGCTTCTCAGCCAATCGATCGGCCACCTGTGAAATTCTGAGGGAGCCCGATAAAATACCCAGCCGCGCAGCTCGAGCAGGAACAGGAATTCTTACTGTCTCCAGACCGAGCACCTCTGCCAACCAGTCGTTCAACCCGCCTTCAGCGCAATCCAGGTTGGTGTGCAGACTCAGTATTCCTACATTACTTCTCGCTGCATGTAATAGGGTACGGCCTACCAGGGATTCCGGGGTGATTCTACGGATCGGCTCCAGGATTGCAGGGTGGTGAGTGATGAGAAGCCCGCAGGCATTTTCCGCGGCAAAGGCAATGGTTTCAGGAAGAGGATCGAGACTGAATGCGATGCCATCTACAGTTTGGGAAGGATCTCCTATCTGTATGCCGCAGTTATCCCAGTTCTCGCACTCGGAAAAGGGGAACAGCCTATCCGCAATCTCAACGATCTCTGCTAACGTAACATGTTTCACCCGATCTTCACTCCGGCCGTGCCTATCCCCGCTGTGCCGGCTCTCAGGCCCTTTTCGGTCTGTTCGAAACAATTACGGGGAGCCTCGTGAAGCTCCCCGTGAAGAACGTGCATCGTGGTATGTGTTACAAGGGGGGGTTGCATGGCCTTACTCACAGAATGGTGGGCCCACCTGGATTCGAACCAGGGACCAACCGGTTATGAGCCGGGAGCTCTACCAGCTGAGCTATGGGCCCCCTCTTTTCGCCGACAGCATGAGTATCACGCATGTACCGGACTTATTTCCGGAAGATACACTGCGGCTTCCAATAACTTTTCATCCTAATGCGATTACAAAAATCTGTCAAGAGGAGGCAAGAAATATACGGTTTATTGACCCCACCATCTCCTGTACATCTGCTGATAATTCTGCCAATAATTATTCACGCTTCTCGCATAGGGATCCTGATCTCTCATGGCTTCCGAATAAGGAATCGCAGTGTCCTTGCCTTCCACTTCCTGAACTTCGGCCAATGATACCTGGACCTTGTCTATGAACGACTGACGTTTCTTCGCCAAGGCCTTCATCTCTTTTTCCTTCAATTGGCCGGATTGTACGCATTCCTGAAACTGTCCGAACACTCGTTCTTCCGAAGCCGCAAGATCTCGGCATTCTCTTCGCTTGGTATTGAGTAATTCATCTTTCTGCTGAAGCGCCTCAAATACCTGTCTGGCTATGGATTTGTTCTCTCCTTTGTCCACAAGCGGCCTTTGGATGATCTTCTCCACATGCGTCTGCTGGAGCCCCTGAAATTCCTGGAGCCTGATTTTCAGCTCCTGGAGCATGCTTTCCCACTCAGTCTTTATGGCTGAGCAGTCGGAGACGCCGGCTGACCATCCCGGCACTACGTACGAGAAACAAAGGAGAAACAGCATGAACCCGCAAAATAGGTATCGAGACCCTAATCGTCTACTGACCAATTTTCTCTCCTTTCAGCAACAGAAGCGTACCAGCTTTCTTATTATAAACCAATTAATAAGATTACTCCATTAAATATTCTGGATCAAACACTAATCCAGCTAGATCAGCTATGTCGAGAGGCAACCTCATCCATTATGGCGGAAATCTTCTCCGCCAGAAGATAATTAATGCCGCCTTTCTCAAAGGAATCCCTGACGAGCTCGATAAACTCGTCGAAAACCCCCGGCTTTTCCAGAATCAACCGGGCATTTCGAGCCTCTTCTTCGGAATAACCTTCGCTGTTCCGGGCCATTTCCTCGAAAGTCTCTCGATATTCTCGTTTGCCTCCCCAGAAGACGATCACGTTATCCAGGTACTCATTCATCTCTCGAATATAAGCAATCAGCTCCTCACGGCTCATTGTATCCAAGTCCATTTCAGCCTCCATGAATGTTCCCGAATTATCCTCCGCAAATCGTCTACGGTCAAAAAGCCAGAGGAAGCTTCTTGATTTCCCGCATGTCCTCGCTTTCCAGGTTCCGTGACATAGTTTGTTCCCACCTGAAAAACTTTTTCGAAAGATGTTCCACGCGAGACAGTACGTCTTCCAGTTCCGCGATCAACTCACGGTTTTTGTCACGCTGTGCTCGCTTCAACTGGTCCTGCAAGTGCTGAATCAGTTTCCGCGCCTGCTCGGGCGTCTCAAGGAAAAGCACAGGGTCATAGTTGCTCCCGCGTTTCTCCCTGGGATTCCACCTGATCCGTATATCATTCAAGTGCTCTCGTAGCATTGTGAAAACTATCCAATCAAGAATAACCCAACTCGCTCGCATCAAGAGGGGTTTGCCTCGTGAGAGGCGGGATCCAATCCAAACCGGAAATTTCTCCCCAAATCAAAGGAGTACTTGTAGGCCACTATACAAGAGTAAGAGCCGAAATTCAATGGTGAGAAGTCGTTCTCCGGCCGATACCTTAAAACTTATAATAATCATGAGAGCACAGCTAGGTCGTGTGAGAATAACATTCGTTATCTACTTGATTTACAATAACTTATTAGATCTACAACAAAGATATTTCCAAAAATCAAGAAATTAAAGCAAACAAGCTCAAAATTACTTTCTGATTATGATTGACTAGATTGATTTAATTATGTTATTATTGCAGCACAGTCAGCCCCAGGAGGTTCAAGGCTAACAATGAATAGGTTGCGTAAACTGACTCTATCCTTCGGGATCGTATCTTTATGTATTTTGCTCCTTGCCAACGTCGCAAGTTGTTGGCAGGCTCCTCCCATGACCCCTATGGGACCACCCATGGGACCCCCTATGGGGCCTCCAATGATGGGACCGCCTATGGGACCGGGAGGTGTCAATGCGAGCAGTTGTGCTCCTCCGTGTCCACCCCCTGCCTGCGGTCCGCCGCTCTCGTGTGCTCCTCCGGCCTGCGGCCCTCAGGAATGCCAATTCACTTGGGAATTGGGGTCTCGTCTCATCTATTTCGATAATGCATTCAAGGTGAAGTTCTCTGACACCAGGCAAGATATTGATTTTGTCAGGGATCTGAATTTTTCACCCAGTTTTCTTACTGGAGAAGTGTATGCAGCGCTCAGAGTTGCACCGAGATTCGCTCTGACGTACACGTTTATGATTCCTCGCACGGACGGTGGCTGGGGGGTCTTACCTTCAACCTTGAATTTCAATGGAACTACAATCCTTGCCGGTTCAACGACTAATTGGAAGGTTACCCCTTACATCATCAGGCAAGAGGCAGAGTACTATTGTTTCACGGGATGCAATTACCGAGTTGGGCCGATTTTGGCGGGTGAAGTAGTCATAAGCGATACTAAAGTGGATTATTTGGATCCGCAGGGACTCGCGCATCATAGAAAAAGCACCGAGGTTGTCGGCTGGCCGTCCGTTGGCGGTATTGGAGAATTCTCTCCGGCAAATGGGGCTTTTCTGAGATTCAAAGGGCTCTACAACTTCATTCCCAGCAAGCTTAGCGGATTTACGCTTGAAGGCGATATTCGCTTCTTCCCGGATCTCGGATCTTCATGCGACGGGGCTCCGCCAAGCCAGTTCCGTCCGTACCTTGGTGTGGGGTATCGGTACACGAACATCTGGGCCAACATAAGTGATAACGAAGATGTTACACACTCTCTCTACGGACCCTTTGGAGAGTTCGGCGTAATCTTCTAGTCCAACCAACCCACCTTACGCGAACCACAGGACCTCCGGAACCTCTCCGGGGTGGCAGGCCCGCTCTCTTTACGAGGGAGCGGGTCCAATTGGCTCGCTATCATCGCATCGCTCGTGGAAAACAGAGGTTACTTCTATATCCAGGCTTTTTCTTCGGTTCCATTCGTGATAATTTACGATCGGATAGCGGGATTATCGTTTGGAAGAACGAGTAAATACTGGATCGGCTGATGATCATTCCTAATGAAGACGCCTGTTTCAGGCTTCTGGAAAAATACGGAACTCCTCATCATATAGTCCTCCACTCCGAAAAGGTGTGGCAGGTGGCCAGAATACTGGCTGAAGCCTTGCTCCGCAGAAATCATGCTCTCGAACTGGATCTTCTCAAAGCATCCTGTCTGTTGCACGACATCGGTAAATATCCTTGCATAGTCGACGGCTCGAAATTTCACGATATTCGAGGCGAGGAAATTCTGATTTCAGAAGGCTACCCTGCAGTGGCCCGCATCGTCGTGCAGCACGTGATTTTAAGAACGGAGATTCCTCCGATAGCTGAAGAGCACGTGCTTTTTTATGCTGATAAAAGAGTCGTACACGATGAGGTCGTGACTTTAGAGAACCGCTTTCAATACCTGCAGGATACGTACGGAAAAACAGCGAAAGCCGTTGAGCGCCTCATGATCATGAAGCAAAACACGGTTCAACTTGAATCCGAAATCTTTAATCTTCTGGATTTTGCTCCTCAAGACATTCCGCAGTTGCTTGAGGAATACTCTCGGAAATAGATTATCATCGCGCAAACTGGCAATAGCTTTGTTGAGCTTGTTTCCTCAGACAATGGTTGTATTTCTGTCGCTTGTCTGCTATAATGCTTTCGTAAATCTGTTTTTTATTAGTTATTTCAGCTTGTTAAGCTGTGTTTGGCCATTTTGGTTGAATTCAAATTCGGACCGAACAGCAAGTGGTCCGGGTTGATGCCGATTCGCAATCAAAGAAGCAGTATTTTTAATTCTTGCCGATTTGCCTGCGTATTGGTATGACGTGCGGATTCCGCCGTAATGAAGATTTGGTTTGGAGTTACAATGTTTTCGGGTATGTGGAAACGTGTTTCTTTTCTGGTTGGCTTAGTTCTCGTCTTCTCAACCCCAGGATTCACACGGGATTTATCTTCTCCCCTTTCCGTTCACGCTCGCATTTCCGATTATGCAGTAGAAGAATCCGGATCCGACAGCAGGCAATCCGAACCCAGCCTGAAATGGTTGGAAGAGCTGTTGACACGAGTGCCTGAATACGAGACGCCTGAAAACGTCCGGAGTGAAGCTGGTACGGCCGTAGATGCTGGTACGGTTACGGATGCCGATAAGGTCGTGGACGCGGATATCATTGAACCCGCCGAGGTAATGCAAACGGAGATCGCCGCACCACCCGGTCAATTGCGGCTCAATCGAATTCCGCCGCTCTACACGTCGCCCGTAATCGAAGGCGAGGGAGAGTGGATCTCGGAAGACATGCCTCATTCACCAGACGGTCAGCCTCTTGTGTACAAGACGGTGTACCGGCCGAGTCTGGAATTTCCCAATGCGATCGCGTACATGGCCGTTTTCAATATGGATCGCTTGAAAACGCGCTTGTTTATAGGACAGACAGAGCCGGGAATCTATCAGATTTCACACAACCCGGATCGAGAAAGCCTCAATAAAATCGTGGCGATAACCAATGCCATGTGGATGCAGCAACACGCTCGGGGTGCAGGAGCGATCTTCAGAGGCCAGGTTGTGTATCCGATGGTTCCGGGTATGGCCACGCTGGTGGTGTACAACGATGATTCCGTGGACATCCTGGAATGGACCGATGAGATTCCGTTGTCTCTCATCAAGGATGCGCGGCAGCTCCGTCATCTTATGGTAAAGGACGGCAAAGTCGTTGAGGAGGTTGTCAAACACGGGAAAATAGAGGACGCGGAAATCGGGCTCGGAGGGTTCCTCATTGACAATCAGGGCCGCAGCACCATGGGAAACAAATTTTGGTTTCTTGCAAACAGGACGGCATTCGGCATCCGTGAAGATGGAAATCTCGTTTTTGCCATGGGCCACCATATAAGCACAAAGGATCTGGCCAAAGCGCTTGTCCTCGCCGGATGTAAACGGGCAATTCACGGGGATGCGAACATCCACAATATCGTCTGTAACTTTTATTTCAGGAATGAGGGCGACAAAATTGTGCGACGGGACCGGCTTTCCCCTGAGCAGCTCCAGTACACCATGAAGCGTTACGACCAGGGTTATGCCAAAGATTTTTTTGCCTTTTATGAAAAATAGCTAAAGAGCTGGGAGAGAAAAGGGAGGTGCTGGTCTGGTGAGCATCTCCCTTTTTCGTTCTATGATTTGCCCTGAGTCACTCTGAAACTCAATCAATGACCCTGAATTACTGGATTTGTCCGGATTCCACCACGCAATTTGAGGCAGGCCTTCTTAGCGAGAGCACGCCACGTTTTGCCGTTGACGCCCCAATCATGATTCTCGTAGTAAAGTTTCCCTTGATGAGGAGGAACATTGAAATCGTAGCCAGGTGCGAACCGGAAACGCTCCAATTGCAGAGGAAACACTTTGAGAAAACTCTTTTGTGAAACAAACGATTCAACCATGCGCCGTTTTTTCTCAAGTTCCGCAGGGCTCAGCGTTTTGACCAATTCTTGAAAGCCTGGTACAGGCAAAAACTCAAGAAAAGAAGCATGACCGGAGTGATTGTTGTAGGATGGGAATTCGATCAGAGTGGGACCATACCCATCGTTGTGCTTCAGCATACGCAGTGCCATGTGAATTCCGAATGCAGTGGAATCGTGATCGGGATGGCCCCCTTCGTATGAATGCGAAAGCACGAGATCGGGTCTGACTGTCTCAACAATATCCAACACTTTTCTGGTGATTTCGCTCAGATTGAAAGCCGCTTCTTGATCTACATAGCCGAGACACGAGCAATCAAGAGACTCTCCTCTCGCCAAGCGCAACGCCTGAAACAGTTCCATTCTTCTGGCATTCGCATAACCGCTGCGGCTGCAATAGCCCGCATGGAAAGCATCTTTCATGTCTCGCGGGGCGCCATCGGTAACATGCACAATGGAAAGTCGCCGAAATGTGGGCATGAGACTACCCGCACCTACTGTTTCGTCATCCGGGTGGGCGGCGACTATAAGTGCGGTCATATTCGATAGTGTTTTTGGATTCAACAAATCTTTCAGATGCTTTATCAATCCTTAGGGTCCTCATGGTTACTTCGATCTTAACGCTCGTCATTGCGAGCGAAGCGAAGCAATCGCCTTAGATTAAGCGCCTGATCCCAGGCGATTGTCCCCCGAAACGCGGGATCGCTTCTCTCCTCGCAATGGCAATATTTGGTGGAACTGCTGAATGGACAATCGCGATACTCTTTCCGAACACATGCTCAAACCTGTGCGCGTGCCCGATGCGTGGCAGTCACGGCGACGCCTTGAATACATAAATCCTGGATCGATATTCTGAGACACTTTCTCTCTACCAGTCCATTCTACTGATGCAATTACTATTTTTGAAGATGTGCCGGCACGGAGGCCAGCAGCTACCAATACCTCTTCTTCAAATCGGACACTAATTTCGGCAATTACTCTACCTGCATAAACAGTTACCTGTACGAGACAAATTTTCTTGACACCTGAATACGACCCATCATAACATTCAAGCCTCTACCTTGCTTTTCTTCCCGGCTGATTAGGTTTGCGGGCACAAAAGCAAGTTATTCAAGAGTTCAGGGTACCACCGCTCGTGCCTCAGTTGCTCGTGTTTTTCTTTCCGTTTCTTCCCCAGGGACAATCAGTTGTTTCGCTTTCGTACCACTTGTTACCGGCAAGGGTATTACTACCAAAGGAGTGATGAAAGTGGCTTCTATCAACATCTATGTAGGCAACTTGTCCTTTCAGACCAGTGAGGACCAACTCAAAGAATTGTTCGAATCATTTGGCCAGGTTGAATCTGCGACTATCATTTCTGATAAAACGACGGGCCGTCCCAGGGGTTTTGGATTTGTGAAAATGCCGGAACGCGAAGAAGGTCTCAAAGCAATTCAGGAATTGGATGCCAGAGATTTTATGGGACGAAATTTGAAGGTAAACGAGGCTCGCCCCAAGACAGATCGGCCGGGCGGCGGCGGTGGAGGAGGAGGAAGACAAGGATTCGGAGGAGCGGGAAGAAATCAGCGCTGGCGCTGAGCCTTTCCTGCATATTCAGTCACTTCAAAGAGATGGCAATCCATGGGCGGGGAATGTATACCGCCCGTGGTATGACTAAGCATGCCCTTTGGAACCAGCCCGGGATGACTGTTGGGGATGTTGCTGTCCCACCATTGTCCACATCGTTTAAATTCCCTCCAAGTAATTACCTGGAAAAAAACGTATGATAATCCTCATGACTGGTGCCGAGATGTTTTTACATTCTGTAAAAAAGGCCGACATACTCATTTCAGTAATGCATTTTTCGTCGAACTATGAAAACCTTTCATACTTCTGTATGTAATCGCGTGCTATAGAAGTGAGATCTGGCACAATGCTTGCGTATGCTTTGTCTTTGGCCGGATTCCGGGTTTACTTCTGTTCAAAATTCGGAATCACCAGAATTTCTGGAGTTAGAAATGCTTGATGAAATCGAAGATTTCGTGCGCGCCGCCGGGGCGGGAAATTCGGAAGCAGTAGAACGATACCTCTCTCGAGGCATGGATGTGAACGTGCAAACCGATTATGGGGTCACGGCGCTTATCGAAGCATGTCGTCACGGTCACGCAAAGCTCATCAAAATGCTACTGGAAAAAGGAGCGGACGTTCGACTTGCCGATAAGAAATTGAGGAACCCTCTACTCGTGATTTCTTCTCTCGGCTATGAGGACGTAGCAGAACAGTTGATCGAAGCGGGTATCGATATCGAATCTCGGACAATCGAGGGGGAGACGTCTCTTATTATCGCTTCCCGTATGGGGCAGATCGGTATTGTAGATGTGCTCTTATCTGCGGGAGCCGACGTTAATGCTCGAGACCATGCGGGGAGAACTGCTCTGATCAGGGCATCCGAGACCGGGCGTGCTGAAGTGGTGAAGCGGCTTCTCGAATCCGGAGCTGATCCTGAATCCCGCTGCGATGAAGGGTACACTCCGCTCATCTGGGCATGTCGAGAGAACCACAAGTACACTCTGAAACAACTCATAGAAAAGGGAGCTGACGTAAACGCACGAAGCAAGGCCGGCTGGACCGGATTGCTCTGGGTATGCTCCATGGGGTATGAGTCGGCAGCAAGAATACTCCTGGAAAACGGAGCCGATCATGGGGCAAGAGATCCATACGGAGCCACCCCTCTTATGAAGGCCAGCAGACGTGAACATTTCGATCTCGTTGAGTTACTGCTCGACTATGGCGCAGACGTGAACGCCCGGGACGAATTCGGATGGACCCCTTTAATGAGGGCCTGTCGAAAAGGCTCGAGGAGAATAGTGGAATTGCTTCTGGCCAAGGGAGCCGATATGGATGCCGTCGATCTCTATGGTGCTACGGCGTTGATCATAGCCGCTTCAGAGAGAGATGTGAGCACCGTGGAGTTGCTCTTGAAAAAAGGAGCGAATGTGCATGCAAAGGACAAGAACGGCTGGACGGCTCTCATGTGGGCGTCATCCACCGGACACACGGAACTGATGGAGATTCTTGCCTCGTACGGCGCGAAATAATTCTGAGAAATCTGCATTTCACTGACCTGAATGTCGGAGGAAAGTCATGAATAGCAAGCTTCTCGATGCAGCAGCTTCTGGGGAATTATCGGAGATTCAGTTACTTTTGGATGCAGGTGCGGACCCTGACAGCAAAGATGCATTCGGATGGTCTGCGCTTATGTGGGCGGCCTCAATGGGCTTTCCCGATGCGGTCAAACTACTGTTGGATCATGGCGCCAACCCGGATGCACGGGATCAGTATGCAGCGACGGCTCTCATGAAAGCATGCAGGAGAGGATTCGGTCACGTAGCAAAACACCTGTTGGAATCGGGTGCACAGGTTAATGCGAAAGATGAATTCGGTTGGACGGCGCTCATGCGCGCGTCACGTAGAGGATATGTGGATTTGGTGCAACTGCTCCTGGCTCATTCAGCCGATATGGAGGCTGGCGACCAGTACGGAGCTACGGCTTTGATCGTAGCAGCGGCTGAAGGCCATACAAACGTAGTCAAGGAACTGCTCGACAACGGAGCAGATCCGGAAGCCCGAGATAGAAATGGCTGGACAGCGCTGATGTGGGCATCGTCGATGAGGCATGTGGCCGTGGTAGATCTGCTCAAATCCGCACACATAAATCGAAGGAATGAAAATTAATATGGATTTTTTCGTTCTCGCGACTGACGAGAACCCACAGCATTCTTTGTCGGACTTCTTACCGAAGTAATCCACATTCTGATAGTCTTTTTCGCGGTTATAAGCGATTACCAAAAATTCTGACGTTTATCCCATGCTCCAATACAAGATACTAGTGGGGACCGGCGTCCCTGCCGGTTCATTCTATCGATATCATTGATCATATTGAAGATGTGCCGGCACGGAGGCACGGCACCCACCAATATTCCTATTTTCAATCGGACACTAATTTTGGCAATTGCTCTCACGCAAATGCAGTTCCGCGGAGGCATTTTCGGCTTCCTTGACAATTTCAGCTCCCGGTGGAACAGTAGATCTTAAGGAGGCTTCACTATCACAGAGAGCTGGACTGTCATAAATTACTGTGGATGCTGCATATCGAGGCTCTTGTTCGAGCAAACCCGTAAGCAAAACCAGACAATCAAGGGGGTGTTGTCATGAAAAAACTGGCTATCGTCTTGACGATCATTGGAGTCACTGCGGCCTTTGCAACGCTTGCCACCGGTTTTGGATGGGCGCCGTACACGTACTGGGGTAGCGGCTGGGGTAGCGGCTCCAGCAGCTCGGGGCTGTATTATGGGAGTTCGGGAGGATATTACGGCAGTTCCGGCGGTTATCTCAGCAGCACAAGGATGTCCTATTGGCCAAGCAGCTCCAGTGGATATTCAGGCTACATGCCGAGCTCCACAACAGGGGTTTACGTGGTTCCCGTAGGTTATTGCGGCAGTTCTTTCTATCCGAGCAGCGGATCGTATTATTGGCCTTCGAGTTCTCGTAGACGCTTGATGAGACGCACTTATTGGTAAAAAAGGCACTTGTGAAAATTGGGTGAATAAATCGGAAATTTCCTTTTTACTCGTCCTTTCAGCTAAATGAACTCGATGGCGGTCTTGAATTCTTGCCGCCTTTTTCTTTGTACTCGCTTCGGAATTATGACGATGTGCTTTCATGGAGGGAATATTGAGAGATCTGTTTTTGGCCGGTCCCGTCAAATCTCCTCCGCTACAAACGGCACGGCCTGACTTCGCGTCGGAGACATGCCGGGACCGGATTTGCTCCCGCCGGTAGCGGGATTACTTCTTTGAACGCACATCGGTATTAGTCATGAGCTCATGGATACAAGAAATCCGGCACTCAGGATCGCGATCGACACCAGGCCGCAGCACAGTCCTAATGGCAACAGTAGTGCTGCTATGGCTCTGCCGTTCGAGATCCCATGTACCTCTCTCAAACCCACCACAGTTATATACAGTTTCCAGATCAATGAAATTATGCCACCAATTACCGGAATGATTCCAAATAATTCTGGTCCAGATGTGTAACAAACGATACGAAATGTTGCCTCGAAATCCCTCTGAGCCCCGCCTACCAAAAAGAGTGAGGCGTGAAGTATCACTCCCCAAAGGAATAATCCCAAGAAGACGAATAACGGTATGAGCAAAGCAAAGAGAATCGGAGTCTTTGACGAGAATTCAAAAAGTCCCTGACCGCCTACTGCTGTCGACCACAGGTATGCCGCCATGCTCCCCACGGTTTCAACGATAATTCCAAAAAGCAACGGCAGGAGAACCCCACCGCGTACGGGCATTTTTGAGAAAAACTGGGCCGGAGAAAACATACTTGCTTTAATCGTCTGGACCAATGCAGTCCCGAACCCGAGATTCTCCTGGTCTTCCCAGGGACAGTAGCCGCTTTGCTCCTGCTCGAAATCGCTTTCGAAGCGAATGTCCGGTTCATCCGGGCTGTCATCATATCCTGTGTAGGAAGAGTCGCCGAGCGCTCTTCCACAGAACGGACAGAAACGTTGCTCCGGATCCTGCCCAATTTCTCTCCTGCAATGCGGGCACTCCACAATCGACTCCTTTCATAAGAGACCCGGGGAAGCGTTCCTATCAATTTGCATTAAAATCCCCCCATTCCCCCCTTTAATAAAGGGGGGGTAGAGGGGATTTTTGTCTAACTTTGAAAGCAAATTGATATCACAGGTCCTCCAAGGTTCCATTCTCTGAGGCACATTACATTAAATCAGGTGCTCGGATAGCCATTCCTCGGAAGGCAATCCCGAGGCTTGTATAATTTCGGTTTCGCACTGCGGCCGTTGTAGAGTGAACATATCACCACGACGGATTGGTTTCGCGTACCGCCTGATCACTCGGCAGACCAGTTCCTTTTCTCCCTCGTCCGGATTGCCCAGCACCAGTACTGCCGGACCTGGGAAAACGAAAGGCATTATGAAGTTCCTGCTCTGTGCCAATTCTTGCAGTTGATTATTCTCTTCTTCACTTCTTCCCACAACGATTTTCAGACCGGGGCGTACGCGGAAATGTCGCCCGATCCGCAGGGCTGCCAATTCCTCACAGGAAACGTGCTCTGAAGATGTGAGGAGATCTTTCAATCTTCGTGAGAAATTCCGGTCCGTGAGAAGACAACCTCCTGCGGGAGAAGAAAACCCTCTGAGATTGAGGTCGGCAGCCAGATCCAGTTGCATCTTTCTCCCGCGTCCCGCAACGCCCAGCAGCAGGTCGCGATCGAGGATTCCGGCTTCCTCAGGCCCGGTCGGAGGTAGTACTTTCGCGGAAAGCGGTCTAAGGACTATCCCTCTGCAGTCAGCCTGTTTTTCGATAAGCCGCAGGGTATGGCGGCGCTGCGACATGGGGCGTTGTCCAACCACTTCGCCGGTAACGAGAAACGATGCTCCGATGGATTTCATATATTCCCGGGCTTTTACAAGCGTGTAGATGCGGCAGTCGATACAAGGATTGAGATTCTTGCCGTACCCGTATCGGGGATTCCTCAGGAGTTGAATGAAATCTTCTCCCCGTTGGATAAACTTCACTGGGACGTCAAGTTGCTCGGCAGTCACGCGGACCGAAGAATCCTTCGCCTCCGGATCGTCAATTGAAAAAAAAGAAGTAAAATGGATCGCTGTGACATCGATTCCCTGCTGTTTGACCAAATGTATGGCCAATGCTGAATCCAATCCTCCGGAGATCAGCGCAACTGCTTTCTTATTGAAGACGGTCCCGGTTGCTGGTTCAGAAAACGTCAGCCGAAAAGACATAAATTTTGGTCTCCTTGTCTTGCCACGCGCTTCTTGATAAGCCCGCCTTCTTGCACGTTTCCTCCAAGAAAGTGATGGTATCCCAATTCCTGTCGGCGGCTACCTGGGGAAGCAACAGTCCGGAATAATTACCTTTGCGTATCATGAGGCCGTGAATGCCAATCTGAATATCTGCCGTATCTTCAATTTCCACGAATGGAGTCAATACGGATATTTCCAGTTCCAAGTGCGGCAATTCCTCTGTTTGCACAGGCGTGAAACGAGGATCGCGAAAGGCTGCCGCTTCAGCCATTTCTTCCACTGTCCGGTGGAGAGCATCGTCAGCAGTGAGACACCCGATGCAGCCTCTCAGCATTCCTCTCTTGTGAATGCTCACAAAGGCTCCGAACTTCTCTGCAAGTCTCGGAAAAGCCGGAACGATGCGCGGCACAGGTTTCCCGGCGGCTCTCGATTCGATCACTGTTCTGGCGATTCTGTGGAGTTCTCTCTTTTCTTCGTCCTGGAGTCCCAGATCGGTTCCCACACTCCTTTTTGCAGATTTCATTTCTCTCGCTCCCTCATTGACAAAAGGTTCCGTCAGGAATCATGGAAACAAGGGCAGTCCGGACAAACCCGAACTTTCCTCCAGTCCGGTCATGAGATTCGCATTCTGCACTGCGGCTCCGGAAGCTCCTTTGACCAGATTGTCAATCGCGGACATGACAATAAGCCATCCTGTGCGCTCGTCAACTTCGATTGCCAGGTGGCACTGATTCGACCCGCGCACGAATGCGGTATCCGGAAATTTTCCTGCAGGCAACACTTTTACGAACGGTTCCGATCGGTAATGCTCAATGTACAGCTCTCTGATTGACACGGCTGAGAGGGGTTGGATGAGGCGGACGTGTATAGTGCTCACCATCCCTCTGCTCACCGGTATGAGATGCGGAGTAAACCGGACTTTCACCGGTTTACCTGCAACCTTGGAGAGTTCCTGTTCCATTTCCGGTATGTGCCGGTGACGAATCACTCCATACGGTTTGAAGCTCTCTCCGGCTTCACAGAAACTGGTATTGAGCTTCGCCCCTCTTCCGGCTCCGGAGATTCCGGATTTGGAATCCACCACGGGACAGCTTGTATCCACTTCCGAAAGTTTCATCAAGGGAACCAGGGCAAGAATCACCGAAGTAGGATAACATCCGGGATTTGCCACAAGGTCGGCCTTTCTGATTTCTTCACGATAAAGCTCCGGCAATCCGTACACCGCGCGGGGAATTAACTCAGGATCTTTATGAGGCCCATACCAATCCTGGTATACCTCGGCATCGTTGAGACGCAAATCCGCAGAGAGGTCTACGACTTTGAGACCCGCCTCCAGGAGCGGACGGATCACCGCCATGGATTCGCCATGTGGAAGAGCCAGGAAAGCTATGTCCGCCTGTGGATCTTCAAGCAAATCTTCGAGAGTGCGAAGTGGAAAATCCTTTGCGCGATTAACAAATGGGAGCGCTTCCGATGCCCTCTTTCCTGCCCACGTTCGGGAGCTTCCGGCCACTATGAAGATCTCCGGGTGTGTCGAAAGTAGGCGGACAAGCTCAAGGCCCGTGTACCCGGTCACGCCGAAAACGAGTGCTCGTATCATGATCGTTGTATCCTTCGGAAGAGCGCAGCGCAGTTGACGCACACTTCCGGATAGTGTCTTTTGCGAATCAAACGCCGAAGTGGGACACCGTCATGCACAAAGGGTCCCATGTTTGTTCTATTTCGATGCGAATCGGGATGGGCGGCTGACCTGTGCGACGGCCGCGCCCCTCGAGTACTCACATGGACCTCGGAATCTTCACACAGGAGAGTATTGTCCATGTGAAGAATCCGAATGGACGGTTCCATTTGTCAACGAGGTTCCAACCGATAGTTGGGGGCTTCCTTCGTGATGACAACGTCATGCACATGAGATTCCTTCAAGCCTGCAGCGGTTATTCTCAAGAAGCGCGCCTTTGCTCGAAGCTCCTCGAGATTATGGGCCCCCAGATACCCCATGCCAGCCTTGAGACCGCCGATAAGCTGATTGATGGAATGCGCCAGAGGACCTTTTGCAGGGACCATGCCCACGATGCCCTCAGGGACAAGTTTATTCTCCGAGACTCCCTCATGCTGGCCGTATCGGTCTTTCGATCCCTCGCGCATTGCTTCCAGAGACCCCATGCCTCTATAGGATTTGTATGAGCGCCCCTGGTAGAGCACCATTTCTCCGGGACTCTCATCCGTGCCTGCAAGCAAACCGCCGATCATGATCGTGTGAGCGCCTGCAGCAAGAGCTTTCGTAATATCGCCGGAAAACTTTATTCCTCCGTCAGCGATCAGCGGGACACCCAATTTATTGGCAGCCTTCGCACAGTCTAAAATGGCGCTTATCTGCGGCACGCCCACTCCTGCAACAATCCGAGTGGTGCAGATGGAGCCCGGTCCGACACCGATTTTTATCCCGTCCGCCCCGGCCTTCACCAGATCCGTTACCGCTTCCCCGGACGCGACATTGCCCGCCACGACCTGAACGTCGCTGTAGCGTTTCTTTATGAGCTTCACGGTTTCAATGACATTCTTCGAATGCCCGTGGGATGTATCCACAACAATGACGTCAACCCCTCTCTTTGTCAGAGCGGATACCCTTTCGTCACGATCCGGCCCGACCCCCACTGCTGCGCCAACCCGAAGTCGACCCAGCGGGTCTTTTGCAGAATCAGGAAACATGATGGCTTTTTGAATATCCTTAATAGTGATCAAGCCCTTTAGACGATTATTCTTGTCCACTACCAAAAGCTTCTCGATTCTGTGTTTGTGGAGAAGAGCTTTGCATGTTTCTATATCGATTCTTTCGTCCACGGTGATCAGGTTTTCTTTGGTCATGACCTCTTCAACTTTGAGATCGAGATTTTCCACAAACCTGAGATCGCGGTTTGTCAAAATACCTTTCAAATACCCGTTGACCGTCACAGGAACACCGGAGATATGATATTTCTTCATGATCTGCAGTGCGTCGGAAATGCGTTGATCCGGGTTAATAGTAATAGGATCCACAATCATTCCGGATTCCGACCGTTTCACCCGGTCAACCTCTTTCGCCTGATCCTTCACCGCGAGATTGCGATGAATGATGCCGATGCCACCCTGCCGAGCCATGCTAATAGCCATTTCGGACCCGGTAACGGTATCCATGGCAGCACTGACCAACGGGATATTCAATGTAATTTCTCTGGTAAGTTTCGTTTGGACATCTACTTCGGTGGGCAAAATTTCTGAATAGCACGGTTGAAGTAACACGTCGTCAAACGTAAGAGATTCTTTGATCTCCATAAGGCCTTTCTCCGTTCAATGTATGGTGATTATTTCACGAGAACCGATATTGTTCTCCGTTTGACGGATTAGTGTTTCCCGTGAATAAAAAAACGGTTCATTGAATCGTCGGTGCTTGTAATGCCCGTGTGCGTTCCACCACCTTTACGACGGCTGAAGCCGCTGATTCCATGAACACGTCCAGGAGGTTATCCCATTTTTTCTTGGGATAGACAAGTTCGGGCTCTGTTTTTATCTTACCTAATTTCGCGGCGACTTTCACTGCATCATAGAAGTTGCCGATATCATCGACAAGCCCCCATTCTTTTGCTTTTTCCCCCGTGAAAAATCTTCCGTCCGCTATCTCTCTGAGCTTCTGTTCTTCTATTTTACCTTTGCGTCCTCGGGCTACATCCGAAATGAACTGTTCGTGGATTTCAGCCGCGAATCCGTTGAGAATTCCACGTTCCTCTTCAGTAAGCGGTCTGGTGATCGAACCGATGTCTTTGTATTTTCCCGCCTTAATTATATTCACATCCGCTCCGACTCTTTGGATGATCTGGTGAATTTCGGGCAGAATCATTATGACCCCGATGCTGCCGGTTATGGTTCCCTGGGAACACACGATGGCATCGGCGTTACTTGATATATAATATGCTGCCGAAGCCGCAACGGTTTCCATAGAAACGACAACGGGTTTCTTTTCCCGCAGACGAGCTATTTCCCGGTATATTTCCTGAGCCGGCGCTACGCTTCCCCCCGGAGAATTCACTCGCAACAGCACTGCCTTGATCGATGACTTCTTCCGGTATTTTCTCAATTGCTTCAAGATGTCATCCGAAGACATGATAGTGCCTTCAATAGTTACGATTCCGATTTTGTTACCACCCTCGAGAATGCTGGACCAGGTGCCCGTTTCCTCTTTTTCATTGGATAACATAGACAGAGTCATTATCAGGGCGACAAACGCCACTATGAGAAAACCTATAAAAAGGACTGCAACTCCGGTCCTGGACTTCTTCATAGAGATACTCCCGAGACAGGTACATGGAATTTATGCATACACTGCACATCCAATTCCTTGGATAATATTACAACGTAACAGAATTCCAGTTCCCCCGCAAGGTTGGCTCCAGCCATTCTGACAAACCGCTCGCACGAGTCGTCCGTTGGAGAATGAGGGAGTCTGTACCTGAATTCCAATGCGACCTTCCTGTGTTCGAACAAGGATTTCGAATAATGTACGGCTTTTCCGACCAAAAATCAAAAAGTCATCTCAAAATCGTCTCTCAATTCGGTGATATGTAAGGCATAGGATTAGGCATGGGAGAAAGAGGTGATCATTCATTCAGCGATATTGAACGACAAAATCTGATAATGGGTTGTAGGAAAAGATCCGACAACCCATTTGGAATCTACTTTAATTTTCGTTTCCTAGGTTTCATCTCAAGATCCTTTATACGATCCAATAGCGGGCGCTTCGCCACATGGAACCTAGCTATCTTGCCCTCTGTAGTTCGTACCGCAATTGTCACCATATTAGGGCTATCTCCAGCGGAAATGTCTTCTAGCCAGTTTCCGGAATGAAGAGCGCTATAATCTCTCATAGCGTTTCCTCCTTGTTGATGCGATCGTCCATTTCCTTCAGCAGGACGTACAGAGTGTCGGCGACGGCCGCTCCGATAGGAAAATCCGAGTCTATCACAAAAACGTGTGGCCGTATACTGTCAATGCAGAGAAATCCCCACGTGTCGTGGTCTCCTCCCTCCAGGATCTTACGAATAGGCCATACAATGGTGGATCTATAGCTGTTATCGAAAGTCTTGACGGAATCCAATGCCTGCAATGGGAAGAATCAGTAGCGCCGGCGTCCCTGCCGGCGATAACTTATTGCTTTGTTTGGTGAATTGTTCGCCGGCACGGAGGCCGGCGCTACCAATTGCTGGGAACTGCTCTTCACAATCCGTGATTACTTTCGAGAATCGGTATATAGTCAAATTTCCCCTCTCTGATTCTTTCAGGAGTCCAGTGAGAATTCCGGTATCCCTTCTCTCCTAAGAGATTGTTGGAATAGAAATAGTTTCCAGGGGTCTGTCGAAACAGAACAAGGAAGTCAGTATTGTCGGAGACATAATCTTGTTCATGGTTAAGTCCTGGATCCGGTGTGCTGGGGAATCGACAGAATGTGGTAACCTGCACTGACCGTGGGTTATGTTCACCAGCCCTCCCCGTACATGACACCTGCTTAATGCACGCTCGGCATGGTGATCCAGCTAACAGGCTGAAAATATTTGCGAAGCTTGCAAGAGATTCCCTGATATGTTCCATCACAGTTGTGGGTGTATCTTGTGTCGCAAGGGAAAAGTAGGCATCTCTTATTTTGTGAAAAGTATTATGAATGCTCAGGCCAGCCGAGGCCAACCGAGCTTCCCTGCTCTTGAGAAACGCCAAAGCTAGAGCAAAAACCAACAATATGCATAACCATATTGTCAAGAGGATCTGATGAATGTTGCTATTAGGGGCATTCAAGGAAGCCCACAATATTCCGATAATAGTAATCGTACCGGCGCCGCCCGTGATCAGTTTGTGAATCGACAGCCATCGCGTTATTTGAAAACCAAGATTTATTAATCGTGGGAATGCCACCGCTGCCAAAACCTCCTGAATCACAAGATGCGCAAACATATCGTCGTTTACTGTAGAAAGCAAATGCAATCTTCAAAGAAACAAAATAGCTAAAGGACCTATTATCCAATAATTATGTGTGCTTGCCCACAATGTAAACGTGTGTTTAGAGAGACTTCGTTGCCATTCTTCACCCAATATTTGCCAGACCCAGACTTCCTTTGAGGCCATCCACTTCGTCATGCCCGGTAAGCTTAAGAAAAGCTTTTTCCAGGTTACCCCCGGAAATTTCAAGCGTACTTTTTATCCCTTGTGGAGTATCGGACGCAATGAGTTTGCCCTTGTGGATGATAGTGATGAACGAGCATATTTCCTCTGCAACTGCCAGGGTGTGCGTGGAAAGGAATACGGCCATCCCCCTGGATTTTGCCATTTCGGTAAACAAATTTTTCACCAGTCTCACGCCTCTAGGATCGAGACCGACCATAGGTTCATCTATAATAAATACCTTTGGTTTGTGAAGCAGAGCGGAACTGATGATCAGGCGCTGCTTCATTCCATGTGAATAACCTTCTATGAGCTCGTCCTTCCAATCCAGCAACTCGAACAATTCCAGATAGTACATGCCGAGCCGATCCAGCTCTTTGCCATTCACCCTGTAAAGGCCCGCGCTGAACTGCAGAAACTCCCATCCCGTGAGCTTTTCGTACAGATACGGTCGATCCGGAACGAATCCCACCATTGCTTTGGCTTTTTCAGGCTCATTTCCAAGATCGACCCCGCCTATCCTGATCGTGCCGGTATCAGGCCTCATAAGTCCTGCCAGCATGCGAATCGTCGTTGTCTTGCCGGCTCCGTTGGGCCCGAGAAAACCCATTATCTCGCCTGCCGGAACATCCAAATTGATGTGATCGACTGCCAGTACTTTGTTAAATTGCTTGGAAAGATTCTCAATGTGAATCATCTGCTTAGAGACACCTCTTTACCCGGCATAACCGTGATATCCAGTACCTTTAATTTTAACTCCCCTAAAAACGCCATAACGTTAACGTGCTTGTCCACGTCTCCATGAAGGAGCGCAATGTAAAGAGGAGGAATAGGGGCTTTATCCATCAATGGATCGGCAGCAAGCCACGAGCTTCCGGTCCAGTATTCCACCCACGCATGGTAGAAGAACCCGCCTTCCGAGTAGATCAGCCCGACAGCTATCTGAGCAGGCAGACCTATTGCCCGGGCGAATGATGCAGCAAGTACCGCATGTTCGTTGCAATCGCCCTGACCCATCTGCAGCACGCTGAATGCGTCGGGAACAGCAGGAGTGGGGACTTTCTTGAGATTCTTAAACACCCAGGAATTAACGAGCAATGCAGCCTTGACAGGATCTGTTTCATTTCCGACGATTTCCTGGGCCTTGCGGATAATTTCCGGTGAATCGCTCCTGATGAATCTGGACGGCATGAGATATCTGCCCATTCTGGGATCTTTATTCGGGAGCGCATAACTTGATACGGGCAAGTCTTGTCGGGTCAGCTCGATTTCTGTGCCGGAAATCTTCTGTCTCGAATCGGAAGGCAGAGCAACGCCGGTAATTCCTTGTATTTGCAATTTAATCCGCTGAAGCTTATCGGGTTCCGGAATTGTGCCCTCCAGAGGAACCGATGTCATTGCGACAAGGTCCGGGAGGTCGCGGGAAGCTCTCAGTTCACGCTGAATTTCGTTTTTGTCGGAGCGGACTACCATAATATTGAGCGGCATTCTGCCTTTCAGGAGTCGACCCTGATCGTCGATCCACATAATGACCTCCACAGATCTGAAGGTTGCCCGAACTCTCCATGCGGGAATCTTCTTGTCTCCGATTTCCACGTCCGCTTTCTCGAGAACTTTTATAGCAGCATCCCATTTGTTCCCGTCCAAAGGATCGAAAATCGGCAGTCGTATGTCATCACCCACCTGCAATCCGGTGAGTGGGACAGGCAGTCCGAGGGAACGCGACATTCTGGGGACCTCTGCAAGTTTGATCTTCTTTGTGCCCCCACCCTGGAACTTCGGAATATCGATGATGAGATCTCGTCCGGACATGTAGCCTTTTTGATCGAACGATACAATTCCCGACGACACTCTGAGACGAAAGGATATCAATCTGAAATCCTGGTCCACTTCAGCTTCGTTGCTTATGCGAACGGGTTTGACCTGACCCTGCAAATTGAGAGAGATATTCAAGTCATCGCGTATACGCCATCCTGAATCGCCTTTGAACTGCCTGGACCGACCGAAGCCGCCGAACGCGCCGGCGATCCGTATGATGAACCAATCATCTGTTTCTACCGTGGAAAAACGGAAAGAATCCGATACCGTTGCGCTTGCCTCGAGAAACTGGTCTTTCACCAGATATCCAACGAGAATAAGCCAGCACGCTACGATAATACCGGTAACATATGGATTAAAACGATTGCTGGGCCGCATTGAGAAAAAAGGCATGCGTCACTGATCCATGAAATGAGGTCGAATCGTCACGACAATCTTTGTTTGAGGGTTTCGAGGAACTGTTCGTTATTGTTGAAAGACGCTCCGGCCTGAGCCTCGGTCATACCGGCTCCAATCAAAACCTGCATCGCTCTTGCGCGGGTTATCATGTCTCCGGGAGCATGAGCATCCGTGTTGATCACGAGTCGCGCTCCGGAAACCGACGCGATTCTGGCAACATGGCCGTTCGTGAGATTATGACCGGATCGGGCGGTTATTTCCAGGAAGACACCGAGTTCCGCTGCCAGTCTCGCCTCATCGGGAGTTATGAATCCGGGATGCGCGAGGATATCCGCTCCTGATTCTATGCCCGCACGGTTCGTCCCCGGAGCCACAGGTTCAGCCGGGGTTTCTCCATGCACAACCACCAGAACTGCGCCCAACTTTTTCGCAGCTTGTACCAGCTCGCGTATCTGTCCAGGCGGAGCATGGGTGATTTCCGCACCGGGAATAGTGAGCACTTCTTGAAAGCGGTTTAGTTCTTTCGCCACCTTTGCGATTCGCGGGACTACATCTTCCAGATTCGAACCGTCCACATGATCCGTAAGTCCTATCGCTCTATAACCAATGTGGGCTGCTCTCCGTACCTGTTCACTCGGTATGAGTACTCCGTCGCTCAGCAGCGTGTGTGTATGAAAATCGATCACGAGGGCCTCCCATGCATCGGCAGTCCATCAACATCTCTGTTTAACATACATATGCTTTCGAAAAAGTCCAAGTGAGGAATTGCTTAAATCGGGTCACAAAAATTGCTTTCCATAATTGGGCGTTTGTTGGTAACATCTGTTTCGGAAAAATTCGAAACTGAGTCGTATTGCGGGATTTCAGATTGTTCTTTGTCGTTTCAGCTATACGACTCCGTTTTGCGCTCTAAGGAACGTGCGGGAGAATCATGGAAAAAAAAGAGGCCAGAATTAAATGTAGCGGCTGCGGGACCTCCTTCAAATTGAGAATTCCCGTCACGGACAAGCCGGTGAGCTTCAAGTGCAAGAAATGCGGAAAAGTGCTCAAGATCAAAGTTGTATCAAACGAAGAACCTCCTCCTCCTCCGGAAAAGCTTGAATTCGAAACCTCACAATTGCCTGAACTTGAAAATTACCATGATACCCCGTCACCACCTACTAATCTCCGTCCGCCCAGCTTAGTGGAAAGCCATTTCTTCGCTCAGGCCGTCGAACATCCACCGCCATCCGCGGATTCAAAACGCCGTTGGTTGATGCTTGCCGATGAAATGGTCAAAGGTCCGTTCACTGACGAGGAAATCCTCGACATGATCAGGGAAGGCGAGATAATTGCCGAGACATCTCTGCGTTTGGGCGAACGTCCCTGGGTGAAGGCGATCGAAATTTCCAATTTCAGAGAGTTGTTTCCTCCGAGTCAAAGAGGATTGCGTCCACCACTGACTGCTATTACACTCCTGGATCAAGAAAAAATCTCCTCCTCCTCGCCCGCGCAGTCCTTTTCCATAGATTTTCAGAAACTCCTGGGATATCCCGTGTCTGAGGGAAAATGGCAAGGCATAGTTGTGTTTGCCGGAATTGCATTCGTCCTTGCATCGGTCCTGTCGTTTAATTTTCTGATTGGCGTACCACTCAACCTGATCGGTTGGAGTATTTTATTCGGGTACCTTTTTACTGTGATGGAACAAAGCAAAACTGCTCCTACAACTCCTCCGCCTGCATGGGATTTCAAAAAAGCCAAAGACCTGATACTCTCGGGTGCGAGAGTATTGGCGGTTTTTGCAGTGTACTCGCTTGTGCCTTTGACAGTGCTCGTTTCTCTTATGATAGCCTTTTTCCTGAACGATATGGCATTATTCGGTTACCTGTCCTTTGTTGTCCTGGTATTGGTGTATTCAGGAACGCTCCTTATCGTTCCCGCCGCGCTCCTGGAATTAGGCAACTCGAAACAGTTGGTTACGGCACTGAATCCAATGAAAGCGATAACTCTGATCAAGAAATCCGGAAAGCCATATCAGGCAATTGCTCTCGTCTCTTTGGCTGCGGGTCTGGCATGCATGATTGCGTCTCTGGCTGCAGTATTTTTGACGGATGTTCCTGTAGCAGGTTTTCTTGTAGCAGGTCTCATTATGGCAGCGGTTTTCTCATACGGTCATTTCATATGGTTTCATATGCTTGGGCGTTTTCTCAATGAGAATTCCAAAATGCTTGTCAGTACGCCTGCTTCTGCATAGCGCATTTCAAAGAATCGGTTGGATTAATGAGGTTCTCCTGCAGATATAGATTATTGGTTACTCCCGTTTTCTTGTGCTCGATTTTCCTTTTCGGACTGGCTGTCCACTGCCGTGCCGAAGGATTTGAGGTATTCGATCTCGTAACCGGCGTGATCGATTCGCCCCACTTCAAAGGCAAAGACCCATTGACAAAATTACGATTGGCAGCAGATCTGCTCCGCAATAAAAAATTGAGACATTCGGATATGACGTTCCTGGTCCTGGACTGGGGCGATCGATATCTTCGAGAGCCCTCCGATCCCATGGAGCGGCTGAGACGGTGGGCGGAGCTCAACAGTGACGACCAGTTGAGTCACCTTCGTATCCCGAGAGACGTGCTCAACCGCATTCTTCTGGCGGAATATCTGGTGGGCCAACCGCAATATATGAATGGCGGTCCGCTTCAGAGACTGGAGATCCTGAAGCAGTTGTCTGAAAGCAATCTGGTGGATTGGTCCGTTTCCCTCGCGTACGCGCGTTTGTACGCCGGAGGTCTCATCAGTGGTGGAAAAACGTACCAGCCCGTCACGCCTCTGGAAGGGCTCACGGCTTTGAAGCAACTCAAAGATAACGGCCTGGTGGGATGGCATTACAAAGTGCCGACCGAGGCAATCCTCGTGGCCGAAGCATTGGCTATGGATAAGGGTTTTCAACAAGCCTCTCCTTACGATCAGCTTTTGAAACTGCGGGATCTCGAACGTAAAGGGCTCATAACCATGCTGACGAAGAAGGAGTTGGAGAAGCTTCCCGCATGGCGAATGTTAATTTCCGAAACGCAATTTCTCAAATCCGATCCAGCAGTGAAAAAGACACGTTTGTCCGAGCTGAAATCTGAAGGGCTCCTTTCTGCATCGACATGGTCCGACCTCGCCACCATTTTTCGACCTGTTCCCCTTGCTACCAACAACGAACATCGGCCAATGCCCCTCCCGGAAAAAACACAGATTCCCGCGAATTAATACTGCACACACTTCCGAACTCAGAGTATAAAGCTGGCGGGCCCACGAAACGGGGACTTGCACTATTCTCTGAATTGAACCTCAGAGCGGAGTTGCTATTTTTGGTCAAACTCGCCAGAATGAAAGAACTCCGTTGGTTTGCAAGCGGGCTCTTAATTATGAGAAAAGGATTATGAGAAAGGAGTCTGAAAGTGTGCGGAATTGCCGGATTTGTCAGTAATCATGAATGGCAGCAGCCGTCAGATTCGTCGTGGCTCGATTCCATTTCACGAGAAATTGAACAATCAGTAGCAGCTCAAAATTGGGAAAACTTTTCTAAGCCGTTGAAGCATATGCTCGATCGATTCGATCAATTGATGTCTTTCGGAATTCATATGCAACTCGTCGAGCAATCACCCGCTCTGCAAAAATGCCGACAGTTGGCCGAAACCCTCGAAAAGGCCTTAAAGGGTATTGAGAGTGTAATGGAACTGAGCGGTCGCTCGGATTTCCTGGAACAAAGGGCAGAAGAAACAAGAGATCTGCTGTGGCAAATTAAGCACGAATTGCTGAACAATGTGGAACGTACTGTCAATTTGCTTCCGGACGATGTGCGATCTTCGGCTCCCCAACGCGCGACTCACTTTGTAGCCTGGGCGATAGAACAGGTCATGGAAAACCTTGACCGTTTGGAAGTCCGGGGCAGGGATTCGGCTGGAATCTCCATACAATGCACTGTGCTCACAGACACGGTCTTGCCTTTTGTTTCCGGACCGTACGCGGGCGACCAGAATAAGGTGAAGAGAACCGTTGAATCCATGTTTTCAGGGGACGGGCGCTTCGTATGCACGTTCATCTACAAAGTTGCAAATTTGGTCGGCAGACTCGGAGACAATACTGCAGGACTGAGAGACGCTATCCGCAACGACACGGATCTCTGGAATATCGCTTCCTTAACCGATCAGGTGAACATCATAGCTCACACCCGATGGGCGTCAAATGGGATCATCAGCATTTCCAACTGTCATCCCGCTGATGGGGTGCTGTGCGGAAAGGAACACCAGGCAACAGTCCGCGACGCGGCGGCTCAATTCGTTCTGAACGGAGACGTAGACAATTACAAAACTCTCGTGGAACAGGTAGTCACTTGCAGAGGATACCAAATAGAGTCTTCAATAACGACAGATGCAAAAATTCTCCCGGTTCTGTACAGACTCGGTACGGATTGGCGTCAAGAGCCTGATAGCCGGTTCGCAGAGGTGATCAACACGTGTGACGGATCGCTCGCCATTGCCATGCAACACCCCCTTCACCCGGAAAATTTGTTCCTGGCACAAAAAGGCAGCGGTCAAAGCCTGTTTCTCGGTAAAGTTGAGGATGGATTGATCCTGGCTTCCGAAGTGTACGGCCTCGCTGCTCGAACAAGACAATCCTATGCGCTTTCCGGAACGGAGAGAGGGGGAACTCTCGTTACCGTCTCTGTCGAAAACCGAGACAACGGAATCGGAGCAGGACGTTTTCTCGATGACGGCAGTCCTTTTATGCTTTCTGCCGAACCCATCTATATTCACAGTAGAGACATATTCCGTGGTTCCTTCAACCACTATTTTGAAAAAGAGATTCATGATGCGCCTTCCAGTGTTCGTAAGACGATCAAGGACAAATACCGAAAAACAGCCAATCGGATAGATTTTGAAATGGACGGTCGAGGAAGCTTCAACCGGCTCCTTTCAAGACTGCGGGACCCGGGTCTTCCTTTGATACGCAGAATTCAGGTTATCGGACAGGGTACTGCTTCTGTTGCAGCCAAAGGCGTGGCATATCTCATCGAACGCGCTCTGGCAAAAACGAGAGTAACCGTCGGCTCGTGCAAGGCCTCGGAAATGTCGGGGTTTCTCTCGGAAGAGCCTCTTGCGGACATGCTGCTGATCGCCATTTCCCAGAGCGGCACAACGACCGATACCAACCGGACCGTTGATGTCGCCGGCGCTCAAGGCGCGTGGATTCATGCGATCGTCAACAGGAGAAACTCTCCACTGGTCTCGAAATCCAACAGCCATCTGTATACGAGCGACGGACGCGATGTGGAAATGGCTGTGGCATCCACAAAAGCATTCTATTCTCAAATTGCCGCGGGGAAACTCACCGCTCTGCTATTGGCTCAGGAATTCGGGAGCATGCCTGAAGAGGACATCTTTCAGGAAATACTCGAACTCGAGAGACTTCCGTTGGAAATCGAATGGGTGCTCAAACAAACGGATTTCATCCGAGACTGCGCCGAAAAATATGGTCCCAGCAGCCGGAACTGGGCACTCGTGGGGAATGGACCGAATAAGATCGCGGCTGATGAGATTCGTATAAAGCTGAGCGAACTCTGCTACAAATCCATACCCTGCGACTACACAGAAGATAAAAAACATATCGATCTCTCGACAGAACCACTCACCCTGGTGGTCGCCAACGATTTGCCGGACCGACTGGTCCAGGATACTGCGAAAGAAGTGGCTATTTTCAAGGCACACAACGGTAAACCCATCGTGCTTGCCGCAAAGGGTGAGGGACGATTCAACTCCTATGCAGAGAGGGTCATTGAAGTTCCCACAATGGATGCAGGTCTGGCCTTCGTCCCCGCAACGGTTGCGGGCCATCTCTGGGGATTCCACGCAGCCCGGGCGATCGATTCCAGAGCCGACGAACTCAGACAGGTGCGCTCTTTGCTCACGGAATTTCTGGAGCAACCGGAATCGTGGAATCTGGCTTCGCTCCGTTCCAGGATGAATAAAATATTGGCACTTATCGCATCCGAGGAGATGAATGCTGCACTGCCGGCTTCATCTGTCGCTGGTCTGGCTGCATACATGGCCAGGTTGGATCCGCTGACCCAGTCCGGTGAATATGTGCGGGAAGAAATCGAAAACGGTATCCTCATCCTCAACAAAGCTATAGAAGAATTAACCCGGCCTGTTGACACTATTCGGCATCAGGCAAAAACGGTTACTGTTGGTATTTCAAGACCATTGGAATTGCTGCCGAGATTGATAACCAAAGCTTTGGACAAACTGGCTGCATTGCCGGATCAAATTCGTGAGCAGGATCGTCGGATTTTACGCCTCGTATCCCCCATGATTTCCCAGATTATCGGGGGAATGCATTACAAAATCGTAAAGACGATCGATGGCGCGCCGGTGGGGCTGGCAGGGAGTGCTCCGTGGATTCAGGCAATGGAAAAATTCGGTTTTTGCAGTGGAAGATCTTCCAGGTACGATACTCCCCGCGCTATCGGTGGTAGCAAGAGAACCACCCTGCGAATGGAGCGTTTGATCTGGAACTCGGGCTCCGACGGTCAGGAGAATCTTCTGCTCTTGCCCTTGTTCAATGAAGAACTCGGGGATTGCACAGGGATTCTGCTGTTCCATCTGGATTTTGTGCCTCAGGCTTCTGTGAAGCAAAAGCTTGCCGTTCTTCAGGGCATGGGAAATCGATATCACGACTTTATCGAACGCTTGGAAGAATTGTCTTCGCCTGCAGATCTGGAAGACGTGCTTGAAAAGATTTCTCCTCGAGACCTGATACTTGCACCCGTTGAAAAGGTGCTCGGTCCTATGACGATTCCTCATGTGAAAGTTTTGACCTGATACAAGGTAATCAGAGAATAAAATCGGGGATGAATTTCTTGTACGAAGTTCGTCCCCGAACCCATCTGCAGAACTTTTCTCACTCGCCTGAACCCAATTACCGCATAATTGGCCAACTAGTACAAATGCACAATTCCTCCGTAAAGAAGTAGTCCCGTCCAATCCTGAGCTTTGAAAGCGCATTCCTACGAATTGATTTCTTCCTTCTTGTCTTTGCTTTATGGGGTTGATGTCTGCGGGTAAAACGCTTGACAATTTTATGAAAAAAATATATAAGAAACTAGTAGCTTAATGAACAACCTTCAACCATTTTATAGAAAATAGGTTGCGGAGGCCGTTGATGCTGAATAAATTCAGATTCCTGACACTGTCGGCCGTCGTCGCGCTCTCACTTACCCTGGGATACAGCGCTCAGGCTTTCGAGATCTTTCCGCGGCCAGAAGATCAATATACTGTCCAAAGAGGCGATACTCTTTACGGACTGGCCGAAGGCTTCTACGGAAATTCGGCATTGTGGCCCTTCCTGTGGAATCAAAATCCGGCAATCCACATACGGGAAGGCAGCGCCGCGCCTGAGAATCAGGCCCTGGTCCCGGGAACAAAGGTGAATCTTTTCCACAAGAGATATCCCTACGGAGCCATGAATCAAACGTATAATCCACCAACCGGTGTGCCGGAAGAAGTGAGATTTGTCATCCGAAAAGTACCACTGGAAGGTATTCCGTACGACAAGAAGTATTTTCGGTACAAGCTCAGCCCTCGGCCCATCCAGTTATGGGGATATATTGTCACATCTCCGGACGAAAACAAAACCTGGTACCTGGAGCGAGATCTTGTTTACATCCGTTTCCGTCCCAGCAAGAAGCAGGCTATTCTCGTAGGAGATAGGTTCGGGGTGTATCGTGATACAGGGCCCATAACTCATCCCATCAACACGGAGCGGAACATCGGGTGGCTAACCCAGTTGGTGGGCGAGGTCGAAGTCATCAGCACGGGCCATGATCTTGTCACTGCGATCATTCTCGAGAGCTATATGGAACTCGCCAAGGGAGACAAGATTTGTCTGTTCACCCCTCGTGACCGCCAGATCGTACCCTCAAAAACTCACCGGTTGCTAACGGGAACCATTCTAACTCTCGCAAGGCACGAAACCTGTTCGCTTATGGTACCCGGCGGATTGGAAAACGATGTGGTGTTCATCGATCGAGGCGAATGCGACGGAATGAAAGAAGGCATGCTTTTAAGCATTTATCGTCCAGCATTGCCGGTTCCAGATCCCTATTTTCCCAATCGGCGTGTCACTACTCCGGACGCATTTGTCGGAGAGGGAATGGTCCTCAAAGCTTTCGAGAAGAACTCCACTGTTCTGATTACCCGTTCGAGAGAAGAAATCTGGCCGGGACAAATCATCAAAACTGTTTCAGACTGAAAAATCCCTCGAATCTCGTCTAATACCGATTTGGTTTCAAAGTTAGACAAAAATCCCCTCTAACCCCCCTTTAATAAAGGGGGGAATGGGGGGATTTTGAATGCAAATTGATATAACATCAGGATTCCTGAGACCCATGAGGGTTTGAGGAATCCTTTTGTTTTTAATGCCGGATCGAGTAGGGGTCCCGCGACACGCGGGATGGGTGCCTCGTAGCGACCGGCCTCCGTGCCGGTGATTCCGGGCGAGCTACAATTTAATCCTAGTTCTCACGGTTTTACCTCTTTATTTGAGGCAAGAGGGCTTTTTCATATACTCTGTAAAGCTTTGTCTTGGAGATTCCGTGGTCGACCGTGTCCCACGGGAAAATCTCGCCCGATTCGCGTTCTCTGAATGCAAGAAAGTCCAGTTCCGTGCCACGTCCGATGTTTTTCATGACCGGTCTTTCCGATGACTCTGCCAACAGCATATCAGCAATACGCCTATCTCCTCTGGAAAGGATAGCCTGAATACGGGCATCACGGACAGATTCCTGCCGCAGCACCACATTGGGCACTTTCGCAAGGGCTTTCCGGAGGCTGTCGATTCGTTTCTTGAGCACCGATACTGGAGCCATTGCCGCCCATTGAAATGGAGTCCAGGGTTTGGGCACGAATGGATTCACTTGTACCGCGATGGTACCGATCCTTTTGAGAGGTTTGGAAGCCTCGACGAACACTTTTCGGCATTCAAGCACAAAATCGGAAATGAAATCAACATCTTCATCAGTTTCCGTCGGCAATCCGATCATAAAATAAAACCGGATATTGGGAATACCGGCCGATACCAAAAGCTCTACCAGCTCCAGAAAACGTTCGGACGGGATTTCTTTACCTATTACGCTCTTTAGTCTCGGAGAAGCCGTCTCGGGTGCAAGTGTCGCTGTCTTTTGTCCGGTACGGGCCATAAGTTCCGCTATTTCACGTGAAACACCCTCAGGTCGTATGGAAGATAAAGAAAATCTGCCGCCGGCATCCACTATGGTTCGCAGCATGTGTTTCAGCCTCGGATGGCCGGCCAAATCCGATCCGACAAGGCCGATTCCTTTCCCTGTCGCAAGGGCTTCATCAATTTGATTTTTCAATGGGGTAAGTTCTGCATAGCGGACAGGAAGATGAATCCATCCGGACGCGCAGAACCGGCATCCTCTTCCGCACCCTCGGTTAGTTTCAATCAACAGATCGTTTCCAAATTCCGCTTCAGGCGAGAATAGCACCGACACCGGCACAGAGGATTCTTTGCCTCTACGCTTCACGGCTGCAACTCGTTCGGGAAATCCGGATTCGACCACGATTTCTTCTATCGATCCGTCGTTGCGAAAGCGATAGTGATAAGCCTCCGGCACATAAGCTCCCGGAACAGTGCGAAATACCTCACGAAATTCCCGTGCGTCGGGAATACCATTGGTGAAGAGATCTGCTATTGCGGATGCCAAGCCATTTTCCTGTACGGTCTCGTCCGGTATCTCACCTATGAAGGCCATATCCAGGAACTCTGCCAACGGCTCCGGATTCATGGACACTGACACTCCGCCGGCAATCACAAGAGGATCGCCTCGAGTTCGATCTTTGCGCAACGGTGGAATCCCGGAAGCACGCAGCATATACGGAACATATGGATAATCGTTTTCAAACGGCACACTAAACGCTATCAAGGGATAATCCCTCAGAGGTCTGCCGGTTTCTTCAGATAGGATGCGAGACTCGGGCTTTCTGCTGTCCGGCGGATCAGGGACAAAGAAGCGCTCCGCAGCAATCAGCGGGTGCGCATTCATCACGTGATATACATGCTGAAACCCGAGATTACCCATGCCCACCCGGTATGAATTCGGATACACGAGCGCAACAGGGATTGCCTTCCCTCTCGGTTTGCGTACGGCTCCTCGTTCTTGTGATCTGGTCATGCTTGAAGTGTAAACCAAACAGTTAGCGTGTTAAAGCTCAAGAGATGGTCTAAAGTCTACCTGGCTCAAGATATCACGGGAACCATGCAATCTGTTTGCCGATCAGCTTGTTTTTGGTCGGCATGCAAAAGAGTGAAAAACCGGAAAGTTAAGAAGAAGATATTGTAACACAGACCTTCGTGGCACGGTATTGACAAGAGCGCGCGGTATGATAAACTGTAACAAAAGAGGGAAAGCTTGACAGTAGGCGTCTTAATTGAGATAATTTTCATTTTCTATGTCCAAAAAATCCTGCATTTTTGAAATTCCATCAGCGGGTACTCTAAAAGGTTTGAATTGTGCACCCAGTAATAGAGAATTGGAGCATTGTTGTCGCGGGTGTCTGGAACACAGCCATCTTCTCTCCTCCGTGGATGGGGGGGAAACTCAAAGAACTGTTTGGGTACACACACGTCAGCTTGGAGTTCATGACAGACCAGCGTGGCACACAGGTGAATTTTTCAACTGACCATTTTATTGTGAATCCACAGCCATCTGCTCTTATAGTTGCCATGAAACAGATCGACGACAAGAGTCTGTTGTGGGCGGAGCAACTGGTGGAAGACCTTCTGCGGACGCTACCCCACACACCCGTGAGCGCCTTTGGTCTTAATTTTGCCTTCACGGATGAAGCACTCAACTCGGAGTTGATTTCCCTTTTTCGACTCAGTGATGCTGATCGATTGGCAGAGAATAACTACAGGACCACAAGTCTTTCCATTCAACGTTCATTACAACTGGATGACGCAAAACTGAATGCAATGCTAACTATGACTGAGGACGATTCATTGTCCGTTCGCCTGAATTTTCATCATGACGTGGCGAATGCAGAAGAAGCGTGGACGCGCTTAACTGGTCGTACGCTTCTGTACAAAGCTGACGGTTTGAATTTTCTTCAGAATGTCTATGGATTGAGAGTAAAGGGAACGCTATGACTACTATACCAGAAAGACACACAACCGGTACTCTGCAGGAAAATCCGCGAAAGAGCGTGAGTTGTTCCAAGACTATTGATCTTGAAATATTCCAAAAGCCAAGCCTTCTGAGTTCCTGTACTACGCGAACAGTCGGAGTTAATGACAAAGCAGTAGCGTTCACCGTAACTACTCGGAAAGATCGAATTGCTGTTCCGTTGGATGTGAATTGGGAGATTCAACGTGCAAAAAATCTCATAGCAAATAATGTGCATCTGGCCGTTGAGACCACCCACGAAGAGAACGTTTCGACAGAAGCAATCTGTCAGTATCCGATAGAATAATCCTCTGTTAAAATTCTTGAATCCAATGATAGAGCAACTCGAAGGAAAGGCAAAACGTCACTGGACATACCGTGAACTTGCTTCACATGACGATTTGGGCCAAGGTGACATTGTGCCTAAGACTTCGAAGTTGGCATCAATATTAGGCCAAAAATGTTCTGAGCAATTAGGAGAAGAGATTACGCATGTGCTAGTGCTGACGCAATCTTGCGATCTTGTGCGCCGGAAATCTAAATCCTGCAAGGCGCCAGTCATCCTTGTCGCACCGGTCCGTCCTCTTTGGAGTGTTATAATTGATCAAATAGCGACTTATCAATCTGATATGGAAGCTTATGCTGGGATATGCCGACAGAGTGCCAAAGCTGAACTTAGGGCATTTTTGGAGAGTCTTATCAATAACAACAAAGAAGACTATTTTTACCTTCACCCTGACGCAGATGTGGGCATAGCCGACCACTCTTGTGCATATCTTCGTTTGTGTTTCGGGCTTAACGCTGACGAGTATTATGACCATCTGAAAGAAAACAGGACGGTGAGTCTGACCGAACCTTTCGCAAATAAGCTTGGATGGCACATGGGATGGCTTTATGCGCGTGTAGGTACAGAAGACCGGGTGCCTGATCACTCCACCAAGAACGAGTTCGGAAAAATAATCAGCACCTTGCTCCCGAGTGCGTATCCTTGGGTCGATGATGCTAAGCTTAATGAAGCGATAGAGATGATATCTAATGCGTGCATTAGTGAATGTGGCCTGCCCTCCGCTCCAGAAGAGTTGCTTCAACTGATAGAGATTATGCCAGGGAAGTCATCGAAAGACAAGGTGCTCGACAGCATCCGGGCAGTTCTGATGCGCTCTCCAGCCTTCAATGACAACGCGATCATCCAGTTAATTTCTAATACGTTGAAGAAAGACTCACGAGTAAAACAACTTGCTAATTCCGAGGAACTTTGTCGGAGCATAACTGATCACCTTACACAAAACCGTGTTTTCTCCAATGACATTATTATTGAACGGATCAGTAGTCTCCTTAACGCTCACGACCAGTTTGCAACCCTTTCCATTAAGGATGCTTTACTAGAAAAAATATTGTCACAACTCAGAAATACTCGCTTCTTGGATAACGATGTTTTTGCTAACAAGCTCTGTAACTTAGTATCTGGGGACCCTCAGTTCAGAAGAGCTATGAAGGAATCATAACTGCGGATCTGCCAGTCCCGCATATACATGATCCGCCGTTTCCCATTCCAATTACTCTCTGTGGTTTTATGTATCTCGAGGAACCTACTGAATCAGCCGAGTTTTCGATTCGCTGTGGACAGACCGGCTATGACCGGCTATTCTAGCGTGCATCTTTCATTCGGCAGGTCGCGGTGATCGAAAGCAATCTGACCCCCATGATGCGGCAGTACAGGGAGAACAAAGAGCGTCATCCTGACGCGATTCTGCTGTTCCGCATGGGAGACTTCTATGAGATGTTTTTCGATGATGCGATCAAAGCGTCCAAGATCCTGGAGATAGCACTCACCTCGAGAGACAAGAACAAAGAGGAAAGCGTCCCTATGTGTGGCTTTCCTCATCACGCTGCGAGTGGTTACATTTCTCGATTATTGGCTTCCGGAGAGAGAGTCGCTGTATGCGACCAGATGGAAGACCCAAGAAAAGCGAAAGGCATTGTCCGTCGGGAAGTCACCAGAGTTCTGACTCCCGGTCTTCACGAAGAATCCGAGATACTCAAAGCGGATGAACATCATTTCGTCGTTGCTCTGGCTTTTCAGGGAAAGGACCTCGCTCTTGCCGCGTTCGATCTTTCAACAGGTGACCTCCTGGTCACTGAACCTCCTGGAACGGCTCTCGCGTTGCAGGAATTGCAGCGACTGGACCCCAAGGAAGTTCTCGTAGCAGAGCGTCAGGCGGAAACACTTCAAGCATTCCTGGACAGCTCCCAGTTCTATGTCCATTTCGTTGAGGAATGGATGACTGAACCTCGCTCCTGCAGCGATGTCCTGAGGCAGCAATACGAAGTGCAGAATCTCGAGGGATTCGGGTTTTCAGATGACTCTGCACCGGCAGTGGCAGCAGGAACGATAATCAACTATGTCAGGCAAACGCGATACGAAGCGCCGATCCATCTGAAACCGCCTCGAGTTTATCATCTCGGAAATTACATGGTGCTGGACCGATCGACGACACGAAACCTTGAGATTTTCACCAATCTCAAAGATGGCGGCACTTCCGGAACATTGCTCAAGCTTCTCGACAGAACTCTTACCGCTATGGGGGCACGTACCATCCGTTCCTGGACTGCCTATCCGCTGCTCGACCTGAGAGAAATTCATCGGCGGATCGACGCAGTTTCAGCATTTGTGGATTCCACCATAACCAGAGGTGAACTCAGGGACGCTTTGAAAGGTATTGGCGACCTTGAGCGCATTGCCGGAAAAATAAGCCTGAGAAGCGCAAATCCACGAGATCTCGTATACTTGAGGAATTCCTGTGAAAAAATCCCGGTAGTACTCAAACTCTTATCGGGAGTAGAATCGGAACTGGTTGGTGAGCTGCGTAATGCAGACGACTTGAGCTACGTAGCCCACGCAATTGCTTCGGTTTTGGTGGACGCTCCACCGGTATCGCTGAAGGACGGGGGACTGATTAGAGACGGGTACAATCAGGAATTGGACGAATTGCGCAGCATCAGTCACAAGGGGAAAGAGTGGATCGCTGCCATAGAGGCGAGAGAAAAGGAAGAAACGGGAATTCCCAATCTGAAGGTGGGATACAATCGCGTGTTCGGGTATTACATAGAGGTAACCAAAAGCTATCAGAGCAAAGTGCCCGCCTCTTATATCCGAAAACAAACCCTGGCCAATGCCGAACGCTACATTACGGACGATTTGAAAGAATACGAAAACAAGGTGTTGAATGCGCAAGAACGAATAGTCGAAATTGAAGAAGAAATCTTCAACCTGCTCAGGACACGCCTCCTCGAAGTAATTGGAAGAATTCAGGCAACCGCTTCGGCAATCGGTACTCTGGACGCTATCCTTTCCCTTGCGGAAACTGCAGCAGTGCGAGGGTACGTTCGACCTACCGTTCATGAAGGCGATGAGATCAAAATTCTGGATGGAAGGCATCCGGTAGTGGAAACCTTCGATTCCCGCGAGACCTATGTTCCGAACGACGTCATTCTGAACCGGACCTCAGACCAAATATTGATTATTACAGGTCCCAATATGGCGGGTAAATCGACGTACATGCGGCAAACGGCGCTCATAGTGATCATGGGCCAAATGGGAGGATTCGTCCCGGCATCCGAGGCTCAGATCGGGCTTGTGGATCGCATCTTCACCAGGATTGGCGCTGCCGATTACCTGGCATACGGTCAGTCCACATTCATGGTGGAAATGAATGAAACCGCGGATATACTTCACAATGCTTCAGTCCGTTCCTTGGTGCTGCTGGACGAAGTAGGGCGAGGAACCAGCACCTTTGACGGACTATCCATCGCCTGGGCGGTTACCGAGTATCTTCACGATCGCGCGGACGGTGGACCCAGGACACTGTTCGCGACGCATTACCACGAACTCGTAGATATTCCTCTGGTAAAAGAACGGGTCCGCAATTTCAATATTGCTGTAAAAGAATGGAAAGATCGCATAGTGTTCCTCAGGAAAATCGTCCCCGGAGGCTGCAGCAGATCGTATGGGATTCAAGTAGCCAAACTGGCAGGGATACCCGATGCAGTAGTCGGTCGGGCTCAAGAAATATTGTCGAACCTGGAAAAGGAAGAATTGGATCCCGGGGGACGACCGAGAATTTCTCGAAAACGTGAACCCAAGAAAAAGGCGAATGGACCGCGCCAGGGCGAGCTGTTCGGGTACGCCGGAGACGATTTGATACGAGAGCTTGAAAAGTTGGACCCGAATACTTTGACCCCTCTGCAAGCCCTTACTCTCCTTTCGGATTGGAAGTCTCGGTACTCATAAAATTGTCTGTCTTGTATAAAGCTTCACGTTAAATATCTATTAGTTATATTCTTATCTTGACCAAATACTTTCACTATGCTATTCTTGCGCAGAATATTAGGCGTAAACCCGGCATAAGCTAGCGGTTTTCATCAAGGAGACATGTTATGCGATATCAATCATCAAAGTTCGCTATGTGGCTCATTTTGCTCATGCTCATGCTCCCGGTGAGATCCGTGCTTGGAATATGAGGAGGAACGAATGCTGGCGGGCTCCAGCAGAGCTATCATAATTCCGAAGCATTCGCTCAAGCGCTTACAGGGGATCTGGTTAAACTGCTCCCCAGAGCTATGGGCACGTATATTTATCAGAATCGGTATGATTACTTCCGAGGGATAACGTTCACGTTGCGGAATATTATGGAAAATCCTGGAAAACAGAAGGATTTGGAAGAAGTTCGCAATCAGGCGTACGCGAGACTCATGCGAGACATTCCTTTCTGTATCGAAGCGCTCAAAGGCGGGGAACTCAAACTGGATACTACTCCGGGAAACGTTGCGGGTAGACTCGGTCTTATTGCGTACAACACGATTCTGGTTTCCATGCCGGCTTTTCCGGATCTCAAATATCTGGAAGGTTTCGGAACCGCGTTGGCAGCAGCAATAAACGATAGTCAGATTGATATATGGATGTACTACGACGGGTACGGGAATTTCAATTCTCTCGGAGAGTTGATGGAACGGCTACGCGTCCGGGACATGCCGACCTTCATTCGCACTCGCAACGAGACTTTCGCAACCTCCCTTAAAGAAGACATTTTTTCAGTCTTTCGGGCACCCAACCGTTTTGAAAAACAAATTATCATGTCCGATGTTGACATGAATAACGTGTACAGTACTGCGGTGAACAATCTGCTGGACGTTTACATGTACATCTGGAAATGCTCCGGAATGGACATGTCACACCCTTCCTATAGCGCTCCACCGGGAACCGTGATTGCCAGGCCAAGCAGGCGAAGGATTCTTGTAGGCGGCGGTGGATCCAGGATTTCGGCTCCAGCGGCGGCACAGGTAGCGGAAACAGTGTCTCAATCAATAGAGGTATCGCCTGCCGAAGCGGCACCAGTAGCGCCTCCACCACCTCCACCACCTTTACAGCCCTAATAAGGGAAGCCACTTAAGGAAAAAACGCGGTCCCGGATTCAAAGGGCCGCGTTTTTTCGTTCTCATGCCAATTTGCTTTCAAAGTTTGACGAAAATCCCTTCTAACTCCATCGGTGCTAACTTATAGCGCTTTTGCTCGTTTGTTCCAGAGGAACAACTGACAATAGGCCGGCGATTCATCGCCGGATAAGGAAAAACCTGATGATTTTAGAGTCCCGGAGGGACGGCTGATACACAAAATCCCGGCAATGAATTACCGGGCTATTTTCTTCAGTCGCTGCGGGACAAAGAATGCAGAGAAGTTAGCGCCGATGCCCTCCTTTATAAGGAGGAATGGGGGGATTTTGAATGCAATTGGTGTTAATTTCTTAACCCCGAGGATGACAGTCGGTGTGCAATTGCTTTAGTCTGTGCCGTGCGACATGGGTATAGATCTCGGTGGTAGAAATGTCAGCATGACCGAGCATGACCTGAACCCACCTGAGGTCTGCATTGTTTTGGACCAGGTGCGTTGCGAACGAATGTCGAAGGGTATGGGGAGAGATTTCTTTTGTTATCCCTGCCTTTAGAGCATTCTTCTTTACTATTTTCCAAAAACTCTGTCGGGTCATGGGCTTTCCTCGTCGAGTAACAAACAGAGCGTTGTGTCGCCTGGGCCCCAGCAGACGCGGTCTGACGTGATCCAGGTAATTGACGAGCGCCTTCAGGGCAGGAATTCCCATGGGAACGATTCGCTCTCTGGAACCTTTTCCCATAACAGTAACGCAGCCGATTTCCAGATCGATACGATGTAGTTCCAGCAAAACCAATTCCGAGACGCGAAGACCACATGCGTAGAGAAGTTCGAACATGGCTCGATCGCGGGATGTTTCAGGGGTGCCGGTGTCTACCACTGCAAGCAGGGCATCCACTTCATGTATTTCGAGATACTCGGGAATCCTCTTTGGCAGTCGCGGGGTATCCAGATGAAGGGTAGGATCTTCTTTGAGCAAGCCTCTTTCCGCACAATACTTGAAAAAGGATTTGACGCAGGAGATTTTTCTGGCGCGCGTACGCGGACTGTAGCCTCGTGCAGCCATCATAGCCAAAAAGGTGAGGATATTCTCGCGACCGATATCCTTGGGATCGGCTACATTCTTTCTGGTGAGAAAGTCCGCAAATCCTTTCAGATCGGAGCTATAGGATTCAACGGTCAACTGTGCAAGCCCCACGTCAACGATTAAATGATCCAAAAAACCTGCTATTATGGTATGAAGCACGGATGTGTCTTTAAATCTCATTGTTTGCCCCGGGAGATCTTACTTGAATAGCTATGCTCTCCTTTCCGAACCCAAGAAGATAGAGCGAAGGGAATCTACCTCAAGCAGACCTGATGTCAATCTTTCTGTTCAGGCCTGCGAAATGATACCATTTCGCAATTATGCATATAAGATGTCGAAGGCTGAGGTGTTCTGAGCGGAGTGATTAGACGGCCTTCCGTCGTCCGGAGCGAAGGATACCTCAGCCTCCCAGATTATAAAAACAAAGGCGAATCGGTATGAGGATGTTATCTTGTTGAAGCAGATGCGGTTATCACATCTTGTCCTGGGGCTATGTGCGCTTGTTCTGCTCTTTTCTGAGACGCTTTTGCCTGCAAGAGTCGAAAATCACTACAAGATCGTAATATGGAAGGCAGATCGAAAGCTCGAATTGTACGAGGGAAATCAGTTAGCAAAGACCTACAGGATTTGCCTTGGATGGAATCCTATGGGGGCGAAGCAGATGACTCAGGATGGTAAGACTCCTGAAGGAGATTATTTTATCTGTTACAAAACCGAGGCCAGCAAGTTCTACCGATTTCTCGGAATCAGCTATCCCGGAGCAGATGATGCAGCTCGGGCATTCGAAACCGGTATGATCTCACGAGCAGTCAAGAATGTCATCGATGGATTCAGGATGGGAAACAATCCTCCGTGGGATACCGCGCTCGGTGGGTGGGTCGGCATACACGGATACCCTACAAAGTCGTATGACAAAATGTGGACAGTGCTCCTCTACCCCAAACCTCATGATTGGACAAATGGCTGTATCGCACTGTGGGATTTCGAGATAGAAGAACTCTTCTCAAAAGTCACTGTCGGGACTCCGATATCTATTCTCCCTTGAATCGCTTTCAAAGCAATAAAATCGGGGAAACCCTTCTTGTAAGAAGTGTTTCCCCAAGCCCCTTCCCAAGAACTTCTAATATTCGCCTAACTCATGGGTTTTTCAAAAGAAAAACTCCAGGAGTTAGGCGAGTGTTAAAAGTTTTTTGGAGGGTCTCGGGAACCTTTTTTACAAAAAAGGTTCCCAGGTCTTACTGCTTTGAAAGCGAATTGAAGTTATTTGGGGCGTGATGTTTTGGCTAGATCTTTTTCGTTCTGTTCGAGGTATTTTTCTGCTTGTTTGATCAGATTCTTGAGATCCGGCACCGACATGGAATGCAGGTAATCGATTTCACCCTGAATTTCTTTCAGAATATTCGCAAGTTTTGCCTGACGTTCCTCTACTACCACGAGGGTGGCAGCCACTTCCTGGGAGAGACCTGACAATCCCAGAAGCCGCTTCTTGCTGATAAGCCAGATGGTCAAGGGAAAGATGATTGCTATGGCAATGAGCACTCCCACGGTGATACGTACGTATCCGACCAATTCCCGTGCAAGCATTTTAGTGTAGTAGCTGCGGTCTTCCGCTTTTTCACCGGTATCCTTGATTTGCCGGAGCATTTGTTCTATTTGCTCGATGCGTTGTTCGGTTGTGAAAACACTGGCCGATGTCTGGACCTGGGTGACAGCTACAGGATTTTCGGAAGTCACAGGATTTTCAGAAGTAAGAGGATTTTCGGCAAAGCCCTGAGTGACCCAGGCTGCGACCGTCAACAGTGTGCAAAAGATAATGGCAATAAAGGCCAATTTCCTACCGGAAGTATTTCGAGAGAAAAACATATCTCAAATCTCCGTGCGTGTTTATATGATTCCGATTTCTTTACCAACGCGAGTGCATATTTCGACTACTCTTTCGAGATCTTCCATCGTGTGAGTAGCCATTAGGCACATGCGAATTCGTTGCTGACCGTCGGGGACTCCTGGTGCCAGTACACAGTTTGTGAATATTCCCTCATCAAAAAGTCGTTTCCAGAAGAATAACGTGCGAAAATCGTCGCCTACGATCATGGGCACGATTGGACTTTCTGTAGGTCCTGTCTCGAATCCGGCTGCGACGATATTTTCCCTCAAGAAATGAGTATTCCTCCACAGCGTCTCACGGATCTCCGGTTCCGTTTCGATGACTTCCAGAGCGGCTTGAACTGTGGCAATTGCGGAAGGCGGCATTGCAGCCGAAAAGATGAGCGCCCTCGAATGATGTTTTATGTACGAGATTACCCGTTCGTCTCCTGCTATGAATCCGCCCAATGAAGCCAGAGATTTGCTGAACGTACCCATCACCAGGTCTACTTCGTCAGTCACGCCGAAGTGTTCCAGGGTTCCCCTCCCGGATTTTCCCAGTACGCCCAGACCGTGCGCGTCATCCACCATGATACGCGCATTGAATTCCTTTGACGTTGCCACAATTTCAGGAAGCGGGGCCAGATCGCCTTCCATGCTGTAGACCCCGTCAACCACCACAAGAATCCCCTGGGAGTCTGCGCTCGCTTCCAGATTCTTCCGCAAGGATTCAATATCATTGTGGCGAAATCGTCGAACTTTACCGAATGAAAGACGGACTCCCTCCACGATACTCGCATGGACGAGCCTATCGATAACAACGGTATCCGATCTGGAGAGGAGTGGAGCAATGACCCCCTGGTTGGTCTGAAAACCGGTAGAAAAAACCTGGGCTGCATCTTTTCCGACAAATCGTGCGAGAGTGGCTTCCAGTTGTTCGTGAAGGTCAATAGTACCGTTTGCGAAACGGGAACCCGAACAGCTCGTGCCGTATTCTCTGAGCGCCTCCATTGCAGCTTGTCTGACTTTCGGATGAGTCGTGAGCCCAAGATAATTGTTGGATCCCACCATGATCAGGTCCCGGCCGTCAACCGTAACGTGAGGGCCGTCCAGGCGGGAGATGGCCTTAAAAAAAGGATAGAAACCGGCTTCTATGGCTTCTTTGTCACGAGTGAATGCGTAGCATTTGCTGAAAAGATCTGACATGATGGAAAAAGTACCGTCCAGGCGCTGCACATGCGCCTAATCTTGACTTTAATAGAAGGCTGAGAGATTCCTCCAGCTCCAAAATGAGTTTGGCTATTTCGAAAAAGAATCCCAACCGCGAACAGTATTCTTGCCAAAAGAGGATTGTGCGTCAAGGGGCATGCACCAAGTCCTTTGTGCAAGCGTGCAAAAAGCCCGATTACCAAATAGTGGCGACCGGGCTTGACCTGCTATCGAGAAATACTCTCACGGATACATGGTCCGAAACGGCGCTTTCGAGCCACAACTGAGATTAGCATTCATTTTCGCACATCGTAGCCATTGATGTCAAAAAATACCTTCATAAGCACTGTGTTCTTCTGTGAATCTCCTGCGATTTTGTAATCTAAAGCAAAAATATGGAAGAACAATTTGCAGGTAGCTACACCGCGAGCCTACTCAGGAATTTTCAAATACTGCTCGATGAAGTGGGTATCATAAATCGATTTCCAGCCCGTCCCACGCGATACTGGCTTGCACATTCCGTTCTTCTCCAAGTGCTGCAACACGCGCTAGAGATTCAGCGGGGTCGGACGACACAATTTCCGTTCCGCAATGAGTAAAAATCGCCTGAGGTACGGCCTCTTTTTCGCACCATCCTATTTGCGTCCGGATAGGAGTGTGCCCTATCACGTATTCACCGCTTCGCCGCACAAGCGAACGTTCGATAGTAGCTCCATCACCTATGTACAGTTGCACCTGTGATAGAGCTGCAGATCTGTCTACAATGGCAACGATATCCGGAGCGTAGAAAAAGGATTTTTTCCCTGCAGTGACTCGAAATCCAACTGCAGGGCACCGTATGGAATGCTCGACAGCAAATGCTTCAACGGAAAATCCGGCGATGCGGAACGCACGACCCGGTTGCATGATGTGCCGGTCGCGAATCTCAAATTCCGAGATAACCTTCCATGTCGCCTCTGTGGCGTACACAGGACATGGAGCTCCGCGCTTGAGGCCCCACGCGTGATCGGGATGTCCATGAGTGAGCACGATTGCATCAACGTGAAGATCTGCTGCATGTGGTAACCAATCTTCACCAAAGTCTATCAACAATCGTTTGCCTCGAAACCTTACTTCAAGCGAAGTATGCATAAAATGCAGCTCTGTTCGAATCTTTATATTTCCGCGGGTTCCTTTGAATGTCAGCTTCATGCGCTTACTTTCGGAGTAGATCGGTTCACGAAATCACGGTAGACATTGACGTCCTCCTGTTCAGCGTCATTATAGCCAACAAAGACTGAAACCGCGATTTCTTGTTGGGCTTTACGTTTTTCTATGCAAGAAAAGCTGACAGCACAATCATGTTCCGTGACGGAGGACGAATCAGCAGATGGGGCAGTGACTCTCCAAGACTAATCGATTATGTCAGTTCGTATCTGGATCACTTCGACTTCTTAATTGAGTCTTTAAGAGACTTGGATGCTCTGAACCGAGGTGCTTTCGTAGGTAATATCTTTATCTTAATTCCAGTCCTGAAATCAACAATCGTTCGTCCGGTCCTTTGAACAACCGAGAAAGTTCCCAACTCGGGAATCCTTATCTCTCTGTTTTCTTCAAGGGTGCGGCGTATGGTTCCAACCAAAGATTTCAAAACCTGATCGACTGCTTTCTTGGAAACCTTCGTTTTATTCGAAATCTGCGATATTAGTTCCGCCCTTGTGAGATTCCGCGTCTCGTAGGATTTTGATTGCGCTTCGATCCAATCGGTGCAAACATCAATGCCATTAGGCCACTGAACTCCTCCGAACTTTCGATCGATCTCAACCTGACTAAATAAAGCTTTATCCATGAGCGGCTGAAAACTCTTCCGCTTCATAAGAGGCTTCATATCTACGATGGTTCTTTCGCCGTCACCGAATCCGATCTCCAGTCGGTAATCGTCTATGGGTACGACCTCAATTATCTCTCTCATAATCTGCACCACATTTCAGTAAATTACGGTGAATTAGTGATTGCATCCCACTGCCTCAGCAGGTGCTCTCTGTTATCTCGGATCCATTTTCTTAGTTTCTTCATCTGATTCGGAGGAAGTCCGCCACTCTCGATGCCTAAAGTTTTAATGAAGACTTTCACTTTTTGACCCTGGTACCAGGCATGGATATGCGGATTACCATGCTCGGATAGCTTAATGCTGATCTCTATCCCTTCGACCTCAGCTATCGTAGGACTCATATTACCTTTGTTTTAGACACTTTTGGACACTATTCGGTTCGACAAATCTAAACTACGTTGCAAGAGGATACATGGGAGTCTCGAAGAGAGTCACGAAAAATCTTCTGCCAAGTTACAGAAAGATGCAGTTTGCACCATAGAACTCATTACATTGCATAAATAAATCGGCTGTGCTGCGGCTGTTCGCGCTTGCGAGTTTCTTGTGGATAACGTAAGATTAAAGAATAATTGACATAAAGGAGCAGCGAATCATGCAGGAATTTGTGATATTAGGTCTATCGCTGGTTATAAGTGTAGGGGCGGTACTTGCAGCAGTGGCCCAAGACGGGGTGCCGAGGATTTCTAAAGAAGAATTGAGGGCCATGCAGGGAAGCCCGGAGTTGATCATCATCGACGTGAGGAGCCCAAGGGACTGGGAATCCTCTGACATGAAGATCAGAGGAGCGGTTCGAGAGGATCCAATGAACATTCCGAACTGGATCAGGAAATACCCACCGGAGAAAATACTCGTTTTTTACTGTGCCTGACCGGAAGAAGCTACAAGCGCTCGTGCAGCGCGAACTTTCATTGAAAACGGTTACGGCAAAGTATACGCTCTAAGAGGTGGGTGGAACGAATGGGAGGAGACAAAGTATCCCATTGAAAAAAAATGATCCATGCTCCAGAGGAAATCCTCGCCGAACCGGGTCGGCGAGGAGCAACTTATGGATTGCGATGTCCCAGCATGATCATTTTTGATTCAATTGCATCTTCAAGCTTCTGCTCCCACTCTTTCCATTGCAGCCGCAGGTCCTCCAACTCGGTTGAAAGTTGTGTGAATTCCGGGAATACTTCGTGAGACGATTCTCCTACTGTGTTTTGCAATGCCTTCATTTTCAAAACCAGCGGTCGAACCTGATCTTTGAGTTCACGCATTTTTGCTAAGATGGCTTCTTCCTGACCGGTAACGACCTGGGCCAACCCACAGCCACAGCACTCTTCACCTTCAGCAAAAATAAACGTTCCATCCGATTGTTCACCGGGAACTTGTAAACCCATCATGCACCTCCATAAGACGGCAATCGTATTCAATAAGTAATCACGCTGCGCACGAAGTCAAACCGACATACTTCGGAAAAGTATATATTATACCGATTCGCTTTTGTTTTTGTAATCTGGCAGGCTTGAGGTATCCTTCGCTCCAGACGACGCAAGGCCGTCTAATCACTCCGCTCAGAACACCTCAGTCTTCGCCCTCTTATACGCATAATTGCGAGATGATATTAGAGCGATTACCAAGAATTCTGAGGTCTATCCCACGCTTCAATCAGGATATTGGTGGGTGCCGGCGTCCCTGCCAAAGAATGTTCGGACGGTTCTTGCAATTTGAAGAGATTTCGCTCAGACTTGCATTCAGCGCAAGGTAACGGATATTGTCTGGAGCCTGTGCGGAATGGAATGACTTGAAATGCGAGGAGATTCTCTTGAAGTATCTGACTCTTGCAGCCCGCCTGTTTATAGGTGCGCTGTTCGTATACGCGAGCATTTACAAGCTGACAAACCCGGCTGAATTTGCCGTGTCTATCCGGAACTATTTGATTGTTCCTCCCGAATGGAGCAATTTCATTGCCTTGACCCTGCCGTGGGTTGAAATCGCTGCAGGTGTGTTTCTCATTCTTGGGGTGCAAACCAAGCCTTCAGCTCTGTTAACTACGTGTATGTTGGGGATCTTTCTGGCTGCCCTCGTGTATGCGTTTTCCATTGGGCTTGATATTGACTGCGGTTGTTTCAGTTCGGGGGGGGCGTCGTCAGGGAAGATCGGTCTCTATCATCTCACGCGGGACAGTGCTCTGTTTCTGACGTCGTTGTTCATTCTCTTGGCAGACAAAGGCGATTTCAGCTTACCAAGGTTGACTTCCGCTCGATCCGCGTGAGTCGGATTTACTCCCCACCATTATCTTCACGAACGGGAGGTTGGACTTCACTGACTTTCCTTTCGTGATCCCATGCATTCATGATTCCGAGTGTTATTCTTCTGGCCAGAGAAGCTATCACAGCAGTATTGTTCAAGCTCGCATATCGATCGGGATCGTGACTTCCCAGACAAAGAACCCCGATGCTCCGGCCTTCATAGATGAGATCCGCAATTGCTGCGGAAACAACCAGCTCGGACACATCTCCAAAGAACAGGCAGCGCTCTTTCTCATGCGAGAGGGTCAAAATACGTACTTGTTGTGGAGAAACGCAATGTTCGGGTGAAATTACTCCTCCACCTTGCGGAGCACTCTCGAACAAGAACGCCGGTTCCTGATTTTCAGCAATCAAGACCCGCACGGTGATCAGATCGAGAGTATCCTCCAAGTACCTGGTCACGGATTTCAGCAAGGATTGCACAGACCTGGATCGCAACATCATGCAATCCACATTTTCCAGATTCAGCCTGATCTGCTCGAACCTGCTCTGGGCTCTCAGGATTCTGGCAAGCAGTTCAGTTGTTCGGTCCAGTTGCGATTTCTCATCCGAATCATCGCAATCATCCGGTGCATAGTCATGGAGAGTTTGATAGATGGGGTTCCTTGGGTTCGGAGAATCGCCTGAGTTCATTGCTGCCGATTCAGTAAAATCATTCGGAATATTCATAGGGACCCCCTTCCGTTCAGCTCAATTTCCGGAAGGGCTATATCATCGCTGGAAAAAGAAGCAAGACAATTTTAAAAGCCGCTTAAAAAATTGTAGATGTCGCGTTCGAGAATGCGCTGACGGAAGCTTGAATGCGATCTCATACGAATACCCGTATAATCTGCGTTGCGCCGTGACCTGCCATTCCCGGCGTAGGTTGAAATCAAATCCGCGTCTCTCTTCCAGCCCAATACGGTTCCCGCATGACACGCTTCAACGTCTTTCCTGCTGTGCTTCTGGGAAAATCATCCATAATAACAACGGAGGATACTCGTTGATAACGAGCTTCTATGCGCTCGTTTATCCAATCCTTCAAATCTTCTTCGGCCACTGACGCTCTTTCGTTCAGGATTACCGCACACAAAGGCGTTTCTCCCCATTTTTCGTGGGGGATTCCAAAAACAGCTACCTCGCGGACCGCGGGATGCTGAACGGCTATTTCTTCTATATCCCTTGGATACACATTTATGCCTCCGGAAATTATGAGGTCCTTTTTCCGGTCCACGAGATAGAGAAATCCGTCTGCATCCATGTATCCCATGTCTCCACTATGGAGCCATCCATCAACAATAGCCTGAGCAGTCAGATCCGGTCGCTTGTAATAGCCGGGCATGAGAATAGGGCCTCGGCCTACGATTTCACCGACCTCGCCTGTGGGAACTGTCTGACCCTGTTCATTGACAATTTTCATCTCGAAAAAAGGAGGTGGAGTCCCAACAGATGCGGGTTTGTTCGGAAAGTCATACTTGTCGAGAATCGTCACGAAGCCTTCTGTAAGGCCGTAAAGTTCGTACAGCCGACCCGGGAGATGCCGATTCAGCTCGTCCTTGTGCTCCTTATGCAAAGGAGCCCCCAAGGAAAGGATCATTTCCAGCGAATCCAAGGCCTCAGCCGAAAAATTCTTTGCATGGAGCATCCCCACAACCTGGGAAGGCACCATCATGGTATGAGTCACCCGTTCCCGGCGAATAGCTTCAATGAACGTTTCCGGACTGAACATGGGCTGAAGGACGTACGTCGCCCCCAGATAGAAGCATGGCATCAACGTTACAAAAGCGCCGTTGAACACAATGGCTCCAGCATGAAGCACCACGCTTTCCGGAGTCATGCGATATGCAGATGCCATGTGGGTGCAATACATGCTCCGTACATAATGTGTATGCACTATTCCCTTGGGATCTCCAGTGGTTCCGCTCGTATACATGATGTTGAATACGTCGGAATCGTCGATTTCTATCCCTGTAGGATCGGTATCGGATTCAGCAGCGGTAACTGAGGCATAGTCTCGATAGCCCTCCATAGGATGGCCGCCGGTGACGAGATATCGGTCTTCCGGAATGTTCAAATCGCCTCTCACCGCATTGAGATGGCCCGTAAACCCCGGCTCGGTTATCACACAGACGGAATCGGAATTCGTGAGCATTGCGACGAGTCCCCTGCCGCGCGTCAAGGAACTGAGCGGTACCACAGCGGCTCCGATCTTCGCGACCGCCCAGTACGTCTCCAGCAGTTCCACTGAATTGGGAAGGATCGTGGCAATCTTCTCACCCTTGGATATGCCCATACTCAGGAAAGCACGTGCAAGTCTGTTGACGCGTTTGTTGAATTCGGTCCAGGTGAGACGCTGCTCTTCAAAAATCAGGGCGAGATGATTCGGACGACATTTGGCATGGCGAGTCGGCAGGGTTCCCAGATTCACGATTTCCCTCCTCTTTGGTCAAAAGATGACACAGATAGATCACACCTTCGGGATTGACTGTGGAGTGGGAGCAAATGCTGTGCCAAGCCTGTGAATTGAATTCGATGACGGTGCTGCTTCGCTGAGAAAAAACCATAAGTGTAGCAATTGCAAAAAATTCTGACGTTTATTCCATGCTCCAATACAAAGATACTAGTGGAGACCGGCGTCCTGAGGCTGTCTCGAAGGTCGAAATTCATTCCAGATCGTGGCACGAAGTTCTCATCATCCTCACGGCCTGATTGTAGGGGCGCCCCTCGTGGGTGCCCAAATAAAGGGTAAACACAAGGCCTACCCCTACAAAGATATCGAATCGTGGCACGATTTGTTGTGCATTCGAGAATATTGAGACAGTCTCTTCCCGCGGGCCCATTTTTTTGATATCATTGATTATATTGAACATGTGCCGGCACGGAGGCACGGCACCCACCAATATCCCTAATCTTCAATCGGACACTAATTCTAGCAATTGCCATAATCGCGCCTCGACACTTCGATTGCCTCGACAATAGCATTTTCCCGCACCCCACTCCACGTGTAGCTAAAAGGCTACATTCTCCCTGAGCCTACTCTTGCGGTAGATGATGTTTTTTCATTTTCTTGTAGAGCTGTGTCCTGTGAATTCCGAGAAGCCGCGCAGCTCGAGCCTTGTTATTTTTTGCCAGAGTCAGTGCCGAACGAAGAATATCTTCTTCGGCACGCAGGAGTGCCTCACGCAAATTAAGGTCTTTCGAAGCCGAAGTCACTTTTGGAAAGTTGGACAGGCGGAAGGGAAGATGTCGCGGTTCTATGGTATCCCCATCCAGGGAAGAAACGATCCGTTCCAGCACATTTGAGAGCTCCCGTACGTTTCCCGGCCAATCATGGTTTTGAAGCATAGTTTCGCTCCGTGCGTCGATTTTGATGTAGAGGCCGGGAGCATCGCCCAGGATTTGATCGAGCACATGACGCGCAAGAAGAATAATGTCCTCTCTGCGCTCTCGCAGAGCAGGCACGCGTAATGGAATAACGTTGAGCCTGTAGAACAAATCTCTCCTGAAACGCCGGTCATCGACCATTTGCTCAAGATTCTGATTTGTCGCGGCTATGAGCCGGAAATCCACGGGAATAACGGAATTTCCGCCGACGCGCTCAAATTCTTTTTCTTCCAACACCCGCAGGAGTTTTGGCTGCATGTCCAACGGGAGGTCTCCGATTTCATCGAGAAATACCGTTCCGTGATGCGCAAGCTCGAATTTACCAGGTTTGCCTTTCGATAAAGCACCAGTAAACGCTCCTTGTTCGTACCCGAACAGCTCGGATTCCATGAGATCTCGCGGTATGGCTGCGCAGTTGATCCGTACAAAGGGATGGAGTCGTCGAGCGCTGGCATGATGAATCGCCTGAGCGAACAACTCTTTGCCCGTACCGGATTCTCCCGTGATCAGGACAGGCAAATGCGTTGCTGCAGCTTTGAGAGCCTCTCTCTTCAATTCCCGCATGGGATCGCTCATGCCGATAATACTGTCCATGGTATAACGGGCGGACCTCAGGACCATGAGCTCGTGCTCGTACAGTTCCACTTTCGATTCCAGCATGGTGAGCTTTTTGGCGAGCTTGCTTACCTCCCGAACGTCCTTGAACATGACCTGACCGAATACAGCGATGACTTTTCCATCCCTTTTGATGGGGATACGCTGCACAACCATGTCATGACCTTTGATCCTGTGCGGATAGTTGATCTCAGGTCGTCCGGATTGGGCCACGAGATGCATACGCGAATTTTCGACAACCGCAGTACAGTGCTTGCCCAACTGATCGGCAGGTTCGACTCCGAGAAACTGCCCGTACGGCTTGTTGAAGTGGGTTACGAACCCTTCACTGTCCGTAACCATGATACCGTGGTAAATGTTGTCGATAATGAGTCTGAGCAGATCTATCTCACTCTGACGTCCCGCGTTCCCGGATAACGCGGACCGGTTTTCTGCAGTACGGGGTCTTCCGGTTCTTGGCCGTGGGGTCTGCATGGCGGCCTCCTGTATCCGATAGGCTACACGATGTAGGCAAATGGCTACAGTAACTCTATCGCCGTTTCAAATATTATGCAACGTGTACATTTGAATTGGGGGCACTGCTGAGGACAACCCCTCGGAACTCATCATAATCCTCCATGGCTTATGACTTGAAAGCGCAAACGTTCCCGCTTGGTATCGAACTTGCTTACACTGGAGATAATCCTGCCGAGGAGTTTTCTCTATGAAGATCGATCTTTCACAGCCGACCAGGGGCGGAATTACCGAGCCAAAAATAAAGTCAGAAGAGATCCTGATCTTACTCGATGACGATTTCAACAGCTCGAACGTGTGTATCGTTACCGGTGCAGCCAGTGGCATCGGAAGGGCAACTGCAGTTGCAGCCGCGGCAAACAACCTGACCACGGTGGGGCTGGACCTGAACGAGGAAGAAGGAAAACGGACTCAGCAGATGGCCAAGGAGAAAGGCGGCCGCATGGTCTTCCTCAAGACCGATCTCACCCGTGACGATGAAATTGAAGGAGCCGTCCAGGAAGCAGCCAAGCTTGGCTATATCAAGTTTCTCGTCAATATTGCTGGCTTTCAACATATCGATTCGATTGAAAATTTCCCTATGGAAAAATACGATCTCATGCAACGAATTATGCTAAGGGCGCCTTTCTTCCTGTCAAAGCTCTGCATCCCTCACATGAAGAAAGGCCCTTCCGGAACCGGCGTAATCGGAAACATGGCAAGCATTCATGCACATATCTGCACTGTGAACAAGCCGGTGTACAACATCACCAAATTTGGTCTCAGGGCATTATCGCAATCAATCTCTGCTGAGGGAAACGGCAAGATCAGATCGTTCACGGTAAGTACCGGATTCGTAAAGACGCCTTTAGTACTCAACCAGATTCCGTCTCAGGCCGAGCAACGGAGCATCTCACAGGAAGAGGTCGTGCACGACATCATGATGGGGAAATCGAGAGTAAAAGACATGATGGCTCCCATTGAAACAGCGAACCTCTTTATGTTCGGTTTTTCTCGATACGCACGGTATCTCGTGGGGGGGGATTTACTTTTTGATGGCGGCATAGTGCTCACTTACTAGTGTTACGTTCCCTGAAGTAAGAGCTTTTTTCGAAGAAATCAGTTGTTCGGAAGTATCAAGCGCTTTGTTTCGGGAACATGACACTAACCCATTTCCGACGATTAGCGGCGCAGGCTGCACAACGATCCAGGGAGGGTGTTATGAAGTGGAAAACCTTGGCTGCGGGCACAATGATTCTCTTCTTTTGCTTGGTAGGCGGAGTAATCACGGGTGAAAAGGCAACGGCCCAGGAGACGATTCGTCTGGGTTTTGTGGCTGACGTATCGGGAGTCGGTGCGACTTTCTACAAAGGCCAAAAGGCTGCCGTCGATCTCTTTATTGAAGAGATAAACGCTGCAGGCGGCGTGATGGGCAAAAAGCTGGAAGTAGTGGTGCGTGATGCTCAGCTTAAACCGGATATCGGGGCCAATATGGCTCGGGAACTCATCCTGAGCGAAAAATGTGACTTTCTCATCGGGCCTACGAGCAGCGCGGTTGCTCTTGCAGTTACAAAGGTAGCCAAAGAATTCAAGAAGATTGTGTACTTCCACACCTCTAATGCCGAGGCCCTCACCACGACGGATTTTCAGCCCTACATGTTTCAAGTAGTGCCGAATACCGGTATTGAAGGACGAGGAATAGCCAATTACATGGCGCAAAAGCCGTACAAAAAATACGGGTACATAGGGCCGGACTATGCGTATGGACACGATCAATTCAACGCATTCAAGGGTGAACTGGCCAAGCTGAAACCCGATGCGGAGATTGTTGAAGTGGTCTGGGTGAAGTTGGGCGAGACTAATTATTCTCCGTACATTCCCACGCTGATGGCAAAAAATCCGGAGGCCATTTTTAGCAGCCTGTGGGGCGGCGGCTTGAGCACGTTCATCAAGCAGGCAAAACCGTACGGTATATTTGGTAAAGCCGCTCTGTGCTCATTGTTCGACCTGGATATGCTTCGGGTTACCGGTCAGGACATGCCCGAAGGTTTGCTCGGATATGCGCGATGCCCCTTCTATGCGGTAGATAACCCTGAGATGAAGGCTTTCGTGAAGAAATATTACGACAAGAACCAGGAATGGCCTGCAGACTGGGCCATTATGGCGTATGACGGTCTCATCGCTCTCACCGAGGCCATTAAGAAAGCCAACAGCACCGATTCCGACAAGGTGGTGAAAGCTCTGGAGGGCATGAAGTTCAAATCCCTTCGAGGAGAACGCTACATCAGAGCTGAAGATCATATGGCGAACGTAGGGATTTACGTAGGGGTCACAACCAAGAGTCCTGACTACAAAGGCTTTCTCATCATGAAAGACGTCGTGGAAGTCCCTGCAGAAAAGATCTGGCTTCCCGTGGAACAGGTCAAGAAACTCCAGGAAGGCAAGAAGTAGCAGCCTGCAGGAAGTCTCATTGACTTTCCTGTGCGTTGTGCCAGTGCTCTCGGCAGGTCGGTGGGCGAGAGCAAGAAGGTCCGAACTTGATGCTGCAAAGCAGTCAAGCTGAAAGCGAATCGGCTTTTCCGAAGTCGCCGGGGGCTTCCATGATTCGGACCTTCGTTCCTCTTAAACGGAGATAGTCAATCCTTAGAAAAGGCTTTGCGGGAATATGCGTCTCGCGTGGGCGCCAATTTGCCACATCCTTATTTAAAACCACTCGTTTAAATTCCGGCCGGAAAAAACCTTATGAGCGCTCAATATTATCTGTTCATGCTGGTCAATGGGTTAACCCAGGGAATGCTCCTGTTCATCATCGCTTCAGGTCTTTCCCTGGTGTTCGGCGTGCTGAGGGTCATCAACTTCGCTCATGGATCGCTGTACATGATTGGGGCCTTTGTTGCGTATTCTCTGTCCACATTGCTGGCAGGGACGACCATGCTGAACTTTCTGTTGTTGCTCCTTATCGTTCCACCGGCCATAGCGCTCCTGGGCCTTCTCCTTGAGGTCTCCATGTTCCGGCGGGTCTACGGTGAGGAACATTTACTCCAGCTCCTGCTCACGTATGCATTGGTCCTGATTCTCGACAATGTTGTCCGGCTGATTTGGGGAGGCGACCCCCGAAACGTTTCGCGTCCGGATTTTCTCGCGGGATCGGTGGATTTCCTGGGAATGGCTTTGCCTAGCTATAATGTTTTTATCCTGATCGTCGGACCTGTAATTGCACTCGGTCTCTGGCTGCTGTTGTATCGAACCCGGGCGGGAAACGTCATTCGGGCAGCGGTTTCGTATCCCGATACGCTTGGGGCGCTTGGGGTCAATGTCTCATGGGTAATGACCGCGACCTTTATGTTGGGGTGCTGGTTGGCGGGCCTGGGAGGCGTTCTCATGGCCGCTCTGGCGAACATCGATCTCGGGATCGGCATGGAAAAGATCATCGAATGTTTCGCTGTGGTGGTCATTGGCGGCTTGGGCAGCGTTGGGGGGGCACTCCTCGGATCTCTTATCATTGGAGTTGGCGTCACCTTTTTCCAATTGCCACTTGGTCGGTGGGCTCTTGTATTTCCGTATTTCATGATGGCGCTCGTTTTGATCGTCAGGCCCTGGGGCCTGTTCGGAAGACCGGAACGGTAGCGGGGAACCATGAAAAACCAGGCTGCTCAAGCTTCATTCAAGACCGGCAACTGGATTGCCGGAGGAATTGTGACGGCGCTTCTTTTTGCACTCCCTTTCGTACTGGCGCAACTCGGTCGCACGGGTGAGTACTGGATCTGGGTTACCACTGAGATGATCATCAGTGCGCTGTTTGCCATGAGTCTCAACCTGATACTCGGGTACGGAGGCATGGTGAGCTTCGGGCACGCAGCATTTTTTGGTGTCGGGGCTTACACGGTGGCTCTCTTGATGAAGAAAGCGGGGGCGCCGCTATACCTTGCACTCTTGGCTGCACCGCTCGTATCGGCTTTTGCCGCGGCAATCATTGGCTGGTTCTGTGTCAGACTCATAGGGCTCTACTTTGCCATTCTCACTCTCGCTTTCGGTCAGCTTCTGTACATGGTGGCTTTTCAGTGGTACACGTTCACGGGCGGTGATGACGGCATCCACGGTGTTCCGCGACCCGAATTTCTCGGACCTGTAAACTATTATCTGTTGTGCCTGATACTTTTTCTCGTCTGTTTACTCATCATGCGAATGATTATCAACTCGTCCTTCGGTCTCAGCATTCGATCTATCCGGGAGAATATGGATCGAGCGAATTTCATCGGGATCAATGTCAAGAAATACCAGTGGATTAACTTCATCATAGCCGGAGCGTTTGCAGGACTGGCTGGCGGACTTCTCGCAGAGCTGAATCGTTTCGCACAAACAGAGTTTCTCCATTGGAGCAAATCCGCGGAACCGATTCTTGCGAGCCTTGTGGGAGGGATGTACTCCATACTTGGCCCGGCCATCGGCTCGACGGTTCTGATCTTCCTCAAAATTGTTCTCCAGCAGCTACACAAGAGTATGGTGGACCTGTGGGCAATAATTCTCGGAGGAATATTGCTTCTCGTGGTGCTTTTCGCTCCTGGGGGACTGGTCGGAATCTACCAAAGAATTTTCGGCAGAAGCGAATCTTGAGAAAGCGCAGCGGGTGAACTCGACCATGACCGATTACGTACTTCGGATTGAGCACTTGTCCAAGTCGTTTGAAGGAAGTCAGGTCTTCAACGATGTAAATTTTGCAGTGGAACAAGGCGAGCTGAGTTCCATAATCGGCCCGAATGGTGCAGGAAAGACCACGCTTTTTAATTTGATCACAGGGTATCATGTGCCGGATGCAGGGCAGGTGGTCTTTCGAGGTCAAAATCTTGTGGGTTTGCAGCCGTACGATATTGTTCGCCTCGGCATGGCACGGGCTTTCCAAAGAACAAACATCTTTCCTCGCATGACGGTTCTGGAAAACGTCGTGGCATCGGTGATCAGTCGTAACCAGGGTAATCTGGACATGGTCAAACCGGTGGATAGTCTGAGATCCGTGCATAAGAGAGCATTCGAAATTCTCGACAGCGTAGAGCTCGCTGACATGGCTCACCGGCAGAGCGGCATCCTTGCACACGGTAACCAGAAAAGGCTCGATATTGCTGTTGCTCTTGCTCTTGAGCCTGCGCTTCTCCTTCTGGACGAACCGACTCAGGGGATGAGTCCTGACGAACGATGGCAGACCGTAAACCTGGTGAAGCAATTGTGGGAAGATTTGAAGATAACTATGGTCTTTATCGAGCACGATATGGACATTGTCTTCGGTATTTCCCAGAAAGTGCGGGTGCTCTGTTACAAGTCACTTCTCGCGGAAGGAACCCCAAGCGAAATATCGGCCAATCGTCAGGTTATTGAGGCCTATTTGGGGGAAGAGGTCTAACCATGCTGCTTCAGGTCAAAGGAATCAACACGTATTACGGGTTAAGCCACATCCTTTTCGATGTGTCGCTGGAAGTGGACCGAGGTGAAGTGGTGGTCCTGCTCGGCAGGAACGGAGCGGGAAAAACTACGACCATGCGCAGTATCATGGGGTTGACTGCACCGAAGAACGGCACTGTCACGTACCACGACCAAGACATAACAGGGTTGTCTCCGTACAAAGTAGCGCGACTCGGCATGGGGTTTGTTCCCGAGGATCGCCGCATTTTTCCCGACCTAACAGTACGGGCAAATCTTGAAGTAGGATTGAAGAAATCCAGGAACAACGACAACAAGTGGACATTCGAAAGAGTTTTCGATCTGTTCCCGCGGCTGAAAGAACTCTCAAGGCGACGTGGAGGAACTCTGAGTGGCGGCGAACAGCAGATGCTTACCATTGCTCGGACACTCATGGGAAACCCCGATCTGCTGCTTCTGGATGAACCATCCGAAGGGCTGGCTCCTATTATCGTCAAATCGCTCGGTGAATTTATCGATCGCATCAAACAGGAAGGAATGACCGTGCTGCTGTCTGAACAGAACGTCAAGTTTTCCCTCAAACATTCCGACAGGGCGTACATCGTCGACAGCGGTCACATAAAGTATCAGGGGTCCATAAAAGACCTGGAAAAAGATGAAGACGTGAAGAAACGCTATCTGGCGGTATGATGTGCAGATTGGTAGTAGCAGTTGACATGATTTCTGAACATTGTTCTTTAAGAAAACGGTGGGGGTCGGCGTCCCTGCCGACCCGAACCAATTGATTTGTATTGAAAAACGTGCCGGCACGGAGGCACGGCACCCACCAATTGTCGAGAAGCGTTTTTCGCAATCGGACACTATTCTATAATTCGCTATAACTTGACCGGCCGAGCGGCTCGAAATCGACACCCACAGGTATGCATTCAGTTATTCGTGGGGAAAATTCCCCTTGCCCCTTACCCCCTTTATGAAACAATCTTGTGAACTTACTTCTATGTATCAGCGTCCGGCTTGACGAGTTCACCTGATCGCGAAATGGAAAGTGCCACGAGGTCCAGCGCCTGCATTGCCCACAACGCACGTTCTCCGTGGACAACAGGACATGAGGAACACTGCACGGCATTGAAAAAATCCTCTAACTCGCTCCGAAGCGGCTCGAGACGAGGCACTGAAATCTCTTCAGATCGTATGTCCCCCATGAGGCAAATACCCGACTCCATAGCAGGAAGCCGATCCGCTACATGCATGTGTAGTGTGTTGGCAATGGTATCGGCCACAAGGTACCGCCTGGGGGTAGTGACAGTTATGGTCCGCACTTTTTTCGGAGAACATTTTCCTGTCCAGAATGCTGCGGTGGCTCCATTACGAAACAGCATTCTCGCATTCGCCACATCGGTTTTGTCGGAAAAAACCGGTCTACCCGATGCGGTAATACTCTCAATGGGTGAATCTGCAATTTCAAGAGCCAAGTCAACATCGTGAATCATGAGATCGAAGAGCACGTCTGCATCGATGCAACGAGTCCCGTCAAAGGGAGCAAGTCTGCGACAATCGATGGAGATTATTTCTTCGCGTGCTTCGGCCAGTGTGCTCATCATTGCGATGACAGCCGGGTTGTATCGTTCCACATGTCCGACCATGAGAATGACGTCGGCTTTTCGGGCGATTTCGACGAGCTGCGATGCTGAAGCCGCATCATGGGCCAATGGTTTTTCCATCAAGACGTGCAGCCCGTGTTCCAGGCACACGGTTCCAAGCTCAAGATGGGTAACGGTGGGAGCAGCAATGCATACCGCGTCACTCTCTTTGAGAAGGTCGTTCAGATCGGTAAAACAGACGCATCCGTGGCGTGAGCTTATTTCCGCAGCTCTTGCAGGATCGGGATCGTAAATTCCGGCCAATGTAATTCTGGATGTCTGGGAAACGATTCTCGCATGATGTTGCCCCATGGTGCCCACGCCGATGACGCCGATTCTCAGATTGGCCCGGTTTTTGTCAGTCATTGATTCCACTCGTCGTTATGGTATGCTCAAGGCGTTCATTGTAGCGAATTTCTGAAACTCTTCTCAGACCAATTTGCATTCAAAATCCCCCCCATTCCCCCCTTTATAAAGGGGGGGTAGAGGGGATTTTCGTCCAACTTTGAAAGCAAATTGGTATCGGTCTGTGGAGCCGAACATACACCTCAGAAAATGTTTCGTCAAAGGATAAGCGTTTACTTTCCATTCGGGTTTTGTTTATATGATGACGCTTTGCGCGGACTTGCCGTTCGCGACTTGACATACCGCACATAGTGACTTTCGTCAGACCAATCTCCGGCCTGTTCTAAGAAGCCAGAGACAAAACTCTTTTACACGAGGTGAGCATGGGAAGGATACTGTTTGCGATTATGGCGCTTCTTATCGCTGCAGCTCCAGCAATTGCCGCGGATCCGATTGTTCTGGGCGCGTACTTGTCCATGACGGGAAATGTTGCCGCGTACGGAGGAATGGGCTGGGACGGCATTACCATTGCAAAAAAGATGGAGCCTGAAGTCCTGGGACGGCCGGTGGAAGTCAAACTTGTGGACACCAAGTCCGATAAAGTCGAGTCTGCAAATGCCGTATCCAGGCTCATAGAGAAAGAAAAAGTGGTTGCCATTATCGGAGAAATGATCTCCGGGAATACCCTCGCGGGCGCGGATCATGCCGAACGACGGAAAGTGCCCATGGTGAGCCCAACTGCTACGAATCCGCTGGTAACTCAGAATCGCAAGTACATCTTTCGGGTGTGCTTCATCGATACCGAACAGGGTGATGTTGGAGCCAAGGTAGCTGTCGACCAGTTCAAAGCCAAGACTGCGGCGCTGATCTACGACATTCAGCAAGACTATTCCGTCGGACTGGCCACCTTCTTTAAGAGAGAGTTCACGAAGGCCGGAGGAAAGATCGTTTCCGAAACGAGATTCAAGAGCGGCGACAGGGACTTCACTCCGCAATTGAGTAGCATTCAGGCCTCAAATCCGGACGTTATCTATGCCCCCATTTACTACACGGAAGCAGCGCTTCTCGCGAAGCAGGCCAGGGAAATGGGACTGAAGGCTCCGATTCTTGCAGGGGATGGAGTTCAAGCTCCAGAATTGATTGAACTGGGAGGACCCGCTGTAGAAGGGATCTATTTCACAACGCACTACCATAAGGATATGGTTGACAATCCGCGGGGAAAGAAGTGGCTTGAATTGTTCAAGCAGGAATACGGGAAGGAAGCCGACGCATTCACTGCAATGGGCGCTGATGCCTACTTCATTGTGCTCGACGCGATCAAAAGAGCAGGTTCCACCGATCCGCAGAAAATACGTGATGCTCTGGTGGAAACAAAAGATTTCGAAGGAGTGAGCGGCAAGATTACCATGAAGCCGAACGGCGATCCTATAAAAGCAATGGTGCTCAACAAAGTTCAGGATGGTAAATTTGTCTTCGTGAGAACAATACCTCCCCAGCAGTAGCACTCATATATCCGCTGATTCTCCGGGGAGCCTGGAATCGCAGCTCTCCCTGGAGATCGGTATTCGACAGGCAATCTCGTGGACGCCGGTTTCTTTGTACAACAAATGGTTTTCGGACTTACGCTGGGGTGCTTTTACGGGCTTCTGGCCATAGGATACACTATGGTGTACGGAGTCCTCCGCCTCATCAATTTCGCCCATGGCGATTTGCTCATGGTCTCGGCGTATATCGCTTACTTCGGCATCGTGGTTTTCTGCATTCCTTGGCCAGTGGGATTCGGTATTTCAGTGGTGCTGACAGCTCTTTTGGGTATCCTCATAGATCGTGGCGCTTACAGACCTCTTCGTCGCAGTCCGAAAATAAGCGCATTGATCACTGCCATAGGAATATCTTTTCTGCTGGAAAACCTCGCGCTCGTAATCATCGGAGGCCGTCCCAAAACCTTTCCCACGCCTTCCTGGTTCGAGGGAGCGATCTCATTTGCGGGTCTCTCTATTCCGCGGCTCTCCATCTGGGTGGTGTTGGTGACCGCAGCGCTGCTCATGATGTTGATGTGGATACTCCGGTATACAAGAATCGGCATGGCCATGAGAGCGCTTTCCAGGGACGTGGAAACCGTTCGGCTCATGGGGGTGGATGCGGACCGGGTGATCGCGTTTACCTTCGCACTGGGATCAGCCCTTGCGGCAGCCGGCGGGATCATGTGGTGCATGAAATATCCTGCGCTTGAGCCGTTCATGGGTGTCATTCCGGGCCTGAAAGCCTTTGTCGCTGCAGTCCTGGGAGGCATAGGCAATGTCATGGGGGCAGCTCTGGGAGGTCTGATCCTGGGGCTGGGAGAAATACTCATCGTGGCGATTTGGCCCGACTGGTCAGGTTACCGGGACGCTACCGCCTTTTCCATACTCATTATTATTCTTCTCACCCGCCCTACCGGCATAATGGGCGAAGATCTTCCTGACTGATCCCAATTTGCCATTAAGAAATACTGAAGGGACCTTCTTTGTAAAGGATATTTCCCCCCAAACCTTCCAGGAACTTTCTCTTTCGCTGGAATGCAATTTCCTGTAGGGAAATTGCATTCCAGCGAGTATTAAAAGTTCTTGAAGTGGGGTTCGGGGAGGAACTTCTTGCAAGAAGTTCCTCCCCGATTTCTTTGCTTTTAAGCCACTTTCTCGTGGGGTGATGAATGTGACATTTCCTTGTCCAGGTCCAGATGAAATCTCACCGGCCCGCGCTGTCCGTTTTGAAATCGTTTGTGCAAAGCGTACTCGGATTTCGGATCTGACCACGAGGTGAACATCGCGGCATGGCCTTTGGGAAATTCCGTCTTTTCTCCCGGAATGTAATCCAGAGGCGCCAATGCTGAAGGCGGTTCCACGAGCTTATCGTCTCTGCCGTAACAGATGAGCAGTTTTATGTTCTTCTCCGTGAGAGAATGCAAATTGAGCTTTTGTCCGAACAGCTCAAACGGCAAATCTCCCGATCGGGAAATGGGTTTGGAGTAAGAAATCTTACTCAATTCTGTTATCGCCAGCGGTAAATCTGTTCGATCGTATAATAGCCAATGACCGACTGCAGCCGTGGTCTTCGAAATCAGCTTGATCCCTTTCCGAATCTTCTCTTGAAACGTATCCAAATCCCGATAAAAAGAGACCAGCGGAAACTCGGACTCGATACTCTTCAGCTTATACACCCAGCTCATCACTTGCCCGTCAACGACCTTATTTCCGTTGGGCAACGTCTTCAACGAATAGCCGAGAGTACGGAAATCCCTGGGAATCTCATTCAGGAAACCCTTGAGGCCCGGGCTCCTGGTCCCATCGGCAGGGGATGCTGCAGTAATCAGAGCATCAACCAATCCGTCCAGCCGACCGGTTAAAATATCAGCGAGGAATATGAAACCGGCCTGACACACGCCATTCAGGGTCACCGGCTTTCCGTGGCGCTTCACGAGGATGCGAGCGAAATAACGAGTGTCCAGCGCATCATCCTCGCCAGTCATGGTCTGCACTGCAGGGTTTTCGTCTATATTCTTTATGATTCTCACATATGTCGGGATACCCTGGTTCGCAAAACTGTGGACATAGCTCTTTCCTTCTCCCGGCAGAAAAGCAAGGATATTTGGTCCCAGTACGTAAGGGTGAGCGATCATAACCGGTTTCATTGAGGGATCGACCTTTACTCCTCGAGCATTAGGTAGCACCTGGTACAGCTCCATACGTTCGGTTTCTGCTACTTTGACATATGCATCACTCTCGAGATGAAAGCCGTATTCTCTTCTGATATCTTTCACGGCTGCGGGCATGTCGATTACTTCCGTTCTCAGGGCCTGCATCAATTCACTGTAATAGGCGTTCACTGCATTGCCGTTGCCGTTAATTCCAAGACTCAAAGAAAGATAACGAAATAATTCCTTCGTGTGATAAGCCCACGCTTTTTCCATTACGGCTTCCCACGCAGCCATAGCACGATCTGTGCTCATTTTCACGAGTGAAGCGTAGCTCGCCGGATTACTCACTCGACCCGAGTTGAGCTTTTCCATTTCTTCTCGAAGAAAATAGCTATATGCAGTTAACCACGGATTTACAAAATCGCGGTTGGAATCAAGAACGCCTCTCCAGTATAAAGAGGCTGCATTTATACTGTTCAGAAAAGCCTCCCAATTCCGTATGGTTAGTTCGAGTGGTTTAAACAACAGACTAGTTAAAGGATACATCCTCCGTCTCCATCTCTGGGTGAAAACGCACCAATCCTAACGACTTACGTCGGATCAGCCCTGCGTTTTCAAATACATCAAGGTTGATTATACGATGTGCATCGAATCCCCGAAAAGGAAGATTAACAGCTCCCTTTCCTGTTTATATTAGACAATTAGTTCATGTTGGAGTTCGTACGAATACGGCTTCATCATGAACAAACGCAATCAAAATGCATTGAGATCCAAAGAAGAGAATGGCTTACTGAGCGTACGTACGGTGGAGTGCAGAAATCAAATCGCTTTGTACTCACAAAAATGCTGCTATAGTTGAAATTCGGAACTAAATTGTATCCGGTGCGAACAGACACTACGGGGCACACACATGAATCCAAACATACTGGCTATTCACGGCAGTCCAAGAAGACAAGGAAATACTTCGACGTTGCTGAAACGAGCAGTTGAAGGTGCAATGTCCATGGGAGCCAATGTTGAAGAAATAACCCTACGCGATCTCAAGATGTCTCCATGTCTTGAGATATACGGGTGTAAAGAACAGGGCAGGTGCGTCATACGGGACGATTTTCAGATGGTGTACGATAAGCTCATAAAATGCGACGGCCTGATGCTCGCGTCTCCTATCTTCTTCTACACTGTGTCCGCGCATACCAAAATATTCATGGACAGATGCCAGTCTCTCTGGGTGAAGAAATATTGGCTGGCTTCCGAAACAGCAGCAGCACCCAACTTTGAAAACAATCCCAAGAAAGCACTATTTATTTCAGTGGGAGCGACTCGCGGGAAAAAGCTCTTCGAAGGTACGCTGCTCACGGTCCGGTACTTTCTGGATACGCTCGACATGCAATTGTGGCGGAGTCTTCTATATCGTGGGCTCGATGGAGCTGGCGAGGTCCTCGGCTTTCCGGAATATTTGGATGAAGCCTACAATTCCGGAGCAGACCTGTGCCGGGCCTTAAAGCAGAAGTGAACCTCAGGATTGGAAGAAAACATCATTTCGTCTGAAACACCAGGAGATAAGGAATAGCCGGTTTTCCGTCAGTATCTTTGAAATTCGTGAGTTTTCCCGTGTTAATCCATACAACGTATGTTTTTCCAGGCTCGAGTTCCACGTCGACAACACAAGTTTTGGGATCGATATAACGTGGTTGTCCGATGATTTTCGGAAACGAATCAGCCGAAACCTGTCCCCAGGACCAACTTCGATCAAGCATATCCTTGCTGAACGTTACCGAAATCTGCTTAGTCGCTGCTGCATCGACACCAATTTCACCGCACTGAGGACTTGTCTTTACCACTGACGGAGGAAATTCCCGAACAGACTGTCCCTGAGCGAACGAGAAAATAGGTAAAAGAAGGAAAACACAGACGAATACAGCCCTCTTCATTGAAACGATCTCCTCATCGGATTGAAGCACCCACACAATGGAGCAAGCGCGAATTCCGGTCGATTATAACCTATCGGCAAACAGCCGGTCCGCAAGGCGCAGGAGCACACGCGGGCGGCGGGGGACACGGCGCAGGGGGAGTGCACCTATAATCAGCGGCGGTTGGAGCAAACCAACTGCACACCACTATAGCACACGGCGGCGGTCCGACCATTTTCCTCGGGTAGCATTTCACCGGAGGGGGGCAAGGACCGCAGTGTGGTGGGGGAGGTGGAGCAGCGCATATAGGCGGCGGAGGAGGCGCATAGGATATGGGGGTGAGCTCGCACGGTCCAAGTGACGTAGAATAAGCGGAACTGTTCAACGGAAAAGCGAAAATGACCATACCCAAAGCAATAAGCATTACAGCATAACGCCGCATATTCAACTCCCGTGACCCGATGGGCCAGGTTTTCTTCCAAAATCTTTAGACAGACGAATACCATGACAATACTAAATGACTAGCCTGCGGTCAAGCATTTTCATTATCCGGCAAGCAAATAGTGAGAATATGCTTAAAAGAGTTACGTTAACATACTGGTTTAATATGTGATGTTCCGTCATGCATACTGGATAGTTTTTTGCGAATGGATTATATCATCAGCTCAACTATTGGCGCTCGTGTGGCAGAGACGTGCCGGCTGGAGCCCCAACGGGGCGATACAAATGGTAGCCATGGGTGCAACCCATGGAGAGAATTATAGCCAAAACCGAGCAGTGAGGACCCTGGCGGGGTCGACCACCGTTCAACTTGAACTCAGATGGGCGCAATCGTGGACCCCTTTCAGGGTCCAAGCCTTTATAATGTGGCGCCGCTGCCCCACGGGTTTGCGAAACTGTCTCAAAACTCCATTTTGGGCTCGCGATTTGCCAAGAGATGTACTAGAAAGGAGAGGAATTCAACAACCACGAGGCTGTCATGGGCAAACAGATCCGGGCCGATTACGAACAGATCTTGATGTTTCCGCCGTCAGTGGAAGACTGGGTGGCTAAGGATCACCCGGCGCGCTTTATCCGAGATTTCGTGGATTCCTTGGATCTGTCCGAGTTGGGAATCGAGGTTCCCGACAGCGATACAGGACGTCCTCCGTATGCGCCAGATCTTCTGTTGAAGGTGTGGCTTTTCGGATACTTCAATCGGATCAGGAGTACCCGTAAGCTTGAGAAGGGTTGCCTTGAGAATATGGGGCTGATTTGGCTGACGGGGATGAATGCTCCGGATCATAATTCCTTATGGCGATTCTTCAAGGCGAACAAGAAATCATTGAGGCATCTGTTCAGACAGTCGATTCGTGTTGCTCTGAAGGCCGATCTGATCGGTCTAGCTCTTCATGCCGTGGACGGGACCAAGATCCAAGCCGTCTCATCCAACGACAAGGCTCGGGGTCGTGAGCACCTGGAGAGGTTTCTGGAAAGTGTTTCGGAGAGATTGGACCGCACGATTGCCGATGCGATGACTGAGATAGAGAGAGCCGAGCGGGAAGAGACCGGTGAGTATCGCCTTCCGCAGTCCATGCAAGACGGATTGAAACGGAAACAGCGGATACAAGAGGCTCTGAAGGAGTTGGATGAATCGGACAAGAAGTCAGTTCACCCTTCGGAACCGGAAGCTCGCTTTATGAAGAATCGCCGGACCAAAGACTTGTCGTACAACGCTCAGGCGGTTGCCGACCAAAAGAGCGGCCTTATCGTGGCCGCAGATGTGGTCACGGATGGGGCCGACAACGGGCAATTGGTCCCCATGCTCGACAAGGTGAAAGAGAATCTGGGCGCTGTGGCAGAGGAAAATGTGGCGGACGGGGGATATTTTTCCTCAGGGCAGATAGGTCTGGCCCATGAGCGAGAATACGGCATTCTTATCGGGAAATCGTCAGGGGAAATTGTTTCCGAGAGAGGTGCGGATGAGGATCTCTATCACCGATCCCGGTTCGTCTTTGATCAGGAGCGTGATTGCTTCATATGCCCTGAAGGGCGCTTGTTGCCTTTTCATCAGCGGAAAATTAACGGCAAGAACCACAATGAGGTTCGCAGGTATCACTGCAAGGATTTTCTAACGTGTCCCAATCGCTGGAAATGCTCCAAGAGCAAGAACGGACGCCTCATAGACCTCAGCGTTTACGAGGCGGCCCTAGAACGACACCGCAGCAAGAGGGAAAAACCAGAGAACAAAGAGCGCCTGAAGACTCGAAAGAAGATTATCGAGCCACCGTTTGCCTGGATCAAGAGCGCATTAAGCTTTCGGCGATGGACCGTGGCCGGAATCGACAACGTAAAGGCCCAGTGGGACCTTATTTGCACGACCATAAATCTCAGGAAGCTCTACCACCATTGGGTATCCGGCGAGGTGGCATTCACGTAAGCAGCCGGAGGGAGACCATGACCTTATAACGGACAGTACACTCGGATCGAACCTCGCCTGATCTTCACTTGACGGGACTGCTTTTTTCCCAGAAGCAGGTCCTCCCGTCCGGCTTGCGTGATTCGCCGCAGTGCGCAGGTTTTGAGACGCTTTCTTGCACCCGTGGCTACACATGGTTCGTCCCTTCGGGACTTTCGAGCCTTGAGCCGAGTGGCGCCTTTACGAAAAGCATGCTGCAGCAAGATCGTTGAGACCTGTTTCTATGCAATCCCGCATAGCCGGGGAATCAAAGCTCTCCCTGTATGCAAATTCCAAACTGCCGAGTATGCGTTCTACGGGAGATTTCGATTCTATGCAGCTATCCCGCTTTATGTAATAGGCGCTCCTGCGAACATGAGAACAAGGTGCTCCTTGCCAGTGTTGTTTCCACAAAAGAACTCTGCGAAAAGCCGATAGCGCTTTATTATTGAGCACTTCTGAATCCCATGAGTCCGTACCTGCCACAACATCCAGGAAGTCGAAAATGGCTCTGACGAAATGTACATCAGTTGCAACCAAACCATACAGATGCCAATCCTCAACGGCACTGCAAATCACTTTTGTCATTCTGGACGGTAGCTCTTTCCATGCAGGGCAGTAGAACGCTTTGCATGCCATACTGCCGTAATGGCACATGCCTCTCAAATCAACATTCCGGTTATCGGGAGCTGACGGATGAAGCATGCATCCCACAAGACTGTGCTCTGTATCCAGAAATCCTGCGAACTCGCACACATGAATTATGGAATCCAAAGGCTGAACCGACTCCGCTCTTCGCACCGCATGTTGAAAGCTCTCGAGACTGTCGGCTGTTCGCTCGGTAGTCGCAAATAAGATTGTCCGCTCGGCAAGATTGCGTTCCAGATGTTGCCGCGTACCATTTGTCACGTTGTACAGGCCGCAACATGCTGCACAGGATTTTTTGGAATCGGGGACACAGAGGTTCATGAATCAACTAAATTCGATTTTTGTATCTACAGAATGTATAGCATGTCCCTCGGGCAACGTCCATGTAAAGCGGTTCTCGTGAGAATGCCTCATTGACAGGGTTTGCAGTCAAGATAGTTAACACGGACCTGCCATGTAGGTCCGTGGCACCCAAAGATTGACATTTAGGCACGGATATAGGGGTGCCACTGACCTGCAGAGCAAGGTCAGTGTAGTTAGCACATTGAATGCAAAATGGTACGAGGTCCTGGAGCTCATTTCCAGCCGGAAAATTTAACTCCGGAGAATGGCAATCTTCCTTGAGCGTATGGACAGCACTCCGCAATTCGATCCGAGCGCACGCACTCCTTCTGAACCCAAAAAAGGTATTGAACCGTGACACGGAATGTAGAAATATGCATTGTCAAAAGTGCAGGCACTCTCCTTCTTACAACTCCTTCTAACCCCATCGGGAGCACACAATAATGGAACACAGCCAACCCAAGATCACTGTCGTAGGCGCAGGAGCCATAGGTGGCGTTACCGCGGCCTTCTTGAGCCGAGCCGGGTGGAACGTGGAAATTATCTGCAAACGCCAGGAAATAGCGAAACAATGCTCAGATCCCGGGCTTCTCATAACGGGTCTTCGAGGAGAAAGCCGTACGCCGCTGCATGCGGTTGCGTCGATTAAAGAGCTTTCAGGGCCGCTTCAAGTGGTGTTACTTGCTACCAAAGCAACCGATTGTGTGTCAGCCGCGCGAGAGCTGTTGCCCATGCTCTCCGATGACGGCTTTGTGGTGTCGCTCCAGAACGGTATCTGCGAAGAAGCGCTCGCGGAAGTGCTGGGACGAGAGCGTCTCATAGGCTGCGTAGTTGCCTGGGGTGCCACAATGCTGGGGCCGGGCCGGCTGGAGGTTACTTCTCCCGGGGAGTTCGTTATCGGAAATCTCGACGGCAAAGTGGACCCTCGCCTCGATTTGCTGAAAGAGGCTCTCTCAAGCGTGGCTCCCACGAGAATATCCGAGAATATTATGGGGGAATTGTATTCCAAGCTGATTGTCAACTCGTGTATCAATACACTGGGCGCTTTGACCGGCATGACTCTGGGGAAGCTCCTGGCAAGTGCACAGGTAAGGAACATTTTCATGGGCCTTATGACGGAAGCAGTTGCCGTAGCGAATGCGATGAACATCAGAATTGAGCCTGGAGGCGGCGGAAAACTGGACTACTACAAATTTCTTTCAGGCGATGGATTTTGGTCCAGGCTGAGAAAGCATGCAACAGTTCGAGTGATCGGATTCAAATATCGGAGGATAAAATCTTCCAGCCTGCAATCGCTGGAACGGGGAAGACCGACGGAAATAGATTACCTGAACGGGTACATCTGCAACAAAGGGAGAGAATTCAGCGTCCCCACTCCTTTGAACGATGCGGTAACCGGAATGGTAAAGGAGATTGAATCGGGACAAAGAATGATATCCCCGGAGAATGTGACAGATCCCCGGTTGAGATTGTAGATCTTCTTCTAATACTGATTGCATAAAGAGATAAGATTTGGTAAACCCTTCTTGTAAAAGTGTTTCCCAGACTCTTCCCAACTGCTTTGACAGGCCCGAATCTCATTGCCGAAAGGTGACTTGGCATCCAAAGCAAGCTACCTTCCCGTTATCATCTACAGCCTCGAGTTTCACATGGACCCGATTCCACGATACAGCAGACACATGCTCTTGCGAGTGATCGGAGAAGACGGCCAGCGCAGGATCGAGCAGTCTCGCATTCTTGTCGCCGGTCTGGGCGCACTGGGTTCTGTTGCCGCTCTGTTGCTTGCCCGAGCGGGAGTAGGATTCATGCGGATTGTGGACCAGGATGCTCCGGAACTCCATAACCTCCAGCGACAAGTGCTGTACGACGAGGCGGACGTGCACAGGGGTTTGTCAAAGGCGGAAGCTGCCTTTGCTCATTTGAAGGCAGCGAATTCCTCAATTAAGATCGAGCCCGTGAACGCTGAAATCGGACCGGATAATGTGGATGCACTCGTCGGGGGCGTGGATCTGGTGGTGGACGCTCTGGATAATACCAGAACCCGATACCTTGTGAACGACGCCATACTGACCCGGGGGATTCCGTACGTGTTTGGCGGAGCAGTGGAAACCGTCGGGAACATCATGACGATTATTCCTGGCAAAACCCCGTGCTTGAGGTGTTTGTGGCCGAACCCCGAAGCAGTGGAGAATCACGCCCGTGCGTCCACGGTGGGAGTCCTCTCTTCCGGGGCTGCGACCGTTGCTTCTCTACAGGTAACCGAAGCGCTCAAGATTCTGTCGGGTCATGAAGATCAGGTTCTTTCGGGTTTGCTGGTGCTGGACGTATGGCGTGGCTGTTTCCATGTCGCGCCTGTCCGGAGAAATCCTCAATGTGTGTGCCGGAAATTCGAATATGCAACCGAAGCCTAGCGATCTCCCCATTTCGGCATTCATCCTGGCAGGCGGCCTTGGACTTCGGCTCCGGGAGGTCGTCTCCGACCGCCCCAAACCCATGGCTGACATAGGGCAGACTCCTTTCCTGCACCTGCTCATTGAACTGTTGAGCGGCAAAGGAATCCGTGAGTTTGTCCTCTTGACCGGGTTCATGGGAGAAGTTGTCGAAGAATACTTCCATGCGCAGAGATTCCCCGGCGTAAGCATTCGTTTCTCCAAAGAGCCTAATCCTCTCGGCACAGGAGGTGCGGTTAAATTCGCGGAACGCTTCGCCGCTGAAACCACGTTGCTCGTCAATGGCGACACCTTTTTCGATGCCGACGTGGAAGCGCTCTATCGGTTTCACCGGAAAAACAACGCTGATGTTACGCTTTCGCTCTATGAGGTTGAAGACGTGAGCCGCTATGGATCCGTCCAGGTGGACTCTGCCGGAAAAGTAACCGGATTCACGGAGAAGAACCGTGTCGGAGGTATCGGACTTGTCAACGCAGGGTGCTCTCTGCTGAGCGCGGATTTTATCCGGCAGCTTCCGGAGGGCGCATATTCCATGGAAGAAAGAATATTTCCGGAACTGGTCCGGATTGGAACCCTGTACGGACTGGTCCAATCAAAACCGTTCTTCGATATCGGCACACCGGAGAGCTACGAAGAATTCCGGAGTTTTTATGGAAGCTGCAATCTGAAATCTCGGTAAACGGATCGTAGCCTGGACAGAATCGGTCACCTGCATTAACCTAGACAAAATAGCTGCCAGTGTGAGGTATCCATGTGTGTTGACGGTGTGAGTCATCTGGTCATGAATGATGAGACAATTCAAGCGCTCATGGCGAACCCCATTCTCGACTTAGTCCACAAGCAGGTGGTCATGAGCCTGTATGCAATGGACTCGAATCATGAGTTAAGCACGTACAAGGAGATGCTGCCCCTGTATCTCGGCACTGACTGGGAGTCATGTGAAGCAATACTGAAAGCTATCGAAAAAGCCGGTCTCCTGACTCGAACCCCCGATGGAATCGCTCTTGTGCATCCTGTGAAACAGGACGTGTCTGCAAGTTGCGGCTGCGCAATGTGAAGAATGTGAAAAATATCGGGGAGGAACTTCTTGTAAGAAGTTCCTCCCCAAACCCCTCCTCAAGAACTTTTGGAAGGACATTCTTTACAAGCAAGGTCCCATGAAATTGCTCAGTCGCTCTCTTCCTGTGCAATGCTCCTGAAAAAGAATGCCTATAGCTGGATCAGTCATCTCAGTCTGGAGATTGCCACGGGCTTCGCCCTCGCAATGACAACCATCAAAATCTACTCCGTGATACGAGAACGTCAGTCTTCCCGAAACATGGATGCGAATAATCTCGCGGCAATCGAGTTTCAGACGATTCGTCTCGTTTACTTGTATGGTTATAATATTAAGAGTTTTTGGGGAGGGGGCCGGGGCAATGCTGTTGAATTAAGGAAAGGGTTCTTGATTTTTCACGTTTAACCTCCGAGAATTCAGAAGGAATTGTGTTGACATGCGGGTAGTTACGCGCGATAAATTCTTTCAAAACAAGCTGCTGAAAGGATTTTATTATGGCACGCATTATGCTTTGAAGAACCATGCCAACTTAGCGCGTACGCTGAAAAATTTCTTCACATTATTCCCGGACAAATCGACCCTTCCAAGAAACGCTCGCCTCAGGACTTTACTCGAAACAGAAAACTCGCCTTTGGAAAGCTTATCACCTTCATCTTGTCCATTGCCGCCAGTGGAAAGGGTAAAGGAGTGGACATGAAATCCGGTGAATTCTTTCGACATGCCAGAATTCTTGGCCTTTGGCCTGACGCCGAGGCGATCCATCGAAGCGCGCTCACCAAGGCGCGCAAAAAGGTGGATTGGAGGATCTTTCGGCAAATACTCGATGATGCGGTTGGTCTGGCTTATGAGTGTTGGCCTAAGAGCCCGAAGGACGAGTGGCATGGTATGTCCACTCATGCGATAGATGGCTCCGACTATACGCTTCCAGCCGCCGATGAGCTCAGGGCCGAGTTTGATCCTGAGAGCGGACTTGGGCAAGCGGGCAAAGGACATTATCCTCAGTGTCTTGTATGCACGCTCTATGACGTCTTCAGACGTCTGCCCATCGCAAGAACTGTGGTCCCGGTGAATTCTTCGGAGCGGGACCAAGCCAAACATCTCCTGCCCCTCGTGCCTGAGGGAAGTGTCTTGCTCCTGGATCGAGGTTACCCAGGATATGAATTTCTCAGCTACCTTTTGGACAAGTTCAAAGGCTATTTCGTGATACGTTGCCCCGCAACGTCCACCTTCGCCACAGTAAAGGAATTCATTCGGAGCGGGAAGAGCGAAGCCGAAATCGTGATTCCTCCGACATCGAACTATCTCAGCCAGGTGACGGCTGAACAACGAAAGGCCGCCAAGCCCATCAGAGTGAGAGTCATCAGACTGTCCAATCCTGACGGAACCCTCTCGGTTCTCCTGACGAATCTTTACGACAAGGTGGAGTTTCCGAGACAGGAGATCACTGACCTCTATTTCAGGCGATGGGAAATCGAGAGCTATTTCCGGGATGAAAAGATTGGGCTCGAAATCGAAAAATTTCATGGCAAAACCTGCAACAGCGTCCTGCAAGAACTCTTTGCAGCTGCGATCATGGCTGTGATCTCAAGAACTCTCATGGCCATTTCCACCCAGTTACTCGGTGGAGAGCTCGGAGAACCTCAGTTCAAGAATGCGGTCATGACGCTCGCGTCTGAAGCCGCCGTGCTCGCCGCAGACGATCCTGAAAGAGCCATCGAAATCTTTCAGGATATTCTCAAAGAAATCTATCGTGTCAAATACTATCGACCAAACAGTCAGCGACCACCCCAACCAAGGGTGAACAAGCAAAGCAAAAACAAATGGCTTTACCGCAGGTACAAAAATGTCCCCGCAGCTTAAGTCAACAGCATTGGGGGGCCGGGGAACCCTTTTTTGCAAAAAAGGGTTCCCCGGAAAACTCTTCCAAATCGCTTTCTTCTTAATTGACCTGTTCTTCGATAATCTTTCTGACTGCAGGCGGGATGAATATTCCTTCAAGGTTGACCCGGTTCAGGGACCTGGCGAGTATAGTAACTTTGCGTCTGGGTGAATCCTTGCGGTTGATGAGAATCATGTCCTTGCCCGCGAGCCGGCAGTAGCCGCCTTCACTGCGAATTCCACTCATCCCGAGATTCTCGTATCTCAATTCTATCCCCAGACGCTGGGCTATGGTTTCAAGATGTTCCAAAAGCGTCAAGTCGTTCATGAGCGATACGCCTCCGTACTACCGTCCGCCCCCATAGTCTGTTCGCAGCGCGTTGTCAAGAGTAAAAATTCCTAAATCGTAAAGCTTCAGTTTCGAGCGGTAGTTTGAGAAGAATTTTATTTTTGGGGTTAAATGGTTCTCGCGTTCGGGTTTGAGATGGGGTATAGGCTTGGTGGGTGAAACGCTTGTTCAGGTGATGATGGGATGGGCATAAACGGTTGTCCGGTTTGTTTGGAAAAACAGCGTTGCATTGACGAGTTAAAAGAAAGATCCAGAGCCTGGAGGCTAAACTGCGCTATCAAGAGCGCAAGGCTCAAGAAGGATACTTCGGCTCTTCCACTCCCTCATCCAAAATACCAATCAAGAGGAACAGTGAACAGAAGGAGAAAAAGCCCAAAGGTGCGCGGCAGGGACACAAAGGTTCCGGTCGCAAGAGCCACGAGTGCGAGTTTGATTATGCGGTAGAAGTGGAGGCTCCAGATATCTGTCCCGAATGCGGGGGTATTCTTGAAAAGAAAGGGGTGGAAGAGAGGAGTGTCCTGGATACGCCTTCTCAAAAACCCGAACGAATAGTATTTCGCTTACCCAAAAGGTATTGTTATCGTTGTGAACGCACGTTTACTCCCCAGACTCCCGGGGTGCTTCCCAAGAGTCTTTACGGAAATCAACTCATTGCCAATGCCATGACGATGTATTACTTCTATGGTCTTCCCATGGGACGAATCTGTGAACAGACTGGAGTAAGCGAAGGAAGCCTGATGGAGGTATATCATCGAATGGGGCGACTTTTTGAAAGAGTTCCCCAGAAGCTCATTGAAGAATATCGACAAGCTCCTGTGAAACACGCAGATGAGACGAGCTGGCGCACTGACGGCAAGAACGGATACGTTTGGCTCTTCGCCACTCCCGATTTGAGCATTTTCCAATTTGGCAAGAGTCGCTCGTCCCAAGTAGCTCATGCAGTCCTCGGCAAAGATCGGCTACCGGGCGTTTTGGTTGTGGATCGTTACCGCGGCTACAAGAAAGCTCCATGTGAGATTCAATATTGTTACGCTCACCTTCTGCGAGATGTCCAGGATTTGGAAAAAGAGTTTCCCGAAGAAGCAGAGGTCTCAACTTTTGTGGCTGTTGTGGCTCCTTTACTTGCACTCGCTCAGGGACTTCGCAGCCAACCGATTACGGATAAGCAATTCTATCGTCGAGCGGCTAAGCTTCGGACTGAAATTAAGGCCGCAATGGAACGACCGGCCCGCCATATGGGCATTCGCCGGATCCAAGGTATCTTCCGTGAAAATGAAGAGAGGCTCTATCACTGGGCTCGAGACCGAACGATTCCGGCAGAAAACAATTTAGCCGAAAGAGATCTGAGACCCACTGTTGTGGCAAGGAAGGTCAGCTATGGATCTATTTCTGATAACGGAGCCAAGACGCGCAGTATTCTCACAACCGTCCTCACCACCCTCAAGAAACGAGGTAACGACCCTGCAGAACAGATGAAGAAAACTCTCGATCAATTAGCAACGAATCTTAAGCTGGACCCCTATGAACTCCTCTTTCAAAGAAACGGCCCTCAAGAATAGCTATATCCATCACAATTGCTCCCGCGAATAACTGAAGCTTTACCCTAAATCTAATCCATTTAGTTATCCGTCGGGAATTCGCTCCTGCTCTTTGTCCCAAAGGGCCGAAGGAGAATAGGCGGGTAATTCATTGCCGGGAATGTGTGTATCAGCCGTCTTTCATCGAAGTCGGGGGGATTCAGACAGCAAAAAGTGGCACGATCGCTCGATGAATGCATGCCTGATCTCTTTTTCTTATTGAGACGCGTGCATCAATCAGGATTGTTGATCTTGTCAATTTGTCTTGACAAATCACCAGAGTAGAACTAACATTCTGCATCTTTACATCTTTTTTGGTTTTTCATGCATTTTTCCCGTGTTAGGAGGGTACCATGACCAAGGCTGAAGTTGTTAACCGCATGGCCGAACAGGCCGGCATTTCAAAAAAAGCCGCGGCCACAGCGCTAAACGCTCTTGTTGGAGCCATTCACGAGTCGCTCAAGAAGAAGGAAGGCAAGATCCGGATCGCCGATCTCGGCACTTTTCGCGTCCTCAAGAGGAAGGCTCGTAATGGAGTAAATCCCCAGACCCGAGAGAAGATTAAAATCGCTGCAGCCAAAGTTCCTCGGTTTGCTCCGTCCAAAAGCCTGAGAGACCTAGTCAGAAAGGCCAAGTAAGTGAAAAAGGAAGATGCCATGAACAAGTCAGATCTTATTGCGGCCTTGGCCAAGGAAACGGACCTTCCCTTGAGAAAATCGGAAGAAATCGTCAATCTCGTCTTCGACACTATGTCGGTGGCACTCGTGGAGGGTAACCGGATCGAAATACGAGGATTCGGCTCCTTTATGGTAAAAGAGTATCAGGGCTACACAGGGCGGAATCCGAAAACCGGTGATAAAATTGCAGTAAACGAAAAAAGACTGCCTTTTTTCAAAACTGGAAAAGAATTGCGCGAGCACGTGGACGAACCGGAATAATCCCGAATAACAGGCAAGCGGTCAAATCTGCATCGCAGGCTCATCATATTTTCGCTTGCCTCACATACCTTCTTGATTCAGGTCCCCCCAGTCATTATCATGCGTACTCGTGATCAGGCACGACAATGAAGTGGTCTGTACACCCAATCATCATACTTGGTGTTGAAAAGTGCACTTGTACGACGACATTCATCTGATAGCTGAAATACTCTATTCAAATGGTTATCTGGATGATAACGGTTTGCTCAGATTACAGGAAGCCGAGCTTTACATAAAAGACCGTCTCGCGCAGGAACGCGCCAAACAGGTGCGGGAATCGGTTCCTCATGCTCATCAGACAACCGCGCTGGAAATTATCGTTGAAATGAAACTCTCCGGGCCCAGGGGCACCCTGGAGGAACCAGTTCTTGTGGAAGCCATGGCGAACTACATGGGCTATCCCTTCATGCGCCTGGAATCCCTCGAACTTGACCCGGATTTCGTGACTCGCGTGCTCCCGCAGAAGTTTTCCGACCGGTTTCTCATCATTCCTCTACAGGAGACTAATGGAAAACTGAAGATTTCCATTTACGACCCTTCCCAGCGTGAAGTGCTTGAAGATGTCTCCAGAGTCTCGGGGAGAGAGCTCGATATCGTGATATCGCCCAAAACCGATATCATGAAAATTATTCTCGAATTTCACGGGTTTCGAGGATCGATCAAGGCTGCTGCCGAAAAACATGTAAAGTACTTCAAGGAATTGTCCGACCTCGAGCGTCTCGCTGAAGTCAAGAGCCTTGAAGAAATCTCCCACACTGACAAAAATATCCGTACCGCTGTGGACGCCATGTTTCGCCGGTCCCTGTCACTCAGGGCCAGCGACATTCACATCGAGCCGAAGCGAACCAAGACCCTGATCCGGATGCGCATCGACGGAGTATTGCACGATGTGGACTGGATACCTGCAGCTCTGCATCAGGCTTTCACCTCCCGCGTAAAGACCATGTCCCAGATGGACATCGCGGAAAAACGACGTCCTCAGGATGGCAGAATAAAGTTAGACACTCGGACGTACGAAGTCGAGGTCCGTGTCTCCACGGTTCCCACTGCTTTCGGTGAAAAAACGGTGTGCAGAATACAGGACCCGGAACTGTTGTTCATGGACCTCGAAGAACTGGGATTCAACCCATTCGATCTCACCACATTTCAATCGTTCATAAACAAGCCTTTTGGAATCATACTCGTCACCGGTCCCACGGGCTCGGGTAAAACCACAACCCTGTATTCCGCAATGAAGGTGCTTTCCACATCGGAAAGAAATATTACGACCATCGAAGATCCTGTGGAAATGGTGTACGAAAAATTCAACCAGATCGCCGTCAATCCTGCAGTGAGCATGCTGCACAATCCCGAAGAAAAGATGACTTTCGGGCCCATGTTGCGGCACGTCATGAGACAGGACCCGGACGTAATCATGATTGGTGAAATCCGGGATGAGGAGACTGCTTCCCTGGCGGTTCAAGCAGCTCTGACGGGGCATCTGGTCTTTACCACGGTGCACACGAACGATGCTTTGAGTTCCATCAACCGCCTGTTGGATCTCCGTGTACCAAGTTTCCTCCTTGCGGGAACCGTTGTGGGAATGATTGCTCAAAGACTGATAAGAAGGGTCTGCCCCTACTGCCGTCAGGAATACTCCGTCAGCATAAAAGACCTGAACAAAAGAGGATTCAACTTTGAAGGTCCGGAGAAGATATTGCTGAAACGCGGGAGCGGGTGCCACGAATGTCGCGATACAGGCTATTTTAAACGGGAAAGTGTCTATGAAGTAGTGGGAGTCGATGACGACATCGCAAAATTGATTGTGGATGAACCGGATATGCTCGCGTTAAAGGAAATGGTACGAAAGAAAAAGTTCAGCACCTTATGGGAAAATGCCATAAGAAAGATGCTGCACGGAATCACCACGCCAGAAGAGGTTTTGAGAGTTGCACAAGCCGATCCGCATTTTCGGGAACCGATCCACCTCCGCAAGACTATGGAATGGTCTGATTAAGGTTCCTCTATGAGCGACCACGAAGCAACGCCTTTCCCTCCTTTTGTATTTCGACCCCCCAGAAAATCCTGGACAATCCATATTGTACTGTTTGTCCTCACGGTACTAACGACTACGTTTGCCGGAGCGCTGATTTTTGTGGATCAGCAGCAGTCTGACGGGTGGCTGCTTTCTTTTCTGAGAGGTTTCTATTTTTCCATACCGCTTATGTCCATACTGCTGGTTCATGAAATGGGTCACTATCTGGTGGGCAAGCGAAGGCTGCTCGACGTGACGCCGCCTTATTTTATACCGGCGATTCCGCCTCTCGGTACTTTCGGGGCCTTCATCAAGATTCGATCGGTGATTACCAATTTGCGGGTGCTTGCGGAGGTGGGAGCTTCCGGTCCCATTGCGGGTGCTTGTCTGGCTATTCCTCTTCTGTTTCTTGGACTCTGTCTTTCGGAAGTCCGCCCTGGTGTTGCTCCCGCGTCTTCCGGGCTCGAATTTGGATCTTCGATTATTCTGGAACTACTCTGTCTGCTCCGATTCGGAGATTTTTCTTTTAATACGACGATTATTCTGCATCCTACGGCTGTTGCCGCGTGGTTCGGACTATTTGTGACCGCGATGAACCTGCTTCCCATAGGCCAGCTTGACGGCGGTCATGTCGTCTTCGCGCTGTTCGGACCCCGGATTGCCCAGCGCATTTCCATAGCGGCCTTTTGCCTGCTGATTCCTCTCGGCATTCTCCTGTGGCCGGGCTGGTTGATGTTTGCGCTGCTCACATTGATTCTTGGGTTGAAACATCCGCCTCCTCTCGATCCGTACACTCCTCTGGATGCCGCAGGCAGAAAGCTAGCCTGGACCGCAGTAGCCCTCTTTGTGCTGACGTTCATCCCAATTCCGGTGAATGTTATTGAATGATGGGAGATTTTCCGAGTTTCTTGCATTCTTCGGTGAATCGCAACTCGGCTTTTGACATCTAAATTTACGGGAAGACCTTGCGGGTACTTCACCGTGCTGTGAACTGTTTTCTTCGTAAACTACCTTGAAACGACTGGGGGTATCGTATGAAAGCCAACTCCGAGAAAGACGCTTCTCCTGTAGACACGGAATCAAGACTCCGCGCGGAAATCGATAGATTTGTGCTCTGCCGTACATCTACCTGTGATTGCCGCATAGATCGCGGAAAGTGTGAGGAAGGAACGGAAGTAAGATCCTTCCAATCCGAAAAGGAGGCTCATGAAGCTCTCGTCCACAGATGGGAAAAGGGAACTTGTTTTTAGTTTTTATTGGAGAAAGAACAATCCCGTGCGGCTGTTCAGCGACTGCCAAAAATTCTGACGTTTATCCCATGCTCCTACAAATATACTAGTGGTGACCGGCGTCTCTGCATCTCGAAACTGTCTCAAAAGTCTCGAACGCACAAAAATCGTGCCACGATTCATCATCCTTGTAGGGGCAGGTCTCGTGCCTGCCCTCCCGCAATGACCGGCACGGAGGCCGGTCACTACCGGGCACCCACGAGGGGCGCCCCTACAATCAGGCCGTGAAGATGATAAGAATTTCGTGCCACGATCTGGGACAAATTTCGACTTCTGAGACAGTCTCTCCCTGCCGGTCCATTCTATGGATGTCATTCATTATATTGAGGAGGTGCCGGCACGGAGACACGGCACCCACCAATATCCCTATTTTCAACTGGACACTAATATTGACGGTGATGGCAGATTATGAAATTTGATCAGGAGATCGGCTGTTACCTGTTCAGTGCCTTTTTTCCTATATCTTTGCGGTAATGCACTCCATCCCAGCAGATTTTTGCCACGGCTTCGTAGGCTTTTTCTATGGCAACGGAAATTCCTGCTGCGCGGGCAGTTACTCCCAGCACGCGGCCTCCTGCGGTGACGAAACCATTCGGACCGTTTGCCGTTCCCGCGTGAAATACTTTGACTCCATCAAGGGAATCCGCTGCTTCGATTCCGGTAATAACTTTCCCTTTTTCGTACGATCCCGGATATCCTCCTGAAGCCATGACAACGCATACTGCATCTTCGGGGAGCCACTCGATGGTCTGCCGGTCAAGGGTTCCTTCCAGGGCAGCCACCATAAGCGGGATCATGTCGCTTTTCATACGAAACAGGAGAGGTTGCGCCTCAGGGTCTCCCATGCGTGCATTGAACTCCAGGACTTTCGGCTGTCCGTTGTCGATCATGACTCCCGCATAAAGAAAACCCATGTATGGGATACCTTCTTTATCCATAGCCTGCACCGTCGGGATCATGATCTGATTCATGATGAGGTCGTGGATTTCACGAGTAACCACCGGTGCAGGTGAATAAGCTCCCATTCCACCGGTATTAGGGCCGCTGTCTCCGTCGAATATCGCCTTGTGATCCTGAGAACTGGCGAGCGGCAGAACATGCCGCCCGTCCGTAAACGCTATGAATGATGCTTCTTCTCCCTGCAGGCAGTCTTCCACGATGACCAGATCACCGGCGGAACCGAAGATTTTGTCCTTCATGATAGCCGATAATGCGGAAAGAGCCTCTTCTCTGTCGCGGCACACGAAAACACCTTTACCTGCAGCAAGGCCGTCGGCCTTCACGACAGTAGATCCGGTTCGTCCTTTGATATAAGATTCTGCTGCATCGAAGGTGTCGAAAACCTCGAAATCTGCGGAAGGGATATTGTACTTGGCCATGAGACGCTTGGTAAAAACTTTGCTTCCTTCCAGCGCCGCAGCTCGAGCTGTAGGACCGAAAACTCTCAGACCGGCTTCGCGGAAAGTGTCGGTTATGCCTGCGACAAGGGGGGCTTCAGGTCCCACTATGACCAGATCCACTTTCTCGGACAGTGCCAGATCCTTCAAAGCAGGAATATTTTCAGCCGAAACATTTGCAAGGCGGCATTTAGGTTCACGGCTGATTCCCACATTTCCGGGGGCTGCGATTACTTCGGTCACCAGGTCCGATTGAGCCGCTTTCCACGCCAATGTATGTTCTCGACCGCCTGAACCGATTATCAGAATCTTCATAGTCATTTCGCTCCCGAACCCGGCTGACTCCACATGCCCCGCTTTTCCCGTTTTGCTTCCTGCTCTAATTCGATGTACGGCCGGATGTCAAAGGCCGTTTCTTCCCTATCGATTTCGGCCAATCCCATTCTGATCATGCGAGCATTTATTTCTTCGCCGGAAATAAACACAAATCCTTCTTTCAGATCTTTCCCTTTATCCCTGATGGGCTTGAATCTGACCCATTTAGTTTCCAATGTTTTTGTGAGGTAATCTTTTGCAGCGGCTTCCTGGTTTTTCGGTATTTTCAGTCCGATCAGCCTCATATGAATCTCACTGCCGCTTCCACGCGCAAGGATCGTCTTGTCATCTTCGACCTTTTCCACTCGCCACAGGTATTCGCCTCCTTCCATGGGAGGCCTGCTCGCGAAATAAAGATATAAGACCACTCCGAGCAGGAGAATCCCGATTCCTAACCACATTTTCCATTCGCCTTGTAAGCGCAACTTCGCCATACGTACTCCTTGGCTATGACGGTCCTCGAGGAAACGTTTCTCGGTCGAGGACTTGGTTCGCGATCAGCTTAGAACCGACGAGTCACCGGACAATTCGTGCCGTATTCTCTTTGGGTTCACGTAGCTGAGCGACTTCGGCCTCAAAGACATCCTCCGCTATGGAAAGATCCGGACCAATGTAACGGTTATGGAGTCTGACGTCTGAAGGGAGCCGAACAATCACCGCGAAATCTTCCGAATCGAGTTGCACGAGTCTTACAAATCCGCCGTTTTCACCCAGCACTTCTTTGGTCACGTTGAACATCCCGCCAATATACCACAGGACCGAAAAAAAAGGAGGAAATTCGCAAGTCGCTTGCAGAAACAGGACCAAAATGGTTATTGTAAAGTATCCTTTGTGGGGTGCTAATCGCTAAGGAGTGTTGTGGCCGGTATGCAGAATCACGTAATTATCGAAACCGTGGACCTGGTGAAAGACTATGTAGATGGTACAAATCTGATCCATGCGCTCAGGGGTGCCAATATCAAGGTATATCAGGGTGAAATGGTCGCCATAATGGGACCTTCAGGATCGGGAAAATCTACTTTGCTTTATGTGCTGGGATTATTACAGCCTCCGACATCCGGCACGTACCTGTTCAAAGGACAGAATATCCTTGAGTATTCCCGTGAAGAGCAGGCAGAGTTCAGGAACAAGGAATTGGGTTTTGTTTTCCAGAGCTGTGATCTGCTTCCCAATTCCACAGTCTTCGAGAATCTGGAATTACCACTCATCTATGCCGAATCAGACCGCCGGGCGCGAAGAAGAAGAATTCTCGAGGCACTTGATAGAGTAGGTCTTTCACATCGGGTGGATCATTGGTCCAATAAGCTGTCCGGAGGAGAGCGACAAAGGGCTGCTATCGCCAGAGCACTCGTGAATAGCCCTTCCTTGATCCTTGGTGACGAACCCACAGGCCAGCTCGACCAGAAGAACACGGAAATTGTGGTGAACCAATTGAGAGCAATAGCCGGCCAGGGATTTACCGTTGTGCTCGTCACTCATGAAGAGGATATCGGCCAAGCTTGCGATCGTATCATCAGGATACGCGATGGATCTGTCGTCTCCGAAGGATTCGAGACAGGATACGTTCCGGCAATTCTGAGGGGTGTGTTACCGGATACACACGCATTTGCCAACCAACAACTCTGACCCGCGACCGCGAATGCACGGCAGAAAAATTCCGAGACTCGGCTGTCAAACAGGAGCCGTAAAGGTACGTCTTCCCGAAAAAGAATACGCGCGCATTTCTCCATTTTCTTTATAGTCAGTGCCAAAAATTCTGTCGTTTATGCCGCGTGTGAATTACAGGATATTGGTAGGGACCGGCGTCTCTGCCGGTCCATCATAGCGATATCATTTATTAATATTGAAGATGTGCCGGCACGGAGGCCGGCACCTACCAATACGCTTTTTCTGAATCAGACATTAGTTTTGGCACTTACTATAAGTCCGGATGTATATTATTTTTCAGTATTCTCCCAGTATCCGGGGATAAGCCGAACAGTGTAATTTCAGGAGGGCGAAATGCTCAACGGGGCTGAGGATGTACTCGACCTCAAGCTCGATTCCAGGCTTGCCGAATATGAATTGTTGGAACGAAGACGGTTCGAAGCTCATCGGCTCGCAATTGCCTTCTTGTGGAAATCGACACTTCCTGCAGGTTTTCCTTTGATTTTGTGTTTTATGGGCGGCACGGGCACGGGAAAGAGTACGCTATTCAACTCCGTTGTCGGTCGTGCCATCAGTGAAGTCGGCACCAGAAGACCCTTCACCTTCAATGCTGTAATCCTTGTCAACGAATCCTGGTTAGAAACCCTCAAAACATGCCCCTTTCTCTCCCAAGATATTGCGGATGCGAGGATTGTCGTGGATTCCGGGACGCATCCATACAATGAAATAGTAATAGACACCCCCGACTACGACAGCATCCAACTTTCGAATAAACGCATTGCAGAAGACTACTTCATCATCGCCGATCTTATGGTGTTTGTGACTTCCCAGGAAAAATATGCGGACCTCGCGGGGCGACGTATAACGGAAATGGCCCGGGAATGGAATAAACAAACCATTTTCATCATGAACAAAGTTGTTTCCGAAACAGCATATAAGGACTTCACCGGCATGCTCGCGGCCAACGGTTTTACTCAAGTCCCACTGAGAGTGGAGCGTGTCGAGCCGGCTCCGCAATTCATCCCTGGTTTGCGAGAAAGAAAAGGTTTTGCGGAAGTATTCGCACCGCCGGATCTCAACCAACTGGAACTCATAAGAAAACAGGAGATTGGACGATTAAAAGAACAAACCGTCGAGAGCATTCATGCATTTCAGTCTTCTCTTGAAGCTCATGTCCGGAGAGTGGATTCAGTAACAGTTCAGATCCGGGACATGCAGAAAAACGTTTCCGAAGAAATGGAAGCGCAGTTGGACGCCTTGGTGACCGAGGACGTTCAGGCTAAAATCCAACAGCGATTGCAGGGGCTTCTGCGCAAGTACGATGTCCTCTTCGTTCCCAGAATGATGGTCCGAAACGCTATTCTCGGAGTATTCGGCTCCCTTGCCAAAATTTTCGGAGATTCCTACCCCGAAGGGGCCCAATCCACAGAAAAAGACATCAGGAATGAAGACTTGGAACAGGCACGCTCCGCGGTGAGACTCAGGCCGCTTGAATCCGCGATTGCCGACCTGAATTTCCGCATTGCGCGCTTGTTGTCAGCGGATCGATCGCTCCAGGATCTTCGTTCTGCAGCACAGACAGGCGTTCCGCGATTGGGGACTGTAGAAATCGGCGAGCTGTACGATAAGGCGTTTCCTGGTATCGAGCATCTTCTGGAAGAGGAGTTCAATCGATTCAAGGATGGATTGTCGCGTAAAGACGAACTGAAACTCTACAGTTCGTATACTGCGTGGGCATTGTTTATCATTACTGCGGAAATAGTAATGGGAGGCGGCTTTACTTTGTTAGATGCATTACTCAATACGGTAATTGTACCGTTTATACCGAAATGGATGGTCAATCTGAAAGTACTGGATGTATTGAGAGACATAGGTGAACGGGTGGACAGGAATCATCGTGCAGTCCTGGAAGGCATTCTGGAAAAGCAAGCCAACCTGTACGTTGAATTATTTCGGGGTCTGATTCCGGATAATGAAACACTCAGGCAACTTGAGACTCTAAAGGAAAAGATCGAATCCCATCACGTCCCGTGAACTCACCGTAGTTCCCGGCCAGATATCTTGCGGATTTTGGTTTCAGGAGTATATTTCGAGAAATCATTCTATGGAGATGATGATGGCTTATTTTGCAAAAATCAGGTTAACTCAGGCTTGGTTGATTGGGCTGTTATTTTTGTTGATTTTGCCATGCAACGTTTATGCCCAGGAGGACGATTTGAAACATTTTACGCTCCCGAATGGCTTGGATGTCTTCGTAAAAGAAGATCACGCCAGAAAAGTCGCCACTATTCAGATTTGGGTCAAAGTGGGCAGTGCTGATGAAGAGCTATCCGAACTTGGAATCAGCCATCTTATCGAACATATGGCGTTCAAAGGCACAGAAAAAAGAGGCGTCGGGCAAATTGCATCGGAACTGGAAGCCTTGGGGGGAGAAACCAACGCATATACCAGTTGGGACGAAACCGTTTTCCATGTGACTGTTCCCTCCACCGGCGTTTCTCAAGGATTGGACATCCTGACAGATGCAGTCTTCAGGCCGAGCATCGATCCCGATGAACTGAACAAAGAAAAACAAGTTGTTATTGAGGAAATCCTGGAAGGTGAAGAACGACCGGAACGCAAAGCATCAAAGTTGCTCTTCCATACCGCGTACGAAGTGAGTCCGTACAAATACCCGATAATCGGATACAAAGATGTCGTGGCAGGTTTTACCCGCGACAACATCATACAGTTTCGGAAGAAATGGTACGTGCCTGAAAACATGTTCATGGTCATTGTTGGAGACATAGATCCCAATCAGGTGCGCACAGATCTCGAAAAGTATACCGCTGATTTGAAGCAGACCGGTTTTTTCAGACCTCCTCGGCCGAGCGAGCCCGTTCAGAAGGAAATCCGCGGTGCGGTGCTCAGGGACCGGAATTCTCGTGAAACCAGACTTTACGTGGCGTTTCATATTCCTTCCCTTTCGAGTCCGGATGTGAATGCCATCGATCTGATGGCAGATATACTCGGCGCTCGGGACAGCTCGAGACTCGTACAGACCCTCAAGAAAGACAAAGGTCTTGTCAACTCGATATCGGCATATGCGCTTACGCCTAAGAAGCCGGGCCTTTTCGCGATTTCCGCCACATTGGATGGAAAGAATCTCGAGACTGTCACAAAAGGCATCATGGAGGAAGTGGCAAAGCTCCAAAAGCAGCCTCCCTCTGCCGAAGAATTGGATCGCGCAAAGACTCACATAGAATCACAGCATATCTATGCCAGGGAAACGGTCCAGGGCATGGCGAGAAGTATCGGAAGCTTTGAGGCTGATCTTGGGGATGCATCGTACGAAGAAAAGTACCTGAACCTCAACAGACTTATTACTCCTGAACAGATTTCTGCCACAGCCAAGAAATACCTTACCCCACCGAACGTTACTGTCACCGTGCTTATACCGGAAGACGTGGAACAGGATTTCCAGATCGAAAAGCTGACCGGTGTCGTCAAACATTTTGGTGCATCTCAAACCGCACAGACTGCAGCAGCCGGAAAGGAAGCCGCCGCAATTGTGCGTACGTTTCCCAATGGGCTTAAGGTGGTGCTCCAGCCCGATAATTCCAATCCTGCGGTTTCCTTCAGAATCGCAATGATGGGTGGAAAACGATTCGAGACCAAGGAAACTGAAGGCATCATGAATTTCATCTCTCAGATGCTGGATAAAGGAACCTCAAAGATGTCCGAGCAAGAAATTGCTCAAAAGGTGGAGGACATGGGGGGACGCCTGAACGGATTTTCCGGGTACGATTCCTTTGGCGTATATGCGACTTTCTTCAGCAGGAACACTGACGAAGGCCTCGAAATGCTGGCTCGCATTTACACGGATCCTGCATTTCCCGAGGACAAGCTTGAAAGAGAGCGGAATCTGATTATAAATCGGATCAAAACCGAACCGGACAGACCAGTTCAGTACACGGTAAATGTCCTGAATCAGACGGTATTCAAAGATCATCCGTACGGCTTTGTAAAAGAAGGGACTCTTGCGACTGTCGCGGGATTCACGGCAGACGATCTGAAGCAGACGTACGAACGGTTCGCGGTTCCTGCAAATACGGTCATCACAGGCGTTGGAGCGCTCGATCCCGAAAAGACCATGGCTCGTATCGAACAGCTTTTCGGCAAACTGGAAGCCAGGCAATTCGTTCCTCCTGTAGTGCCTGCTGAAGAGCCGATCGCCAAAGTCCGGGAGAATGTGGTTCAGATTCCTCGGGCCAAGGCTCATATTGCAATCGGCTTCAGAGGCGTCAGCGTTTCGGATGAGGATCGATATCCTCTTGAAGTGCTCAACAACATCCTGGCCGGACAGGGAGGTAGACTTTTCCTGCAGCTCAGAGACAAAGAATCTCTGGCCTATGTAGTGACTTCTTTTGTGCGTCCGGCTGTTGAACCGGGTCTGTTCGGTTTGTATATCGCCACCGAACCCTCGAAAGCGGACACGGCTCTCAAAGGATTGTTCCGGGAACTGGAGCAGGTCAAGTCTCAGCCGGTAAACGGAGCGGAACTGGAGAGATCTATTACCAATCTTATCGGCAATCACTTGATTTCGCTGCAAAGTTCATGGAATCGAGCGGAAAATTCGGCCTTGAATACACTCTATGGCTTGGGCTATGATTATGATAAGGAATATATCGCTAAAGTATCCAAAGTGACTTCCGATGACGTTATGAGAGTAGCTCGCAAATACCTGGAGTTGGACCATTGCGCGATCGTGAAGATCATGCCCGAAAAGGACGCATAGATGATGTAATACTGCTTTTAAGCACATTGGGATGAGACGTGATGGAACTGCTGCGGGACCGGCAATATTCGCAGATAGATGGGTCGGGCCCGCGCAATCTCGCTCAGGATAGTCGACACCATATTAAAGGATGGAACGGAAGAAAGATCGTTCAACGCAATGCGCGAAACAAGAGCTAAGGCCGGAAAAGAATCCGGGTTGCATGCGGTTTACGGGTTGACCCGCGGGTTGAAACACTCTCAAAAAATCCGACTGGAAAAGTTGGCTCTCAGGAGAATTCCTGCCAATCGTGTAATCACACAGGAGATGGCCAGGCATCTCACGGAGATCAGTTCCGAAATTCGTCGTCAAATCGGTATCCTGGTAGACAGGCAAGGAAACATATATAGAGTTCTCGTGGGAGATGCCCGATCGATTCTCATTCCCAGACTCACGGGATGGCGTGTGGGTGTAGGCAGATTACGAGGTCTGCGACTTATTCACACGCATTTGAAAGACGAGCACCTGACCGAGGAAGATCTGACCGACCTGGCGTTGCTGCGTCTGGATCTGGTTGCCTCGGTAGGAGTGGATTCCCAGGGACTGCCCACAGTTATCCACATCGCACATCTGCTCCCCGATAATCCCATGAAACAAATCTGGCAGTTGCTGGATCCCACACCACCTTCACTTTTGGATCTGGACTTCAGCGCATTCATCCGGTCGCTCGAAGACGAAATCTCGCGGTCTATAAGTACGCGATCCGTCAAAGCAACACAGGATCGGGCGTACTTGATAGGACGCACTGTCGGCAAAGATTGGGAAATCGAGGAGTCTCTGGACGAATTGAACGAGTTGGCCAAATCCTGCGGTGTAGAGGTGGTGGGAACCTCGATTCAGAAACGCAATACCGTAGATCCGCATTTTCTCGTGGGAAAAGGAAAACTCAGAGAAGTAGTCATCGATGCGCTGCAAAAGGGGGCGGATCTTCTGGTTTTCGATGCGGAATTGAGCCCAAGTCAGGTCCGCAGCATTGGTGATTTTACAGAATTAAAAGTCATAGATCGCTCCCAGCTAATCCTGGACATTTTTGCGCAACGCGCTAAATCCAGGGAAGGAAAGATCCAGGTAGAATTGGCTCAGCTCAAGTACGCATTGCCGCGGCTGGCGGAAAAAGATGATGCGCTTTCGCGGCTTACCGGTGGAATCGGCGGAAGAGGCCCTGGAGAAACCAGGCTGGAAATAGATCGAAGGCGTATTCGAAGCAGGATCGATTTCCTTGAAAGGCAAATCGGACAACTGGGCAAGCGTCGGGCGCTTCGACGACAACTTCGCAACAGACGTGAGGTGCCGATCATTTCTATTGTAGGGTATACCAATGCGGGCAAATCGACATTGCTGAACAATCTGACCAAATCGGATATTCTGACGGAAGACAAATTGTTCGCCACCCTTGACCCTACAAGCAGAAGATTGCGTTTTCCCCGGGAAACGGAAGTAATCATTACGGATACCGTGGGATTCCTCAAGGATTTGCCGGAAACTCTCGTTGCAGCGTTTTCTGCCACACTTGACGAATTGGCGGATGCGGATCTTCTGATCCACGTCATTGATTGCTCGAACGAGGCGTTCGAAGCGCAAATGCAAGCGGTGGAAAAACTGCTGGAACAATTGGGTTTGAATCTCATTCCCCTTATTCGAGTATTTAACAAACAGGATCTCATGAACCCCGAAATGGTGCGAAATATCTCCGCAAGCTACAATGGAATCGGAATCTCTGCGAACGATTCCAAGAGCTTTCCCCCGCTCATACGACGCATGGAGGACGAAATTCTGACTGCCCTCTCGAACAGAATGAACGATGCTCCGCAACAGTCATCCGGCACCGTGACTGGAGTGACGGCATGACAGAACTGAGCCGGGAAGACTTCCGTAAACTCGTTATATCTCTGAGTCTGATCGTCATTTTGACAATAGCTCTCGTGGTATCATGGCTAATGGGGTGGCTGAATCCCATCGTGTCAACTATGATTGCTATGTTTAGCGGTCGCGAACAGCTCAGATCTTACGTGGAAAGCTGGGGCTCATGGGCTCCTGCGATCTTCATGAGCATCCAGGCGCTCCAGGTGGTCTTTGCGCCTATTCCCGGCGAGTTGACAGGAGTGGTTGGCGGGTTCATCTTCGGAGTTGCGCCCAACATACTCTACTCCACCATAGGACTCACGGCGGGATCGATGCTTGCGTTTACGGCATCCAGGTTGATAGGGCTTCCTCTTGTCAAGCTGGTGGTGCCGAAAGATTCGATGGAGCACTTCGGTTTTCTCACGCGAAGTCGAGGAATATTTCTTGCCGCGGTCTTTTTTATTTTCCCCGGATTTCCCAAGGATATACTCTCATATCTTCTGGGACTCAGCCCCATGGGGTATGTAACGTTCTTCCTGGTGTCCGGTTTAGGGAGAATTCCCGGCACTATTATGTTGAGTTACAGCGGTGCCGCGGTTTATCATGAAAACTGGACATTGGTCATCGTCCTGTCGGTGTTCTGTGCCGTACTAGTGGGAATAGTGTATTTTCGGCGCGAGAGGATTGAGCGTTGGCTCCGAACAAGGAGCAACCAGCCTGTCTAGACAACGCGACCGTTCCTTTTCTCACATGAAACTCTATGAGTGCCACATTGGAGCATCTGTGGAATCGGGCTTCCATGCAGAAGAAGAGTATCGGGTAGATAGTTTTTTTCACAGAACTATAGATCTCTTCGATGCCGTGGACCGGCACGAAAAGCTGTTTCCAAAAGTGTGTAGGGCCTGTGGCAGGACCTATCCCGATTTGTCTACATATATTAGTGAGACCAAGCCCAAAGGTCATACGATGGACGATTGCAGTGAAGTCATGGGAAAGCAGTTCACCATGCTTTATCGACATTGTCTTTGTGGAAATACGCTGGTCCTTACTTTCACGGACGACATATTTCCTCTCTTGGCCGTCTTCTGGTCAAACATGAAGGAAGAGGCTCGTTCTTGCGGAATGACGTTGAAAGATTTCACTGCTGAATTTGTGGGAAAATGGGAACTACTGATACTCTCCCGTAAGCCCTTGAAGTAGAGTTTTTTCATGTCCGCAATGGAACCCTCCGACAAAACCTTGTTGATCGTCTACCATTCGCAGTCAGGCAATACTGATCGGCTTTCCCGAGCAGTAGAGCGAGGCGGCTCACGCGAGAATGCAGTCACGGTCAAGAGGCTGCAAGCCGCATCGGTCGGAAAGAACGATTTAGTTCATTGCAGGACTCTGGTGATATGCAGTCCCGAATATTTCGGGTACATGGCAGGAGCAATCAAAGACCTGTTCGATCGAACATATGAAGACGTGCGCCCCATGATGGCCGGCAAAGCTTATGCAATTGTGATCGCAGCCGGAAACGACGGCAGGGGGGCACTCCAGAGCATAGAACGTATCCTGGCGGGATTTAAGCTGAAGAAAGTGCAGGATCCCGTCATTCATTGCGGTCCCGTTACCCCGGAAGTCATATCCCGATGTGAGGAATTGGGCCAAACCCTTGCTGCCGGCATGGAGTTCGGGATCTATTAAAAGCAGAGAGCGTCGGATTCCAGAAAGACCGACCATTAATACGGACTTGCAGTCAAAATAGTTTTTACTGAGACGGAAGCACGGACCTGCCCCACAGGTCCGTGGCACCCAAAACCGTCGTGGGGTTCGGTACGGGGGTGCCACTGACCTAGCTCCGCAGGTCAGTGGCATAAGCACCTTGAATGCAAGGTATAAATCGACTCTGCAACAGCATTCCAGTTTCACGCATTTCTCCCGCGCATGGAACGATTGCCAAAAATTCTGACGTTTATCCCGTGCTCCAATACAAGATATTGGTGGGGACCGGCGTCCCTGCCGGTCCATTTTATTAATATCATTGATCATATTGAAGCTGTGCCGGCACGGAGGCCGGCACCTACCAATACTGCTACCCTCAATCTGATCACATTTTAGCAATTCCTGTAATCGATTCTTTTCTCGATGATACTTTTCGCAATATGGTTCCGGCTGTGCTATTACTGCACAGATGAATAGGCCTATTAACCAGGAGGGTCTTATAAATGGAAGTTAAAGTGTTTGGTGTGATTGGGGCCGGACAAATGGGCAACGGTATAGCACACGTGGCTGCTGCTTCCGGCCTGCAAGTAATCATGAACGATGTAAAAGATGAATTCGTTCAGAAAGGTCTTTCATCGATTCGGAAGAATCTTGAACGAGCAGTTTCTAAAGGAAAAATGACCGAGCAGGAACAGTCCGACATTCTGGGACGCGTAAAAGGCAGCACCAGCCTGGAAGATTTTAAGGATGCGGATTTTGTGGTAGAGGCTATTATAGAAAGCTTCGATCTGAAGAAGACTGTCTTCGAAGCACTCGATACTATCGTCCCCAAAGAATCCATACTGGCGAGCAACACTTCATCGATTTCCATCACCAAGCTTGCTTCCTGCACGAAACGTCCAGATAAATTCATCGGCATGCATTTCATGAATCCTGTACCGGTAATGAAGCTGGTAGAAGTCATAAATGGTGTTGCAACATCTACAGATACAACCGAAGTAACGGTGGAACTCGCGAATAAATTCGGGAAGACTCCCGTAGAAGCCAACGATTACCCTGGATTCATCGCTAATCGCATTCTGATGCCCATGATAAACGAAGCAATTTACGCCTATTTTGAAGGTGTGGGGACCCCCCAGGCAATCGATGAAGTGATGAAACTTGGTATGAATCACCCTATGGGGCCGTTGACATTGGCAGACTTCATCGGGCTGGATACCTGTTTGGCAATCATGAATGTTCTGTTCGAAGGATTCGGAGATCCCAAATACAGAGCATGCCCTCTCCTGAAAAAATACGTGGAAGCCGGCTACCTCGGAAGGAAGAGCGGTCGCGGCTTCTATGATTACTCCGGCCAATAAGACGCAAGATCGGCACTGATGAGGAGTTTGCGTACAAATGGGCACCCCCTACCATTAAGAAGGCCATCAAAGTCCCCCTTTTCTAAAGGGGGATTCAGGGGGATTTCATGGACTCAACTCAAAATCCCTCCTTGTATGTTGGGTTACAGGTATTCCCTGTTTTCTCAGGGATGCAGCGAGAGTGAGGGGACGATACTTGTACTTGCCAGGATAAGTACCGTTGGACAAAGGGGACTGGCACGGGCGTGACACCTGTCATTGCGAGCGAAGCGAAGCAATCGCCTGAGATGAAGCGCCTGAGTCAGGAAATTTTCCGACAATATTCTTCCTTCAAAGCCCGGGCACTTCGTAACCCACGAATCCCCGATCGATCAGATCTTTAATAAACTCAGCTAGATGAGCACTTGCATCCGCAGGCACTGATTCAAAATGTTCCTCGATATGAGCGAGGATCTCGTGTTCCGTGTGCTCGCCGTCCAGCAGTTTCCAGACAAACACCCCTATAGGATTCATCCCGAAGCCGTCACCGGTGTCGGGATCGAATAATATTGCCCAATCGTCGAATTCTTCCCTCAGAACCAGTTGCGAGTTTGCTATGGGTTTTGCGTTCTTATCCACAAGAATTCTTTCTATCGTGAGATCTAATCGAGGCTGTCGGGCGACTTGAATCAGATCTGCTCTTCGTTAGCGATCATGCCCTATTGCGGATAGTGGAAGATATTCCATCAGACTGCCCATTTATGTCAAGGAAGAAAATGATCCGGAAAATTCAAGGCTTGACGTAAGTAGTCTTTATCAGCGTTTGTTGGTGAAAAGGTTTCTGAAGCTCAGCCACTTGGACTTTACATATTCCAGGGGATCGCTGGTACGGAGCACAGCCATACGGTATTCCGCGGAAGGAAACAGCCTGAGCTTCACGAAATGCAGTTTACTCGCCCAGTCAGGTTCTTGGAGTATTCGGGCAACTATTCGCCACACGTAACGAAACCGGTTCTGCGCAATTCTCTTTTCCATTGCAGACGGTCTGTACGCGGCAAAGGACTTCAAAACGGCTGCCGGCACTTGAGCACCCCAGGCACTCGCCAATTCCTGCATCATAATCCCCACAGGATAGACCACACCGAGATTCTCACAGAGAGACAGGATCTCGTTCCAATCCGTTTGTAGTCTTTCCAGCATTAGCATGAGATCCAGATAGTCTCTGAAGCGTGTGGCAGAGCTCAAAGCATGGATCGCCACATTGATTGTGTTCAGTTCAGGCGAGAGAAATCGTATCTTGCAACCAAAGATCTCAGTGTCGTAGGAATGTGCCCATACATCGCTTTCAGGTAAACGGTAATAATCAAGAAGCCTCAGCTCGGAATGGAGGTCCACCACTTCAGGCCTGATTCCGGGCCGCATATAGGGACGGGATGGGTAAAGGTGCGGTTTGAAAGATTCCGGGACATCGATCATGAGGACATATCCGAGGGTTTTCAGGATCTCCTGCACGACCGCAAGGTCTTTTCGCAAGACCATTACATCTACGTCGCACATGGGTCTGATAGCGGGATTCTTGTACACGAATGTGCCGAGATATGCTCCCTTGAGGAGAACCAGTGGAACGTCCTGTTGAGAGCATGCTTCTGCGATGCGACGCATACACGATTCGTGTATGAGGTTTTCTAAACAGCTTTGGTGGTAATCTTTCCGTAATGCGTCGAGAAAAGGTTCCGAGAATCCCAATTCAGGTCTGGTGTGAAGAAAAGCATAAAGCCAGGGAGCAAGGCCATGCAGCCGTATCGAACGTAAGTGTCTTTCGTCCCAGTGGGCGCACCAGTCTTCCGAGGGTACTCTGTCGAATACCGATTCCCGGCATAAAAGGCGGACCTGTTCCTGAATATCAACCGGATTCTGAATCATGAACACCAAAAACTCTTTACATAACGGTTACGTCTCAACACATCCGAGCGTTGCGGAATTAATGCTTGCCTTTCCGTACGCTGCCATCCATAATCACCGATAACACCAATCCGCTTTCAAAAAGGTTCCTCGAGTATTACCGGATTCCGCGGCAATGATCCACAGTTATTGTTTGACTTGAATGCTCACAATAGAGCATAACAATCGTTCTTCGTCGTAACGATTGATTCTTGCGGCCGAATATCCCCCAGCCTAAACAGAACAGTCAGCAATGGGGAGACTGACAGACAATGACTTCCACCGAGCTTCTCAAAATCATTCTCAGGAAAGGTCAGCTCATCGTTAAGGTCCTGGGAAAGTACATCAGCTTTAACCAGTGTCTTTTTGCGGCGGTCTTCCTTTTGTCTGCGGCAAGCTTTTGGCTCTCCTATGAAATCCGTTTCGATTTTAACGTGCCGCACCACTTTGCCGGACAGCGCCTTCTTTTGCTCCTGTATGTTTCCCTTCTCAAACTGACCTTCTTTTATCTTTTGCGGGGACATGGCAGTAACTGGCGGTATGTAGGTATTAGCGATGTCCCGAATCTCTTTTTTCATTGCGTGCTCTGCAGCACCACATTGTTTGCTGTAGGGTACGTGTCGGAGCGTCTGTGGATTCCACGCGGCGTAGTGCTGATCGATTTTTTCATGAGCATCGTCTTTATTGGCGGAAGCAGAGTAGGATTGCGCGTTCTCAGGGAAAAAATACGGCTCATACTGCGGACACGCTCATCCGGTAAAGAGACTCGCGCAGTGATTATAGGCGCTGGCGATGCAGGAGAGATGATCGTTCGGGAAATTGCGCGAGATACCGGCTCAAGAATCAAGATTGCTGCTATCTTCGACGATGATCCGAAGAAGCAGGGTCATACCATACATGGAATAAGAGTAGTGGGAGGAGTGGACCACATTTCCGCTTACGCCCAGGACAACAAGTTCGATACCGCTATGATAGCAATTCCTTCCGCACGCAATGCAGACATGCGGCGGATACACCGCATCCTCAAGACTCTGGATATCAAGGTCAAGACATTGCCGGGTCTCAATGAGATTATTCATGGATCGGCAAAGCTGACCCAGTTGCGGGACATTACCATTTCCGACCTCCTCGGCCGCGAAGAGATCAATATAGATACCGAACTCCTGAAAAAACTCATTTTCCGGAAAACTGCTCTGGTTACCGGAGCAGGAGGGAGCATCGGCTCGGAGCTTTGCAGACAGATACTAAAACGCGAGCCTGAGCGGTTAATTCTCTTGGAACGGACAGAGAACAGCCTTTTTCATGTGAACAGGCAGTTGAGAGAAGTGCACCCGGACATCCCCATTGTCCCTGTCCTGTGTGATGTGAGGGACACGGTAAGAGTGGAGGAGGTGTTCCAAGAATTCAGACCTGAATTGGTGTTTCATGCCGCGGCTCATAAGCATGTTCATATGCAGGAACTCAATCCCTCGGAATGCGTCAAGAATAATATTGCAGGAATGCAGACATTGGCACGCACGTGCGATCGACACGGAGTCTCCCGTTTTCTCCTCATTTCCACGGACAAGGCGGTGAATCCCACGAGCGTAATGGGGGCCACCAAGAGAGTCTGCGAGCTATACTGCCAAGCATTCGGCATGGTCAGCGACACAAAATTTCTCTCTGTTCGATTCGGAAATGTGCTGGCATCCGAAGGGAGTGTCGTCCCAATCTTCATGGATCAGATCGCCCGAGGCGGTCCAATCACGGTGACTCACCCGGAAATGCGCCGTTATTTCATGACAATCCCTGAGGCCGTGACATTGGTGCTCCAGGCGGCTGCTCTCGGAAACTCAGGCGAAATCATGGCCCTGCAAATGGGTGAACCAATCAAAATCATGGATTTGATACAACATCTGCTTATGCTCATGGGAAAAGAGCCTGATGAGATTCCCATCGTATTTGTAGGGCCCAGACCGGGTGAGAAGCTCTTCGAAGAATTGACCGCGCCTTCAGAGAGCAACATGGCCACCACACATACAAACATCAAAATATTTAATCGAGATAGCGTCGATCCAGGGAAACTGATCGCTTCCATTGACAAGGCTGTGGAACGCGTCATGAGAGGGGTCGATGCAGACACAGTCCGGCTGATATTGCAGGAGCTTGTCCCGGAATACTCTCCGGCTGAAGGCTCCGAATACCCGAAGCTTTCTGCATATGCGGGATCGAGATCGAATTAACGCTGTTCAAAGCAGCAGCATACGGGAAATTCTCCTAATGGCCGTCTGTGGTCCGGTGGATCACGACAATGCAGATCTGGTAGGGGCATCTCTTGTGGGTGCCCGGTAGAACCGGCCTCTGTTCTGGTCATTCCCCAGAGGCAGGCCTCCGTGTTTGAGGACCCCTGTCGCTGGCTGCAGCCGCGATTCCAACACTCCGTACGCCAGGGATAAACCCGACATTTTCGATTCAGAGCTGAGCCCGATTCTTAAAAGATTTCTCCAATTCGTAATCATTCAGTTTTGAGCGGGCATTAGGGAGTTCTGCGCCCTGGAAGGGCGGCTCAATACTAGCCACGGGTGTCAACCCGTGGACAGCGCCAAGTCCATGAGTATGGTTCAACGACCCTGAAAGGGTCGACCAAAAGGCAATGATTTCCAAATCCATTGGTGGACCCTTTCAGGGTCTTGAAGGCAAAAGACTTCCCGTCGCTTCCGTGGGTTTGCACCCACGGCTACTATTGGGTAGCCCCTGTGGGGCTGCAGAAACCTTTTCCATACATAACTGAATGGTTACTCCAATTTTACCTGTTCGATTGAATATCCGAATAAATCGTTTTCGGCGTCCCGAGATTCCCTCCATCCTTCAGCCAAAGAAAAAGCATTCCCAGATATTCGTGGATCGCCGTATTGCACTCGGCCAGGGCGTTCGCTCGAGGGAAAAGGCGCGCCACGGTAGGCACGAAGGTCTTCCCTTGAAAATCGCATGGAGCCGGAATAGGATCCAATCCAACCCGCCTGAAATTCACGAGTGCTCGGTTCATATGACTCGCGCTTGTTACCAGGGCAAACTTTTGGTTTTCGAGAAGTGGTTTCAGCAAGCGAGCTTCTTCTTCAGTGTCCAGAGAACGGCTTTCCAATATGATCGCATCTCCGGGAATACCCATTTCATGCGCAAAAGCAGCCATTCCTTCTGCCGTAGTTATGACCCCCGGACTATCGCTTCCTCCGGAAAAAACCAGCTTGGCTCCGGGAATTCTTTTCCACAAACGGATACCCTCGAGCGTTCGTATCAGGGATGTGCTGGCGATCCGATCCGCTGGAGTCAGGCTGCCGGCCCTGACGTCTCCACCAAGCACAACTACATACCGGACGTCCAGCCGCGAAAGCTCCGATGGATCGGCATAGGTTCCCGCTTTGCTTTCAAGATTACGGAACAGATTGAAGGATGTTATCGGCAGAGACATGATCAACAAAATCGCCCCCGATCCCGCGAAAAAAGCGAAGCAGATCTTGTTCTTTTTTCCGGCAAGCCACAGCACCATTCCCATGAGCCACAGGAGGAGAGAAAACCCGACCGGATAAACAAACACACTTACAACCTTTTTGAGAGTGTACGCCAAAAAATCCATTCAGTTATCCTTGAAATATAAAATCGTGTTCCGCGTCCGGCATCGATTACGGTTTGGAGGCATTCGTTCAAAGGAAAAATGTGCCTCTTTACCCCAGTCGTGAGAAGAAAATCTCCCGATTCCATCGGCATTTGAAAACCGATTATCACCGCATAGCAAAATAAGATGCATTTTTCAATGGTTGAAGCAAATGTCTCGATTTTCTTCATGCATATTTGTGTTGACATCCCTTGGAAAAAAATGTATCCATGGAGCATCAATCTGTCGGAAAGTAAGCCATGAAAAAGAAGATTCTGGTACTCTTAATGATTTTGAGCCTATCCTATCCGGCTGCATCCCATGCCTTCGGGATATTGAGATACACGTTTGATGCAATTGCGAATCAGCTCGGTCTGGATAGGGGACCCGTGCCTAAAGTATTTCCTCAACTGCCTCCGACCGGTTTCGATGCCCACGGAAAGCCGTTGAGCAATCATCCCGACGCCAATCGAATCTATATTCAGGCCGAAGGTTTCTAGTTCGGATACGATTGCCGGTCTTCTTCTGTTCCCCTTTTCTTATGAGTGCGGTTCCACTTGAATGTGGTTCTGCGGCACGTAAGAGCCATTCATTCCCATCGCGAAATCCCTTCCACTCGCCATACGTGTAGATTCTATAATAGAAAGCGTGCTATCTGTTCAGGGAGCTGTTGAGTATCGGCAAGATGTCGTCCAGAGTCAAAGAAGAAGGCGATTCGGTTCCGCCATAAAGAGAAAGCGGAAGTGAAACGAGCTTTCGAGTCTCCACCGCTTGCAACATTGCAGGAAGATTATCGGCAGTCTTTCCTCGATCGTGCAGGAGGACAACATCCCGCGGTTTCGCTCGATACATCGTTCCGATAACTTGCGCGGAAGAGCGCGCATACCAGTACAGTTCCATGCGCCAATCATTCGTGTCCAAGTCCCACCCGGCAATTTGGTAACCCAGATCCAATAATACTTCGTCACAGGCTTGTCTCGTGCTCTGCGAACCTGAATCGCCGTATGGAAATCGGAAGAATCTGTTTTGATTTGTGGGCGAAACTCCGGATTCCTCGATTACCTCTTCAATTAGCGCATGAGTGGCAGTAATTTCTTTCTGTGCCCGCTTGGTGGAAATCCAGGAAAAATTGGGATGCTCGTATGAGTGATTGGCTATCTCATGGCCTTCATGTAATGCTTTTACAGCCAGGTGCCGAAGCTTGGGATTAGCCAGATTCCGCCCGATCACAAAGAAGGTGGCCTTGTGTTTTCTCGCTGCAAGGTGCTCCAATATGTGCGCAGTGCAGAACATGGGGCCGTCGTCGAATGTGAGAAATAACGGCTGCTGGACATCGCCGGTATCATCATGCACTTTATTTTGTTGCTGTTTTTTCGGAGGCGACATTTCGCCTCGTCTGGGTTCTATGTAATCAGGATGCGAATACAGGAGAGAAGTCAACTCATCCACAAGAGAAAAGCCCGGTGAATTGGTCACGACAATTCCACTAGTACTCAGTGCAAGGAAACGTCGTCTGGTCAAACGAGTTTCTCGACTCCTGGATTCGGCGTGAATCTTCACAGTGAACGATGTCATTGCAAATCCGAGAAAAGTTGTTCGGAAGCGCTATTATATAAATAACAGGTTCTAAAGTCAAAAATATAGTGCTATTTCATGCAAAACACGCCTAATCTTTCTTAGAGATTGGCGCCGGCGGATGTTGCAGCCTAATGAGTTACAATTTCCAACATATGGCTGAATGCAGAGAGATGCATTATACTCTCTGATGAAATGGTCAAGAATCGTTAAGGAAAATCGAACCCATCTGTGTGGATTAGGAAGCACGTGATTGCAGAACAGAAACCAAAGATTATCATTGTTGCAGGCCCCACCGCTGCGGGCAAGACCGATATAGGAATCCGACTTGCCGAGCGCATTCAGGGAGAAATCGTATCCGCCGATTCAGTCCAGGTCTATCGGCACATGGATATCGGGTCGGCGAAACCTTCACCGGACGAACAAGCTATCGTGCCCCATCACATGATCGACATAAAGGACCCTGATGAGAGCTTTTCAGCGGGCGAATACGTTCGTGAAGCGCGGAAAATAATACAGGATATCGTGGAGCGAGGACGTGTTCCTCTTGTTGTGGGAGGCACAGGACTGTATATTAAATTATTACGGGCGGGAATGGCTGACCTTCCGTCTGCAGATGAGAACTTGAGAAATATGTTGCGTGAATCCGAGCAAAACGAGCCGGGCTCTCTTTTCACGAAACTTTCTGCAATCGATCCGCAGACTGCCATTAAGACCGGCCCCCGCAATCTGACCAGAATCATCAGAGCTCTGGAGATTTATGAAATTACCGGGAAAAAAATGTCTCAGATTTATGAAGAACATGCTTTCAGAGACATGCCGTACACTTTTCTTTATATCGGATTGACACCCGAGAGGTCACATTTGTACGAACGGATTGATAACCGGGTTGACAGTATGATAGAGGGTGGATTATTGGATGAAACGGAAACGTTATATGAGCTCGGCTACGGCCGGGAGCTAAAATCCATGCAATCTCTCGGATATCGACATGCCGGGATGATTCTAGCCGGAGAAATGGATCTCCAGGCGGCAACGGACCTGCTGAAGAGGGATACCCGACATTTTGCAAAGAGGCAGTTTACTTGGTTTCGTTCCGAACCCGATGTCTTGTGGTTTGATCCTAGAGAAATCAAGGGGATCGGATGTGTGGTTACAAATTTTCTCGGCGCATAGCTTGTGACCGGGATTTTTCCCCCGGATCGGCTTGATCTGCCGTTACCTGGGGATGAGTGCACGGGGGTGCGGAAATGCCGAAGACTCATTTCAATATTCAAGATCAGTTTCTTAATCAAGTTCGAAAAGCACGTATAGAAGTGCAGGTGCTTCTCGTGTCGGGCGAATCCATTAAGGGATATGTCCGCAGTTTCGACAGCTTTTGCATAATCATTGAAGACAGGGATGACATCAGGCTGGTGTACAAGCATGCTCTCAGTCTTATTCAGGCTGCGGAGCCCGGTGCCAAGATACCTGGGCTTGTATAAAAACATTCGGATCGGATTCGACAAGGGTGGGGTTCCGGTTGAACAAGGAACTCCGCCTGTCCGTAATACCGATTCGCTTTTCTTCTCATAATCTGGGAGGCCGAGGTATCCTTCGCTCCGGACGATGCAAAGCCGTCTAATCACTCCGCTGAGAACACCTCGGCCTTCGCCATCTTATATGCATAATTGCGAAATGATATAAGATCGCTCCCTGGAGGGTACCGTCCTGCGTACAGCGGGGTGGGCGCTTTCACAATCAAAGATGATCCCCACAAGGTTCTTTTAGAAATGATGGGAATCTAAGCCGTTTCCAAATCGACGCCGACAGGACAGTGGTCGGATCCCATCACTTCCGGCATGATGTAGGCTCGCTTCACGGAGGGTAACATTTCTTTCGTGACGAATACGTAATCGATTCTCCAACCCACGTTCCTCTTTCTCGCCCCTGATTTCAGATCCCACCAGCTATACTCAACCGCATCAGGATAGGCATGGCGAAACGTGTCAACATACCCCTCCGAGACCACCTTATCCATCCATCGACGTTCTATCGGCAAAAAACCGGAAACTTTCTCGTTCGCTTTGGGGCGGGCCAGGTCTATTTCGTTGTGAGCGGTATTCACGTCCCCGACAAAAACAAGGCGAGGCTGCTCTTTTCGTAATTCCTGAAGCATTGAGAGGAATGCATCATAAAATTCCATTTTGTACTGCAGTCTCTCCGGCCCCATCTTCCCATTGGGGAAGTACACATTGAACAAGATGAAATCAGGAAAATCCAAACGCAAAAATCGGCCCTCCACATCGAATCGATCGATACCCATAGTCAGTCCTACGCTTGTAGGCCGCTCTTTCGTGTACACCGCCACACCGCTATATCCTTTTCTCTGGGCGCAATTCCAATAGGAAGTGTAGCCGGGGGGCTCTGTCAGGCATATTTCGAGATTATCCGGTTGAGCTTTTATCTCCTGGAGACACAGGATATCCGGAGACTCTCTCTCCAGCCATTCCAGAAAGCCCTTCTTTTGAACTCCCCTGATTCCGTTTACATTCCAACTGAGCAGTCGCGTGATCCTTGACATGATGGTCCTCGCAACCGATAGACGGCGTGTTTTTGTACCAAAGTGCTTTCATAGAAGGAATATTGAGAAACCTGTTATTTGCCGATCCCGGCAAATCTCCTTCGCTACGAACGGCACCGCCTGACTTCGCTTCGGAGACATGCCGGTCCGGGATTTGCTGGACGTTACTTCTTTGAACGCACATTTGTATAGTAGGTCCCAAAACTAAAAAATCCGACCATGGGGCCGGAATCGTTTTCTGGTGCCGAAGGCCGGACTCGAACCGGCACGAGCTTTCGCCCGCCACCCCCTCAAGATGGTGTGTCTACCAAGTTCCACCACTTCGGCACATGGGTAGTGTATCTATCGAGTCCGTTTTCGTCAAGCCCAAAACACTGATTTGTAGTTACCTTTCACTCATGGACGGAAAAATTGAATTCCGAGCCTTTGGACGAACCGTCCATCGCAATTGTCAAAATGAATGTCCGATTGAAGATTAGGAATATTGGTGGGTGCCGTGCCTCCGTGCCGGCACATATTCAATAATCAATGATATCGAGAGAATGGACCGGCAGAGACGCCGGTCCCCACCTGTAGCTTGTATTGGAGCATGGGATAAACATTAGGATTTTTGGCAATCTTATAAAGACACACAGGTGTAATCCTAAAGATGCATACCAAAATTCGTCCTGAATAACTCTAACGAGATCGTCTGTCGATGCCGTATCGTGCTTCTTAGTCCAGGAGCCTGAAACCGATTGATTTTTAAATGATGCGCTCAAAAAAACCATGTATTTTAAATATTAATTCACAAAAAGACAAGCAAAAAATAGCTTGACATTGGAAGGTTCCGGTTATAGTGTTTTTTTAGAAGATCCGGAACCATCGACCGCCGGCCCGTTGCTGGAAATACGCAAAAGCCCCCAGAGGATGGTGGCGCGGTTCGGGGTCCTTTCTTCCGGCGAGCCTATACTCCCTCTGGAGGTCAACTTGCATGTCCCCGTGCTCCTGCGAGAGGTCCTGGAGGCCCTCAGTCCGAAATCAGGCGGCATCTATTTCGATGGTACGCTTGGCGGAGGAGGGTACGCGGAAGCAATTCTCGAGGCATCAAACCCCGATGGGAGACTTGTGGGAGTCGATTTGGACCGGGAAGCTGTCGCAAGGTCTGCCAAGCGCCTGGAAAGGTTCGGGGAAAGATTCACGCCCGTTCACAGCGGCTTTCATCATGCCCGAACAATTCTCGCAGAGCTGGGAATTGCCGCTTTAGACGGAGCAGTCCTGGATTTAGGCTTGTCATCGTATCAGTTGGAAGATGCCGAGCGCGGCTTCAGTTTTCAAGGAACAGGCCCTCTTGACATGAGATTCGATACTACCGCGGGACAATCGGCACTCGAGTATTTGCGCAAGATTTCCGTGAAACAACTTGAAGAAATACTTGCAACATATGGTGAGGAGCGCTATTCAAAGAAATTAGCTCGATCGTTGATCGTCGCCAGAGATCGTGGAGAGCTGGTCACGACTCAGGATTTAGCCAGAACAGTCTCCCGGACTCTGGGTGGGAGGAGAGAAAAGATACATCCGGCAACACGGACTTTTCAGGCGCTCAGGATTGCAGTCAATGCCGAACTGGAAAATCTGGAGACGGCTTTGGAGCAGATTCCGCTCCTCCTGAATAAAGGGGGGCGTTTTTGCGTCGTATCGTATCACTCACTGGAGCACCGGGCCGTAAAGCATTCCTTTCAGAGGAAGAAACCAGATGTCCAAAACTGGAGGATTTTGACTCCCAAGCCGATCAAACCTTCGGCTGAAGAATCCAGGTTGAACCGCAGATCCAGATCTGCCCAGATGCGGGTTATCGAAGCACTGTCCGATATGACGGCAGAGTTGGGGTGACAACGTGAAACGACCTCAGGCAAAAGGGCTGTTTTCCAGATTATTCTCCAGTGTTTTCTTGAGAAACGCTCTGGATAATTCAGGCATTCGCCGGGCAAGCCCTGCCATGGTAATGGCGCTTTCCGTGGCCATCCTTTTTGTCGGACTGTTCTATGTGTGGACGAGAATGCAACTGGTCCAGATCGGATACCAGATATCGAGCGCAGAAAACAAGAACAATGACCTGAAAAAGCGGAAACGGGAACTTCTCCTGGAAATTGCCTCTTTGCAGTCTCCAAGGGAACTGGAAAACAAGGCATCGAAAATCGGTCTCGTATTTCCCTCCGTGGGAAAGGTGATCCATGTACCGTAAGCCAAAATCCGTAAACTGGGAAGTGTATCGCATACTCCTGGTAGCAGTTTTTTTCGCAGCGGGAACGCTCTATCTCGTGGTGCAGGCTTACAAGCTACAGATCGCAGATGCTGAGTACCTTCAGAAACTTGCCGAAAAACAGCGTACCATGGTCATCCATCTGGAGGCTCGAAGAGGCATGATCCTCGACAAATCCGGAGAACAGATGGCCGCAAGTTTGGAAGTAAATTCAATTTATGCAAAACCCAAGAGGGTGACGGATAAAAAAGTGTCGGCAAAGACGCTGGCAGAAATTCTGGAAATCAGTGAAAAAGAAATCCTGCAAAAGCTTGACGACGACAGGACTTTTGTGTGGATTGCGCGGAGGGTCTCTCCTATTATCGCGGAAAAAGTCATTAAAGCTCATCTGCCGGGGATTGAGACAAGTACCGAATATCAGCGCTTTTATCCACTCAAGAGTTTTGCAGCTCATGCCATAGGTTTCGCAGGGATCGATTCCAAGGGGCTGGAAGGGCTGGAACTGAACTATGATGATGATCTCAAGGCCGAGCCCATCCCCATCACTGCTCAGAGGGACGCTCTGGGACGGCCGGTAATGTTTACGTCTGTAGGTCAGGATCCTAACAGACGCGATCTGCACCTGACCCTGGACCGCAACATTCAGTATATCGTCGAAAAGGAATTGGATCAGACGGTTGAAAAAGAGCAGGCCAAGAGCGGAACCGTGGTGGTCATGAATGCCGACACGGGCGAGATTCTGGCTTTGGCTGTTCGTCCGACGTACAATTTGAATGTCTTTCAGAAAGTGCCCGCGGAAGTTCGGCGAAATCGTGCTGTTGCGGACACTTTTGAACCGGGATCGACCTTCAAGGTTTTCCTGGCAGCCGCGGCACTCGATTTAGGAAGAGTTACGGCGGGCGAGATGTTTGACTGCCGGAACGGCATATACAAATATAACGGAGCGGAAATTCACGATATTGTTCCTTACAAAAAACTGTCCTTTGAAGATGTGATCATTCACTCGAGCAATATTGGTGCAGTGCGAATTTCGGAACAGCTCAAGAAGACTGAATTTTATGCCATTCTGGCAGCTTTCGGTTTCGGCAGTCCTACTGGAGTAGATCTCCCCGGAGAACGGCCCGGAATGCTGGCCATGCCGGCAAAATGGTCGGTGTTGACTAAAGCTAATATCAGCTTCGGCCAGGGAATATCGCTCAATGCGGTGCAATTGGCTTCGGCATTTGCTGCAGCAATCAATGGTGGATCGCTGTACCAGCCACATCTTATGAAAAGCGTAACGAACGCGGTTGGCGAGACTATCAGAGAGAATTCGCCGGTTCTGGTCCGGAAAGTAATCAAAGAGTCCACATCCGAGAAGATCGTCGAGATTTTGCGAGGTGTTGTGGATCGAGGAACCGGACGTGCCGCAGCAATACCGGGAGCTGACGTTATCGGGAAGACCGGCACCGCGCAAAAGGCGGATCCTGCAGGAGGTTATTCTCCGGACAAATATGTGGTATCGTTCGTAGGCGCGCTTATGAGCGTAAAACCCAGGCTGGTAATTTACGTGGTAATTGATGAGCCTGCCGGCAAGAACAGAACCGGCGGGAAGGTTGCTGCTCCATTATTCCGCAGAATTGGCGAAGCAGTGCTGTCTTTGTGCGGCAGTAAACCCAGTGCTCCGGAAATCATCCTTGCATCCTCATCAGGTGGCTTCCAAAAACCGGTTTCGCTGCCGAGGAGTGTGCACGTGCGCAAAGGGAGCAAACCCGGCGAATGGATCGTTCCGGACTTGAAAGGTCTGGACATGAGACAGGCGCTCGAGGTTTGCGGCAAAATGAAATGCGACGTCACGTTTCAGGGAACCGGTCAAGCAGTAAAGCAAAGCGTAAAACCCGGTCAAGCTATCAAGGAAGGGGCGCCTTTCACCGTATTTTTTGAAGGGCAGCAGTCGTAACGATGAAACTGTCTGAAATTGCACATGCTCTCAATAATGCCCAGATTGTGGGAGATCCCTCGGTAGAGATTACCGCGGTACACCATGACAGCCGGAAGAGTCTTCCGGGCTCTCTGTTCGTAGCCATGCGCGGCGAAGTTGTCGATGGGCACAATTATATCGGTGCGGCACTAAAGGCCGGGGCGTCTGCAGTAATGGCAGAGCGCCGGTCCATACAATCTCAGGAAGTGCCGGAGATACTAGTTCCGGACACGAGGGCTGCTCTGGGTATTGCTGCAGCGGAAGTCTACGGCAGACCTACGGAGAAACTGTCACTCACCGGGATCACGGGTACAAACGGAAAAACAACGCTGACGTTTCTCCTCGAATCCATTGTCAAAGCAGCAGGCGGATATCCCGGTGTTGTGGGCACTATTTCGCATCGTTGGGGAACGGCTGAACAGGCCGCAGCACATACCACTCCGGAAGCGTCGGATCTTCAAATGCTTTTTCGCGATATGGTCCGAGACTCGGTCACCCATGCTTTCGTGGAAGTGTCCTCACACGGGCTCCATCGCGGCAGACTCGAGGGCTGCGAGTTCGACCTGGGAGTCTTCACGAATCTGACTCAGGACCATTTGGATTATCACGGCAGCCTGGAAGAGTACTATCTGGCCAAACGCATCCTGTTCGATCGGCTCTTGCCGTCCAGCTCCAAATCCAAAAAGGCGGCGGCGATCAACTGGGAAGATCCATACGGATTGCGATTGATCCGGGAAACTCAAGGGTACCCGATTATCGGTTACGGCATTGGCGAAGATTCCGAGGTTCGGCCTCTGAACATCACCGTAGATCCCGACGGTATTCGCGGTACGATAGTGACTCCCAGAGGCAATGTGCGAGTGGAATCCGCACTCGCGGGTTCATTCAATCTCATGAACATTCTTGCTGCTGTCGCGGTATGCGAATGTCTGGAGATACCCATTGCTGCAGTACAACAAGGACTGGCTGCAGTTCGCGCTGTCCCCGGCAGGCTGGAGCGAGTGGAATCGGAACAGGGAATAATATTCGTCGATTATGCTCATACGCCCAATGCCTTGAAGAATGTCCTCGATGCGCTTCGAATCATGAAACGGTCCCGTATCGTTACCGTGATGGGATGCGGCGGCGACCGCGATACCGCGAAACGGCCGCTCATGGGAGCCGAAGCTGCTGCCGGAAGCGATTTCGTGATTGTCACATCCGACAATCCGCGTTCTGAAGATCCGCTCGATATCATTCGTCAAGTGGAAGTTGGAGTGCGGGATTCCGGGTACAAACTTTTGCCCGCGGATCTGAATGGAAAAACCCTGCACCCCGGCTGCTACAAAGTGATTCCCGATCGCGGGAATGCCATAGCATGGGCGATTGACCGCCTTTCCCGAGACGATATTCTCCTCGTGGCAGGAAAGGGACACGAAACGTACCAGGAGATCAAAGGAGTTCGGTATCCTTTTGATGATAGAGAAGTGATACGGAAAGAATTGAGAAAACACGCATCCGGAACAGGTCCGAATGGAGAAAGGAAAGGCTCGTTATGAGAGCATCCAGCGGACCTTATATTGCAGCCGACGTTGTTCGGGCATGTGCGGGGACGCTTTTGTGCGGATCTCCGGAGACGGCTTTTGCTGCAATATCGACGGATTCAAGAGATATAACAGCCGGAGATCTGTTCGTTCCTTTGAAAGGAGACAGTTTCGACGGCCATGATTTTGCCCTTCCGGCCCTGGAAGCCGGAGCCCGAGGATGTCTGTGGAGCGGCGATGATACCAGGGAAAACCTCAAACGTTTCCCCAATATTGTCCTGATCCAGGTTCAGGACACTCTCCGATCGTTGTCTGACCTTGCATCAGCCCACCGTTCGAAAAGTCACGTCCCCCTGATCGCCGTCACGGGTTCCTCGGGCAAAACTACAGTCAAGGAGATGATAGCCTCAGCAGTGGGGCGTTCCCATAGGCCTTTGGTTTCCAAAGGCAATCTGAACAATATGATCGGTCTGCCCATGACCGTTCTGAACCTTGGCCCTCATCACACCTTGGCAGTGGTGGAAGCAGGGATAAACACCAATGGTGAAATGGAACATTTAGCTCGAGCCGCTCTGCCGGATGTAGCCGTGATAACCACTATAGGTCCGGTTCACCTTGAAGGACTCGGCACGATCGAAAACGTGGCAGCGGAAAAGTTCAAGCTGGTTCGAGCACTGGCCGATTCCGGTACAGCGGTGCTTCCCCACGGGAATTCGTATTTGGAGAGTCTGACTCGAGAAGTCTCCTGTAAAATCGTGAGGTTCGGTATCGAATCAGGAGATTTCAGAGCTGAAGATATCGTGTCGTTGTCGGAAAGAACCGTTTTTCAGCTTCGGTCGCCTGGAGGCAAGGCAGAGATAAGCCTTCGGGTACGGGGAAAGCACAATATCAGCAATGCGCTTGCTGCTGCGGCAGCGGCATATGCAGTGGGAGTCACTCCGGACGACATCGCGGAAGCACTGAGCAACTTTGCTCCTCCAGCTTTACGCATGGAGATCGTTCAGCTTTCCGGCGGTCGAATACTGATCAGAGACTGCTACAATGCAAATCCGCAATCCGTACGAGCTGCACTGGAAGTTCTGGCGTCAAGACCCAATCATGGGAAACTTGCGCTTTTAGCTGACATGAAAGAATTGGGCAGCCAATCGGAATTGCTCCACAGCCAAATAGGAGAGGAAACGGCACGGTTGGGCATCGATCGAATAATCTTTATCGGCAGCTTCGGACAGGCTTTTGCTTCGGGTTTTCAAGCTGCGGGCGGAAGCGCTGACAGACTGATCTTGGCCGGGGACAAGGATGAAGCCTGGAGCATAATCGGTTCTGATATTAAGCAGTTCGGTTCTATTCTGGTCAAGGGATCACGTGCTATGAAGATGGAAACCATGGCCGATCGGATTCTGGAGGCGCAATAGCCATGTTGTATCATCTGCTCTATCCCTTGAGTTCACAGCTTATCTTGTTTAATGTATTCAAGTACATAACGTTTCGAGCGATCATGGCTACGCTCACCGCACTTATGATTAGCTTTTTACTCGGTCGTCCACTTGTGGATTATCTTCGAGCGTTCCAGATCGGCCAAATGGTACGGGATGACGGCCCAAAGAGTCACCTTGAAAAGAGCGGCACGCCAACCATGGGCGGACTCCTGATAATTTTCGCCATGACTTTCTCGTGTTTGCTTTGGACAAGGCTGGATAACCTGTATTTCTGGATTGTCCTGCTGGTTGTCCTTGGATATGGGGCAATCGGTTTCTTTGACGATTATCTCAAGATAACCCGCAGGAACCACAGAGGACTCTCAGGAAAACGGAAACTCCTGTTTCAGTTTCTCATAGGCGGTATTGTCGGGTTCGTGCTATGGCTCGATCCTGCATTCAAGACAACGCTTGCGGTTCCTTTTTTCAAGAACGTAAACCCCGACTTGGGAATTCTGTATATCCCGTTTGTTGCCCTGGTTATTGCCGGGGCTTCTAATGCAGTCAATCTGACTGATGGGCTGGACGGTCTGGCAATCGGTCCTGTGATGATCTGCGCGGCCACATACCTGGTCTTTGCTTATATCGCAGGTCATTTGAAGCTGGCGCATTATCTCCAGGTTTCTTACGTGCCTGGAGCCGGAGAGCTGACAGTCCTCTGCGGCGCTATGCTGGGCGCAGGTCTGGGATTCCTCTGGTACAACGCATACCCTGCGGAAGTGTTCATGGGAGACGTGGGGTCGCTGTCACTCGGAGGATTGTTGGGTGCCGTGGCAGTGGTAACCAAACATGAAATTCTTCTGGCGATTGCAGGCGGCGTATTCGTTATTGAAGCGGTGTCGGTGATTCTGCAGGTAGCGTCTTTCAAGACCACTGGCAAACGAATCTTCAACATGGCGCCCATTCACCATCATTTTGAGCTGAAAGGCTGGCCCGAGCCCAAGGTGATTGTACGATTCTGGATCATATCCGTGATCTTCGCTCTCTTGGCATTGGGAACCTTGAAGCTCCGGTAAACGAACTGGAGGGGAAATCGCAGTGAAAGGAAGAAAGAAGAATTATTACGGAGTTCGATTAGGAAACGTCGATCGAATGTGCTCCGTTTCCTGCTCGATCTTGCAGTCCGGCAATGCGAACCTTTGCGGATCTACCGAGAAAAATCCTCAAACGAGAAAGCTTCCCGGAAAATTTCCCGGGGCGGAATCGTATCAGCCGCTCAGACGTATGGTCTGAGAATCTTTCCGAGAGTAACGTATGGAACCTGCCCTGACCCCGCAAATCCCAGGAAATTCCCCCGCACGGAGAATGTTGGGACCCGATCCGTTTCTTCTGGCGCTGGTGGTTGTGATTCTGACCATAGGAATCGTCATGGTTACCTCCGCGGGGTATATGATTGCGGTTGCCAAATTCGGAGACGGGTTCTACTACACGAAGAAACAGGGCCTGGCCATGGTGGTGGGGCTCGGAATAATGTACCTGGTCTCTCTGATCAACCCGGACTTCTGGAAACGAACTGCCGTGCCGCTTATGGTTCTCGGCATGTTGGCCCTCATACTTGTGTTCGTTCCGGGAATCGGGGCCAAAATGGGCGGCTCTAACAGATGGATCAGTTTGCCTTTGGGTTTTTTCTTGCAGCCTTCGGAGTTCATAAAATATGCGCTGATCATATTTCTTGCCCGGTCTCTTGCCAAGAAAGGCGACGGGATACGAGACTTTGCTGTGGGATTCCTGCCTCACATCCTGGTCATGGGAGTAGTGGTGTTCTTCGTGCTTTTACAGCCGGATTTCGGTACCGCGGTGATCGTGACCATAGTTGGATTCCTCATGCTCTTTGTCGCCGGCGTGCGGCTGCAGCATCTGGTGGGCAGCGCAATCCTGTGTTTACCCTTTCTCATATATGTGGCTGTGAGTGCTGATTACCGATGGGCGCGATTAATGGCCTTTCTGAATCCGTTCGGGGATCGCCTGAATACGGGCTTCCACATCATTCAGAGCCTGATAGCGTTCGCGTGTGGGGGTTGGACAGGAGCCGGGATCGGGAAAGGAATCCAAAAGCTTTTTTACCTTCCTCAACCTCACACGGATTTTATTTTCTCCGTTGTGGGGGAAGAGTTGGGTCTTCTCGGTGTCCTCTTCATGATTCTCTTGTTCTATCTCCTGATCTGCCGAGGACTGGTTGTTGCGATCCGAAACACCGATAAATTTCAACGGCTGCTTGCATTCGGCATCACTTCACTTATTGGATTGCAGGCTATGGTCAATATGGCAGTCACCATGGGACTGCTTCCCACGAAAGGATTGCCATTGCCGCTGGTTTCGCTTGGCGGCACCTCTTTGGTCATGAACCTTGCCGGAATAGGAATTCTTATGGCAATAACCCGGAGCGCACAATCGAAAGCTCGTGAGGAGAAGCCATGAGATTAGTTATTGCCGGAGGCGGAACAGGCGGACACTTATTCCCGGCGCTCGCAATCGCCCGTGCGCTGAAATCCGAAGATCCCGGCGCAGAGGTTCTCTTTGTGGGAACAAAAAACGGTATCGAAGCCAGAATTATTCCGACAACCGAATTCCCCATCAGATTCATCACCGCTCGGGGAATGATGAAGACCGGCATAATCAACAGCATATTGTCAGCCGTGGAAATACCTGTAGGAGTGCTTCAGTCAATATTTCTTCTCAGAGAATTCAAACCGGGATGCGTTTTGGGCGTGGGCGGCTATGCGTCAGGACCGACGGTGTTTGCCGGCAGAATCATGGGCATACCCACGGCGATTCAGGAACAGAATTCTGTCATGGGAACAACGAATCAGGCCCTTACGAAGATTGTGGATCGTATTTTTATATCATGGCAGGACACCGAGCCTGTTACTCCATCCAACAGGACGATCCTGACCGGCAATCCTGTGAGACAGGAAGTCTTGCTGAGTAGCAGAGAATTTCCGAAACAGCAGGATGAATTCAGGCTTCTCATCTTTGGAGGTTCCAGAGGTGCAAGGAGTATTAACCAATCCATTATCGATAATGTGTCGAGTATCGCGGAATTTGCGGATCGCCTCAGAATTCTTCATCAGACCGGCCGTGATGCGGTGGAAGAGGTGAAATCGGCGTATGAAGAAGCAGGGATTCAGGCTGAAGTAAAAGAATTCATCAATGATATGGGATCCGCGTATCATTGGGCGGATCTGATCGTGTGCCGAAGTGGAGCTGCCTCCCTGGCGGAAATCACAGCACTCGGAAAACCCGCTATAGTGATCCCGTACCCGTACGCAATCGGCGATCACCAGGCTCGAAATGCAGCGGTGCTCGAAGCGATAGGGGCTGTCCGCGTGGTGAAAGATTCGAATTTGATGAATGGTACACTGCTCAAAGAAATAGGAAAATTAATCGATAACGGAGAATTACTGGCACAGATGGCAGAGAATGCAAAACAAGCAGGACGTCCTTATGCTGCTCGAGAAATCGCCCGGGAACTTCTCAACCTGGAAAGGAGCCCGAGATGATCGGAACGCTCTTCAAACAGGTTAAAGACGTTCATTTCGTCGGCATCGGCGGTGTGGGCATGAGCGGGATTGCCGAAATCATGCTGGCGCTTGGTTTTGGCATAAGCGGATCTGATGTTCGTGGTTCGGGCATGACCGAACGACTGAAAGAACTCGGGGCTCGCATCTGGATCGGTCATCACAGGGACCACCTGGAAAAGGCAGACGTGGTGGTTTTTTCATCAGCCGTTTCTATGGATAATCCCGAACTTATGGCTGCGCGGGAACGCATGATTCCAATTATTCCCCGTGCTGAAATGCTTGCCGAATTGATGCGCATGCAGACGTCCGTAACGGTTGCAGGAATGCACGGCAAGACCACGACCACTTCGATGATTGCATCGGTCTTGTCTGCAGCGGGACTGGACCCCACCGTAGTCATCGGCGGAAAACTGGATACCCTGGGCAGTGGTGCACGGCTCGGTGCAGGAGATTTGCTCGTTGCCGAGGCTGACGAGTCGGATCGATCGTTCCTGAAACTGTTTCCCACAATAGCAGTGGTCACGAATATGGATCTGGAGCACCTCGATTGTTACAGCTCCATCGAGGAGATCAGGTCCGTATTCCTGGAATATATCAATCGCATTCCCTTTTATGGATATGCCATCGTGTGCCTGGACGATCCGCAGGTTCAGAACATTATTCCGCATATCGAGAAGCGATTCATCACGTATGGATTGTCGACCCAGGCAAATTTTCATGCTCGCAGACCGGTCTTCGAATCCGGGGTGACAAGCTTTGAAGTGTACAAGGAACACACGCGACTCGGTGAAATTCGTCTTCCTATGCCGGGTATCCACAATCTGGTCGATTCGCTGGCAGCAGTAACAGTGGCGGATCTCTTTGATGTTCCTTTTGCATGCACCCAGGAAGCTCTTGAGAGTTTCCCCGGTGTTCAGCGTCGCTTTACGGTTCGGGGAAAAGCTGACGGGATTACGATAATCGACGATTACGGACATCATCCGACGGAAATTCGTGCAGTGCTCCAGGCGGCACGTCAGATTGCCCCCAGCAGGATCGCGGTGTTGTTTCAACCCCATCGGTACACGCGAACCCAGGCGCTCTTTCAGGATTTTCTGACGTGTTTCCACGATGCGGACTTGCTCTATGTCATGGATATTTACCCTGCGAGCGAAAAGCCGATTGAAGGCGTAACAGGCTGGGCCTTGAGCCAGGGAATTCACAGCAGGGGTCATAAAACAGTGCGCTTTCTCCCGGACAGGCAGGCAATACCTGCAGAGGTGGCAAAGGATCTCAAACCCGGAGACATGCTGATAACCCTCGGAGCTGGTGACGTCACCCGGATCGGACCGGAAATCCTGGAAGAATTGCGGAAAAGAGAGGAATCCCGGAAGTAATGCTCGTGGAACGCCACATCGAAGAAATCCGAAACATCATCAGAGGCAGACTGCTGCAAAACGCTGCCCTGAGCGGGTTTACTTCGTTCAAAATCGGCGGACCGGCCGACCTTTTGGTGGAACCGACAAATTCCAGCGAACTCGGGAACTTGCTCCGTTATCTGCACGAAGAACACATCGATTACCTCATCCTGGGGGCAGGCACGAACGTGCTCTTCCATGACAACGGCTTCCGGGGTGTGGTCATCCGGACCGCGGCACTGGATGAATGGGAAATTCACCAGAACGGATCGGACCGCTGTCGTGTCACCCTGAGCGCCGGCGTGCCTTTGCCGGCCGCAGTTTCACGTGCGTGCAAAGCCGGGCTCCATGGAATGGAAGCTCTTTGGGGTATTCCCGGATCTTTCGGTGGAGGCGTGGCGACAAATGCAGGAGCCGGTGGTATTTCCATAGGAGATCTTCTTGAAAGTATTTCCCTCGTAGATCGCGCAGGTAAGGAAATTTTGATACCGAAAGAAGATCTGAACTATACGTATCGAACCATGTGCCTGCCTGCAGGCTCCGTGGCCATCAGGGGCATCATCAGGCTTGTTCGTGCAGAACAGGGCTTTATCGAAGAAGAACTGGAATCGGCTCGGTCCCTCCGCAGGAAAAAGCAACCTACTGACAGGCCGAGCGCCGGATGCGTATTCAAGAACCCGTCGCCCGACCTCCCGGCAGGTTCGCTCATCGATCGATTAGGATTCAAAGGAATGCAGGCAGGTGGGGCACAGGTCTCCGAAGTGCATGCGAATTTTATCGTCAACACTGGAAACGCTACTGCTGAAGATGTTCTTCGGCTCATAGAAACGATCCGGAATGAAGTGTTTCGGAGAGAGCATGTAGATCTTGAACTCGAGCTCTGTGTTATAAGCGAGGGTTCGACCCATGAGTGAAATGCGACGTCCTCTGATTATTGAAAATAGGCTTCCGAAACCAGGTCAAGACGATCCTTCGGCAAAAAAGAACCGTAATCGCAAGCTCCTGAAGTATGCTCTCTTCACCTTTCTCGGAATTGACGCTCTTCTCGCGGCTGTGCTTATCTATATTCTGTTTCTGCACGTTCCCTATTTCAATCTTAAACAGGTGGATGTGACCGGCAATCGTAAGCTCTCCAGAGCCGAAGTTGTGGAAGCTTCGGAACTGGAAGGGAACATCAATCTGCTTACCGTAGACCTGAGCGCCATTGCGGCTCGCCTCAAGAGACATCCGTGGATACGATCCGCGTCCGTTTACAGGCGCTTTCCCGGGCAGCTTATAATCGAAATCGAAGAACGGACTCCCAGGGCAATTCTGGTGGCGGGGAATCTGTACTACGTCGATGAACAGGCGGAGCCCTTCACAAGGCATCTGCCCGGAGATCCCCTTGGTCTGCCGCTGTTCACGGGTGTCCGACCGGAAGATCTGAAGACCAAGGGTGCCGAAATTCAGGAAATGATCAGGATCGGTCTTTTGCTCCTGGACAGTGTGGAAAGATCGGGTGCGGAACTCGATCCTAATGGCATATCCGAAATCAGAATCGATCCGGATGAAGGACTGACACTGCAAACAGGTTCAGGAAAAACCATTGTACTCGGCAAGAATGATTTTGAAGGCAAACTCCAAAAGTTCGGGCGACTCAAAAGATTCTTGACGCAAAAGGGAGAATGGAATAACGCCCGAATAATAAATCTCGACTTCGAGGACCGTGCGCTGGTCCGATGGGACAAGGCACACCTCCAGGGGTAGAAAAATATGTTACGAAGCGAGAACACCGTTGTCGGCCTGGATGTCGGAACCACCAAAATTTGCGCCATAATCGGCCAGGTGAATAGCGAGGGTCTGATAGATGTCATCGGTCTGGGCACTGCTCCCTCCAAAGGATTGCGCCGAGGCGTGGTGGTGAATATCGATCAGACGGTATCCAGTATCCGCAAAGCTGTTGACGATGCGGAACTTATGGCGGGCTGCCGGGCGGAGACCGTGTTCGCCGGGATTTCGGGAGGCCACATAAAAGGTATCAACTCCCACGGAGTCATAGCCATCAAGAACAGGGAAGTGACCGCCGTCGATGTGGCGAGAGTAATCGATGCAGCCCGGGCCGTTGCCATTCCCATGGATCGGGAAGTGATCCACATTCTACCCCAGGAATTCATGGTAGACGACCAGGAAGGCATAAAAGAACCCATCGGAATGGCCGGGGTTCGCCTGGAAGCAAAAGTACACATCATCACCGGTGCGGTCTCTGCTGCCCAGAATATTATCCGCTGCGCCAACCGCAGCAACTTGAGGGTCAATGATTTGATCCTTCAGCAAATGGCTGCAGCAGAAGCTGTTCTCTCATCCGACGAAAAAGAACTGGGAGTGGCTCTTGTGGACATAGGCGGTGGAACAACCGACATAGCGGTGTTCTCCGAGGGGTCCATACAGCATACCTCGGTGATCTCGGTAGGCGGAGAACAATTGACCAACGACATAGCCGTGGGGCTCAGGACACCCATGGTGGAAGCGGAAAAGATAAAGAAACGCCACGGTTGCGCACTGGGCTCCATGGTGAGCAAGGATGAGACCATTACCGTTCCGGGAGTAGGCGGACGACAGCCTCGCGTCCTTTCGAGAAGCGGGCTGGCAGACATCACGGAACCAAGGTTGGAAGAGCTTCTGGGGCTTGTCCGCAGAGAGCTGGAACGATTCAACCTGCTTCCAACCATTGCGTCAGGGATTGTCCTGACAGGCGGCACCGTCGCCATTGAAGGAATTTGCGAGCTCGCGGAACAGATTTTCGATATGCCCGTGCGCCTGGGATACCCTGTGGGGATAAGCGGACTTGTGGACGTAGTGAATTCACCTGTCTATGCGACCGGAGTCGGACTGGTACTCTGGGGGGCACGGAACAAGAGCGTAGACATCACGTCCTACCAGGCGGGCAACGGAATGTTCGACCGGGTAATGGGGCGCATGAAACAATGGTTTACCGAAGCATTTTGATGAAATACATGTAATGCAATATGCCGGCACGTCGGAGGAATTCGGCATTGTCTGGAAGGGACGAAAGATTTCTAATGTGAGGAGGTACCGGCTATGCTGGACTTTGAAGTCCAATCCGATCGTAACGCTCTGATTCGAGTAATAGGTGTAGGCGGCGGAGGCGGAAACGCCGTAAACAACATGATACGGTCAGGTTTGACCGGCGTGGAATTCATTGCCGCCAATACTGACGCTCAGTCCCTCCAGAATAATTTGGCGGAAACAAAGCTGCAAATCGGAAATCAGCAGACAAAAGGGCTTGGAGCAGGAGCAGACCCTGAAGTTGGAAGAATAGCGGCAAATGAGGATTACGACAATCTCCGCGACTTGCTGGAAGGCGCCGACATGGTGTTCATTACCGCTGGTCTCGGTGGTGGAACAGGTACCGGCGCTGCTCCCATCATTGCACGCATTGCCCGGCAGGAAGTAGGAGCACTCACTGTTGCCGTCGTGACCAAGCCTTTCTTGTTCGAAGGCAAGAAGCGGATGCGTCAGGCCGAAGAAGGGATCGAAATGCTCCGCCGCGAGGTGGACACGTTGATCATCATCCCCAATCAGCGGCTCCTGTCATTGAAAAAGGATATCTCCTTTCTCGATGCATTCCGCAAGGCCGACGACGTGTTGCTCCAGGGTGTACGCGGAATTTCGGATCTCGTAACCGTGAACGGTTTGATCAACCTCGACTTCGCGGACGTGCGGACCATTATGCAGGAAAAAGGCATCGCACTTATGGGGACTGGCTCGGCAATCGGCGAAGGTCGTGTCGAAGAAGCCACTCGCATGGCGATCAACAGCCCGCTCCTGGAAGATATTTCCATGACCGGCGCACGTGGAGTTCTCATCAATGTGACAGGCTCTTCCAATATGACCTTGTCGGAAATCAACGACGCTGTCTCTGTTATTCAAAATGAGGCCCATGATGATGCAAACATCATCTTCGGTGCAGTAATCGACGAAGAAATGGGCGATGCCGTCAACATCACCGTGATTGCCACCGGATTCGGCAGAGACTGCATGGTTCAGCAACCCGAGCAGGTCCAGGTAAGTCCTCGAACCCCCGCCTCTGCCGCTCATGTCGACGAACCGAAGGTCGAGCGTTCGTCAGCTCGGACTATCGTTCCACCGGAACCGAAAGATTCCCACATGCCTGCATTCATTCGACGCACCCAGCGGGAAAAGAACAGCAGGCATCTCACCGTTGTGGATGAGTTTGGCATGGAAACCGAAGAAGATCTGGATATCCCTACCTTCCTGCGCAAGAGTTAAGAAAATTGGGGGAAACTTCTTGAAAGAAGTTTCCCCCAAACCCCCTTCAAGAACTTTTATCATCCCCTGAAACCGAATTTCTGAACGAAATTCGGTTTCAGGGGATGATAAAAGCGCCTTGGAGGAGATTCAGGGACACACTCTTGTCAAGAGAGAATCCTCCACTATTCCCTCTTCAATGCAAAGTAGTATCGGTAGCGGTCGGCCTCCGTGCCGACCGACATACCATTTCGCAATTGTGCATATAAGATGGCGAAGGCTGAGGTGTTCTGAGCGGAGTGATTAGACGGCCTTGCGTCGTCCGGAGCGAAGGATACCTCAAGCCTGCCACATTACAAGAACAAAAGCGGACCGGTACTACTTGATAGGGCGGATTCGTTCAGTGTATTCTCAATATATTTCTCGGAGGCTACACAGCGTTGTCGCTGAAATCTTCTCTCAAAGATGTTGCGAGTACCTTGAAAGCTCGCCTCGATGTTTACCGGGCCGTGTACCGGCATCCCAAGACTCCGAGAACGGCAAAGGTGCTCTTATGGCTCGCGCTGGCTTATCTCATGTCTCCCATCGATTTGATTCCCGATTTCATCCCGATAATCGGCCATCTGGACGATCTGGTTATTGTGCCCGGACTGATTCTCCTTGCTTTGTGGCATATTCCTGAGAATGTTCTTTCGGAATGCGGGTACAATTATACCTGAACGAGGGGATAATTCTGTTCCCCGAGTCCCAAAACGGAATTTCCGACATGAGAAATCAAGCTCTGGTTTGCTCCAGCACATGGATAATGCTCAGTACAACTTCGTTTGCAGGTGTCGGTATTCCGTGGATTTTGCCCAGTTCAACCATTTTCCCGGCGAATGACTCTACCTCCGTTTTTCGTCCTGCTTCAATATCCTGGAGCATAGAAGTCTTTCCCTGAGGGGACAGGGAATTAAGAACTTTAGACCACTCGTTCAGGTCCTGCTCAACGAGGTTCACCCTGAGACGATGTGCTAATGCCAAGACCTCCCGCATTAACATTTCCATTAATTTTTGGGCATCCGGAGAAGTCTGAAAGACTCCGTAGGGCACCCGCATGACAGCAGACGCCTGGTTTATCCCCACGTTGATCATGAATTTCCACCACAGCATGCGCATCATATCGGCAGGTATCTCAGATGCGAGCCCGGCTCGTTCGAATGCATTCCGAACATTCAGGACTCGTTCGTTGGGAATCGTATTGTCGGACTCCCCAAAATAAATCTTGCCCGGATTGGTGTAAGTGATTTCGTTTCCTTGCCGAAGAGCATCAATGCCAACGGCTATGGCATAGAGCACTTTATCCATGCCATAGATGGAGCCGAGATATTCTTCGCTGTCCAGGCCGTTCATTACGGAAATGAGAGTTGTTCCCTCACCGACCAGATTCTTCAAATCGTGTGCCGCTTCTGGAAGATGGTGGTTCTTAAGGGCCACGATTATAAGATCGGCGGGTGAAGCAGTTTCATCCGGGTGTACCACGGGTATGGAATAGTGCTTTCCGTTGACCGTCAGACCTTCAGCTTTCAATCGATCGTGTCTTGGATTCCGGGCAAGCAGCACGGTAGAAAATCCGGATGATTCGAAAAACCTGGATGCATAGTATGCACCCATAGCGCCTGCTCCGAAGATTGCTACGTTTTTGATCTCTTTCACCAAATCCTCCAGTGTTTTTGTGTCTGTTTCAGATCTCTGTTCTGGCATGCATTGGGAAACGTTTCAAGCCGGAAATCTTCTATCCATTCACGTATAGAGCGATTGCCAAAAACTCTGACGTTTATCCCATGCTCCAATACAAGATAATTATACCGATTCGCTTTTCTTTTCATAATCCGGCAGGCTGGAGGTATCCTTCGCTCCGGACGACGCAAGGCCGTCTAATCACTCCGCTCAGAACACCCCAGCCTTCGCCATCTTATATGCATAATTGCGAAATGGTATTAGTTCGGTTGAGAGTCAGTGAGAAATCCTGGTGATGGTTCTCCCTGGTCCGGCGGATCAGGTAAGTGCCCGGTAGCGACCGGCCTCCGTGCCGGTCATTCGGGACGGACAGGCACAAGGAAACTGTCTTGGAATGCCGATCCAAGGTTACTGGTGTTGAGGTTGTTCCCCCATTTGAACCGATTCATAGGAAATACGTCTTCCTGATAATCCTCTCCGGCTATCTCCCTTTCGACCTGAATTGCTACCGGCGTTCTTCCACGAGATGGAGCCAGTAGGATGCGACAATCCCCCATATGGCATTGACTAACAACACAAACAGTGGTGTCGCAGTCCCGAGTGGAAGACCGAGCATTCCATTGGGAACTCTCGTGGGGAATATGATGAACAGCGTAACAAGGGATGGAAGGATGCTGTAGACAACGCCTCTGAGAAACAGGGATTTTTTCAGAAAAGGCAAGAGAAACAAAAACCCCCATAGCCCTCCCCACACAAGTCGAGGATACAGCATGGCGGCGGTCAGGGCAGGAGCAATTTTTACACCTATTGCTGCCGTTATCCCCAGATATCCGAACAGCCACACAGCGAGACCGTTGGCTAAACCGCCAGCGCTACCCGCTGCATAAGCCAACGACAATCTTCTTAACGTGTTCATCTGCATCTAGTCCTCCGTTAGTTATACAGGATGCATGATGAACCGTTTCGGTTCCGCCGGAGATCTCACTGTACTTGTTTGATATACGAGCGTACCGCTTTTGTGACAAACTCTGAAAAGGAATCCTCCCCGCGATGCTCGTCTATCAGTTCGATGACGCTGACAGGAAAATGTACTGCTTTGTACCGCAGAATCTCCTGAGCAACTGCGGTAACAACTACAGGATCTGCTTCGCGAGCTTTTTCACGTACTCTTGGGACGAATTCCACAGGGATTTTAGAATCGATGGCAAAATGTGGAATCAGAATTTTAAATTCTTCGTCACTGAGGGACAGATTGCCGAACCCGACATGATATGTACCGGAATCGTCTGCTTTCACCCAGTCAATGGTTCCATGGCAGGTCATCTTCTTGGTCCCGCGGTTTACGACTATCCTCAGTTTGACATTGCGTCCTACCTCGGGGCCTGAGTATTGTCCCGGTTCTATGAGGCAGGGCGCCTGAATTCCGTATTCCGAGGCAGACTCCGAATTGATGATAGGAGGGCTCAGGGCGTAACGCGAATATACCGCACCGTCAATGTTCTTGTATTCCATTAAAGAGCCTTCTTTCAAAAGCATGTGACAGAAAAAAATGCGTCTCATGCTCATTCAGCAGAGAGAAGAACACGTTGCTTTTGAGGTCGCGCTGGCCGCGATAAAGTTGAACTCGGTGAACCTTCTTTCGAGAAAGCAAGGTTCAAGGAGAGAAATTATACCGTATTGTCTACCATAAGATGATCCACAAGACGATTAAGCATAGTGCTGCCTTTCACTTCAGTCTCGAATAGAGGAACTATGGCACGGACTCTGTTATCAAAAATCGTCCATATCTCCTCCATATGTTCCTTCTGCATTTGCACCCGATTTCGGACGAATTCCGCGGAACCCGCTTCCAACTGGTTCTCGGGGATTAACCCGTTTACCACGACTCCACCCACGGGAATGCCGAATTCATAGAACCAGTTCATGAATCTTGTGATAACCGCTATGGGAAGGCTTTCCGGGAGGGTCACGAAGAAGAAAGCCGTGAGAGCTTCATCCGTGAGCAGTTCTTTGGCGTGAGCCATTCTTTCCCTGAACCCCAGAAGATAATCCATGAGCGGGTCTTTTTCCTGTTTCTTGGAAAAGGAGAGCAACTCTCGTAAAGATTTTGCTTCTTCCCGGCTTTTCACCATTTTTTCCACCCAGAGGCCGTACACTTTGGACATTCCCAAGAGCCGACGGGCATTGGCAGTGGGAGCAGTATCGAAGACGTAAAAATCGTATTCGTCTTTGAACATGAGATCCATCATGTTTTCAAACATGGCGGACTCTTCAAATGCAGGATTCATGGTCGCGGATTCGATGAACTCTTCGGCATTGGTCGTTATATCTGCGAACTTGAGAAACCAGTTTATCTTTTCCCGGATCTCTTTCTTGGAACGTTCGATTGTATCCCGGGTGTCAATTTCGAAAGCGTAACAGTTCGCCTCATCACAAACCGTAACAGGTTTGCCGAATACGTTCTGCTCGAACAAGTTCGACAGGCTGTGCACCGGATTGGTCGATGCGAGCAAAGTCCTTTTGCCCTGTTTGGCAGACCAAAGTGCCGCGGCCGCTGCCATTACGGTTTTGCCTACGCCGCCTTTGCCGCCGAAGAAGATGTATTTGAGACGGGGACGATCTCTGAAAAAATGCTTCATGTCTATGGATATTTCGTTCACAGTTACCCCCTCTCTTGCTAAAAGTCGCCAAACATGGCGCGAGCCATTTTTTCGATCATGGGCAAGCCTGTCACGTCTCTTTCCATTTCCGGGACCGATGCGAGGATCTGGCCTGAGAAATCCCTGTCGATCACCTTGAGATAATGCTCTTGCATGGAAAAGCGATTCTTCAGGTACTCGGGGATGTTCTGTGCTTTCAGCTCCTCAGGCAGCACGCGATTCACGATATATCCGCTAATGGGCACATCGAACTTTGAGAAGAGCTCTGCCGCTTTCATCGTGTCTTTGATAACCATTTCCTCTGCGGTGAGCACGAAGAAGAATGCTGTTTTGGCTTTATCCGTGAGTATGCTGGATGATTTGTTTATACGATCTTTAATGAAGAGCAGCTCGTTGAGAATGGCATCTTCTTCCATGTCCTTTTCGCGACGGATAACAGCGGCAACCTGATCGTATTCTCTCATTTGCTCGCGAAGAGCAGTGATCTTGTCTATCCAGGCATCGTACACCGAAGCCATGCTCAAGTAGTAGAGCGCGTGGCCCAGTGGAACGAGATCATAGATGTAATAATCGTAACCACCTCTCACTACGATGTCTACTACTTCATCGAAAATAGCGCTCTCTTCCATTGCCGGCTCGGCTGCTGCCGCCTGGATATAACTCTCTATCTCCTCGGGAATGGTTTCCATGCCGTACATGTCGAGAATCTTCTGACGTATTTCTTGTTGGTACTCTTTTACCCTGCGATCGGCATCGATTTCTTGCGCATAGAGATTGGGCATAATCTCGGTGGGCCCTTTGCCGAAAATATCTTTCTGAAAAATGTCCGTCAGCGATGCCTGAGGATCCACAGAAAACACCAGGACCTTCTTTCCATTCTTCGCCAGATAGTAGGAAGCGGCTGCGGAAAAAGTCGTTTTCCCTAATCCGCCCTTACCGCCGAACATGATGTATCTTCGATCGGGATATTGTTCAAAGATTTTGGCTAGAGACATTCCAATAGCTCCTCCAGGAGTTTCGCACTTCATTTACATCCGCGGGAATGCCGCAAGATTATCTTGTACCAATGCGCTTTCATACGAGTAACATCGGGAAGCCGATCGGTTGCCGGCTCCAGCGGATCTCCTCCGCTTCAGACGGCGCAGCCTGACTTCGCTTCGGAGACCCACCGGAGCCGGCTTCAGCATTGTCACTTCTTTGATAGCGCATCGGTATTACCGGTGTTCGTCAGCCGCCGGACGGGTTTCCGGCGGCAATTGTGTGCGGGCTGTGTTTTGGCCTTTAAGCCAAGGCGTCTGTCAAGTCTTTCTCTCTCAACATCCTGCGCTTCCATGTGGAGATCTGGGGAACTACGTAGGGCAAGAGTCTGAGAGAATAGTACGGCGGTAAAATGGGAACTCCCAGCATGTCCCCCATGGTAATCAGAATGAAAAGATGTTCCATGCTCGCCCGGGTCTTCAGCGCAAAACGGGCTGAATCATGGGCCGCTACTCCGTAAACGAATTCCTTGATGGATTGGAGAAACTTAAAGCGTCGCTTTTCTTCTTCTGACATACAGTGAACTCCTTAATGAGAGAACCGAGGAACAGATCCTCGGTATTCTATTTCCATTACGCTCTGGAAGGGGCTCCTGCGGTACGAATCGCACGGAATCTACCGAAAGCCTTAAGACCTTCAACGGCAAGGATGAGAGCGGCAACCACGAGGAAAAGTGCTGCAAATCCCATTACTCCATTGCCGATGATTTGCTCGGTTGCCTTGAATGCTCCTCCGAAAACCTGCGAGAGGAGCCTATACGAAGTGACGAGCAGAGCAGCTATTGTGGTTATGAACATGAAAATCATGGGATAAAATGTCCAGGCTGTAGGCTTGCCTTCGGACATGAGCCATGCAGTTGTCAACAGCAAGGCAAGTGAGGCCATAAGCTGATTCGCCCCCCCGAAGAGTACCCAGAGATACTGCCACCAGCCGGTCAAGACGAGCAAAATTCCAAGAGCACTCGCGATCAATGTCCCTACGTGCGGATTCCTGAATACGGGGCTTACATCGCTGAGGAGTTCCGAAGTCGCAACCCGCATGAATCGGACAACCAGTTGCATGATGGTGATGGCAAGAACTATCATCATGACCGATCCGTAAGCCTGTCCCAACTCCAGAGGCAATCCCAAAGCATTGAGGAACTTGGCAACACCCGCGGCAAACACCCGGGCAGGTCCGGCCGCCACCGCTGCAGCATATTCGTTTGCAGAAGCATAAATGGTTCCTGCTATAATGAGAGCAAAAAGGGCGAGCATCATTTCCAGGAACATGACTCCTGCGCCGACAGGTCGTGCGTCAAGCTCGTTTTCAAGCTGTCTGGCCGTCCCGGAGCTGGACACGATGCTGTGCCATCCCGAAATCGCTCCACACGCTATGGTCACGAACATTATCGGCCAAAGAGGGCCGATTTTGATGTCGAAACTGGTGTAAGCAGGAAGCGTGAAATCCGGTCTCAGTACGAAAATTCCGATTATGCCGAACAACAGTCCGAGGAAGACTATGTACGCCGCCACATAGTTGATGGGAAGCGCGAATCTCCAAATGGGGAGCACAGCCGCGAAATAACAGAATACGAAGGCTGCAATTGCCCATAAGACCCGGCTGCCTGCCAGATCGGCTCCCAAAATGCTGTCGGAAGGAATCCATCTGCCTAAATAGATACCTATCATGGCGATCAACACAGTGACTACTGTGGTAAGTATGATGTCCCGCTTCCACCTGTAAATCATCTGACCGCAAAGGACACCTGCTATGGTCAGGAACAACCACGCCATGGGAGCAGCTTTCAAGGTTACCGCGGTGCTCACGACGACGTTTCCGAAAGCTCCGACGATGAGCAAAAGGTAGAAGTAGATAAACGAGAGCAAAATGAGCCTCGCCCTAGGTGAAATCAAGCGGTGACTCAATCCGCCGAAAGATGCCCCGTCATTTCTCATTGCAATTACTGCGCTGGAGTAATCATGCACCCAACCAATAAAGAACGTTCCTGCCAGAATCCAGATGAGAGCAGGAAGCCAGCCCCACTGTATCGCTATTATGGGGCCTATTATCGGGCCGGCGCCGGCGATTGATTTGAATTGGTAGCCGTAGAGGATATTTTTGCTGGTCGGCATGAACTCCACGCCATCCATGTACATCCTGGCAGGCGTCATTCTCTTTGAATCAGCCTGAATCACCTTGCTGTCGATGTACCTGGCATAGAATCGATAGCCGATTACAGCAACGACGAAACCCACGATGAGAACCACCATCGAATTCATGTTGACCCCCTGTTTTTATGGTCACATTAGGTTCCTTGGAACCGTATATTCGTTGGAAGATCATCGTATGCACCTGGAAAGTCCGATTGTCGGCTTTCCAATCAGGCGGGGCGGGTAGCAAAACCAAGCTGGCGGAAACCGGGTTTAAACGCGTCGACTTAACTCTTGAAGTAATATGGACCACGGCATCCGGCCCAGTTAGCTAGCATCCACGTTTACGCGCTTAAATAACCTATTTTGCAGATTACCATTGAGGATTGCTGCGAGCAAGACTTATTTTTTCATCTATAGTAAGTGCCAAAACTAATGTCTGATTCAGAAAAAGGAGTATTGGTGGGTGCCGGCCTCCGTGCCGGCACATCTTCAATATTAATATATGATATCGCTATAATGGACCGGCAGAGAGAGACCGTCTCAAAAATCGAAATTTAACCCCAGATCGTAACACGAATTCCTCATTGGCTTCCCGGCCTGATTGTAGGGGCGGACCTGCGAGTCCGCCCAAATGTGGGTAGGCACTAGGCCTACCCCTACAATGATGGTGAATCGTGGCACGATGTGTTGCGTATTCGAGAATTTTGAGACAGCCTCGAGACGCCGGTCGCCACCAATATCCTTGTAATTCACACGCGAGATAAACGACAGAATTTTTGGCACTGGTGTAAATGGGAATGAGGGACGATTCGAGGGATCAGACTTCTTTGCAGATGGCAGCCGGGGTCACAGGGAGTACTCCGGGAATCGAGTGAAGGGCATGCGTACGTTCCTTTACCAAAGGCGAAGCCTCCGCTTTCACAATGATGTTCCAGCCGAGCCGGTTGTAAGGGAATATTCCTCCAAGAATGCGATCTACTTCGCTGAGAACATCAATGCGGAAGAACTCTTTGCCTGACCCCGGAGGTGCCGGAAGCTTATACGGGATGAGGTATACCGACCTCCAATCAGTGCAGGAGAAGCCTGCTCTCTTGAGCTTCCGTTTCAGGGACATAGAAGTGTAAAAACGCACGTGGGTCTCATCCCATCCGTACCAATTTTTGTTACCCAACCACCATCGATGATACGTACCTTGAATCAAGTAATTCACGGAGAGTGCGTTCTGGGTGCTCACGATGAGCTGTCCTCCAGGGACCACGGCCAAAGCGGCTTTATCGAGCAGTGCAGCATCGTCCAGGACGTGTTCGATGACGTCTTTCATGAGAATGACATCAAAGCGTTCACCATTGGGAAACGTGGGAAATTCCTCGTGCACCATGAACGTGCACATGGATTCGACACCCTCACGCATGGCAAAATAGCGTGCCGTTTCCAGAGCGGATTCCTCGGCATCCACAGCGATAACGCGAGCAGCGCCGTTCTTTGCTGCATGAACCGCGAAAAGACCTCCTCCGCAGCCGTAATCGAGGACCCGCTTACCTCGCAGGTCTCCCAGCAATTCCTGCACGAACCCGTTCTTCGTGCGGCTGTAGGCCAGACTCTGTTGCCTTAGGTAAGTCTCGAGAGCCTGCTCAGGGTTTTCGGACCTGAGCCAATGGTTTTCGGGATACGGTCTTCTATTTGAGCCCATTCAGAACTCCAGCAATTCTCTATACAATTCACGCCATGCATAAAACTCCCGGTCTGAAGAAAATTTGCGCATTCTTTCACGGCCGGCCAAACCCATGTTTCGTGCCAGTTCAGGATTCTGCATCATGTGTGACATTGCTCCTGCAAGAGCTTTGGAATCCCCCCATGGCACGATCAGTCCGGATGTCCCGTTCTCGATCAGTCCGCCGATTGCTCCGGTGTTCGTGGCAATGGAAGGCACTCCCGAAGCCATCGCTTCCATGAGAATATTGGGGCACCCTTCCGATACTGAAGGGAGCACAAAGAGATCCAGGGAATCCATCCATTCCGAAATCCGTTCGTGAGTCACAGGTTCCAGGAGATGCACATGTCCGCTCATTCCGGTATGTTCCAACATTCTGTCAAAAACCTGGGTCTCCGATTCTCGCAAATGTCCCCGGAGCTCCAAGACAAATCCATACTCGTGTTTCAGTAAGGCCGCAGCTTTTAACAGGTATGGCAATCCTTTGGCATACTTGAATATTCCCGCACACCCGATCCGGGTCATCCCCTGTTTCGTGACTCTCTCGTTCCTATAATAATCCGGAACCCTTACAGAATTGTATATAATTCTGGATTTTTCTTCAATGCGAACTAACGCGTCGGCCATTTCGACGAGATCTCTGCTCAAGCCGACAATTCGATCGGCATTCTCCAGTCCTATGCGGCAGATGGCAGCCTTTTCAGGACTAAAGGTGTACTTCTTGATATCATTGCCGACAATGGTAACGATGGACGGTTTCCGAAATCGTCGCGACACGAGACCTGCCACATAACCCGCGGGATACAGGAAGAATGAGTGGAACAAATCGAACTGCTCTCTTGCATGGAGTATTTCCAGAGACTGGTACATCATCCGAACAGTATACGTGTGAGGGCAGTCCCAGATTTCCCGAGAAGATTCGTTCATCTGTTGTTTGCCGACTGTAATGTGATGAACGGTTACTCCGTCCAGCGATTCCGACCTGTGGTTTTCGTCGAGCAAAACGAGATTCTCGGGATCGATGGAAAAGACTGCCACGTGGGTGTTCAATCCCATGTCACGAGCATGATAAGAAACGCGCTGCACGGTTCTGGCGAGTCCTCCCCATTGTTCCGGCGGGTATTCGGGCGTGACAATACATACTTTTGGTTTCGCTCTATTCCGTTGTTGCATGTGGACTCCGGTCAGGTGCTCGTTTCGTTACCGTTCAGTTACGCGGGGTAGAGAAGATCTTCTCCTGTGATCATGATACCACTGACTTTCAAAATCCCCCCTAACCCCCCTTTATTAAGGGGGGATTGGCATGTGTCTTTTTCACCCCCCTTTTGTAAAGGGGGGGAGGGGGGATTTTTCCCACGCATAACTGAATGGATACCTCGTTTCTTCCCCTACCATTTTGGGTCTGACTAGTTTAACGTAATCGCGTCCCAATACCGGAGATGTTTCCATGCGCATCGGAATAGTTTTCCACAAAAACCCTTTTCTCCAACCCACCGGAATCGACCTGGTGAGATTGAGAGCCATTGCAGGCGGTCTTATCCGGAAAGGAGTGCACGCGGAAATCATAGCCCCGGTGCAGCAGGACGGCAAAATCGACGGATCTATCCCGGTGCGACGAATCGAAGTTCTCAACAATTCTTCTCAGTACGATATTCTCAAGACTTCGTATCATTATTCCATCGAGCTGATCCGCGAGTACTCAGGGCCGGTGGTCTCTCGGATCGTCAGGGTGGTTGACGCGGAACTCCCGGAGCGAGACGAGCCATTCAGAGCGCGGCTTCTCGCGTGTCAGGAGCTGATCCGTAATCGTGCATCGGCTCTTGTGCTCAATAATCAAGAAAACGCCGATCGCTGGCACACTCTCTACGGAGACCAGCCGCATACTGAGCTTATCCCTACGGGTTGCCCGTCCGAACTACCGTCCGAACAGGGGAATCCGTTCAGCCACGATCGACCCGTCTTGCTGTTTCTGGGGAGTCTCGCTGCCCCCCGCATGGTCAACATGGTGAACCGCGTTGCCGAAATGATGGCGGGCCGGTGCAAAATCCATTTCATCGGTGCGAATAAAGCTTGCATGTACGGAGGGGACGAATCATGTTCGCTCAATCCGTTGATAACAGATCACGGCGAGCTTCCCGAACCTTTGATCTGGGACTATGTGCGTCACGCTTCCATTGGGCTTGCCCTTGCCACCGGGCCGTATCCATTCGATAACGACGTATCCAAAATTCTCAATTATCTGCGCGGAGGCCTTCCGGTGCTCTCGGAAGAACCTATCGTGAACAACGGACTGGTGCAAAAGATGGAATTTGGCGATACGTTCCGCTTCGACGATGTGGAAGACCTGGTTTCCAAGGCTGAAAACATGTTACATCACGATTTTAGACGTACGCGACAAAAAGTAATGCACACTATGGCTTCAGAGCATTCCTGGGACAGGCGGGTGGAATCATACATCCGCTTGTTCCGCACTCTTGTCTGAGAGGATTCCCCCGAAATGAAAGCTGTTCTCGTACGGCCCCCGTTTTACGCATTGTTCGGGGTCACGACTCCCAAAATGAAGACGTATCCTTTGAATCTTCTCTATCTGGCTACGTACGCAAAAAACCGGAGCCAGCACGACATTGCTGTCATAGACGGCGAGAACATAAGCGTCCCCGGGTTAGAACCTCCGCAGGGCGAGACGGACCCTGAAATCATCATGAATAACGGCATACCCCGGATGATCGAACTCCTTGAAAGCGCTGACCATGCTCTTTGGCTGGAAATCGAAAAGAGAATCCTGGCAGAGAATCCCGGATTGGTGGGCATCACTTGTAATTCCGGAAACATGGATACGGTGAAGTTGCTGGTCCATAGATTGAAGAAAGCAGGACTGCCCGTGGTGCTCGGAGGAAGTCACCCTACGGTGCTCCCTGAGCAGAGCATGCAGTACACCTCTGCAGATATGGTTATAATGGGAGAAGGCGAGGAGACTCTCGTCGAACTGCTCCACAAATTTGAGAAATCGGAATCGTACAAAGATGTTCCCTCCCTCGCGTGGAGATATGATACTTCCATAACAGTCAATCCGCGGGGAAAACTCATTGAATCCATAGACTCTTTGCCCATTCCGGACCGGTCTCTCATTCCCAGGGAAGACTACTTTGGCGAAGTCATCATGACCGGGCGAGGATGCCCTTTCAACTGCGGGTACTGCGCATCCAGAAATATCTGGGGCAAGAGCGTTCGGCTGAGATCGACGGATTCAATTGTCCAAGAACTGCACATGCTGGCGAGAAGTGCAGAGTCACGGCCTGATTATCCCGGCAGGTGGGTCGTCAAAGTCGTGGACGACACGTTTACGGTAAACCGCAAGCGTACGATTGCACTCCTGGAAAGAATCATTGCAGAAAACCTCAATCGATTCGAGTTCACCGGTGGAGTTCGAGCGGACACTCTGGATGAGACCCTTGTTGAAAAAATGCACCAGGCAAATTTCAAAAGGGTCACCCTGGGAGTGGAAAGCGGCAGCCCGAAGATACTGAAATCCATCCGTAAAGGAGAAACGAACGATCAGGTCAAGAGGGCGTTGTCGCTCCTGCGGGGTGCAGGAATCCGTTCCCACGCCTTCTTCATGATCGGTTTTCCCGACGAGGGACCGGAAGATGTGGAACTCTCCAAAAAGCTGATTGAAGATGCAAAACCGGATCACGTGGAAGTCAATATGGTAACTCCGTATCCCGGGACAGAGCTTTTTGAAAAGTTGATCGACGCGGACCCTATGTCCATAGATCGCTGGTACAGATGGTTCCATCAGGGCCTGGCAACCCATTCTCACAAATTAAACTACGATCTGGATACAGCCTACGCCGACTTCTTGAAGTTTGCAGGAGATTACAACAAAACTCGACTGTAAAACAAATGCGCGCTTTCATAGCAGTAATATGTTGGAATCGTCTTTGAAAATGGATTGTTCCTTTAGTTAGGCTATTAAGGCTAGTGTGGCTGAGACGTGCTGACCGGAGCCCTAGTGGGGCGATCCAAAGGTAGCCATGGGTGCAACCCATGGAGAGAATTATAGCAAAACCAAGCAATGAGGACCCTGGCGGGGTCCACTATTGTTGAATTTGAACTCAGATGGATCCAATGGCGGACCCTTTCAGGGTCAGAGCCCTTATAATGTGGTGCCGCTGCCCACGGGTTTGCACCCGTGGCTATTCATGGTTCGTCCCTTTGGGACTCTCGAGCCTTGAGCCGAGTGGCACTCAAATGCAAAGCCAGGAAATTGGCTGAGGCAAGAGCATATTATAATTCATCTGTAAGAAGGTTCCCAACCCATCCAAAAAACTTCTAATACTCGTATAGCGAATGCTCCGCTATACCCGCGATTTGAATGCTGCTGCAGATGCGGCAGCCTGACTTCTGGGGTATTCGCTCAAGAGTTTCTGGAGAAAGAACCGTGCTTTGGGTTTGCGACCCTGAGCGATAAAGGCTTTGACATTCCCCAACATGAGAGCTGGTATGAATTCTTCCGGCGGCAGAAATCCCACAGTTCGATCTTGTTCTCTGCCTTCTTCATCCAGCGTGAGTACAGAAGGTGTGTACTGAATTACAAAGCGGCTTGCCCAAGGTGGAGCGGAGGAGACATTTACTCGAAGGGGGATCATGAAATCGTGGACAAATGCAACAGTTCGCGAATTGGAATACGTAACCGCATCCAGTTGTTTGCACGCGCCTCAACCGGGATTGAAAAAGTCGAGGAGTACGTTTTTCTCCTGGACTCTGGCCATGGACAGCGCCATTTCAAAATCGTTTTCCCATCGAATGCGTGTTTCCATTGTGATGATCTCCCCAACTCTGGACAAATCCTAATATTGTGAAGCAAAGGCGAAACACTCTCTTGTAGGAAGTGGTTTACCATTCTTTTTCGCCCAGTTCCTTCTTTGTTCATGAGACCGCATACGGAATTAATGGTTCGTTCCGGACATATTTACACCGATTACGCCTATGATGATGAGAAGAATGGAAACAGCTTTCATCAGAGTCATGGATTCTTTGAAATACACTGCTCCGATAATGGCGATCAAGAGCGTTCCCAGACCCGACCAGACGGCATACGCTACGCTCACGTCTATATACTTAAGACATATCGTTAAAGTAGCAAAGGACAAGCTGTAGAACACGAAAATAAGGATGGAAGGCAGCAGTTTCGTGAATCCTGCGCTCAACTTCATGCAAGTGGTGCCGCACACTTCAAGCAGAATAGCCATCAGGAGATATGGCCAGGCTCCCATCAGGAAAGACCTTCAAGTATGGAATGCCGCATTCCAACTTTGAAATGGGCTTCCTCGTATTTGTCAACCAACGTGAGTAGAATCTCAAGTTCATCATCTTCGGGGGTTCCGGGCTCTGCGTGAAAAATTTCGTCGATTCTCCGGCAAGCAGTGTCATAATCTTCATCTGTTCGTATCGGTTTGATATTCATGACTATTGCTCCTTCTCAATCGCACAAACAGTCTGCTTGTTCTCTTTAGCGTTCTCTCCCGGAGTAGGCAGCAAGTCCTCTCCTACAAACAACCGGAAAGGAGGTTTTATGTACCAACCTTCTTCAGAAATCATCTCCCCTATGACTCGTTTGCCAAGAAGCAACTGAATCCGGGGTTTTCCCGAATTCTCGAAGCGGACCACACGCGGCTTCACTGGAAGCAACCGGGCAAATATTCCGGAAACACACTGCATGCGATAGATCGACCGGAAAGAGGCAACGGCAACATTGATCGCTGTCTTCCTGGCTCGTACATAGAGCGCCTGTATGCGACCGCATAACCCGCCCTGAAGCCTTTTGCGACACCCTTTGCGTTCAAACTGCTCCACTTTCCCCAGGATATCGGAAATACGTACCGGAAAAAGATCGGTGCTTGGGTTGTTATCGCCTCTGGTTTTAATTTCGTTTTCGCCAACGGATACGACACGGTGCGCTATTGGCGTATTCTCGCGAGGGCACAGGTAGACTACAACGTCACCTGGAACAACTTTGACGGCAGGTTTAACGAAGAGCGCATCTCCTGCACGCAAAGTGGGATGCATGCTTCGGCCGCGTAGCATCACCATCAAAGGTTCGGTTGAATTCGGAGATGGATTATTCTGCATGATTCCAGAACTCTCTATTAACGCACGCCCTGCTGCCTCATAGGGGTCAACTTCTCGTGTCTTTGGTCGTTTGTTCCAGAGGAACAACTGACAATAGACCGGCGATTCATCGCCGGTTAAGGAAAAACCTAATGATTTTCGAGTCCCGGAGGGACGGCTGATACACAAATTCCCGGCAATGAATTACCGGGCTATTTTCTTTAGTCCCTGCGGGACAAAGAATTACAGCAAAGTCAGCGAGCCTGCGTCCTACAGCCCCAACGTGTCGGCTATCTTGCACATGGAACCGATACTGAGTTCGATAAACTCATCCAAAGGTATTCCGATCTGTTCGCAGAGAAGTATGTGATCGCGGTTGACGGATCGCGCGAATTCCTTGGCCTTCATTCTTTTTTTGACCGATTTCACCTTCAATGACGAAAGCTTCTTGTCCGGGTTGATCAAAGCTGCGGCAACCAGCATGCCGGTAATGGTCTCAGCCGCGGTGAGCGCAATATGTATGGTTTCGGACCTGACCAGGCCCAGATTTTCGGCATTATGATGCTTGATGGCATCGATTATCTCGGGATGTACACCGCGTTTCTCAAGAATAGATGCAGTCATCAACCCGTGCTGATTCATAGTGTCTTTGGTTTCGTTGTAATCCACATCGTGGAGCAAACCTGCAAGCCCCCACATGTCCGGATCGCCGCCGAATCTGGGTGCAAGGTCGCGCATAATCGCTTCCGAAGCCAGACAGTGCTTTCGCATGCTGTCTGTTTCGAGATACTGCTCCATAAGGGCCACAGCCTCGTCCCGGGTGATTCCCCAGGGTGAAGAACTCACGATAATCACCTCCAACGCCGTCTTTTCGTAATGCGTTTGAATTTGTTTATCACGGCCGGATTCTTTTGTGAACAATTCTCCAAAAGCGAGTAGCTCGTTGACAATTGCCGGAACAATAATTTACGTTTGTTTGACGTCTTATATTCCTCTGTCGACATTTAACGGAGGTGGTTCGAATGAAAACCATAAACATGGATCATGTTGCAGCAAGTTCGCTGCTTCCTGAAGTTGTGGAAGCAATGATGCCGTTCCTATCGGAAAAGATGGGGAATCCTTCCAGTATGCACAGTCTCGGAGAAGAGGTCACGGAAGCGCTCGAAGAAGCCAGGGGCCAGGTGGCCGGGCTCATCAATGCTTCGGATCAGGAGATGGTGTTCACTTCAGGGGGCACAGAGTCCAATAACTGGGCATTGAAGGGAATGGTTCTTGCCAATCGGTCTCGAGGGAATCATATTATTACTTCCTCCATCGAGCACTTTTCCATCATGCATGCAATCAAGGCTCTGGAAAAGCAGGGAGTTGAAGTTACACGTCTCCCGGTGGACAAGTACGGTATCGTGGACCCTGATGATGTCCGGAAAGCAATCACACCGCGGACCATTCTCATTTCCGTAATGCACGCGAACAATGAAGTGGGAAGCATTCAGCCCATAGCGGAAATCGGAAAGATAGCCCGCGAACACGGTGTACCCTTCCACACGGATGCAGTTGCAACGGTGGGGGTAATTCCTGTGGATGTAAAGGCCTTGAATGTGGACCTCCTTTCCCTGGCTGCAAACCCGTTTTATGGTCCCCTCGGTACGGGCGCGTTGTATGTCCGGAAGGGCGTCAGAATCGAACCCCTCATCGACGGCGGTATTCAGGAACAAGGCTTGAGAGCCGGTACAGAAAACGTTTTAGGTATAGTGGGGATGGGCAAGGCCGCGGAAATTGCAGCAGGAGAGTTGGAATCCAGAATGGCACACTTGATTCCTCTGCGGGACAGGCTTATAAATGAAATTCCTGCGTCCATCGAAGAAGTTGAGCCGGTCGGTCATCGGACCCAAAGACTTCCCGGGAATGCAAGCGTTTTGGTCAGGTATGTGGAAGGTGAATCCATGCTCTTGTTCCTCGATATGGAGGGGATCAAGATTGCGAGTGGGTCCGCTTGTATTTCTCGTTCGCTGAAGGTCTCTCATGTGATGTTGGCCATGGGAATCGATGCAGGAAATGCGCAGGGCTCGCTGCTGTTCACGTTGGGCAAAGACAATACGAATGAAGACGTGGACGAAGTCGTACGAATCCTGCCGCCTATCGTGCAGAAATTGAGAGATATGTCGCCTCTGTACAAGAGAACAACCAAGTTCAAGGCGATAGGTTGAGCTACTACGGGTTCGGTTTCTCGCTGAGAACCGCAATCCGAACAAAAAAAATCCGGTTCTTATGGGCCGAAGCATCCAGGGGGTGTGCGGTATGTATAGCGATGTGGTGATGGATCATTTCAAGAATCCTCGCAATGTGGGTGAGATTCCGGACGCGGATGGTGTCGGCGAAGTGGGAAATCCAGCGTGCGGCGACATTATGGCATTCTATATCAAGGTAAATAATAACGTTTTGGAAGACGTGAAGTTCAAGACGTTCGGATGCGGCGCGGCTATCGCCGTATCGAGCATGGTGAGCGAAATGGCCAAAGGCAAGACCCTTGACGAAGCGATGCAGATTTCTAACAAATCGGTTATCGACGCGCTCAACGGTCTTCCCAAGAAAAAACACCATTGCTCGAATCTAGGAGCTGATGCCCTTCATCGCGCAATCGAGGATTACAGATCCAAGCAACAGGGAAAGATCGCAGAGAGACCGCTTGACGGCCCCGAAGTGTGCTCCTGCCCGGTTTGCGACGTGAACGATCCGGAAGAAGCGCCGTACTGCAGCTCGGTTTGTGAACGAACCACGGGAAAATAAACCTGTCATCCTGATTTCAAGTTGAGGAAGAGAATCGGAGAGGGATTTTTTTGTGATTCCGCGTTCTAGCGTGAACTCTCCGAATCCTCGCTTGTATGTCAAGTCTGCTCATCGTACAGATTCGCAATCAAAGAGGTAAAACGGGGGAAAACACTTCTTTCAAGGAGGGTTTCCCTAGCTATTATACTGGCTTGCAGCAAGATATTTCTCATTGAGGCGTTGGACTGATTGCCAAAAAATTCTGACGTTTATCTCACACGGTTCAATTCAACATATCGGTGGGGACCAGCGTCCCTGCCGGTCCATTCTATTGATTTAATTTATTATATTGAAGATGTGCCGGCACGGAGGCACGGCACCCACCAATATTTCTATTTTCAATCGGACACTAATTTTGGCAATTGCGGTACCACGGACCTACAGGGTAAGTCCGTGGTACCCAAGATTGACATTTGGGCCCGGATACAGGGGTGCCACTGACCTGCGGAGTCAGGTCAGTGCGGTTAGCATCTTGAATGCAAAATGGTGATACTGCTTTTGAAAGCGCATTTGTATCAGTTCCTCTACACAATTACCGAACTGATACTCCGCAATTCTTTGTCCATGCTTGAGCTGCCATCTGAATCGGATCCCAGGGGCTACTCAGAGGCGGAGTATAGCTCAAATCGAGATCGCTCAACTGCTCGACCGTCAAGTTACTGAAAAGCGCTGCAGCAACTATATCAACTCGTTTAGATATCTCAGACTTGTAATGTCCGAGAATCTGAGCACCCAGCAGCCTGTGGGTGTTCCGATCGCCGGTAATGCGGATAATTATCTTCTCAGCACCGGGATAGTACACCTTGTGATCCCAGGTTTCGAAGTAATCGGTGAAGGGATCGAATCCTTCGTCTCGAGCTTCACTATCACGAAGCCCTGTGCGAGCCGCCACCAGATCGAATATTTTAACAGCCTGGGTGCCGAGAGAGCCAGCGAACTCACGATTGCCGCCCGCTGCGTTTTCACCTGCTATGCGCCCCTGTTTGTGAGCTGTAGTTCCCAGCGGAAGATACGTGTACTTCTTTAGAAGATTGTGCCAGGTTTCTACACAGTCCCCGGCTGCATAGATGTCCGGAACATTGGTTTCCATGCGCCGATTCACTTTAATAGCGCCCTTCAGCCCTGTTTCAATACCGGCTCCTGCAGCCAGTGTAGCGGAAGGTCTGCATCCTACCGCCACAAGCACCATATCGGCATTGGTGCTGAATCCTTTTGAGCCTTTCACGGTTAAGCTCTTTCCGCTGGCTTCGATGGACTCTATTCCCACTCCGGTGGCGACATTTACTCCGTGCCGCTCCAATTCTGCAGCGACTTTTTCCCCCAATATCTCGTCCACGGTCGTGAGGACCGTACTTGCAAACTCCACAACCGTCACGGATAGTCCTCGAAGAATCAGTGCATCAGCCATTTCCATGCCGATGTAACCGCCACCGACGACGAGTGCTGACTGCGGATGGTGTTCTGTCAGCCACGCATGGACTGCAAAGCTGTCGTCCATCCATCTCAGGAGAAAGACACCCGGTAAATCCATGCCTTTAATATTGGGTTTAATGGATTCCGCACCGGTCCCTATAACGAGCTTGTCGTAGTGCAGCTCTCTCGTTTTTCCATCAGTATCGACGACCTGAACAAGCTTCTTTTTCGGATCTATTGTCTCAGCCCGGTGATCCATAACGAGTCGAATTCCCGCCTGTTCGATTTCCTCTTTTGTTCTGTGGGCAAGATTTCGCCAATCAGTCACTTCTCCACTCAAGTAGAAGGGCAGACCGCAAATGCTGAAATTGGGATACCTGTCGGCAATAATGAGAGTCGGCTCGATTTCAGGGTCTATTTCGCGTGACCTGAGAGCCGCGCTGATTCCTGCATCGCTTCCACCAATGATGATGAGGTTTTTCATTCTTTCCTCTTCTGATACTCTCAAATCCTCAAATCACCGAGAATGAAAGTCTTCGTCTGAGGCGCATATTCAATCATATAAGGATTAGCTTTTGGCTAATGCTCGCGCACTATGAAAAAACTTTGTCTCTGAATTTGAAAGGCACATTTACAGAACTTATTCAGACACGAAATTGGATGGACGGATCGAAACGTCGATCCGTTCAAGTCCTGCAATATATGAGATCCTAAATGTAGCACGGCTCAGCATTCAAAGAGATAAGATCTGGAAAAACCGTCTTGCAACCCCGCGTCTGGGAGGCCAGAGCCTCCAGGAACCTTTCTTACAAATGGATTGTGCCCTTAAGCTCGGCTAGTATCTCAGCTTTGCATTTGACGCCAATCGGCTCAAGGCTCGGAAGTCCCGAAAGGGACGAACCATGAGTAGCCACGGGTGCAAGAAACTGTCTCAAAAGTCGAAATTTGTCCCAGATCGTGGCACGAAGTTCTCATCATTTTCACGGCCTGATTGTAGGGGCGCCCCTTGTGGGTGCCCGGTAGTGACCGGCCTCCGTGCCGGTCATTGCGGGAGGGCAGGCACGAAACCTGCCCCTACAAGGATGATGAATCGTGGCACGATGTGTTGTGCATTCAAGATTTTTGAGACAGTTTCGCAAACCCGTGGGCAGCAGCGCCATATCATAAAGGATTGGACCCTGAAAGGGGCCCACCATTGGTCCCATCTGGGTTCAAATTGAATGATGGTAGACCCCACCAGGGTCTTCACCGTTTGGTTTTGCTATCTTTCTTTTCCATGGGTTGCACCCATGGCTACCATTTGGATCGTCCCGCTGGGGCTCCCGGTCGGCACGTCTCAGCAACACGATAGTTGAGCTAAAGGAACAATCCTTTTACAAAAAAGGTTCCCGGATATTACTGCCTTGAATGGGAGTTGGCATGAAGCAGTATGGCAGGATACTATTGTGACCGCTTGCCTGACGTTCCATTCCAGAGTATTTTTTGCGAACGATCGGCGACCGCGAAAGATTGCATCGTCTCTTGGGAGGGCAAAATGACTGAACCCAAATGGAATGTGGAAAAGATTCACAAGGAAGTCTATGACGCACGAACAAAGCTGTTCGTCATCTTGAAGGTGCTGGAGACAGGAAGCATCAATTTCAAAGAGCATGCGGAATGGGCTCTCGTTGTGCGGCCGCTGCTCAAAGAAATCTCTGAGTTTTCGGGAAAAATAGAAGAATTGATGGGTGACCAGGAATCCATGGTGGTGGAAACGGAGATTACCGAGACTCAATAGGGCTGGAGAACTGAAAAAGGGGAGCCATATTGGCCCCCCTTATGCATCCATTAAAACCGTGCTATTACCTGCCCCATTGAAACTTCTTCTGGCCTGATTGGGACTCGGATTCAGCCTGGCTACTGATGGTCGGTCGGGTTGAGGATCCCTGGAACGAGCCCGGTTCCGCACCGATAGATGCCGGTTTTTCCTGTTTTCCCCATTTCATGGCAGGTGTCTCTTCAGGTGCATCCTGTTTTCCCCATTTCATGGCGGGACGTTCAGCAGGAGCATTTCCTGAGCGCAGGTTTGCGCTGGATTCCTCTTTGCCCCACTTTATTCCTCGACGTTCAGGCGGGGGAGGAGTGGCTTCAGGAGACTGACGGACTATATTGCGTTTCACTCTCTTGGGAGTTTGAATCGCCATAGATTGACCGCCATTGGGCGCTCTTCTTTCCTCTTGTACTCCGGGATTCATGGGAGCAGCAGCTCGAGGAGCAGGAGCCGGCGCCGCCTGTTGGGTTCGTGTCTCTTCCGGATAGCTTTCACTGCCATCCCAGTAGATCTCGCTTTTCACCAGTTCATTGTCAGAAGGCGTGATGGACGGCCGCGCGCTGGTTGTATACTGTCTGGAATTGACCTCAGGGGTGCCGTATTGGACCGCTTCAGCTCGGCCTCTCCGGGCGCCCGGTCGACCTTGGACTCCAGGGCGCGGAACAGCACTACCGTAAGAAGAATAATCAGGATAGGCTCCGTACTGGCCGTAATTCTGGTATGCCGCCTGATTCTGATTGGCGGGTTGTCCGTACTGCTGTCCATACTGCTGACCGTAATACTGCTGTTGTTGAGGAGTGAGATACTGCTGCTGGCCGTATTCCTGTCCGTACTGCCCATATTGTCCGTATTGCTGTTGCCCGTACTGCTGTCCGTATTGACCATAGGAAGGTTGCGTCTGACCGTACTGTCCATAGGCGGCCTGTGGATTGTAACCCTGCCCTGGATACGATGTGCCGTAATACCCTTGCCCAATAGCCGATCCAGTAAAGCCCGCGAGAAGAACCGCTATGGAGAGCGCGATAACCAAACCTTTCATTCTGACTCCTTTGCTCCATCCGCTACATTGGCGGAAAAAGTTGAGCTAAAACCATGATATGAAGAAACTTGGAGAATTTTCTTGAAATTTTAAAGAATTCAGCCGAAAAAATCAAGCTGGAATTTTGAAAGCATTGCAGGATTGACTTATCCTGGTTTCGAGGTTAGGTTCGCCTCTATGAAAATCGCGCATGTCTCGGACCTGCATTTCGGCCGAAGGACTTCCCTGGAGAAGCTCCAGTTCTTGCGACAAGATCTTCTTGAGCAATCGCCGGAACTGCTCGTACTTACCGGTGATATAACCGACAGAGGCACAATATCTCAGTTTCGTTGGGCTCACGATTTCTTGCAGTCACTGGAAATCCCTTATATCAGCATACCGGGGAATAGAGAAATCGGCATCTCTGCTGTGTGGGAATGGATGTTTCCATTTCTGGGCATGAGGCGCTATTCCAAATTTTTCGGTCCGGCAGATCGCGTAACGCACTTCAAGAACGATCATAACATACTGTTTATAGGTATCAATTCCGTTCACTCGTTTCCTTCATGGCCCGGTAAAATAAACCGGGACACGCGATATTGGCTAAAGGCTTTTGCAGCGGAGCACGCGGATTATTTCAAGGTACTCTTCCTTCATCATCCGGTGATTCCTGTCATACGTGCTTCGTCTTTTTGGGCTCATGCGCTTTCGGATGCAGGGGAATTACTGAACATCAGTACTCAGGCCGGGATAGGATTAATTTTGCAGGGACACAAGCACAGATCCGCAGTAGTGGAACTTGGGTTTCCTCAGCGACAAGCAAAAGTCGTAGTCTCCTGCGGGGGAGCACCACTCATGTCACAATGGGACCCTTCATATCATCTCATAAATATACTAAACGGTTCACTGATAGTGCATGTGCGGGAATGCACGGAGTCAGGATTCTCGGAATCGGGAGTGTATCACTTCAACATGAATGAGAATCCCGGTCTCTGAGCAAATCCCGTTTCTCTTCTGCATCAGACCTCCGGATGTACACCGGGACGAGGGAATGGACCCGGTCCGCCTGTCCTCTTCGCAACCGTTCGCATGCAATGAGAGCACAGGCGGATGCCGACGGATTAACGATTACATGCTGCGCATCCTTCCGGAGAAGGGCCATCAATCCAGCCGCAGCGGGTTCTCCCACGATCGCGGAAATGTTGGGTATTTCTGAGATGAGTGTCTCCACTTCGGAAGACTTGATCAACGCCGGTCCGAAAATATATTCCAACAATTTGTTTTTCTTGTGAAATACGGCGACATACGTTTCGGCACGTCGTGCATCCAGCAAAGATATGCCCGTTTGATCTTCCTCCAAAACCTGCCATGCCTGAATTTCCAGGCTTGATACCCCCACAACGGGCATTTTCAGGACCGTGGCCATTCCCTTGATGCAGGCTATTCCGATGCGAATGCCTGAAAAGGAACCCGGGCCTGTGGCAACAGCCAAGCCGTCAAGCTGCCTGACGTCAATATGTAAACGGTGCAGCAGGTCGCTGATTATGGGCACCAGGTTTTCCAGGTGCTCCCTTCCGGGAGGCAACACTACTTCTTCCAGGACGGAATCGCCCTGAGTTACGGCCACGCCCAGAGATGGGCTCGTGGAATGTACAGCCAGAATTCGCACGTCAGCCGCCGGTTATGGTGCCAAAGTCCAGCCTTTGGTTATTATTCTGCTAATATCGTTATAGAAAACCAGCACCATGAGAAACACGATGAAAACCAGACCCACCTGGGTCGCGTATTCTCGCACTTTTCCTGTCACAGGGCGACGGATCACGGCTTCAATAATGAAGAAGAAGAGGTGTCCCCCATCCAGAATGGGAATGGGAAGAAGATTGATGATTGCCAGGTTCACGCTGATGTAACTCAAAAGAAAGACAAAATTGAAAAACCCGGCCTTGAGACTTTCACCAGAAGCCTGGGCGATGGTTATGGGGCCGCTCAGCGCCTTTGCACTGATTTCACCTTTGACGAGCTTTACCAGCGTAATGCCCACCAGTTTGGTAAGATACCAGGTAAAGTACGCTCCCTCGGAAATAGACTCCAGAACCCCAAGTTTGGCGCTCGCGCCAGATGGAGAAACGCCTATCTTCCCCGTGGGTTCTCCGAATAGGTCTTTTTGCTCGCCCAATGATGGCGTTACAGGAATCTCAAGTTCACGGTCACCTCGTTCCACGGTCAAGGTGACCTGTTTTCCGCCATTCTGCTCGATGATGGAGCGCATGTCGTCCCAGCGCCACACTTTTTCACCATTTATCGCCGTTACCTTGTCGCCTGTTTTGAGTCCGGCCTCCATAGCCGGGGTTCCCTCGATGACCTTGCCAACTTCGCTCAGGAGAACAGGCCATCCGGCCATATATCCGATACTGATCAGAACAAAGGCCAGGAGATAATTTGAAAGCGGACCTGCCAGGATTATCGCGGATCGTGCAAAGAGGGACTTGCTCGTGAAAGCTCTATTTTTTTCTTCAGGGGCAATTTCTTCCTCTTGTTCCGGATCTTCTCCAAGAAGCTTTACGTACCCGCCCAGAGGAATCCAGCTCAACATGTATTCCGTTTCGCCCCATTTCCGTTTTATGAGGGAAGGAGGAAAACCCAGCGAAAATTTCAGGACTTTAACCCCGGCCAGTTTGGCTATGATAAAGTGACCAAACTCGTGGACGAAAATCAACACGCCGAGGAGTATGATGAATCCGAAGAAGTAGTACAATTGATGCCTCCGTGCCGGAATGTCATTAAGATTGAATTCCTAAGACAATTCCCTTTCCAAATCGTTCATATTCAATATAGAATCTTGTATGGTGAAAACAAGCTCTTTCTTCCAAAAATCCGATATTCAAAGGGTCGGTATCCTGGGCGGCACATTCAATCCGCCACATCTCGGGCATCTCCGACTTGCAGAAGAAGTAGCGGAATTGCATGAATTATCCAGAATTTTATTCATGCCGAGTCTCATTCCGCCTCATAAGTACCACCCCGAGATTGCATCACCGGAACACCGATTAGAGATGACCCGCCTGGCATGTCTCGGCAACGACCGCCTCGAGGTCTCGGACCTGGAAATCCGTCTCAAGGGACCTTCTTACACTATTAATACACTAAAGGCATTAAAGGAACAGAACCTGGAAACGTTTTTCATCATGGGGACGGACTCGTTGAAAGAAATTTCCACATGGAAAGATTATCAGCAGCTTTTTGAACTATCTCATTTTCTTGTGGTAAAACGTCCGGGTACTGATTTCTTCTCAGCATGGAGGGAGACTCCGGAAAGCTTTAGGAATAAATTTACTCTATCCGGAGAATGCTTTGTGCACGAATCGTCCGGTATTCTCGTTCATTCGACGGTAGAAGGGCTCAATGTCTCGTCTACGACTATCAGAAATCTGTTGAAACAGGGAAAGAGTATTCGTTATCTTGTTCCCGAATCTGTCAGATCATACATTTTAGAACATCGTTTGTATGAATCTCCAAAAATAGGGGTTATATGACCACACACATTCCAGTTGGCGACTCGAAAGAAAAAGCTGAAACGCTTTTGCGCGCCGCCCTGTCCAAGAAAGCCGTCAATCCGGTGCTGATAAGACTCGCAGAATTGACTACCTTGACGGACTATTTTCTTATCGTTTCCGCAGGATCCGGAAGACAGGTCAAAGCAATTGCAGAAGCCATTCTAGAAGATGCGAAACACAAGGGGATCGACAGGTTCTCGGTCGAAGGTGTCCATCAGGGGAATTGGGCCCTCCTCGATTATGGAGACGTGATTGTCCACGTTTTTCAGAAGTCCGTTCGAGAGTTTTACGATCTCGAAGGGCTCTGGGCCGAAGCGCCTCGGGAGAAATTTCCCGACGATCTCACGCAAGAGATTGAAGCCGCAGCAGAACCCATAGCGGAAGAGGACGAAGAGTGGCCTGAACTGTAACTACTCGTTTCTCTTGACTATTTCTTAAAAAGTGCCTCTAGCTTGCGCCGTGCTTCCGCAGCTTTGTCTGCGGACCTGGAAGAAGCGGGCCCTTCACGCAGGTTGAAATACTCGCAAAAGTTTCGTCTATCCTTAACGGACACTCTTTCCGCCTGTGACTCTCGACACTGATTGTGCGCAGATTCGTCATAATCCGAGCAGTTCAGACAGCAGTGAACATCGGAACCGCATTTCGGACATGTTTCGTTGCGAAAAACTCTCTCCGCATATTCCAGTGAATTCCCGCAGTGGTGACAAGCTCCTTTTTTCATGAATACCTCTTGCGTGATGTGCTCCGGGAGAGCTATCCTGCACATTACAATGTCCCGTCGCCCTCGTGCTTGTGGATTCAATTGCCGTACCGGATGTTAAACCGGATGAATTTAACATTTTAACATATTCGGTTTTGAGGGCACAGGGGGTGAACGCAATAGACCGGAAGGAGATGAAACATGTCCGAGCCTTTTTTTGCTCGACTCCCAAAAGACGCCGACCTTCTTGACTCTATTACCGGTGCATTTAAAGAGCGGTCGATCAGCAAAGCTTCCTTCACCGTGATCGGCGCAGTTGAGGGAGCAGTCTTGGCATACTACGATCATCAGGAAAGAACATATAAGAGCAAAGAGTTTTCAGGTCTCATGGAGATAACTTCCTGTTCGGGAAACGTATCCTTCAAAGACGGGCAGATCTTCGTGCACGCCCACATCATTCTTGCCGGACACGATTTCCAGTGTTATGGCGGTCACTTGATGCAAGGTGCAAAGATCTTTGCCGCGGAGCTTCACGGCGTACCAATCCCTGGAGAGACTCCCGAGCGCAGGTTCGACGATCCCACCGGATTGTTCCTGTGGGCTGAAAAGTAGCGCACGATTGCCAGGATTAATGTCCGATTGAAGATAGGACTATTGGTGGATGCCGGCCTCCGTGCCGGCACTTCTTCAATATAATTAATGATATCGATAGAATGTGCGGCAGCTCACGTAGGATGTGGTGAGCGAAGCGAACCGCATCGGTCGCGAAAGACCTCGACTGATGCGATTCCCGTCGGTCATCGCATCCTACATTGGCTACGCTGTCTGCCCAACAAAGATAGGAGAATTGTGGCACGATTTGTTCTGCATTCGAGAATTTTGAGACAGTCTCAGGACGCTCGAGATGCCGGTCCCCACTAATATCTTGTATTGGAGCGCGGCGAATGGTTTCGGGAGCCTGAGACTTGAAAGCAAGTGATTTCATCCTCTTTTTTGTAGTATTCGGGTCGATTGCGGTTGCGGTGTGTTGTCCCGGTCTGGGGACTATTTTTCAGCCGTATTTCATGTACTGCATGATGCTGCTGCTCTTCTTGAGCTTTCTCAGAATCGATTTTCGTGCATTTGTGGACGCTTCCGCTTCTTCACTGCTCGGATTAACTGCTCTGATTCTCGTGAAATTAATCATCCTTCCTGGCGTGTTGTACTACGTGGCTTTACTTACACTTCCCGACTATGCCGTCCCCGTGCTGCTGCTTTCCGGAATATCCACAGGAGTAGTTGCACCGTTCATTGCCATGGTGGTTTCTGCCGATGTTGCCGCGGTGCTGAGAATGGTAGTGATCACATCCCTGATCGTGCCGTTTTCACTCCCGACTCTCGTTAAATTGCTGGCTGGAGCCGAGATTCATATTCCGCTCGGAACAATGGTGCAGTTACTTGCGATAGTGATTTTCATCCCCGTTTTCGCTGTCCTGGTACTACGTCGATTATGGCCGGCATTGCTGGAAGCGATTTCCCGCAGGCAATTTCCTTTGTCTCTGACTCTGTTTGCGCTTATCAATCTTGGGGTATTTTCGAAGTACTCATCGTTCTTTTTCCAGAATCCGGGAAGCATTCTCGTATCGACTATCGTGGCCTATATCCTGGCAATAATCTATTTCACGAGCGGATGGTTGGTTGCTGCGCGTTCGAACCCGGGGATGAAAGTCGCTGCCGGGATCAGTCTCGCGCTCATGAACAATGTTCTGGTAATCGTGTTTTCCTCGCAATTTTTCGGGCCCCTCTCTCCTATGCTTGCGGCCATGTACATGTTTCCGTTCTTTACGCTTATTGTACCGATGAAACTCATCGCAAACCGCCTGCAAGCCAGGTAGATCCGCATTTCAGCAATTCTTCTTTGGATTATGGCATTGATTTCAGGCAGTTTTGTAGCCTTGCAGTTGGGCATTGTACGGAGTTGCGATCAAGATAGATCTCATTTGTGACTACAGCACGGACCTGCAGGGCAGGTCCATGGCGCTCACAACCGTCATCGATCCTGGATGCAGGGGTGCCACAGACCTCCGCAGTCAGGTCAGTGCATTGAATATTGGTAGGTGCCGTGCCTCCGTGCCGGCACATTTTTCAAATACAAATCAACCGGTAGGGGGTCGGCAGAGACGCCGACCCCCACCAGGAAAGCTGGAAGTGGATGCTCTTATTTTAACGCTTATGCCTCTAACCCCCCTTCATTAAAGGGGGGAATGGGGGGATTTTGAATGCAAATGGGTATCAACTCTGGTCTTCCAAAGAAACCGCCCACTCCAGTCCCCAGAGCCGAGCAGATCCCTCACTATCACCTGAAGCAATTAAAGAAAGATTCGAGAACAATGCCAGGGACCGCACAGAGGATGAATGTCCCTCCAAGACCGCGGAGCATTTCTCAGCAGGTACGTCCCAGAGTCTTATGGAGCAATCGTCCGAAGCAGTGATCCAAAGATTGCCTTCCGGATTTGACACGATAGTGCGTATGGCCGCGGCATGCCCTCTCAGAGTGGCGACATTGACCCCAGAGCCTCCGACATAGACCGTCAGGTCGCCTGATTCCAGGCCGGCGACAATCTTATCCTCGTGAGTAGCAGGCAAAAGAGCGGTGATTCTTATTCCCAAATCCCGAAATGCTCCCTCATTACGGCCGGTGGCAAGCGACCATCTTTGAATTCTTGTGCTGTCCCGCAAACTGAACACGCTCTCCAGATTTTCGGAAAAACAGATGAATTCGGACCCAGGAACAGCGGCGCCTTTGTAATGTATCTTGCCGGTGTTCAGATCGAGCAGTACCTGCATCTTCTCCGGACACATTGCAGTAATTTCGTGTCCTGAGGGCATCATCCTGAGAGGTGGTTCGAGTTTCGGGAATTCCTGCACCATTTTTCCGTCCTGATCCCACACACGAAGCACGCGATCCTGACTCAGCGTCACCACACCCTGCATCCGAGGCAAGAAGAACACTTCTCGAATGGGATTTCCCGCGACAAATTTTCGGATACAGCGCCCGGTAACCACATCCCAAATGGCTGCAGTGCCGTCAAGACTTCCGGTCAGGAGCAGCAAATTGTCCGGGCTTGCCTTCATGGCAACTACCCCATCCTTGTGACCATGAAATGCGCGAATAAAGGATGTGGATTTCAGGCGTCCCCGAACAACCACATTATGCAGTACGTTCCTGATTAGCACCGCTTCCCTGGACCAACAAAACCCGGGAATCGCACGAATGCGCTCGAAAGCTTCCAATGCCTGCGTTTGATGAGCTTTCCGCCACGCACGGTTAAACTCTTCGACAGTAATCTTAAACAGAGCATGCAAGCCGGCCAGTTCTCTGAACGTTCGCGGCCTGCAAAGAGCAGGTTCCAGATAATCCTGTGAGAACCACCCGGTATCGATGCTCCAAAGTCTTACGGAACCTTTGGAGGAACCGGTAAGCAATCTTTTGCCATCCCTGGAAATAGCGCACCCGGTCAAGTCTTCTCCGGCTATCGTGATGGTTCGGTAACATCTCCCGCTGGAACCGTCCCATATCTTTATACATCCATCGGCAGAAACGGAGACAATGTATCTATCGTCCGGCAACACCGCTATTCCGGTCAATTCTTTTCGATGTCCGGTAAACCGAAGGACCTCCGAGCCGGATTGCGCTTCCCACAATTTCATCAGTTCATCATCACCGCCGGTGACGATGACTTCGCCATCCGACGTGGATTCAACTGCAGTAACAGCTCCCATGTGAGCGCCTGTTTTAAAGAGTTCCGTGCCGGAACGGAAATCCACCACAATCAGAGAACCATTTTCGCAACCAATGGCAATCCGTCCCGTGTTTCCCAGAAAAACCTGTGATGAAACCTTTGAGCCCAATTTCCGTGATTCCCACACAACCTCTCCAGAAGGGATTTCGAGAATGCGGACAGCGCCTTCCTGGTCGTAGCACGAGAGGTACTGGGAATCCGGAGAAAACCTGACGCCAAAAATGCTCATGCCGGGGAATTTCTTGATCAGCCGGCCTTCGCGAAGGTCCCACAAATCCAACGTCTTAAAAGCCGTGCCGTAAGCCGTCGCTGCGAATTCATCATTCTGGGAGAAGGCTCCGGTAACGGGCATGAAGGTAAAAGTACGGAAATTTTTCAAACATCTACCGCTATCCGTATCCCAGATTCTGATTGAACGATCTTCACCGACTGAATACGCTCGTCTGGCATCTGAAGAAATCGCGACGGAGCGGACACTCTTGATGTGACCGGCATACGAGATCAACTCGCCGATTGTCGAGAACCCCAGAGAGTTCACAAAATTCTTTGGATCGTTATCATAGGCTTTCCAGCGATCCTGATACCATGAACCGTCATGACAGGCCTTTTTCAGAAATGATACAGCTCGAGCCGGATCTCCCCTTTGCAGCGAAAGCAACCCCATAAGGTACGAGTAATCGGGTGTTTCTCTGACCTCAATTTTGAGGGCCTCCATCCTCTGGATAGTCTCGCGGTCGGAACTTTCGGAGTTCTTCCAGCGCAGCATGTGAAGATTGTATACTGCTTCCAAATGGTCGGTATTTGCCGAATGAGCGTCCTCAAGAAGTCTTCTTGCGTCGTCGTATCTTTTCAAGTCCAGGAGTGACACAGCCTGGTTGTTCAGAGAATCCGCCTTGAGACCGACCAGGTTGGGGCGATTACGGGGTTTTCGATCGGGTCGCAATTCCCTGGAGAGCGACTCGAGAGCGTGACACACATCCTGAAAAGATTTGTATCGATTATCGGCCTTTTTCTGAAGACACGTTAGCATGATGTCGGCCAGGGATCCGGGAATATCGGGTCTCAGCGAACGAGGATCGATAACCGGAGCTTTCAAATGGCTTCGCACTAACTCCGGGAGAGAATAGGTGAGAGGGAGCTTGAACGGCATTGAGTCGAGAACCAGCTCGTACAACATGACGCCGAACGAGTAAATGTCGGATCGAATATCCTCTTTCCCTTTTTCTCTGAATCTTTCAGGCGCCATATATCGCGGGGAGCCCATGACTCCGCCTTCAAGCAAAGTGACGCTAGCGTTCGAGATTCTGCCGCTGGAAGTTGTGTCCGCAATGTGTTCGTCATCAGGGCGGTTCATATGTGCGGGGTCATCCACTCGTTTTACTAAGCCGAAATCAGTGATCTTGACTATTTTGTCTCGCGTGATGAGGCAATTTGCGGGTTTAATGTCACGGTGAACCATGCCGTTTTCTTCCGCATACATCATTCCGTGGCAGAACTGGAGCATGAGATCGGTCAGAAGTCGCAAATCATGCAAGAGGTTTTTCTCTGCCCATTCTTCGAGTGCGCCCCCATCAACGTATTCGATAAATAACCTGGGAAGTCCTCGTATCACGCGAGCGTAATAGCAGGTCGCAATATTCGGATGCAGCCCCAGTCCGACCCAGAGTTCCGCTTCTCTGAGAAATCTCAGCAGGTGTGTTTCGCTCTTTATTGCAACCTTTTGCGGCGTCTTTATCGCAATCATCATCTTCCAGAGACGATGGAATGCAAAATACACGGTTCCCATACCGCCGGAAGCCGAACCGTGCACTTCGTACAATCCTTCGATAAGATCGCCTTTTTTCCATTGGCTTTCGGCATCGGATTCAGCATAAGGCAGGCCGAATCCTGTCGCGCTTTTCCGAGGAAGACTGAGCAGCGCCCGATCGGTGACGTCGCTTTCGGCCAAACCCACTTCAACGGATAAGCCGTTTCTGCGAAATACCCCGATAAGCCGTTCAAGATCTCCGCCAAGGTGAACTTTTTTCAGTGTGATGGTGCCGATTTCGAGAGAAGCTCGCACGCTCGCTGGTGTACGTTTGATCAGTTTTGCCAGCGCATCGAAAATCTTGGCCGGAACCTCATCGAGGTCCTGACAAGATATTGTGAGCGAAGCGTACGTTGACTGCGATTCCATTTCCGGGAAATTACCTGAATGGAGTTGTTAAGGGCAAGCCCCTCCAAAAAAGTGTACAGTCTGAATCTGGTTCTTGCATAGAAAAACCAGAATTTATACGAACGGAAGAAATTTTTCGAGGTGGGGTCGGGAAGCCCGTTAAAAACGGGATTGTCGGAACTCCCCGACTCTCATTGTCCTGCGACTTTCGCTTTGCATTCAGGACACTGATAGAACTTGCCTTCTTTCTTGGAGATCTTTTCTTCCATGATAGGTGAGGAACAAGCCTCATTGGGGCAGCGGATGTCCACAGGTTTGTTCCATAGTGAAAAATCGCAGTCAGGGTATCTGCTGCAGGAATAAAAGATCTTTCCCTTCTTGGTCTTGCGTTGGGCAAGTTCGCCTTCTTTGCATTTGGGGCACTTGATACCCATGGACAGGGGCCGGGTGGTCTTACACTCGGGGTACCGCGAACAGGAAAGAAACTGACCGGTACGGCCTTCCCGCATCACCATAGGCGCTCCACATTCGGGACATTTTTCATCGGTCGGTACGGGTTCTTTGGTGGCGACAGCCTCTGTGGCAATCTTTCCGGTGTATCCGCACGCGGGATACGCGGAACACCCGATGAACAAACCATAGCGCCCTGACCGAACAAGTAACGGTTCTCCGCATTCAGGGCACACCTCGCGGGTGGGGATACCTTCCCGCTTGATGTTCTTCATGTTCTTCTTGGCGGTATTGAGATCTGTCTCGAACGGTCCGTAGAAGCTGGTCAACGTTTCTTTCCAGGAAGCGCTGCCTTCCTCGATCAGGTCCAGGGACGATTCCATTTGCGCGGTGAATTTCGTGTTCACCAGATCAGGAAAGCTGTCCACGAGCAATCGAGCTATTATTCTCCCCAGAAGCGTCGGGCTGAATTTCTTGTCCTGTAATTCCACATACTTCCGTTTCTGAATAGTGCTCACCGTTTCCGCGTACGTTGACGGACGGCCGATGCCCTGTTCTTCCAACTCCTTGATGAGCGATGCTTCATTGAACGCGGGTGGAGGCTGCGTAAAATGCTGCCTCGGAAGCACTCGTCTCAGTTGGAGCTTGTCACCCGGTCGGAGGGACGGCAGTAGTCTGTCTGCGTCATCCTTGTCACCGTTGGATGAAGCCTGATCTTCTTCCTTGTCTTGCGAGTAAATCTTTGTGAAGCCGTCGAACTTCATGATGGAACCGGTGACTCTGAACAATAAACGCCCTGCCTGAATATTTGCCGTGGTCATGTCAAAGACTGCTCCTGCAGTTTGACTCGCAACAAATCTATTCCAGATGAGCGTGTACAGCGCAAGCTGCGCCTTATCGAGGAACTTTGCAACCTTTTCAGGGCTGAGTTCCATAGATGTGGGGCGGATGGCTTCGTGAGCTTCCTGAGCAGTTTTCCTGCCCTTGTACTCGTGCGGTCGGTCGGGCAGATACTTTCGTCCGTATTTCTGTTGAATGAAGTCTCTTACTGCTGACAGAGCTTCAGCGGAAATCCTCGGTGAATCCGTCCTCATGTAGGTGATGAGTCCTACTGCTCCCTGATTCCCCAGTTCTATACCTTCATACAACTGCTGAGCTATACGCATGGTACGGCTGCCTGAAAACCTGAGCTTGCGGGAAGCTTCCTGCTGGAGCGTCGATGTGATGAAGGGCGGAGCGGGTTTTCGAGTACGTTCCCGTCGTTTGACTTCCTTGACGATGAATTCGGCGTCCTGAGCCTCTTTCACCAGCGCAGACGCGGTTGCTGTGTCCGGAACTTCGATTTTGGTTCCGTCCTTCTCCACCAGTTTGGCTTCAAAAGGCGGCGGGTCCATAGCTTCCAGGAGCACGGTCAGAGACCAGAATTCCTGCGGCACAAACGTATCGATGGCATTTTGTCTGTCAACGATGAGTCTTAATGCTACGGACTGGACCCGACCCGCGCTCAGGCCGTACTGCACTTTGTCCCAGAGCAACGGGCTAAGCTGGTAACCGACGATTCGGTCCAGAATGCGGCGGGCCTGCTGCGCGTTGTACTTGTTTTCATCCAACCGTAACGGATGGGCCACCGCTTCTTTGATCGTCTTTTCCGTGAGCTCGTTGAAGAGAACACGAAAAACCTTCTCCGGAGGCTTCTTCAATTCTTCCCGGATATGCCAGGCTATCGCTTCCCCTTCACGGTCGGGGTCTGTTGCAAGCAGTACTTTGTCAGCGTTCTTGGCAGCAGTACTGAGCTCCTTTACAATTTTCTCTTTGCCTTCAATTACTCTGTATTGTGGAGCAAACCCCTCGTGTACCGTGACCCCAAGCTCTTTTTGAGGAAGATCTTTTATATGGCCGATGGAGGCCTTGACTTCAAATCCCGAACCCAAATACTTTTTTATCGTCTTTGCTTTGGCCGGTGATTCAACGACTACCAGCGTTCTTTCCATACAGTACTCACCCCTTCGCGGAATATCCGCTTGCAATAACATTGGTTCAGCCCAACAAAAAGTCAAGCGGTTCGGACCGCCTATGGTCGCGGGACACTATTTCAGTATCCGTGAAAACATTTTTCCTGGATGCTGTTTCACCAGCCCTTGCAACTCGAGTTCCAGGAGTATCCCCGAGAGCTTGCCCGCTTCCAACCCAACACTTTCGCAAATGAGATCGATGGGCACAGGGTCTAGATCTATAGCTTCCAGGACAGTGAGAGATTCCGGGGCAACATCGTTCGATTCGCGTGTGGCTTGGAACAATCCTTGCTGCTGCATGACAGGTTTTCCGCTCGTGGCAAAGAGCGCATGGAGGACGTCTTGCCCGGATTCCACGAGCGCTGCACCTTGCTTGATCAGATGATGAGGGCCGGAAGATTTGAGATTGCGAACGTTTCCGGGCACAGCGAGAACGTCTCGGTTTTGCTCCAGAGCATGATGAGCAGTGATGAGAGAACCACTACTCTTGGCTGCTTCTACAACGAGAACGCCTTTAGCCAAGCCCGAGATAATCCTGTTCCGCCGGTAAAAATTCGTCGGCAACGGCTCTGTGCCAGGTCGAAATTCAGTGATCACAGCGCCCTGGTGAAGCATCTGTTCCATGAGTTCCCTGTTTTCGCGAGGATACGTCACATCTATGCCGCAACCGAGAACTCCGATGCTCCGCCCGCCAGCTTTATACGCCGCTTTGTGACAGGCTGTATCGATGCCTCGTGCCAGTCCGCTGATAATCGTTATCCCTTCTCGTATCAACTCTTTTGTGATCTGTTCCGCCATATCCAGACCGTAACGCGTCGGATTTCTGGTTCCTACAATACCCACCGCAGCTTTGTCTTCAGGAACGAAATTCCCGCGCACAAACAGGAGAGCTGGGGGATCATAGATCTCCAACAAATTCTGAGGATAATCGGCATCCCAGCGCGTAATAACTTGAACGTCCATTTCTTCGAGAATCTTTATATGCTTCAGGATGCTGTCGGCAGGAATGGAAAAGGTCGAGATTAAGGCGGCAATCTTCTCACCCAATCCTGTGCGCTTGCGAATCTCCTGTGCTCCAGCATGCAGAACGGCTTCAGGCGTGCCGAATGCCTGTATGAGCCGAGCTATTGTGAGGGGACCGACGCGAGGAACTCTCTCCAGGGCAAGCCAGTAAAAAAGAACGTTGCTATCTTGTGAGGTCATGGAGAGCCATGAGTATTTCGCACGAGATTGCGGGGGCCATTGTGTCGCGAAGCACTCCGACGACAGACCGGTTTCCGCAATATCGAAAACGTTTGATAGTAAAATCGGCGCTTTCAACAGATCAGCCTGAATCTGAGCGGTTTATGAGATCCGGGCGGCTGTCAGATGGGCGCGAATCGCTGCTCAACTTAAAATAGCGATTCCAAAAGTGTCAAGGAGTTTCCTCGAGCTTGCGTGGATTCATAGGATTGCGAACTCGTATTTAACAGGAATTCGCAATCAAAGAAGGAAAATCAAGGATGGCCATTGTTCACAGGAAAAGTCCCCCCAATTTCCTTTCTGAAATTGGCGTTAAAACATCCTCCACACGTGATCCAGAGCGCTTTCCGGATTGTAAGGGCTGCGAAGCGTTCGTTGATAATCCTGGTAATAGTTGTTAAATACCCACTCCTGATATTTTCGGGGTGTCGGGCCGATACGATACTGGTACGGACTCCGCGGAACCGGTCTCACATTCTGGGGTTGAGGATATGGTGCGTAGTTCGGATAATAGTAATACCCGTAGTACTGGGCATTGCATACTGCTGCTGCCGTTAAGAAAAGAAGAGTCAAGACAAGAACGATTGATTTCCTCATAAATGCTCCGTGGATTGTATTTCAAATGTGCAGGTTGATTGGTGCGAGAGGGGGGACTCGAACCCCCATGGGTTGCCCCGCCGGATCCTAAGTCCGGTGCGTCTGCCAATTCCGCCACTCTCGCGTCCGTGGATGACGGCTGATGGACGATTCTCTAGTATAGCCGGGTAGAGTTGTCAAGTTAAGGTCTAATACCAACTTGCTTTCAAAGTTGGACGAAAATCCCCTCTGACCCCCCTTTATAAAGGGGGGTCAGAGGGGATTTTGAATGCAACTTGGGCTAAAGCTAAAAAACCGGAAAAGTAGCCTGAAGCAGCTTGATGAGCGGACCGGGATAGGTTCCCAGCCAGATCAGTGCAGCAGCGAGAACGGCAAAGACAATTCCGGAACCTGCATGCAGCGGCTTCGGAACATCAAAGTCCGGAGTTCGCGTCACAGGCTGAACGTACATGGCTGCCACAATGCGCAGATAGTAGAATAGTCCGATGACGCTGTTGACCACAAGCACAGTAACCAGCAGCCACAGGGCTGAACCTACTCCTGCAGCCATGACATAGAATTTTCCCAAAAAACCCGCAGTTAACGGAATTCCGGCAAGGGACAATAGCATGGCCGTGAAGAAGGCTGCCACCAGAGGTCTTCGCCAGATGAGACCCTGATACTGTTCGATTTCTCCTGCTTCATTCTCGCTCGTGGAAAGAACGCTCACTACGCCGAAGGCTCCCAATGTCGTGACAAAATATGCCGTTAAATAGAAGCCTATTGCCAGGAATGCGCTTTCTTTCGCTGCCAGGAACGCAATCAGCAAATATCCGAGGTGTGCGATGGAGGAATACGCGAGGATGCGCTTAACGTTCTTCTGTAATAACGCGAGGATATTCCCTGTAAACATGGAAGCGACCGAAACAGCACTGAACATCCAGAACGCTGCACTCCCCTCCTGAATCTCTGCCTGCGCGAAATACCGGAACAAAAGTGCGAAAACAGCTCCTTTGGATACTGTTGCCAGAAACGCCGTAACCGGTGCCGGAGCTCCCTGGTACACATCCGCCACCCACATATGAAAGGGAACAACTCCCAACTTGAATCCTATGCCTACGAAGATAAGACCTGCACCAGCAAGCAGTAGAACCTGCGGGGCTTCGGTGCCGATCTCCCGGAGGGCGATGAAATTCATGATGCCTGTTTGGGCGAATACCAGCGCCATGCCGAAAAGCAGGAACGCGTCGGCAGTCGCAGTAAGAACAAGATATTTAAGTCCTGCTTCAACACCATCGCGAGTCAGTCGCTTGTAAGCAACCAGGGCATACAATGAGATACTCAGGATTTCCAACCCCAGAAAGAATGAAGCAAAATGGCTGCTGCACGTAAGAACTGCTGCACCTAAACAACCCAGAAGCAGAAGCACGTAGAATTCTTCTTCAGGCTCGGTATATTCCTGAAAGTAACCGTGCGCGAGAACCGCAACCGCCAAGCCTGCGGCAAATATCAAACCCATGTAATATGACGCGAAGCCGTCCACAAGGAACAGAGGCGTAACCTGCCTGGGAATGGAATGGGACACGGCAACAACCGCCATGAGAGAAGCTGCCAGACCAGAACCCGCAATCACGGCCGAGATTACATGGCTGCGGTGGAACGCAACAAAAAGCATGAGCAAGACTGCTGCTGCAGATAGGATCAGAAAAGGCAAAAGCATGAAAAGATCGAAAAGATTCATTACCGATTTCCGGATTCAAAAGCATTCGGAACGTTTGCTGACTTGATTTCAGAAGAGGAATCTTGCCGGGAAGCATCCCGACTCGCTTCCTCGCTTGCCTGGATTGCCTCGACTGCGGGGCGGGTAACACTCAGAAGTGGCTGGGGATGCAATCCTAACCACAGGAGCCCCACAATCATGCTTGCGGCCATTGCGGTTTCCCTGAGCGACAGATCGGGCAATTGCCATCGTTCATTGCTCTGCCCGTAAAATGCCTTTTGCACCAACCAGAGCGAATAGACTGCGGCAAATACAAGGCCGAAAACAGCGGGAACCGTATAAAAGGGATTCGCCTGATACACACCAACGAGTATTAAAAACTCTCCCACGAAATTTCCCAGCCCCGGCAAGCCGAGTGATGCCAGAGCAAAGAACAGGACCGCTCCACCCATTCTGGGCACTGAGGCCCACAATCCGCCCATACGGCTCATCTCACGAGAATGGATCCTTTCCTGCAAAGCGCCCACGAGGACGAATAAGGCCCCTGTGCTGAGTCCGTGTGCGACCATCTGCACCACCGCCCCCTGGAGAGCCCATTGGTTGCAGGCAAAAACACCCAAGAGAACGAAACCGAGGTGGCTTACGCTAGTGTACGCTACCAGCCGCTTCAGGTCGGTCTGTGCGAAGGCCAAAACAGCACCGTACAGTATGCCCACCAGTCCCATTATCATTGCCACCGGAGCGAATGAAGCAGAGGCTTCCGGAAACAGGGGCAAGATGAACCGCAAGAGACCGTACGCTCCTGTTTTCAGGAGAAGACCGGCAAGTATGACGCTTCCGGCTGTAGGCGCTTCAGTATGTGCATCAGGAAGCCATGTGTGGAACGGCACTGCCGGGAGTTTCACCGCAAAAGCGGCGAAGAACCCGAGCATTAACCAGAAAGAAAACGGTCCTGTCACAGGATTTTCAAGAAGCTGAAAGTAATCGAACGTGTATGTGCCGGTGCTGCCGCCATTCACAAAATACAGGCCCAGCATGGCAAAAAGCATGAGAAGTCCGCCGGCCTGGGTGAAAATGAAGAACTTAACTGCGGCATATATTCTGTTTTCATGGCCCCAAATTCCGATGAGAAAGTACATGGGGACAAGCATAACTTCCCAGAAAAAATAGAAAAGAATCAAATCGAAGGCCAGAAACACGCCGAGAATTCCGCTCAGAACCGTCATCAGCAGAAAATGAAAAAAGCCCGCATTCTCCTGAATTTCCGTCCATGAGCACGCGACGGCGATGATGCCGAGAAAGAGCGTCAAAAAGACCAGGACAAGGCTCAGTCCATCCATCGCCAAATGGAAGCTTATGCCTAATTGAGGCATCCACTCTAACTGAATGTCCGCCAGCCACGTCCCCGGAGAAGACCACGCAATGAACGCAAGATAGACGGCACCTGCCAGATCTATCGCGAGGGCTGCCAGAGAGATCCAACGAGACCATCGAACCTCTCTTCCCGCCAGTATCCAGGTGACGATACCGCCGAGGAACGGAATCAAAATGAGCAGAACCAGAATCATAGAAACACCATGAAAGCAGCAGCCAGGATTGCTCCGACAGCAATGCCGACTGCATAATGTCTCACGAGCCCTGTTTGGGTTCGACTCAAGACACCATTGAGCCATCCTGTCACTTTAGCAATTCCGGCGTACAGGGAGTCGACAATATCCGCTCGGTTTTTCGAGGAAATCCATACAAACGGCACGATGAAGACACGCCTGTAAAGCCAGTCAAACCCGAATCCCGCATACCAGTACTCGTGGATCACGGATCCGAATCGGGTAGCTGCGAGACGATCCAAAATTGCGGAGGGCTCTATATACAGGAAAAATCCCACAAGAACACCCGAGAGAGAAACAATCGCCGCAGCCAACGCCAGAACAGTCTCCGTGCTCATGCTCATGTGCTGACTCTTCACAGCAGGCAGAGCGGTCTGGAGAAAATCGGTGAACAGCGTGACATGACCCAAAACCCTGGGGGTCTCCAGAAATCCTGAGACAACGGACAAACCGGCCAATACCGCGAGAGGTATTACAATCGCAAGTCCGGGCTTTTTCGGAGATCCTGACTTCTCATGTCCGAAAAACACGAGGAAGACTACTCGAAAGATGTACAAGGACGTGATGAACGCTCCGAGAACTCCTCCCAGCCACAACAATGGATTCCCCTGTTCTGAAGACCATGTGAAGAGCAGAATGGCATCTTTGCTGTAGAATCCCCCTGTGATGAGAGGAATGGCGGCCAGCGAACCCGATCCTATGAGAAAGGTCCAAAATGCCACCGGTAGCTTTTTCCGCAGACCGCCCATTTTGAAGATATTCTGTTCATGATGCATGGCAGTAATGACCACACCCGCGGAAAGAAACAAAACAGACTTGAAAAATGCGTGGGTAAAGAAATGAAAAATAGCTGCGGACCATGCACCGACTCCCAGAGCCAGAAACATGTACCCTATCTGGCTCATGGTGGAGTATGCCAGGACCCGCTTTATATCCGTTTGGACCAGGGCGCTGAAACCGGCAATCAGAAGCGTAAGCAATCCGATGGTAGCCACCGTGGTCTGTACGGGCGGCGCAAGAGAGAACAGGACGTTTGTCCTCGCGATCAGATAGACTCCGGCAGTGACCATGGTAGCTGCGTGGATGAGGGCACTCACCGGTGTAGGACCTGCCATTGCATCGGGAAGCCATGTTTGGAGTGGCAATTGAGCAGACTTGCCCAAGGCTCCGATCAGGATAAGGGTAGCTGCGAGCACGGCCGTTTGTGATCCGGGATACCATGCGATCGAAGCACGTGTTATGATTTCCTGTATCTGAAGAGTGCCCAAGTGGGCGAAAAGGAAGAAGATGCCCAAAGCGAGAGCAGTATCCCCAATACGGGTTATGACAAAAGCTTTTATTGCAGCGTAACCGTTCTCCGGGTTCTTGTACCAGAAACCGATGAGAAGGTAGCTGCATATTCCCACTCCTTCCCAGCCAAGGTACAGAAGGAGCATGTTGTCAGCAAGAACCAGAACCAGCATGAATCCCACGAAGAGATTCATGTACGCAAAGAACTTCTGATAATCTTCTTCATCAATCATGTACTCTGCAGAGTACAGATGAATGAAAAATCCGACCACCGTCACCACCATTGCCATGGTCAGCGAAAGCGCATCGAAGTAAAAACTGATCCTGGGTGCAAATCCGGCAACGTTGAACCATGACCCCACGGAATGTACGTAGAAGGTCTGCTTGGATAACGGAATCATGAACTCGAACATTGCAATGAGTGCGACAATTGCGGAGACACCTACCGAACCCACGCCGATTGCGGCAATCACCCGTTTCTGAAGCCTCGATCCGGTGAGGGCGAGTATCAGGAATCCCAAAAACGGCAGAGCTGGAATGAGCCAAACTTTGGTAAACATTTATCCTCTCATGGTATCTGCCGCGTCAGTGTTCAGAGTTTTGAAACGATGATAGAACTGAACGACCAGAGTCAACCCTACAGCTACTTCAGCAGCCGCCATGGTCAGCACGAAAATAAACATCACCTGACCGTCCGGTTGTCCCCATCTTGCGCCTGCGATTACGAAAGCCAAACCTGCAGCATTGAGCATCACCTCAATTGACATGAGCATGAATATGATGTTTCTCCGCACGAGAAGACCGATCAAACCAAGCGAAAACAGTATTGCGCAGAGAATCAGCCCGTGCTCCATGGGTACGGAAGCAGTCACGATCTACCTCCTCCCGGCGACCTTCGACCGAGATGATACGCACCCACAAGTCCCGCCAGCAGCAGTATCGAAGCCAGTTCGACTCCCAGCACGTACGGACCGAACAGAGCTATTCCCACCTGTTTGGGACCCACTTCCTCAACGGCTGAAGGAATTCCTCGATTCTGAAGAAAGACGTATGCCAATTCCAAAAGGAGAATGGTCGCAAGTACGGAAGGCCCGATCCATGTCTTCGGGTTGAACAATTGCTTATAACGATCCTCTTCCTCGGACCCGGGATTCAGCATCATGATCACAAATACGAAAAGCACCATTATCGCCCCGGCATACACGATTATCTCCAGTGCCGCAGCAAACGGTGCTCCAATGGTAAAAAAGACAAGAGCGACAGCGAGGAGTGAAAGAATCAGGTACAGGAGCGAATGTACCGGATTGCGCAACGTGATCACGAGCACGGTGGCCACAATCGCGACAAGTCCCGAAATATAGAACACAATATTCAATGCTATCTCCTCAATCGGAACTAGAGCATCAGATCGTTTACATCAACCGGGGGTTTTTGATTCAGCGATTCTTCATCCTTTTCTTTTTTTCCCACGGCAAGCCCTGAAACTGCATAGAAATTGTAGTCCGGATATTTTCCCGGACCGTCAATGAGCAAGTGTTCTTTCTCATATACGAGATTGTGTCTCTCGTATTCCGACATTTCGAAGTCATTGGTCAGTTGTATCGCATATGTAGGGCACGCCTCCTCGCAAAATCCGCAAAAAATGCATCGCGAGAAGTTGATGCGAAAGAATTCAGGATATCTCCGTCCTTCCGGTGTCTGGGTTGCTTGAAGAGCAATACAATCTACCGGACAGGCTACAGCGCAAAGGTAACAGGCTACACAGCGCTCCTGGCCGTCAGGGTCTCTCGACAGGATGATTCGGCCGCGCCATCGAGGCGGAATATAAGGCTTTTCCTCAGGATAAAGGATAGTCTCACGCTTGCGAAACGAATGCATGAGAATAGTCCACATGCTTTTCAGAAAAGCGAACATCGCGTTACCTCATACCAATGCGCTTTCAAAGCAATAAAATCTTATTCTTTTGATTGCGAGCCGATTTCAAAACCCACCCGCGAGCACAATGCCGCCCAGCACAACGAGGTTGAGCAATGAAATCGGCAGCATTACTTTCCAGCCGAAGGACATCAGTTGATCGTACCTCGGGCGAGGAAACGTAGCCCGGAACAGAATGAACAGTATAATGAACACGAACGTTTTCAGAAAAAACCATATCACCGGCGGAAGAACAGGGCCGTGCCATCCGCCCAAAAAAAGAATCACCGTCAATGCCGAGATGAGGACGATGCCAAGGTACTCGCCCACAAAAAACATGCCGAATTTCATACCGGAATATTCTGTGTGAAAACCCGCAACCAACTCGTTTTCCGCCTCAGGGAGATCGAAAGGGAGACGCCTGGTTTCGGCCAGTCCGGCTATGACAAAAACTATAAATCCTGGAAATTGCGGAATAACGAACCAGAGATTCTGCTGAGCATCCACGATCTCACGCAGATTGAAACTGCCGGCCAGCATCACAACGCCCATGACTGACAGTCCCATGTAGATTTCATAACTCACCATCTGGGCCGCTGCTCTTACCGCTCCTATGAGCGAGTATTTGGCAGCCGACGACCAGCCGCCCAGAGCCACACTGTACACACCGAGGGATGACATGCCCAGTATGAACAGCAGCCCTATGTTTAGATCGGCAATGAAGATTCCCGGAGCAAAAGGCACCACTGCAAAGGAAACCAACACCGTGAACATGATGATTGTGGGTGCGATGACAAAAACCCATTTGTCCGAAAATGGCGGGATCCAGTCTTCCTTGGTGAGGATTTTGACCATGTCCGCCAATACCTGAAGCAAACCGAACGGACCTGCCCGATTGGGGCCGTACCGATCCTGCCATAGCCCGAGGAGGCGACGTTCCACCCAGATCAGGCCTGCTGCTAGAGCCAGGAGAACAACGAGTACTGCCACTATGATCAGAATCGGTTTCAAAACGGCTTCCATATTAGGTTCTATCTCTCTCGACTGCTCTGATACCAATTTGCATTCAAAATCCCCCACATTCCCCCCTTTATTAAAGGGGGGGTAGAGGGGATTTTTCGTCTAACTTTGAAAGCAAATCGGACTGATCTCTCCCCAGGCCGGCAGATCTATTCCTTTCAAGCCGGGAAGTCCCACGGGTAGTCCGGCCACTCCCTGAGCCAGTCCGGGGATGATTCTTAACGGAAGCTCGTACACGCGATCGAGCTTCACCTCCATCAAATCTCCTTCGTCTGATCCAAACAAGGCCGCATCTTCCGGGGACAGCCCTACATAGGGTTTCGGTGATCGTTCCGCGATACCGGGACTGAGCACACTGAGTTCTTCAGATCCAAAAATGTGATACAGCGTCACGAACTGCCAGGCATCGGGTCTGGACTCGAAGGACTGAGGCACATCGTTGAAATAGTCTCGAATCGGCTCAGTCCGAGGTTCGATGAGACGAACTCCCGGGTTTCCTCCCACGAGCGGACCGGCGATTTCACTCTGGAATTTGTTTAGAGACTGTATGGAATTCCAGCCCGGCCACCAGAACCGAGGAATGAGCGGCAAATCCGGTGTGCTTTGCGCCCCTTCCATGGAAAATTCCAAGGGAGAATCCGGATCGATCGGGGGCGGCGGTTCATGCATCGTAACATCTGCTGACATTGCGGTCCGACCGCTGTATCTGTGGGGTTGTCGGGCAATCTTCATCCAGTGTTGCCTATATTCTGCAGGCGGCCCGGTATCTTTTACTCCTGCAAGTGCGGGTAGACTGTCTGTTAGTACATCCAGGACATCGTCAAGGCTGGAAAATCGGGTCGCATCCGATCCGGCCTGAACTGCCATTACGCGTCCAATCCATCTCCAGCTTTCGAGAATTTCGTCCTCAGGAACAAGCACTTGAATGAAACGCTGAGCTCGGCCCTCATTATTTATGAACGTGCCGTCGGATTCCGCAAAAGTCCCTGCAGGAAAAACGAGATGTGCCAGATCGGTTGTTTCTGACGTTATATGGTCCAGCACCACCACATTCCGAGCGGCTTTGAACAGGCGATCCGCCTCATCCCGCGACACTCGTGCAAAAAGGTCGTTTTCCAGTACGACAACCGTGTCAGCCTGTTTCATCTCCACTTGCGCGATAGCTTCATCCAGGCAACGTTCGCTCAACATTGCCATTCCGAGACTGTTTGCTTCCGGAAGCACATAGGAAAGCTCCGCTTTTCGACCTGTGGAATCGAGTGCCCGGACTATATTGCCGGCCGCCTGAATCACAGCTTCAGACCCGCAACCTGTACCTGATATGACGAGAGGGCGTCGAGCTTTTCTGAGAAATTGGGCTATCACCGAGGCTCGGATTTGCACCTCCTCGGGTAAATCGGCAACGGCTGGCGCTTTACCATCGATTTCGTTTGCAACGGCAAATCCCAATCGTGCTATGTCCTGAGGAGCTGCATAGTAAACGCTGGAAGCTATGTCATCCAGTCTGCCCGGACTCGGAGAAGCGATGGATAAGGGACCCAGTTTCTCCTGGATAAGTTGTCGAACAGCCAATTCGTTCCATACAGGGATACCTTGACGGTGACACATTTCCATAGGCTGAACCTTGACTGCCTGCCGCATTGCCAAGGCCATCATGGGAGCCGAATTCGTGAGGTCCTCTCCGAGAATCAACACTGCGTCAGCCTGTTCCATGTCGTGGAGAGAAGGCGATCGTGCGAAACCGTTTGACAGCTCGCTGAGCACGGCACTGAGAAGCCGATTCTGCCTTTTCGACACTCCTGAAAAAAATCGCTCGGGACCGACAAGGGTCCGAAGCATGAAATTGCTTTCAAGGGATGCCCGCGGTGAGCCAATCCCGATTACCCCCGAGCTTTCCGAAAGAATTTGGCGAAATCGGACCAGCGCTTCCTGGGTCGTGAGGAATTGGGGTTGTCCATTCCCGTTGGAACGGACAAAAGGTTTTCTGATACGTCTGTCGCTGTTTACAAATTCATACCCGTACCTGCCCCGGTCGCAGAGAAAATATCCGTTTACCTCGCGATTGTATCGATTTCTGATTCGCCTGAGCGTTTTATACCGCTCGCCGGGAATGGTGTTGCAGCCTACCGAACAATGTACGCACACGGACGGAGCGGTCTGAAGATCCCATTTTCGCGTATAGTGTTTGCGAAGCGTCTTGTCCGTGAAGACCCCTGTCGGGCACACTTCCACAAGATTGCCGCTGAACTCGCTTTCAAGCGGGCCGTCCTTGAATCGTCCAAAATAGATTCGCTGATGGATTCCGAATACGTCGAGATCTCGTCCGCCCGCGTAATTGCGATAAAACCGTACACATCGATAACACTGGATACAGCGGTTCATCTCGTGTTCGAGAAACGGACCGAGGTCCTGGCTGGTATAAGTCCGTTTCTTGAACCGAAATTGTCTTCGCGTATGACCGGTCATGACCGTCATGTCCTGTAAGTGACATTCTCCGCCTTCATCGCAGACCGGACAGTCGTGCGGATGATTCGTCATAAGCCACTGGATAATTCCTGCGCGAAACTGCTTCACTTCAGGATCGTTGATGGAAATGCGCATACCATCCAGAGCATCACTCACGCAGGACATGATTATCTGACCGCGAGTGTCTTTTTCGTCTCGAAACAGTTTTACCGCGCACTGCCTGCAAGCGCCTACGGAATGCATGGCAGGGTGCCAGCAAAAGTACGGAATATCGAAACCCAAGGAAAGGCAGGCGTTCAGAAGATTCTGACCGTCTTCAATCTCATAGGGTTTGTTGTCGATGTAAATGATCGCCATATCATCTCCAGGGACAACGGCGTTCGGAAATGTGTCGTTCGAAATCTTCCCTGAAAAATTTCAGAGCGCTTCCAAGAGGTTCGACGGCTCCGGGCGCAAGTGCACAAAACGTTCGGCCCGGCCCGAGATGTTTTACGTGAAATTCGAGAGTCTCCAAGTCTTCAGGCTGGCCCTTGCCTTCCTCCATGTCCTTGAGAATGGAAGCCACCCAGGGCAGACCCTCGCGACAGGGAGTGCACCAGCCACACGATTCATGAGCAAAGAAATGTTCCAGATTATGAACCATTCCTACCGGGCATGTTTTGTCGTCCAGAACGATCATGGTCCCGGTGCCCATCCTGCTGCCTGCCTTCTGGACGGAATCAAAGTCCATTCTTGTGTCGAGGTGTTCCTCCAGTAGAAAATCCGTGGAAGCTCCTCCGGGCAGAAGACCTTTTAATCTCAGACCTTCCTGCATGCCGCCCGCATGTTCATAAAGAATTTCACGTATGGTAGTGCCCATGGGCAACTCCCAGAATCCGGGCTTCTTCACTTTGCCGCTGACGCCGTAAATCTTGCTGCCGCCATCCCTCGACAGGCTCAGACTCTTGAACCAATCGGCTCCTCTATTGATGATATGCGACACGTTGCACAATGTTTCGACATTGTTCATGAGTGTAGGTCTTCCCCAGAGACCTGACTGAGTCTGGCGGGGCACTTTTGAATGAGGGACAGCGCGACTGCCTTCCAGAGCGCTGGTGAGCGCGGTTCCTTCACCGCACATATATCTGCCTGCGCTCATATGCAGATGCATTTCAAGATTCAATCCGCTGCCGAGAATGTTCTTTCCCAGATATCCCGCTTGCTGAGCCTCAGCCAAAGCCGTCTTGAGTATATCTCGGGCACGAGTGTACTCCCACCTGAGAAAGAGAAAAGCCGACTCGCACTCGTTCATCAGAGATCCGATGATCATGCCTTCGATCAATTGGTGAGGATCGCCTTCCATGAGAATCCGATCCTTGAATGTTCCAGGCTCCATTTCATCGGCATCCGTAACGAAATAGCGAGGTCCGGGGTTATCCTGGAGCGAAGGCATGGATTTCCACTTTGTTCCGGTCGGGAATCCTGCACCTCCTCTCCCTCGTAAACGGGCATCGGAAATCTCGTGGATTACAGCGTCCCTGCCCATTTTCAAGGCTTTGCGCAAAGCCTGGTACCCGCCGGCCTTTTCATACTCCTTCAAGGAAAGCGGTTCACCATGAGGTCTGAAATTGGCGGTGAGGGGCCGTTCCATCAAGCTCTCTCCCGATATTTCTCGAGTATTCTATCGAATGCATTCTCATCCAGATGCGTGTAAAGCTCCTCATCGATCATAAGCGCAGGGGCCTGCTCGCACACACCGAGGCATTGGATCGGAAGAAGGGTGAACATTCCGTCCGCCGTTGTCTGCCCCATTTGTATGCCTAGACGCTGACAAATGTGATCGAGCAGTTTTTCGTATCCCATAATCCAACAAGTCACGCTGGCACATATCATGATTCTGTGCTTACCGACGGGTTTTCGATAGATATGATTGTAGAAGGAAGCAACTCCTTCCAGTTCCGCCGGAGTCATGTCGAGAAATTCTGCTATTTCCACGAGCACTTCGTCAGAAATCCATCCCAGATCCTGCTGCACTATCTGTATGGCCTCTATACAACCGGCTTTTCTCGTGCCGCTTCTCTCGACTTCCTCCTGGATCTGTTTCTTCATTTCATCCGTCAACATACTGACTATCCTCACCGATCCACATCCGACATAACGAAATCGATACTCCCCAGATAAGCGACAAGATCGGAGACCGTCGCTCCTCGTATTACATCGGGTATCATCTGCAAGTGCAGAAACGAAGGAGTGCGTATACGGGTCCGGTACGACATGGTGTTTCCGTCACTGACAAGGTAATAGCCGTTTGCCCCTTTCGTCGCCTCGATGTTTACGAAAGATTCGCCCGGCGGAATGACCGGCCCCCAGCTCACGTGCAGAAAATGAGCGATCAATGTCTCTATATCGAGCAAGGTTCGATCTTTCGGAGGAGGCGTTGTCAAAGGATGGTCCGACTTATAAGGACCATCGGGCATGTTTCTGAGACATTGATCGATGATACGTAAGCTTTGACGCATTTCTTCCACGCGAACGAGACCTCTGTCGTAGCAATCACCGTTGTGGCCGATGGGGATTTCAAAATCCAGGTGCTCGTACCCTGAATATGGTTGCGCCTTCCGAAAATCCCAGGGCAGACCGCAAGCTCTCAAACCGGGGCCTGTTACGCCCCATTCTATGGCTTCATCCAGGGTATATGAGGCGATACCTTTTGTCCGGCCCTTGAATATTGGGTTATCGAGCACCAGAAGCTGGTACTCGTCGAGCCTTGCGGGAAAATAATCGATGAAATCTTTTACCGGTTTTTCCCAACCGTGTGGCAGATCTTGAGCAACTCCTCCGATTCTGAACCAACTCGGGTGCATTCTGCCCCCGCAAATTGCCTCAACAATCTCAAATACCCGTTCCCGGTCGTTAAACATGTAAAACACCGGGGACATCATGCCCAGATCCTGGGCGAACGTGCCGTAGAAAACCAGGTGATTGGAGATCCGGAAAAACTCCGACATCATAATGCGTATCATCTTGGCCTTATCCGGGACGTTAATCCCTGCGAGTTGCTCCACAGCCAAAACGTACGGAAGATTGTTCATGACTCCGCCCAGGTAATCCACTCGGTCGGTATAAGGTATGAATGTATGCCATGACTGTCGTTCGGCCATTTTTTCGGCGGCTCGATGGTGATATCCGATGTCCAGCACGGTATCCACAATCTGTTCGCCATCCAAAGCCAGGATAAGCCTGAAAACTCCATGCACGCTCGGATGTTGCGGTCCCATGTTCAAAAACATCAGATCCGAGTCGCCTCTCTGCCTGGGAATTCCCCAGTCATCCGGGTTGAATTGAAGAGCCCTTTCTTCCTCAACTGCTTTGGATTCCGGAAGCTGAAACACCCCTGCTTCCGTTGCGCGAGCGGGAAATTCCTTGCGAAGAGGATGCCCTATCCAGGTGGGGGGCAGGAGAATACGCCGGAGGTTGGGATGATCGTCAAATACGATGCCGAAAAGGTCCCACACCTCCCGTTCGTGCCAATTAGCGTTCCTCCATAATTTCGTAACAGTCGGGATGGAAGGTTGATCGCCTTTGAGCGGCACTTTGATGCGTATAAATGCATTTCGGTCAAAGGAAAGTAACGAGTAGAAAACCGTGAAATCCGCGTCGGGCTGACCGTCACGGTGTGAACGAACTCGTTCGTCAATTGCCGAGATGTCGTAAAGCATGCGGTAAGGTCGTTCTATATCGGTTTTCAAATAGCGGAGAACGTCGAGAAAGCCGTCTTTCTTCAACCATATGGTTGGAATCAAGTCCAGAGTGGATTGAAGACCCAAGACCGTGTCGGGAAACTTATCCTGGAGGTTCTGAAGAATGGCTGAATTATCACTCATGAAAAGGGACGCCCTTATATTTCAATGCACATTGCAAAAGACAACCGTTTCACAGGTCATTCCAGGCTCAAACCTCGTCCGGAGACCGCAATCTACCCATCCGCATTCTTGACTCCTGTTTAGCATCCCGCATGGAGGGATGTACCGGCTTTATTACTCCTTGCGGTCCCACAACCCAACTGAGGGGCCTTCGTTCGGAGCCTACGAGCCCCTGCAAAAGTAACAGCCCTTCAAGCAGCGCCTCGGGCCGGGGGGGACATCCCGGCACGTACACGTCCACGGGAAGGAACGTGTCCACCCCCTGCACCACGCTGTAGATGTCGTACATTCCGCCGGAATTGGCGCAGGATCCCATTGAAATAACCCATCTGGGCTCCATCATTTGTTGGTACAATCGCCTGATTACCGGAGCCATCTTCATGAAGACCGTTCCGGCAATCACGATGAGATCGGATTCTCGAGGCGATCCCCTGAGCACTTCGGCGCCGAATCGCGCAATATCGTACCTGCTCGTGAATGCTGCCGCCATTTCGACGTAACAACATGAGAGACCGAAGTTGAACGGCCACATGGAATACTTACGACCCCAGGAAAGGAGATCCTGCAGCCGGGTGACGAGGACGTTTTGCCTCACCAACGTTTCTTCATGGGCCGCTCCGGAAGCTGACTCGATCGTATAGGCGGATTGTTCACGCGAACCGAACATCATTGTACCTTTCTATGACCATAGCTCGTTTTATCCACCAGTTCCAGTGCCCCGATCCTCCACAGATAAACCAGCCCGGCCAAGAGCACTCCTATGAACACGAGTATTTCAATGTACCCCGGCCACCCTAATTCTCTCACTGCTACTGCCCATGAAAAGATGAATACCGCCTCCAGATCGAAGATAACGAAGAACACTGCTATGAGATAGAATCGAACGTCAAAGAGGGTTCTCGCCGATCCTGTGATAACCATCCCGGATTCGTACGGCTGGTCCGTTGCTCGTTCCCGGTGCCGTTGTCCCAAAAGAAACGATATCCCGATGATCAGCCCGATAAGACCGATTATCGCAAAAGTGTAGACAATGAAAGGCCACAATGGTGATTCGGGTGTTACACTATTCACGAAGCAATTCCTCCCGAGGTACTCTTCAAATAATGCCAAATCGAATCAAAATATGCATGTATAAACCAACGTCACAGTTCAGAACTCTTTAGAGAATTGTTTGTATCCAGCCAGAACTTTTAAACAACCGCATTAACGAATTCAATGCCTTTGCCGAAGGACCGGCTCCAATTACCTATTAACTTGGGTTAGACAATCGTCTCCTTAGTTTCTCTCCGGAAAACTTGTTTACTATAATACATTCTTCCTGATTGATCTCTTCATGGTGGATTGAGGAGGGAGTTTGCCGAATTCGATGTTGCCTCGCAAATGAAATGGTTCCGCATGCTTTCGTTTCTTTTACGTGAAATTGAAGGTATCATGTGCCCGTTCGTCCTCACGGAAGATTCGCGATCAGAATCCAAGGGAAACGCTTGGTACGCGTTGGAGTCGAAAAGACAGTGCATACGATGGAACACGAGATCACTTTAATCATATGCTCGGAAAACCCGGACGCGGTGATGGACAGTATCGAGTTTATGGGAAGTTTTGGGGAGTATCGCCTTGTCCCCTCCAGCGCCAGTCTCATTGAAGATCGCTATTTCGATACGCGAGCCCGCGTTCTGAGATCCGCTCATTGGGCTCTTCGACTGCGAAAGACTCAGGGCAACCATCTCTTGACACTGAAAGGGCCTTCCAGAACTATCGGAAATGGCATCCATGAGCGATTCGAGCTTGAATTGAGCTGGTCTCGCAAAGCCCTTGAAAAGGTTCTCACGGAAATAGTGAGGAATGGACTGGCTTCACCGGATTTGTCACGAATAACGTCGGATCCGGTTCAGGCTATGGAGGCGGCCGGGTTCGAAATAGTGCAGACTCGTGAGACTTCGCGACGCATCCTTAATGTGCGGAAAAGCGCAGATTCCGAAGTGCTGGCGGAGTTGGTGCTGGACAAAGTCCTGTACCAGTTTGAAATAGGAACTATCCTGCACCATGAGATGGAATTAGAATCCAAATCCGAATCGGGTATCCTCGTGATAGGCACCATCATGACCCATCTGACAAAAATCTTTCGCAGAGAAATACGCGAGTGGCCCCACAGCAAACTGGCCACAGGATGGGCCTATGAGAAGCTTCTGAAACAGGAACCGTTTGCTCCTGCACGTCTTAGCCCCGCCGAACGATGTGACAAATTAGATGCTACGCTCCGGTTGAATACGTAATCTCCTTGTTCAGGAGCGGCATTCTCATAGAATCGATTTTTAAAATGCTGCATCTTCATATTTAAGTATGACGGATACGTCTGGAGAAAGGTCAAAACAATGCTAGGTTTAGCTGTGACATTATTGATAATAGCTTTGATTGCCGGACTGCTCGGTTTTACCGGAATTGCCGGTGCCGCCGCCGGTATTGCGAAACTCTTATTTCTGATTTTTCTGGTACTGTTCGTTGTCTCACTTATTTTCGGACGACGCACTGTTCTCTAGCTCTCTTTCCAAGCCTTGGAACTCCGAGGCTTGGATCGAGGCTCTATGCTCAGGGCTTCACTGCTACGTCTCCCAGCGAGCTCACAGCATGCCGAAATAGGCCATTATATCTTCTTGGGCTTCGAGGTGCTCCGGATTATTTGAATCAAGAGGTCCTGGAAACAATTCGATAAGGACCCCTTCACAGAATCTTACAACGCGCCAAGCCGGAGCTTGCAAGCAGTATTCAATTCCTCCAATGGATTCAGCCATTTCCTCGTCAAGATAGTGGAACCCTCTTATGATGGCAGGTTTGGAGAATCCTGGAAGAGCCTGTTGGCGATTGAATGCATCAAGTCTAGATTCGTTTTCAGTTTCAGCAAGAAATGCTTCGAATGGTCGAAATATTTCGATGGATTTTTCAAAATAATCGAAATCCGGAAGCTTTTTCTTGTCGTCCATTGAAATATTGTAAGTGTCAATGAAGGGCTCGCCGGGATGAGTCCCGGTGTGAATCTCAGCAGCAACTGTGTTATCGTCCCGCTTTCGCGGCGGAATCGTATAGAAATACTTTGTCGCTCCTGTGCGCGGGAACAGTTTATCAACTCTCTTCTGAAAAGTTCTCCGAAGTCCTTCTTCGGTCAAATCCATGGGTCGGTTATGGGAGTCGTACAGAGTAGAGCATCGAAACGCTACCTGCACTAGATCGAGAAATTCCACGATTTGCTGAATTCTGAAATCGCCTCGGGCTCGACAACGTTGTCGGAAGATGTAACCGCTCATTCAAAAATCTCCCTTCACGGAATAATGATTAATCCCTTGATATCACCTACAGCTTTCTCGAAAGCCTTTACTTGGTCTGCTCCCACCTTCCAGACCACAGGAATCCAAGGTCGTTGCGAAGAGGCTAACAACGTGGCAATCTCTAATTGAAATTGTACAGTAACCAATGTGCAGTAACCAAGAATGAGGTCCTCTCGAATGCGTAGTATAGCGATAATGCTCTTTCTCGCCACCTTCGCTATGATGATGAACTCGGAGATTCGGGCTCAAGCACTGGATCAAGAGCTGCTGGAAGCTGCTGAGAAAGGTAATCTGAAGACTGTCACGGATCTTCTCCAATCCGGTGCTTCTCCGAATGCCAAACGGCAAAATGAGGGTTCGTCCGCGTTGATTTTGGCCTGCGGCAAAGGCCACAAGGAAGTAGCAAAGGCGCTCATCGAAAAAGGCGCGGACGTGAATGCAGCAAGCCAGAACGGTTGGACAGCACTCATGGGAGCTGCGTCATCCGGTCATCTGGATATCGTCAAACTTCTTGTGGAGCGAGGAGCCGATGTGAACGCGAAGCATGCATACGGACATACAGCGCTCAAATTGGCAAAAGGCAAGAACCATAAACAGATTGCGGAATTTCTCGTGAAAAGCGGTGCAGTGCGTTAGTCACCAAGTGCTTTCACAATTAATAATCACAGCATGTTGTTACTATTTCTTGCGCAATTCACGAATTGAGAATATAATTCCCTTATGAGCCTAAAAGAACTTGATATTGTAGTCATTCTAAAACTTGTCGCCATTGGTGAGCGTAGATGGTCTTATCCGGTTCTCGCCGAAGAACTCTTTCTGAGTCCGTCGGGTGTACACGGTAGCGTAAAAAGAGCTGTCGAATGCAAACTTCTTGATCGTGAGAAGAAAAAGCCCCGACGAACTGCATTGGAAGAGTTTCTTATCCACGGAATTAAATATGTCTTTCCTCCGAAACGCGGCAGTCTAACTCGTGGAATGCCCACCGGTTACGCTACTCCTCCCTTGAACACCCTCATTGTCCAGTCGACCGAGCATCCTCCTGTGTGGCCTTACGCCAAAGGCACCATCCGGGGGTATGCCTTCTCACCATTACACGAATCAGTTCCCCTATCTGCCCAAAGAGATGCATTCCTGTACGAACTATTGGCTCTTGTGGATGCTATCCGAGGAGGACGGGCCCGAGAAGTCTCTATTGCTGTCCAAGAGATCAGGACTCGGTTGGGGCCACGCAAGAAGCCGGGGAGTTTCGCTGAAATGGCTCGGCAGATTCTGAAAGGCCATGAGAACTCCTAACTCAGTTAATCTCGGAATGCTGATACACGTAGCGAAGCGACTGGACCAACTGCATGATGCTTCTTAAGCGGGTTCGTGCTATCGCTTCAATAGAGATCGAAAATCTGTAATTTCAGTAGGACACCTTCAGCTTAACGAAAAATGCTGACCCACAGTTGCAGGTCAGCATTGCGAAATCAGAAGAGCTCTATTAATTCCTTTGCCTTCCTGCGAGGGGGCCGCCCCCGCCTCTGGGAGCGCCTCCTCCCACGCGTGGACTGGAAGGCATTCGTGGTGCAGACATCCGGGGGCTAGACTGCATCCGCGGCGCGGACATCCTCGGTGCTGATTGCATTCGAGGCGCAGACATCCTCGGTACACTCTGTCTTTGAGAAAAGCTGGGTGTACTCGGACGAGAAAAACTCCGTGTTTGTGGCTGAGATCGTTGAAACGATGGCTGCTGAAAAGACCGTTGTCTGAATTGCTGTTGTGACCTCTGTTGCGGCTGTATCCGCGGGGTCTGAGGTCTGGCAGACTCAAACTGTCTTCTCATACGTTCAGAGCTTGCACGGTTCTCTCTTTGACTTCTGAGCTCTCTCTGCTGTTGCTGCGATTCTCTCTGCCTCGCTGCTTCCTGCGATTGACGCCTTAGTTGCTGCTCCATCCGGGCTTCAGGTCTCTGTTGCTCTCTCAGAGCGCGGGGGGCTCGGGTATCGCTGCTCGGTCTTTGGATCTGGGGCTCGGTCCTCCGTTCGAGTTGTCTACCCGGTTCCTGTGCCCTTCTTCTCAATTCCTGTCCCGGACGCGGTTGAATTCGCTGCTCCTGAACTGCAGGCGGTCTTTCTGCGGACCGTCTTTCAGTGGGAGTTTGAACTCCTGGAGCCGCTCTCCTGTCAAGGGGCGTGAGAGGAGTTCCCGGTCTGCCTATATCTGCAGAGCGGGTGCGTTCCAGAAGGTTGGATTCGCGCTGCTGTGGAGATCTGATCTGTCGCTGAAGCTGAGAAATCTCGTTGGAAAGATCACGTCTTAACGACGGATTGTTCAGCCTGCCTATTTCGGAGCGAAGTGAACTCAGTTCTTGCCGCTCGGAAGGTCTCGCATCTCTTGCATCCGCGGTAGCCCTGTCCAGTCTATTCATCAACTGGGACTGGATTTCCCTTCGCTGCGAAACATCCTCAGTCTGAGACATGCGTTGAGCAAGTTGAGAAATCTGTCCCTGTTGTGGACCGACCGGGATTCTTCCCTGCATGAGATTCTGCCTGAGAATAGCAGCTTCATTCCTCAGTGCCAGTCGCTGAGAAGGGTCTCTCACACTGCTCAATCTTTCAGTGAATTGATTGACCTGATTTTGTCCGAGGTTGGAAAGCCGATTCTCCATGCGCGATTGATTTAACAGTTGATTTTCAAAGTTTCGAGCCACCTCGGTATTGCGGTTCGATCTGAACGATGCGTCGAGAGTCCTGCCAAGATCGGACCCTCGCGGCAATTGCCGGTTGAATCTTTCGGCAGCGGACTGCACATTGCCCAATCTGTCCTGCATGCGGCCCAATGTCCGGTTTGCAAGTCTTTCCTGTACCCGAAGCGCATCCAGTTGATTCTGTGTCCGTGCGAGAGTCCTCAAATCTCCCGCCCTGCCGCTCACGTCCATCAGACGTCTCAAATGGTGGCGGCGATCCCGTAGGTCGGCCAAGTGATGTTCGTGAAATCGAATTCCTTTTCTGTAGAGATAATTACCGATGTAAATCTTCAATATGGCCGGACTGATAGGATAGTAGTACGGAATGAACCACGATCCTATGCCCGGAAAGAGGGCCACGTATCCGCCGGATTCATAAGGAAGCACGCTGAAATCATCATACGGAAACCAATCGTAGTAGATATTCTCGATATATTGAGGAGCATAGCTCCGCAATTCGGTTATCACCGATTCTCTCGGTTGTGTTTCCTGAGCTACTGCAACGGGACACGTGCCTGTGAACGGCAAGGTTCCCGCTATGGTGGTCATTGCTACAAGATTCTCTGCGTCTCCTGCATAGATGCTTGATGTGTCGGTTTTCTTGTCTTTGGTCAGGTAAACAGTCCTGCAGGAATCGTACGTTGCTGTTGTTGCTGAATCTCCCGTTCGAGACTCTATTTCGACCCGGCCGGACAAGATAGATACGATCGTTGTCGTCGGACTGTATATTTCCACAATGTAATCAATAGGCTGATTGGGATCGACGGGCCGTACTGTAGCCAGGGGAGTACTCAACACGTGGTCTGATTCGCTGTTCGAATGGAGTCCCGAGTTCGTGATTCTCGCTAATCCTTCGATCAGTTGTACATGAGGAACAGCTTTTCGATCCTGGAAATCGAATGATAGGGAAGAGTATTCAGCCAACGAGGCGTACAATCGGTCGGTCCACAACAGGAGCACTTTGCTGTCTTTGTTCGTGCTTATGATATCTGAAGGTTTAACCCGAGCGCCTTGCTCCAGTTTTGCGCTCTCCTGAAAATCCGCCGGAAGCGCTTCAGCCTGTCCTTGAACAGCCTGCACCACGGCTGGTGCTTCCTGGCCGAAACTTAAACCGGGAAGAAAGATCACGGAGCACAAGATTGCAAGTCTCCCAAGGAACCTTATTCCTGAAAAGATTCGTTCTCTCATCGTATATCCTGTTTTCCACACAAGGTGCGTTTGATGAGCGCCTTTCACTGAGAATTACATGTTGCACAGATGACCGTTAAGTATAGCTACTAAAGAAATTAGACTGAATCGACCTGTAACAGTTCCATTTTTTGCGCTTGTAAAGCAGGAACACAGCGTGATCGTTTCTGTATTGTACTTCGTGGTGCCGATTTCGTTCTGACATGCTTCACTCAAAATTAATACTTTTCCCGAATTCCAGGATTTGGATGAGGCAAGAAAAATGGAAGAACGTTCAAAAAATGTTTTGACACATCTAGAGGACTATGACACTATAAGACTACATCACTTGAAGGCGGCGGCAACTCACCCGGGGAGGCTAAAACCAATGATCGTTATTGGAGAAAAAATAAACGGAACGCGAAAACAAGTCGCGCTGGCAATCCAGGAAAGGAACAGCGCTTTCATAGCAGATCTGGCTCGAAGACAGTTTGAAGAAGGGGCGAAATATCTTGATGTAAACGCCGGAACCCTGCCTTCAAGGGAGCCCGAAGACATGGCATGGCTGGTGGGTGTCGTTCAGGATGCCGTGCCGGAGGCTGTTGTGTGCCTTGATAGCGCTAACCATCGCGCTCTACGCGCAGGCATAGAGAAAGCCGTGAGAGTCCCCATGCTCAATTCTTTGAGCGGGGAAAAATTTCGAATCGACGGCGTGTTGCCTCTGGCATGTGAGTTTCAAACAGAGCTCATCGTCCTTGCCCTGGATGACAAAGGAATTCCGAAAACCAGTGAAGGGAGGCTCGATATCGTGCGTCGCCTCCTGGAGATGACCCGCAGTGGAGGCTTGCCGGACGAAAAACTCTACATCGATCCTCTGGTGATGGCTATTTCAACGGGAACGGAGAACGGGAACGTTACATTGGAGACGTGCCGCAAGATTTTGGAAGAGTTCCCCAAGGTCCATCTCACCTGCGGCTTGTCGAATATTTCTTTCGGGATGCCGCTGCGTTCTATTCTTAACCAGGCTTTTACGGTCTTGCTCGTACAAGCAGGAATGGACAGTGCAATTATCAACCCCGAAGAAAGAGAACTTCGAGGGGTCATGCTGGCTGCGGAAACACTTCTGGGTAAAGACCGTCACTGTCTCAATTTCAACCGAGCCTTTCGGGCCGGGAAAATAGGGCCGAAAACGGCTTTCTGATGGAACTTCGCAGAAACTAGGATGAGAACAGCCCATAAAGGAGGCAGCATTATGCAGGATCTTGTGAATGCGATAGCAGACATGATGGAAAACGAGGCTATGGCTCTCACGAAAAAATACTTGGAAGACGGAGCATCTCCCCTGAAGGTTTTCGATGCGTACAAGGATGCTCTGATAATCATCGGAAAACGTTTCGAGCAGGGGACTTACTTTGTACCCGAGTTGATTTTGTCGGGAGAGATGATGAAGCAGGCCTCGGAGATCATCAAACCGTACATGACGGGCATCCAGGAAACTAACGAAAAACCGAAAATTGGCAAGTTTCTTCTCGGGACGGTCGAAGGGGATATCCACGACATAGGCAAGGACATGGTCCATATGCTCATGGAAATCAATGGGTTCGAAGTGAGAGATCTCGGTGTCGATGTTCCGGCACAGCGTTTTTGGGATGAATACAAGGAATTCCAGCCGGACATTATCGGAATGAGCGGTCTGCTGACACTGGCATACGATTCCATGAAAGTAGTGGTAGACGGGCTAAAAGACATGGGCGTACGGGATCGGGTCAAGGTGATCATTGGTGGCGGCCAAGTGGATGAGCACGCCGGGAAATACGTGGAGGCAGACGCTTGGGTCACAGACGCCGTGGCCGGTGTAAACTACGCTCTCAAGTGGGTACAAGCCGAATCATAGGGAAGGAGGAGAGTCATGGATGCAGCTTGGGAGAAGATGTCCTCAAGTCAAAGACAGGAAGCCTTCCTGGCAAAATGGGCTTCTGGAGAGGGAATAGAGTTCGTCAGCGATGAGGCCAAGGCTTCATACCAGTATCGTGCCGGACTCATCAAGGATGCCGTCACGCTAAAAAAGACTCCAGATAGAGTCCCAATAGTGCCGCTGGCCACTTTTGCGCCGGTCAAGCTGTATGGTTATTCTGCAAAACAGGCCATGTACGATCCCCATATCCTCGGAAAGGTTTGTCTTGCTTACAGCAAGGACTACGACGTTGACGCGACGATGATTCCGCCCATGGTAATGCACGGCCCAGCCTTAGAGGCGCTGAACTACAATCTCTACAAATGGCCGGGACACGGTATCACCGACGAGCAGGGCTACCAGTTCCTTGAAAAGGAATACATGAAAGCCGAGGAATACGATCACCTCATCGCAGACCCTACGGACTACTGGTTGCGCGTTTGGTTGCCTCGGACCCACAACTCTTTGAAACCCTTCGCCGAATTGCCACCGCTGTACGGTACCATGGAACTGCCTATGGCCGGACCGTGGCTTTGCACTCTGGGTGCTCCTCCAATCCAAGAAGCATTCAAATCACTTTTAGAGGCAGGCAGAATCAGCTTTGAGTGGATTCAGGCATTGGGGCCGTATCTTGGCCAGATATTGGGCTCAGGTTATCCGATGTACGCCGGTGGCGCCACCAAGGCTCCTTTTGACGTGCTGGGCGACTCCTTTAGAGGCACTGCGCAGTTGATGATGGATCTATACCGAAGGCCTGAGAAAGTGCTGGAGGCGGTAGACAGGATTGTGCCCCTGATGATCACTATGGGCGTGGGAGGAGCCTTGGCGAACAACAATCCGTTGATTTTTATCCCTCTGCACAAAGGGGCCGATGGCTTTATGTCGAACGAACAGTTCAAGAAGTTCTATTGGCCGAGTCTGAAAAAGGTAATTATTGGTTTGGCTGAAAACGGATGTGTGCCCTGCTGCTTCGTGGAGGGAGCATATAACCAGCGGTTGGAATATTTGGCCGAGGTTCCAGAGGGCCAATGCGTCTTTCTCTTTGACAGAACCGATATGGCCAAGACCAGAGAAGTGTTGGGTGGGAAATCATGCATCGGAGGAGGGTTCCCGGTTTCTCTGATCATCGCCGGGAATGCGCAACAGGTGGAAGACGAGACCAAGAGATTGCTGGATGTGGCCGCTGGTGACGGAGGTTACATTCTCAGCATCGGGTGCGCCATGGACGAGGCCCGAGAACACACACTCAAAGCGTTTATTCAGACTGGAAAGAGATACGGCAAGTATTAGGATTTGCCTCGTGTTCGCCTGTCTACCGATGGAACAGGAGAAAATGCAGTGATCTCCTGCAGTGCGTTCGACTGCAGGAGACTGTTGGAGAGAAACGCTCAAATACTCTCCAACGTGCCGAGCGGACCGACAAGTGCCTGGCATGCTTACACAAATGTTGGGCCTCAGCCCTGGAAACCGACACATTTCATCGGCGTGAAGCACGCCCCCCAATGGATGGAGAAATACTCGGAGAGGGAACTTGAGATGAATAACCCACAACAGTTGTTGCAAGAGCGGGAAAAACGCATCCAAGACGCGACTGCTCTCAAAAAAACCGATCAGGTCCCAATTGCCTGCATGTGGGACTTTTTCCCGGCAAAGTGGAAGGGTGTCACCGTGAAAGAGGTGATGTACAACCCACAGCTCATGTTCGATTTGTGGGTGGAATGCATGGAACACTTCAAGCCCGATCAAGGCGACAACCCGTATGCCCTTCGCGGTTTTGGCAGAGTGCTGGATATACTGGATTTTCAACATCTCAAATGGGCCGGGCACGGCGTAGGAGAGAACCAGTCCTATCAGTTTGTAGAGCTGGAGGCTATGAAAGCGGACGAGTACGATCATTTCCTTTTCGATCCCTCAGATTTCATGGTGCGACGATTCTGGCCGAGAGTCTACAAAGCTTTTGCTCCTTTTGAAAAACTGCCCCCACTAAATCAGGTAATTTCGTACTTTTGGGGCCTCTACAATGGCGTCTTTCTTCTCTCCCCGGAGATGGAAGAAGCCCGAACGGCCATGATCGAAGCCGGGAAAGCGTCTGCTGAATTACTGAAATGGATGACCGCCTATGGCAAGAAAATGGCGGAGTTGGGTTTTCCTCCTTCTTCCGGTGGATACAGCCAGGTGCCGTTCGATACATTGGGCGATGTCTTCCGGGGGACCAAAGGCGTCATGATGGATTTGTACAGGCGTCCGGACAAAGTGATGGCCGCATGCGAAAAGCTGCTGCCCATCATGATTGATTCGGCCATTGCCTCCGTGAAACGTTCCGGAGTGCCAAGAGTCTTTATCCCTTTGCATAAGGGTCTCGATGGCTTTTTGTCTCCCCAACAATTCAACAAGTTCTATTGGCCGCATATGAAAGAACTTCTCGAGGCACTCATCCGGGAAGGCATTACTCCATGGGTTCTCGCCGAGGGCGTGTGTAATACCAGGCTTGATGCTTTTCGCGATGTCACCCCGGGCAAGGTAATCTACCATTTTGAAGGGACAGACATGTTCAAAGCCAAGGAGATGATGCGGGACCGTTGTTGCATCCGTGGCAACGTGCCGGCAAGCGTTCTGGCGGTAGGCACCCCGGATGACGTTAGATCTTACTGCAAAAAGCTTCTTGATGTGTGCGCACCCGATGGCGGCTTTATCATGGATGCATCATGCCCTCTGGCCGAGGCAAAGCCCGAAAATGTTCAAGCCATGTACGATTTCACTCGTGAATACACGGGCAATTGACTCTTTAGCGCGGCGGAGCGCGTGAGTCGTGATGCCGCCTGAAGAATATTCCTGTTTCCTTTCCAGTGCCGGGAAGACGTTAACCGTTTGGCACGCAACGCTTTACCGTTTCAAACAGTAAACCGCACGTGAGATGGTTCAGCCGGCTCAGACTTGTGCTCGAGCCGTTCGATTGAGAAACGCCGAAAGGCTGACGAATCGTTCGGTCGGAGCTATGGGAGGCGTTCCTCCAATAGTGGAGTAAATCTGAAAGGATGGAGTGCATGACTGACGATCTGCTACGAAAGCGAAAGCTTTACCTGATAATCGGTTTCCTCATGTCGCTGGTAATGGGTCTGGTTTACGCATGGTCGATTTTCGTGCTTCCCCTCGAGAAGCAATTCGGCTGGACAAGGGCCCAGACCCAGCTCACGTTTACTCTTGCTATTATGAGTTTCTGCGTGGGGATGATCTTCGGGGGCCGTCTCGCAGACCGCTTTGGCCCTCGAATCGTAGCAAGCGTAGGCGCCATTTTGTCGACAATAGGCTTCTTTTTGGCGTCGTACACAGAATCCCTGGGGATGCTCTATTTCTCCTATGGGATCCTAGTAGGTTTGGGAATCGGAATCGCGGATATCGTTGTGCTGTCCGCCGCGGCCCGGTGGTATCCGGACAAAAGAGGTTTAGCCATCGGAGCTATGGCGATGGGGTTCGGGCTGGCCGGTTTCTTCTTTGGCGGTCTGATGGGGCAATTCATTGGCTCTCTCGGTTGGCAATGGGCCTTCCGCACGCTTGCGTTGGCCAGCCTGGTGGTGCTCGTCGGTGGTGGACTCCTGATGCTCTACCCACCTACAGGGTGGGCTCCACCTCTGCCGGGCGGATCAACCGGAGGCGTTGCTCCTGCGCCGCTGAGGAACTTCGAGTGGTACGAAATGTTCAGGACTGCTCCATGGTGGCTGTGGTGGGTTTGGGACTTGGTTCTTTGTATCGCAGGAATGATGGTGCTCGCTCATGTGGTGCCTCTTGCCGTTGAAAAAGGCCTGGACAAGGCTCGAGCCGCATGGGCCATGGGGCTTTTCGCTCTCTTCAACGGTCTGGGGCGACTCCTCTTCGGTTGGCTATATGACCAATTGGGGCGCAACAAGACTATGGTTCTCAGCGCTGCGGTCATGGCATTCGGCGTGTTCGGGATACGTTATCTTACTCAGTTTATGGGATTTCCAGGTCTTTTCGTCTCCATCATGTGCACCGGTCTAGCATACGGGGGACTTCCGGTGATCAACAGCACGTTCATTGTGGGCTCCTACGGTCCTAAAAACGCGGGTCTCCACATTGGATTGGCTACTACTCCGCTGATGGTCGCAGTGTTCATCGGACCATACTTGGGTAGTTTCGTACAAATGTCTTTCGGCTATGATTTGACAATTGTTCTCGGAGGATTGGTGGCAGTACTCGGTGTCATTGTTGCCTTCTTTATCGGGGATGCCCAAAAGTTGTATCAGAAATCATGATGTCTCACCCTTCGCGGCGTCTCCGTCACGGCCGGGCTGTTGGGCCCGGCCCTTGCCTATTGCATGAGCCGGTCTTACGTGTAATGATTGGTTATCCAAGGGCTTTCAGAATCGAGTTTGAATAGTCATGCGTCAGCGAATTGATAAACACCGCTTTGAACCGGCGTACGCCCAGTTGGCATCAATCCTTCGCAACCAGATTGCAGAAGGTGTATATCCGCCGGGAGAGAAAATACCTTCCGAGTCCACTATCAGCAAGGAATACGGAGTCTCTCCAATGACAGTGCGCCAGGCTATCGGCGTATTGACCGAGCAGGGACTGCTGGACCGAATTCAGGGCTCCGGAACGTTTGTCAAGAAATTGAGCATTACCGAATCCCGCTTTGAATTGAACAGTCTTCGAGAGATCTTTCAGGATTCCGCGGGAACCCAGATTAAAGTTCTGCAACTCTCCCTCGGGAGAGCCGATGCGAGAACAGCGGAAAAGCTGGACCTGTCCGTGGGACAACGCGTTATTTTGATCCGCCGTATCCTGCTGCGTGCCGGTCGTCCGGTGATGTTCCACGAAGGGAACGTCCGATGCGATCCCACTCGGCCGGTGGTAGAGGCGGAACTGAGCATCGGACCTCTTTCAGAATTGTTTACAGGACACTGTGACGGTTCTGTGAAAAAAGGTGAACTGGAGTTGATCCCGACAGTCCTGGGTGAGACGGAAGCCGGCCTCCTGGGACATGCTCCGGGTACACCGGCTTTTCGTCTCGAGTATGTGGTGTATGACTTTGATAACGCTCCGTTTGGTTGGGGATGGTTTGTGGCCCCGCCGGAAGTTTTCAGGTTAAAGACGCATCTAGGGTTATGGGAATGATGTCGAAAGGCTGTGACGCTATGGTAAGCGAAAAAATTGAAGAGCCTTTGGCCCCGGAAATGGAAGAGCTGGCAACCCTCGTGGCGGAACTGAGAGAGCAGGAAGCCTTGTCTTCTATCGAGAGTTATCTCTCTGCAAACACTTCTCCCGAAGAGATATTGTCAGCGTGCGAGAAAGGTATGCGTTTGGTGGGATTGATGCACGAGGAGGGGCAGTATTTTATTTCCGGTCTCATTATGGCAGGCGAGATCATGCGCCAGGCCGTTGACCTTTTGCGACCCGTGATGATTAAAGAACGATCCGGAAGAAATCGTGGGCGAGTGCTGTTGGGAACCATCGAAGGAGACATCCATGACATCGGCAAGAATCTTTTCCGGGATCTTCTGGAGTGTCACGGTTTCACAGTCCTTGACCTGGGAGTAGATGTGTCGCCAGAGGAATTTCTTCGCGCAAAGGACGAATTCAAACCTCATCTGGTTGCCGTGTCCGTGCTCATCACCGACAGCTTTCCTCATTTGCAGAAACTGATCGGATTGTTCAAGGAAAGGTCTCTCGCCAGCCAGGACAGACCGGTAATCCTTATTGGCGGAGGCCAGGTAGACGAGATGGTCTTCAATATCACAGGGTCAGATTATTGGGCATCGGATGCATTTTCCGGGGTCTGCCTGTGCCAGAAGCTTATTCCGGAGTGAACACGTGGACTATGATGATGCCGATTTGCATTCAAAATCCCCCCATTCCCCCCTTTACGAAAGGGAGGTAAGAGGCAACATCTTGATTCCCCCCTTATTAAAGGGGGGTCAGGGGGGATTTTCGTTTGATTTGAAAGCAGATTGATATGAGGCTTCTGGAGAGCCTAGCAGCCTCTCGAACAGAATTGAGGATTCCCGGAGCTTCAGCTCGCAATTCTGAACAAAAGTACGAGAAAGGGTCCGAGTATGCAAACAGTCGTGCTCGCATGTCATACCATTCATGACGAGCTTGAAAAGGCCGCGCGTGAAACGAACTGCCATTATCCTTTTATCTGGGTGGAGTCAGGTCTTCATCTCAGGACTGAAGTGTTGCGCCGTCGACTGCAGGAGGAATTGGACAAGATCGATGGAGTGGATAGGGTCCTGTTTGGCTTCGGCTTCTGTGGGAACTCGGTTGTCGGTCTTACTCCAAGAAATTTCGAGCTCATTTTCCCCAAAGTCGATGACTGCATTACCTTGCTGCTGGGATCTTACGAAATGAGAAAACGATATACAGAACAGGGAGGCGTTTATTTTCTTACAAAAGGATGGCTTGAAGGGGAACTCAACATCTGGAAGGAATATCAGTCAGTCCTGGAAAGATTCGGGCCTGAAAAAACAGAAAGAATATTCCGGATCATGCTGTCTCATTACCGCTCGCTCGGACTCATTGACACCGGAGCGTACGATCTGGCCGGCCTTGTCCCCCATGTGGAGGAAATTGCAGCGACGCTCAATTTGGAGCACAGGATTTTGCCCGGTACTATCGACCGTCTCAAAAGCTTCCTTTCAGGCCCGTGGAATGAAGAGGATTACGTAATTATTCCACCTTTCACCACTATCGAGATATCTCATGTATGCACTGGTTCCACAGCCCCCATGCTCCAGGGTCTCACGTCATAGACATGTTCTTTCTCGGAACCGCTCTTCGTAATCAGCGATTACTTTGGGGAGTCAGTAAACAAACCTGGTGGCCCAAAGCGAGACCTCCCGTTCCGGCTCATGGATGAGCTCGGCGTCGCTTTAGGGCCATCCTTTTTTATTTATATATAGCAGATTGACACAATTTCTGTCCTTGAACACTCTACTATTTATCGCGATTGCCGAAAATTTTGACGTTTATCCCATGCTCCAACACAAGATACTGGTGGGGACCGGCGTCCCTGCCGGTCCATTCTATCGATATCATTGATCATATTGAAGATGTGCCGGCACGGAGGCACGGCACCCACCGATTTTCGAGAACCGCTTTTCGCAATCGGACAACCGACATTTACTAATATCCGTCGAAATAGCAGCAACGCTGCATTGCGTGAATGCGTTTCTAGAGCTTTTCAGAAAGCAGCATCGGGAGGGCTTGGTTTGCTACTACCGCGGTCACGTTTCTTCGTTGAAAAAGAGCGGCGACAAAAGTTATTTGCTATTGGCAAAGGGGAGTCTGGAAGATGCCTTATGAGGCATAAAAGAACTTCATGATAGTTACTTGCATACAATTTTCTGGAATAGCCCGTAAGCATGCGGGTAGTATCGGTTTTCTTTTTGGGGAAATGTGTCAGCGAAGTCAGGCTGCGCCGTCCGTAGCGGAGGAGATCCAACGGAGCCGGCAATCGATCGGCTTCCCGATCCTATAGGATTTTGCGTTCAAGATGCTAACTTCACTGACCTGCCCTGCAGGTCCGTGCTTTCGCCTTAATGAGAACTATCTTGATCGCAGTCCTTATTACTCGTATGAAAGCGCATTGGTGTCAGCCATCCCTGGTAAACGTTTTGATGCAGGCTCTATCTGTTTTCATGGACTACTCTTAGGGAGAAGAACGTGGACATAAAACTAATCGGGACCGTTGTCTTTGCAGTGATTGGATTGCTTGTCGGCCTGTTAGAGCCCATTGCCGCGCTGGCCCGCACTGGCAATCTGGTTGCTGCGACAATCATCATTTCCCTCGGATTATGGATTTTCCGACCGGGCAATATCCCTTACGCGGCCGGTTGTGCTGTTTTTCTCGCCGGATGTCTCATAGCCGGGTTGAAATATCCTGTGGTTATGAATGGGTACAGCAGTTCGGCCATCTGGGTTCTTATTCCTGCCCTGTTCTTCGGTTACGCCCTTCAGAAGACCGGGCTGGCGAAGCGGATAGTATATTGGACCCTCAAAAGCATCAAACCTACATACCTGACAATAATTTTGGCGTGGGTATTCGCAGGTGTAGTCCTATCACTTCTTACGCCTTCGGCCACGCTGCGCATACTAACTATGACACCCATCGCTTTGGGCACGGTCGAAGCATGCGGACTCAAATTCAGAAGTCGTGGAGGGAGCCTTATTTGTTTGACCGCTTTCGGGATGGCTCTTCTCCCGGGGACCGGCTGGTACACGGGCAGCTTGTGGGGACCGATCTTCATCGGTATGTTTCCTGCCGAGTTAAAAGTACTTGGAACTCCTGGTGCCTGGCTTCAAGCCAATGCTCCGTATTGGGCTGTCGTAACGTTGCTATACATTGTAGTGCTCAACATTTTGCTGAAACCGGAACAACCGTTAAAACTCGAACGCCATACATTCAGAGCGCAGTACGACGAGTTGGGTGGCATGTCTCGTGATGAACGGATAGTCATGGTTGTTCTGGTCGCAGCTTTCGCAATGTTTTTTACGGAAAACATCCACCACATACCAACTGTGCCTATCGCTTTGGCAGGTTTTTTCCTTCTAATAGCATTTGGTGTGATTAAAGCGCCCGACATCAACATTGGGGTAAACTGGGACATGATCCTTTTCTTGGGCGCACTTATCAGTCTTCCGGCAATTTCTGTAGAGTCCGGCATTGCGAAATGGATGGCCGGATTCCTGGATCCTTTCATATCTGCCTGGGCTGGAAGTCCGGTACTATTCCTGATTGTGTTCGCATTGATTTACTGGTTGATCCGTTTTGTCGATGTAAGCTGGGGACTTGCCACTGCAGCCTTGATGGCACCGATAATGGTTCCTCTGTACAATGATTTCGGGATACATCCGGTGATAATGGGCTTATTGTTTACCGTTGCAGGGGACAGTTTCTTCTTTTCCTATCAGCAGCCTTTTGTCGTGATGTCGGAATCGGTGACCAAAGGAGACGTGTGGAGTCCCCAGAATCTCAGCAAGGGAGGTCTTGCGTACGCTGCAGCTTGCCTTGCAGCGCTCTTGATTGTTGCACCGTACTGGAAAGCAATAAAATTTATCCCTTAGGAATACTGTTTGATACGGACTTGCGATCGAGATAGTTCTCATTAAGGCGAAAGCACGGACCTGCAGAGCAGGTCTGAGGCACCCAGAACCGCCATCAATCCCGGATACAGGGAGTGCCACTGACCAGCGCAAACAACCCCTGACTTCAAAGACAGGCGAAAATTGTCTAAAATTTTAGACTCGTGGGCAGAATTCGCGGAGCTAGCTTATGGAAACGAACGGATCAACAGGGGTCTTTTTCGGAATAGTGCTAATCGCCTTGTTCGCTATAAGCTTCCTCGCAGGAGATATCGCTGGAATCATAATAGAACGGCATTCTGCCCGAAAATGGCGAATCGCCGCCGAAAAAATGGGATTTGAGTTCGATGGCCGAAAGAGAAAGGCTCATTCTCTGTCCGAGATTTTTCTTCCGAAATTGCTCTTCCCGGAGGCTCAAGAAACAGCCTTTTCATTTTGCCAGATAATGAAATCCCTGAGCGGCCGATCGCAGAGGTTTAACATTTCCATCAACGATCTTACAGTCTGGGATTACCATACCAGAGGTCCGATAATTTATCGGTCTGTCGTCTGCATGATCAAGGGTTACGATTTCGAGATCATCGGCCCGATAGGACTCGTGAGAATCGGAAGCATCTTGTCTTATGGATTCGGTCAGGACAAGACCCTTAAAGAGTATACTCTGTCTGAAGAAGATGACTTTTCAACAACGTATAGAGTCTTTGGGCGCGGAGGTTCGTCGCTTTCGATTTTCACACAAGACCTTAGGCGATTCTGTATGGAACACAGGCGCGCAATTGACTGCCTCCTGATTAACGCAGAGGAGATGATTCTCGTGTGGACCAGCGACAGCCCCGAATATTTCCCTCACCTAGTCGATCTTGCCATGGGAATTGTCTCGCGGGTTTTGGGGCCGGCTCAACAGATTAACTAACAAGGCATCAGCCTGGCGACAAGTACGAAAGAGAGACCGCAAGAAAAAGACCTGCTAAGAAATTATAGTCAGTGCCAAAAATTCTGTCGTTTATCCCTCGTGTGAATTACAGGATATTGGTAGGGGCCGGCGTCCCTGCCGGTCCATTCTAGCGATATCATTGATCATATTGAAGATGTGCCGGCACGGAGGCACGGCACCCACCAATATTCCTAAATCTTCAATCGGACACTAATTTTGGCAACTGTTATGCGTTTTTGCTGCTTAATAAAAGCTGAGGTTATGGCCAAAAGCCACTGTCTCCGGAGACACGGATTTTCCCGAGGCAAAATCGTTCTATGACAGACTGCAAATTCGGCGGTTGCCCTGGAATAGTTTGGCAGGGCATTTCCAGGATGCTTCCCAGGGCAACCGCGTCATCAGCGTGCCTTGAACTGCCGCACAGCGGATCGGCAAATTGGAGATATCGTGCGGCTGTTGCCGATCAGAGCTATTTGAAGACGCCAAAAGCGAATATAAATACGATGAGTAAGGCAACTCCCAATGCTAGTGAATAAGTGATCAGCTTCTTTTCTACAGGCAGGAGGTCGAACCATTCTTCCTCTAAACCCGATTGTTGCGTGGGAGATGTCGTCGACATCTGAGAGTCCTTTGTCTGTGACATTGTTGTCTCCTTTTCACAGAATCCGTTATATCGACATTATTGGGCTAGTGGCGGTGTTATGCCGTGGTAGAAGAGCCAGGAAATGAAAAGACCGACCCAGAGGATAAAGGCAAAGAGAGCAATCGCGTAAACCCACACGATACGCCCCATACCCTCTGCCCACAATTTGCGGACATTGGTGATCAAACCTATGGAGAAGAAACAGAGAGCAAAGAATAGGGTCCTCAACAAGTTGGCGTGACCGGCTCCGGTTTTAGCAGCTTTTACCGCACCGGGATAAGCTAAGCCGATTACCAGCAGTATCAGGAGCGTTGCAGCGAATCCGATGACAAACTTGGGAAAGCGATGCCAAATCTCTATTGCGGAAACGGGCGCGCACGCCTCGCCATCGACCGCAGGTCTTCGAGTGTCGAGTCCGCAAACCGTCCATATCACGGCAAGAATGAATGCCCATACCCCAATGAAAATGTCGATGAAAACCTTGGTTGTCGTAGCCGCCATCAACATCCAGCCCTTTTCCCATTTGATGCCCAGCTCAATAGCGGCTTTATTGAGGATCAAGGAGTCTACCAATTGCCCGCTCGCGACTGCACCGCCGTCACTTTTAACCGCCAATCCCATCCAGGCGCCGGCTACCATCGGTTCGTTGTACAGAAGTTGAGTGGCCAACGGTGGCAGCAAGAGCAGTTCTACTGCCACAAAAACAATGATAACTGCAGACAAGATAACGGGAACCACGGGGCGAGCGCGAATGGCTCCGCCCGTCGCAATTGCAGCGGACACTCCACAAATGGATATGCCGGATGCCAAAGGAGCAGCCCATTCGGGCGTGAATTTGAACCATTTTCGAGAGATGAAATACACAACCGGCCAGTAAATCAGATAGGCTTCCACAACCGCACAGATCCCGCGGACAATGACCGTTCCTGCCAATCCAGCGGCTTCAACGGTTTTTATACCGATGGCTGCTCCTAGAATGACAATACCGGTCTTGATGAACCATTCGGGTTTGGCCGCTTCTTCCAGGAATTTGGCTAAAGGTAGGACAAAATTCCCGATCACGAGACCGAGAATCATGGCGAGAATAAACCCCATTTCCCCCAATCCCAGTGACCATGCAATTTTGAATGCAGCTCTCTTGTCCGGAGTAGCTGCAATGTAAGCGTTATTCCCCAGGATCATGCAAAAAAATACAATCCAGTAAATGATGGTAAATCCGATAATGTACTTTTTCACATTGCCGCCCATCCCAATAACGCCGACGGTAGTAATAGCCAATATGAAAAAGAAGGTCAGCAAACTCGATGTGAGACCGGACATTCCTTTGTATCCGGCTGAGACCGGGGCCGCAGATTTGGCAAAATCTATCCAGACCGGGGTTTTGACCACCCATCCCAGGATATCCAGGTTGACAATCGGCCCCAGTCCCAGCAGGAACACAAAGCCGCCTAACCAGACCGCCCACCAGTCCTCACTTTTCATGACGCTTTTCTGTTGATAGAGAGCACTCCCTTGTTCAACCATGTCCAACTCCTTTTATTTCCAATAAGAAAAATACGAGTCGCTTTTTCGGCTACTCGGAGAGCCTGCTTTGAAAGATTCTTAGTGTCCGGAACAAATGCTGAGATTCTCGAAAGTTTTCATGCCACCGGTCTGCACGTGATACCGATGTGTGTCCAAAGAAGTGACATTGGATGAAGCCAGCCCTGGCAGATCTCCGAAACGAAGTCAGGCTGCGCCGTTCGTAGCGGAGGAGATTTGCCGGGACCGGCAAATAACAGGTTTCTCAATATTCCCTCTATGAAAGCACATCGGTATGAGTCGTCACTGTTCGAGAGCTGCAAAGTGCATTGCGAGACACTTTCGAGCTCAGTAGCATTGATTGTGCCAAAACGTGCTTAGATGAAGTATGTGTAATTACTGAGGATTAAATCGAAGCAGGAGAGTCTGTTGGCGAGGAAATCAAAATCTTGTCGGGCTCAAACCAGTGAGGAGCTTGTTTTTCCGCTATTCATTCAATTTCCCTGAACTGCAATCCAGAGTTGCACTGCAACTCCTGGTTGCACTCAGTTCGAAATACGTCCGGCTTTACATTACATTTTCTCATGAGCTTCTGGAAGTGTTGGCGTTCGAGACCGCTTTCTCGAGCAGCCGCTGAGACATTCCCGTGATTTCGTGTTAGCGCGTCTACCAAATAGCGTCTGGTAAAATCTTCCAGAAGTTCGTCTCTCGCGACCCGAAACGGCTGACGGACCCCCGACGTATCCAGATGAGGGGTATTCACTTTTCCTTGTTCATCAAGAAAATCACTGAGTTGGAGCACATCCCCTTTGCAGAAAATCATCGCCTTTTGCATGGCATTGCGAAGCTGTCGGATATTTCCCGGCCACGGCTGAGTCATCAGGTGGTGCATTGCCTCTTCAGAAATAGATTTCGGCGGAATCCCGTATTCCAAAGCTGCTTGTTGTACGAACCTTTGGGCCAGTATAGGAATGTGCTGGGGAAATTCTCTCAAAGACGGCATAAAAACGGTCACAACGTTCAGTCTGTAAAAGAGGTCTTCTCGAAAAGATCCCTCAGCCATTTTTGCTTCGAGATCGCGATTTGTGGAAGCAATAATGCGTACGTCCACCAACTTTGAATGAGGGCTTCCCAGTGGCTTTATCTCTCGTTCCTGAATCAGCCTGAGGAGTTTGGTTTGCATTGCAGGAGTAATGTCACCGATTTCGTCAAGAAACAGCGTAGTGCCGTCGGCTTCATGAATCAGTCCTTCTTTATTTGTGCTTGCGCCGGTAAAAGCGCCCTTTGCGTATCCGAATAACTCGGATTCGAGCAAAGATTCGGGCACCGTGGGGCAATTCACGGTGACCATAGGGCGCTCTCCCCTCGGACTCAACATATGGATAGCCCGAGCAGCGAGTTCCTTCCCTGTGCCGGATTCACCTCTGATCAAGACTGTAACGTCAATTGCCGCTACTGTTCGAATTGTCCGGAGCACATGGGTCATTCCGGGATGGTCGGAAAGGAACGACTCGAGATCGGGCATACCCGTGAGCCGGCTCCGAAGACGAATATTTTCTCGAATAAGACTGTTTCGTTCCAAGGCTTTTTTGAGAATTCTGTTTATCTCATCAGGTTTAAACGGCTTTTGAACAAAATCGTAAGCCCCTTTCCTGATCGCATCCACAGCTATGTCGATAGATCCATATGCAGTCATAATTACTACGGTAACCCACGGATCCCTCGATTTTATCTCATCGAGCAGTTCAATGCCGTTCATGTCGGGCATCCGAATGTCCGTAAGAACCAGCTCGACAGGGTTCGTTTCCATCAGAGAGAGAGCATCGGCAGCTCGCCTGGCAGTGAGAACACGGCACGAGATCTCTTTGGGTATACTCCTGGCCAATCCCCTGAGAAAATCAGGTTCATCGTCAACGATGAGCAATGTGGGCGAGTCATTCATGAACGTCACATCGGTCATCGTATTCAAATCCCTTCCTCTTCTCCGGCATTGATACCTCGAATGTCGAACCTTCAGAGAGCTTACTCCGGACGGTAATGTCTCCTCCATGTTCTCTTATAATTCCATAACTTACCGACAGGCCGAGACCGGTACCTTCTCCCACTTTTTTTGTGGTGAAGAAAGGATCGAAGATCTTGTGAACGATTTCCGGGGGCATGCCTTCTCCGTTGTCTGCAATTGTCACGTACACAATGCCTTTTGCTTCATCCCGTGTTGTGGTCACCGAAATCAGACCTTTTCCATTCTTGAGAGACTGTTTGGCGTTTAACAGGAGATTCATCCAGACCTGCTGCAATTTACTCTCGTCAAAGTGAATCATGGGCAAGTCGGGATCGAAGGATTTTTCCAACTGAATTCCTTCTTTCGTGAACTGCTTTTCGAGAACTGAGATCACCCTTGCAATATTGTCATTGAGGTGACCGCGCACTCGCACGGTCTCTACGTTTCTTGAAAACGCTAGCAAGTCTTGTACCACTGACCTGCAGGTTTCGGCATGTCTTTCAATGACTTCAACATCGGTGCGGTGCTCGGATGTCGGAGGAAGGTCGTTTTTCAAGAGCTCTACATAAAAGAGTATCAGTCCGAGGGGATTGTTCAGTTCATGAGCGACCCCTGCCACCAATTGACCGAGAGAAGCGAGCTTTTCCGCCTGCATCATGTGCTGTTCCATCCGTTTGGTTTCCGTAATGGATTTGCAGTAGTGAACGACATTTTCCACATTACCCGTATTTTTGTTCAAAATAGGGTAGAAATGGGCGAGATACGTTTCGCCCTCCGGCAAAGATAGCTCTCCGAAAATCGGGATTTTCTCTCGAAGCGTCTTATCCAACAGGCAGCCTTTACATGGAGTATCCATACCGTGGATCAGCTCATAACATCGCGCTTCTGCCGAGGAAGCTCGTCGGCCGCTCATTGACGCAGAATTTGCCATAAGAACCTTAAGGTCGGGAGTTATAAGCATAAGTTTATCCGTAATGCCGTCGAAAATGGATCGCATCTTTTCGCGCTGCGAGATGGAATCCAAAAGAAGATCGCTCCTCTCTCGCATGAGATCGTTCAGTTTGTCTGCCATTTTATTAAAAGCTCGACAGACAGCTCCGATCTCATCCTGCTGCACATCGTTGATTCTGCGGCTCAGATCGCTCCCGTGGGAAACGAACTCGGAAAAGAATGTCTTGAGCAAAGCGATTCTGTTCACAACGAGTCTTCTGAAAAACGCCATAACCAGGAACAAGGCTACCATCATGGCGACTATTGCCGGTCCGACAATAGCGATGGCTCGCTGTCTCATCTGATTCATTGCGCTTTCCACAGGGAAAGACAATACATCCATCCCGGCTACATCCCCGACGTTTCTCCCGAATCCGCCATCTGCCCCATAAAGATCGAGGAGCCTTGCAGGAGCGTTATGATGTTGTCCATGACACCGGAGACATGCCGCTTCCATACGAATGGGAACCATTCGGACGAAGAACCGCTCGTTTTTGCGATTCGTGACCAAGCCTTGCCAATCCGTCAGGCTGGGGTCTTGTTGGAACCGCGACAGAATCTCAGCTTCAAATTTGTCGGCTTGATTCAAATGAGCGCGCGGCCTCACCGCCGCTCTTTTGTAATGGAATTCGGGGAAGGTCTTTTCGAACCGCTCCATTATTTGCCGAGACACATAACTAGTTGACATTGCTTCTAGTACAAATTCATCCCCGGGAATCAATGAAGAGACTTTGGGCCTCAGTATATCGGCAACGTACTTACGGGTGGCTTCAAGCTCGGCAAGAATGACTTCCGATTTCTCGTACACATTCCTGATGAGAGATGCTTCAAGCTGCTTATACAATCCGTACGAGAGCAAACCAGTGAATAGTCCCATTATTATGATGATGCCGACACCGAACTTGGTCTGCAAAGAAAAGCCGCGTGCGGTGGCTCCAAGAGGCTCGTCTTGAGCATTCATGGCTTCTCATCCTTCAAATCGCGGTAAAAGCTTTCTTTGCTTGTACCATGTTGAGATGGATTTGTAACCAGGCAGGCGGCCCAAGCGCGGATTCGTAAACGACTCGATCAAGATATGGTATTCGTTAAGACTTATGGTCCCGCCGGGCATGAGAAAATGCGTTTTTTCAAATGGCCCACCCGGATAAAATGTTGGAAGTCGAAAAGCGGGGATGTGTTGAAGTAGTGCAAGTCCGCAACCTTGATCCGAGCATTGTTGCTAACCCCCCTTTATAAAGGGGGAAATGGGGCATAAGCGTTAGAATGAGAGCATCCACTCTCAACGTTCCTGGTGGGGGTCGGCGTCTCTGCCGACCCATGTTGATGGAAAATGCTCGCGAACAGCTAGGAATCCACTATTCAGCAACTAGCTTATAGTCAGTGCCAAAAATTCTGTCGTTTATCCCTCGTGTGAATTACAGGATATTGGTAGGGACCGGCGTCCCTTGTATGTTTCTGTCCATGAAGTACTGAATCTCTGGAACCGGTACCGAGCTGAGGGGAGGGGCTGATACTGGATCAATGATACGAGGTACTTCAAAAAATAGGACTCTTGGTTGCCAAGATATAAGAGTCCTGATAGAGGGGGGATGCACGTCTGTCAGACTCTCTGCAGGAGTCGGGCAGAGGCACCGGTAGATCGTTCGTCCCTTGGTCCTCTGAGACTGCCCGGCAGCTGGATCACCGGAGGCCTTCGTGTAAAAAGCCCGAACAGTCGCCTGGACTCGTTGAGAAGTCCGTATCCACAAGGGTGGGATGTTACACATGCATGAAGAAGTTTTTGTTGGCATAGATATCTCTAAAGATCAGTTGGATGCGCATGTGCTGCCAAAAGGCATGCACACCACCGTCAAGAATGACACTCAAGGCATCGACTCGCTGATTGAGATCCTCCACGCAGAGACCCCCATGGTAATCGTGATGGAAGCCACCGGAGGCTACGAGATAACCGTTGCGGCCCAGTTAGGTCTCGCCGGCCTGCCGATCGCTGTCGTCAACCCTGGTCAGGTGCGGGACTTTGCTAAAGGCATCGGAAAACTCGCCAAGACAGACGCCATCGATGCTTATGTGCTGGCACGCTTTGCCCAAACGGTTAGGCCCATACCGAAGCCGCTGCCAACGGAGGACGAAAAGCAAATCAAGGAACTCGTAACACGTCGAAAGCAGCTTGTTGATTTGCGTGCATCAGAAAAGAATCGCCTCCATCGAGCCCGTTCCAATCGCGTGCAGCGCAGCATTCAAACGGTCATAGCAGCCCTAGATAAGGAAATCGAAGACATCGATAAAGATGTCGATGACCTTATCAGGAAATCGCCTCTGTGGCGTGAAACAGAGGAACTCCTCCGAACCTTCAAAGGCGTGGGCCCCATAACTGCCAGAGTGCTCATGGCAAAACTGCCCGAACTGGGACATGTCAGCCGTCATGAAATCAGTCGCCTCGTCGGCCTGGCGCCTCTCAACAAAGACAGCGGAAAGAAGAAAGGCAAGCGCGAGATTTCGGGTGGACGGGCGGATGTACGCTCAACCCTGTATATGGCTGCAGTCGCGGCCATAACGTCCAATGTAGTCATCAAGCCTTTCTATCAACGCCTCATTGAGGCTGGAAAACCTTTCAAGGTTGCCATCACGGCTTGTATGCGTAAGATGATCGTCATCCTAAACGCAATGCTCAAGAAAAAACAGCCTTTCCAGGTAGTTTTTCCTTGACAAGAAACACAGTCGCTGCCGGTCCATTCTATCGATATCATTGACCATATTTAAGATGTGCCGGCACGGAGGCACGGCACCTACCAATCTTCTTAATCTTCAATCGGTCACTAATTTTGGCAACTGATATAATCCTTGTCATTGCGAGGAGTGCAGCGACGTGACACGAAACCGGGAAACTGATAAGTGGTCTCAATTGCCGTTGTTTGTGACGAAAGCGTCATGCAATAAGCGCATGTTCTCTTCCATGACGGCCACGTAACTGACGTTCGCGGGTTCTGTGTCGTCGGCCATTGAAGAATCCATAGGATTCAGGACTACAAGATGGGCTCCGGCTGCATGAATTGCATCGAGGATGTTCTTGGCAGGCCTCCACTTGTGAATGACAACGCCGATCTTTCTGTCGCGGAGAAGACGGGTCAATTCCTGACAGTCCACGTCAGACCAATAAATTTCCGGTTTTGGTTCATAATCGAGAACATCGATCTGAAACTCGCCTGTGAGATAGATGAAATCCGGGCAAAGAGTCACCGCCTCCAGGACCTGCAATTCAGCAAATTTCGCGTTATAGGTGGAGCGAATCGAGAACAACGCGCGCTTCAGGCGTGCAAGGTTCTCATTGATCTTTGCTGATTCATCCGGTGCAATGCGAATCAGATCTTCGCTGATGATTTCTGCCATCCGAGTGGCGTTCGCAAGACTCAGCCATACGTAGGGAATCGATTTGGCGTCAGTGTTTTCGGATGTCTTCCTGGAAACATCGATGAGAGCTACACTTCGACGCTCAGGCTCCACGGGACAGCAAGCGTCGATCTCAACAAGGCGGATGTTCTGAGCCCGAAGTGCCGCAAATAAAGGGTCCTTCGACCAGACACTGCGGATCGTAATTGCTGCGGCCGATTGACTCGCTATCCGTTTAATTACAGGCGTATTCTCGCCCAAGTAGCGGGTTTGTGCGAACATCGGAACTCTCTCCGGAAAGACGGAAACCACTCTTATCTCGGTTCCTTTGCAGAGTTCGCAAGTGATGGAATATGTTGCCTGCAGTCCGGTCAAGACCTGTATGGGCCGGGTGTTTTCAGGAGGAGCAGTCGGTTTTTCGGTACAGACGTGAGCACGTGTACGCAGGTCGTCCTCTGGCGAAAAGCTCGTAAGCGACGAAGCCGGCATGCCCAACAAGACTGCCGCGAACACGCCACCGGTGAACAGGACCATGAGGAAGATGACGTGTGCAGAAATGCTTCTCAACAATATCCCTTAATCGATTTTCGCCAGAAGCGGTTGAATGGCAGCAGAAATAAGGAAGAATACTGCCCCCACGATTATGATCGCACCGCCTGAAGGAACAGGAAGCCGCAATTGCATTGGAAGAAAAATGCCGATCAGACAACTCAGAGTGGCTATAACAACACTGCTGAAGAAAAAGCCCCTGACCGATCCGCTTATATTTCTCGCCGCAGCCGCAGGGATGAGGAGAAGGGCCTCGACGAGGACCGCTCCGATGATCTTCACCGACGCCACGGTAATTATCGTTATCATGAAGATGAACACGTAATCGAGGAACACTGGATGAACATTCCGCACTCTGGCGAGGCTCGGGTTGAAACTCACCAGAAGCATTCGGTTGTAACTCCGGAATCCGAGGAGTACACACAGAACTGAGATGACTACCAGGATTGCCATATCCACATTATCAACGGTCAGGATTGACCCGAACAGGACTTGATCGAGCACGTGCATGTTGACCTTGCCGGTCACGAAGAGCAAGAGACAGGCGCCCACTGCTATCGATATGGAGAGATAGACCCCGATCAACGTGTCACTGGCTATCTTCGTTCGATTACGTGTGAAGTTCATGACCAGTCCGAAGAGTATGCAAAACCCGAAGAGAGATACGTATGGCGACGTGTACGGTTCACCAAGCAAGATTCCGAGTGCAACACCGGTAAGCGCTGCCTGTCCCACGGCTTGCGAGAAGAAAGCTAATCGTTTGATGACGACAATGGTTCCAATGCCCCCTAGCAGCGGACCGATCAACATTGCACAAAGAAGAGCGTTCACCACGAACGCGTATTTAAGCGATTCGGGAAGCCATCCCGCCTCTGCCGCTTGGGCACAGGCCGCTCGCAATATCTCCAGCCATTCGATCATACCGGGGTCTCCGTTGCAGAGTGAGCCGAGAAAACGTCGAGTATGCGTTCCTCGGTCAGCACTTCCGCAGGCTTACCGGAGAATATGGAGCGACGATTTACACACGTGACCCAGTCGGCTGTTTCTCGCACTTCTCTGAGATTGTGGTGCACCCACACAATGGTAACGCCCTGTTCTTTCAGCTCGCGCACAATGCGTTGAAATATCTCCGCACCGGTCTTGTCCATTCCCGAAGTCGGCTCATCAAGTATGAGAAGATTCGGGGCAGGCAGAAGAGCCTGCGCCAGTATTACCCGTTGGCGTTCACCACCGGAGAGTTCCCCCATGAGGCGATTGCGTTTCTCACCCATTCCCACTCGGTCAAGCAATGGTGCAAATGCATTGCGCATGGCTCTTCCCGCTCCGAGAAACGCTGGTCGATCCTGGCACAGGATAGCCATCAGATCGTTTACCGTAATGGGCAAGTTCTGGTCGAAATCTAACATTTGGGGGACGTACCCGATGGTTCTTCCTTCTCCCCAATGAATCTCTATGCAGCCTGTGTGCGTAGTTTCACCCAGGAGCGATTTGATCGTGGAAGTCTTGCCTCCGCCATTGGGGCCGATCAAAGCATGGAGAGTCCCCGGTGCAACTGTGAAGTTCAGATCCGAAAGCACTTCAGTGTTGCCGTACCGCAAGGAGACATTATGAAAGACGATTGACGGACCGCTCATGTGCTCTCACCGTTGGTCAATGATGTGCTCCTTGCCGTGCGCCTCGAGTAAGGCGTTTGTCAGGTTTTCCAGGTTTCGGCGCATTCCCTTTTCGAATGCATCCGGTTCATATTCCCCTGCGGTGAGGTGGGAAAGGTAACGTACGCGGATCCCTGTTTCCTTCTGGATGGTCTCGATCACCTTGTCAGGAAAATCCATCTCCGTGAAAACGACATTGATGTGATGCTCTTTGATCTCGGCAATAGTCTCCGCAAGTTCGATGGCGGTGGGTTTGAGACCGTGCTTTGGTTCTATTACTGCCGCGACCTGGAGTCCAAAATCCTGGAGCAGATAATCGTAACCTCCGTGCAGAGTTGCGCAACGGAATTCCAGGTCGGGCAGATTTGCCAGTCTCTTCATGTAATCTGCTTTCATCTTTCTCAAGCGATGTGCATAAGCACGGGCATTATTTCGATAGAATGCTGCATTTGCGGGATCGATATTGCCCAGTTCTTTTGCGATATTGTAGACTTGCTCGATGGATGCAGTTATGCTCACGAAGGTATGGGGATTGACAATCTTTTCGCGTTCGTTTGAACCCGCGATGGGGATCATTGCCACCCCCTTGTTCGCATAGATGAGCGGCAGCTTCCCATCCAGTCCCGCAGCCTTGAGAATTTCGAAAGCAAATTCGTCATGGCCGACACCGTTGACCACAAGCGCATCCAGTTTGGTTTCAGGATTGACAAGGCGCTTTATGTCTTCCGGCTGAGGCCGATAATTGTGCGGATTGAAGCCCGGCTGAATGAGGGGTACCACTTCCGCTTTGTCCCCGACAATATTTGCTACGTAGCTGTAATAGGGGTGGAGCGTCACGCCAATACGGAGGAGTCGCATGCTTGGCTCACCGGTCGCGACGTTCTCTTCGGCAGTGGACAGAACAGGCGCAAGTATCAGGACAGCAATCAACAAGAGGCGCTTCACTGCTTGATTCCTTTCAATCGACGTACCTCATCCTCTCCCTGGTACGCGACAATTTCCTTCCAGCCAGTCTGCACAAGCGAATTCCAGTTGACATCTGTGGGCGATTCAGGCCGGCCGGGATGATGCCAGACCCGGTAAGGTGGACCGTCCTGGTCGACTTGCCTGTGGTGATGGATCTCCAGAAGAAACGATCCGGTCGTTCCCGAATCGGATCGCAAACCCAAATAGATAATCCTGTCCAGGCCACGTTCATCCTCCAAACGATCGCTCCACTCGATCTTGCCCCGGTTGCGCCAGGCTTTGTCCTGCGTAAAAGGAGCGATACCTTCCGCCTGCAAGGTGTCAACTCGGGGCCAAGTACCATTTTGATCGAGGTAGGCCTGATGAACTTCTTCTGCAGCGACCCGCAAATCTCCAAAGAGTCCCTGCTCGGCAGTATTGAGATCTCGAAATGCGCCTACTTGCCATGCCTCCAAGCCGACTCTTTCTTCATGATGCGATCGACAGTGAATAAGACCTGCCCATGCAACAACAATCACCAGCAGAGCTATCAGAAGGCCGTATTTTTCGCCTCTGGCGTTGGCAGGACGAACTATTTCGATGTTCGGCTTTTTCATGTTGGATCTTTGGTCGAATTTTTTGTGTCGTCGCTATATATCCACAAAGCGATCCAGCGATCTATTAAACAATAGATGACTCGCAATTTATTAGTCATGTCTACTTCTACTCGACGGGCTGAATTTCTGTCAAGTTATTTTTTGCGGGGGAACCATTAATATTCCCGGGCGAGATGCAGAGAAGCCGAACTTAACCAGCCGGTATTATGGAATAACGATAATTGTCAACGAACAGAAGTTTTGCTCGGGACGAACAACTCAGATATGAGCTATACCATTTCACTAATAAATGAGTTGAACCGGGAGGTTCGGCGCCCCATGGTGAGCCGGTAGTGGGCGGCTTCCGTGCCGCCGAGATTAATTTTATAAGAGCGATTTCTTATTCCTCGGTTCGAAGTGAAAAACCGCCGAGAGTAATGAACTCAATCGGCGGTTTGTTTTGGCTTGATACGCTTATCAGGTCAGTATTCAATGTCTGCCCGTTCTAAATTCGGTTGATGGTCGCCTGAGAGGAGAAACTGATTGACAGTCAAATTGATGAATAGTCCTCATTGATCTTTTTGCCATGATCCTCGATTAACTGTGAGTTATGGTTTGCAGACAATCTTGCTATCTGTCAGTAGCTCCTTTAGTAGTTCAAGCGATTCGTGAGCCATACGGGCTCCAACTGATTTGAACCCCCCAGTGTCCAGAGGATGTATTTCTTTCTTGGGATAGATTTTCTTCATGTAATCGTCAAACGAGGTATATTCCTCAATCGTATTTTGTTCTTTCATTTTGGTTACTCCATTTGGTTAGAATGTCACTGAAATAGGTGCTATAGTGCCGAAGATTTAAGTGAGGTTCAAAATAAGACTTCCGTTTGACCCAAACGAACCCGTCTCCTTTTGATATTACAGCCACATCTACAGGCCCTCCAACTGTCTCAGCATCAAGGGTGAATTTTCTTTTGATAGAGGTTAAGTTCACCAAGGATTCTGCCATAGAAGCCAATTCGTCCTTCGGCAATACTGCTGTAGCTTGAATTACCGGATTGATGTATCGCTCGCGCAAAACTTGTCCGACTCTCTGGATAAATCGTGTCGATACTTCAGCGCCAGCCTTTCTTAACTCAGTCAGAATGTCTGACTTTGCACTATCTGGTAAACCATCGATTTTGGAAACAACAATTTCTGGGTATTCTTCAAACACCTCAGTCACGTAATCATAAATGTCTTCTCTTAATGTTGGTTCGATTCCTTCCATAAAAGTTCCAACCATTTCTCCTTGGGCAAAAGGAACTAAGGTAACACGATTCTGAGGGGAGATTTGTGAGCACTGAGTAATTCGCAGTTTAAGTTTGTGATCAATGAGTCCCTCTATCATGCATGAGCACAGCGAAGGAAAGGTCTCTTTCTCTCCGAAACCAGCTATTACAACCCCTGTGTAGGCCGATCCAAAATAATTCTTGGCAAATAGCATGCCCGCTATTTCTTTGAGTTGACTGAGAGTTTTGAGCGATAGAGAATGATTACCAAGAACCTCTTTTAAAAGGGCGTCAAGATTATCCTCCTGTTGCCAGATGAAATCCTCAAGATGAAAGGGACTCCAATCAGGCACAAAATCAAACGATTTCCACTCTTGATGATGTTCGGCAACAATTTGTTCAACAAGTTTGTTTATCTCTGTTTGACTGATTTTATTCTGTGTATCGAAGACTTTCTTTACTTCTTCATTAATATCTCCCTTGATTAGCTCAAAGTAGCTTCGAACAGCACTATCAACATAATCCTGTTGTTGCTGTCTATTGAACAAATCTTCCGCATTACGCAAATATAGAAGAAAATGATCAAAATATTCTTTAAGGGTTGCAAAGCTTTCATTAATAGCAATATCTCTGTAAATTTTAATGATAGATTCCCACGGAACCCCGAGAAAATCGGCATAATTATAAAACATTACTCCAACAGGTTGAGTCTTTGATAATGCGAAGAGCTTGTTAACAGAACTGTAAATTTTGCTTCCGCTCGTTACGGCGCTATCAGCAGCAAGGGCTACAGCACTCTTATTCATGATGACGATTTCAGCGGTCATTGATTCTGCCGACTTCCAGAGTGAGATTGAAGGGACAATTCTTCCAGGATACAAAAAGATAACTATATTATCGTGCAATTAGCGGGATTGTCAAGCAGTCGTTCACAAACCCAGATATAAATCTGTGAGCCTCTTTAACACATCGCGCGCTTTTGTCAATGGTGTGGCACGATGTTTGAAAATCGTGTTCGGTTCACGTGTGATGTGAAGTGCATATTTTTGCTTGCAGAATTCTGTACGGCAGGCCCATGTTCCGGAACCGGAATCTGGATTCAAAACAGCATGGTGTTGAACCCAAATTCACATGGGTGCGAGCAGACAGGGTGAAAACCGGACCGTAAACCTGCCGTGTCAGACGTCCGACATATCTCGAACCTCGCCTCAGGTGAGTAGATCGATGAAAGCCGGCAAACGTGGATACAGGCGCCCCCACATGTCAAGTTTCTTCCGGAAAAGGATAAACGAAAGCCTTACCCATTATCATGAAAAGAACAAGACAGTCTGTTTGGGAAATTGCCACTATTTCTCTCACAAATGTCAAATATTCAAATCAATGGCGGTTGCCGCGAAAGTGAGGTGTGCGCTTTACGATGGAAATGGGAAATCCCGTATCCGGGACTCAACACATCAGTCTTCGTCATCCCTGGTGAGTTTGTAAAAAACCGAGATGACAGGGTTGTGGTTTTAAACAGAGTCGCTCTATCTGTAATAGAAGAGGTGAGAGGGGATCATCCTGAGTTCGTATTCTCGTACAAGGGAAGACAGGTGAAGAAAATGTATGGTCGCGCGTGGCGTAAAGCGAGACAAAAAGTTGGACTATCTGAGTGTCGCGTTCACGACCTGAAACACACTTTCGGCCGTCGTCTCCGGGGGGCCGATGTTCCAGAGGAAGATCGCAAGGATTTGATGGGACATAAGCACGGTCGTAGCATCACAACTCATTATTCAATGGCAGAGATTACGAAGCTCATAGCTTATGCCAACAGGGTTTGCGACGATGAGCGTCACAAATCTGACACAATAGTTTTCTTAGAAAAAAGAAAACGCCAAGCTAATGGAGCTTAACTTGGCGAATCCATTATGTTTTTCCTGGTGGAGCTGGACGGGATCGAACCGACGACCTCTTGAATGCCATTCAAGCGCTCTCCCAACTGAGCTACAGCCCCAGAGCTTTTTAGTTTACCAATAGGACATCGGCCTTGTCAATTCCTTTTACGCTTTTCCTTTTCAATCTTCTCTCACGCTCGAAACAGCCGCTATCCGTTGAGATTGAGCGTGAATCCCAGGATTTCCAATGGATCCGAAACCCTGATCACTGTATTCGGCGGTTCGGACACAACGTCTTCCTGCTTCACGCGATGCATCACGGCCTGGAGCTCCTGCACAGTAATGGTTTTCTTTTCCTTCAAATCATCAAGATCGGAAATTCGCCTCATCGAGAAGAAGACGAATATCATGTCGCCACGATTCGCAGAATCGAAAACGAACCCTTTTTTCTGGGCTATGGGAATCTCTATTGCTTCATGAGCCGCAACTTTTCCGCCTGTATCGCTCACTGAAGGCGGTTCCTCCGGTTTTGCCTGTCTTGCGCGTCTGCCTGCCGGCGGCTTTGGTTTGGCAGGTTTGGCCGGATACAGGAGAGTGACAGCCTTGAGTCCCTGGCGAAACACATACAGGTATCCGTCCGCATTCGTTTCGAATCTCATTTTGTATTCGTCGCCCTTATTCAGCTCCGTGTTGAAGGGGGCCGGCGGGCCGAATTCTTTCGTTCCCTTACTCTTGATCAGAAGCTTACTGCTCACACCGATGATGGGATATGGAATGACAATCTTTTCGCCGGGCACAACAGCACCGCGGATTTCGTTATATTCGCCGAGCGGACCTGCAAGCGCTTTGTCTCCCATTTTGGCTTCAGCAATAGATTCCAGAGTGTCTCCTTCTTTCACCGTGTACACTTCGGTGTTGAGTTCCGGTTCATCCTTGCGTACGGGTGAAAGCTCATTCCAGGGAAACTTTGCAAAGTGCTCCGCTTTGACTTTGAATGGCGGCTTGATCTTTGTTTCAACAGGCGGGAGCGGCGGGGGCACATCCGGTTTCTGTAAATAGGCACAGCTCGTGATCAGCCCCAGAGTAAGTATGAGGCAGCAGGCAATAAAGCTTCGTTTCATAAAATCCTCCTGAGTAGGCTATACCGCCCGAACTCACTTGGCGATCGCGGGGGGAGCACTCGGTGCCTTCTGTGAAGGAGCAGTTTCTCGCTGAGGCAGCACAGAACCGGGCTCCTGGGTGCCCTTCCATTTGGTTATGAGTGATTGCATCCGATCTTTTGCCTGCTTCGGGGCATAATCCATGCCCCTCACGGCAAGCTGATCAACCGGCCCAATAAGTTTCGACGTCTTAACGAGCGGCCAATCCGGGATTCCAATAAGAATGGCCTGGACCACAGCCGCTGAAATAAGCAAACCGCCGGCAAGCCCCATTGCAGCGCCACATACCCGGTCTAACCAGGTCAGCCTGGTGAGATCGAGCAGCGCGTCCAAAATCCAGCGGAGTATCACAAATACGATCTGAACAAGCACGAAAATGATAACCATGGAGAGAATCATGGAAATATGAGGGTCCAGCGACGAGACCTTACTGAGATATGGCTGAATGACCGTATGATATCTCATTGCCCCCAGCACTCCGATTGCTAGACTGGCAAGAGCTGTAAGTGACCGTATAAACCCTTTCCACAAACCAAGGGCAACGGTGACCAGGAGCGTGCAGAGTATGCAGATATCTATAATATTGTAGGATTCCAAAGCATTCATTGTCTTACCTTATCCAGGACACAAAGCCTCGATGCTTTCCGGGCTCTGTAAACCTGAATCCGGAGCTTTCTTCTGCTCCATTCCGAGCGAGCCACCCGTCATTCATTTGGGCGAGGATTAATCTTGATGCCAACGACTTTTCAAGAAATATTTGGCCAAATATGGGCAGCGTCGTCAAGCCCGCAAGGATCAGAGTGTCGTTCATGCTCTTTTTTGCGGCAATGAGATCGTCCAAATCCCGAAATCGTAGAGGTCCTATGCCGTTGAATCCCCAGTGCGCAGGATAATCCGTTTCGATCATCTCATCGGCATCGCAATCAAGGAATAACATGCCGCCTCTCTGTATTACTATTCGAGCCAACTCCTGGCAATATTCCCGCAAGAAAGGATCAAGTATCCGGGACATTCCCCATGATTCGGGAAAACCTGCCGGATGCTCTCTCAGGACAATCATCTTAAGTCCTGCATCTAACATGGCTCCGGCTGCAGCCGCGTGGAAAGAGCACCAGTATCGGAAGATCATACGAGCAGCTTCAGGGTCCATAGACAACATTCTAACTGCAGTGGGGAAATCGAAGCTCATCCACAGAGCATCCCACAACCCGAATCCCACGGTTCCCGCCAGTGCGATTCTCTCCTGAGTTGCAGCGCGCAGGCTGTTGAAGAACGATCTGATATTGTCAGTATCATCCGGGATCTTGGCAACTTTGGACCGCCAGTCCTGAATCGTGCGACACGTCCCGCCCTGGTACAGGAGTTGAACCGGGCCTTCATCAGCGTGCAGGAGCGAGAACGTTCGACCCGCTCCATCTGACAGAACACCTTGTCCCAAAAATCGAAATCCATATGGATAGAGCGCAACGGATATATCGTAACCGGCATCAGCCTCCACTTTGATTTCCACTGCCCTCTCAAGAATCTTCTGGATGGAATCTCGTGAAAAGAAACGGTTCGCGGGCGATCGCAGGAAACGGCGTTTGAACGATCGGCGCAATGCATCGGCTCTCGAAAAGCTTACTACATCCGGCATGATCGGATTGTAGAAAGGCGAAAGGAGTCTGGGCCGAATTTTTTCAGAGTCCTGTACAAATGAGTACATCTGCACCGCCATTTCTTTCCCGTACGCATGGAGATCCACTCACGCTTCTTCTAGTATTCATAATCCAATTTGTCAATAGAAATCAAATTGTTCTTCTATTTTCTTAAAGAAATACTCAATGGATGCGTTGTCAGGTCAGCTTACGGACTACTTCTGAGGCGATTCTCTATATAACCAGATATGTCAAATCGCGGAATACGGTTTGGAGAACCCGCGAGAAAACCGCTTTGGCAAAACGATTTATCAGCTCTCGCTGGTTTTGTTCATTCAATCTATGGATGAGAGAAGTTCGTTGCTTCTCGATGGCACGTCATGCTGCCAGTCGGCTGTTTAAGGTAGTCATTTTGATACTGTAACCGTAATTTTGTACAATGCTAGTCCAGTTACATAATCTGCTACAACAATGAGGATGAAAGGGAATGGCGATTCGAGGAGCCATGCTATCGGATCCTGGTAAAAGCTCACCTTAATCCATCCCTCCAGGGCGGAGACTATTGCAAGATCCGACATCATAATAATACCGAGAAATCCGATAAAACTATTGAGGAGTAAACCCCACACCGCAGTCCTTCTGGAGAGGAACAGCACGGTTACCACTATCGCGTCAGTGCCGGAGAACAAACTGGCCCACAAATGGCTAAGAAATTGTTCCGGTGGATGCATTTTGAAATGCAGCATCAAGGAAGCAACAGAAAGCGCGACCAACCCCACCAACAACTGAACTCGCTGCGATTCCATAAGCACCTCAGGTGAATCGTACCGACCAGCCCAACAGAAAAACGAGAATTACGGCTATCGTATGAAGAATGAACCAACCCCGTTTGGGAAACATTATTGCTGCGAGCATGCTTACACTCCGAAATAATGAGCGGCCAGTCTGCCGGCCGTATAAACTGCACCAAATCCGACAAAGTGCACCAACCACCACCTGACTGTCAGAAAACGCCATTTCTTATTCACGATGGGCACTCCCACATAATTCCGGGTAAGTTATTGTAAACATAAGACAGCCATCATACCAAACGGTTCATACAAGACCGTTTTGTTTGTACATGAAACTGTACATAGAAACAGGATACTGATAACAGAAGAGATGTTTGTTCTTCTTGCGCCGAACGTTGAAAAGAGGACTGCAATGTTGATGGCACATGAATTGGCTTCTTTCGTAGTAAACACTTCGTACAAAGACATGTCCGATCAAGTCGTAAATGCGCTGAAGATCAGAGTTATGGACTCCATCGGGTGCGCAATCGGAGCTATCGGTTCACCGCCGATAAAAATGATTCTGAGTCAAATCGATGATTTTGAGAGTACCGGACATTGCACTCTTATCGCCGCCGGTAAAGCCTCTCCCGATCGGGCTGCATTCTATAATAGCGCTCTGGTCCGTTTCCTGGATTTCAATGACAGCTTTCTGGCCTCGAACGAAACGTGTCATCCCAGCGACAATTTGGGCGCAGTTCTGGCCGCCACAGAATATGCAGATGGAGACGGAGCTGATTTTCTCCTGGCTCTTGCGGTCGCCTACCAGGTGCAATGCCGGTTGAGCGAAGTCGCGCCCGTAAGAAACAGAGGCTTCGACCATGTCACCCAGGGCGCTTTTGCTTTGGCTGCAGGGATTTCAAAAGCTTTGGGGTTGGATGAGGCGCGTACCACAAATGCCATTGGAATCTGCGGGACAGCTTTCAATGCCTTACGTGTGACGAGAACCGGAGCCTTGTCCAACTGGAAAGGGCTGGCGTACCCTAATGCTGCATTTTGTGCGACTCACGGCACTTTTCTCGCGATGCGCGGCATTACCGGACCCATGGAAGTGTTCGAAGGCAATAAAGGCTTCATGGATTCCATAAGTGGGAGATTCGAAATCGAATGGAAACACGAACAGTTGGATAGAGTCCTGAAAACCATTCTGAAAAGGTACAATGCGGAAATCCATTCACAATCGACTCTGGAGGGAATCCTTGAACTGAAGTCCGAGAATGGCTTCACTGCAGAAGACGTAGACAGAATTGAAATAGAAACCTTCGATGTTGCCTACAATATTATCGGCGGTGGCGAAGAGGGGGTTAAAACCGTGGTCAGGACAAAAGAGCAAGCTGACCACAGCCTCCATTATATGATTGCTGTTGCCATTCTGGACGATCAGGTGTTGCCGCCTCAGTACGCAGACGAACGAATCTTACGCGACGATGTCCAGGGACTGCTCACCAAGATTGACGTGTTGCCTTCGGAAGCATTCAGCCGACGTTTTCCCGAGGAAATGCCCTGCAGGATGAGAATCGTGCTTAAAAACGGCGTAGTGCTGATCAAGGAGAAAAAGGATTACGAAGGATTCACCTCAAGACCCATGACGTGGGAAGCGGCAGCAACGAAATTTCATGGCTTAAGTGAAGGCAGGGCTAATCTCGCGCTCAGGACGGAGATCCTACAGGCTATCAATCAACTGGAGTCGATACGAATCCGTGATTTTATGAGACTGCTATCGGAGGTTCGGAGCGGCTAGCTCAACCTTCCCTGAGGAAAGGACTGCATATGAACGATCGGGAAATGAATGGCGGAAGAGCTTTTCCTTTTATCAGCCTCAATGAACGACAGCCCAAGCCGCGTTCTGTGGGAATAACCGAAATCAGGGGGCCGTATTATACGCCAATGGGCAAGCGTTATCTTCAAGACATATTCGAGACCGTAGGCGCTTGGGTCGATTCCCTAAAATTTGCCGGAGGCTCTTTTACGCTTATGCCGCGCAAAGCGTTAAAGGAACTAATTGAACTGTGTCATTCCCATCAAGTAATGGTGTCAACCGGAGGCTTTATCGAACGAGTCCTCACATTCGGCAGAGATGCCGTGGATCGATACATCAAAGAATGCAAGGACGTAGGATTCGATATCGTTGAAATTTCCAGTGGGTTCATAACTGTTCCCACCGACGATTTGTTGCGCCTCGTCGAAAAAGTCCAAAAGGCAGGGATGAAGCCCAAGCCTGAAGTGGGAATACAGTTCGGTGCGGGCGGAGCTTCTGCAGCAGAGGAACTGGCAGCCGAAGGAGTGCAGGATCCTGCATGGATGATCGCCAAGGCTAAGAGATTCATCGATGCAGGAGCGTACATGATTATGATCGAATCAGAAGGAATAACAGAGAACGTCGCAACATGGCGTACCGGGGTAGCAGCACAGGTGATCAATGCTCTCGGTCTCGAGAAACCCATGTTCGAAGCCGCTGACCCGGAAGTCTTCGGATGGTACATAAAGAATTACGGACCTGAAGTTAACCTTTTCGTAGACCACAGCCAAATCGTACAGCTTGAATGCCTCAGATCCGGCCTGTGGGGCACCAAAGACGTCTGGGGACGAGTCCTTACCTATAAAGAAACCGAATGACCCCGAGACTCTCCACGTCCGATGCCCATTCGCTTCAAGCAGTAAATACAATCGATTCTTGATTTCAGTCTGCCACACAATCGAATAATTGCTATTCCACTGCGGCTTACGTTGACAGTGCGGCTAAAATCGTGTAAGCAGACTGCATTGTGTACTGTTGTCGATGTGAAGGAAGGTAATGGATAAAGGGCTCCAGATCGTTGTGGTTCTTTGCGCCCTTTTCACAATATCATGTTCCGGGACCTCCGGGCTCGTGAAGAAAGACTCTTGCCTTGACGGCAAGAATCTGAAAGCACAGGCTGTGGAATCCCGATGCGTTGCTCTGGGCGCTCTTCCCCCGGAAGCGGAGCTTTGTACAGGGACTCCAGTTCGCAAAGACCGGAACTTGACTTCGCGCCTCAAAGATCTGGGATCTGACCTTGCCAATCTTCTCAACGGAAAAAAACATCCCCGTATTCCCGAGCTTCAGTTTCCGATAGAGTCGGGAGTTCTTTCTTCACCATTCGGTTATCGCAGAGGCATCTTCCATAGCGGCGTAGACATCTGCGCGAAAAAAGGTGAACCGATTCATGCGTGCGCAGATGGAACCGTGACCTTCTGCGGAACCAGGAAAGGCTACCGCAGTTACGGCCAGACGGTGCTCCTGGATCACGGAAAGGACGTGTTTACCCATTACGCTCATATGAGCGCAATTCACGTGCGAAAAGGGCAAAGCGTCAAAGCCGGCCAGGTTATCGGATTGGTCGGCAGCACCGGGCGATCCACAAGTCCTCATCTCCATCTGGAAGTAAAGGTCGCGAACCAGCTTTATAATCCTATGGCGCACTTCGCCAAATCGGAACTCAGAAATGTGGAAGTAGCAAAGAGTTTTTCCGATACCCCCATGGGCCCGGTCCCGTCCCGCCGACGATTACATTCTCGAGACTGATATTTTTTCTCACACTATCTATACATGAGAGTTGTGTCCGGCAGTGACGCCAGTCGCTACCAATACTTCTTCATATAGGTGTGGACTACTTTATACCGTTTCTCTTACAGGCATGTACTGTCGAAAAAGAAGAAGCACTGACTTGAGAACCAAGTTATAGCAAACGACATAATTTCTGACCTTTTGAACACATTGTCCTTTAATAGTACGGTAGGGGCAGGCGTCCCTGCCGGCCCGAACCGGTTGATCTTTATTTGAAAAATGTGCCGGCATGGAGGCACGGCACCTACCAAATTGCCGAGAAGTGCTTTTCGCAATTGGACACTGTTTCATACACTTGCTATAGTGTGGAGCACCCAACTAATGTAAGATTTTGAGAAACACTTTTGTGTCAGAGGTTCAATGACTTAGCTATTTGTGCCGGTAGTCCAATGCTGCGCGTACGGCGGCAAGAATCTGTTTGAAATTGTATGGCTTGGAGACGAATCCGACCGCACCGAGTTCCAGAATCTCCCTTCCTTGATTGGCCGGGGAATATCCGCTCGCGATGAGCACCTTCACATCCGGATTCACCTTCAAGAGCTCTTCCAGACACTCCAAGCCACTCATATCAGGCATCACGAGATCGAGAATCACGAGTGAGACGCCTTCCCATATTTCCCGATATATCCGGAGTGCTTCCTGTCCGGAACCTGCTGTCAATACATTGTACCCTGCCTCATTGAGAAGCTCTTTTCCCAGGTTCCTGATCGATTCCTCATCGTCAATCATGAGGAGCGTTTCTGAACCGAATGCCGGCATCTGTTGAGTAGTCTCGGCGAAAGACTCGAATTGCTCTTTGAGTAACGGAAAATAAAGTTTGAAAACTGTGCCCACTTCGGGCTCGCTGGAGCACGTAATATGTCCGAGATGGCTTTTCACAATACCGAATACGATGGACAATCCTAATCCCGTTCCTTCGCCGGGCTGTTTTGTCGTGAAAAACGGCTCGAAAACACGGTCGAGAACGTCCTTGTCCATCCCTTTACCCGTGTCGGAGACCATGAGCATCACGTACTTGCCGGGTTTCGTCTCCGGGCGAGTGCGGCAGTAGTCGCGATCGAGGTCTACTGTACGGGTTTCCAGTACGAAATTTCCCCCCTTAGGCATTGCTTGTTTTGCATTGACCGCAAGATTGAGCACAATCTGTTCTATCTGAGTAGGGTCTGCCTGGATCATGACTGGATTTTCGGCCAACTGCAGCTTTACCGCAATATTCTTCGGCATCGTACTGCGCAGAAGGTCTTCCATGAAGCGCAATTCCTGGTTCAGGTTTACCGGACGAAGCTTTGTCTCGACTTTTCGACTGAAGGTGAGAATGCGCTGAACGACATCACTTCCTCTTTTGGCTGCAGTCCTGATTGCCAGTATTCGTTGATAATCCGACTCTGCTTTATTCTTTCCGAGCAAAAGCAAGTCTGCGTATCCGAGCACTATCTGCAGGAGATTGTTGAAATCGTGCGCCAAACCTCCTGCAAGCGTTCCGATTGCCTCCATTTTCGAAGCCTGCCGGAGTTGCTCTTCCAGATGTCGACGTTCCGTCACGTCCCGGAGATGTACGATGACTCCTTCAATTTCACCACTCGACTCCACTACTAAAGGAAAGGTGCACACATCGAGCCAACCGGTAATACTATTTGCCGGCCCCCCTTTGGGAATGACAAAGGAAGTGGCTTGACCTGTTTTCAAGGTCTGCAGAGCCGGGCAGGATGGGCATACCTCATCAATACCCTGATATGCTTCGTGGCATTTTTTTCCAATCAAAGGCTCATCATGTTTGTACCATTTCTGCATGGTAGCGTTTGTACGAATGATTCGCAGATCTTTGTCCATGATACTGAGCCCGTCCTGAATGCAGGAGAATACGCTTGCAAGAAACCGTTCACGTTCCTGAAGAGCCTTTTCGCCTTGGATACGGTAGGTAATGTCCTCACAGCTTACAATCTGATCTCCCGTAGAGAGCTGCACAGGAATGAAGTGGATCAGCTTGTCAGTTCCATCCTTGCAGCGTACCTTGAAGGTTCTCGGGCGCTGTTCTCCTGTCGCACCCTTCCTCATATCCTGCATCCATGACGCAATCACCTGCTTGCGATAAGCTGACTCCGGAAACGCTTTCCGCAGCCACTCTCGGCCGTTTGGCACTTCCTGCAGGTCGTACCCGAAGAGCTCTTTGAATTTGGGATTCACATAGGCGAGGTCGTTGGATTGAGATAGCATCATAAGCGCGAAGGGAGCATTATCGACAAGAATCTGGAATTTCTTGCGCTCGAGATCAAGTGCAGTTTCCACGTGTTTTCGACCGCTAATATCTTTCATGATACCGAGCACGCGAAATACGGAGCCGCTCTCGTCTTTTTGGCAAAGACCTTTATCTTCTATCCAAATATAGGTGCCATCCTTACGTTTGAATCGATAATCGATCTGGAAACTGACACCTCTCGCCACGGCTCTCTCAAATGCGGCAACGGCTTCGAAGCGGTCTTCGGGATGTATCAGCTTTCTCCACCCGCGAGTATCCGAGACCAATTCTTGGATCGTGTAGCCTGTTGTGGCTTCGATTGCTCCTGACCATTTGACTTTTCCCGTTGCAGGATCGTATTCGTAAATGAGTTGCCCGGTTTGTTCGGTAACAATGCTATACAGTTCCTGGCTTTCATTCAGTCTGTCCTGAACAAGTCTGCGGTCTGTCACATCTCTGGCTATTCCGTGTATTCCAATCGGTTTGCCCTCCTTCAACATCAAACGGCTGGTAATTTCCATCCACACGGGTTTACCTGATTTCGATCGGACGAGAATTTCGTAGGGCCCGGTACATTGGATTCCCTGCTCAACTTTGAGACGAAGATTCTCCCGAACAAGCGGCAGAGATGAAGGTGCAATGAAATCTTGATATCTGGATTTGAGGAACTCCTCCCGTTCATAACCGAGAATGCGGGTTATCGCGTCATTTACCGATAAATAGTTGCCTTTAAGATCGTGAGTGTAGATGACGTCATTTGCATTTTCAAACAGGTCTTTGTAGCGCCTTTGACTTTTCTTCAGCTCATCTTCAGCAAGTCTACGATCCGTAATATTCCTGGATATCGCTTTGAATCCTATGATTCGATCCGTCTCGAACAACAATTGGACGTTTTGCCCCAGCCACATGATTTTACCGCTTCGATCGATCACGGGCACTTCATAATAAGTCGTGGCCTTTCTCTTCGCGAACTGAGTTGAATAGAATTTTTCGGCTCTCTTCCGGTAAGCAGGATGGACCAGATCGAAAAATCGTGTCCCCAACAACTCTTCAGCGGTACATCCTATTAATTTGAGACCGGGAGGATTTACGAATGTGAAGCATCCTTTTATGTCCGTCGTTACAATGATGTCGCTAACGTGAGCTACAAATTGTTCAAATCTGGTTTGGCTTTCAGCGAGAGCCCGTTCCGCTTTCTCCCGTTCTTCAATTGCTTTCTTGACTACTTTTCGGGCATGTTCTTTTTCCGATGCAAGACTATCGATTACCAACAGAACGAAATTTCGCTTCTTTTGAGAAAATCGTCTGCCAGTTAAATCCACCCGCATTTCACGATCGGCGATTCTGAGATGTGCTTTGCATGTACGTATCTTGCCGTCGCTTATTATGTGTTCGAGCATATTTTGCACGAGGGAAGATTCTGAAGGATCTGGAAAAAGGTTTGAGAAGGGAAGCCCCCGCAATTTCGCAAGTTGCGATCCGAGCGATTTACAGGCTGGATTGACTGTGTTTACGGTGAAATTTGCATTGAGCAGAATGGTAGGAACAGGTAATATTCGGGCCCATTCACGAAAAGTGAAGGGTTCTTCGTCCTGCAGCGCGGTTCCGAGGTCCCCCTCAAAAGGCATGTTGTTTCCGGTCAAATCTTCCAGATCAGCCTCTGTTGAATTATAAAGTATGGATTCTGATAAAGCTGTTGATTCGGAAAAATCGATTACTATGATGCTGAGAACTTAATTCCTCTGTTTTGTACCGAAATGTCAAGGATAAAGTGACGCACAATGTAACCGTTCAGTCACGCGGGGTAGACAAGATCTTCTCCTGTAACCATGATATCACTGACTTCCAAAATCCCCCTAACCCCCATATGCTAACTTATCGTGTTTTTGGTCGTTTGTTCCGGAGGAACAGTCTGACAATAGGCCGGCGATTCATCGCCGGTTAAGGAAAAACCTAATGATTTTCGAGTCCCGGAGGGACGGCTGATACACAAATTCCCGGCAATGAATTACCGGGCTATTTTCTTTAGTCCCTACGGGTCAAAGAATTACGACAAAGTTAGCGCCTATAAGGGAAGGGGGGATTTTTCCCACGCATAACTAAATGGAGACGATCGTCACGTTTATCGTCTTCAGGTTCGCGAGATATTTTGGTATTATTCCATGGACGACTGATCCTGTGACCCTCTCTAGGACGGAGCCCTCAAATTATGACGAAGGCATCCGGAAACGACCAAATTCCTGCAGAAATTTTGCGAATAATCCCTCCGGCATTCCGGCTGTTGGTCCAGGAAAAGAACGGCCTACGGGATTTTCCGGCTGGCGAGACCATTCTTGGCCCTGGGAAGCACAATCACGAAATTCTCTTGTTGCTTTCAGGGGAGGCGAGTGTCGTCTTACGCGATGACGATGGTCAGCGCATCTCTGTAGACACATTGGGACCCGGAGATGTATTCGGGGAGATTCACTTCTTCACCGGTATTCCCTGGAACTCGGATTCGGAGCTCGTTGCGGATGAATTCTGCCGTGCTCTGGTGATAAGTGAGCAGGATTTCGAGCAGACAATGCGAACAGATCCGGATTTTTCGGTATCGCTTGTTAAGAATCTGGTTCGCAAGGTCATGCGGCTCGACCGTTCTATTTTGAAGATGAAATTGAGAAGGCGCGCTTTACAGAATCTTATTAGTCAAAGAGATCATATATTTCAGGATTTTGTGACGGGCAATTACATTCAGAAGCGACTGGCATCTCGTGCAGAGGAATTTGCGCATTCAGACGGTCCTGTAATAATTATCGGCGAGACAGGCGTAGGAAAAGAGGTGCTCGCGTACAACATTTTCAGCTTAAGCCATCACTGTAAGGAGGTTTTTCTCAAAGTCGACTTGCTCTCGACCCTGGACAGTCGATCCGCGGACGTAACAAACGAATCGAATAAATCCGAACAAGAGATGACTGAAGCACAAATCAGACTCTTTTTCGGATACGAAGAACCTAGCGGAGATGGGGGCACGAAGGAGATCCCCGGATATTTTGAGCTTTCCGAAGATGGCACCCTGCTGGTACGGGGAATCGAACGGCTTACCGCGGTGACGCAGATGAAACTGTTGGAATCCGTCGCCACAGAGACTTTCCGTCGTCACGGAAGCATGCGCCTGCAAAAAGCAAAGGTCAGGTTGATCGCGACAACGAGGCTCGATCCGTCTCAGATCACCCTTGAAAGGCATCCGCTTATTTACGCGTTATTGGATCGCGCACTTACCATTTCTCCACTGCGCACCAGGCGCAAAGAGATCCCGGAGCTGGTAAATCATTACATCAAAAAATACAGCCTGGAAATTGGTAAAGAGCGTCCGAAGCTTCCAAAAGAGACTCTGAAAGCCCTGGTGAATTACTCCTGGCCCGGAAACCATCTGGAACTGGCCACGACTTTGAAACGGGCAATCCTGGTCGCCGCGGGCGGTATCATTCATCCTCATGACATCTATTTCCATCTGAAGAAGATTGAGGGGAGTGGGCGGTTCAATCTTCTGAGATTCCCCCGAATTCGCCAGACGCTTACCAGTCCTTTGTTTCCTGCTGTTTTACAGAGTGCTGCAACCCCGCTGTTCTGCATTCTGCTGATAATGCTTTTTCTCGGCCCCAGCGATCCGCTCAAAAATCCTGCTGCACTGTTCAGTTGGGCTCTGGGATGGCCCATTCTCATGATCGCGGCCTTTCTCTTCGCGCGCTTCTGGTGCTCGGTTTGTCCCATAGGTACCGTAGGCGAACTTGCCAAGAAGGTGTTCTCCCTGGAAAAACCGTTTCCTGTTTTCCTGAAACATCACAGTGATTTCTTAATGGCAGGGGCTGCTCTTGCAGTAATTTGGTTCGAGGCTGTGACGGACATCAGGAATTCTCCACTAATTCTTGCACTCCTTCTCGTTACCATGTTGGCCTCTGCAGTAGTAATCTCGATGATTTTCGAACGACAGTCGTGGTGTCTCTATTTGTGCGGACTGGGTGGAATGGCCGGAATTTTTGCCAAAATATCTATGGTGGAGCTGAGAGCCGATCGAAACGTCTGTATTTCGCAATGCGTGACGAACGAATGTTTTGTAGGGACCAGCACTTCGGAAGGGTGCCCATTTGGACAAGCCGGCCCGAGATTGCATTCAAACAGATTGTGCAAACTCTGTGCTTCATGCCTCAAGAATTGCCCTCATGGTGGAATAAATTTGAATCTGCGGATACCGGGTCAGGAACTCTGGGAAGAACGAAATTCAAATACCGGCACGTCGTTTCTGGTAGTAGGACTCATTGGCGGCCTCTTTAGTGAGATGGGTCGTAGAATGCCGTTATACGACTGGTTTGCAGGCTTCGTTCCGGGTCCCGATATTCTTCATTTCACTATCTTCTTTATAGCAAGCCTGATTTTTGTAAACCTCGTGGTAATCGCTGCATCTCTGGCCTCGAGCCGGGTATACCGAGAGACTCTGACGGAGAATTACACTCGCTTCGGACTTGCATTGTTGCCACTGGCATTTGCATGCTTCTTGGCATTCCATATCTACTATTTGCTGAATTTGGGAGTTCAACTCCCCATCCTGGTGAGCACCTATCTGGACTTTTCGGTTTTCAGGCAATTGGTCATTAAAGTTGTTCCAGAGACTACGTTTCTCATTCAGCAGATTCTCATCTGGTGTGGTTTCGCAGGGACCCTCGTTGTTGCATTCAAGTTGGGGAACGGAATGCCACAGGAAAACACAAAGAAGATGTTTGGATCGGTTCCTCACATGCTGGCGGCATTGATCTTTGCGTTACTCCAGATCCAGGCCATATGGTTTTACTTCTTTGGGACCCAATAGCCGGCATGCGCAGAAAGTATGGGTTGGAATACCGATTCGTCTTTCTTCTCATAATCTGAGGGCTGGAGGTATCCTTCGCTCCGGAAGCAAAGCCGTCTAATCACTCCGCTCAGGACACCCCAGCCTTTGCTATCTTGCGTGCACAACTGCGAAATGGCATTACAGCAGTTGACATAATCTCTGACCTTTTGAACACGCTTCTTTTAAAAAGGAACGGTAGGGTCCGGCGTCTCTGCCGGACCGAACTGGTGGATTTATCATGAAAAATGTGCCGGCACGGAGGCACGGCACCCACCGATCTTCGAGAAGCGCCTTTCGCAATCGGACAAAAGTTCTGACATTTACCATTAAACGAGCGGAAGGTATCCATTCAGTTACGTATGGGAGAGGTTTCTTCAGCCCCGAAGAGGCTATCCAACAGTAGCCGTGGGTGCAAACCCACGGAAGCGATACGACAAATCCTTTTGTCTTCAGGACCCTGGAAGGGTCCACCAATGACATTTGGGAATCATTGCCTGTTGGTCGACCCTTTCAGGGTCGTTGGACCATGCTTATGGACATGGCGCTGTCCACGGGTTGACGAAACTGTCTCAAAACTCCATTTTGGGCTCGCGATTTGCCAAGAGATGTACTAGAAAGGAGAGGAATTCAACAACCACGAGGCTGTCATGGGCAAACAGATCCGGGCCGATTACGAACAGATCTTGATGTTTCCGCCGTCAGTGGAAGACTGGGTGGCTAAGGATCACCCGGCGCGCTTTATCCGAGATTTCGTGGATTCCTTGGATCTGTCCGAGTTGGGAATCGAGGTTCCCGACAGCGATACAGGACGTCCTCCGTATGCGCCAGATCTTCTGTTGAAGGTGTGGCTTTTCGGATACTTCAATCGGATCAGGAGTACCCGTAAGCTTGAGAAGGGTTGCCTTGAGAATATGGGGCTGATTTGGCTGACGGGGATGAATGCTCCGGATCATAATTCCTTATGGCGATTCTTCAAGGCGAACAGGAAATCATTGAGGCATCTGTTCAGACAGTCGATTCGTGTTGCTCTGAAGGCCGATCTGATCGGTCTAGCTCTTCATGCCGTGGACGGGACCAAGATCCAAGCCGTCTCATCCAACGACAAGGCTCGGGGTCGTGAGCACCTGGAGAGGTTCTGGAAAGTGTTTCGGAGAGATTGGACCGCACGATTGCCGATGCGATGACTGAGATAGAGAGAGCCGAGCGGGAAGAGACCGGTGAGTATCGCCTTCCGCAGTCCATGCAAGACGGATTGAAACGGAAACAGCGGATACAAGAGGCTCTGAAGGAGTTGGATGAATCGGACAAGAAGTCAGTTCACCCTTCGGAACCGGAAGCTCGCTTTATGAAGAATCGCCGGACCAAAGACTTGTCGTACAACGCTCAGGCGGTTGCCGACCAAAAGAGCGGCCTTATCGTGGCCGCAGATGTGGTCACGGATGGGGCCGACAACGGGCAATTGGTCCCCATGCTCGACAAGGTGAAAGAGAATCTGGGCGCTGTGGCAGAGGAAAATGTGGCGGACGGGGGATATTTTTCCTCAGGGCAGATAGGTCTGGCCCATGAGCGAGAATACGGCATTCTTATCGGGAAATCGTCAGGGGAAATTGTTTCCGAGAGAGGTGCGGATGAGGATCTCTATCACCGATCCCGGTTCGTCTTTGATCAGGAGCGTGATTGCTTCATATGCCCTGAAGGGCGCTTGTTGCCTTTTCATCAGCGGAAAATTAACGGCAAGAACCACAATGAGGTTCGCAGGTATCACTGCAAGGATTTTCTAACGTGTCCCAATCGCTGGAAATGCTCCAAGAGCAAGAACGGACGCCTCATAGACCTCAGCGTTTACGAGGCGGCCCTAGAACGACACCGCAGCAAGAGGGAAAACCAGAGAACAAAGAGCGCCTGAAGACTCGAAAGAAGATTATCGAGCCACCGTTTGCCTGGATCAAGAGCGCATTAAGCTTTCGGCGATGGACCGTGGCCGGAATCGACAACGTAAAGGCCCAGTGGGACCTTATTTGCACGACCATAAATCTCAGGAAGCTCTACCACCATTGGGTATCCGGCGAGGTGGCATTCACGTAAGCAGCCGGAGGGAGACCATGACCTTATAACGGACAGTACACTCGGATCGAACCTCGCCTGATCTTCACTTGACGGGACTGCTTTTTTCCCAGAAGCAGGTCCTCCCGTCCGGCTTGCGTGATTCGCCGCAGTGCGCAGGTTTTGAGACGCTTTCTGACACCCATGGCTACTATTGGGCCGCCCTTTCAGGGCGCAGAATCCTTACTGCCCGCTCGTAACTGAACGGTTGCAGCGGAAGGCTTCAGAAGTGCCTTTACGTCTCATGAAGTCCCGAAGGTGCCTTCCATAAATCTTTGTATCGGATGATCGGGATCTTTTCTAATTTCCGAAGGCTTACCATGAGCAACAATCTGTCCCCCGTAAAGCATCATAACTTCCTGAGAAAACTCCAGTGCCCTCTGTACGTCATGGCTCACGAGAACATAGGTAACCGGTCGTTCAGAATGCGTCTTGAGAATAAGATTGAATATTACCGTGCTGGTGACCGGATCGAGACCTGTAGTGGGTTCGTCGAAGAATACTATGTCAGGATCGAGCGCTAGAGCCCGGGCCAATGCAACACGTTTTCGCATGCCTCCCGAGAGTTGTTCCGGGGTTTTGTCCTCTTCTCCCGAAAGGCCGACTCCGGCGAGCTTATCCTGTACTATGTTCTGAATCTCTTGTTCGGAGAGTTTCAGATGTTCTCGAACCGGAAAAGCTACATTCTCTCCCACGGTAAGAAAATCGAAGAGAGCTGAATCCTGAAAAAGCACTCCGAAGCGTCTGCGAATTCTGTTCAACTCGGATTCCCGCATGCCGACGATGTTATCGCCGTCAATGAGAATTTCTCCGGAATCGGGTGGTTCCAAGCCGATCATTAATCTGAGGAGAACGCTCTTGCCCTCTCCGGATCCGCCGATTATGGTGCTGACCGAATTCTTCTTGATCTCCAAGTTGACCCTGTCCAGGACAACTTCTTCACCATATTGTTTTCGTACATCCTTTATGCTGATCATGAGTGCCAACCATCCTTTACGTGCTTGGCGCAAACATGAGCGCAGTCATAAAGTAATCGATAATCAGAACCATGACGGACGATGTCACAACGGATGTAGTGGTCGCGCGAGCCACTCCCCGTGCTCCAAGGGGAGAATAATAGCCCTCACTGCACCCTATAAGCGAAATAACCAGACCGAACACGAGAGATTTGAAGAGTCCGTGGGTAATGTCCTCGAGGGAGAGATAGGCCTTTATTCCGGTCATAAATGTGCTTTCATCGATTCCCAGGGAGTGCATGCTCATGAAATAGGCGCCCACCATACCGGAAAAAGAGAAGAAAATCGATAAAACCGGCAGCACGAGAATCATGGCTATAACCCGAGGTACGATCAAGTAATGCACAGGGTTGATGGCCATGCTCCGGAGAGCGTCAATCTGCTGAGTGGTGCGCATGGTGCCGATTTCTGCCGCCATTGACGAGACCGTACGCCCGATGATCATAAGACTGCTCAATACCGGACCCAGCTCACGGGTAAGTCCCAGGGCAACGGTAGCTCCTACCATGGAATGCGCACCGAATCTGCTCACGCCGTTGTACGTCTGAAGAGCGCTTACCATTCCTGTGAAAGCTCCCGTAAATACAATGAGCGCGACCGATTGTACCCCCAGAAAGTCCAACTGCCGCATTAGTTCACCAAAGCGGAAAGGGGGCCTGAAAGCAAGAGTAACCACTTGCCAAAACAGGATAAGCACTCTTCCCAGATCCGCGGCTATTGATAAGGCGCTGGAAAGAATTTCCGAAAACGTGGCTTTAACTATCTGCGAAGGTTTCAATGCGACTCATCCTCTGCAATTCTCAGAGATTATGGGAAAGCAGCGAAAATGGTGCGACCGAAAGTCGTTTGCTCGGACCGTCTTACACCGGCTCAACGTCTGCTCTTCCGTTGCGCTTCAAAGAGCAGCTTAAGAACTGTCGCCCCGATAACAGACTGAAATCTATCGGCGGGCCGGACAAAAGTCAACCTAAGAACCCGGGGCCAAAGAGGTGTGAAGGAAATTTGAGTTTCGGCGAATGTTGCGAGCAACCCCGACCGCAACATTCAAGGCAGGAAATTGGGGCGGTTCATAGGGTTTGGTGAATTCCTTCTTCGGCTTTACGCACGGACTCGTGCGGATCGGAAACATTTTGAGTTTCTCTTTCGAAGTGATCTGGTTCTCCTGTCCATTGAATCAGCTACATCCACACGGGGAAGACAATTCCGAGGTAAAATTCGATTCGGGAATGGTCCACCAGAGACAATTCATGTACGGGGAGACCCCTGACGGTTGGTGATCGTGAGTAGGGCACGAACACTGAGACTCTGAAGGGTAGAGTACTGTCACGCCCGGCGTTGGTGGATCGTTTCTGAAAATCGCCTCGCTCGTACCCTGTCCGGGGGATTCGCCGAAAAGCACGCTCAAGGACCTGATTTCTCTGTCTGGACTTTCCTGGCAGGACCATTCACCGGAATCCGTGTACACGTGCTCGAATCCGAACGATCTCTCAAGAACCACTTTTGAAGGCGATTTCTTCCCGAAATGTGCCCACAGCGATACGATTCTATCAAACAAGAGATAGCTTACGTCCCAGGCCTGTATGGACCTGCCCACATCACCCGAGCAGTAAAACCGGCTCAAATCGATGAGAGGGTAGTCTTCCAGGATTTCAGCCTCATATCGCGCTCGCATCAAATCCTGACTTTCCAGAGTAAATAGAGACCATCGATTTTCCCGATCGAGCACGCATTCTACCGCACCGATCACGAAAAGAGAGGAGGGGATTGAAGCTCTGTGTTCAAATTGAGGCGTATTTGTTGCATCGAAAAATTTGCTCGTGACTAGCTCGCGCTCGACAAAGGAAAATCCTGCAAATTCTTCGCGTCCTGAAAACGGATAGCATTTCAAAGAAAACAGGCCGTGAAGAGTGGAGGCATTCTCCGTTTTCTCAAATGCTTCTTCCAGAACCAGGGCGTAAACTCCCGGAGCTCCGTCGATCCAGAAGTACCATGCGGGCACATCGTCCCACACAGGGCTCACTCCTGTTATCCCAAGCAGTTGTTTGAGTTCCTCGGTCCACGATGCCGTGGTGAGCAGGCTGTCGATCTTGTTCCTGAAGACAGATTGTATATCTATGTCAAAAACCACCTTTCTTCTGAAATAACTCCTTTACAATATCGATTTTCTCACGACCTTCGCAAGCAATACCTTCGAGTCTGGCTGTTTCAAGCAGGATATCATCCGGATAACAGAGAGTTAAAGCATAACTGGATTCATACGATTCAAAGAATCGGTCCACGTCTTCAGCGGGTTTGGCTTCCTCAGCTTTGAACGCTGTGGTTGCATTTTGCACCACTTCACGGAAGAGACTCTTGAAGAAACCTCGTTTGGCTTCATCTACCATGTGTCACCTCTGACACTTCGAATGTTAAGACCAGGAGGAGTCTTCTGTGTGTGCAGAAGTCTCCTCTCGGTATCCTCCCTATAAACCTGAGGCACCTGCAACTCTCATCTTGGCTTTCGGAATTTCATTCGTCCGAGCAGTTTTTCTCGGCAGCGGCCAATATTGGAAGAAGTCCGCCTGAATCATTATGACGGTCAGGTAGAGCAGTGTCCACACCAGGGGAGTGTCATCGGGCTGTGCAATTCCGGGCACTTTTCCCAGCAGGAATGTTGTCGCGGACGAATAATAGAAAAGGTAGATGCAAAGTCCGCCGGCAATCGCTATCAAGGTCCTCAACAAAGCTCTTACGAACAAGCTCCCGAGATTGGGGAAGTTGTTGAAATAGACCGCCAGGATAAATGCTGCAAGGACGACGAATCCACCGATCTCCCCTGTATGCAGATAACGAAAATATGGAGCATCCGTGTACTGGCCGCCTTCAAACGGTTCCATCCAGTAGACGCTCATAACCTTTAGCAGGATTACGAACGTAATTGCTCCCAGGATCAGGGTCCCGACAATGGCTGCAATGCCTCTCCCCAAAGAGCCTTCTCCATCCCGGTCGAGAGACTTCCAGGGGTAGCCTTCCCACAGTAGATCCGAAATGATGATCCAGGCTACCGTACACAATATCAACCCGAGGCTGAAATAAGCGCTTGCGGTCCCCGCAAAAGAAGACCACCACGGTTCCACTCCTGCCTTATTCTGCGGAGGATAGAACAGATAGCAGACATGAGGATGGAACAGCACTGCAAAGGTGACAGTTGTAAGAACAATTACTGCGAGCATTCTGGACCATGATACGACTGACGCTGTATCACGATTCCAGGGCCATCGACCGAAGCCGACATTCCATGCCAACGCCCACCAGAGGAATGCCGTGAAGAAATAGATGAGCGCTGTGGATGCGTTTTCTCTGGCATTGAAAGGTTCAGCACCGGTGCCTCCGGAGGCGACTATTGAATCGGGACTGAAGTACGCAATTCCGAATGTTCCCAGGAATCCTCGGAATATGACAAACACCGTGATCAGCATCAATAGTACTGCAACCACAGTGAGGATTATTCCTCTGGTGAGACGAGAGGAATCTTCCGGAGGAGGCGCAGCATTGATATCCCAGACTTTGGTCAACATGACAACACTGGAGAGAAAAGCGACCACAAGCGAAAAACCGTACATGGGCGTGTAAAGCTTCATTACTCCGTTTGGATGCATGAACACGTACCATAGCAGCCAAACGACGAAGAAAATAACAATGAAGTTTATTAGCCCGAGAACATAGCTGAAGTGTTCACCCGGTCGAGAAGGCTCCGCCATTGTCCTGACCTCCGGAAGCAGAAGATTCGAACCAGTTTCATGAAGTACGAATAGTGTCTCGAGAGAAATCAGAACGTGACACTATCCCCGTTCGTCAGAAACACGTTGCTGGCCTTTGCAACTGAAGAAAACTTCTTGTACTCCTTGTATTTGTTGGTGCCTTTCACTACGGGGACACCGGCTTCGGCAGCTTTTTCCGCCCATATCCAGCCCGTGCAGTGGTTGCAGCCCACTTTCTGGAGCTGGAATGACTTCACCCCTTTGATGATGTCGTCGAATTTGGGCTCCCAGTTCTCGAATAGCGTGATATGGAGCCCGCCGTAGCATCCGTACGGCTTGTATCCCTCGAAATTCGATCGCGCGTAAGAGAACAGGGAAAGAATACCTGGATGACAACATCCTGTTACCGTCACGATTCCCTTATCTTTTACATTGAAATACAGAACGTTCTCCCCGCGGACCCTCAGCAGAATGGGCACATCAAACATTCTTATGGCAACACCCGGCATGACGCGGTAAATACCGTCCCCTTTATCCCCGCTGGGGGTGCATTCAACGAGTTTTCCGGTATGCGGAACGTCGTTTTTACAGATGGGGATTTCCTTGCCGCTTTTGTCTTTGGCTTTGTGATGGGCCTTTTCTCGCAGCAATGCGATATCTTCGGGATAATGCGTCTGGGGAGCATAAATGGTGATGTCGGGCTTGTTCTTGAGGGTGGATTCAATGCCCCAGAGATGATCGAGATGCCAGTGAGAAAGCATCATAAATTCGATTTCACCGCTTTTCAGCATTGATGCCACGTTGCTTTTTTCGTTGAAGATATAATCCATCCATTCCGTATTCCATCCCGTATCCATGAGGAATTTTCGTTCCTTATCGTCCAGCCCGGTGACGGTAATCAGAGCGGAATAACCTCCGGCGTTATCCCATTCCCAAGGAATAGTGTACTGATTTGTCATGGCCCCGCCGTAGTCCATGAGCGTCTTCTTAAAGATGTCATTGTCAAACCAGCTCGTCTCCGTCAGCACGTCCACCTTTACGCTTTTCACTTGTCCAAAATCGACTTTGCCTGCAGCATGGGCCGGTTTCGGAATTACTCCGGTTCCAGCCACAGATGCAGCCGCTCCCGCCGCTGCCATGGATTTGAGAAACGATCTCCTGTCCATTGCTTCCTCCTGTGATGTATTCGCGATGGGCCTGTCGTAGCCGTAGTATGGACTGTGCTGCTACCGAGATGAGGGGATTCTCGGGGCCACACGCTTGAGGGAATGGATCGGGATATGACGGTCAGAGCACCACGGCAATTATCCCGGATCTTTTTCCATGCCTCTTCGCAGATTATAGAGAAGACCGCCTACGAGTTCGGTTTCTTTGGGAGTGAGTCCTAACCCGTAGCCATGCATTGTCTCGATGACAAGGAGCCATTCGTCCCGAGTACGACCGGGCTTCTCGGGATCTGCAACCGAATCGTGACATTGCAGGCACTTTTGTTTGTAAATCGCGTACGCCTTCTTGTGATCGATTTTCTTTTTGTCGTCGGCAGAAGGTTTTTTCGTCTCGGCGAGAGCGAATATGCCGCCGAATGCGAGGAACAGGACGCAAAGCATCACGAAACAAATCTTCCGAACAAATAGGGATTTGTCCATGATTTTGTGCACCTCCTCCCAGGCAAAGCATGAGGTCGGTTGAAAACTAAGAGGTTTGCACCGCTTTAAGCAATTTTCGTGCTAACGCAGTGCTACGCCGTCGCTTCTTATAACGGAGAGGGATGATTGATCTTTTAGGATAGCTTTGCACTACAGAAACTCAGTTGCTCTCTGGTAAGAGCTGCAAAATGCAATATCGAGAAGTGCGCAAATATGCAAAATGCAACTACAGGAGCCCGGGTTATGTCAACTCTTATCGTAAAGCCGCCAGGAAGAATCCGCAGTGACGGCCGGTCCAGACAAAGACCCGAGAGAATGAGTCCGATTTATGGAAGAAATGTGTTGACTCCTTACTTTTCAACATACCTTACCGCATGCTCCGCGGTCAAGCTTGATCTCGAAGATTGAGGAGCCTCCATCGATTAGAAAAAGTTTAATCGCCGGAATCAATGGGAGGAGCAGAACGAAAAACAATATTCATGAACGGTGCCCCGCCTTCCAGGTTAAAGACAGGTAAGAAGAATCCCTTGTATCATGATTCACCGATGATCTGCCCGTGAAAGCATCGGCAGAGATTTTCTAGGCAGTCATTGGACGGTGAAGCAAAATAATGGGGGGTCGTGACGGGAATGATCGGAAGGCTTCCATCTATACCGTCGAGTCCTATTTCGCCTTGCCGAATCGAGGTGTTCATGGTATTTCCACCTCGTGCCGAAAGGCTATCCTCATCGTCACTGCGATGAATTCTCTTTTCGATGGAACTTTTGGAATGTGAACGGCGCCGAAAGGCGCTGTCATTGCGATAAAAACATCAGTAGGGAAAGAGGCTATCATAGAAGCCGGCTACATCGGTTTACCGCCAGTGGGTTGTCATTGAATGTTGCTTAACATTATGTTTCGAACAAGAATTGGAGGTCGCCATGCCTTCTTATGGGCCTAAGATAATTCGAGACCCAGTCCACGACATCATACCATTCGCGAATGACGAGACCGACCAGCTTCTCTTGCGTGTGATTAACACCAAGGAGTTTCAGCGGCTGCGCCGAATTAAACAGCTAGGGATGTGTGATATAGTCTTTCCTGGAGCTAGTCATAGCCGTCTAGCTCACTCGCTAGGAGTTATGCATCTTGCGAGAAGAGTCCTCGACCAGATTAAGCGTGTTTACCAAAAAATGGATGAAATACAGCGACGTGTGGTTCTTTTGGCAGCACTTCTACACGATATTGGACATGGACCCTTCTCTCATGCATTTGAGAGAGTGTCAGACTCAAGCCACGAATCTTGGACGGGACGGATTATTTTAGACGAAACGACAGAGGTCCACCAGAAACTTAAAGAGCTAGATCCGACACTACCTAAACAAGTTGCTGACTTTCTTCAAAGCAAACCTGTTGACGGAGTGCCGACAGTTTTCTCACATATCGTCAGCAGCCAGCTTGATGTAGATCGATTCGATTATCTGTTGAGAGACAGTCATGCGACCGGAACCAATTATGGTGCTTTCGATTTGAACTGGTTAATTCAACATCTTTTTTTGACGGACACGGGTGATCGTTTCTACCTCGATCGGAAAGCTTATTGGGTTGCAAAGGCTTACATATTTGCTCGTCACAATATGTATCAAACAGTATATTTTCACAAGGCAGTGCGGGCCACTGAAGTCATGTTTGTTGAACTCTGCAGTCTATACAGGAACCTTGTCAAAGAAGCGGCTGATCTTAAGCAGAAGAAAGCTATTGCGCCGAACGTTTCCCCGGTGATTGTGTCTATCTTTTCCGAAGACGCCATTTCATTAGACGATTATCTGACTCTGGATGATAGTACATTGATAGAGTTTTTTAAGTGTTGCGCCCATTCAAGCCATCTTGCTCTTGCAGCGCTTGGATTGGGGCTGATTAACCGTAAGCTATATAAATGCATTGACATTACTATGGAAGACAAGGGCCGCGATCGGAACTTCGTAGCTGACGTCTCATCCTGGTTGACAGAGAATCACATGGATTGGAGACATGAGTTCATCTCCGATTCTCCAGCGAACACACCCTATCAGCGCTATATGCCTGAGAAGGAAAAGCCAGCTCAAGCAATCTATATAGAAAGACCTGATGGCAATCAGGTCGAGATTACTGAATATAGGCTTCAGAGCCCTATAGCAGCTCTTGCAAAAGAAAACATTTTAGCACGTTACTATTTTAAAGAAGCAATCCGTGATAAGGTGGACGAACTGGCAAAAGCCCATGGATTGAGGAGGGCATAATGAGCTATGAGACAGATCAAGTTATGAATTATCAATGGCTAGCGAGTGTGATTGCAGAACATCCTGACGCAACGGTTCGAGGCAGCGTTCGTCTGCAAAACACAATATGGTTGCTTCAGCATGTCGGATTTCCTTCTCGCTATAATTATAGGAAGTTTTTCGACGGGCCCTACAGTGAAGCAGTTCGAGCAGACATCGAATTACTGTCGAGCTTGGGCCTGATAGAAGTGGAAAGCAGTCCTGAAGGAATGGAACCAGGCTATACTTTCCGTGCTATCGAGAAATTGCAGATCAAAGAACTCGAAAAGTTTATTGAGCAGATACGAATCATCAGTGAAATGGAAACTTTTGTTCTCGACTGTGCAGCTACATATGAAGCATTTAGGGACCTCGGGTTACCTGATGAAGAAGCCTGGGTTTCCGTTTGCCTTAAAAAGGGGAATCTCTGCGATGAGATTACTACAGAGCACGCCAAGAAATTCTTGGAAAAGCTTGGGCTACTCCCGTGATCTGTTAGGAAGGCAGTATGAAAAAAAAAAAGGTACCAGCACTGACTTCGACCAATCTCGCTCCACGGACACAAACTTGAGCATATGATCCGAGCATTCATGTAGGTCGATTTCAACGGATCAAGGAAATCGAGGAGCGAGAGCATTGTCAAATAGAACGTGTGGGAAAAAACAACGAAGACTGAGCCCACATGAGAGAAGGCTAGAAAAAATCGATGAACATCTCCTTGTCAAGAATCACTCCAGACTGTGATATAGGATTGATCCTTAATCGAGATTCGCTCAGTTTGTTGAAAAACAGTCCTTAATTCCTTTTGCCATAACAAACCGAAATACGAAAATACCATTAACTCAACGCATGAAGAACCAGCCTCTGCAAATCGGCGCATCCATCCCACGTCAAGACGCTTATTCCAAGGTTACCGGGCAGGAGAAATTTGCAGCAGATTATTACGGAGAAAACCTCGTCTGGGCCGGAGTGAAAAGAGCGGGAATAGCTCACGGGATTCTCAGGAAAATTGATTGCGAAAAAGCACTCCATGTTCCTGGTGTCGTTTGCGTGCTCACCCATGAGCACGTTTCAGGCACAAATCGGCAAGGGGTAGTCAGAAAAGACCAGCCTGTGCTCGTCAATGACAAAGTTCGCCACTGTGGCGATGCTGTAGCCCTGGTTCTGGCCGATTCCGAAGAAGCTCTTAAGAATAGTCTAGCCCTTATCCAATGCACCTTTGATGAATTGCCGGGCGTCTTCGATCCTGAAGAAGCAATGAAATCTGGCGCACCTCTCATTCATGACGATATTGCTCAGAACGTGCTACTCCACGGTGAAATCAAGACCGGCTCTGGAGTTGATGCAGAAAAAGAGTGCGACATCATTCTGGAAGCTTGCTTCGCTACTCCTCATCAGGAACACGCGTACTTGGAAACAGAGGTTGGATGGGCTTGCGTTGAAGCGGACGGTAAGCTGAAAATCGTATGCTCGACGCAAACGCCGTTTCGTGACCGCATGGAAGTTGCGGAAGCTCTCGGATTGGAATTCTCCGGTATCCGCATTGTTGCGCCCTATGCAGGCGGCGCTTTCGGAGGAAAAGACGGAGTCACTGTTCAGACGCTTTTGGGATTGGCGGCACTCAATGCCGGCGGTCGGCCTGTGAAGATGCACTGGAATAGAGAGGAATCCTTCATTTCGGGCACAAAGCGCCATTCTGCTCGAATGTATTACAGGCTCGGGGCCAAAGCTGACGGAACACTGCACTGTCTTTCCGTCAGGCTTTACTACGATACCGGTCCTTACGATCATCTGGGCGGGGTGGTTCTCACGCTGGGGCTCGAACACTCGGGTGGAGCGTACCGCATTCCGCACGTTTATCTTCGCGGCTGGGCGGTTTACACGAATAATCCCATTGGAGGCGCTTTTCGGGGGTTCGGAGTTCCCCAGGTAAACGCTGCAATGGAACAGATGATGGATACGCTTGCAGCGAAGCTGAATGTAGATCCGCTCGCTCTACGAATAAAAAACGCTTTGCGAAGGGGCGACAAGACCTCTGTTGGGAAAACGCTGGTGTGTTCGACCGGCCTTATCGACTGCCTGCAAACCGTGTCCGGCCATCCTCTCTGGAAGAATCGGAATGCATGGAAATCCGAAGCTCCCCATTTCAAGCGTCGTGGGATAGGCATAGCCGCCGTAATGCAGGGTTCGGGTTATGGCCCGGTGGTGCCCGATTACGCGAATGCAAAGGTGGAGTTGACCGTTGAAGGTACCTTCCGTGTGTATTGCGGCGTAGTTGACATGGGGCAGGGCAACGCCTCCACGAATGCTCAGATTGCGGGAAGCATCCTGGGGCAAAATGCAACATCGATTGAGCCGGTGCTTCCCGACACGGATCGAACTTTGCCCAGTGGTTCGGCTTCTGCGAGCAGGTGCACGTATACCTTTGGAAACGCTCTCATTGGAGCTGCAGAAGCGTTGCGCAAGCGAATTCTCCAGCGAGCAGCGGATCTCCTCATGATTCCGGGAATTGAAGAAATGGTGCTTGTGAACGGGGCTGTCAAGCATCTGACCACAGGTCGGGAAATTAAACTGTCACAGATTGCGCAGTTCCTGAACGACTCGGAGCGCATCTCAGTTCATCATTTCAGAGCACCGGTAGCACAAGAGGATCTAGGCATCGCCGCAAATTTGAGGCTTCACGGCATGCCGCACACTCTTTTCTCCTTTGGCGCACACCTTGCGGCAGTAGAAATCGACGAGTTGACAGGAATTCTTCGGATTGAGCGCTACATGTGTGCAAGCGATTGCGGTAAGGTGATAAACCCTCAGATCTATGCACAGCAGATCCACGGCGGAGTGGGGCAGGGAATCGGGTACGCAATTTCCGAGGAACTCAACCTGAAAAACGGTACAATTCTGAACCCGGACCTGTCTACGTACCTCATTCCCACAACCGAGGACATTCCTGACATTGAATCTCATGCTGTCGAGTTATACGAGCCCACCGGACCCTTCGGGTTGAAAGGAGTCGGTGAAGTCGCAGTGAACGGTCCTTTACCTGCAATTGCCAATGCTGTGGCGGATGCGTGCGGGGTACGTATTCACGAATCACCTCTCACGGCTGAACGTATTCTGAAGGCTCTTCACAGCAAGAATCGAGAGAACACCGAGTGAACATACAATTCACGCTGAATGGAAAGACTGTGGAAATCGAAGCTCCTCCCGACCGCCGGGTTGTAGATGTGCTCCGGAAAGATCTTGGACTCACTGGCACCAAAGAATCATGTTCAGCCGGAGATTGCGGAGCATGTACCATACTGGTGAACGGTGAGACTCGTCTCTCGTGCCTCATGCTGGCAGCTCAGTTGCAAGATCGGGATATTACGACTGTCGAGGGGCTCTCCGATCCGGATTCTCTTCATCCGGTGCAAGTTGCTTTCGTCGAAAACGGTGCAGTTCAATGCGGTTTCTGCACTTCGGGAATGGTCCTCGCTACAGTCGATCTATTAAAGAGGAATCCCCATCCGACCAGGTCGGAGATTCGTGCGGGACTTGCTGGAAACTTGTGCCGATGTACAGGATATCACATGATTGTCGATGCTGTTGAAAAAGCCGTGGAAACTCTGGCATCCGGAGAGGAATCGTGAGGCAGGTCTTCCTTCCCCGAAGCCTGGAGCATCTCTGGGAGCTGCTGGATCGAGAGCCTGAATCGGCATTGTATGCAGGTGGAACCGATTTTCTCGTTCACATGAGATCCGGGAAAGTGAACCCATCACACCTTATTTGTCTGGAGCGAATTCAGGAACTCCAGGGTATACGGAATGACGGTTCTGAAATTTTTATAGCAGCCGCAACAACTCACGCGACAATCCTGGACAATCTTTTCATCAAGACACACTTTCCCGTCTTGAACCGGGCGATTGCCGTGCTTGGCTCTCCTCCGATTCGGCATATGGGAACTATCGGCGGGAATATCGTGACCGCATCGCCTGCGGGAGATTCATTGCCTGCTCTGTATGCTCTTTCTGCAGAGGTTGAAGTTCGCTCATGCTCTGGTCCGAGACGTATCGCTCTTTCGGATTTTATCCGGGGACCGGGCAAAGTTGCCCTCTCTCATGGAGAAATAGTCTCGGGAATATGGTTGCAGAAAGACGCTGATTGGACTGTCCAGCATTACGAAAAAGTCGGAAAACGGCAGGCTCAGGCATGCTCTGTCGCAAGTCTCGCAGCGCTGCTTCGTGTGGAAGCAGGTATCGTGAAACGTGCAAGACTGGCTTGGGGCAGTGTGGGACCGACTGTCGTGAGATCGGACAAGGTGGATGACTATCTTGCAGGAAAGCCTCTGAACCTGGAAGTGCTGCAATCCATGGGAGAGATCATCGAAGAAATCGTTTCTCCAATCAGTGACATACGTGCATCCGCGGATTATCGCCGTATGGTCTCCAAATCGCTTGTACTGAGACTCTCTCTTTACAACCAAACCAAATAACATGGCTCATGCCGATGCGTTTTCAAAGCAGTAAGACTCGGGGAACCATTTTCTGTAAATGGATTATGCACTTAGCTCAGGTCCGAATTGAAAGCATTGCCTTCATCAACTGACAAATATGGTCTGGGTATTGCGAGCGCAGCCGCTGTAGGGGTCCCGCGAACACGCGGGATGCCTGCCTTTCTCGGAATGACCGGCACGGAGGCCGGCCACTACCGGGCACCCACAAGGAAAGTGTCTCAAAATTCATGAATAGACAAAGAATCGTGGCACGATTCTCCATCCGGGTAGGGGCAGACCAATGTGTCTGCCCTGATTTGGGCGGACGCTCTGGTCCGCCCCTACAGTCAGGCCGGAACGATGATGAGAATTTCGTGCCACGATCCAGGGTAAATTTTGACTTTTGAGACACTTTCCAAGGGGCGCCCTTACTGATCCGCATTGACCGTGATCCGCGGGATAATCCATTTGCGAAAAAGGTTTCCCGAGTCTTCCTTCTTTGATTGCGAATCGTTACAAAATCACATCCGATCATAAGAGAGGCAATAGTTTGGGTGTCCCAGAAAAAACCAATTTCTTGTTTTCAAGAGAATTTATCACGCTGAATGCAATCACGTTTCTGACCTACTGCAACATTGCCGTCTTTTTTCAGTTTCATGAATATCTCGGCACGCTTCCTATCGCCCGGGACCGCTTCGGAATACTCATCTCGTTATTCGCACTTTCCGCGGTAATAGCACGTCCGCTGGTGAGCCCGTTTCTTAATCCTTCTAATTCCGGCAAATGGATAGGAATAAGCTCTGTACTCGTAATAGGCTCTCTCTGGCTGTACTCGTTTGCTGATGATTTCTTCACAATGGCCTGCGTCCGTTTATTACATGGAGCAGTTCATACGATACTTGCCGTTGCGGTGCTCAGTCGTATGGTGGGATTTATTCCCAGAGAGCGCAGCGGTCAGGCGTTCGGTTTGCTTTTCGTAGTCGTGCTTCTGCCGTATGCAGTCGTTCCGCCAGTACTGGAACCACTCACGCGTGGGCTTGGCGGATTTGGGCACGTGCTGGAATTTTCCGCTGCCTGCATGGCTCTCGTATTTCCTTTGCTCTGGTTGGGAAATCGGAAAAGTCCGATTACGACTCTTCCTGCCGCGGAGTCAATCAGTCTTCGGGAAACGCTGCACAACCTGAAAGACTTCAGGCTCCTGATGGTATTTTTGATTGCGGTGATTGTATGGACCGCATTCACGCCGGTTTTTTATTTTCTCAAAGGCTTTGGAGAGAAACTTGGAATCGATAATCCGGGCTGGTTTTTCACGTTATCGACACTAACGGAAATTTTCGTTCGCATTACGGCGGGTTCCGTTTTCGATAAATTTGATAAGGTGAAATTGCTCCTCGGATCGCTTCTCTGGACCGGACTGGGGTATGCCGTTCTATCTCAGGTATCGGGAGAATGGGGCTTGTATGCGCTTGGTCTCGCTCTTGGCATTGGCTGGGGAATTTCCATGCCCTTGCTGAGCAGCCTGACGTTCGATTATTCGCAACCTCGATTTCGAGCGGTGAATTCTAATCTCACCATGCAAATGTTTCAGCTTGGGTTCTTCTTGGGGCCGGCGCTGGGCGATGCAACCCTTGTGCACTGGGGATATGAAACGCTTTATCTCGTATGCTCGGGAGTTATGATTATCGGAACGGTGGCGGGCTTGATGCTCATTTGGCATCCGAAAAGGTTCGCATTGGAGAACCGATAAACAATCGATTTCTTCAAGTGTCGAAAAAGAGAGAAGACTGTATCCGATGATCGATACCATTTCGCAGTTATGCGTATAAGATAGCGAAGGCTGGGGTGTTTTGAGCGGAGTGATGAGACGGCTTTGCGTCGTCCGGAGCGACGGATACCCCCAGCCTCTCAGATTATGAAAAGAAAAGCGAATCGGAATGAGATCGGATCTGACGGAGTCGCCATGAAATCAACAACGATTACTCTGGGGATCAGGAAATTCCGGGTGCCTGAGGAGAATGCACGGCTCATCAATCTCATTACTTCGCGGTACGAGTCGGCAGGGATAGGTTCATGGTTGATTGTACGTCATTTGATCGGGTTCAGTCTTTCAGATTTGCTTGCGTTCTTGAATTGGCAGGCAACCGGTCAGAAAGATCGGACCCGACGATTCGAAAGCTCCAAAGACTTTGAACACTGGAACGAAAAATTTCATAGGATAGCAGCGGAAATCAAGACCGAATCCAAGCTCGGAGTAACCGACATGAACCATTGAGCCTTTACGGACGCTTGCTTTGTGCTTTCAGCCGCAAATCCTCATCAATGTGCTATTATTCCAAAACGAAATCGGCGTTCGTGTCGGCCGGGGTCAAAGTTATTGGCTTCAGGAAAGGACTTTGGTCGACAGCCGCGGTCGCAAATACCAAATTTCAGGAATCGTCAGTGTTTCTTCAAACCATCCTGGGACGTTATGTATTCCGGGAAATCTCGGTATCGTTCCTGTTCTGTTTTTTGGTCTTTCTCGTTACGGGATTGATAGCAGGTTTTCTGCCTCTGCTTCAAAAAGGTTTGGAAGCAGGGATGGAATTGACGCTGATCCTGTTTCAGGTGCTTATTCACGCATTACCCGGAACACTCGTGTCGGTCCTCCCTCTCTCGCTTACCGTAGGAATACTTCTGGCGCTCGGAAGGTTGACAGCGGATAACGAAGTAGCCGCGATAAAATCAGCCGGAATTTCGGTATCCAAACTTTTTCCACCTGTGCTGTTTCTCGCGTGCATAGGGTTCAGCCTCAGTCTCTTGTGCACGCTCGTGCTTATCCCAAGCGGGATAACTGCCGGCAAAACACTTATGCAGGAAGCGGCCAAGAAACGACTCGATGCAGGAATAGAAGAACGTATCTTCTTTGATTCACTGAAGAACCTCATCCTTTATGTTGAGGAAAAGGACGGGGCTACAGGAGTGATGAGTCGGGTGTTCATCAGAGAATCATCCGATCCTGACGACATAAAAACGATTATTGCGCAAAAAGGAAAAATGGCCCCTGATCCGGAAGGAAAAGCGCTCATCCTTGAGCTGCGCGACGGAACGATCATAAAAGAAAATCAGAACGGAGATTCAACTGGAAGCCTTGCTTTTGAAAGCTACGTATTCAAGTACAATCTAGACAAGAATCCCGGAAATGAAAGTCACAAGACTTTTGAAGAATTGCCGATTTCCGCTATTCGGAAAGAAGTGAATCTGGCTGAAGAGCGCAAACCGACTGCAGACCCGGTAACGGCGGGGTATTACAAGAGAGTTATGCTCATGGGCCATATACTCATTACTCAGCGATTCACTCATCCCCTGGCGTGTCTTGCCCTTGCACTCGTTGCGTTTCCCATAGGGTTGCTCAATCTCGGCAAAAGCAGGTTAAACAACGTGTCTCTCGGGCTGGTTATCATTTTTGCTTACTACGCTGCAACCCTGGCCACGGAAAGAATGGCCCGGTCCGGAATCGTTCCTCCAGAAATCATTATGCCGCTCCCAGGCGTTTTTTTTGTAAGTACCGGATTTCTTCTTACGCGTTACGTGCGGTTGGAACGAGTACCAGATCTTTTGCACCTTACTCGGCGATTGGCATTTGGTATTCAACGAACCAAATCCTGATTCAATGAGACGCGAACTGATTCGCAGCCCTTTTCTGTCCCGCGATGCTCGCAGATTAGAGGAATTGCTAAAATTAGTGTCCGATTGAGGATGTAGGAGTATTGGTGGGTGCCGGCCTCCGTGCCGGGCACATCTTCAATATTATCAATGATATGTACAAAATGGGCTGGCAGGTAGAGATTGTCTCAAAAGTCGAAATTTGTCTCAGATCGTGGCACGAAGTTCTCATCGTCCTGATGGGCTGATTGTAGGGGCGGGCCTAGTGTCCGCCCAAATAAAGGGTAGGCACTAGGCCTACCCAACAAAGATGGCGAATCGTGGCACGAAGTTTTGTGGATTTATGAATTTTGAAACAGTTTCGGGGCGCCGGTCCCCACTGATATCTTGTATGCGAGCGGAGGATAAACGTTAGAACTTCTTGGCAATGGCTCTTAAGACATTCTGCTCTTTCCGAGTAGCCCTTGTTACCGGGAAAATCCTGGGTCAACAACCGATCCCGAGTACTCGTGCTGTAATTGTATTCTGTAATAGAAAAAGAATTCGGAACATTATGAGGAAAATAGCACAATCATAATGAACAACATCGTTTTGATCTTTGTGAAATGATTCTCAACGAGTCTTAATTATTAGTTAACTCAACTATCCTTAATTGTCGCCAAACGAAATTCCGCTAATTGCTTTTCGCGATTTCCTCAAGGCCAAAGATGTTTAGACTGCACAAACCATCGTTCAACGCGCATCAGTAAAGGGAAAAGGTGATTTGAATACCAAAAGTTGTCGCCATTATTCTTGATTTCAGCCGCTTAGCTATGCTATACTCCGTAGCGAACACCTTTGAGAATAAAACGGTAGCAGTCCTTAATAGAAAGGCCTTTTTATTAAGGAACTCTTCATGAATTTGGTCGCCAAATTCATGGTTTTGCATTTTTTGACCATGCAGAAGTGACGTTTGATGGCTGAACAGAACCCCATACAGCCTTCGTGAAATTTTGAGAGAGGCGGTCTCCACTCATACAATGTTATGCAATGCGCACGATGATCTCACGGCCAACAATGTGAGAATCCCGGGCGGGACCGAGAGGAAGAACACTGAAGACGAAAGATTTCTCAAGTTCTGCAGAAACGCCCGGATCTGATTATTCGGAAAACAATCATCCGGAAGACCTTTCGGAAGTGATGGATTTTTCCAGTTACGACCTGCGAACAACCATCCGTCTGATCGTGCTCAGCGGTGAATCAAGAAGAATAGACGTGAAGAAAGGTAGCCGAGAAGGCGCCATTTATGTACGAGAGGGCGAGATATCCAGGGCCGTTGCCGGAACTCTCCTTGGTGACGAGGCGTTCTTCGAGATTTTATCCTGGAAGAACGAGACTCATACCGATTCTCTTAATACAGAGGATATGGGCAAAAATGTCCGAATACCGACCACAATCTTGGTCGACCTGCTGAAAGGTCGATCTATAAGCACGGATCGTGATTAGAGTGCCTGTTTCTCCACGTAGTAGAAATATGCCGTACCCGCAATGCCTCTTTGTGAAGGAGTTTCCTGTTGACGGAGCGCAGGGTCCTCATAATAGAACCTGAAGACACCCTCCTGAAAATATTCCAGGAATATTTTTCACAATTAGGGGGTGGCTACCTGATTCAACAGGTTCATACTGTTTCAGCCGCACTGGATCTGGTTCATCAGAATTCGATCGAGGTGGCTGTTCTGGATCATCAGGGGCCTGGGCGGCTTGATTGTATAGAGTTCCTCCGCGTTTTGAGAGACCACAAATGTTACACGCAAGTTATTGTCATAGCTGACGAACAGTTCAAGCCTCTCATGCTTCCGGTATTGTCACTCGGCGCTACCAATTTCCTTTTGAAGCCCCCCGACGCGAGCCTGTGTGAATTGGTGTTTCACATGCTTCAACCGCAGCAGGGATTCATCGGCCGAGTTGTGTCGATGAAACTCGAAGATGTGATTCAAATGTTCTGTTATCGAAAGGAAAGCACACTTCTTTGGGTATTCCATGAACGCGCGAAAGGAATGATATACGTTCACGACGGAGGCATCATTCACGCGGAGTGTGACAGTCTCAGTGGAGTAGAGGCATTTTATGAGATTCTCGGTTGGGAGGGTGGAGAGTTTCTATCCCAGGTGGCTCTTTCCGTACCCGAGAGAACTCTCTTCATGGATTGGCAGAGTCTGCTCATGGAGGGCATGCGACAAAAAGATGAGATTCGTCATGCCCTTGGCCCTATTTCGGAGATACCCGGTTCGGCCGCAAAAGGGAACAACTCCCGCCCGGGTGCTATGGAATCTGTTCAAGAAAGCACCGGACCTGCCAAGCGGGTCATGATCGTCGATGACTCTCGGTTCATTCGGAAAATAGTGCAAGAAATACTGCAGTCGGATCCAGGGGTAATCGTGGCTGGATATGCGACGAATGGACAGGAAGCTCTCGCCAAAATTGACGAGTTGAAACCCGATTTGATTCTCCTGGACTGGGACATGCCGGTCATGAAGGGAAGCACCACATTGATGCACATCATGATCCGCAGCCCTTGTCCCGTCGTTATATTGAGCGGGTTCGTCGGCGGAGTGGGTGCCAATCCGTTCGACTTATTATGTCTGGGAGGAGTGGATTTCCTGAGAAAACCTCAGAACAACTGGCGAATGGATGGGCGTGCCGACGATCTTGTACGACGCATAAAAGAGGCAAGCCTGATCAAGTTTGAACGCATACGGCGTGTGAAAATCCCGCCGGCGATCCAGAAAGAGGTGTCTGAAGAAGCCAAAGGAAATCCCAGCAATTTCTTGACAATTGTATGGGCTTCTACGGGAGGCTCAACCGATTTGATCCGAACCATACCTCTGTTACCGGAAGATCTACCGACATGTTTAGTGGTTTTGCATGATATGCAGCAAGAGGCAATAGGCGCATTTATCGATTACCTCCAAAGACGGAGCAGAATAAGAGTTCGGCCTCTTGTATCGGGTTTAAGCCTGCTAGACGGGACCTGTTACATACATCCGTCTACAGTTCCGGTGGAACTTATGAAGAACGGAAATCAATTTGTCTTGAAAGTCGTTCCGGAACTCAGGGGCATACCTGTGCTCGATCATTTCATGGTTTCAGCATCCAAAAGTTTGGGTGGTAATCTTGTGTCGGTAATGCTATCAGGCGGCTCGGACAACGGAATTGAAGGTTTGCGAGCCGTGAAACAGGTACAAGGAATTACCGTGGTCCAGGATCCCATGTCCAGCATGGACCCGAGAATGGCCGAAGCAGTCCTCCAGGAAGGGCTTGCGGACTACTCGTGCCCGGCGGATTCTCTGGTAGAGACACTGACGAATATAATCCGGCTGGCGGTGACGTCCTGACGAGGTACTCACGAGGAGGAAAATTCCCATGAACGGTAGGGACCAGTATAGAAAGACAGCTCCGGAATCAGAGGAAAACGTTCAGATGATCAGTTTTTCCATTGGATCTGAACGTTTTGGTGTACCCATTCTGGTGGTTCAAGAGATCATCATGATGTCGACAATTACGGAAATTCCCAATTCCCCGGACTTTGTCGAGGGCGTTATCAATCTCCGGGGAAATATCATCCCGGTAATTGATCTGAGAAAACGACTTCGCCTGAGAGGATATGCTAAAGAAGTTTCAGCCACCCCGAAACCGGGAACCCGTATACTTGTGGTGGAGATAGAAGGCAATGTCACGGGTTTTATAGTGGACTCGGTTGCCAAAGTGATCACGATTCCCGCTTCCAGGATTGCCCCTCCGCCGGACATAATCGTTGCAGGGGTCCAAAGCCTGTACATCAGTGGCGTGGTCCACCTGGATCAAGGGATTCTTGTCATACTCGATTTCAGAAGAATTCTTTCCATGGAGGAAAGGGATGCGCTGGAAGGTGTAGCGCGAGCCGTTCCTCAAGCAGTGGAAAGCATAACACGATAAAGAGACTGCCGTTTGTCATGATAATCGGTTTTCCCGGTGATCGAGATCACCCCTAGGAGGAAGGGACATGAAGGTATTAAGATCATTTTCTCTCGGAGGGAGCCTCAGGAACAAACTTCTGATTTGGTTCCTTTTGATTGCTATTGTACCTTTTACTGTATCCGGCTTGATTGGTTACTGGACCATTACTACTGAAGCGGAGAATTCGGCCAAACGCGAGCTGAAAGCTATTGCCGAGTCTGCCGCAACATCACTGAACGTTTTCATGAACGACCGCGTCACGGACGTGTTGGTCTGGGCCGACCAGAGGCTTATGAAAGAGGCGCTCGAGGTTGCTGAAGTCCGGGAGGACGCCTCGGAAACAATGCGTGAAATGGTCAAGCTCTATGGATCGTATATAGCGCTGTTCCTTGTCGACACACGGGGTAACTGTATCGCATCGAGTTGGCCGGCTTCCGTCGGATCGGACTTGTCCGGTCTGGAAACCTTCAAGAAAGCTAAGACGGGCAAGCTGGATATTACTGATGCACATTTCGACAAACTGGCAGAACAGATAGATCCGAAATCCAAAGGGTGGACACTCGGAATCGCTGCTCCCGTTAAAATCGGTGGCAATGTAACAGGGGTTGTTTTGGCGTTTCTGAATTGGGCACCGATCGAGCAAATCGTTCTCAGTACAAAAGTGGGAGGCTCCGGTTACATTTGGGTTACCGACAAGAAACCTACCCCTATAGTTCACCCGTCTCGAGATATTTACGGCTTGCCTGTCGGAGGGCCGAAAATCGGTCTCCCGACACTTGAAAAGGCAATAAAGAGTAAAGAGACTGAGCACACGTATTCGTTCACAAACGTCAAAACCGGCAAATTGGACGATAAATTTGTCGGTGTAGCGTATCCGGGAGCATATGGAAACTTTCCCGGCCTGGGGTGGATAATCGGAGCCGGCGCTGATAAATCGGAACTTATGTACTATTTGCCGATCATCGTAAGAAATAACACCATCATTGCCGTCATCGTTCTCATCGCGGTCTTCATGATGGCCCTTTTCGTTGCGGCTACAATTTCCCGGCCGATCACCAGATTGGCGGGTACTATGGCCCAGGTAGGCGACAATCTCGATTTGACCTTGCGTGCTCCCGTGGGATCGAAAGATGAAACGGGTAGAGCCGCCGAGACGTTCAACGGACTGCTGGAACGGCTTCAAGGAGCATTTTCCACGGTGCTTGACGGTGTCTCCAGGGTGCGGCAATCGGCCGGAAACGTGAACCAGATCACGCAAAACATCGTGGTGAACGCAACCGCTCAGGCCGAACGAGCTCGAAACGTTCTCGACAGAATCGCGTCCATGGGAGAAACCGCGGCGCAGGTTTCGACGAATGCTCAAGATACCCTGCGTTCTGCAACAGTCACGCATGATTCGCTCCAGAAGATGTCAGGCGAAATGGAAGGCATGGCACAAAGTGCCGGTGAGCAGGACCTTCAGAGCCGTGAAGGTGAGAACATCGTTGATGCTATGGGCGCAACTGCACGTGAGGTTGCCGGAAAGGCCGGCGAGCAGTATTCCGCAGCTCAGGAGACAGCCGAAGCCGTCAAGCGTATGGTGCAAACCATCGATGAAATGGCCAAAAGCGCAGTTGAAGCAGCACGTCAATCTGATATCACTGACCGATATGCCCGTGAAGGAGGTCTGGCCGTCGACAAAGTGGTCGAAGGTATGAAGGCCATTGCAGAGAGCTCCGAGCAGATCAACGAAATCATGGTCGTTATTTCGTCCATTGCAGAACAGACCAACCTTCTCGCTTTGAACGCTGCAATCGAAGCTGCTCGTGCAGGTGAACACGGAAAAGGTTTTGCCGTCGTTGCGGATGAAGTCCGAAAGCTCGCAGAAAGAACGGCTGAATCTACCAACGAAATCGCAGACCTCATTAAAGCCAGTAATAAGAGAGTCGAGGAAGGAGAGCGGCTGTCCGCCACAAGTCGTGAAGCTCTGAACCAGATTCAGGACGCTGTGGCCAGAACCAATACGCTCATTTCGGGTATTACAGAAGGTACACTTCGAGAAGCGGACGATGCGGCCGGCGTTCAAAAAGCTATGGAACGACTGACAGGTCTGGCCCAGGACATTCTCGGACTCACAGGAGAGCAGGGCAAACGTAGAGAGCGCGCTGCTTCCATTATGGGTGAAATTCGTCAACTCAGCCGAAACGTTCTGGAACGTGCCGGAAGCCAGGTGGAAGCATCTACTTCAGTTACGCAGGAAATGGAAGGTGTTACGTCCCGAGCTGAAAACATTACCAAGTTGACCGGTCTTCAGACGGAGCGTGCTGCGGTGCTGAAACAGATCATGGCCGATATGTCAGACGTTGCAACCATGAACGCGAAAGGAGCGGCTGGCGCATCTCAGACAACTGAGGAACTCGCCCGAGTTGCAGAAGAACTGGGGCAATTGGTTGAACAGTTCCGAATTAGCAGAGAAATTTAACTGACATCTTTGTTATTTTTGACACGCGGGTGTTTTGAGAGGTGAGGAATGTCTATGCGGGTCCTAGTAGTCGATGACTCCGGATTCATGCGAAAGAGAATAATTGAAGAGTTGCGTTCTCACGGTCACGCGATAGTAGGAGAGGCAAAGAGCGGTGATGAGGCGGTCGAGCTCTACAGGACCCTTAAGCCCGATCTGGTGACGATGGACATCACAATGAGGGAAAAGGACGGGATAACCGCGGCCAAAGAAATTCTTGGAGAAGATCCCAAGGCCAATATCCTGTTCTTGACCATTCTGAATGACGACAAGTACAAATCGGAAGCTGAGAGACTGGGTGCCAAAGGGTTCGTCAACAAGACCGACACGCCTTCTATCACCAAAGCGATCAAGGAAATCGAAGAGAAGCAGTAGACTCTATGGCAATCCATCAACTCAGATCCGGGGCATCTTCCGCGAAAAACGTGGATGAAGCAGGCGTAAAATCGCCCTTTCGTGTAATAAGCCGATATAAGCTACTGGCGTTGTTTTGCCTCTTGGCTTTGTTGGCTATGGGACTAAATGTGGGGCTTATCGTGGATTTGAACGGAGAAATAGGGAGAATCCAGGAGTTGCTCGGACCCAATGCCGGCGATACTTCGGGAGGAAACCTGCTTCGGGAGATCGAATCCTTGAGAGCGCACAAAATACGGATGATAGTGCTCCTGGGAGCACTCGTCATATGCTTCGGGACCATCATCTATCTTTTCTATAAAAGAATAGCCGCTCCGCTGCAAGAGCTCACCGGAGCAGCAAGACGCATATCGCGTGGAGATCTGAGTGCATCCGCTCTGGTACATTCGAAGGACGATTTTACCGAAGTGGCACAGGTCATCAATGACATGGCGGCAAACTTCCAGGAAGTCCTTCTGTTGCTGGGCACGACAGTAGGCCATTCGCAAGTCGTTCTCGAGAACATGGAATTGCGCTTGGGTCAAGAGCACACGGCAGACAATTTGGACGAACTCCGCAACCATATCCGCATTATTAAGAAGGATCTTGAACTGCTTAGTGGTGTAGTGCGGGAATTCGAGTACTATCAGACGAGATTTGACGGACGTAAAGTGGTCCCGACAATCCCCCTGACGGACTGAGTGATTTGAGACGTCCTCTCGTGGCGAGAGCCACTGTGCCGGGTGGAAAGGAAAAAAGATGATCGACACTGAAATTCTTCAGGATTACAGCAGTGAGGCACGCGAGCTTCTGGACGAGATGGAGAACAGTCTCATGCGTCTCGAGAAAGAAGGAGCCAGTCCCGAGCTGCTGAACAATATCTTTCGCGCCGTGCATTGTATCAAAGGTTCTGCCGAGTATATCGGGCTTGAACGGAGCAGCACCCTTACTCATGGTGTGGAAAATTTGCTGGATCGCATGCGGGAAGGCCTTCTCAGTCCGACACCTGAAATCCTGGAATTCTTGTTCAGGGCAAAAGACCTGATTCTGACTTTGATCGGTGAGGTCTCCGAGACGCAGGAGGAGAAAACCCCTATTTCCTCGGTCATGAGTGAGCTGGAATCGTTTCTCGAGGGCAAACCCGCGCCCATTCCTTCAATATCTGAACCTGCTCCGCAAGAGGAAGAAGCCCCCCCTGCAGAGACGACTCTATCTCAAGAACCTGAAGAGTTGAGTCCCGTGGCAGCCGCAGAAGAACTCGATTCCGCTCCGGAAGAAGAGTTTATAGAACCGTTCGAAGCTCAGGAAGACCAGACGATTCACCAGTTCGAGCCTACGGAAGAACTTGCGCAGAAGATGGCAAGTGAGATAGACGAAGAAGAAGATTGGGAAGTGGCGCCGGACTCATTCCCTGAAAACGTATCTGAAATCGTAGATGAAAACGCTGAAGAACGACTCGCTGCAGCTCTCGAAGAGCCGGAGCAGCCCACTGCGGATATTGAAAGCACTGTTCCACATCTCCTGAACATTTCTTTGTATCTTGACGATCTCCAGGATGGGCTGAGCCCTGATAACGTGGTTTCGTCACTGTTGGAAACGCTTGAAATTCTATCGGAATCTTACCGTGCGTTACAGCTATCCGAGGCTGTTGAGACTCTTCAGTCGCTGGAAGCAGCGGTTCTCGCCATCGATCTGGACAAAGACGCATTGAGCCACGAGGAAATCGATTCGCTGCGCAACATTCTTTACAGCTTAAGATCCATTTATCCGGAAGATTTGATGGTCCCCATTCGTGAATCTCTGGGACGAACAGAAAAACCCGAAGCGGATTCAGCTCCTCCTGTCACTGAAAAGCCTGTGACTCCGCCTACTTATCCGCTTGCAGCGGAACTGGAAAACGTTCCGGGAATCACTCATGAAGCCATCGCGTCCCTCTGCGAGGCAGGATATTCCACTGTAAGTCACTTGTATCAAGCGGATAGGGATAAGCTGCAAAATCTGCCTGCAATGACAGCGGAGTTGGCAACTTCCATTCTCATTCATATAGGCAGAGAAACCATTATCGCGCAACCCAAAGACATACAGAGGAAGAAAGATTCTCTCCTGGCGGATATTGATGACGAATTGTTGAGTGAATTCCAAGGATTATTTGCCGATTCAGGGCAGACAATCCTCCAGAGCACGAACAAATTTTATCCATACGGTGGAAAAGCCGCCGATTTGCTTCAGGAGTTGGATTCCATCGGAGAAGAAGCAGATCGAGAGATTATGGAGATATTTCTCTCTTACGGCTGGGAAATTCTCGATAAGCTGAAACCCTATGTAGCGAAGGTGAAGAGCGGGAAAGTCACGGGTGCGGATTTGGATGCCTGTGCCGAGTTGATCAAAGCGATCAAATCTTCATCGACTTACATGGATTACCAGAGTCTCGCTGGATTCCTGGACGAATGGTACGAATGGACGATCTATAACGTGCAGAAAGTAGACGCGGAACCGCTGGAAGATCTCGATTTCATGGATGAAAGCCTTTCAAAATTCGAGGATTTCCTTGGCGGCTTGGACATGATCCTCCATCCTCCATCGTCACCGGAGTTGGTTCAGCCAAGAGCCGTACCGGAACCGATTCCAGAACCCTGGGCCACGAGAATTCCCGAGGTAGCCACAGAACCTGTAGTCACTCAAACGTCTTTTTCACCTCCGGCAAGAACCGATCAATCCGGGCAGTTGATGAGCGATCCGGTCGCAGAAGTAGAGACAACAGCACCGGAACCGGTAATTACGGCAGAATTGGAAGGTCCGGTAGACGAAGCCCTGGTGCGAACAGGTCAGGATGCTCAGGCAGGTCCGCTCGTCAGGACCATGCGAGTGGATTCAGCTAAGGTAGACGTTCTCCTCAATCAAGTGGGGGAACTGGTCGTCAACCGTTCTTACGTAGAGCAACTCGCTACGGAATTGAAAAATTTCCAGCGAGAAATTGCTTCGAGAGGGGATTTCGGTAAAAAAGCGATTCAGCAGATCAAGGACCTGACGCTGAAGGTGGGCGAGGCAAGCATCTCGTTAGGACGTGTTGCCACTGAGATTCAAGAAGGGGTCATGAAGCTGAGAATGCTTCCGGTCGGTCAGTTATTCAACCGAATGCCCAGACTGATTCGCGATCTTTCCCGAAGGGTGGGAAAGACGATTGATCTGGAAGTCCACGGCGGAGATACGGAAGTCGATAAGCGTGTTATAGAACAGATATACAATCCTCTTGTTCACCTTATCAGAAACGCCGTCGATCACGGCATCGAGGATTCGGATACGCGAAAGAAGTTGGGAAAGAAAGAGCAGGGCTCTATCGTTCTAAGCGCGTATTCTCAAGGAAACCAGGTCGTGATTGATGTGGAAGATGACGGAAGTGGCATCAATGCCGATTCGGTCCTGAAAAAAGCCCTGGAGAGCAAATTGATCAATCCTCAGGATGCGGAAAGCGTTTCATCGCAGGAGGTCTACAATTTGCTTTTTGTTCCGGGTTTTTCCACGAGCACAAAAGTGACGCGGACATCGGGTCGCGGCGTGGGAATGGACGTCGTGAAAAAAGATGTGGAAAAGATCAACGGACATGTGGAGATCGATTCCTGGAAAAATCGAGGCACTCGCATTTCGCTAAAAATTCCGCTCACACTGGCAATCATTCAGACGCTCTTGATACGTTCCGGAATGCATGTATTTGCAATTCCTTTGACGGCTGTTCGCGAAATCATTCAAGTTGCGTCTCACGAAATAACCACCATCGAAGGATTTGAAGTCATCAAATTCAGACACGAGACCATTCCTGTGTTACGGGTAGACGAAATCTTTAAACTTAAAGAACCGCAACCTGCCAACAATCCGAAGTTCCTCGTGCTTGCTTCTGCAGGATTGAAGTCGGTAGGATTTCTCGTTGAAGAGTTGATCGGCGAACAGGATGTTGTGATAAAGCCTCTCGCGGATCACGTCTTCAAGAGCCGCGGGCTTGCTGGGTCCACTATTCTGGGTGACGGCACTATAGCGCTGGTACTCGACGTCCTGGAAGTAATAGAGGATGTCATTACCAAACAGCGCCAGTTGGCCCAAGCCCATGCAGCAGCCAGAAACGCAAAACTCGAACGTCGCGGCACACATTTTACCGTTCGAGATACCGCCATAAGAATGGACGTATAAAGGGAGTCCAAATTCATGGGCCAGCTCATAGCGATCGTCAGCCAAAAAGGCGGGGTCGGCAAAACCACTACTGCAGTGAATCTCGGAGCGTGTTTATCGGCTATCAAACGGAAAGTTTTGCTGATCGGCCTTGATCCGCAATGCGGGCTGGACAAATGCTTCGGGCTTGACCCTGCAGATACTTCCGTAGGAGTGTTCGAACTACTTCAGAATGGTGCGTCGGCAATTGGAGCCACCTATCGCGCCCATCCCCGTTTGCCGCGGCTCGACCTGATGCCGACGAATATTCGCTCCATGGCTGATGAGGCTCTCTATGCTGAACTTCTCCAGAAAAACGTTCAGTGCCTCAATCAGTTTCTCAGTCATATCAAAGATAAATACGATTATATATTCGTGGATTGCCCCCCAAGACTGGATAATCCAACCTTTGCAGCGCTAATAGCATGTGATTCATATCTCGTCCCTATTCAGTGCGAATATGCTTCCATGGCTACTGTAGGCAGAGTGCTCCGAACTGCCTTGGAGGTAAGAAGATTTCATAACACCAAGCTGGGTATTTTCGGCTTTCTCCTCACGATGGCCGACAAACGGGCAGGCTTTACAGTGAAAGTTGTCCAAGAGGTGAGGCAATACTTGAAAGAGCACGTGTTTAGAACCATTATTCCGCGAGACCCGAAACTCGCCGAAGTGCCTTCCCGCCAGCAGCCCGTAATTGCATATGATTTGGAATCACCCGGAGCCAGAGCTTACATTCAGCTTGCCAGAGAAATTTTGGCGAGAGAGGCAGGCCTCAAGGGCAAATAACTATGACTCGCGACGGACAGGACAAAATCCGAGTGCTTGTGGTGGACGACTCTGCGCTGATGAGTCGTCAGATAGCAAGCATTCTCAGTGAGGATGACAGTCTTCACGTAGTAGGACGTGCCAAGGACGGCCTTGAAGCGCTCACCATGGTCAAGGAGCTTAGTCCGGATGTAGTTACCATGGACGTTGAGATGCCGAGAATGAACGGAATTACGGCTTTGAAACACATTATGGTCAAGTATTCCGTTCCGACGGTCATGATCAGCGCACTTACAAAAGAAGGGGCCAGGACTACATTCGACGCCCTGAAATATGGCGCGATCGATGTGATCGCAAAACCGTCCCGGAGAGAAGACGAAAACCTGGACGCTCAAAAAGCCGACATAATCGGCAAGGTGAAACGCGCGGCAGCTATTCGTTCGGGTCGGTCCAAGTACATCAAGATGTCTGCTCCCATACGCCGAGACGAGAAGGTCCCCAAAGGCAGCATTCTCGATTCGACTCGTTTTGTGATCATCGGTGCCGGAACAGGCGGTTATTACAGCCTTCTGCGCATTATTCCCGGCCTGACTTCGGAATTTTCGGACGTGCTCATAGCCGTAATTCTTGTTTCCGACCGCTATTTGGAACCGTTTGCAGTGTACCTGGATGCGCACAGTGTTGTCCCGGTACAGGCAATCACCGGGCCTTTCATACCTGAAAGAGGGGCTTGCTATTTGTGCTCGCGAGATCGACTCTTGGAAATCCAGAGCACTGACGGAACTCTAAGTCTTGCACCCTCTTCCGCGAACGGAGATGAAGGAGCAATCGATCACGTGATGAAATCCGCTGCCCACAACCTGGGGGAGCGTGTCATCGGCGTTGTGATGAGTGGAGCCGGAAACGACGGAGCGGAAGGAATCGCGGCAATTCACGAGGCCAAAGGAACGACAATGGTACAGGATATCAACAGTTGCATGGATCCATCTATGCCGATAGCCGTACTGGAAAAATGTTCCGTACATAGAATTCTTGCGGATTACTGTATCGCAGATTACCTGTCGAAACGACCGCCATCGGAACAATCTGAATCTGACACGTGATAAAGACGTGCTCTGCTCAACCCGACGAATCTCATAACCAAACAAGATCTGGCATACTGGTCCAGAGGATTGATCTGCCTTGCGGGAGGGCGAAAATCCCGCATCCGATCGGCTCTCATGCAGAAGCAGTCCGATTTGGCAGGAATTGCTCTCCTGGAATTATAGCGGTTATCGAAAGTCTTGACGGAATCCAATGCCTGCAATGAGAAGAATCAGTAGCGCCGGCGTCCCTGTCGGCGAGAACTTATTGATTTGTTTGGTGAATTGTTCGCCGGCACGGAGGCCGGCGCTACCAATTGCTGGGAACTGCTCTTCACAATCCGTGATTACTTTCGAGAATCGGTATAAGAGAGGTCGCTACCGGGCACCACAAGGAATGTCCCTACCTGATCCGCCGGACCAGGAACAGCCATCACCAGAATTTCTGACTATAGCGGTTCTCGAAAATAATCACGAGTTGATTGCGGGTGCTACGTAATCGCTTAGTTGCGCCTGGCTCAACAGATTTTGCACCCTGAAAGGGTCGACCAACAGGCAATGATTGCCGAATGTTGTTGGTGAACCCCTTCAGGGTCCTGAAACAGAGGATTTGGTGTGTCTCTTTCCGTGGGTTTACCAAACTGTCTCAAAATTCTCGAATGCACAACACATCGTGCCACGATTCATCATCCTTGTAGGGGCAGGTCTCGTGCCTGCCCTTCCGCAATGACCGGCACGGAGGCCGGTCACTACCGGGCACCCACGAGGGGCGCCCCTACAATCAGGCCGTGAAGATGATGAGAATTTCGTGCCACGATTTGGGATGAATTTCGACTTTTGAGACAGCTTCTGACACCCACGGCTACTGTTAGGCCGCCCCCTTCGGGGCATAGAGGCCGCGCCGCCGCGTGAGTGAAATTGCAGGGCACTTCCATATTGTCCGATTTCAATCGCAAAACGTCAGAACTTTTGAGAACATCTATAACTCTCAGATGAACTAGCATCAAGATGAGATTTTCATGAACACAAAGACAATCTATCCTTTCGCAGCCATTGTCGGTCAACAAAGAATGAAGCTCGGGCTCATTCTCAATGTTATCAACCCTGCAATCGGTGGTGTGCTCATACGCGGCGAAAAGGGCACAGCCAAATCAACGGCCGTACGAGCTTTGGCAGATCTGCTGCCACTGATCGAAGTTGTTCGGGAGTGTCCTTTTCAGTTGTCTCCTGAAGCAGCTCACGAAGTATGCCTGGAATGTTGGAAGCACGATTGCCGCCGCATTCGCCTGGACGGCGGGCGTCCTGATTCAGATCTTCGCAAAACGAGAGTGATCGAACTCCCTGTCGGAGCCACAGAAGACAGGCTTATCGGCACTCTGGACCTGGAGCATGCGTTAAAGAAAGGCGAAAAACGTATCGAACCGGGAATTCTGGCGGAAGCTCATCGGGGAATTCTCTATGTGGACGAGGTGAACTTACTGGACGATCACCTCGTGGATGTCCTGCTGGATTCCGCAGCAATGGGAATCAACACAGTTGAACGAGAGGGCGTCTCTTTTACCCATCCGGCACAATTCACGCTCGTGGGCACAATGAATCCTGAAGAAGGGGAACTCCGGCCGCAACTATTGGACCGCTTCGGCCTGTGCGTTACCATCGAAGGAATTCGCGACAGCTCGTCCCGCGTGGAAATCATGGAAAGGCGTCTCAGATTTGAGGAAGATCCGACAGGATTCGCACAAGAATGGGACAACGAATCTGCCGCTGTTGTGGAAAAAATCCGGAATGCTGTGGATCTGTATTCCCGAATAACCGTCGATCGATCCATCCTCATGGAGATTGCACGCTATTGCCTGGATGTAGGAGTTGACGGTCATCGTGGCGACATAGTCACTTTGAAAGCCGCTAAAGCACTGGCAGCGTACGACAACCGTACAGACGTTACCGTGGAAGACGTGAATGCGGCAGCAGAGCTCGCTCTTCCACACCGGGTTCGCAGACAGCCGCTCCAGGATGTTGCTGTCGATGTGAAGGTGCTGAGAGACTCTCTGAGCAAACAACATTCATGAAATTGTCGCTTCAACTAAGGAATATCGATTATGTATCTATGCACCGGTAGCAAGTGTGCCGCCGTCCACATAGATAGTCTGTCCTGTGATGAAACTCGCTGCATCTGAGCACAGAAAGAGGACTGCACCCACGATATCCTCGGGTTCCGCAATCCTGCCCTGAGGGATATGACTGACGAGTTGACGCTCCAATTCAGGATTGGTCCAGATCGGCTGACTGAAATGGGTTCTCGTTATACCGGGGCCGACTGCATTCACAAGAATATTCATGGATGCCCACTCCGTAGCCATGCACATGGTGAGCATCTTCACGGCGGCTTTACTGGCAAAATATGCGCCCATCATAGGACCGCCACGTTCAGCGCCGACAGTAGTAACATTCACTATCCGCCCGCCTCCGCGCTGCATCATAATCTTTGCTGCCGCCCTGCTGAGCAGAAATGTACCCTTTACATTCGTATCGAAAATCTTATCGAATCCATCTTCCCTGAGGTCGATCAACGGTCTCAAAAAACTCCTGGCTGCATTGTTGACCAAAATATCCACACCTCCGAAGACGTTGACTGCCTCCTGGACAAGTGCGTCTATCTGATCGCTCTGCGTAAGATCCGTCATTTTCGCGTGAGCCGATCCCCCTGTAGACCTGATTTCGTCTGCTACCGCTTCGATTTCCGGGACGGTTCTTGCCGCAATGACCACCTTTGCCCCGCATTTGGCTAATCCCAGAGCAATTGCCTTGCCGATACCTTTTCCTCCGCCTGTTACGATAGCGATCTTCTCTGTAAGATCAGGTACATACGACATTCGATACCTCCCTCGAGCGTGGTTATATTTCACCTGATTTATTTGCCAGTATGTGCCGGAATTCGTTCTCTGCCTCCAGGAAGATTTCCACCAATTCGGGATCGAAACGGATACCTTTATTTTCGATGATAGACTCCACAGCCTCTGCGTGAGAAAGCGGCTTTTTTTCGCCGGAGTTCGAGGTCATATGCTCGTACGCATCTGCAATCGCAAAAATTCGGGCTGCAAACGGTATTTCACGATCGCGTAATCCAAACGGATACCCGGATCCATCCCAGTGCTCATGGTGGTAGTAGGCGATTTCCATTCCGACCGAAAGAAAACTGTCCCTGCCGAGCCGGTTTACTGCTTCCTCGAGGGCGCGTCCGCCGAATACCGGATGCTGTTTCAACACTTCACGATCCGACCATTCAGTCCCATAAAGTGCCGCATCCGACATGGTCGCCTTTCCCACATCGTGAAGAATGCTCGCGCGTACCAAATCCTCAATGTACTCTGCCGTCAAAAGATCCCGAAATGATTCCTGTTCTGACGCACATACGCAAAGAACACGACAATAATTGCGAATCCGTTGCAAATGAGACCCCCGGCCTTCCCTGGATTCCATCAACTTGGCAAGAGCGAGAATGGCGTTATCCTGTGCTTCTCTTATCTGTTCAAAGGCTCTTACGGTCTTATCATGTGCAGCAATCAGAGCTGCCCCCGGTTTGGAATGCATGAGCTCGGCATGTGTGAGAGCTCTGCGGACAGCAAAGACAAACAGTCCCGCGTCGACGGGTTTATCGAGTAAATCGAAAATTCCTTTGGGAATTCCCTGTAATGCACGTTCTCTCGCTGAACTGACCACAGCGAGGACAGGCACAAAACGCCTCAAGCGCCTCAGGCTCGAAAAAATGTCCTGCAAATCGCTCTGGCCCGGATCCAAATCTGCAACGACGACCTGCGGTTGAGCCCGCTCAAAAAAATCAGAATCGGGATCGATACTTCCGAAAACTTGTATAACTTCTATTTCCAGCAACTCCCGTACGTTTATGAGCAAGGAAGGGTCTCTGGAAATAACCATGACAGCCAACTCGCGAGCAAATGTTTCCGATTTTTCGGGCCTTACAGGAATGGAGAGATCCAGGACGATAGACGTATCGGTCTCCGACATTCTCGTGTCGAGTTCGCGTTGTGTCAGGATGCCCGCTGAGATCAGTTTTCGAAAAAGACTCTGAAGCCCTCTGGCCGATAGAGCATATTTCTTCATAAGCGCCGCGTCATCGAGACCGGCTCTCACATCATCTGCAGCACTTTGGGCGTCAATAGCTGCTTTCGCCATATGGATTCTCTACCTTCAGGTGTGAATGTACATGAAAAAGAGCCACCTGGAAACTTGTTTGTTGCACGGTTTCCGGGCAATACCGACAATTCGTGTTCCTCTTGTCATTTAACCGGCCCACAGAGTGAAGATCTTCCTGAACATTGCTAAAATGTTTCTGTGTGATACAGATAAGATCTTCAGTGAACAAGGAGGCACGATTCTCCATATGACGATACACGCAACCGATTTGATTGAGGATACCCTCGCGGACAGTGGAGGAGTCAGAGAATACACCCTATCTGACAGCAGTACACGAATTGTCAGGATCAAGACTTTTTGCCCTGACTTGATCGGTCCCGGCCCGACAAACGTGTACCTTATTAAGAACGAGACCACGGTCATGGTGGATGCGGGAATCCCGACGAAATTTGCAAAGGCGTTCTTCTATAATTTGCGAAATCAGCCTATGCCCGGTGAAGTCGAGGGCCTGGAACCGAATCACAGCGAAAACGAGTTGACTGACGGGCTGGAGGCAGCAGGAATATCGTTCTCGGATATCAAGAGCCTGCTCTTTACTCACGGGCATCCGGATCATTTTCTCCTTGCGCGGTTCTTGCTCGATCGCACGTCTGCATCCATTTCTGCCCATATTCTCGATACACCGAACATATGTAATCCCTGGAGCATGCTTTACAATTGGGTTTCTCGTCAGGAGCAAATGGAAGCCACCGGAATGCCAAGAGCGATTTCAGCACAGCCGGGAAACAGGGACCGGATTTTTGCAGGGCTCGACTTGGAATCCCACGGATTATCAGTTCCGGTGGATGAACCCATTTTCCGGAATCAGTATCTCGAGGTACAAGGGAAAAAGATTCCCGATATCCGAATACAACACCTGCCGGGTCACTCTCCCGGAAGCATTGGAGCGATCGTCGGACCTGAGCACGGAAAAAAAGTGCTTCTGTGCGGAGACGTTTTGCTCAATCCCATAACCCCGCATCCCGATGACCTGCTCGTTTATCTTCAGACACTGGAAGAGCTTGCGACATACGATGACATTGAACTCGTGCTACCTGCGCACGGGGAAGAAATTACGGACCTGAAGTCCCGAGTAGCTTTTCTGCGGGAACACCATAGAGATCGTCTCGCATTCACTTGGGAAGCGTGTTCTACTCCGAAGAGCGTCTGGGATATTGCCACTACGCCGGGATATTTCGATACGTATGTAGACCCGGAAAAATTTAACTTCCTTGCCGGAACAGAAGCATTGGTTCATATGCAACTGCTGTTCATGGTCGATGGGCTGCAACGCTTCCGTATCGAGGATGGAGTGCATTACTTTATGAGAAATCGGGAAGATTTCGATCGGGTGTACGACAGGATCTGCCAACTTATTGCAGACAAAAAGAACAAACCCATCATGAAGTATTAGCAGATCCGTTCGCGGGCAGGTCTCAGCAGTATCCGAAAACACTGTGAACTGGGTGCACCGAGAACGAGCGATCGAATCGTGTCTCTGTGCTCGCTCTAAGTTGCGAGAATTTTCTGGACGTATCTCCAATTTGCGGCTCACTTGACCGTGGATCGGGCATGACAACGGGGAGGGTTAACGAATGACGGATTTTAAAGAAGTTCTGTGCAAAGTATGTTCTGCCTGCAAAGGAGTAAATCCCGAAATATTGGAGCGTGTTCTGCTGCTTGCCGTGGAGATTGCTCGGGAAGGTCGCGAAGGCAGACGCATCGGTACTATCTTCGTCGTAGCCGATACTCAAGAAGTTCTGAAGAACTCGAGAAGTCTTATTCTGGATCCTCTTTTCGGGCATGATCCCGAATTGAAGCAGATACACGATCCTAACGTGAGAGAGACCATAAAGGAACTCGCTCAACTTGATGGCGCTTTCGTTATTTCCGACCAGGGCATTGTGGTCTCTGCGTGCAGGTATCTCAACGCTTCCGCTGATGACATCCGGATGCCTTTGGGTTTGGGTGCGCGACATATGGCGGCGGCATCCATCAGCCGGGCTACGAAAGCTGTAAGTGTTGTAGTCTCGGAAAGCTCGATTGTGCGGGTTTTTGATAACGGCGAGATGGTTTCAGAAATAATTCCTGAGTTGTGGCTGTTCAGCCATTACAGCCGTAATGCACAAATAGCCAATCTGGGCACGCAGATTTCTGACTTTTCTTCTTTGTCGTGCACATGACTCAGTCGGTATGTATCGGGCTATCGATTGATGTTACCGTGAATTCCGCGGAATACTGACTTGCCGATTCGGCGATCGCAAAAAGCCAACGACCATCGGTTTGCCAATTTGAAACCGAGTCGAACGCCAGACAAACGCAGTGTTGAGATCAAACCGCTCTCCAGAGCATTCCGCACGTACTTTCTGGGGAAATAGCCTTCGTGCGACCATGTAACAATACGATTTTGATTCGACTTGATTGCCCGCGTGTCTTTCCATAGTATTCCGGTAGGTGAAATTCCGTCGGGCGAGTTGATGCCGTCCAACAAGGTAAAACTTGAACCCTCTTTCTTCAGAATAACAAGGCTGTCGAGGGAAACGGGCTGGTTGATTTTCATCCCGCGGGTTACGAAGCCCTTTTGAGTGACGATTGCTTGCTGGAACACCGTGTTAGGCCAGATGCACCTGGTGGGGTACAGAAACCAGGCATTAATCGCTTTTTCTCCGTACAACATTCGAACCAGTTCCCGCAGTCCTCCCCAGCCTCGAAAAACAGCAGCACGTCGATGGCTGCTATCCAAATTGAGGAACAGAAGGTTTGTCCCGGGTTTCACTTCGGGCACTTCACTGATAAGGCTTTTCACGAGATTATTTCTGATCTGGGCAGCTTCCTGCCAATCCTTTCGAAGGCCTGCGTGGAACAATACCGCCAATCCAACGAACACTACCACTGCGAGACCGGCGACTCGTTTGAGCAGCAGGTTACGCGGCAAGGTAGCCAATAAGGCGATGAGAATTGCCAGTCCGAAGCTCGCGGAAGAATAAATCCTGCTGGACCAGTTAAAATTGAACCATGCTGTATTGCCGTTAGGAATGAACCCCCATTTAGCCAATACCGTCTCTTCCAATCGCGGGATAACGCTTCCATAGCCCGCGAGTTGGTACGGCATCATTCCCAGCAGCAAAATTACAATTCCCACCAGCGCGATGTAACCGTTTCCATCCACCCAGGAACATGAACTTCGAGACACTGAAGCGGACCGGAGTCCAGAATAGACTGCAATGAGAGCCAATCCCATGATAGCCGCAGCCAGGATGAACTCAGTCATGGAAACGGGCAGACTGGCGAAAGGGGCTGCGAGATAATATGGCAGCAATGCAAGATAGGACCACAGAAGATCCACAGGGGGCAAGAGATGTCTGTGTCCGACAGCGCCACCGCTCAAGATGGTGAACCTGATACTAATTGCTATAACCAAGGCCATACAGACTGCAGTGCCGAGTTTAAGGGCAAAATCTCGGTTCGACGATTCCGATGCAGAGCGAGTATGTACGGGCAAAACCAACAGCGGAATCGCAAAAATCAGGAGAGTCGGAGCTTCATACGTGAGAAATGCCGCAACGTAAATAGCCACTGGAGGCAGAAGTCGCGGCCAGGACTGCGGGCCTTCGGCCCATTTCTGAAAAGCCAGAACGCATGCCCAGAAAAGCAGCATACTGAGGCGCCCGTTATCTGTGGCCAATACGTATGTCAGGCAAGACAAGGTGGGAAGGAAAAAGGCTATTAAAACAGCCAGCGTTGAGAAATTCTTACGATTCGGAAATGCTTTCGCAAGTGCGAACCCCATCAACAGGGAAGCACCCGCCAAAAGCAAAAGTGAAAATAGATGAAACACTATCTTGTTAAAGCCGAACAGCTCAAAAAGTCCGATCCAGTAAACGCCCTCAAGTGGTCGAAGCGATTCTCTCGCGTAGATCCAGACCGATTTGGGAAACTCATTCCAATATGGCCAACTGAGTATCCACCAATCGTCTCCTTCGAATCCTATATCTCCTGTTATCGCCGTAAGAACAAAACAGTAGACGACGAGGCCCGTTCCAGTTATCCACAAGAGATCGTATTTTCGAACATGCATGTTCTTCTAACCATACCGAATAGCAGCGGTTAAGCCGATCTTAATCGTATAGAATACCAGAAACCGTTCTTAAAAGAAATAGTAAAAGACAGAAGAACCGAGCAATCAATCAATTCTAGAGCCGTTTTGTCAATTCCTCATCATTTCTTCGAAGCGACTTTGTTTCCACGCGCGCTCACAATAAGAAGACCCATGGTTTCGATCTCTTGAAACGACAGGTCTTAAGCACGACACACCAATTTGCATTCACTCCCTTTCAGCCTATGGCCGGTGAGCATCCGTCAACGCACCGATCTGCAGATGATGCCCGATCTCCCGATTCAATATTTCAGCAACAATTTTATTCCCTGCCGGAGTCGCATGCCCCCCGTACCATGCTTCGAGTTGCTCCTGATTCGGATTCATCTCCCACATGCAGCGAATGGCATCAATGCAATGATAATTTCTTCTATCGAGATACTGTATAAATTGGGCCATTCTACTGATTTTACAGTCTTTCAGTTCATTCACATAATCCTTGTGCGGCATGAGTACGATTATCGGTTCTTCACCCCGTTCCTTCGCAATCGCTACGAAACGATCGGCTATATAGCACATGATTGACAGAGGACCCGCTTGATTGAAGAGATCCCAGACATGCGGTTGATGATACTCGGCAAGCCAGGAAACTCGTGAGCTAAGCTGACTGAATACGGACTCGCTCCATTCAAAAAATGCAAGGGAATAGGGAAACCTGAACCGAGGCAAGTTTCGATCGAGCTGGTACCAGTAATCCAGTTTTCCGAGAGCCTGGAGAAACGAATCCTGGTCCAGCTTGGATAATTCAGCTATGCTGGTTACGGGATTGGGGACCAGGGTTATTCCCTGAGCATCCGCCATGAACCTTGGTTTCGTGAGCTTCAAAGGATCGTGGTAGGTGTAGAAGGGCCTGTAGATGTTCACTACCCTGTTGATATTTTCAGGGAAGATGCAGAGAAGTACTATCTTCGTTGCGTATTGCCCGTTGTTTTCATATTTCAGTAAAGCCTGATCCGTACCGTAACCTCCTACACCAAAATTGAGCACGTTTGTGCCGAGCTTCCTGGCGAGATGAGTCTGCCACGTATCTTCATCGCCCGCCTCGGCACAATAGGTGAAGGAATCGCCATATGTAGCTATCATTGTGGAATCGAAATTGGTGCAGGTCCTGCGTTCGCCCATTTTTCCATGAGTATAAACAACAGCCTGCGCGTCTGCATGTACCAGCTCCGGGGGATAATCCCAGCCCAAAATCGGATGAAACAGGAGAAGTCCGGACGATTCTCTTGCAGGGGCCGCAGCTTGAACAAATTTGGGTCGGTTCTGCGAGTAGTCAGGAGTGCCGGGCTGGATCCGCCGGCTTAACTCCGCTCTATAGAGAATTCGCGTGGGCACACTTTCCTTGACGGATATGTAGGAGGCCAACTCTATTACGCAGAAGACAGGTAATAGTAAGAGAATCCAGAAAAAGAGTCGTTTTGCAAGATCGGCACAGCAATGACAGGATGCATGCAGAAGAGAATGGTAATCACTTCCTTGTTGATAGGATTCGCAATGCTGCAATTCTGCCCCCTTACCCTGAAAGGCCTGTCACGAGCCCGAACAACAGTTCGCGCTACGGACGTGCAGGGCGATGTATCAATTCTTTTTCGTATGGCAACTATTTTCTACAATAATGCCTTTTAATGGCACGATTACCGACTATTATATCCAAAAAATCAGGTATTACCTTTCATCACAACACAATTTACGGTCAACCATTCACGTTATCGCCAAAATTCTTCGGTTTAGAGGCATACCACTACCACATTATATCGAATATGACATATTTCTAGGGGGGATTGAAACCATTTTTTTTGCCGGAATGTAGGGCTTCAGTCTCGGGCGGTGGTTTGAGAGTATTTTGTTTGAGTACGTAGGATGCCGGTGAGCGAAGCGAACCGCATCATTGATGCCAGAGCGTTCGAATGCCTGTCATTGCGAGCGTAGCGAAGCAATCCCCTGAAGGTGCAGGCAAGTATCAGGAGATTGCCACGTCGCTCCGCTCCTCGCAATGACATGGCCTCCAGCTTCTCACCTCCGTGGGTAACTGAAGGAACACGCCGGATGAAACTTCATGTGATTGCAATCAGAAAAAATACCAGAAAAGAATCCCGCGCCATCTAACCGGCAGCGAGGGAGATTCTCCGAATACGATCAGCTTCCAAGATTCACGACAGTGCGGCCGATCTGCTTTCCCTGGAGAATCATGTCTATGCGTTCCCCCAGATTCTCGAGAGAAACCTCTGTGGCAATCTTTTCCAGTTGGGGCAGCTTCCATTCACCGGCAAATCTGTTCCAGATTTCCAGCCGCAGGCCCTTGGGACAATTTACCGAATCAATCCCGAGAAGGCTCACCCCTCTGAGAATGAAAGGATACACCGTCAATGAGAGTACAGGAGAAGCAGCATTGCCGCAGGAGGTCACGGTTCCTCCGTAGTGGGTCGAGCGCAGGGCCGTGGACAAGATCGGCCCTCCCACCGTGTCGATGACTCCTGCCCAGCGCGCCTTAAGCAACGGCTTTTCAGAGGTATCTGTTGCATCCTCGATGCTGAGGACCTCTTTCGCTCCCAGCTCCATGAGGTATTCGCGGGCATCCTGCTTTCCATTCACTGCAGCTACCTGGAAACCCGTTTTGGCCAGGATGCTGAGAGCAATACTTCCTACACCTCCAGGCGCTCCGGTTACGAGAACCGTTCCTTGATCGGCCGAAACTCCATTTCCCAGGAGTTTGAACACGGACAGGCCCGCAGCAAATCCGGCAGTTCCATAGATCATGCTTTCTCTGAGGGAAAGGTTCGGAGATTTTCTCACCACCCACTCTGCCGGGACGCGAACGTATTGTCCGAAACCGCCGGAGGTGTTCATTCCCAGATCGAATCCCGTTACGATAACTTCGTCACCGGCGCTGAATTCCTTCACTGCGCTCGTTTCGACAATTCCGGCTGCATCCACGCCAGGCGTGTGGGGATACTGCCTGGTCACTCCTCGATTCCCGATAGAGGAAAGCGCGTCTTTGTAATTGAGGGATGAATAACGCACTCTTATCAGAACATCGCCTGCCGGCAATTCAGAGACGGAACGATCCACAATTTCTCGCGTGAACAAGTTTTCGGAAGATTCAGTGACCAACAGTGCGCGAAACGTTTCTTGGTTCATACCATTCCCTTTTATGAAATGAGATGCTGCTCTCCATAATATGACAGCTCAGATGCAAAAAACGTGACCGGCGGAAGACCAATAGTATAAGAATGGGCAAGATTAGTGTCCGATAGAAGATTAGGAGTATTGGTGGGTGCCGTGCCTCCGTGCCGGCACATCTTTAATATGATCAATGATATCGATAGAATGGACTGGCAGGGACGCCGGTCCCCACTAATATCTTGTATTCGATTGTGGGATGAACTTCAGAATTCTGCTCTCATTTGCTTTTATCAATCTAATTCGGCCGGCACGGAGGCCGACCGCTACTGGCTCGTGTTTAGGCCGGCGTCCGTGCCGTGCCACTCGGTTACCCGGTGTGTTGGCGAAGTCGTTGGAATCTCGATCAATAAGGTTCCCCGGAAACTCTCTTTCATATGCTCACATTTATCTCAGGAATACTTTTCCCGATAGCGCCCCAATGCTGCCACATGCTGCTTTTCCTGTTGTCCTATTTTAAACAGGACGTCTTTTGTTCGGTTGTCCTCGGCTTTATCCGCAAACCGGAGGTATAGATCGAGCGCCTGTGTTTCCAGCATCATGGCCATGTCCAGAAGTGAAGAAACCTGTGTCAAAAAGCGCTCGTTTTGTTTGAGGAAGTCGTCCATGCGAAATCCTCCCTCAAGGATTTGAGATTCCGGACGCTGGGCAGTCAATTCTTCTCGAGCAGCAGGCTCGGCCTCTTGGAGCAGGTCAATGAGGTAATCTTTGTGCTTCTCTTCAATTGACGCCAGATTATCGAGAATGCCAATTATCTCTTTGTCTTCGGTTTTCGTTTTCGCAATCCTGTAAAAAGTTCCGAGACTCTCTTCCATTGAATAAGCAAGTTTGATTATCTGCGCGGGAGTCTCGTCACCCTTTATCAAATCCATGTTTAACTCGACAGGTCCTTCGGCCTCGAGACCGTTCCACGCGTGAATTCCTCCAGAAAGGTTATAAACATTCTTGAAACCTTTTCCGACCAGCATCTGAGCCGCAACTCGGCTCCTTCCGCCTATCGCTCAATACACAATGACGGGCTTCTCGGGATCGAGTTGGTCGATGGAATCTGATAACTCTGCTACAGGAACCAGTTTGGCCCCCGGAATGTGTGTTTTCTCGTACTCTCCCGGCTGTCGGACATCGAGAAGAGTGAACGAGCCTTCCTCGTGGCTGTTGACGTAGTCTTTTGCTTCATCCGCGGTCATGGATTCCGCGGGAGTAAAATACTGTTTCAGCTTTTCAAACATGTGATCCCCCTTTTACCAATTTTCCGCATCTTCGGCCAAACGCGTGCCAAAGCTTACTATATGGATGCGTACTTTTTGACTGGGCCGATTCCCACCAGGTAAAGTAGCTTCGAGACAGAATTCAGGCCGAGCAATTCCGATGCTTCATAATCATAGAAGGCTCCGATTCCGCAACAACCGATTCTCATGGATGCAGCGCCGACGTACAGCCTCTGGCCTAAACGGCCTGACGCCAGGAATGCGTGTCTGTACCCGCGAGGACCCCGCGTTGCATTGAGTACCTGGAGATTGGCCATGAAAAGCACATGAATTGAGCAATTCGCGAGCCACTCCTGATCCACGCAGACGTGAGCCATGCGTTCCATGAACAATCCGGGCGCAACCAGGGAAACAGCCGCCGCCTTTCGATCCAGAAGATAGAATCCCGGTTCCAGCCCAGTCGATTCATTGGCCAGAAAACCTACCGCGATTGACCGGCTGAGTCCTGACGGCGCATCTTCACGCGAGCTGTCTTCAGAGCACAAGATCTTCAAGAATCCCGTGAATATTTCGGCCTTGAATTCCCCTTGAACAAAATTGCGCAACGATCGTCGTCTGAACACTGCCTCCGGATACGTGACCAGCTCGGGCCATTTCTCAGGAAGCATGATCTTTGTTTGCTGTAGAGGTTTCAATCCGAGGTGATCGATCATTTCAGGCTGCTCCATCGTGTCGAGAATTGGCGTGGACAACCTGTGCAGTTTTCTGATCGCGGGATAATCGGTCTCAACATGCGCGACCTGACTGGCCCGCATGGCTTCGTGCGGAATTCTGGCCGGCTCTTCTTGCGTCTCGGATTCATATTCTTTGCCGAGAGTACAGGCGATTGCCAGGCACACCTCACGTTTTGGATTAAGCCCGAGCAACTGATTGATCACCGTATCGTCGAAATCATAGTACAGCGTGTACGGCGCTCGCATGGCTTTGAGCGCAAGAGTGAGATTCTCGAGCATATGTCCGCTGTCCAACAGATGATAACGGTACGCGCGGGTACGATATTTCCAGGCGCTACGGAAAAAGATCGCGGTGATAAAGAAAACCGCCGTAGGTCTGGTCGCTTCCGAGAGTTGAACCCCGCGGGCGAGTTCCGGCAAAATACTACCCTTCCCCAGTACTGCCAGACTTTGCAGTCCTATCGCATGGTGGTAAATGCCGTCATCCAGACCGGCAATATTTGTGGCTCCCACATAGAGTTCAAAAGGATACAGAGCGCCTGCAGATGCGATACTGCGGTAGAAGAAATCTTTATCCTTATACCGTGCTTTGGCGGTCATTGCGTGGGTATTATTGAGAATAGTCGACAGCTTGGTAAAGTCCATCTCGAAATGATGGTCAAACTGGAGGTTTTCTCCTAATAGATCGGAAACATAGTCTTCCGGGCCGTTTGCTGGATGAATCAACGAAATGGTTTCCAGCCCGGGATAAATTTTGAATGCATCAGGTTCATTGGCCCAGTCCAATGGCGGCCCTGCTATCTTGCCGCGCTCATAACTCGTGCGGCGATGGAATTCCTGTACATGATCCGTCATTACTTGCTCCGTCTCCTTTTGAACGCAAACTGTTCGCTAAAAATTGCGCTCCGACGAACGAGACTGGCCCTATTTTCGGAATATCGTGGCAATTTCACGCCAATTGCCGCAAAAGAGGCAGGATTTTTGAGTGGTCTTCTCGAAGGCCTGTTCTTGTTCGAGAAAGGGGACTTACCGGTGAACTGCGTGCACAGACCATATACAATCGGACACTCTTCAGATTTCAGCCGCCCCAGGGCATGTTCGCGTAGACTTCCGATAATTTGTCGCGGAACTGCCGGAAAAATCTCTCATGCTCCTGCTCCCATCTTGCCAGGAGTTCGAGAGCCTGTCGAGCTTTGCCATCCGTCTTTTCAGCCATTCGTCCATAGAATTCGCTAAGATCTCTTTCGATCAGCCATGCTGTGTAGAATACCGTCACGTTGGGAACCATCGATCCCTGAACACACTGACCGGCGAAACAAAACGTTACCTGCGAATTTCAAATGCTGATGCAATGCGATTACTATAATGCGGGACTTCTATTGGTCAAGAAAATACGACTTTGCCCTGGTTGAAACGGGTCCAAATCTTGAACAAGACGGCTAATCATAAGCTCTCTTCACGAGTCTCGGCCCGTCTCCGTATCGGGATCCTGTCGTGATGTACAAGCGTTTTCCGTCTGATTGCACAGTAATAGCGCCGTCCCGCCCTGTGATAAAAACGTGTGCTCCTGCGGACTGGAGTCTCTCTATGATTTCGTGATGCGGGCCGGTTCGTGTCATCGGCGATTCCCCGGATATAATGGCGATCCTTGGCTTGACGGCTTCTACAAACTGTCGCGAAGTAGACGTTCGTCCTCCATGATGCGCAACCTTCAAAACTGAGGCGCAGAGATTGAGGTCGGACGACAGGAGCTCTTCTTCCCCTTCCCGCTCCAGGTCTCCTGTAAAAAGAAACGAAATTTCCCCATAGTCCAGTCTGGCGACGACAGACGCGTTATTCAATTCTTTTCCGGACATTCGGGTTTTCTGCGATTGAGCCGGATTGAGAAACGTCAATACCGCCCTTCCGACCTGCACTCCGGGGTGTTCTCTGTTTGCGCTCAAAACCCGATCGGAGGGAAAATGGCCGATAATGTCTGCCAGGTGTCTCGGCCTATCTCCGACAGGGTTCCAGAAGAGCGATCCCACCGGTATGAGCTTCACAACCGTGAGCAAGCCCCCCATGTGATCCATTTGAGGATGACTGATTAGCACCGCGTCAACGCGCCTGGTTCCCTGCCACTGGAAAAAAGGCAAGACTATGCTCCTGCCGGCATCGAAGTATGAAGTTTTGAGTCCACCATCCACAAGCATTCCCCCGGATCCGGGGGGTTGAACGAATGCAGCATCCGCTTTGCCTACGTTCAGGAATACTGCTTTGAGTTCCGGGTCTTCTGGGCTGAACAGTATGGAGCCTCCCAAGATCAAGAAAGAGGCCACTCCTGCCAAAGCAATGCGTACGCGGCGTTTCGAGGGATTTCTCAAGAACCAGAGAAAGAATAAACACATAGCCCAGCACAGTATCAGTTGATTCAGGGAAAGGTGCGGTACGTAAAGCGGGCTCCCCGGTATGTAAGCGAAAAATTCAGCGACTCCGATCACAAACCACGAAAATACATCAGCAACTGCAATAAAACAGGCCCCCACAGATGAACTCAGAAGGGCCGCTCCTGGCGCCACAAGGCCGCAACCGAGGATGGGAAGCAGGGCAAAGTCTGTGATGAGATTTGCAGCTAAGGTCCAAACGGGAAATGAGTGAAAAAGCTGTAGCAAGATCGGAGTGATCGCCAATGTTGCCGCCAAAGACGTCACCATTATCAGGACGAAATACCAGCATACTCTTCGGATAGCTCGAGCAGACCACGATCTCTCGGAATCGAAAGGACCCTGCATTGCCGTGAGGTTCCGCGTGAACTCCGGCACAATCAGAATTATCCCTCCCACGGCCAAAAAGGACAGTTGAAATCCCGGAGTGAACAGGGCCAGCGGATTGCCCAACAATATGATGAGAGCAGCGACTGCAAGCGTATTCAGGGAGTTCCAGCGCTTGCTCATCAGGATCCCTGCTGCAACCACCAGAGCCATAATGCCGGATCGTACCGCAGGAACCCGAGCTCCAATTAACGAGCAATAAAAGATGACTGCAGGAATTGAGAAAATTGCCCCGGCAACCCGATATGGCATCCAAAGAAGTGCTTCAGGCCATAGATGAAAACAGATTTTCACGAACAAAAAGGAAATCGCCACAACAATCCCCACATGGAGACCGGATGCGGAGAGTACGTGCACAAGTCCCGATGAGGAAAAACTCTGCTGTACAGAGTAGTCGATTTCACCTTGATCTCCGAGGAGTATGCCTTTTACAAAACCGTGAACTTTGGCTTGTGTGGCTGACGAAAAATAGTTTGGCAAGCACGCTGAGAGGATTTTTCCGCTGTGAAGGTCGAGGAATTGCGCAACGTAGTCACGAGTCTTAAATACCGCCGCGCTCGGGCTCAAGCCGGAGGCACGACTTATTATGGCCAAGGAATCGGGTCCATCGGCCGATGCGAGCCACACGATATTGTTGTGCTTGCATTCAATTTCCCAGTCGTATTCTCCGGGGTTTCCTCTGTTCAGCGGCTTACGAAGCCGAGAACGGAATGCTATGCGATCGCCGGAACAAAGGGGAATGTCATTATTCCTCACGACCAGCCTACCTCTTCCCGGAAGGTCGATTCCGCGCTCTGCATCGAAGCCATTGTCCACGAAAAATGTCCTGAATCTCTCACCTGAAGCCCAGAGCATTCCCACTGAAGCATGGATGACTGTTTTACTTGCAGGAGCGGTAAAATCGCGGCCGAGTTCCAGTTGCTTGTGAGTAATTTCTCGTCCAATCAGGAAGAATATGAGTGCAGCCGCGATCCAGGCAAGTACGACACGATCGGTTCTCACAATGGCAAACACGAGTACAAGACCGGGGACGAAAGCAATGAGCGTCCAGTTTTCCATTCCCACTGCGTACGAGGATTCGCATATAATACCGGCCATGAGAGCGGCTACCCCGAACACTGCGGGAAATGCCAAAGCCCCCAATCGAATTCTCTTGAGAAATGAATCACACATCGCCAATTAAAACTTGATCATCTATGCCCGTGGTGGTAATCCGATTCAGTGTTTGGTACAAGTGACCCGTGGAACATCAATGGGACGCTCATGCGATAAATCCTGATGGAGCCTGCTTCTTTTTCCCACAGGTTCGTGAGGTCGACAAGAAAAATGAGCGGAACTGCTAAGGAAAGCTGAATCGAAAAATGGAATCTTTCGGAAGGTACTTGAAGGGTCTTCGAGAAGACAAGGGTAAAACTATTGAACAAATTGCCGAAAGCACCAAAATTGCTGTGGCGAATTTGGAATCTCTCGAAAGGGATCGGTTCGATTTGCTTCCGCCGCGCGTTTTCGTAAAGGGATTTATAAGATCCTATGTCCAAGAGCTTGGCCTCAATGCTGACGAAGCAATCAATCGTTTCGAAGAATTCAGCAAACAAGGCGAGCTACCGGATTACGGATCGGAAGATCACCCGGTTTTTCATGCAAAACCGGCGAATCGTTCGTTCATCTCGAGTCCCGTGTTCACAATAATCTTAACCGCTGCCGGGGCAGTTTCTCTTGCGATTCTTTTACTAACCGCGGGCAGTCGGCTGTTCTTCAACTTCGATCTTCATACAACCTCCGGCGGTCCTTCCGTCAGTACCGTGCAGCCGGTATCAAGAACCAGCAACGGTGTATCCGATACTATTGTTTCCACAGATTCGAATCGGCCCAGCTCCGGAAAACGGACCCTGGAGATCAGAGCGCTCGACAGCACCTGGATCAGAATAGAACCGGACACCGGTCCCGCAGAAGAGTTGATGATGTCAGCCGGGGATGTTCAGGTGTTCACTGCAAAACGAAGCTTCTATCTGCAAACCGGAAATGCGGGGGGAATTCGTCTGACTTTTGATGGCAAAACGTTACCCGTTTTGGGGAAAGCGAAGCAAACGCTGTCTTTGACTTTGGACTGATTCGGTCCGAAAAAATTAGATGGCAGCCTCAATCAGTTCGGGTCTTTATTGCCAACGCTAATTGTCGTAGACTGATGGGGGTATCTCGGAAGCGACCCCAAAATGATGAACCAGTGATGATATGTATTGAGGAGCTATGATGAAGGAATTCGTGACAAAACTCTTACTTGTGATCCCAATCCGTAATCCGGAAGATCTCCTTCCTGTTGTGGAATCGGAGGGTTGGCATACGGTAAAGGACCTGTTCAGAAAGACAAACACTTCGTATAACAGCCATTGGAACGGGAATTACGTTTTGGATCAGGATGAGATTCCCTGGAAAGCTTCCCCGGAAGAAATTGATGCACTTCAGCAATCCAAGGGAAGAGTGGTGGTTCTTTCCGGAACCAAGTACGCGATATCTGACAAAATAACTCTGTTTTCCGACACCGACGGTTCCGTGTACGTTCAAGAAGAGGATTTAGAGCAGTTTTTCGTCTAACCGGTGCTTTCAACGAGAAGGGCGGCCTTGCGCGCCCACGAGCAGGGATCATGAGGCACAACAAACCGCGATTTCGCTTATCAAGGGTAATTCACGCTCTGCGACGTCGCAGGAGAGCCGTAGAATTTACCGCCGGGTTTTCGGCCGAGCCTTTTTACTATTTGAGAAACAAATCGCCCCTCAAGAGGACGTCGGAAAATACGCAGCAGCAGTCTCAACGAGAGACCGACCTTGCAACCGACTAATAGGATTTCCGCCACTCACTTTCCTTACAAGCCCCATCCTTCTCCAGATGCAGCGCTCTTTGCAGCCGCGGCTTTGGCTCACGACAAACATCTGGATCACCATGCTCGAATTCACATTATTGCGAATCTGCAAGAATCCCCACCAGACCGGAGCTTTGATGCCTTACATCTTGTCCGTACTCTCGGGGAATCGGCAAAGAGCATCGGTTTCTCTCCTAATATTTCAAGGTATTTGGACAACGAGAAAATGGAGTCATGCGCCCTGCAGGCTCAGGATTGGATACAGCAGGGCGTTACGGTCTTCGTAAAGAATCAAAGCGAGGTCACGGAATTTGCGGAATCCCTTCCGGCATTATTGTTCGCTTGCGGCGATCTCGCACTGTTGCAGGGCACTCGAACCGCAGTTTTAAATTCGAGAACCGGTCGTTCGCCCGACGATCTCTGGATACGCTCTCTGAAATCGGCTCTTGAAAATGCAATGACAGAAGACCCTGTTTTCGTGTCCAGTTATGGAACATGTACCTATGAACTTGTATGCGTTATAGCAAGGAACGCAAAATTAATCATCGTCTGTCCGGACCTGCTCCCGTGCATGATGGAGGAATCCTGTCGAGCATCTTTCGACGCAAAATTCGGGGATCTTCTTGACGCCGACCAGGCCCTTATGATTTCTCCCTATGCACCCGGATCGTTGCCCGATTCACGCACTTGTCGCATCCATCGCGATTTCACGGTTGCCGGTATTTCGGATGCTCTTTTGGCTGGAAATATACGACGCGGGGGCACTATGGATTTCATTCTGAGAAAGGCCCAGGCAGAGGGTGTACCTGTGTCGCGTTTTGGAATTGACGATTCGGGCGCACGGCCGATTCCAATGAAACCGGCTCTCCCCCGGCATGATGAACCTGCGCCCGCGCCTGTTTTCGACACGTGTCTTGGAAAAGGGTCTTATCTGATTCATTACACACGATCTTGCCCTGGACCGTGGCCCGGCCAATCCAGGAAAGCCTATTATGAATCGCTCATTGCTGAAGAGCCGACTGCAAAGCATACGGGTTTTGACACGCTTTGCAGAATTCTGTCCGAGCGCAAGATCAGAGCAAGCGGGAGACTCATCCGCGGAGGATACCAGGTGGTTTCGTTTACAGATTGTGCTCCCCCGGAAATCTCTCACATCGCGCAATGGAGGCCGGGTCTCCTCAGGTGGTCATTTGAGCCTTACGGCCTGGCATTCGGAAGAGACGACCTCTTCAACAGGGGCGCACGGCCGGTCATCTATTCGGTAGAATCAGCCTACGATGACTTGTCACCGGAACTGCAACATCTGTTTCAGATTCAGGAATGTACCGGAAAAGAGTGGTACCGGGAAAGAGAATGGCGAATGAGCGGCGATCTTCAGATAACGCCTCAGTTAGAAGCTGGTATGACAGTGATTGTCCCCACAGCGCAAGAGGCATGCCGTATACGAGAAACTTACGGGGTGAAATGTGCTCTTGCCGAAGTCCGGCCGTTGTGGGAGAATGCCTCGAAAAAAGTTTTACCGGTGGATTCAGAGACATAGCGCATGGAATTTGAAGTAGACCTGATTTTGGTCGCAGCAGCTTTCGCGTTTGGCGCTTGCGTGGGAAGCTTTTTGAATGTCATTATCTTTCGACTACCCGAAAATCGTTCTATAGTGTTTCCCTCATCCCGGTGCCCTCAATGTGAGCAGGAGATCGGTGCCTTCGATAACATTCCGATCCTCAGTTACTTTATACTCAGGGGAAAATGCAGGAACTGTAATAATCCAATTCCCTTCAGGTATCCGCTCGTTGAATTCACCACAGCCATACTCTGTACGGCGCTCTTTCTGAAATTCGGACTGACTACTGAATTTGGCGTCTTGTTCGTTTTTTGTGCCGCGCTGGAAGCAGTCTTTTGGATCGATCTGGATCATATGATTATCCCGGATGCTATTTCTCTTTACGGACTGGTCCTTGGTATTCTCGTGGTTTCCGCGGGTTTCGTCCCGGGGCTGCAGTGGGTTCAATCTGTGAGTGGCGCGATTTTGGGAGGACTTATACTTTATGTTCCTGCTTACATTTATGAAAAAGTCAGGCACGCTGAAGGACTTGGAGCCGGAGACATCAAACTATTGGCGATGATCGGTGCATTTACCGGTCCCTATGGAGTTATATTCGTGCTTTTCTTCTCGTCACTGGTGGGATCGCTCACTGCGATTGCCGGGATGTTCCTGCGTAATGTCAATTCTGGCACGCCCATACCGTTTGGACCTTTCTTAACTGCCGCGGCAATTGGGTACGTATTCTTCGGAGCGGACATTCTAGACAAATTTTTTGAATTGAGCTCCCTCATAGGTGATTAGAAACCTCATTTTTGAAGCATTCTAGAGCATCTGAACGAAGACCTCATTAATTTCTATTTAAGATCTAACCGATTCCTAACACCAAACCATCATACGTACGAGTACACTGAACTGTAGATTGGCGGGGCGACATCGGTTTTGTACCAATTTGCATTCAAAATCCCCCCATTCCCCCCTTTATAGGAGGTTAGAGGCATAGACGTTAAAATAAGAATTCGGCGTAGCGATGTGATGATCAAAGCGAAGAGCATCTTTTTTTGCCAATGTGTCTGAATGACTGTCATTGCGAGCGAAGCGAAGCAATCGCCTGAAATTAAGCGCCTGAGTGCCAGGCGATTGCCACGTCGCTGCGCTCCTCGCAATGACAACGATTAAGTTAGTTGCTGAATGGTGGATTCCTAGCTGTTCGCGGACGTTTTCCGTCAACATGGGTCGGCAGAGACGCCGACCTCCACCAGGAAAGTTGAAAGTGGATGCTCTTATTTTAACGCCTATCGGGGTTAGAGGGGATTTTCGTCAAACTTTGAAAGCAAATCGGTATTATGCATGTATAAAGTGCATAATATCCGGAATTCTTGTTCCTCTCGATCGGGGAAGGGATTGCTCGATTCGGAGATTCGTGAGCTATGAATCCCGTAGGCGGTGTGCGTGCTACGCAAGAAAGTTCTGTTAGAGTAGAAACAGGTGAAATCGGCTCTGTAAAACAACCACACGATCATGCTCCAGCACTTGCCTTGTGAATCCTGACAAACGTATTCGCTAAAAGTGGGTGAGAAGCAACATACAGAGGACCAGTCTCGGAGAATTGCCATCTTTTCCATCAATATACAGAGATAAAAAAATGAATGAACTTGCCGATCCAAAGCAACGGGGTCCCAAAAAGACCAGAAAATGGGTGCTCATTGCAGACAAAGTCTCGGACAGAGTCATAACCGTCGGGGGCATCCTGGTAATTGGCGCTGTTTTAGGGATGATGGTGTTCCTCGTTTGGGAGGTATTACCGCTGTTTAAGAAAGGGACTATTGAGTCCCAGACGTTCTTCAAGCCATCGGCAGATCCGAACCCAACTCTCGCTGCCGCGATTGATGATTATGACACCATAGCCGTTTCCATAGATAACGACGGCAAACTGGCCGTTTGGCATCCTACAACAGGAACTCCCCTCCAAGGACGTGCGTTTGATTTCAATGGTAAGAAACTCTCTTCTTTTGCCACAACACTGGACAATGTTCATTTTGCTTTCGGGTTCTCGGACGGAACCGTGCGGTTCGGGCGTATTTGGTTCAAGAATGACATAATTGCTAATGACGATGTACCGAAGGACCTCAAAAAACTTGACGAATTCAGCCGTACGGATGGAAATGCCGTTTTCACGAAGATTTCCGCCGGTCAGTCTCGTAAAGTCTCTCTTCAGACTGAACTGGAAGAAGAGATAAAAGTTTCCGAAGACGGGAAACCGATTTCGCACCTTGATTACGACCTGAGCACAGTGGGGGAGCGCCCGAAAAAAGTCGTAGCTACTCTGGATGCAGATGGAAACGCGACTGTAAGCATCTCAGAGACCAAAATGAATCTTTTTACTCAAACGACTTCCGTCAAAACGGATAAGATCGTTTTACCGTCACTTCCACAGGGTACCGAGATTACCAATGTCCTCACGAACGAACGAGGCGATCAGGCTTTCTTCATTGATAAGAAAGGAAAGATTCTACGCTATAACATCCAGGATTCCGACAAACCTTTTTTGGCCGAGACAGTGCAGATAGGTAAGGAAATCACTGCCAGCACTTTTTTAATGGGTGATACATCACTGGTCATTGGCGGATCGGACGGTTCTGTTTCCATATACTTTGTGCTGCAAAGGGATGTATCAGGCAGCCGCGATGGGATGACCCTCGTCAAGGCTCGCGAATTCTCTCCCCATACATCGGCTGTTACCCGGATTGCAGTGAGTCAGAGAGGTAAGACGTTTGCCACCTGTGATGCACGCGGAGAAATCTGGCTCAGGCATGGCACGAGCATGAAAACCATTTTGAAGGTACCGCCCAGGACCGGCGATGTGTTGTGGGAAGCTTTGACTCTGGCTCCCAGGATGAACGGATTGCTGGCAGTCGCGAGTGACGGAGTGGCGGGCTTCTGGCAATTGGATGCAGCCCACCCGGAAGTATCGCTGCATACCTTGTTCGGAAAAGTGTGGTACGAAGGATATCCGGAGCCCAGTTACACGTGGCAGTCCAGTGGTGCAACCGATGCATTCGAGCCCAAGTTGTCTCTGGTTCCTTTGATTTTCGGTACGCTGAAAGCTACCCTGTATTCACTTTTGTTTGCCATACCTATAGCGTTGCTGGGGGCAATCTATACGTCCGAATTCCTTCCCAGTAATGTTCGGGGCAAAGTGAAACCCGTTATGGAGATCATGGCGAGCATCCCTTCGGTCGTTCTGGGATTTGTGGCGGCTCTCGTCCTGGCTCCAATTGTGGAAAACTGGATTGCAGCAGTACTGTTATCTTTTCTCGTGCTCCCGATGATGCTCGTGCTCGCAGCATTTTTGTGGCAATTGGCTCCCACCTGGATTGCTGTGAGACTCGATGGATTACCGAAATTCGGTGTAATGTTTCTTGTGGTGGGACTCGGTCTATACGTCACGTATCTGATGGGACCGGTCATGGAGAACCTTTTCTTTGACGGGAGTTTTAAATTGTGGCTCAACGGATCGGGCAGCCCGGTTCCGATTCTTTTTGTTCTGTGTCTTCCGTTCACATCGGTTTTCATAAGCTGGTCTTTTTCCCGGTTTTTCGGATTTCGCTTCAGCGGCTATATGCGGACTCTTGTGGAGTATAAGGCTGCTCTTTTGGATCTTTTTCGGTGGTTGGGTATCGCCTTTCTTTCTGCAGCCCTGGCGTACACTGCTGCGCTCATTCTGACTGCACTGGGAGCGGATCCTCGTCCCGGACTGCTCGGCACATACGTCCAGAGAAATACGCTGATTATCGGTTTTGCCATGGGATTCACCGTGATTCCCATTATCTACACACTTGCCGAAGATGCGTTGAATGCTGTGCCCGACCATCTGCGTTCTGCGAGTTTCGGGTGTGGTGCCACTCCGTGGCAAACAGCCCTGTGGATAATCCTCCCCACTGCTTTAAGCGGAGTTTTCTCCGCCATCATGATTGGGATGGGCCGTGCTGTGGGCGAGACGATGATTGTCGTCATGGCTGCCGGGAACACGCCACTTATCGACATGAATATCTTCAGCGGCTTGAGAGCACTTTCTGCCAATATTGCCGTTGAATTACCCGAAGCCCCCAAGGACGGCACTCTGTACAGAGTTCTTTTCTTAACAGCGCTCGTGCTATTTGCCATGACATCGGTCATCAACACGGCTGCAGAGTTGGTACGGCTCCGATTCAGAAAGCGAGCCATGTCGCTTTGAGGAAGAATGCATGAACATCATAAAATCTGCCACGGCATTTGAGGACCGAAACACCAGTGCCGTGACCGAACATGCGGGTCCGGAGACTCGGAAAGTATCGATTCCCACAACGACAACGAAAGACGGCGGCTCTGAGGATCGTATCGAACCGAGAGTCCCGAAGCGATCGCTGATATGGGATTTCAAGGCCCGAGGAGAACCGTTCCTTTGGGGACTGGGTGGGGCGCTCGCTATCGGCATGCTTATGATTGTCGGCTTCATCAGTCTGATTCTCTATAACGGGGTGCCGACTTTCTACCCGAAGCCGATTGAGGCCGTAAGACTCAAGGATGGCACAGCAGTAGCAGGAGAAATTACCCGCTGGGAAACCTTTAAACCGGAACCCGAGTTTCTGGCTAAGCTGGACGAAGAAGCAAAAGCAAAGATCGCCGCGTCCGGCGGTATGATGAAGCGGATTCTCTTCAGGACCGGCAACTTTGATCTGTACAACGAAGATTTCAGGTGGGTTCTTCAGCAGGATATTGCCGAAAAAAGCAATCCTTCAGACATCTTCTTTGTAGAGCGGGTCGAATGGGGGCCTTTTATCGGCACCGTGGAATCCATGAACCTCAATGGCAATGAAATTGACAAGCCCAACATTACGAGAGAATTACTGAATGAGCAGCAGGCCTTAGCAGCAGGCCGTCGTGACCGCATTCGAGATATCGAAAGAAACGAAATCGGCTCCATCAACACTTTGCTCGAAAAAGAAAGACTCAAGCTCAGAAAAGCCGAGTTACGATTCGGTAAGGAAAGTCCCGAATACCATAGGGCGCGAGACGTCTATCAAAGGGAGGCGCAAAAGCTTGAGACTCAATACAGGGATTTGTCCAAAGAAGCTGTAGTAGTAAAAGAGAAAGATGCCAAATTCACGATTACGTTCGCCGATGTTTCCGGAAAGAAAGTTACCATGCGTCTGTCGCAAATCGTGAATTTGTACCCGGCTAATATTCTGACGACAGGCGAAAAACTCAAAGTATACTTTGCCAGATGGTGGGAATTTCTGACTCAAGAGCCTCGGGAAGCAAACACGGAAGGCGGAGTCATGCCGGCAATTTTCGGGACTTTCTGCATGACCGTGCTCATGGCCTTGGCCGTTGCTCCCTTTGGAGTTATTGCCGCCCTATATCTGAGAGAATACGCAAAACAGGGACGTCTGGTATCTATTGTGCGTATCTCCGTTAATAATCTCGCCGGAGTACCATCCATTGTGTATGGCGTGTTCGGGCTCGGATTTTTTGCATATCTGGTTGGAGGATCGTTAGACAATCTTTTCTACCCCGAAAGACTCCCTTCACCCACGTATGGCACGGGAGGACTCCTTTGGGCGTCACTTACTCTCGCTCTCCTTACGGTTCCTGTTGTCATCGTCGCCACAGAGGAAGCACTGGCCGCAGTGCCGCAATCCATGCGAGAGGGCTCACTGGCTTGTGGAGCTTCCAAATGGCAGACGATCAAATGGATCGTCCTGCCGAGAGCTATGCCGGGAATTATGACCGGTCTCATCCTGGCCATGGCAAGGGGGGCCGGTGAAGTCGCCCCATTGATGCTGATCGGAGTCGTCAAAATGGCCCCTGAATTGCCGATCGATCACTTCTTCCCATACATACACCTGGAGAGAAGCTTTATGCATCTCGGCTTCCACATCTATGACGTGGGCTTTCAATCCAGGAACTCTGAAGCGGCAAAACCAATGGTGTTTGTGACCACGTTGCTGCTTATAGCTCTGGTATTTGCGATGAATGCGGCCAGTATCATGATCAGAAACAGGTTGAAACGAAAATTCTACGCGGGACATTTTTAGGAGACATTCATGATGGGACGATCGGACGATAGCAACGGGACTGTGTACCATGTTCGTCCCGGACCTCAAGGGTCGTTGCTGTCAATTGAGGATTTCTCACTGTGGTACGGCCAGGCGCAGGCTCTTTTCGACATAAACATGAAGGTTGAAAAGGGTTTGGTAACTGCTTTGATCGGACCTTCCGGATGCGGAAAATCAACCCTGCTTCGCGCGATAAACCGGATGAACGACCTTATTGCAGGACTCAGCACCGGGGGCAACATTTATCTGGATTCTCTTGATATCTACGGCAGGGACGTGGACGTGATCGGTCTGCGCAAAGTAATGGGGATGGTTTTTCAGAAACCGAACCCGTTTCCCATGTCTATTGCCGATAATGTTTCGTATCCATTGAGAGTGGATGGTATTCGAGACAGAAGAACTCTCCTGGAAACCGTGGAAAAAGCCCTCAAAGGAGCGGCTCTCTGGGACGAAGTCAAAGATCGACTGCATGAAAACGCTTTGGGGCTGTCAGGCGGACAACAGCAACGCTTGTGCATAGCTCGGGCCATTGCCGGAGATCCCGAGGTTCTGCTCATGGATGAACCATGCTCTGCACTGGACCCGGTGGCTACGTCAAAGATCGAAGATCTTATCGATGAACTCAGGGGCCGTTATTCCATAGTGATTGTCACGCACAACATGCAGCAAGCTGCGAGAGTATCAGATAATACAGCATTTATGTACCTCGGGAAATTGATCGAATACGGGGAAACTTCCGTTATTTTCACAAATCCCAAGGTCGAAAAAACCATGGAGTACGTTACCGGCCGTTTCGGTTAATCGGGAGCGGCTCGATCAAGTTATAGCAGTGCCAAAATTAGTGTCCGATTGAAGATAAGGGATATTGGTGGGTGCCGTGCCTCCGTGCCGGCACACATTCAATATAATCAATGATATCAATAGAATGGATCGGCAGAGAGAGACTGTCTCAAAATTCTCGAATGCACAAAAGGCGTGCCACGATTCATCATCCTTGTAGGGGCAGGTCTCGTACCTGCCCTCCCGCAATGACCGGCACGGAGGCCGGTCACTACCGGGCACCCACGAGAGGCGCCCCTACAATCAGGCCGTGAAGATGATGAGAACTTCGTGCCACGATTTGGGAGAAATTTCGACTTTTGAGACACTCTCGGGACGCTGGGACGCCGGTCCCCACTAGTATCTTGTCTTGGAGCATGGGATAAACGTCAGAATTTTCGGCAACCCCCACAGCTATAAAGCTACAACGAAACATAAGAATCCTCTGCAACCTCGCCCGTGGCTTCGCCTCGGGTGAAGTAGAGGCTCCGAGCACATGTTTTTGTCTATTGGAGTGGGCGACTTATCTCCCCCTCCAAGCCTCCCTCATCGTGTCCCGAGAGATACCAATGCGCTTTCATACGCGTAACATCGGGAAGCCGATCAGTCGCCCACTCCGATGGATCTCCTCCGCTACGCACGGCGTAGCCTGACTTCGCTGAGGAGACCCGCCGGAGCGGGCTTCAGCATTGTGGTATGAAGTAGGCGCAGGCCGGCCCCCTCTACTTGTCGTGACCGATGATCTTGCTCAGGCTTTTATCCAGGATGACTACTGCCGTTTGCTCCCAGGAGTCCTCGCCGGGCTAAAGCGCGCCGCACATTGTTCCCATGGGTCCCGACCAAATCCCCAATTTCTTTCCAACGGAACCCTTTTTGCCAGAGGTTTATGGCTCTATCCAGGTCCCATCGCATGTTTGGAGTGGGTCTCGGGTTGTGCAATTTATGGCGCACAAAATGATGCCTGACGGTTCCCGGAGACAACCCCAATTTCTTGTCAATTTCGACCCATTTGAGTCCTTGCTGCCGGAGTTGCTTGGCAGTCCCCACATCCCAGGTCACATGCCGACCGCTTCTTGTGTTTAACGGCCGCCAGCCCCTGTTCTTGAATCCCGAGCGGATGAGGTCTTGTGGCAAGTTCATAATTTGCGCTATTTCGTAAATAGCCTTGCCCTGATCTGCCAAGCTCTTGGCGCGATCCATATCCCAGCGCGGTCTGAAGCCACGCCTGTCAGGAATAATTTTGAAACCACGGCAACGAAGAGCATCATATACCTGCTCACGTTTGAGATGCATGATTTCCGCGATTTCACGACATGTTTTGCCTTGGTTGAGCAGTTCCAAAGCGCGATTCAGATCCCACTGGAGTTTTCTACCAAAGGTCATGACTAATAACTCCATTCCGTTTAGTTTTTCGTGAATACACGAATAGAAATGACAGTAGACATTATGTTAGCCCACCAAAGACGTCGATAAGTCTTCTTCCCCAAGCAGTCGATTCAATAAAATAAATGCGAAATTGCACATTAGTCGTAAATTCAGTGTGGTTGCTCTCACCACAAATATGAAATTAAAAGTTAGCGTATCTTGAAATGTTCTGTCAACAGGAACTTTTGGGTTAATTAACAAGTGAAAACAGTAAACTGCTGCATAATAATCCGCTCATAAAGTCGGGAGGCGTATTTCCGGATGCATTTTTTTTGTAACTCCTATAAGATCGTTTTTCTACATTAATTATTGCACAAGCTGCGTCTCTGTTAATCCTCCTTTATCTGAGATTACCTTAGGTTACAGTTCAGTTTCCCCAGGGCGATGCTGTTCGGAATGGTTGCTGTGTTGCTTCAAAAATCTATGCACGTCCCAGGATTTTCCTGCAGCAGCCCAATCGACAGCACTTTTTCCTTTGTTATCCGTTAGATTGAGGTCTGCCCCATGATGTATAAGCAGATTCACAACGCGTGCATGACCTCTGTAAGCAGCCTTCATAAGTGCAGTGTTTCCGAAGATATTCTTTTGATTTACGTCAGCTCCCGATTCCAGCAATATTCTGCTCAATTCAAATTCCGAGATGAAAGACGTTTTCATGAGCGCCGTGTTACCATATTTGTTCCCTGCATTCGGATCCGCCTTCCAGCGTAGCAGGAGTTTGCACATACCTACATTGCCCTTATTTGCTGCTTTCAAGAGCGGGGTGTCACCGACACTATTCTTTTGATTAACATTGGCGCCGCTCATAAGCAGAATCTTGGCAATAGACTTGTTTCCCAGATCGGCTGCAATCAGGAGCGCACAATTTGAATCAATGTTCGCGGAATTCAAACTGGCTCCTTTTTTTATGAGGAAATCCACCATGTCGATTTGTCCGGCGATAACGGCCCCAAGGAGGGCGGTATTGCCATGAGCATTTTCAGCATTGATATCAGCACCCATCTTCAGGAGCAATGCAGTGATCTTCAAATGTCCTTTGAAAGCAGCTCGCATCAAAGGAGTATTCCCGTATTTGCTGCGCGTATTTACATCCACTCCGGCCTTGAGTAGCAGTTCAACCGCATCCAATTTGCCTTTACTGGCAGCTTTGAGCAGCGCGATGCTCCTGGAATTCGCCTTTATCGTCAAGTCCCCCGATACGAATTCAAATAATCGAGTACTCTCGGCAGACGGTTCACGAAGCAAGTTCGTCACAACAGGAGCATCGATCTCCACGGTTCCTATTCGATATGAACCGCCGGTATCAGGAGAACCGGAGTTTCCGTTTTCCTTCTTGTTCAAGAGAAGTTTTACAATCTCTTGATGACCTCTTTCTAACGCTTTCGTAAGAGCCGTGATCCCTTCCCCATCACGAGCGTCAGGATCGGCACCTCGTTCAAGCAATAACTTGACTAATTCGGTTCGTCCTTCCCGAGCAGCAACCATCAGCGGAGTAGTTCCGTCGGCATCAGCCCCATTTACATCGATTCCTTTTTCCAGCATATTCTCGACGTCTTGAAGAGAGCCTTTGTTACAGTAAACGAGGAGGTCGTCGACACTGATGGATCGAATCGAAGTGAAAGGTTCATCGACTTGAGTCTCGTCGACAATCTCGGAAACAATTTCGAGGGATTCTATAATTACTTGATTATCGACTTGCTGATTTATGACTTCACAATTTGTGCATTCGTCCGCATGAGCAGGAATCGTCTTGCCGCATATGGGGCATTTGAAAACGTGGTCGTGCTCCTCGAAAGCACGGTGCATATCGCTATCCGAAAGGGTCGTTCGCTCGTACAACTCCAATTGGGTTATAACATCCGCTTCACAAAGCCTTCTCAATATATACTGGAGTGCATCGGAGCTGAGTCCGTATTTCTGCTCCAGTTCTAAATCAGTCATTCCCGAGCGGATATCGTCTACAATGCTTCGGGCGCTGATCTTGAGTTTTTGCATTGAAAATCTCCGGACCGATTCTCTAAAAATCGGCATCAGGTCAAACTGCTCGTCGTAACCTCGTACTATTCCCCTCCAGGGGTGAGAACTGCGTTCAATGCTTTCGATAATTCTTCAGCATTATAGGGCTTTTCCAGAACCCCTTTAAAACCGTAGAATGCGAATTCCGCCATAACGGGATCGTTAGAATATCCGCTTGAAACAATTGCCTTCACCTGCGGATCGATTCTCAATAACCTGCGAATTGTCTCTTTTCCTCCCATGCCCCCCGGAATTGTGAGATCCATGATGACCGCGGCGAATGGTTGTCCAGACCTCAGGGCATTCTCAAATATAGCAATTGCCTCCGTGCCGTCCTTTGCCGGCACGACTTCGTATCCTGCCACCATTAGGATCTGGATGGCCAAATCTCGAATGAGTTCCTCATCATCCATGATGAGGATTTTGCCTTTTGTATTCTTGACGGATTTTTCGTCTTCACTGTTAGTTTCAGAGACTCTGCCGGATACCGGCAAATAGAGATCGAACGTCGTGCCTGCTCCCACCTCGGATTTCACATTGATATAGCCGTCATGCTTCTTTATCACCGAGTAACAAGTGGCCAGGCCCAGACCGCTTCCTCTCTTTTTTGTAGTGAAATAGGGATCGAAAATCTTATCGATATGCTCCTCGGGAATACCCGTGCCTTCATCCACAATGGAGATTTTCACGTACTTCCCGGATTTCAGCGGTAATCCCTGCCCATCGCTTACTACGGTGTTCATGGCACGAACCTGCATGGTTCCGCCATCAGGCATCGCCTGAACGGCATTTATCACTATGTTGTTCACTACCTGATTTATCTGCCCCTCATCCACTTCGACGGACCAAACGTCCAGAGGCAGATAAAACTCGCAATCGACATTCGACCCCCTCAGTGCAAAACCGACTGATTCCTGTAAAAGCTCGGGCACACACGTAGGTTTTTTGATTGGAGCGCCCCCCCGGGAAAACGTCAGGAGCTGTCGCGTCAAATCTTGCGCCCGGACCGAAGCTTTCGCTGCATAATCGAGTCGTTTGTGTGAAGTGTGGTCCGGATCGATGAGCTTCTGCGCAAGAGTGATGTTTCCCAGTATACCGGTTAATAAATTGTTGAAATCGTGAGCAATACCTCCTGCTAATATACCGAGAGAGTCTATTTTCTGAGCCTTTATGATTTCTTCTTCATTTCGTTTCTTCTCGGAGATATCCTTCTTCAACCACCAGAAACCGTAGAGTAGGCCATTATTGATGTTCCCGATCAGGGTATTCTCGAAATAATGGATTCCTCCCATGAGCATGGTTTCTCTTGTTTCAAAAGATCGAACCGGGAATCCTGCGGCTATCCACTTCTGGTACAGCGATTTACTCTTGCCGCGGGAAGGAAAGATCATATCGAGTCGAACGCCCTTGAGTTCTTTGAAATCACGGCGCTGGTACATATGGGCAAATTCGTTATTTCCATCTACCACGCGTGAATTAAGAATGGATTTCAGTAGAACGTCCGTCGAAAGACCGCACGAAAGCGGCGAAGGAGTCGCCAATTCGACTATCCCAAGTGGAAATACATTCACGAGTTTCTTGTACTTCTGTACAGTGAGGAGTTCTTTTTGCGCGGTTAAGTTTTCTATCTGCACGAGAACGAGTTCTTCGTCATCATTACGGACAGTAAGCAGATGAATACGCGCCCAAATTCGCGTACGGTGAATTTGAAGCACTTTTTCTCGGATCTCTTGTTTTCGTTCGTTGAATACTTTTTCAAGAAGTAACTGAGCCTGGCGTGCATCCAGAGGATTTGAAAAGAGTGAGGAGAAAGTCAAATTCTTCGTATGCAAACGACCGTTGGTGAGTTTCGCAAAGGCTGGATTAGCGAATTTGATTGCATGAGATCTGGAGATAAGCAGCGTTGGAACGGACAGAGCACTGAGCAACTTGATGAACGCGGATTTCTCATGCTTCCATGCCGAATCCATTTCCTCGCATGCAGGGCACGGGAAGATCATCTTCAGGTCAATAGTATCTGTCGGGCTGTCGTCTTGTATCAATTCGAATACTTCCCCAGAGGTTCCCTCAAATGTTTCTTTGTCCATCGCCCCCCCATTCAGGCGATTTGCCTCTCAACCACTTCCCCTTTGATTTATCAATTAATGTGACCTTTGGGGATAGCGGTAATCTACAGTATACTTTACATTCATTAGGCACAACGGTCAATAAAAAAGAAAGTGAAAATCATGCCGGCCGCACAGTACGAATTCGATTAGTCAGTTTGCGTAAGCTGAGTTGGTCTCACAATTCCCTGGCGAACGATCGTTTGGGCCGGAAGTTGCGTGTCTCATTTCTTTTCTCCTTCAGAGGTAGTGCTCCGCAAATAGCTGGTGAGGTCTCCTTTGTTTCCGGAGAGCCCGAGTTTTCTCCTGATCTTGGCTCGATAAAGAAATACCGTGTGCGGAGAAATATTTAATATACATGCTATTTCCTTGGAGCTGAGCCCCGAACCGATCATTTCGCAGACTCGCAGCTCTCGAAACGTCAGGAGATTTCCATTGTCAATGGCAACATCTCTGGACATAGCAAGCTTTAAGTTATCGATGTTGTGGCGGAGTAACAGTGTGAGTTCTCGCACCTGATCCGGAAGATTCTCTATTTCCAGCCGGTTGATCAGGGGGCTGAGCTTTGACGAAATATCCTGCACTATTTTTTCCCGGATCTTAGCCTTCTGTTCCTGAACACCCGCTATAAGCATACTGAGTGCTTCTTCCACCTTCTGCAGGTTGCTTTTACATTTCTTCACTTCCTCTTTGGATTCCTGATGTTTCCGGGTTGATTCGCGGAGCAATTCTTCCAGTGAATTCACGCGCTCCCGAAGCCGATCGTTCGCTGAAATCAGTTTGTCTTGTGCCGCCTTGAATTCCGATAGATTGGTAACCGTATGGAGTACTGCCTCCGGATTGCCCGAACGATCGCTAATAAGAGAACTCAGTAAGAGAGCCGGAAATGTTTCCCCGCTCTTTGTAACGTGCAAGACCTCTCCCTCAAAGCTGCCGAATTGCAGCACCTGGCGCGTCGCACTTACAAGAGTGAACATGTCCTTGGGAGAATGAAAAAACGATTGATGCTTGCCGAGAATTTCATGTTCCCTGTAACCGTGCATGCGGAGAAAGGCCGAATTTATGTAAAGCACTCGACTGTTCAGGTCCGTGACGTACATTCCTTCACAACTTTGTTGGAATGCGTCAGAGAAAAAAGAGAGTCCCGGATATCCATCCGACACCCGCGGCGATTGCACGACCATGGTGAATCCCGTTTCTCCCGAAGCCAACAGCATGGGAATCAGCGTTATCATCATGGGAACCAGGCCGGTGCCGGTCTTCAACTTGGCTTTGAGATGAAGTGGACCGCGTTCGGAAATCGGCAGATCATCAATTGATAAGGAAGCTCCATCTTCGGAGTAAACAAAATCGTCGAATTGTCCACCAGACACATAATCGGAGAATTGTCCCAAAATACGATGGAAACCATCATTTGCAGCTATCACGGTTCCATGACGGGAAAAAATCACGATAGCGCCATGTTCGAGCACAGTTTCCATGGATGTTCTCTTACTCATTTCCGTGTCCCGGACAGGAGATGAAGAAACATTGCGAGTAAGCTCATTTTCAATCTGTTCCTACCCTGAACCGGCTCTTCGTATGCAATGTTCCCACATTGCTATCAAGCAATTTGGATTGCCGGCTCCGCATACTCTAATTGTAATCGTCATATTACAGTCGAGTAACCATCATTGAACTAACTTTTTAACCTTGTTTCTTTTGGTCGATTGCAGTCTCTGAAAGCCCATTTTTTAGATTATAATATGGACTTGATATTTGTAAAGCTTAAATTCCTTGAATTCAATCTCATGAGGTTTATCAACTATTTGACTTCATTCAAAAAAGCCTCTCTTCCTGTTGCCGTAATTGTCTTGACAACATCTGCAAGCCTGATTATGGTAGATCATTTCCTGACAGTCAGAAAACACCACATAACCATGCGTGCTCATTTATGATCTCGACTTCGATTCGGCTAAACCGAATTGGATTTTCATAGCAAATGTCCTCAAGAATGCACGAGATACTGTTTTGCATCAGTATGTAACTGGTTGCCTGAGTGTACCGTAGGCTTTGTTTCTAAACATGAGGTTTGGGGAAGAAAATGGTCTGTAGAACGTGCGGGCGATCTATTGCAAGGAATTTGTCTGTTTGTTTGCACTGTGGTTCGGCAGTCTTCGTGGAATGCGAACACTGTGGACATCGCAGTTTGCCTCAACATTCGCAATGTCCGCAGTGTGGAAAGAGCATATTTCAGCGCCCTACAGCTTTCGGTCAGGTAAATCCTGTGGGACGACAATTCTTTAGACTGATCGCTGGCCGTATTTTCGACCAGAAAGGACCTACACAATCTGAGAAGAAACTGGTGACTCTCCTCTTTGCAGATATTTCCGGTTATGAGGAGCTTTCCAAAATGCTTGCACCGGAACAAGTATTCGCTCTTTGCGAAATGTGTTTCGCAGAAATGACGAATCATGTTGTCTTTTATGGAGGAACGGTCGGCCATCTCGAGGGAAAGGGTTTTTGCGCTGTATTCGGAGCGCCTCTGGCTTTCGAGGATCATGCACAAAGAGCCTGCTGCGCAGCTCTGGCGATTCAGAATCCGGTTGGGCGGAAGGAAAACCCGGTTGCTGCACAGTACGGACTCTCGGTTGAGATCAGTCTAGGCCTGCACTCGGGACTTATGTTGATGGAAGCGTCAGCGCACGATCCCGTGAATGAACTGTCGGATATTGAGAGTACGTGTGACATTGCGTATCAGGCCAGATGTTTGGCATCTCCCGGTAAGATTGTGGTTTCCGAAAATACTCGGCGGCTCGCTGAAGGATTTTTCATATTTTCGGATATAGGAACGGAATGTTCCGCAGGTTCTCTTCAAGTCCCTTTTTACGAGCTGGCCGAACAGGTTCCTATTTCAAATGCTTTTGACGCGAGAATTCAGAGAGGCCTCACCAAATTTGTGAATCGGAACGAAGAGCTCCAGTTTCTTCAGGAAGCGTACGAGACATCAACGCAAGGTATGCTGTTCTGTCTGTCTATTGTTGCCGATGCGGGTGTCGGAAAATCCAGGCTGTTATACGAGTTCAGGAAGAGATTGGAAAACGGCAATCCAAGGTACCTGGAGCTGAAATGTCAATCTCAGGGCAAAGAGACTCCCTACTATCCATTTATACCGTTTGTCAGGCAAAGCTTCAGTATCTCAGGAAATGATGAGAGTAATGTCATCAGAGCAAAGGTGACACAAGGGTTGGCACCGACACTCGATAACGATGCTTCCGTAGTACCCTGGATCCTCGAACTGCTTTCCGTGACGGAGAGCGGCATTGAAACGGTCCCGGTGAGTCCCGAGTCAAGAAAATACCGAATAATGGACATTCTGAAGCGTCTTATCCTGTGGTACTCGGGTTCGGGTCCTATGGTTTTTGCTTTAGAAGATCTCCATTGGATCGATGCGGGATCGAAAGAGTTTTTGAATTACCTGATGCAGGTTGCGCACGATTCCAGAATATTTATGATCCTGACGTATAGACCTGAGTTTATCGCGTATTCGAATGGGCTTGTCTGCAAGCAGCGTATCGATCTCAAACCTCTTCTTGAAAAAGATAGTAGAAAGATGACGCGAATATTGTTGAATACCGATTCTATCGACCCAAATCTCGAGGACTTGATAATTGACAAGACAGAGGGAGTTCCGTTCTTCTTGGAAGAATTTCTGACTTCTGCAAAAGACCTCAAATTTATCAAGAAAGATCGCGGTTCGTACAAATTGGCCCCGGATTTTTCGGGTGTCTCATTACCTCTGACAGTGAACTCGGCAATTATGGCAAGAGTCGACAAGCTTCCCAGGAAAGCGAAAAAGGTTTTGCGAGCGGCGTCTGCAATTGAAAGGGAGTTCTCCTACGATCTGATGCAAAAGGTGACGAGGTTCTCTGATAACGACCTGGAGCACTGTTTCGGCGCACTTCAGGATTCCAATTTGATCTACGGCGATACTTCGGGACAAGAATGCGTGTACGTGTTCCGACACGCTCTCACTCGTGACGTGGTGTACGATTCCATTTCCGGATCTGAAAAAAGCAATTTGCATGTGAAGATCGGTGTGGCAATTGAAGAAGTGTACGCATCAAAACCGGCCGAAGTGTATGCCGTGCTGACTCACCATTACTTTCTCGGAAGGCAGTACGAAAAAGCTGCAGAGTTTGCCGGGAAGGCCGGCAAAAAGGCCAGACGAACTGCATCCTTTGCGGAAGCCATAGCGTACACCAGGAAGAGAGTGGAATGTCTCGAGAAGCTTACTCCGGATCCTCACGTTCAGGCGCAGTTGATAGATTCCAGGACATCTTTAGGGATCTATTTGACTCAGATGAATAACCATCTCGAAGCCAAGAAAGTCGTGGATCCGATCTTACACGTGTTGGAATCGAATGGTGTCGACCGGAAAACGGCTCAGATGAAAATTGTGATTGGAACGTACTATTGTTTTGTCGAAGAGGACTTTTCCCGAGGACTGAAGAACCTGGAGGAGGCGATTGAGATATCGGAAAACAATGGTGACATTGTTTCAGCAGTAAGTGCCTATGGCTGGATGGGAATAGCGCTTTCCGCTCATGGCGAATTTTTTCGGTCCCTTGTATTCCTCGAAAAAGCACTGCATACGAACCAGTCGCTCCAGGTGTTATGGGGTGTTTCTATGGTCAAGAGCCTCATCAGTTCCCTCGTGTACAATTTTACCGGTGAGTTGAATCTCGGTATTCGCGCTTGCCGGGAGGCTGCGCGTATCGCCGAGGAAAGCGGTGATAAGCTATCCAAAGGTATGGCTTTCGGGAGCCTCGGTATGGCTTACTATTATAAAGGGGACCTTGGGGCGGCGAAAGAGATGCTCTCGCTTGCTGCCTCGTCATTGGAAAGAGCAGACTACTATTACTGGGAGGCATGGGCTCATTTCTTCCTCGGCTCGGTTCATTCCGAATTGGAAACCTATGACACCGCTGCTCATCACCACGAGCGCAGCATCTCAATAATGAAGGCAGTACAGATAATGCCGTCATGCGTAAAGCTCAACCAACTGGCCCTCGAGCTTATTAAGGTAAGATCCGGCCATACGACTGTCGATGTAAAAGAATTATCGCGCCTTTTCTATGAGAATAGGTTCAGAGCTTTGCAAGGCTGGATGGCCAGGATCATAGCGGAAATCCTCTTGGAAGCCGATACCCCCAAGGTCCAGGAAGCCGAAATGTGGATCAGAACCGCTATTATTGCCGATAGTGCTACAGGCATGAAGCTCCACCATGGTCGAGACTATGTCGTTTTCGGAAGAATCTGTTCCCGAAGCAACAGGCTGGCCGAAGCTCGCGACTATTTTCACAAAGCCGCAATCATCTTTGGTCACTGCGAAGCTACAGGCGACCTGAAGAGATTGCCCACGGTGTGAATATCAGAAAGGAAATCGGGGGAAACGTTTTACATCTATTTGCTTTCAGAGTTAGACGAAAATCCCATCTAACCCCCCTTTATTAAAGGAGGAATGGAGGGATTTTGAACGCAAATTGGCATCAAAAGCGAAGGGGCCCTGGATACCACAAACGTGGTTCCCAGGTCTGTGCAGATCTCGAAGCGATCTTTATTGTCCGAACGCGAGCCGGAATCCCCCATCGAGAAGTCATCAAGGATTGGAACATCTTCTGAGAACGATCACCCTCCCTCTAGGGGAGAAATTTCAGAAAACCGTTAGAGAAATAGAATACTCCCACCAGCCCCACGAGAGATCCTACGAGCCAAAGAAGTTTTCTCCTCATGAGAGCAGACAGTGAGCACAAAAGTATCGACATCTGCAGAAAAATAACCGCCATACCAAACGTATCCGCTCTCCATTGGGCTTCGTCCCGCATTTTTTCATACTTCCGCGCCTCCGCGGATATCTCCTTTTTCTCCGCATCGTAACGCGCAATGTCTTTCGCGTACGATTGTATCAGCTCATCATATCGAGCTGCCTGAATTCCACCGGAAGCGTTCTGCCGGGCTTCACGATCCAGGGTGAGTTTCTCCTTCTGCATTTCATACAGGTAAGTTTTGATACTCTTTGCCTGATAGTACGACCATTGATTCGCAGCTTGTGTCTGATTCAGAACCGAATCAACCGAGTTGTTGCCTTCCTTGAAAGACGACAATGTGGCACATACCGCAAACAATACTGTGGTGAGCGCCAGGAATGATAACCACTTTTCATTTTTGTTCTTGGAAAGAAGTTCTTCTGCTACCTCTTCCCTGACTTCCTCCAGTTCCACAGAGACCTCCGCATTCAGCGATTCACTATGTTTTGATTTCGGCGGTCGGATTCTATTGAAGGAAGTTGTGTCCGGCAAGTTAAATTAGAGTCATAATCCAGATATTTGAATGGATCTAAAGTTTTCTCATGGAAACATTTCCCTGTCAGATTTTCCGCTCGTCACACGATGTATCATTGTGGGACAATGAATAATCGCGAATGATGGAAACAGCAAAAATTTTTCGCATAATCGGTGCTTGACCTGAGACTCTGTGAGGTGTAAACAAGGAAAGTTTAGCGATAAGCTATTCGGTGACAAGCAGGCAGTCTGGAAAGCCGCTCTGTCGTCCGATGTTTATCCCAGTCCGATACATTGGGGGACGGAATATGATTCCTGTCTGCGAGCCTGTGCTTGATGGCCGAGAGTTAAAGTATGTGACTGAATGCCTGGAGACCAATTGGATCTCCTCCGCTGGTAAATACATTTCACTTTTTGAAGAGAAATTCAGCGCCTATGTAGGGATGCCGTACGGCATAGCCTGTACGAATTGCACAACTGCTCTCCATATGGCGATGGTCGCGATGAATATCGGGAGTGGTGATGAGGTCATTATTCCTGATTTCACACTTATCGTGTCTGCTAATACTGTTATTCAAACCGGAGCAAAACCGGTGCTGGTGGATGTGGACCCCAGAACCTGGTGCATTGACGCACAGCGTATTGAAGAGAGAATTACACCGCGGACCAAGGCTATTATGGTCGTGCACATGTACGGGCATCCCTGCGACATGGAAGCGATCGTGAAGATAGCGGCTAAACACAATTTGTATGTGATCGAAGACTGCGCCCAGGCCCACGGTGCTGAAGTGAACGGCAAGAAAGCCGGAAGTTTCGGAGACGCCTCGTGCTTCAGTTTTTACGGCAACAAGATACTCACAACCGGCGAAGGCGGTATGGTTCTCTGTCGCGACCGCGGACTTGCGGAAAAAATGCAGCTTTTGCGCAATCAGGGATTCACCGAGCCTCGCTTTGTCCATGATGTCGTTGCTTTCAACTATCGCATGACCAACGTACAGGCTGCTATCGGTGTAGCGCAGACGGAAATGGTGGAAGAGAAGATTGCAGCCAAGCGCCGGATTGGCGAGACGTATAACGAGTTGCTCGCGAATGCCAAGGATTTGACACTGCCGTATGAAGAGCCCTGGGCCAAGAACGTGTACTGGATGTATGGGATTCTCGTGGGCGATGGATTCGGGTTGAGCAAGGACGATCTCATGAAGAAGCTTCGGGAAAAGGGGGTGGATACCCGATCCTTTTTCTGTCCCATGAGCATACAGCCTGTATTCATGAACGGGAACAATCCGGCATACCCTGACGTTTCCGTCAATAATCCCGTATCGGTGGACTTGTGGAACCGAGGACTTTACCTGCCATCCGGCCTGGGATTAACCCGTGCTCAAATGGAAGAAGTCGCAACCAAGCTCATGGAATGTCACACCTCTTAGCCAGGGTGGATATCAACGCGATTTCGCAGCCGTAAAACTGGGGAGACCCTTCTTTTAAGAAGCGTTTCCCTGACCTTCCAAGAGGCTCGATGCTTGATCGAATTCTGCTTTTTTCGTGAGAAAGATTCAGAATTCGATCAAATATCAAAAGTTTCTTGGGAGGGCTTGGGGACCTTTTGACAAATGGATTGTTGACTTAGCTCAGATCTCAATCGAAGCAATAGCTGCATGTGTCCTCGGTATTGCGAGCGCAGCCACGGTAGGGGCAGGCACGAGACCTGCTCTTTCTGGACGGCCGGCTGGAAGCCGGTCGCTAATGGGCACCCACAAGGGATGCCCCTACGATCGCATAGGCCATGATCCACCGGACCAGAACAGCCATTATCAGCTCACGTAGGATGTGATGAGCGCAGCGAATCCTACGCTGGCTGAGCTAGCGACGTAATCCATTATAAAAAAGGATCCCCTAAATCTTGCTTTTTTGGTTCCGATTATGCGGATAAGAACTGTTTTTGGGAGGTATTTCCTTGAACCAAGATGCGCAGGTTTCCATTGTTCTGGCCACATATAACGAGCGTGAAAACATTCTCGACACCATCAACAGCATTTTTGAACATGTCAAAGATCCGGTGGAAATTATCGTTGTAGACGATAATTCTGCGGATGAGACCTGGAAGTTGGTGGAAGACCTGAACGACCCGCGGGTCGTGCTCATTCGGCGGGTGGATACTCGTGGACTCGCGTCTGCATTCAACAGAGGCATTATTGAATCCAGAGGCCGGATTGTGGGATGGATGGATGCGGATATGTGTATGCCGCCTTCCATGTTGCCCGCGATGATCAAAGAGCTTGATGAATACGATATTGTTGTCGGTTCTCGCTATGCTCCGGGAGGTCTTGACGACCGGACTCCATTGCGAGTGATCTCGAGCCGTCTCATCAACGGTCTGGCAACCCTGGTCCTCGGATATGGGATTAAGGATTATGACAGCGGGTTCGTGGTTCTCCGGAGACGGGTATTCGATAAGGTATCCATTATTCCCACCGGGTACGGCGCATATTTTATGGAATTCCTGTATACTTGCCGCAAAAAGGGTCTGACAGTGCTCGAAATGCCTTACGTGTTCAGGGATCGAGCCAAAGGGATATCCAAATCAGCGCCGAGCATCCTAAAGTTCTTTAAAACGGGAATGCAGTACGTACTCCGAATCTTTACGGCCAGATTACGCAGGATTGACTGATGTCTCACGAAATACTGAAACCGTCGTTCGAGAGAAACGACGAGCGCGGGCACTTCCAGGAAGTACTCAATGACGGACACTGGGAAAACCTGATCCGGGGCAGCATGAAAGCCGACGCGGTAATGGGGAATCATTACCACAAAAAGACGGTGATTTTCTTTTATATCAGCCGCGGGTCAGCAACGATCAAAACAGTGAACGTGGAAAACGGAGAGCGCGACGAATTCCGCGTGGGAACCAGCCAGGGTGTAATTCTCAAAACGAATGAATCCCACGCCATAAAATTCCTGGAAGAATCCGACTTCATCATGCTCAAATCTCTCCGCTACGATGCGGCGGATTCGGATACGTTCAGCTTTCCCGTTGAGGATTGACGCTTGGAGTCTCACGAATACCAGACTCTTTTCGATCTCGAGCCGACATACTGGTGGTTTAGAGGACTCCACTCGATACTGCTGGACGCGTTGCAGGGGTTGAATATCAGGCGTGACGCAAGGGTACTGGATGCAGGGTGCGGAACAGGCCAGAATCTCTGGAATATTACCCAACATCTCACTTCCGATGCGTACGGATTCGATTTATCGCCTGAAGCCGCGGCATTTTCCAGGAAACGCGGCCTGGAAAGAACCTGCAGGGCTTCGATCAACGAAATACCATTCGGTTCCAATACATTCGATGCAGTCACTTCGATAGATGTGCTGGAGTGCACCGCTGTTTCAGAAGACGCTGCGTACTCGGAATTGCTGCGGGTGCTGAAACCCGGCGGTCACTTGATACTGATCGTACCGGCATATGATTGGCTGATGACCCCTGAACACCATAAGGCAGTCGGTGCATGCCGCCGGTACACGCGAGCACGGGTACGAAAGCTCCTCTCCCGGGGAAATGCTGAGATCCTTCGCATAACCCACGTGTTCGGATCGGTATTTCCTGCGGTAGCCGCATATCGGCTCGCTCTGCAGGGCGGTGGACACGTTGAAAACGATACCCCTAAATCCGAGCTGAAAGAAATGCATCCTGCTGTAAACGGATTTCTGTTTCAGGTCATGAACCTAGAACGGAAATTTCTCCGCCGATGGGATGTTCCCTTTGGGAGTTCCATCATGGCAATTGTTCGGAAGGCCGGCTGAAATATGGCAACAAAAGCATGGCAGCTCGGCTCTCCGGAGACTCTCGTGTATCGGTTTTTCGACTGGCTCAGAAACGGCCTGAATTCGAAACTTGCGGAGTACTTTGTGACCCGCGGCATACATGGTTCAGATGCGGTGGTGTTGGAAGCCGGATCGGGACCTGCTTTTGCTTCATCCATACTGGCGCGTCATCCGAAAATCGCGTTGAGTGTCGCTGCGGATATCGATCTGGAGGCGCTGGAACAGGCGAGGCTCAGGGACCCGGCACTCTCTCTGGTGGTCGCGGATTTGAATCATCTGCCGTTCCGGGACGAAGCTGTGGATCTGTGCTGGAACAGCAGCACGCTCGAACATTTGCCTGACCCGTCAAACGCATTGTCCGAAATGGCACGTGTCGTGAGAAAAGGCGGGAATATTTTCGTCGGCGTTCCCTATCTCTTCGGGCCGCTTGGGTTTCAACGGCTCATCCGCAACACCTCGCCCGGCATATGGATCGGCGAGACTTTCAGCTTGAAAGCCCTTCGAAATATGATGATCGGGGCTCGTCTCGTTCCTGCCCACCAAATCTTCTATTTCTTTCGTTTTTTCGTCGGTGTCTTGGCGAAAAAAGAAAAGTAGGATGCGGTGAATGAAATGAACCGCATCGGTCGCGAAACCAACAGATGACTCGATTGATGCGGTTCGCTGCGCTCACCAGCATCCTACGTAAGTCCCTTCGACAAAGAGGGAGAGCAGCCGCAAGCTTTGATCAAAGAATCTTCAAAGCTCTCTCTTTTTCGCTGAAAACACACCCGCAGTACTTCTGTCTGTAGAGTCCCAATTTTCGGTATTTCTTCACGCCGTCATTCCAGCCGGTGCGCCAATCAGCGTAGTGAAAAGGAATCCCGTGTTTCTCCGAAACCGCTTCACAGATCTGTTTCAGAAGATCGTGTTTCTGGAAACGGCTGTAAAGCAGTGTCGTTGAGAACGCATCGAATCCTTTGGCTTCGGCAAAAGCGGCAATAGCATCCATACGCAGGTGGAAACACACACGGCAGCGCTGAGCCTCACGGAAACTGACTTCTCTGAACCACTCTTCCATTCCGGCATCGAAATCTGCGGTTACGGTTTTTACCTGATTCTCCTGGGTGAAAACCGTGAATGCATCCAGTCTCCGCAAATATTCGGTGTACGGATGGATGTTCGGATTGAAGAATATCGCTGTGACATCATGACCTTGTGAGCGCAGATCTTCCAGAGGATGAACCAGGCAGGGTGCGCAGCACGCGTGTAACAGTATTTTCATGAAAAAGGTTGTCTCCTTTCCAGCGTCATGGTAAGACTTTTGGGCATTGCGGAACGATTCCGCACCGGTTTCGTGTCAATCAGGCAAAAGGACATCTTACTACAATTATCACTTAAACCGAATTGCTCATGAAAAATCTCATTCTTTTTTTCAGTTTAGGTCTTTTCATCATAGCAGGACCGGCCCAGGGCTCTGATCAGGCTGTGTTTCTCAACGCTTTCGGCGAAACTGCAACCGCATACCTGAACGATTCTTTCCTCCTCCTGGGAACTACTGCCGATGGATTTGTGGCAAATATCGTGTCCAAGGAAACCGCGAATGAGATAGTCAAGAACGTGCAGAAACGGGTCCGTGTTATCAGGGCCAAACTCAAGGCAGTATCCAACACCCGCATTTCCGATGTGGACCGGAGACTGATAGGTCTCCTCGAACAATCGTACGCGTGCATGGATCATCAAGCTTGGGCATTGATGAAATACCTTGCAGAAAAGAGCCCCGATTCCGCCAGACGTTTTGAAAGCCAGCGGACTGAATGTCTTCAAAAATTGAAACGAGTCGCAGAATTCTATTCCACCTTGCCGCCTTCACCGGAGCTTCCCGAACCTCTCAGCACTCGCTGATCGCCCACTCGCATGGTGAATCGCTGCCTGTCCAAATACTCCAGGAGCGGAATGTTAAATTTTCGCGAAGACTTCGTTATTTCGGCGAATTGAGATGGAGTGATCCCGCCCTCACGCTTGATGAAGTCAGTGAGTTTCCTTTTGATGTCGTCTACGAAATCTTTAGAAAAATAGAAATCTTCACTAATCCGAACCACTCGACCTTCTTTTTCCAAGATGCTCATAAGATTGCGCGTTTGCTTCTGGTCCACTTTCGCAGCGGCTACAACTTCCTTGAAAAGAGGAGGCGCGTTGCCGGCCTTTACTATCAGCGCCGCAAGCCTGTCTTTGATGTCCTTTTCATTCTCGTTGAGTTGGACTTTATGAGAACTCAGGCGAAGGAGATTTCCTTCATCCGCTATTTCAGCTTTTGAAACGAGAAAATCCATAACAGCTTTAATGAGTTTTTCCGAACCGGGCAATGACGAACGCACTTCCTGCTTTGACATGCCTTCTTTGAGGGGATGTTCGGCATGAAAAGCAGTCAGGCGCTTCAGAATTCTAGTTCGAACTATTTCAAAAAAGTCCTTGTGGACCATGCGGTTTTCTGTGGGATCGAAACGGATTATCGTCCTTGAATTACGCAGCGTTTCCAGTGTCTTATCAAGACGTTTAACAGAAAAACCCGAGAGGCCGAGCAGCTCGTTTCGTCCGATGCCCATTATGCCTGCGCTGCGAACCAGGGAGATGATAATGCTGACGTCGTCCCCACGGTCCAGTTCCAGAAAAGTTTTCGCGGACCTCGCCCGCAGCTTTGCCGCACGGGGGTTCATGACCACCCCGCCGCCAAGGGTAATGGACGGAGAGAGCGCTCTCACAACGAACCGGTCGCCTGCAGCAGGCACCACCGGCTCTGACGCCCGCAGTTGTGCGAGCACTTCGTGACCCGGCTCAAGGACATCCATATCGGGCAAAATAATACGCGCCTCAACTTCCGACGTATAATGGTGAAATCTGACTTTTCTTCGATTATTCAAGGGAATGGGTGACCGCGCCAGAGACCTGAGTTTCACGTCAACAATGTAAGAAGGCTTGAACTGGCCCGGATGAGTGAGGACTTCGCCACGGTGCACCTGCGCCTGTTCCAATCCCCGGAGATTGACTGCCACTCGCTCTCCGGGAAAGGCCTTTTCCTCCTGACGGTTGTGGGATTCAAGCGAGCGTACCGTTGTTCTCAAGCCGCTGGGAAGAATCTCGATTTCGTCGCCAACGGACATGGTCCCGGAAATCAGTGTGCCGGTCACTATCGTTCCGTGCCCCTTCAGGGTGAATACTCTGTCTACCGGCAATCTCATGAGACCGTGAACCGGCTTTTCCGTAATCTTGGTTGCCATGTCCGTCAGGACTTCGCGAAGGTTGTCCAACCCCTCGCCGGTTTTGGAAGAGACTTTGACAAAGGGAGCCTTTTCGAGAAAAGTTCCCTTTACCGAATCCCGAGCATCCTCCTCCACAAGGAGAGCCAATTCTTCGTCAACCAGGTCCGCCTTTGTGAGCACAACCAGTCCCATACGAACATCCAGCAGGTTCAGAATGTCCAGATGCTCCACGGTCTGCGGCATTACTCCTTCGTCCAGAGCCACAATCAGCGCTGCGATATCAATTCCGCCCGAGCCCGCCACCATCTGTCGGACAAATTTCTCGTGTCCCGGAACATCCACGATGCCCATCCGGATATCATTGCCGAGTTCGAGAAACGCGAAGCCCAACTCTATGCTAATGCCGCGTTGCTTCTCTTCTTTCAGACGGTCCGTATCGATTCCGGTCAGCGCGCGTACAAGTTGTGTCTTGCCGTGATCGATATGTCCGGCGGTTCCTAAAATTACTCTTTTCATTCAATGCTCTTTGATGACGGACTATTCCGGCCAGATTTCTATCGTTCTCTTCGCAGGTAGCGGATGTGGTGCATCCGGCCCGAACCATTTATCGTAAATCCTCTTCCAGGTTCCGTCTGCAGCCATATCTTGCAGAGCAAAATTGACCAGATCTCGCCAGGCGGAATCATTGGACGGGAGCGCTATGGCGACGACTTCCACCGAATCCCCTGCAGGGATGAGTTCGAAGCGACCGGGACTCTTTGCAGAGTATTCCATCAGTGTCATACCGGAATCCAGCCAGCCGCCAATCTTGTCTTTGCCGAGAGCCATGAAACAAGCAGGTCTATCGGGGTACGAGACCACGTTCTTCTGCGCAGCATCGTCACCCGTCTGTCTCAACAGGCTCATAGCCGTTTTCTCGAAAATCGATCCCTGGACTGCCGCAATCTTCTGACCTTTCAGATCCGAGACTGCTTTGGAGGAACCTTTAAGTACCAGAACTTGTGGTGAGTCAAAAAAGTACGGGACCGAGAAGTCGAATTCGTTTTCCAGCGATCTGCGATGAACTATTCTGCACAAAGCCGCATCTATTTGCCCTTTCGACAGCATAGAGCGCCAGGTCTTCTCATTCACTTTGACCAGATCGAGTTTAAGATTCATGTGTCTGGCCAATTCCGCGGCAAGGTCCACTTCAAAGCCTGCCCATTCACCCGAAGAATTGAGAAACCCATGTGGAATAATGTTGTAGGGCGCTCCCAATCGTACAGTGTTGCTCCCCACCACTCGATCGAATGTTGCTCCGCTCCAGGCATTCGAATGGGGGATCAACAACACGATCAGAAAAAAGACTATCCCGATGCGGCGATTCACTGCACTTCCTCCTCGAAACGGACAACATTCGCGGACTTACCAATCCAGTTCCGACCCGGTTTCGCCTTTGTGTGCGATATTTTCAGCCTCGTTACTGCCGTCCGGGTCAGTTTCCCCCTTCTTCGAGCTGGATGAACCGACTTTTACAATTTCGCTTTTGTTAACTTCAACTATCGTCTCGTCCTGCAACTTAACGAATACCGTCTCTGCGAGAGGATTGTGTTTCAAAACCAATCCTTCCCCCTGAGAGGTCGTTACAGCTTTACCCACCCGCGGCAGACCTTTCTTAAACTCTTCGTACACATCGTGTTCGTATGCGAGACAGCACATCAATCTACCGCACACTCCCGATATCTTGGTCGGATTGAGCGACAGATTCTGGGTTTTCGCCATTCGCACCGAGACCGGCCTGAAATCGGTCAAAAACCGGGCACAACAGAGCTCCTGGCCGCAGCAGGCGAGGCCACCCGTCATTTTAGCTTCGTGCCGGACTCCGATCTGGCGCATCTCAATTCGCACAGGGAAACGGGCAACCAACAGCTTGACCAGCTCGCGAAAGTCTACACGACCTTCAGCCGTAAAGTAGAAGACGTACTTGGAGCAATCGAAGAAGCATTCAACTGATACGAGCTTCATGGGAAGATCTAAAGTCTCTATTTTCTCGAGACAATACATGTACGCTTCGTACTCTTTTTCCCTGCATCGATCTTTTTGCTCGAAATCAGACGGACAGGCTTTTCGCAATATTTTCCGCAAACCTTCGAGTTGAACCGCGTCAAATTCCCGCTCGAACGGGGGCAAAGCGATGAGCCCGAGTCCCAACCCTTTTTCGGTCTTGACTACCACCCAATCGCCTGCACTCAGATTCATGTCGCCGCAATCGAAATGGTAGATTTTTGACGCGTACCCAAAGCGTACCCCCACGATCCGAACCAGTGTCTTGGTTGGATCGGATTGTTCCCAGGCCCCTGTCGGGTGGGGCTCTTCAAAATCTTCCTCTAACTGGTCGGGAACAGCGCCCATTCGAGGACATCTGCGATCTGCGCAACACCTCTTGGCCTCTGTCGATTCCGAAATTGTTTCCTCGGTTTTCTCGATTTCTTCCGATTCAGAGACTTTGTAGTCTACATGCTCTTCAATTTTGGGCTCTTCGATTGCAGGCTCTTCGACTTCTTTATGGTTTTTTTCCTTAAAACCTGCCGAACCCCACGATCTCGGTAAGTACGAAATATCTTTTTTAGATTTATCAGTGGACATGCAATTATCCGTTCGCGGGGACCACTCCAAAGTGAGGCCCCTCAAGAATACGCAAGGTTTTCAGCATCATCGTGTCTGTGACAAGATTCGGGTTTACGTTGATCTCCGCTTCAATCAGTTCCGCTGCTCTCACAAGCTGATCGTACAGAGAAATGAGTCGATCGCTATCCTGACGATGGGCTGTGTCGGAAATTTTGTCAAGAAAATCCACATGAATCATCTCCGAGGAATGCGTGCCGATCTGTTCGAGGAGAAGATCGCGAATCCACGTTGATGCAATCTCGATCGCCTGTATGGCTGTTGCGCGATCCGATGAAATTGTCGCGGAAAATTCAAGTGCTCCACGCAAACCAACAGAATCTGAATGGGAAAGCACAGCAATGACTTTTTCCCTGAGCTTCATGTATTGTGAACTTTCCATTTTCAAGGCACGTCCTGCGCTGCCTGACGCAAGTCGCGCCAATACTCCCGCCTCACCGGGCGCAATACCGTTATCTCGTAAAATACGGACAACCGATTCTGTGGACAAAGAGCCGAATCTCACTTTCCGACAACGAGAGCGTACGGTAGGTAACATCAAGGAAGGCCTTGAGCTGATCAGAATCAGAATCGAATAATTCGGAGGTTCCTCAAGGGTCTTGAGCAACGCATTCTGAGCAGATCGATTCATCAGGTGTGCGTCATCGATAATAACGACCCTGTACCGGCATTCAACAGGAGCATACCGCAATACAGACTGGATCTCCCTCACCTTGTCTATCCGGATCATGTTCTTTTCCGGAAGAGTTATCCGAATATCCGGATGTTTTCCTTCCACCATTCTTGTGCAGGTTGAGCAGGAATAATCCGCATCCGTAGGCGAGGGGCAGTTCAAAAAGCAAGCAAACCGCAAAGCAACCAGCTTCTTGCCCACACCTTCTCTTCCTGAAAAGAGATATGCATGGGCAGGCCGGTCATTCTGAGCGGTCAGTGCAAGAAACGAGAGGATTTTCTCATGTCCTTCAAGGACGTGCATAAGTTCCAGTCGCCCGGATCAGCCGCGTTTTACAGGCAAGAACCGATCCAGTTCCAAAACAAGAGCTAAAGCCACGAATATGGAAGAATACGTTCCGAATATTATACCCACAATAAGAGCCAAAGCAAAGTCCTGCAAAACGGGAGTCCCGAAGAAAAGCAGAGCAATTACCGAAAGAGTGGTAAAGCCGCTGGTGAGAATTGTCCTGGACAGGGTCTGATTTATGGAAACGTTGAAGATATCTATCAAGGGTTGTTTCTTCATGGTCTTCAGGTTCTCTCGGACCCTGTCGCATACCACGATGGTATCGTTTATATCATACCCGACTACGGTGAGGAATGCTGCCAGAATAGTCAGATTGAACTCCAATCCGGTCCACACAAAGAATCCATAGACCATTGCCAGATCGTGCAAGAGGCAAGCAATGGCACCCAACCCCATAGTGAAGGTAAACCGAAACGCCATGTAGACAAGAAGCATTCCAAGCGCTATAACAGTAGCCCAGATTGCCGACTGCTGAAGATCTTTCCCCACCTTGGGACCGACCATCTCAAGGCTGCGGATTTCAAAATTACCCTTGCCGAACTTCGCCTCCAGCAATTGGGAAATCTGTTTATTAAGCTGATCCGAGCCCTCCTCACCTGTTTCGAATCGAATGATGAATTCTTCCACACCAACCAGCTTTTGCACAACCAAACCTTCGCCATATTGTTTGAGAGCATCCCTGATCTCATCGGTATGGACGGGTTTGTTGAACTTCACCTGCACCAGTGCGCCCCCGCTGAAGTCGATTCCGAGGCGGATGTGGCCTTTAATGGGGATCGATATGAGAGCCGCCACAAATAAGAGGAGAGAAAAAAGATAGGCATAATGACGTTTGCCCATGAAATCAATGTTCGTGTTCGGTTTTATGAGTTCCACGCTGAAATCCTCTTTAAATCGAAGGAGGCGTTCACGTATGACCGCCTCCCTGTTTCATCAGATGTCATATGCTTATTTTCTTGATGCCTTTGACCTGGAAGCCATAATCAAAGATCGTGCGGGTCACGAAAAAGGCAGTGAAAAGCGAAATGATGAGACCGACACACAAAGTGACAGCAAACCCTTTCACCGGCCCGGTCCCGAACTGGATGAGCGGCAGTGCCGCAAGGATGTTCGTCAAGTGCGTATCGATGATGGTCAGGAAAGCTTTGTTATAACCTGTCTCCATTGCCGCTCGGGGTGATTTTCCTGCTCGCAATTCTTCACGAACTCTCTCGAAAATCAGGATGTTCGCGTCAATGGCCATACCCATGGTCAAGGCGACTCCCGCGAGACCCGGCAGAGTCAGGGTAGCCCGCAGACCGGGAGAAACCATTACTGCAAACAACAGGAGCGGGTTCAGCACCAGAGCAATGTCGGCCACGACTCCGGACCATTTATAATAAACGGCCATGCCGATTACGATGAGCACGATTCCGACGAGAATCGCGTTGCGGCCGGACCGAATGGAATCCTCTCCCAGGGACGGTCCGACAGTCCTGTTTTCCAGTATCTTCACCGGAGCGGGAAGCGAGCCGGCTCGAAGAACCAGAGCCAGGTCGTGCGCCTCATCCGGAGTAAATGCACCTTCAATGATTGCCGAGCCTCCGGAAATGCGGTCTTTTATTACCGGAGCAGAGTAAACCCGATTGTCCAGAATGATCGCGAGTCGTTCCCGAACGTGTTCGCCGGTTATACGCTCGAATTGTCTGGCGCCGATACTGTTGAACTCCATGGCAATGATCATTCTGCCCATCTGGTCAGGCTGTACCCTGGCATCGGTAATGACGTCTCCGGTCATGAGCGTCTGTTTCTTCACCAGGTATGGCGTCCGGGTCACAGCATTCGTTCTCGGGTTTTTGTCTATTTTGTAGAGAACTTCGTCGCCTTGCGGGACATCGCCTTTGAGGGCGGCAGTGAGATCTCCCTTTTCGTCTATGAGTTTAAATTCCAAGCGGGCAGTTTGCTTGATAATATCGATCGCGCGGTTGATATCCTCTTTGAGGCCAGGCAACTGAACAATAATCCTGTCCTGGCCATGGATAACCACGTCAGGCTCCGCAACACCGAATGCGTCTACCCTATTGCGGATGGTGTCCACGGCCTGGCGAACCGCCTTCTGTTTGATAGATTCTGCCACCTTGGGATCGACTTGGAGTTGAATTTCATATCCCTTGTCTGTGGTGCCGGACGAGACTTTTCTGAAGCTCGGAAGCTTGTCGAGAATCTTTGCATCAAACAGCGATGCCTGGTCTGCATCTTTCAGAATTACCGCCAGAGAATTGGGCGAAGTCCGAATAGCGTCATTGTAGCGAATCTTCTCGTCCTTCATGAGAGACAGCACTTCAGAAATGGTCTGATCGACCATAGTTTCTACAGCCGCCTCAGCCTGAACCTCGAGTACGAGATGCAGACCGCCCTGAAGATCCAACCCTAACCGAACAGGGCTGTTCGGAAGGTACTTCTGCCAGAATTCCGGGACTGGGCCAACGGAGGGGTACAGGAGAAAAACACATGCGACAAGTACTATGGCTACAGTAACTATTCGCCACCTGAGGCTCTGGTTCATTTATTCGCTCCTTACGGATTTTGGTCGATGCCTGCAGGAGCCAAACCGGCAATATGGGCTCTGGAAATCTTTACCCGGACTTTGTCCGCAACCTCCAGGGTTACCACATTGTCCGAGACACTGACTATCTTCCCGTACAAGCCACCCTGCGTGATAATGGCGTCGCCCTTCTTGAGTTCGTCGAGCATGGATTTATGCTCTTTAGCTTTCTTCTGTTGCGGCCTGATCAGCAGAAAATAGAAGACCGCAAAAATGAGAATCATGGGCAAGAATGCGATCAAAGCGTTGTCACCGCCACCTTGCCCTGAGGGCGGGGCCATTGCATAAGCGATATCAATCATCGGTCTCCTCCATTTGTACCGAGAAATCTCGTGCGAGAGAGTGTAAACGATTTTGCGTAATTGCTATCCTTATATTTTCCATCATATGATAATAAAAGCTCAGATTGTGCAAAGTCGCAAGCCGGAGACCGAAGATCTCTCGTTCCTGAAAAAGATGCCTTAAATAGGCTCTGGAATAACTACTGCACAACAGGCATTGGCACTGGGGATCTATCGGGCGGGGATCGTCACGATATCGGGAATTTCTGATGTTAACCGATCCGTGCGAGGTGTAGAGCGTACCGTTTCGGGCATTTCGCGTGGGGAGCACACAATCGAACAGGTCGGCCCCCCGCAGGACCCCATCTATAATGTCCTGAGGCTTTCCGACACCCATAACGTATCGAGGAACCGCTTCAAAAATCAGAGGCAACGTCACCTCAAACATTTCCACCATAAGCTCACGGGGTTCCCCGACGCTCAATCCGCCGACGGCATATCCATCCAGATTCAGGTCGGCCAAGCTCTCGGCGCTCAACCTCCTGAGGTCCGGGTACATCGCCCCTTGTACTATGCCGAATAAGGCAGGGTCAACCCTTTTTTTGGCTCCTAAGCACAATGCCGCCCAGCGGGTCGTCCTGAGAAGCGCTTCAAGGGCTTCTTCTCGAGTTGCCGGATATCCCCGTACATCGTCAAGGCACATAATAATGTCGGATCCCAGAGCCTCCTGCACCTCAATGCATAGTTCCGGGGTGAAAAGGTGAGAGCTGCCGTCTATGTGCGATTGAAAAAGCACCCCCTCGTCCGTGAGTTTCCTCAACCGCGCAAGGCTGAACACCTGAAACCCGCCGCTATCCGTGAGAATCAAACCGTCCCAATTCATGAAGCGATGCAATCCCCCAAGCTGCTCCACCAGTTTGTGACCCGGACGAAGGTAGAGGTGGTATGCATTGCTCAGAATTATCTTGTATCCGAAATCCTTAATTTCCTGAGAAGAAAGGGTCTTCACTACGCCCCGGGTACCAACCGGCATGAAAGCAGGAGTCGGTACCTCGATGCCGCGGATCGTCATTCGACCCAGCCGAGCCGCACTGCCCGCGTCACGATGAAGCACTTCAAAAGCAAAGCTCATTTGACTTCCTATTCAGTTTTCTCAATCAAGAAAGGAAAATCGGGGGGGAACTTCTTCTAATACCGTTTCGCCAATAAAAGAACAAAACAGAGAGGTCCGGCAGGGACGCCGGACTCTACCAGAGCCGGTAGCGGCCGGCGTCCCTGCCGGCCATATTATGTTCATAAAAGCGAATAGGTATAAGAAGTTCCCCCCCAATATTATCTTGATTGGGAAATCGCATGAGAACAGAAAACGCGAGAGCCGGAGGTGTTCCGATTCTCGCGTGTTGCTATTGTTGAACTATCTATTTGCCTTCTTCAGGTTGAGCGCATCCTGGGCGATGATCATTTTCATGATATTTGTAGCGCCTTCAAGGATTTTGTACACTTTTCCATCTCGAAGTATGCGCGCTATGGGGTATTCATTGGAATATCCGTAGGCGCTCAGTACTTCCAACCCGAGATTTGGCACTTCATCTGCTGCTCTGCATGCGTAGTATTTCGCCAGGACGGTCTCTCGCATATTGTTGACGAGGCCGCGATCTTTTTGCATTGCGCACCGCCACACAAGAGCACGGGCAGCTTCGGTTTCGGCTACCATGCGTGCGACGACTTCCTGAACCATCTGAAATTGTGCGATGGGTTGTCCGAATTGCTGACGTTCGGTGGCATACTTCACTGCTTCGTCCAGCGCTGCCTGACACGTTCCGACTGCTCCTGCGGCCGCACTCAGCCTTGTGCTGATCAGTTCCTGCATGAGCATCCCGAATCCTTTGCCTTCCTCTCCCAGGAGGTAGCCGGCAGGGACACGGACGTCTTCCATGATGATTTCGCCGGTCGGGCAGGCCCAAAGCCCAAGCTTTTCTTTAATGCTCAGGGTGGATACTCCCGGCATATCCATATCCATGACAAAGGCGCTCATACCTTTGTGCTTGGCCTTCTTGTCAGTCATGGCGAATACCACTGCCATGTCTGCTACAGGAGCCCAGGTTATCCACATCTTGCGACCGTTTAATACGTACTCGTTTCCGTCTTTCACGGCAGTTGTCGTCATAGCTGCGGTATCGGATCCCGCGTCCGGTTCGGTGATTCCGAAGCATCCCAGAAGACGCGCCGCCATAAGTTCAGGAATGTACTTGCGTTTTATCTCTTCACTGCCCCATTTCAGAATCGAAACCGATGTCCCCATGGTTTGCATATTGAACGCCACGCGAAGAGAGCCGGAAGCGCGACCGATTTCTTCGGTTACAATTGCATGGGCAAGGTACCCCATGTTGTTTCCGCCGTATTCCTCAGGAACAGGACATCCGAAAAGCCCCAGTTCGGCCATTTGATTGACCAATTCCCTCTGGAAGCGATGCTCGTTTTCATCTTTATCCACCACAGGCGCAATTTCTTTTTCCGCAAACTTACGCACCATGTCTCGGAGCATTATGTGCTCTTCGGTAAGTTCAATATCGTATTCGCTCATGGACTCATCTCCTCCAATAAAATGTCCGGAACCGGCTGGTCCGGTGAGGCGAGGAACCGCGCAGCCGTTCAGGGTCGGGGTTCTGCACTCGGATGGCGCAAGGACGTGACATAAATAGCAAAAGGCTGAACAACACGTCAAGCAATCATGCAGCAGAATCCGGGTTATGTCGAGGTTTTTCAGAAAATGCACCGATACAAGAGTTCAGTACACCGATTTCATGTTCATCGGGAAGCGCCTCTACCATTTTGCCTTCAAGATACTATAGCAACTCCCAAAATTAGTTTCCGATTCAAGATGTAGGAACATTGGTGGGTGCCGTGCCTCCGTGCCGGCACATCTTCAATATGCTCAATGATATCGATAGAATGACCGGCAGGGAGGCCGGTCCCCACCAGTATCTCATATTGGAGCATTGGATAAACGTCAGAATTTGTAGCAATCGGTTTAACTGCATTGACCTGGCTTCGCAGGTCAGTTGCACCCTCGTATTCCCGGACCTGCCCAGTAGGTTCGTGTTACCGCTTCAATGCAATCGAACGATTTTTCGCCGTCACGTTCTCCCGGATCTTAACCTTACTGCTGATACGGAATCCGGTGCACAGCGTTTTTCAGACGATCCACAACCCGATCTTTCCCGATGGCTTCAAGCATCTCGAAAAGGCCGGGTCCCACTGAGGTGCCGGACACTGCGGTCCGGGCGGCATTGATAAGGAGTCCGGCTTTCACGTTTTTCTGTTCGGAGTACGAGCGGAAGACGTCCTCGACAGAATGTGTATCGTATGTTTGCAGCTTTTCTATGAGCGATGCCATCTCGGGCAGATATTCCGCAAGTTGGGGATCTTTCCCCAGATTCTTCTTCACCGCGGCTTCGTCGAACTCGAATTCGTCAGCAAAATAGCACCTGCCACGAGTGGAAAAGTCTTTGAGTGTCAGGTATCTGGCTCGGATCAGGTCAACGGTGTTCTCGAACCATTGCTTGTCGCTGTTCTCGAAAGAATCGTGCCAGAGCCCGGCTTCAACGAGTTCCTGTTTCACGTAGGGAATCAGCTCCTGAAGCGGCAGAGTCCGAATGTACGTAGCATTGAAATGAATGGCTTTCGGGTCTGTCCAATTACGAGGATCTCCGGGAACATAGTTGAATGTGGAATTGGAACGGTTGATCTTGGAAAGCTCGAATGTTTCGATCATCTCTTCCGGAGAGAAGAATTCACGTCCATCACCGGGAGACCAGCCGAGCAAGGCCATGAAATTACAAAGCGCCCAGGGGAGAAATCCTTGCTTGCGATAATAGGATACGGTAACCACCTCGCCGTGACTTCGTTTGGAGAGTTTGGCTTTCTTATTATCCAGAGTGAGAGGTATGTGGGCAAACGCGGGTGGCTCGATTCCCAAAGCTCGGTATATGAGCACCTGCTTGGGAGTATTGGCGAGATGATCCGCACCGCGTATCACATGCGTGATGCGATCCAATGCATCATCGACTGCATTGCTCAATATGTATAATGGGCGTCCGTCCGATCTGAGAATGACAAAGTCCTCTAAATCCTGCCCCCTTTTTTCGATTCTGCCGTACACGAAATCTTGAAATGCCACTATCGCGGACGGATCTCTGGGCACTCGAAAACGGATTACGTACGGCATTCCCTGAGATACTCTGCTGTCTATCTCTTCGGGTGTAAGCCTTTTACACCGTCCATCGTACATAAACGCGACTTTCCGTGCCTCTGCATCGTTTCTCTGAGCATCCAGCTCTTCTTTTGTGCAGAAGCACCTGTACGCGTGACCGGATTCGAGAAGTTTGTGTGCAGCCTCCACGTGTTTTGAAAAATTATGGGTCTGAAAGAAGGGACCTTCATTCCAATCAAGCCCGAGCCATGTGAGTCCGTCAAAAATCTCCTGCACGGACTCCTGGGTAGACCGTTCGGTGTCGGTATCTTCTATCCGGAGGATGAATACGCCCCCGGTTTTCTTGGCCCAGAGCCAATTGTACAGAGCAGTGCGGGCACCGCCCAGATGCAAATATCCTGTGGGTGAAGGCGCGAAGCGCACCCTCACCTGATCTGTTGTCGATCTTGATTCGTTCATAAATGCTTTGTCACCTTACCTACTGTGTAATCTCCAGAACCACTACCGGCGATTTTGCAGAAGTTGCAAAAGCTTTAGAGTCCTTCTCCGAGCCCACAATATCGCCCCAGTGCATGGGAACTGCAACTCTCGGGTTTATCTTGGATGTGGCTTCCCCAGCCTGAGCTGCTGTCATCGTGTATGTGCCTCCAACCGGCAAGAGAGCTACATCCGCACATACTTTACTCATTTCAGGAATAACATCGCAGTCTCCCGCATGGTATACCCGAACACCGTCAATTGTAATGACGTACCCTACCCAGCCGTTCTTTTTGGGATGAAATTCCTTGTCCGTATTGTACGCGGGAACCGCTTCCACCATGACGTCTCCCACTTCCACGCTCTGACCTGGAGCAATGGATTTGAACGCGTCGCCGAAACTTGCTTTGCAGTCAGGCGGCCCGATAATTACGGTCGAGGGCTTTCTGATTTTTTGCACATCTTCTTCCGAAAGATGGTCATAGTGGCTATGCGTGATACAGATCACATCCGCGGGTTTCGGCTCTGCCAGTTTCCAGGGATCGATATACACCGTGGTTTGCGATCCTTCTATACGGAATGTAGCGTGACCTAACCATCGAATTTTGTCTCTTACGAAAGCTTCTGCATCCATGATCTCCCCTCCGGGTGTTTGAATAAGCTATTCGCGATGGTTCCCGTGAGACCGACGATCATCGGCAAACGGGACAGAATTCCTCTGTGCTTTCCGATGCGGGCACAAACTTTCATACAAACCTGTGGTACCGTTATATCTTAAAGATCGAGCCGGGGGGCAAACCGTTCCCCTTTTCTTGTTCATGTGACGATGCCCGGCGAAATTTCATTGACCGGTTTTCACATTTGCATTGCCTTTCGTGTTCATTCACTTGAGCCTGCCTTCAACAATTGAGTCCTCATCTTATACTACACTCGGGGCGAAAAATGCATTGGCTCCCATGACACACGCCACAGTTTCCTGTATAATCCTCTTTTCCGGGAGGATGAAACAACAATGCCTTTGCAATCGAGAGCGAAAAGAAGTCCGGAACTCAGCAAAACGAGAACGAATAGTGATTGGATTATGATTATTCTCGGCATTTTTCTCGTGCTCTTCTTTTCGATGGCCGGTTACTTCTCTTTCGTCGAGACCCCATCCGAGGTTCAGTCCAAGGCAAGGGGGCCTGTGAAAGATCCAAAGGCTGTGCGACCGGAAGCTTCAGTTCAGGGCAAGTCAGCACCTGATTCGGCACCTGAGCAGACAGTGTGGCATGGAATTGGCGGAGCCCAATAGCCTCGATAACTCTTGAAATATAAGTCTGTTCCGAAAATATAGCGCGCAAAATCCCTCCAGACGGGCTTACGGGTTAATCCACGCCGTTTCCTGAAGGGATTTTTAAGAAACTCCAATGCCTCATCTTATATCATTGCAACGAGAGCGTGCAAAACAATTCGACAGGATGTGCCGATTAGAATCGTGGAAAATCGGGCGTCCACATATGATACCGATTCGCTTTTCTTCTGATAATCTGGGAGGCTGGAGGTATCCTTCGCTCCGGACGACGCAAAGCCGTCTAATCACTCCGCTCAGAACACCTCAGCCTGCGCCATCTTATATGTATAATTGCGAAATGGTATGGGAACCGGAACCTGACGGGAGAGGGATGAATGCGACAAGCAGCTAGCACATTCGTGCGGTTTCTTTTGACAGGTTTGGCAACTCTGCTGCCCTTCATTGTGACAGTCTTCGTGGTCGGCTGGATAGTCAGAATTGCCGACGCGTATATAGGGCCGAGCAGCAGTTTCGGGCTTTTCATCCTCCAGATAGTAGGAGACGCAAACAAATATTCAGGATACCTGGCCGGGTATCTTGTAGTTGTGTGCTTGTTGGTCCTCCTCGGGTTCCTCGTTACACGCGCCACAGTCGCGAAAATTCACGAAGCCATAAACGGCATGGTGGCAAGAATACCCCTATTCGGAAAGATTTACGCGGGGGTCGAACAGGTAGTGGAGATTTTCGGGAACAACAGAGGTGAAGGCCTGGACCGGTTCGGTGGAGTCGGATACGTGAAGTTGGGCAACGTGAAAATGTTGGTTTTCTTGACCTCCGGTCAAAGCTATACGCTGATTGACGGAGTGAAACACTACATGGTGTTCGTTCCGAACTCTCCGATTCCTGCCACGGGGTTCAACGCGTTAGTCCCTGAGGAAGATTTCGTGCGGCTGGACATGCCTCTGGAGGATATGGCCAAGCTGTTGATGTCCTTCGGCCTCTTGGGTGGACAGGTACTCAGCCGACCATTGGAATTGTCTCAAATAGTGCGGGAGAACCATGAAAGAAAAATTGCACCGTGAGCTGATAGAGCTGTCAAAGTCCGAGCCGTACGGTCGGCTGCTGGGAATGGAAGTGACAGACGTCGGGTCTGGGACCGCGACTGTGCGAATGAGAGTGAATTCCGACATCCGGAACATGTTCGGTTTCACTCATGGGGGAGCCCTGTTTTCCCTGATAGACGAGGCCTTCCAGCTTGCATGCAATACACATGGGGTACTATCTGTTGCACTTAACGTCAGCATAACGTACGTATCTGCGCCAGAATCCGGCTGCATGCTCGAAGCGAAGGCGACAGAAATGCACAAGACCCGCCGCACATCGAGTTATCTCTGCGAGATACGAGACCTTGACGGTAAGCTGATAGCCACTGCCCAAGCGCTTGCCTATCGCACGGGAAAAGAAATCGACAAGTTGTGATGCCAATTTGCATTCAAAATCCCCCCATTCCCCCCTTTAATAAAGGGGGGTTAGAGGCATAGGCGCTAACTTATGGCGTTTCGGTCGTTTGTTCCGGAGGAACATCTGACAATAGGCCGGCGATTCATCGCCGGATAAGGAAAAACCTAATGATTTTAGAGTCCCGGAGGGACGGCTGATACACAAAATCCCGGCAATGAATTACCGGGCTATTTTCTTTAGTCCCTGCGGGACAGAGAATTGCAGAAGAGTTGACGCCTATGGAGGTTGGAGGGGGATCTTCCTCTCACTTTAAAAGCAAATTGCTGTGATGTCTCCTCTTTGTGTGGTCCGTGAGATGCCAGAATGCTGTTCGATTCCGATTCTCATTCATTTTCTTCAGGGGGTATCGCTTGGCTCCGAAAAAGATCTCTGCAAAAGAAGTTATGCTTGATATTAGGGCGGGATTGTCGAATCACGAGATCGGAAAGAAATATGGGCTTTCCGAAAAGGGCATTCAGAGCTTATTTGACAAACTTTACGGCGCAAACCTGTTGACCGAAGAAGAGCACTCCCGACGACTGGTGTCTCAAATTCGGGACACTGGCAGCGAAGGCGATAACGGTGGACCTGCAGTTGCCGAGCCAACGATCACCCGCGCCGAGGCACCTTTGACTAAACCTCAACCTCTCAGAACATCAGGAAGTAGCGATAAGGCTTTGCACACCGAATTAAACGGTGAAAAATTCGAAGAAGCTGTTCCCCAGCCGGGTGCGCACGAATTCCAGAGTATGGCAGATGGGAGCAACGGTTTCATGCATGCAGTTCAAATACGCTCTGTCGGCAAAGCGCAACGCCTGCTTTTGTGGGCTGTTCTTGCGTCTTTTTTGTGTTTTTTTGTACCTTTCTCATTTGTCCTGCTGGCTCCTTTTCAACTCTACTGCGTCTGGAATCTTGCAAAGTCGCTCGACTTGAGTACCGGAATCAGCGTTCTTTACCTTCTTCTCATGTTCATTCCTATTATTAACACGATCGCTTTGCTGATGCTGAACAACAAGGCGACACAGACTCTGAGAAAAGCAGGAATCAGGGTTGGATTAATGGGAGCCCGTCCGTCCGACCTTCCGGCACACGAGATTAACCCGTGGGGAGAAGAAGTAGAAGAGCCTCCCACACCTATTCCCACTGACTTTATTGACGTGTCAAATTACGGGAAGAACCAGTGGTGGCGTTACCTGGTGAGTATAGTTTTCATAGTGGTTTTTTCCGTCTCCCTGTGGGGCATACTAGTAGTGGTATGGGCACCACAGGCAAGCTTCGATAAGGCAACATCCGATTTCATCGGAATCAGTCCGTTGAAGAATTACGTCCTGCAGAATGTGCTTTTTGTGTTCATTCTCTTCACCCTTTTCTTGGCCATACGATATGAGCACAAGCGTCCGTTTCTTAGCCTAATTTCTCCAAATCCATCTGTCGACTGGCTGAAACTGGCAAAAAGTTTCGGCCTTTTTTTCTTCCTTATTCTAATTAGTCTGACTCTGGGATATGCTTCGGAGCCTGCCGGCTACAGGTTCAATTCCGACTTAAGCCATTTTTTCGCTTTCCTTCCGGTAGTGCTCGTCTTAACCCCGATTCAGACAACGGTTGAGGAACTCTTATTTCGCGGCTACTTCCTTCAAATGATAGGGTTGCTTATCAAGAATCGCTATCTGCTCATAGTGGTTTGCGGTGTGTTATTCATGTTGCTGCACCTGGGGAACCCGGAAATGGCAGTAGGCCCGATAATCATGGCATTGAACTACTTTGTAGTCGGGGCATTCCTCACGTTTGTCACCTGGAAAAGCAACAGCTTAGAAGTGGCAATGGGCATTCATGCAGCAACAAATTTGTCTGCCGGGTTGATTGTGAACTACGAGAATTCAGCTCTGAAGACTGAATCCCTGTTTTTTTGCACTACTTTGGATCCTGTGGCTAGCCTCGTGAGTTTTTTCGTTATAGCAGCGATTTTCTACTTCTTCATGTTTGGGGGACGGATAACGATGCAAAAGCCGTGGCTTGTCTGGGCAAGGACGGGATAAGGCGCGGGTACGGGGCACAGGCATCAGCTTACCAGCACGCATCCTTCTTTTTTAGAAGGGGCAAGGGGGATTTTGACTTAACACATTGAAAATCCCCCTCAATCCCCCTTTAGAAAAGGGGGACTTCATGCAACATCCGGGCTAATTTTAAATGTATCGAAAATGATGTTGGTTGCGACTGCCCTCGCACCGTGAGCTACTGCATCGAAGATGTCAGCATCGGCCCATCCCAAAGAGCGAAGGTTATCCACATCGGATGAAGTGACTGCCTGCGGTTCGTCAGTAGCTTTCAGAACGAACAATAGTAACGCCTTGTCTTTTGCATCCAGCGGAGCTTTCTCCGGATCGGTACGTGCATCTTGAATTTGCTCGGGATTGAAGCCGAATTTTGATAGCAGACCTACGTTGAACGAATCGCAGTATTCAGATTTGCAGGCTCTTGAAACCAACATCCTGATCATTGAGAGCAAAGGAGCACTCAGGCTTGGATGCTTCATAAAATATTGAGCAAAGTACAACTGATTTTCCAGCACTTCCGGGCTGACTCCCAATAACTGAACATTATTGGGGACCATTCCGAAGAACTGCTCGGCAGACGCGTACAGCTCTGCAAGCTTTCCTTCTGCCTTTTCAGGCGGTGTAATCGAGACGATAGCCATTACAAAAACCTCCTTGCGTTGCGATGCGTGGAATCTGTGCCGATTCCGTGGAATAGACCGGTCTACTAGTTAAACCGGCAAAAAAATTATGGCTTCAACAGACTGTTGAAAACCATGTTCTCGAAAACCAGCAAGGGCTCCAGGCTGTTTTCAGCCTTCATGCGGAGCAGCGCCCCCTCCCAACTGTTCAGCAGGAAGTCGGCAGTTTCCTGAGGATCGAGCGATTGCCTCACTTGCTTCAATTCCCTTGCTTCTTTCAGGCATTGCGCTATGTTCCTGCTCATTCGCCTGAACGCTTCCTGCATTTTGGTGCGAAACGCTTCATTCTGATCTGCCATTTCCTGGGCGAGATTTCCGATAGGGCAGCCTCCTTTGAATCCCTGTTCTTCCGCTGCGCTCATCATGCTTCTGAAAAAGCCTCTGAGCCGTTCGATGGGACTTTTCCCGGTTAACGACAGTTGAGATTGCGCCATGGAGTCTATGAATTGCGTGTAGAAATCGATCAACTGCAATCCGAAATCGTCTTTGTTTTTGAAATAGAAATAGAATGAGCCCTTCGGAACTTCAGCCGCGTCGAGAATTTCCTGTATGCCTGTGTGGTTGAATCCTTTCTGATGAATGATTCTGGCACCTTCGGTCAATATTCGAAATTTCGTAGTCTCTTTCGCCATTTTAGATCAAAAATTCCTTAGAATCACAGTAGACCGGTCGTCTAGTTTTGTCAAGGCTCTTTTGATACCCGGAAATTCTAAAATTTTATGGCAAATGTCAGAATCTTTGTCCAATTGGGAAAGCGCTTCTCGAAAATCGGTGGGTGCCGTGCCTCCGTGCCGACACATTTTTGATCAACAAATCGACCAGTTCGGCACATACAAGAGACGCCGTGCCCTACCGTTTCTTATAAAGGATCCGGTGTTCAAGAGGTAAGAGATTATGTCACTACTATGAATGAGTTGCAGATCACGTGCCCACGGGCAGCAGAACGGTCTCACCGTAAACCGGCAGTCAGGCGAGCATCATTTCTTCTTGAACATTCCGGTGATACTGAACTTTGATCTCTTTTCGGTCGCGACTTCCTCGGGAGACTGGGGCGGTTCGTCTTTGCGCTCGACCTTCGGGGCGGCTGGAGTGTCCGATGGTGCCGGCTGAAATGCGGTGAACATTCCCGCCAATTCGATGGTATCCAGGAATTCTCCGTCTTCACTTTCTATCCTCGGTTTTGGCGCGGGTGGAGGAGCGGGTTCGGGTGGTTTTTCCACTGGTTTCTTGATTCGATATTTTAACCCGCGTCGAGCCATGTCACTTTCGGAAATCAGCTTTCGTTCATAGAGCTGTCTGATAAGATCCGCGAACCCGAGCGCGCTAATTTTGAACCGAGCCATAATCTCGGCATTGGTCATAGGTCCGCGTATTGCCTCGATGGCAGCTCTTGCGCCTACATCTCTGCTTGAAGTTTCTTGTGTCATGATGAGAAAAACCCTGGTCCTATTATACTGCACACCGAACTGGAGGGAGAACTTTTTGGCTCTAAAAAACTCATTTTTGACTCTGTTAAGAATCGGCATGGATTCGTACCACCCAGATTAGCAATCTGTTTGGAAAAAATAAGAGGTGCTTCTGATTGCCGGCGGTTTCCATTCTTCGGGTATTCGGGTACATTTTTGCGGTTTTTTGATTCGATAGTCTTGGGTTTGATACGGGCTTGCGCTCAAGATGATCTGTGGTGCCGCTGGCACCACAGATCATCGGCACGGACCTGCCTTGCAGGTCAGTGGCACCCAAAATCGACCTTAATCCCTGGGTACAGGGGGTGCCACTGACTTGGCTCCGCAGGTCAGTGGAGCAAGCATCTTGAATCCAAAATCGTATGACACACCACGGGAGATCGTTTGAAGCTCAACAAAAAACTCATTCTCGTTTCTCTGTTGTATTTTGCCGAAGGCTTTCCCTTTGGGATCATTGAACAATCGTTTCCGGTTTATTTTCGGCTACATGGAATGTCACTCGGTCATCTGGGACTCTTGAGCCTTGTCAGTCTGCCGTACGCGCTGAAATTCCTGTGGGCGCCTGCGGTGGATCTCATAGGAATGAGACGTCAATGGATTGCTACAGCACAGTACTTGATGGCCGCTTTGCTAGTTCTGCTCCTGCCGCTGGATCCTGCACAACCCGGTTTCTTGTTGTGGGCCTGTATCGCTGCCATGGCGATCGCGTCAGCAACTCAGGATATAGCCATAGATGCATATTCGATAGAATTGTTGAAACCTTCTGAAATGGGGATTGCAAACGGATTCCGGCTGGCCGCGTACAGAGTTGCGATGGTCGTGGCAGGAGGTCTGTTCGTTGCAATAGGGGGCTGGATAAGCTGGCAATTCACTTATATCGTTGCAGCGGCAGTCCTTCTCGTCTGCGGCCTGGTATCATCCCGACTTCCGCCAATCGATGTACAAAGACCGGAAGTCTCGGCAAAAGCGCTCTTTGCACCGGTTCTGGATATTCTTGCGCGGCCCGGTCTCATTCACGTTATCCTTTTTATTTTGCTCTACAAACTGGGTGACTTGGCTATGGGGCCCATGGTTCGTCCTTTCTGGCTGGACCGCGGCCTTTCAACAACGGAAATAGGACTTATCACGGGGAGTCTGGGAATAATCGCCTCAATCATAGGCGGACTTGCCGGCGGGCTATTCATGGTTCGCTACGGTATCTTCCATGGAGTGTGGTTCTTGGGCCTCTGGCAATCCGTAAGCAACCTGACATACGTCTGGGTCGCAGCATATCCGGAGTCCGGACACTGGGGCATCTATGTTGCGTCTTTTGTCGAATCATTCTGTGCCGGGCTGGGAACATCGGCATTCCTGGCTTTCCTCATGAGCATCTCGAAAAAGCAGTTTTCTGCAACACAATACGCCATCTTTTCAGCATTGTTCAGAGTAACCGGAATTCTCGCAGGCTCCTCCAGCGGATGGATCACTGAAGGCCTGGGGTACTCACAATACTTCCTGATTACGTTCTTCCTCTCGCTTCCCGCATTCCTCTTCATCTTCCATGCACGAAGATGGATTCCCTCGGACAATGCAACCCCTGACCTCAAATCGTAAAGGCTTCTTTTGCCTGTTCGCAATCCAAGAAGTATACCGATTCTCGAAAGTAATCACGGATTGTGAAGAGCAGTTCCCAGCAATTGGTAGCGCCGGCCTCCCAATGCTGTTGAATTAAGGAAAGGGTTCTTGATTTTTCACGTTTAACCTCCGAGAATTCAGAAGGAATTGTGTTGACATGCGGGTAGTTACGCGCGATAAATTCTTTCAAAACAAGCTGCTGAAAGGATTTTATTATGGCACGCATTATGCTTTGAAGAACCATGCCAACTTAGCGCGTACGCTGAAAAATTTCTTCACATTATTCCCGGACAAATCGACCCTTCCAAGAAACGCTCGCCTCAGGACTTTACTCGAAACAGAAAACTCGCCTTTGGAAAGCTTATCACCTTCATCTTGTCCATTGCCGCCAGTGGAAAGGGTAAAGGAGTGGACATGAAATCCGGTGAATTCTTTCGACATGCCAGAATTCTTGGCCTTTGGCCTGACGCCGAGGCGATCCATCGAAGCGCGCTCACCAAGGCGCGCAAAAAGGTGGATTGGAGGATCTTTCGGCAAATACTCGATGATGCGGTTGGTCTGGCTTATGAGTGTTGGCCTAAGAGCCCGAAGGACGAGTGGCATGGTATGTCCACTCATGCGATAGATGGCTCCGACTATACGCTTCCAGCCGCCGATGAGCTCAGGGCCGAGTTTGATCCTGAGAGCGGACTTGGGCAAGCGGGCAAAGGACATTATCCTCAGTGTCTTGTATGCACGCTCTATGACGTCTTCAGACGTCTGCCCATCGCAAGAACTGTGGTCCCGGTGAATTCTTCGGAGCGGGACCAAGCCAAACATCTCCTGCCCCTCGTGCCTGAGGGAAGTGTCTTGCTCCTGGATCGAGGTTACCCAGGATATGAATTTCTCAGCTACCTTTTGGACAAGTTCAAAGGCTATTTCGTGATACGTTGCCCCGCAACGTCCACCTTCGCCACAGTAAAGGAATTCATTCGGAGCGGGAAGAGCGAAGCCGAAATCGTGATTCCTCCGACATCGAACTATCTCAGCCAGGTGACGGCTGAACAACGAAAGGCCGCCAAGCCCATCAGAGTGAGAGTCATCAGACTGTCCAATCCTGACGGAACCCTCTCGGTTCTCCTGACGAATCTTTACGACAAGGTGGAGTTTCCGAGACAGGAGATCACTGACCTCTATTTCAGGCGATGGGAAATCGAGAGCTATTTCCGGGATGAAAAGATTGGGCTCGAAATCGAAAAATTTCATGGCAAAACCTGCAACAGCGTCCTGCAAGAACTCTTTGCAGCTGCGATCATGGCTGTGATCTCAAGAACTCTCATGGCCATTTCCACCCAGTTACTCGGTGGAGAGCTCGGAGAACCTCAGTTCAAGAATGCGGTCATGACGCTCGCGTCTGAAGCCGCCGTGCTCGCCGCAGACGATCCTGAAAGAGCCATCGAAATCTTTCAGGATATTCTCAAAGAAATCTATCGTGTCAAATACTATCGACCAAACAGTCAGCGACCACCCCAACCAAGGGTGAACAAGCAAAGCAAAAACAAATGGCTTTACCGCAGGTACAAAAATGTCCCCGCAGCTTAAGTCAACAGCATTGCGCCGGCCTCCGTGCCGGCGAACAATTCACCAAACAAAGCAATAAGTTATCGCCGGCAGGGACGCCGGCGCTACTGATTCTTCCCATTGCAGGCATTGGATTCCGTCAAGACTTTCGATAACAGCTATAAAATCGGGAAAACCCTTCTTGTAAGAAGTGTTTCCCCGAACCCCTTCCCAAAAACTTTTAACACTGGTCTAATGCACTGTTTTTTTTTGACCAAAAAAAACAGTGCATTAGACCAGTGTTAAAAGTTTTTGGAAGGGTTTGGGGAACCTTTTTACAAAAAGGTTCCCCAGATCTTACTGCTTTGAAAGCGCAACAGGTAAAAGAAACCTTCAGGATTCATCTACCCGATATGTCGGAGGCCTTCGGCTATTCCCATACGTCCGACCCTGATAGCTGGAATCAGTGCTGCAATGAATCCAACGGCCAGGGATACAATCAGTATGATGAGAATTGTGGAGTAATTGACTTCAAAAACCGGCAGAAACGATTCGAGCTGTTTTTGGAACATTCTGCCTCCAGGAAAGCTCAATGCTGCTCCGAGCATGCCCCCGATCAGTGAGATGGCCACGGATTCTCCTGCAATCAGCAGAAAGAGAAAGCGCGGTCTGAATCCCAGTGTTTTGAATACTGCGTATTCAGCCCAGCGTTCACGGGTCGTCATTGCCATGGTATTCGCGAGAACAATGAGAATGATAGCGATCACCACCATGGAAATAATCCTCACTGCGGCAACGATGGCTTCAGTCATTGCCACAAACCCCATCTGGAACGCTTTCTCGGTTTCCGTGAGGGTCTCCGCAAGGGAGTTTTTGAAGAGAGAGTCGATTTCTTCCGTTATTTCCGCGGATCTCTGGGGATCGTTTATCTTGACGAGGTACCATCCCACCTTGTCGGCCCGGTCAGGGTTGGTTTTCTTCAGCACTTCGTTCAGGTATTCGTAACGGAAGAAGAAAGCGGTCTGATCCACACTTTTCCGTGCCCCCGTGTAGATGCCTTTGAGGACTAATTCAATACTCCCCGGGTATATCGTTCCTTGGAGGGGAATCACGTCACCAATCTTCCAACCGAAGCGCTCTGCAATGGTTTTTCCTGCTATGGCTCCGTTTCGGTCCCGATCGAAAGCTTTCTTCTCGTCCTCGGTAAGCAGGAACTCAGGATAGAGGTTAAAATAGCCGGATCCACTTACTGCAAATTGCGCGAAGAAATTCTTTTTTTCCTTGTAAACGCCCCCATACCAGCTTCCGTATTCGACTCCCGTTACTCCGGGCACTTGCGCGATACGATTCTTGTACGAGATGGGCAGCGCATAAATTAACGAAATTTTGTTCCTGGTGATAAGACGGTCAGGTGAGGATGACTCCACTCCTATGTACCATGCATCGACCAGAGTGCGTAGGATGGCGAATGCAAGCATTGCCACTGCCACGCCGAGTATGGTCAATATCGAACGTAAACGGTGCCGAAACACATTCCTGATTATCAGTTTCAGCACTTCCATGACTAAAGCGCGCCTTTGAGTTGATGGGAAAAATAGGTATGTAGCTCATCCAACTTGTGGATGCTGTGGTCAATCCGCTCCAGGAGAGCCGTCGTGTTTGACGTGACCTGCGTTACGGCTGCGTCGAATTGTTCGTCTATGAGATCGATCGCCCGGGATGCGAGGCGCCGCGTTATCCTTTTCAGGCTCTTCAGTCTCCGTGAAGCCAAATACCAGATCAGGAACAATTCACATAGCATCAGAGCTGCTAGGCCGGTCAATCCTTCGGGACCGAAGATATTCGTCAAGAAAGCCAAGACGATCTGAACAGCGCCATTGACGGTGGGATAATCAAGCCAGAGTGAGATTTTTTCGGGTCCGGCCAGTCTGATCGCAAGTATGAACGCCGGAAACCACAGAACTGCCTTTTGCCAAGATTTGCGCCATGTGGCCTTGAAACCTGTCAATGCAGAACGCGTGGAATTCACCTCACCGGCAAACGTTGCAGATGCCCGAGCAGCACTATCGTCCATTACAACAGACGGTTCGATTACCATGTCGCCACTCGTGTGGGTTAAGGAAAGCAGAAGCTCCGAGCGCACGTTTGCGGAAATCTTTTCCAGAAGCATTTTTCGGCTCTTGCCTACATTCCGGGCTGCTTCCTCGAACGTTCTGTCCAATTCGACTTGAACGGACTCTCCCTTAAATGAGCGACCCACGGTCAAGAGCCTCATGCCCCATGTCACCGGGACAATAGAGTCATCTTCCCTTACAAAAAGAGCAAAAAGCGATTCGGCTATTCTCTCTTCGTGCTCAATAGATAAGAGACCTTTCTGTGTCGGTTTGCTTAAATTCTCTCCGGCAAGGCTCCTCAATGCACCGCTTAAGACCAGCTTCTCGACAGGATTTGCTGCCGAATCGATTTCACGAGTGATCTGGCGCAGTTCCTCAAGGAGATTGATCGTTTTTACCGATGCGATTTCTTTCGCATCGCGTTCGGCCATAAGATAATCACGAAATTTACTGAATTCCTGCAATAAGATGGGATCGGAATCCCCCGCGAATTTCTGAGCTGCTGAGACACTGAACAACCGAGGCAGCTCTATGTTTGCATCATGTTTCAGACGAAATGCCAGATCGCCGAGCACTTCTTTGAGCTTTTCGTATGGCCGTGCGGAATCGTCATGGATCAATTCGTCAGATTTGTTCAAGATGAAGGTGAAATTCTCGCGGTGAATGACTGTACGGTTCAAAAACCTGTAAAAAGCAGAATCCGCATACTTTTCCGGAGTCACGACCCAGATTGCGGCATCCAGGAATGGCAAGATCTTTTCTACAACGATGCGATTTCGCTCTTCAGTGCTATCAAAATCGGGCAGATCCAGAAGAATGAGATCCCGTACGGATTCGGAATCGTGAAGCGCGTCGGGATCGCGCACGAGCCCTGCTATTTCGTCCAACCCTCGTGCAGTGTTACGGTGTCTATAGACTACAGCGCGGTCAGTATAGGGTCTTCTGTCTGAAGACTGAGAAATCTGTTTCCCTGCAAGAGCATTAATCAGTGTGGATTTTCCCACTCCTGTACCGCCAAGAATCCCGACATACAGTGCTTCGCCCGGTTTTTCTGCTTTTTCCCTGAGCTTTTCCGTTTTTTCAAGGAGAGACTCGCGGGTAGGCCGGTCGATGAGTATGGCCCCGTCCTCTGAAAGGAAGCGGGTAATGTGCCCTAACGCGTCCAGAATTGAGGTACGGTTCATGCCGCCTCACGCTAAGATTCGTTCATTGCAGTTCCGACAATTTTTCGGAACCGCTCGGACAATCATAACAGATCTCTTGCGTGCGGGCCTTTTGTAAGTGAGCTTCCGGCACAAACAGTTGTTCTTTTTCGTTATGGAACAACTTTGGCAGGTTCGCAGTTGCCGCATTCCGCGTCAATAGGCCTGAGCCACGGAAACCACACCGGAATGGGCTTCAGCGAAAAGCATGGGGCAGTAAACTGAATCGCTTTACCTGTCCACGGGATGCACACTTGCGATTTCCCCAGACTTACCCACGGAAGGATATGGAATTCAGTCTTAACCAATGTAGGCCAGATGGGAACATCAAAAGGGAGAGACATTGAGCCCACGGTCTCGGGAGGAATAGGCCGGTCGGGGAGGCATTGACTGGGGCCTTCACCACTCAGGCATGCAGATCCTGAAACCAAAAGCATAAACGCAGCCACTAGTATCACAACGATATTCCGTGTTTTCATAGTCTTCCTCAAAAGAATAAAAAATACCCGATTCAGATTGCAGCATATGACGCATCGATCCTATCATCCGCTTCTTTTGACTGTCAAGAAATGAGTAATGAAGGCGGGACCGCCAAAGAGAATCGGCGGCCCCCAACGGTGTGACATGACTACTTGTCGTAGCTCTTCTCGAGCATAGTCGCATGTGCTGCAGCGAGCCTGGCTATGGGGACCCGAGGACCGGAGCAAGAGACATAGTCCAGCCCTGCATGATGGCAAAAACGGATTGACGCGGGATGGCCACCGTGCTCGCCGCATATCCCGATTTTGAGATCGGGACGCACGCTGCGACCACCCTTTACGGCCAATTTCATGAGATTGCCGACCCCTTTGACATCCAGGGACTCGAACGGATTTTCCGGGAGAATATTTTGTTGCTGGTAGTACGGGAGGAATTTGTTTTCAGCATCTTCCCGACTGAATGAGAATGTCGCCTGTGTCAGATCGTTGGTTCCGAAAGAGAAGAATTCTGATGCGCCGGCCAGTTCGTCTGCGGTTATACACGCTCGAACAACCTCCACCATGGATCCGAATTTAAAGTTGACCTCAACTCCGTGAGATTCTTCCACTTCTTTTTTGACTTGATCTATGATCTTCTGGACGTATTCGAGCTCGAGAACCGAACAAACCTGAGGAACCATTATCTCCGGATGAACCTCAATCCCCTCCTTTATGCAATCCGCTGCGGCCTCCAGTATGGCTCGTATCTGCATCTCGTAAATTTCCGGAAACGAGACGGCAAGCCGCACTCCGCGATGGCCGAGCATGGGGTTGACTTCCTTGAGGATTCTTGCCCTCTGGAGCATCAATTCTTTCTTCGCCAGTGCGGCATCGATCAAAGTCAGATCGAGACTGGCAAAGAATGCGGGGAGACCCTGCCGTTGGGCCATATAGTTGCTGTGCAGCATAGGATCGATCAACTTGAGACTTTCGACGTTCTTCTCGGTGAGTCGCGCAGTGTCATGCAAACGCCGAAGATCCTCTATTTGTACCTCCAGTTCGCCTTCCGAGGGGAGGAATTCATGAATCGGCGGATCGAGAAGTCTGACGGTAACCGGATACGGCGCCATTGCTTTGAGAATACCGGAAAAATCAGACCTTTGAATGGGAAGGAGCCTATTAAGAGCTTCCTTCCGCTGCTCCACCGTATCGGCAAGAATCATGTCAATGACAAGGGGCAGTCGATCCACGGCATTGAACATTCTTTCAGTCCGGCACAGCCCTATGCCTACCGCTCCGTAATTACGAGCCTTTTCCGCAGCTTCCGGAGTATCTGCATTGGCCATGACACCGAGCTTTGCAGATTCATCGGCCCAGTCCAGAAGAGTATGCAAATATGAGCTGAATTCCGGTTCGATGGTGGGGATTTCACCGAGATATACATTTCCTGTGCCACCGTCTATGGTAATGATGTCGCCTTCGTGAAGCACTCGGTCACCGACTATCGCAAGCCGATGCTCCGTATCCACGTGGATTCCTTCAGCTCCGGCGACACACGGTTTACCCATGCCTCGGGCGACGACAGCAGCATGTGAGGTCTTCCCGCCTCGACTGGTCAATATACCTTGAGAGGCAAAGAACCCGTGAATGTCTTCCGGTTTGGTCTCTTCACGGACGAGGATGACTTTTTGGCCGGCTCTTCCAATTCTTTCGGCACTGTCTGCATCGAAAATACATTTTCCTGAAGCCGCTCCGGGAGAAGCGGGGAGCCCCTGAGACAGCGGTTCAGCTTTGAAATTAGGATCGAGTCCGGGATAGAGCAGTTGCTCCAGGTGCTCCGGGTTGATTCGCAGGAGACCTTCCGGCTTGGTGAGCAATCCCTCGTTGACCATTTCAACAGAGGTCCTCACCATTGCTGTCGCGTTCATCTTGCCGTTGCGCGTCTGCAAGCAATAGAGAATACCTTTTTCAATGGTGAACTCGAAATCCTGGACTTCACGGTAATGCTTTTCCAGACGATCCCGGAGTTCCTCGAGTTGGTGGTAGAGATCCGGCATTTCCTGAGCCATGGCTTGGATCGGTCTGGGTGTCCGAATACCTGCCACCACATCTTCACCCTGGGCATTGACCAGGTATTCTCCGAACATTTTGTTCTCGCCGGTCGCCGGATCGCGTGTGAACCCTACTCCGGTTCCGCTATCATTACCCATGTTTCCGAAAACCATGGCAACAATGCTCACAGCGGTTCCGTTTGCCTGGTCAAGAGTGATGTTGAATTGTTTGCGGTAGTCCACCGCGCGCTTACCCGACCAGGAGTTGAATACCGCTTTTATTGCGATATTCAGTTGTTCCCAGACATCTTCGGGAAACGGCCTGAATTTCTGTTCTTCCACCACATTATGGAAGAGCTCCACTATTTCTTTGAGGTCTTCAATGGTAAGGTCCACATCAGAAATGGCTCCCGCCCGGACCTTGATGGCATCCAGTGTTTCGTCGAAATACTGGTCAGGAATTCCCATAGCGACCTTGCCGAAAATCTGGATGAATCTGCGGTATGCGTCGTAAGCGAAACGCTCGTTGGATGTCTGTCTTATAAGTCCGTGAAGCGTCTGGGAATTCAGTCCCAAGTTAAGGACAGTGTCCATCATACCGGGCATGGACATGGCAGACCCTGAACGAACAGAGACAAGGAGCGGGTTGTCGGGGTCACCAAATTTTTTTCCGGTTGCACGTTCAATATCAGCCATATGGACCTTCACGGCATCCAAAAGACCTTCAGGAAGCTCGCCGTTCGGCGCTTCCAAATACTGGACGCAGGCTTCAGTAGAGATAACAAAACCGGGCGGCACATTGAGGCCGATCTGCGTCATTTCGCATAAATTAGCCCCTTTTCCTCCCAGAAGTTTCTTATTCTTGCCGTCACCTTCGAGAAATGAAAAAACATGTTTTACCATCATGCCGGTCTCCTCAAATAAAAGTCATTAACAGTCCCAAACTGAAAGCAGCCTTTCCTTGTGGCGGACAAGAAAACCCTCTCATGGAATACCCCCGCTTTTCATGCGTAAGGGGGTGAAGCAGGACAAGGTCAATTTCGGCTGCAATTCAGGGCTGATATGCACCAGAAAGGCCGTCAACCGCTTTTTGGGCGTAATTATACATTTTACAGAAAGAGTTCTTATAACGCAATATTCAGCCCAAGGAATTCCGGTGTCCGTCCAGGTTTCGCAATTTGAGCTTTGCCGGTCCATTCTATCGATATCATTGATCATATTGAAGATGTGCCGGCGCGGAGGCCGGCACCCACCAATACTCCTATCCTCAATCGGACATCAATTTTGGCAATTGCTAATACTGATTCGCTTTTCTTTTTATAATCTGGCAGGCTGGAGGTATTCTTCGCTCCGGACGACGCAAAGCCGTCTGATCGCTCCGCTTAGAACACCTCAGCCTGCGCCATCTTATGTGCATAATTGCGAAATGGTATAACATGTCATTTGCCATCATGCCCCGACACCCATGACCGGTCGAACCGGCTTAACAAAGCGGATGATATGCTTCGTGTCAGCTTGACGTGGTTGAACGCTACCGATAATTTAACGGCTCACGTTTTTTCTCTCCGGACATGATTCAAGTGCCGAAAGCATGAAGAGAGAATTTGTTCCGTCATGTGTGAAGCTGTTTTTGCAGCACTGCATAATTCAAATGTGGATTGGATCGCCCATGAAAAAACGCGTCGTGAACAGGGAAAGAGTCGATTTCTTGAAAATGGATTACGAGCGAGGATTCATACAGTTCTGCGGATATGAAGCAGTACACGCGGAATGGGGGAGATTTCAGGCACGTGTGCAAATACATGAACATCACAGACAGCAAGACGGATTCATCCACGCAGGCGTCATGGCTACCATGGCGGACCATACCGCCGGCTATTCGGCCTTTACCACTGTTCCAGCGAGCATGCAGATACTTACTATCGAGTTCAAGATAAACTTCTTGCGCCCGGCATTCGGTTCCATTCTCCTTTGCTCTGCACAGGTAATCAGGGAAGGAAAGCAGGTGATCGTGTCGGAATCGGAGGTGTACGATGTTCGGGAAGATGCGGAAGTCCTCGTAGCAAAAGCAATGGTCACGCTTATGGCAGTTCCGAAAGAGAAGCTAACCGCGAAGTGAAATCCCCGAGATAATCGTTATATTCCAAGACACGAAAATTACAGGATGATTCGAATCCAGTCAGTTGACTCTTTCAGCCCGGAGTGGTACCTTAAAGACCGACTGTAAGAACTCTGAATGGAGACTACCCATGTTAGGCCCGCAGGAATTAATCGTGATCCTCCTCATCGCCGTCCTGATTTTCGGAGGAAAAAAGATACCCGAAATTATGGAAGGAGTAGGAAAAGGAATAAGGACTTTCAAAAAGGCGATGGATGGTGAAGACCAAACCGTTCCAGCTCAGCAGGCGCCTCAAATCGAGACCCCACCGAAAAAAATTGAAGGTCCTGTGGAAAAAAAGGCCTGATTCGCATACGGTTGTAAGCTACCGTTAGGCGATTCCACTCTTACATATTACTAGCCCGATCTTCCCGATTACGTGAAGAAGCCCTTTTTCACGCTCTTGACATGCCGCGCCCCAGTATCCATATTGGGGCGACGGATTCGCTTTCAGCAGCACAGACTCGATCACCTAAAGGATGCAATGTGAAACCCTCTTCGCGGGACAAACTCGATCTCGCTAATAAGAATTTTCTGGATATAATCGTTGACCGACGCAGATTGTTGGTCACCCTTATTACTGTAGCCACAATCATACTTGTGTGGTTCGTGCCCCAAATACAGACCGACCCCACCCTAGAGTCAGGGGTGGATAAGTCCACACCGGCGTATTTGGATCACCGTGAATTTACCCGAATCTTCGGGAATGAAGAGTTTATTCTGATGGCCTTGAAGAGTCCCGGAGGGGCCGGGGATCCCGAAACTCTCAAGGCTCTCGACAGAATCACCACCACACTTCAATCCTTGGACAAGATCCAGGAAGTCGTCTCCCTTTCAACCATCAAGCTTTTCCAAAAGAAGGGTGAGCTTTTCGGGAATTACCCGATTTTACGAAAGAACGGCGACAATCTCGCCTTGCCTGCGGAACCGGAACTTGAACAGATAAAGAAAGCTCTCCCGGTGACAGATCTTCTCATTTCCCCGGACCGGAAGACTATCGGCATCCTCCTCAGAATGCAGGACAAATGGAAATTCGATGTAGATGCGGCAAAAGTACTGCGCCGAGAGCTGAATGAGATCATCAAGAAAGAAGCCCCCGCGAATACGCAGTTCAGGATGGTAGGGCCTCCCTTCATCAGGCAGGCAATAGTCCGGTACAATATTCAAACCGGCATTATCTTCGGCGTGCTCTGTTTACTTATCGGCACAGTCGTATCGGCCTACGTTTTCAGAAGCATCCGAGTAACAGCTATCACCAATGCGATTCTTTCCCTCTGTGTGCTCTGGATACTTGGATTCATGTCCCTGTTGGGGATTCCTCTTAATTCTACCACTGTTCTTTCCTTCGGCTTCATCCCTATAGCGACGATTGAAATCGTCATTCATATGGTCGTCCGGTATCACTTTTTTCACCAATGTACAAATGAGAAAGAGGGAGCAATCAAGCAGGCGGTTCGTTGGCTTGCACGCCCTTGCTTCGTGTGCTGCGCCACTACTTCGATCGGGTTCGGAACACTGATGGTCAGTTCCATTCCCATGGTGAGACAACTCGGGTTCATCATGTCTGTGGGAATCATGATTGCGTACGGTCTGGCCATTATCCTGACACCTGCGTTTTTCATGCGTTTGAAGCAACTGGATGCTTCCGAGCAAAATACCGTAATTAGAGGCTGGCTTGACAATTCTCTCGATAAACTCGAGGGGTCTATCTTCAAGCATTCTCGTTTGTATGTGATGTTCGGGCTTCTTTCGGCAGCGATTTTGCTTTGTGGTGCGCCTCTGATACGCAGTGACACGCAAATTCTGCGGATGCTCAGCTCAAATACTCCTGAGGTCCAGGATCTGCATTTTGTGGAAAGCAATCTGACTGCCGTGAATTCTGTCGAGCTTATGCTGTTGGGACAACCCGGCGAGTTCAAGAGTGCAGCCGCGTGGTCGAAAATAGCCGAGCTGGAGAACAAACTGAAGAGTATTCCCGAAGTGGCGGGAGTTGATTCGTTGCTCCCTCTCCTGGATTATCTCAATACCCTGCTCAGCGATTCCGAGACGAGAGAAGAGCTCCTCGCGAACCATTCAAAAGTTCCGCAATTCCTAGCGCTCGTGAACATGGGAACTGAAGGAAAACGTGTGAGCAGGCGCTTTGTCAATGATGCTTACGACGTCGTCCATATATCGGTACGGATAGTGAATTCGCCGGATCACCCCATTGGAGAAGTCATCGACAAAATTCAGGCAGCCGCTGATTCGGTGATGCAAGATAAAATCAAAGCGGTAGTGACCGGGGACCTGGTGGTAGTAGCGAAGCAGACTTCGGAACTGATAAGGGACCAGATCAGATCGATGTTTTTGGCGGGATTGCTCATCACGATTGTCATGATGATCCAGATGGGCTCGGTCGTCCTTGGTCTGGTGAGCCTTATACCGAATATTCCACCGGTTGCTGCAGTATTCGGTATCATGGGATGGTTCGGAATCGCACTGGACGCGGTAACCATCTTTGCAGCCACCGTAGCCGTCGGCCTTGCCGTGGACAATACTATACATTTCCTCACACAGTTGAAACGGGAAATTATCCTGGATCCCGATCGAAGCGTGGAAGAATCGGTAAGAAGCGCATACCGGTTTACCTCGAAACAGATTTCCTCCTGGTCCACGATCACCCTGCTCGGTTTTCTCGCGCTTATCATCTCGCCATTCCGGCCGGTAGTATTTTTCGGCATCCTGGGATGTGCATCTCTGTGCCTCGGGCTGTACGGCGACCTTATCTTTGTTCAGTCCTTAATCCTGTCCTCAAAGTGGTTGAAATCTGCTGTTCGCAAAGTCGCGGAAGCCGAGAATGGTAAGATAACGAGCAGCGTGGTAGAAATTGTGCAGGTTGGATCGTCGATCGAAGCTTCGTGCCGAGACAGCTCCGAAACGAGACGAAAAATCGGTTAAGTAAACAAAAACTAAATGGTTTTCTGTATGAGAGATCACATTACTTCTTTGATCCCGAAGTTGCAGAGGGAAAACCAGTTTCCCAAACAGACCCTTCAGAAATCTGTTTGTTGCGTCTGAACAACCATGGAGGAGTAGGTTTGGGGACTGACCAAATCCCCAGCTTTTGGCGGCGTGCCATAATTTCGAATGTATATAGATCGTAGCGTTTTCTCGCGTACGATCTGTACCACCAGGCAAGGCCTGCTTTGACCAGTTCCTTGTTCAGGCTTCTTCCATCCACTGATACCCAGGCGACAGCCCTGCCGTATCTGTCCTTAGCCGCTGGAGCGACATCGACGATTTTTCCGAACACCATTTCTGAAGTAAAGTCTTTTGCGGCTGCGAAAAAATCCTGACCGTGTTCCGGAGCATCCACTCCGTAGAGGCGAATTTTCTCCGGTTTGGATTCTCTGAGCACTGTAATGGTGTCTCCATCACTGACGCTGATGACCTTTGCCGTCCAGGCACAACACGTTTCTATGAAGATAAAAGGAATAATACACGCGAGTGTAATTGCGTACGTAGTCCGTGCGACCCCATGGACGTATATCCATCTGTTATGCGGCACTTGCGAAGTTGCTGCCGAAAGATGTGCCGGCAGTGAATTGCGCCTCATGCGCTTCGTTTCTGATGATAGCGATTATATCCGTAGTAATAATGGTACCGGGAGCCCAGACTTTTGTGCTCCGACATGTTCACCACGATGCCAAGAAGCCGTCCCCTGCCCCTGAAGACGGATTCTTTAGCCTGGACAAGCACGTCCATGGGAGTATGACCTGATTTGGTCACCAGGATGAGGCCATCTGAATAACCCGAGATGATAGATGCATCCACCAACCCTATAATGGGAGGAGCGTCCAAGATGACAAAATCGAATTCTCGCTTACATTCCTCAATGATATTCTGCATTCTCTCCGACTTGAGCAATGCGACGGGATTGTCGGAACGCGATCCGGAAGTCATGTAGAAAACCCCAGGAACATGGGATCTCCGGACAGCTTCCCGCAAATCGACGCATTTCCCTGTGATCAAATCCGCAAGACCGGGACTTTCGTTCTTGCACTTGAAGACTTCATGTATTCTGGGTCGCCGCATATCGCCATCGATAACGAGGACTCTTTTCAATTCCGAGGCGATAACTGTGGCCATGACAACGGAAATAACAGTCTTACCTTCGAGAGGAAGAGCGCTTGAGACGCACATGCTCACCCCGGTGTCCGTCAAAACCGAAGAGGAGACGCTATTCTGCACGATACGTATTGAATCCGTGAATGGAGACGTGGGAAACCGATGCGCCAGGAACTCCAAAGAAGCCTGGGGTTCGTCTTCGCCATAGTCTTTCTGAGCGACTCGGGGCACCTCCCCAAGGATAGGTATATTGAGATGCCGTTCGATTTCCTTAGGACTATGAACGGAGCGGTCGAATGCTTCGAGAAAAATCGCTAAACCTATGCCTCCGATGAGGCCTATTACGGCCCCCAGCAGAATAATCTTGCTCTTTACCGGATATACAGGCGAAAGTGGCAATGAAGGGGGATTTGCAATGAGAATGTTGTGTCCCATCACCCCGTTATCCAGCTCGGCCTGCTTGGATTTCTGAAGCAACATCACATAAAGCTGGCTATTGGCATCCACCATCTTTCGCAAGATTTCATACTGGACCGCCAGCGCGCTCATGTTCATTGCTTCTTCTTTGGACTTCTCGTACGCCTCATTGGAAACAGCTTCCCTCTTCTTCGCAGATTCCAATGCCGAATCGAGAGTGCTCTGCTCTACCTGATTTATAGCTTCCTCAAGTGAATGAATCTTGTTTCGCAACAAGTTCATTTTGAAATAATCAGGTGAATAAATCGCCTTAAGACCGGTATATTCCGATTTGAGCGAGGCAAGCTGAGTTCTCAAATTCTGAAGGTACTCATTCGACATTTGAGGCGGCAAAGGGTCCTTTTCACTCCGGAGCGCCTCAATATTCTGGCGTGCATCTTTTGATCTGTGAAATGTTTCCCCGGCCTTTTGCAGAAATGACAAAGACTGATTAGGCCCCTTGTCCAGAAACACCACGCCGTGGGTTTTGCTGAACTCCAGGAGGTTGTTCTCGGATTCCTTTAACTGCTTCTCGGTTTCAGTAAGCTCTTTCTGAAGCCATTCACGGACCTTGTGGCCGACCTCCATCCTTTTTCGGCGATTCTCCTCGCTGAACGCTTCCAGGTATTTTTCCAGCATCTGCTTTGCGAGAACAGGAGTTTCAGCACCCATGTCCACTTGAATGAGCTGAGTTCCTTTAACAGGAGCTATGGTTATTCTCGAGAGAATCGAATCCGTAGCTGCAGCAATTCGCTTTTCCTCTTCAAGATTGCTTTCGCCGGTTTTGCCGATTTCCTGACTGCCATCTTTTTGTGTAGATTTATCCGATGAACCGGATTTGTCCCACACCTTCAGAAAACTCTCGGCCAGTCGCCTGCTCTTAAGAAATTCAATCTGTGTTTGGTAATAAAGATCGAATTGTCCGAAGAAGCTGAACAGATCATTCATATTGGCAGCGCCGGGATACATTTTTTCTACTTCTATTGTGGCTGTGGAACGGTAGAACGGAGTGGCCAAATAGGAGTACAGCCCGGCTGCGGCAACGGCAAGCACAAAAAAACCTGCTACGATCCATTTGCGATTGAGGACTGCATAAAAATATTCAAGGAATGTATCTTTGTCGAATCGTGATTGATAGTCGTTCAGAGAATCGTCGGGATTCAAATACTGCGGACGCAAAACTCGGGCGTCAACAGGCACACTGCTTGCGTCGTAACGGGTAACGGCTCCGGGACCGCTTTCCTTTTCCATATAAAACCTCTCAGACCAGCCCGGGAAAATCTCGTTGTTTCATTCTAATCATAAAACCGCGAGATTACAACCTTGCCACACCGGTCTATGCCTTTGGTTTCCGACGCGTAATTTTGCGTGCTATAATTCTATATGGACATTCGTTAGCTTTCAAGGCATTTTTTACAAAAAACGAGCCTTTCACGAAAACAGTTCACATCTTTATTCCATAAATCAGGCTAAGAACTGTCCGGTGCAGTATATCCGTTAAGTTGCCTCGATTAATGCCGATTCGCTTTTCTTTTCATAATCTGGGAGGCTGAAGTATCCTTCGCTATCTTATGTGCATGCGAAATGTTACAAGATTTGTTCGACCCAGCCATGACAAGCCTTTCTGTCACGGATCTTTTGGATCTATCCCGGGTGGGATGCTGCGAGCCCGGGTGGCAGCAGGCACGTGCTAGAGATAAAGAAAAATGCTTGTCCGATCGGCACGTGTTATTTTCTCATTTGATGAAGACGTCTTCTCATTCTAGCTTGCCTCATGTTGGGTTTTGTGGAATCCGCCAGTGGCAAGCAGGACGTTCTCGGAAGGTTGAGAGCGTTCTTGAGCCGCACCTGTTACCGGGGTTTGAGGTGCGCTTCTGAAGAATCGTACGAGACGAAATGCCTGATCCACCCCATATTTCCAGAGCACCACGAGGAAAATTCCCGTGCACCCGACTGCGAACAGAGCCACGATGAGAAGAATATAGCCGATCCATCGGGAGGCGATACTTTCGGGACTCAGTGGTATTACGAGGAGAAGTATCAGGAAAAAAGATTTGGGCAAAGGAGCTAGAACGGTAAAAAGGGTCTGAACACAGTCAAGAAATTTTAGGGTGATCTTCAAAGTTATCCACAGTGCTCCACAACCGAACACAACAAAGACAAACAACCGAGCTATCAATATGACCGTGGTAGAAGTCTCCATTCCGCTGAACAAGAAATTGAGCTGAAAGAAACTTTGCACATAAGGAAGAGCAAGTGCGAGTGTATCCATATTTCTCTCCTGAAAATGCCTGGATTGCAGTGGCCGGAAAGGGGCTTGGGAGCAATCCATACACAATTCGTATTCTTATCTTAGCGAGTTATGTAGAAATTCTCAACCGAATTCTTAGACGGTAGTGGCTGTCATTTCGCAAGACCAAGAATGCGGATATGGTTAGCATCGGAATTGTCCTCTCAGCATTGCTTTCAAATAGTGTCATTGCGAGAGCTGCAGCGATCCCGCGTTTGCGGACAATCACCTGACTCAAGCGGACTAATTTCAGGAGATTACTTCGCTTCACTCGCAATGACAATTATCAAACTCATCCTGAACAGTTTGTCTATTGCTGTTCGTGCACGTGTTCAGTTAACCATGTTCGGCAGGGACGCCGACCGCTACCAAGAAAGTTGTAACTTGTGTGCCTATTTTGACACCTTGTACCGCGGTCAGCCGATTTCAGGCATCAGGATCGAACTGAGGTAGAACTTAGAGGTGCTGGAACGACCGAAAATATTCGCTGCTTGCAAAGCCGCTCGAGCCATGGGATATTGTTCATGAAATTCTTTGCAAGGTTTTCCGCATGCGCTTGCTGCGAGACAAAATTTCGGGCGCCATCGACCATCCGGTCAAATTAGGGGTTGTGCTGAGCCTCATTTGTCTGTCCGTAGCACTGTATTGGTTTTTCGGGCGCTCGCCAGACCCTCTGGATCATGCCCGAGAGTTGATCAACAAGGGCGAAACCGGACAGGCAGTTGCGATCCTTGACGGGATCATGCTGAAGAATCCGAAAGAGGTTTCGGCTCTGGTTCTCAGAGGATGGGCGAAAGAGAGACAGGATGAGTACGATTTGGCGCTTCACGATTATACTGCGGCAATCGATCTCGATCCTGATTACGGTTCCGCATGGGAGATGCGAGGCCGTCTTCTCGCACGAATGGAAGATCATGAAGGCGCTTTACGCGATCTCAAGAGAGCAGCGGAACTCCAGCCTCATGCTGCAGCAATCGTTGCTTCCATGGGATTGATGCGTTTTTTCGAGCAAGACTATGACGGAGCCCGAACGTATTTTGATAAAAGCTCCCAACTGGACCCGAAGGAAGAATCTGCCTATTTCGGACGGACGGCCATTTACCTTGAAAAGAATGACTTTACTTCCGCAATAGCCGAAATGGACAAATTGTTGCAGTTCCAACCGCAAAGTGCTCAGGCTTTGTTCCGTAGAGGCTTCGCTTATCTGAAGTCCGGTCAACCACAGAAATCACTGGAGGATTTCGACAAAGCACTTGAGCTGGACCCTGAGATGAAAGAGATCTACTGGTACAGAGCAGATGCGCACCGCGCGATCAATGCCCTGGACAAAGCTCTCAAAGATTATCAAAAAGCAGCATCTATAGACCCTGAGGATTCCATACTTCTCTTGAACCAGGCCACCATTCTCATGATGATGGGCAGGTACGACGAAGCTCTGGAAATGCTCCGTCAGTCCATTCTCCTGGAACCGGACAACCCGTTGCCTTACACAAACCGTGCTCTATTGTACCTCGGCACGGGAAACTACCTCGGCGCCCTCAAGGACCTCAATAAGGCTCTGCAGGTTCAACCGGACGATGTATGGTTGCTCATCAAGCGTGCACATGTTTTCAAAATGATTGCCAGAGGTGATAAGGCGTTGGCTGACTTGGACAGCGTTATCGAACTCGATCCTGAAAATCATGAAGCCCGATTGATGCGAGGAAGCCTCTATTTTAATGACAAACAGTTGGAGCGGGCTATTCAGGACCTCAAGATAGCCATCGATCTCCTCCCTGAAGATGCAGCAGCATATCAACTTCTGGCGGAAGCGTTTCTTAAGAAAGGTGACACACCTGAAGCTCTGAAGATGATCGGTCAAGCTTTGAAGAAAGAATCTTCATTTCCGGCGGCATTCGTCACGCTTGGTGAGATTCATATGGCCGATTCCCACATGGATCAGGCCCTTGAGGCATATTCTAGAGCTTTGACAATAGACCCGAACAGCTTTGAAGCACGAATGAGAAGAGCCGAACTCTTCATTGAGTTGAACAATTATCAAAACGCTGTTCAGGATCTGGAACACGCTGCAAAATCAAATCCCTACAGCGGCAAAGTGTACCAGCTTCGGGCAATGTGTTACGAGACTCTCGGTGATAAAGAAAAAGCACGGCAAGATCTCTGGAAAGCTCGAGTATTCGCCCACAGGTGATCTGCACTAATACTATTTTAAGATCAAAGAAGTAAGATCGGGGGGACATTCTTTACAATACAAAAAAGATTCCTCAACCAACACGCAATTTTAACCTGCGACTTTCAGGAAAGACCGATCCTTACAATGAAAAGTTTGAAGTGACCATAGGAATGGGAAATTTCCCAACTGGAGGGTATGGTTACAGACTTGTGACTTTCTATCCACACTATAGTGTTTCTCAAAAGTTTTGAAGCAATCCGATACCAGCACTGAAGAGTATCAGTAGCGCCCGGCGTCCCTGCCGGGCAAAACTAGTTGATTTGTTTGCATATTGTCCACCGGCACGGAGGCCGGTGGCTACCAAATTCGAGGAATCGCTCTTCGCAATTCGCGATTACTTTTGAGAATCAGTATAAAAACTATAGTTTCGCCCTTTTTGTATTCTGGACGGTTAGATGGTGAGATAATCCTTGAAAAAATAAGGCGTTCCGCACATACCCGGTTTTGTGAAAGATTCTGGGAAGGAGGAACGCCAGTTGAAGAGATCTATACCAGATCCGTTCGGGATTGACGAGATTCATTTCAGAGCGTGTTTCAGCGCACCGAGTTTCCGTATCTTCGTTGCGCTGGTGGTCGGTTGGGTGCTCACTATGGGCAAGCACACTATCAGCCAGGTGATTCTGACCATGAGACTCCATGAATCCAAGCACTTCGCCAGCATCTACCGATTCCTCGGCAAGGGACGATGGGAGACTGACTTTGTCTCCTATTTCGTCTTCAGAATGTTGGTAGAAACGCTGATTGCAGAAGGGATCGAGATCCTTGTGGTGATTGACGACACCTTGAACAAGCACACTGGCAAGAAGATCTGTGGCGCGGGCTGGCAGCATGATGGTTCACTCCCAAAGCATACTAAGCAAAAGGGGTATGGAGTGTGCTTTGTCATCATAGGACTGGCGATTCGCCTTCCCGGCATCAGCGATCGCATGTTTTGTCTGCCATACGCTGCCCGCCTTTGGTGGCCGCCAAAGGCCAAGTTTAATCCCAAGAGCCTGCCCTACAAGACAAAACCCGAACTTGGATTGGATCTTATAAATCTGACTCATTCATGGCTCCAAGAGGGAGAAAGACTGAGAATTGTGTTCGACCTGGGATACTGCTGCGATACCATCCTCAAAGCACGACCCAAGAATGTGCACATTACAGGGAGGCTGAGAAAGGATGCAGCTTTGTTCGCTGTGCTGGAACCTGCTCCATTTACAGTGATGGGCAGACCTCGCAAGAGAGGCGCTCGACTGCCCTCCCTGGAAACGATGTTCCAGGACCCCAATCTGGGGTGGAATGAGATTAGGGTCTTCTGCTATGGAAAACAAACTAAGCTCCTGATACATCAGTTCACGGCGCTATGGTATCATAGCGCAGGGCAACAGCCTCTTTCGATCGTGTTGTGCCATGACCCGGCCGGCCACCATGCCAATATGGTGTTTTTCGATACGGACCCTCAGGCTGCACCACAGCAGATTATCGAGCGCTACGCTGCACGCTTTAGCATTGAGATGACCAATCGAGAGACCAAGAACCTCCTGGGTGCGGCTGAACCTCAGTGTCGGAAAGAGACCTCGGTAACCCGTGCCCCTATGTTTGCTTACTGGGCCTACTGCTTTGTAGTGCTTTGGTTCGTTGGGCAATTCGTCACTGCAAAGAACCTCGTTGCCGACCCGGCTCCCTGGTACTGCCGGAAAAAGTCGTTCACCTTTTCAGACATGCTGGCAGCAGCTCGAAGGAGTCATTTCTCGCTGAGAATTTATTCGAAAGCCAGCCGAATCAATAAGTTCGAAAAACTCAACGGCCCGCGCTCCACGCGCGGACTCGACCATGCAAGAATCGCGAAACTATAGATAAAAAAGAAAAAGTCCATGCTCATCGCAGCTCCCTACAGGACCCGCAGCTTGCGTCGCATATGTCCGCTTGCATGGACTTCCACTTCTTGTGAGCATCGATTCTTGGATCGATGCCCTCCGTACATGACACACTTTATCAGACAATATTTCGTTCAATATTTCGTTGTCAAGGTTTCAAAGAAAATTTATCGAGTTTCTGCTGGATCTATCCGTAATGAAAACCAACGTTACCTAATGATTTCTTGTTGCTCTACAATATCACCTTCTTTCTCTCTATCTCTATCGCATCTCGCACTTTGCACGTTGGAGAATGTGCCGACCGACCGAACAACTATTTCCTAATGCTTCCCAAATAGTTATTGCACAGTCCAAAATGCCTTGGTAACATGCATCTAACATGCAAAGAAATCGTGAGCAATAGCAAACGTACTCACTGAGGAGGGGGTTATGAGAAAGCTTGCCAAAAGCCTGCTTTTAATTTGTTTAATCAGTGCCCTGAGCGGAACTTCATGGGGGGAAGTCAAACTCGGAATGCTGGCCCAGAGAGGGGCGGAAACCGCTCTCAAGGAGTGGGGCGGTATTGCGGCCTATCTCAGCGAGCAGTTGGGCGAGCAAGTCACTATAGTACCTCTTCCGTTCAGCGAATTCATGGATTTCTGCGATGTAGAGCGTTCTGCCTTCATTTTTACCAACCCCTGGTTCTACGTGAAAGCCAAAGTGAAAAAGGATGCAAAGGCGCTGGTCACAGTGAAGTATCAGAAATCCGGCAGCATGATGGGCGGAGTAATCTTTACACGGCGGGACAGCGGAATCAAAAACCTTGCCGACTTAAAGGGAAAGATCTTGATGTGTCCCAAATTGTCTTCACCCGGCGGGTGGCTGTTCGCTAAAGGGGAAATCGTGAAATCCGGAATAATACCGGAGAAGGATCTCAAGCTCCTGCTCGAAACGCCTAAGGAATCGCACGACGAAGTAGTTTATGCCGTACGAGACAGAAAAGCGGATGTGGGAACCGTCCGCACAAATTTGTTGGAAGCCATGAACCGGGAGGGAAAGATCAATATTGACGATTTCCTGGTGCTCAATGAAACCCGCCATGAAGGACTCAATGAACGATGTAGCACTCCTCTCTACCCTGATTGGCCGGTAGCATCCCTCGGCAACACCCCTCCGGAGCTCGCCGTAAAAATGAAAGCGGCGTTGCTCGGTATGCAGCCGGGCAACCCCGCCCTGGAGCAAGCGCGAAAGATTGAACGATTCGTAGAAGCTCTCAACTACGGACCTATGGAAGAGCTCTGCCGTAGGCTCAATGTAGAGCCTTTCAGGAAAATGCACTAGATGGTAGTCAGAATGTTTTCAAACCTCGCTTGATCACATATCTTATACCATTGCGCAGTTATGCACATAAGACAGCAGAGGATACCTCCAGCCTCCCAGATTATGAAAAGAAAAGAATCGGTATTAGTAATAAAACACGTATTCTGCGAAAACACCGGAGAGAGTGACATCAGCGGTCTGACCGGCGGAACTGAATTCTGTAGCCGTATGACGCCATCCTGCCCTGACTGCGGAACATCCCAGTATGGTGTCCGGCAACTTGAGTCCCCCGGCAACTTCGAATTCATACATTTTGGTCCCGGTTTGGATCGGCCATCGGTATCGCGCTTCTACTACTGGTGAAATACCACAGGTGAAACGAGGATTGTACCAGCCATGAACGCCGAATGTTACAGGTCGCTGCCCGACAACTTGAAAAGGGCCCAGTATCGGATCAGTCACACTCAAAGTCGGATAGTTGGTCGTGAAGTCCAAGTTCACTCCGAGCCGCCATGTATCTCTCTTGAACACATCGACATCTGCACCGATTCGGAGTTCCGGCCAATATAAGTAGCCCGACCCCCTGTAGGCTCTCATATAAGCATCGTACACTGCGCGAAGGGAGTAGCGTGCCAATTGGAGTCGTCCGGCAAATTCAACAGCGGATACGTTATGCGGAAACAGAAGATCGTCTTTCAGATCCAGCGCGATTCCACGTTCAGGAAAGAGGAATTTCCCGTTTATCATGTTGTAAGAAAGCCAGGTGACTCTGACTTCTCCTCCTATTTGAGGCATGTGAAGAAAGGGATATTTTGAAAGCGTAGCTCCCGGAAAATCCGATTCAACAGCACGTCCCAGCAAGGGAACCGACTGGAATAACTGAGCGAATGGATCGGCCTGTGCTTCTCGATCGACCGCAAGCATGTGAAAACAAAGAATGAGGAAGAATAGTAAATATATTTTCTGTACGGAACGGAAGCGCATCATGTTTTGGGGGCCTCTTCTACTTTAACAACTGACGATATCTTACTAGTATTAAAGATCAAAATCAAGAGAATTATGGGTGGGTGATGTAATCATTTCGTAACTGAACGATGGTGATTCTTCCGAAAACTGGCGGAATAGTACCATTCCGCCATCGAGCAGCGGTGGGTAAGTCACATGCACATTTCAAATCAAAAAACTGCGCAAAAGTCGAATATCATTCACTGTGAAACTTCAGAATTTTCCACCGGACTCGGGTGAGTTCCTTTCCAGGGATTTCCGATCCCAGTTTCCGAGATCTGCTGCAGCTTCGTACGTACTCTGTGAAAATTTCAGGAGCATATCGTCCGGGTTTTGCGACTGACGCACGGCGTCGTAGGGTAGGATGAATTCGCTCATTTCTGCGCTGTAGAACGCTTGTTCAGGAATGATTGAAACTTCTTTGAACCCGGTCGGTTCGGGATAAGCATACGCGTAGAAGGCGGGCTCCAGGACTGCCCCACCTCCAGGCCAGAATCCGCAACTGCTCACTTCATGAGAATACGCTTCTTGCACCACGAAATCGGCTAAAGCAGGGACTCCACCGGGATGCATCGGAGCTGCACGCCCTGAAAAGCGGGTTACTGCCATGTCGAAGGCGCCCCAGAAAAAATGAACCGGGCTGCACTTTCCGATAAAACCCGACCGAAACTGCTTCAATACGCGATCTGTTTGTACCAAGATCTGCCACAGTCGTTGCACATGTTGTGAATCGTAGGATGCGTGCGTGTGATCCTCTTCAAACAGAATACGTTCCGGCACTTCCACCGGTTTCGTCCATATCTTCACATAAATTTCAAGGGAATGGAGAACGTCCATGAGCTTTCGATAAAAATCAGCGACTGAATTTCCGGCCAGAGCAAATGTCCGTTGACCGCCGTCGTTAGTTCGAACGATGAGCACATGATCCATGAAATCAAAGTCGATCTCAAAGGTTCTCGTACCGTACGGGATTGGAGACGTAGTCAACCCCCGAGCGTTCACGTACAGCACTACCTGCCACCAGTGGTTCACATGCGGGCTTTGCATCAGTTTTATTTTGCCGACAACCTGAGTGCACATGTGAAGCGTAGTATATGTATTCTGCCATTCCGCCAAAGGCAATTCGGGCCAGAATGGATTGCCCGTATTTGACATGGAATCCTCCTCTTATCAATTTTCTGTGGATAGCGATTCCGATGGATCCGCATTTTCAAACAAAACATGATAAAAACAATTGAGCGTGTGCATTTCAAACACTGTTAAATTACTTCTCTTATACTCACTCTGCACTTCATTATTCTGAATCAACTTGCCCTGGAGGTCAACAGCATGAAAACTGCAGACTTACCCCAGGACAAGATCTGAAATCACAATTTTCATGTCAACAATAAGTATTGATGCGTTGTGGGGCCAGTGAAGTAGAGACCCCTTGAGTTAATGTTCTCAGCATTGGTGAACAACAGTCCGCACCAATCAGGTCCGAAGGGAACTGAATACCCGTTTTCGCAAGTATTTTCTCCTGATCGGTATGGTTTGCGCAACCACTTCAGAAAAGGTTCTCCATGTGTTCTCTTGGGCAAATTGGATTCTTCCTATCTCATCCATCACGGGACTCGGAGAAGACGACGGCAATCGCTCAAATTCAATGGGAGAAATGCTGTTATTTTTTGTTTCCTTGTACATGTTTATTGCTGCCACGTTGAGTCGATCGTCTACTAGAACGATAGATCCACCGTGTAAAGGATTGGGGTCGAGTGTGTCCACTACCCATCCGCCTGAATTGTACACATCTACTCCATCTTTATATCCGGCAAAGGCTTCATGATGCATATATGGTTTGTGCGTGTGGCCGAAAATGAAGGTAGTCGGCGGGGCAACTTCTCCTTTGAAGAAATCCGGTTTGTCATCTTTGTCCTTGAGCTCGTTTTTCTTCTCTCGAATAGCGAGGATCTCATAACGAATCTGTGCGTGCAGCGGGCCTTCCATATAGCGGAAAAGTTGCTTCAGACCATCCGGGCTCAGAGGTGCATCGCTGTGGCCTTTTTCAGCACCTCCAAAACCACGGTAGATGAGACTCAGAAACTTATCGATAACAGCCCCTTCGAACCAGTCGAACGTCCGTGTGCCGACCTCCTTTGCCAGTCCTGCCGAGAAATTAGCGATTACCTGCCCAAATTCACGATTATCGAGCGCTTTCTCGTAGACAGTCTCTAGACCGGGCCCGCTCTGACCCAGAGCAGACCAGGCGAAGTCTATCCAGGCGAAATTTCCTTTTTCGATGTCCCAGGGATACTGACTCATGTCTTCACGTTCAAAAATCCATCCGTTTACCGTGCTCATTGCAGAATAGATCCATTCAGTGAAATGCCCGTGATGAAACACGACACACTTCTTCGGGTCTTTATTCCGTCCGAGTGTTTTTTCTGTTATGAGCCCATAATTCGGGTATGCGACCTCCAGTTTCATGTCCATTTTTAACGGAGGGCGCTGAATCATATCCGTGAGGTAATGACTGATCGGATTGTCGTCAGGTCCTGCGAACATTTTGGTTGAATGCCATTGTTCGGGCAGTTTGACGACTTCAGGATGTCGCTGCAGGTAATCTCTGTACTGATCTTCACGAGTCATCTCCCACAAATGATGGTCATGGTTGCCTGGAACCATCACGATTTTATCGAATGGAAATCCCTTGTCCCCGTGAAGCTCACTGATAAAACACTGGAAAGCCATGGTAGCCTGATGAATGGGGCACAGTGCCAGTTCGAGAGTGTCGCCGTTCAAGACAAGGATGGGCTTGCGTGTACTCCCACAAAACTTACCTATGAGATCTTTGATGCAGGCTGCCAATTCCTTCAAAACCGGGCCTGGTACGCATGGATCACCGTCAACTCCGTCCTCTTTCATACTCGAGAGAATGCTATCCTCCTCACCAAGGTGAAGATCCGACAAGCAAATGTACTGGATTTCCGACATGAGCAACCCCCTTCGTTATCATTGTTGTACGGACAAACGTCCTTCGACGTGCAAAGAATTAGTTTTGAACCGAGACAATTTGATCGGCGTACGTTTTGTTCCCCCCCTTTTTTCCTGGACGAGAAATTCTATCCGAGATCTAACTCAAAGTTCAGGGTCTCGCAGCCAACCTTATTCAGGTGAACTCATCGGAAGAGGGACTATTTGAAATAGCTGGCACCAATGTACATGTCTTGTCCATGTACTTTTTTAACGTAAGCTGATTTAGGAAATTCTCCCTGTTCTCCAGGTTTTGGCCAGGTATAGTCCACCCATCCTTCACCTTTTCCATTGACGACTTTCTTGAATTCCTGAAAGACGAATTTCCCATTACTGTCCTTATGATCGGAAAAATTCTTTCCTATAAGGCCGGGATTAAAAGGGTGTGCCAGCATGACATTGTCCATAGACAGAACAAAAATGTACAAATCTTTATCCACAAAAGGGCTGTTGCGGGTAGAAAAGACTTTAAGAGCGTATTCCACGCCTTTTTCCCGAATGAATGCCTCGGCATTCGACACCATCATAATACAATCGTTTGCCTGGTTGGCTGCTGCAACCCCTGCCAGGAGGCAGACGGCAACTGAGGCGACGAATACTAAGCAAATTACGCGTGCTTTCATCGTGTTCTCTCCTGATTCAGATCGATGTTCAGAAATGCAGTTATGAAAGAACCAGTCGAAAATCCGCCGCGTTATATAAAGACTGACTCAGAGCACGTCAGGTCAGAGGATGCTTACGTTTGAAGGCAAGCCAGCGCGTGAGCGAGTAACCATCGATATTGTAGCTGAATATTGATTAAGAAGGCATCACCACTAGGACCTCAATATACAGCATTGATGGCTTGTAAAGCAATCAGAAACTATTTTAATTTCGACGCAGAACGAAATTGTCAGGTAAGAAATGTTGAGAATAAATCATATCATCGCATAGATTTTGTACTCTGTTGAGAAGAAGTATACGGTTTGTGGCAGAACGCCAATAATTTTACAAATGGAGTTCGGGGGAAAACCTCTCGCATGAAGTTTTCCCCCGAATTTCGTTGTTTTTCATGAGACAGCACAAGCGTTTGCATCTTCTGTGATCATATTTCTGTTTGCAGCACCCGGAGGTACCATAGGATAGACCTTTGCGCCGCTATGAATAGGTGCATGGATGAGACAGGGGCCTCGCTCCTTCAGGGCAGAGCAGAGCATTGATAACGGATCGTCCGCGGTGGCCAGATCCCGGGCTTGCATGCCGAAACCTTCGGCAATCCGGATGAAATCCACCTGTCTCTGATACCTCGAGGCATAAATCCTGCCGCCGTAAAACAGATCCTGTTGCTGACAGACCAACCCCAGAGAACTGTTGTTCATGAGGATTATCTTGATATTCAAATTCTGATCCACAGCAGTGGCCAGTTCCTGAATATTCATCATTATGCTGCCATCACCGCTGAAGCAGACCACTCGCTGGTCCGGGCAGGCAAGGGCCGCTCCGATAGCCGCAGGCAAACCAAAGCCCATGGTGCCCAGCCCGCCTGATGTGAGCCATCGCCGGGGGCGACGGAATGGATAGGTTTGTGCCACCCACATCTGGTGTTGACCGACATCGGTGACAATGACCGTATCGGGGTCGAGCACTTCGGCTGCCTGCGTGATGAGACTGACAGGATTGCGCAAATCTCCCGAATTAGGCTTTCGCGGGGGATGCTTCTCCCGAAGATCCGATATGAATGACAACCATTCGGCACGAGGATTTTCGTCAACCATGGGAAAAAGAGCTTTGAGCACATCTCCGATGTCGCCCCGGATTCCCACATGAGCTGTCTTGATCTTGTGGAGTTCGCATTCATCTATGTCGATATGAATGATGTCGGCTGTCGGGCAAAAAAGCGTCGGGTTTCCCGTGGCACGGTCGTCAAAACGCACTCCGGCGCCGATCAGTAGATCGCACTCTTCCAGGACCATATTTGTGTATCGAGCTGCATGCATCCCCAACATACCAATCGATCGAGGATGCTCAATGGGCACTGCTCCCAATCCCATTAAGGTCATGGTTACTGGAATCGAAGCTTTCTCCGCGAGGAGCGTTGCAATGGCGGCAGCTTCGGAATGTATTACGCCTCCGCCAAGATACAGCACCGGTCGCCGCGATGAATTGATGAGCTCTGCTGCCTGTGAAATATCGTTGTCATTGACAGTCGGAGCAGGATCCGCTCTGCCGGGTTCGGGCCATTCCGAGAATTCAACACTTTCGGTCTGAACGTCTTTCGGTATATCGATGAGTACCGGGCCGGGCCGGCCTGAGGTGGCTATGCGAAACGCGTCGGGGATCACCTGAAGCAGTTCGGCAGCCGATTGCACAAGGAAATTGTGTTTCGTAATGGGAATGGTCAGGCCGTACGTGTCCACTTCCTGGAACGCGTCAGTGCCGATGAGAGATCGAGCAACTTGACCGGTAAAACATATGACGGGAATCGAATCCAGCTTTGCGTCTGCAAGAGCGGTCAAGATGTTGGTCGCCCCCGGTCCTGAGGTTGCAAAACACACCTGAGCGCGGCCGCTCACGCGGGCCATCCCCTGCGCGATAAAACCTGCTCCTTGTTCGTGGCGTGCCAGGACGTGAGAAATTTGAGTGCTTTGGGAAAGGGCGTCATACAAAGGCAGGTTCGCGCCGCCAGGTATTCCGGTTATAAGATGGATATCCTGACGTTCAAGTAATCGGATGGCTATCTCTGCGCCGGTCATTTTCATTTTGAGGGTACTCTCCTTTCATTCTCTTCCCCTTGCTGTTGGACCGACGTGGATGCTTAAAAATAGCAACCCCCGCCGGTGCCTTGCTCCAGCGGGGGTGTATGTGCTTTCAGATTGGCAGATCCCGCTAGGGCGCACCGACGACGAGGCCTAGAACGACGACGACAACATTAAGGAGGACTTTGCCAATCTCAAATTCTCTGGTTGTAGTGCCGTCGTGCTTCATAGCGGAATACCAAACTCTGAATTACAGAACTGACTTATCCTAGCGTCTGTCTACAGAGCTGTCAAGATATAAACGAAACACATTGCATGTCCATGTCATTGTCTTCGATTCCGAAAGCCCTGCAAATAAATGGAGGAAGCCTTCATGAGAAAGACTTCCTCCATAAATTCATCCTATATTCTCGAACATGTTAACGACGGTGACCGCCACCTCCACGATGTCCGCCGCCGCCATGAAAACGATGATGTCCACCGCCACCATGCCAGCCGCCATGCCACCGTCGGCCGCCACCCCATCCGAATCCTATACTCGGGCCATAGCCATAGTAATAATCAGGGCCGTAATAAGAGGTAGCAGGCTCCTGCCAGAGCGAGGAGTCATCGAATTCTTCGGACGAATACGTTCCTCCGCCCGTGCTTCTTCGTGCCTGACTCTGCACTCGCGGCTTATTGGGCGCATCTATCTGGTTGCTGAACACCCAGCCTTCGTCCGCAAGTTTCGCCCAACGACCGTCACTGCTGTACCTGCCGCTGAGCTGCAATTTTTCTCCCATTTTGACGCATCCGATGATGTCGGAAGAACTCGTTGCGTCCGCTCGAATACGCAAACATCCATCCGGCTTATCTATTCCGGTAACCGTGCCCTGGATGGTTTGGGGTTGCGTGCTCCGGGATGCCGGATCTTTGGTGGTAGAACCCGCAGCCGCTCTATCCATAGAACGGGCTGGTTCTCGCTGTGTATCCTGACGGCCTGCTTGAGCAGGAACCGAAAAATCATAGTCCTCTTCTAAGGCCTGGTCCAGGACCGCACCAGGACTTGTCATCCGGGTCGAATCGCCACGGTCTCCCATCTGGGCCATGACTTTAGCCGGCATAAATGCCAGCATCGCAATAAAGAACACTGCTAGTCCAAAGAACAATTTCCTACACATAAGTTGTCACCTCATTGCCATTTCCCGCGATCGAATTACGCGGCTGATTATGGATAATCTGTATCAATTACTCCATCCGGCTTATTAAAAGGTTGAGCACAGTTCAATAACTTGTCAAATTAAGGAACAAAGCTCACCGGGCGGGCATAGGCCTAATTTAGAGTCATGGCTGCCCGAATGGGCAGCTCCGAGAGTCAAGAAGGCCATTAATGTCCCCCTTTTCTAAAGGGGGATTCAGGGATTTCAGGGGCTTAGATCAAAATCCCCCCTTGCCCCCCTTTATGAAAGGGGGGAATACTCTGGTGAGTTTGCGCCTATGCCTCGAGCGTGAGTAGTCACTCCTCTCCATGGAGCGAGCTGTAGCTTCAGCCGGCATTCGATAAGAGGTGATTGGTGGAAACATATTGCGCCCACCGGCTTTGTTCATTTCATTCTACAATCTTGTAACCTGCCGATTGCAGGGAGGGTCTGGTGTAAATGAAGATCATCTCAACCGGTTCGTCAAAGGGATTATAGAACCAGTGAACTGCACCGCGCGGGACAAACATGGTGTCTCCCGGCTGCATCTCTACCTCTTTGTTTCCGATGCCACTCAAACCTTTGCCGGACAAAATGTATATGACTTCTTCAGCATCCTTATGGACATGCCTCTTGTGTGTAGATGTTTTAGCCTCAAATCTGCAGTAGGCAAAGGTTATGTCTTCTGCACCGACCGTATCTTTATCAACGAGAACCACTCGTTTCGCGTTGTCGAGATCTTTGATCGGTTCATTTCGTCCTTCTTCGAGTTTTATGACATACTTGCTATCTAGAGCCATTTTGCTATCTCCTGTGGAAAATTCGGGGTCTGCCCTTAGATACCTTTATACCTCCTATGAGTCAGTTGATGGTATACCGAAAAGATCGGCGGATCTTCCAGAACCCAATTTTCAAACCCCGAAGTGGAATTGGCATGTTTCTCTATTTGAGATTATTTTTTCCGCACGTCAACTGTCGCGGAGAATACAGGCAGACCCGAATTTGAATTGACCCAGGCGCATGAGGCAGGGTATGTACCACCTGGAGATTTTATCAGTCTAGGTACCGCTGTTTCTTGCGGCGCGTGTGCTGCGCTATATTGCTGCAATTTCAAGTATGATTGGAAGAAACTCGCCAACAAACCGCTGAAAAAGTCTGTGACTGGCTCGCTTGAACTCCACAGGCTGAAGGGATCCTTTGATGCTTGCTGAAGAACATTTCCGAGACCTTGTTGATGATATCAAACCGGTCATTCCATGTGACTTGAATGATTTGCAATCTTTATACGCCCATTACAATCTGCCAAGTGATGGTTACTTTTCTACCAGCGTAGTTTCGGATCATTTGTCCCAGAAAATTAGCCAAATCCTGTTGGGGGCTGTCAATGGGAGCATGAAAGGGCAAGTAAGCATAGAATTATCCTTCCTGAAGAAACAAATCGTCATGCGCTATTTCCTTGACGAGGTGGATTACCAGCCATATTGGGCAGTGCTCAACTTTATTTCGAGTTCCTTATTTTCCCTCTCAGACGATACCCTTTTGACAGATGATGAAACTGCGTGGAGGTCGGCGATTGAATTTGCACGGGAAAAGGCTTTGCTCAATCCTTCTATCTTCGATGATCCTCCCGACAGGCTGACCCGACTGCATTCCCGGGAACGTGCAGTGGCCGAAGCGGCACGGTATTTTCGGAACCGCAAGTGCCAGCTGCATTTGGACATGGGAAAAATAGTTATGGATGACAATGAACTGGAGCGGATCACTCAGGAATTGGATTCGAAGATAAGAATTTACGGAGGACGACGATTTGCGGAATACTTGTTTGACAAAATGAAACCGATTTTTTGTCCGTCGCAAGAACGGTACCATCTTATACGGCGTCCGACAACTGCCCCATCACCTAGCCAAAGACAGACGCCGTTCGGGTATCTGATCAACCTTAGCGTCAAACATCTGGAGAGCCGGCGCATAGTGCTTCCAAATCAAGCTAAAATCTTGAATGAAATTCTTGAGACGGCAACCATGCTAGCAGGACTCTTTGACGTTCAGCCCTACCATTTTGCGGAGAACATCCAGATTCCGCCCCATCGGTTTATTAGCGCTGTGAGCGAACACGCGTTATTTGATCGTATATTTGCCTTCCCTCAATGGAGACCATCCGACCTGACAGGGATTCTACGCGGATTGTTCAAATGGGTTGAGGCAGATCCAGGAAGTGCTGTCCTTGATTGGACAATAGAGGATGCTGCAACCTTAGTGGAAAGCATTATCCGACTCTGCAAGGGCAACAACGAGCCCCACTTTTTCCATGTTTCTCTCTTGCGTAGAGAACTTGCGAACATGCCCGAACAAACCCTTCAGGCTTTGTTAACTGTCTTCTCACACGACGCGTCAGAAGTAAACCACGGATTCCTAAGCCCTGTATGTGTCCCTCAACGATGTCGAGATTTCATGTTCAAACCGCTTGTCAAGCTCAATGCCGGAGAATATTGCCTAATGAGTTCTTCAGGGTGTGCACCGGCATTTTATGAGGCAATAGCAATGGCTTTGCGCGACATATGCGGCCAGTCTACTGACAAGAAGATTGGGGATTCTTTGGAGCAGTATGTTAGGCAAGTTCTCGTGAAGAAAGGAATTACCCTTGTACACGGAGAATACCAGTTTCGGAGCATTCCAGATGGCCGTTGCGCCAAAGATAAGCACTTGAGGGGTGATTGCGATTTAGCGGTTGAGACTGCAGACACAATCATACTTTTTGAGGTTAAGAAACAGCCCTTTACGAGGCCATCGCGAGCAGGGAAGAGTGGTGAACTCCTTCATGATCTAGCCAAGGGTTTCGTTCGCGGACACAAGCAACTGGTCAGGCAAGCGATAATTCTGAAAGAAAGTGGGAGCTTGGTGTTGCAGAGCGACCAGGGGGAATACGAACTCCAATCAAATGGAAGAGCAGTCGAACGCGTATTCGTCACGCTTGATGATTATGGCGCTTTTCAGGATCAAGTTCTTGCGAATGGTCTCTTGGAGTTCATGACTTTTGTGGGAATTTCGTCAGAGGATCAGGGCTTGCAAAAGAAACTAGAAAAGGTCAGGTCCGAATGTCTCGAGTTGAGAGAATGCCTTATGCGATTGCTTGGCCCAAGCGAGCGTCCGTTCGATCGCCCTTTTTTCAACTGCAGGTTCATTTCGCTGCCTCAGTTGCTTGTCATGCTTGATGAAGTAACCTGCAACGAATCTCTCCGACAATCGCTGTGGCGTACTCGGTCCGTTTCCTATGGCACTCGTGATTTCTACGCGGAACATTTTTATAACCAGCAACTTCGAAGACAGCATGATAATCGTATGCGACCCTCCCTATCTAGCAAGATATCTGATCCCCATGCTCCATGAGCAGTTACGATGACGGCTTTAGAGGCACTCTTTGTTGCAAGGGATTCCGAGAATTCTCCCGGGAATTCTCGGAATTCCCCGTACACCATAGTCATTTATGCATGAACTGCAGGAAAGCATCGTTTGCTCTGCGCTGCGACAGCTTCCCTACAATCATTGGAAACAGTCGAGAAAAGCTGTGTTAAGCTATATTCGCCAAGTGCCTAACACTAGACAGCTTCCCTCAATCTGTTGAATTTTTCGACCTCCAGGCGTTTGAGTTCTCGCTTCAAGATCTTGCCTGTTGCGGTTTTGGGTAATTCGTCAATCGTGGTGAATTCCACCTGACGGGGTGCTTTGTATGCAGCCATATTGCCTTTGGCCCACTGAATGATTTCTTCTTCCCCCGCGGTCTGACCTGGAGACAGAACAATAAACGCTTTCGGTATCTCTCCTTTTACTCTGTCAGGTACACCGATCACAATTGCCTGCAAGACTTTAGGATGTTGACTCAAGTAGCTTTCAACTTCACTGGGATAGATGTTGTATCCGCCACAAACCAACATATCGTCCTTGCGATCCACAATGAACAGCAGACTGTCAGCGTGATCTTTCCCGCGCACGTAACCCAAATCGCCGGACTTCCACCAGCCGTCACGAATCTTGTTTGCGGTCATCTCAGGATCGTTCCAGTATTCTTTTATTATTCCCGGCCCCTTACAGCACAATTCGCCTATTTCGCCCTCGGGCAGTTCTTTGCCGTCGTCATCCACGATCTTGATTTTCCAGCCGGGAGCAGCCCAGCCGGGAGTTCCCGGAATGAAATGGTTGAAACGTGTGTGCGTCACAGTGCTCGATGTCTCTGTGGAGCCATAACATTCTACGAGTCCGATTCCGAAAACCTCCTGGATTTGCTTTGCCAAATCCGACGGCAACAGAGACCCCGCACATTGGCCGAACCAAAAGCTGGAAATATCGTATTGCTGGCTGTTCTTCAGGTATTCCTCGATAAGATAAGCCCACATGGTAGGCGTGCCCATGAAGTGTGTTCCCTGATACTTGGTTATCAATTCCAAAGTCTGTTTGGGAAAAAACCTCTGAAGCGTGACAACGGCAGCTCCCGCATAGAGTGTAGGTAAGACCGTAAACACTACGTACACGTGAAAGTAAGGTGCGCCGGTAAGTATACGGTCTTCCTCAGTCATCGGTACCACATGCGAGGCATTCATAGACGCCTGAGCAAGCCAGCTTCCATGTGTCGAAAGCGCGCCCTTCGGCTTACCCGTAGTTCCGGACGTATAGAGCAGACAGAGTCCATCGTTCTCATCCATGTCCATTGCGGCAAATTCCGTTCCATTGCTTGAGATAAGATTCTCGTACTCCAGCACTTTCGGATGAGTTCCACCTCCTGCCACTCCATGGACGGAAATTATTTTTTCCAGTGATGGAAGATTGTCCCATATGGGCATTACGTTTTGGTCGGTTTCTTCGGTCATCCCGAAGAGAATTCTGGCTTGACTGTGGTTCAGGATGTACTCGATTTCCATTTTTTTCAGCATGATGTTGAACGGAACAGAAATCGCTCCAACTTTGGCGATAGCAAGAAACGCCACAATGAACTCGGGCACATTCCGCATGTAAAGAGCAACTCGATCGCCTTTGTCTATGCCTAAGGATCGTAAGGCATTGGCCATGGAGTTAACTTTTTCGTTTAATTCCGCGTAGGTGTAAATAACACCACTGTGTCCGTCGATAATCGCGGGTCGGGTTGGGATGCGGCGAGCGTTTTTTTCAATGCATTCTTGACTCAAGTTCATCACAGTGCTCCTTTGCTCCACAGACGATAGGCCTTCATGGATCTCTGAACGAGAGGTTGAGGCGTGTCGGTCAGACTGAGCAAAGTTCATGCCCAAGTAAGTTTGCATCTGAAGTAAGTAAAGAAACGCTGCATCAGCAGGCGAGAAGGATTATCCCCGTCACGTGTTAGGAGTACAAAGGTTATTAGATGGGAAGTTTCTTTCCAGGACTGGAAACTTTCTTACCGCTCGGTCAGTCGGACGGTTGAATTATCTCATGCCATATTGTTTCAGACGCTTGCGCAGTGTGGGACGGGAGACTCCCAGAATTCGAGCGGCAGCAGACAAGTTACCGTCTGTTTCAGACATGGTCTTCAAAATATGTTTTTTCTCAAGCTCATCCAGAGAAGTACTTGCATCAGTTTCCGGAGAATCCAAAGGAAAAATACCGATGGCAGTTTCCACTGCATCCGTAAGTAAGACCGCTCCCCTGGATTCCAGAACCGCTTTCGTGAGCACATTTTTCAACTCTCTCACGTTTCCGGGCCAGGTATAGCCTTTCAGGATGTTCATTACTTCTCGTTCGATGCGGTTTATCCTGGAACCCAAATCTCTATTGATGCCTGCAATGAAGAAATCTACCAGGGCCTGCAAATCGTCCATACGTTCACGCAATGGCGGCAGCGTTATAGTAACCACTTTCAGGCGAAAGAGAAGATCGCGTCTGAAGAGACCTTTTGTAACCAGATCGCTCAAGTTGTGATTGGTTGCAGCAATGATGCGTGCTTTCGAACAAAGAGTCTGGGTGCCTCCGACTCTCGTGAACTCCCGATACTCGAGGAAGCGCAGAAGCTTCGCCTGTAAAGAAAGCGGCAAGTCGCCAACCTCGTCCAAAAAGATGGTGCCCTCACCGGCTAATTCCAGCCGGCCTCTCTTCATTTCGCCCGCACCGGTAAACGCGCCTCGTTCATGGCCGAAGAGTTCGGATTCGAAAAGGCTGTCCACCAGCGTGGTGCAATCAACCGTGATAAAGGGCTCATCATTGGAACTGGAAGATTCGTGTATTACTCGCGCGATAAGCTCTTTACCGCTGCCTGTTTCTCCTTCAATGAGAACAGTCGCCCGATTCCGAGACAAGAGTCCAATTGTCTTGAAGAGGCCTCGCATGACAGGAGTATGCCCGATTATCTGGTGACGACCCGCTGCATGGATAGCTCTTCGGATTACCTGACGACTGGATGTGGCAGTCTCCGCGATCCGGAGACTTTTGGTAACTGCGTAGTCCAGTTCGTCCACATCAAGCGGTTTGTGAATATAGTCGTAAGCACCGTTACGCATCGCCTCGATAGTTGTCTCCATATCGTGGTAAGCCGTAATCATGATCACTTTGGCATCTGCATCCACAGCCATTATTTGTTTGAGGACCTCAAGGCCGGAGATATCAGGCAAGCGAATATCGAGAACGATTACTTGCGGTTGAAATACGAGGTACTGCTCCAAACCCTCCGATCCGGTACCCGCAACGCAAACTGCGAGACCTTTTTCACGCAGAAACATTTCGAGAGATTCTTGAATCGCGGTCTCATCATCAATGATGAGGATTCTCTTCACGCCATGCATGGTAACCTCAGGACAAAGATCGCTCCTTTTCCTTTCTTACTGTGGACTTCAATTTCACCGGAATGCGCATCGACAATGCGTTTGACGTTACTGAGACCGAGCCCGCACCCGAGACTTTTCGTAGTATGAAAGGGGGTAAATATATGCTTCATGTGATGCTGTTCGATTCCGGTTCCGGTATCTTTTACAGCAAGTTCCAATACACAGGCACCATTAGTCTTCGCAAGGCTTGTCCATACTTTGATATTGCCGTACTCGGGAGTAGCCTCTATTGCATTCAACAAGAGATTTATAACCGCTTGTTCCAATCTACCGGCATCGATTTTGGCGAAAGGTAATCCGGGGGAATAATGCTCGGCTATCCGTATTTGCTTTTCCTGAGCTTTTGGTCTGAGCAAATCCACACAGCCTTGTGCGAGAGCCGATAAATCCGTGGGTGCTGTTTCAATGGTTAACGGACGCGCCAGATCGAGCAGTTGTCGAAGGATGTTCTCCAGGCGGGAAACTTCATGCACGGTTATCTCGAGTCGCCGTTGATCGTATCCATCCAGATCGAGTTTTCTCGAGAGAATTTGCAGGTTCATCTTAATCGATGAGAGGGGATTTCTTATCTCATGAGACAACGAAGCCGATAGATGCCCCAAATAAGCCATTCGCTCATGTTCCCGCATCTTGGATTCCATGGCGAGACGTTCACTGATGTCGCGACAGATCCCTATGATGACAGGCCCTTCACCCAAATCCACGGATCTGGCTCTGACTTCCGTGGCTGCTTCGTTTTCCGGGACACCGATTCTGGTGTATTGTAACGGCCCCTGAGGAGGACGATCTTCCAACACGCTCGCGTAAGCAGCTTGCAGGCTTTCGCGATGATCCTGAGACACGAAATCCAAGAAATGGCGTCCAATGATATTGTCCAGGAGAGTGCCGTGCATTCTACAGAATGCCTGGTTCGCAAAAATAATGCGCTCGTTCTGGACCACGAAATAGCCGTCATTAATCTCTTCAACCAAAGTCTTGTATTTGCGTTCGCTCCTGCGGAGCGCTTCTTCGGATTCAAGCCTGTGAGTGATGTCTATGAGAGACCCTATTACTGAAGGAGCGCCTTGATATTCCATGCGAGACCCGTACGCCTCGATGTAAATCACGGTTCCGTCTTTCTTGATGCCTCGAAATTGATAGTTCATCGCATCAATTTCACCGGACAGACGCTTCGTCAAGTTCTCCTCCAACAAAGGCCTGTCCTCATCAAATACCAGGCTTGAAGCTGTCGCTTTGCCGATAAGCTCATGCGATTCGTACCCGAAAATTTCCGCTAATTTAGGGTTGACGTACTGAAACACCCCATCCTGAATGAGGTAAACCCCGACTACGGATTTCTCGGTGAGGGTTCTGAATTTGTTCTCTGATTTGTCGAGAGCCTGTTCTAAAATCTTGCGATGTACTTCTGCAAGCTCGAATTCAGCAATCCTGCATTTTAATTCCAGAATCTCTTGTTCCAGGTCTCTTTTGGTTTTAGCGCGAATCATCATCCGGATTGTATCCATCTTCCTGGAGAGGAAAGCCAAAGGAACCTATCTAAATTTTCACATCGGTTGGATTATATTATCATAAAGTTGATGAGCAAAACAGATGTCGTCGACAAATACCCGTGGCGAATTCTCTGCAAATTATTTCCGATAGAATGAAAAGAGTGTTAACATACCAGCGGTTACGCTGCCGCACGCGGGAACGTGAGGCAGCTCGCGATGTACCGTGGATCGTTCAGAAAAAGAGATAGGGCTCCTTTATGTTCACGTGTGAAGCCGACGGCAGCGTTGTTGGATGTGCAGGCTGTCTTGTTTTCGGTAAGTATGATGACAAATTTGAGGCCATCCGATGGACAAAATGAAATACGTGGAGAAAGTCTCCCCGGGTGATATCTGGCGCTCATGTCTGGGGGCATTTCTTGGAATAGCCGGTTTGGCACTGGTGGACCCCGGTATCCCCAACGGTCAAGACGCCTGGGTGCTCATAAGCGCCTTTGGTGCTTCGGCCGTTCTCGTGTTCGGCAACAGACGGCATTCCTTTGCACAACCCCGCAGTCTTATTGGAGGACACCTGCTCTCAGCTCTGGCCGGGGTTGCATCGTTCAAGATGTTTCAGGGGTATCCCTGGCTCGCTGCCGGGATTGGAACTGCCGCAGCACTTGCGATTATGCAGGTGACAAATACTCTCCATCCTCCCGGCGGAGGCACAGCACTCTTCGCAGTCATAGGTCCCGATCGAATCCACGATCTGGGATTCCTCTACATCATTGCTCCAGTGGGATTTGGAGCTCTGTTTCTTTTAGTTGTTGCACTTGCAGTGAACAATATCGCGAGCAGCAGGCGTTACCCGGAATTCTGGTTTCATCGAGAGTAAATATTAGATGAGCGTCACCTCAGCCGTCGCCATCTTATATGCATAATTGTGAAATGGTATCATTGATCATTGAGGCAGATGAACTCTACGAGAGTCCCTTTAGAAATATGTTCCACTCCTTCAGGTATCAGGAAAAGGCCGTCAGCAGTAGCCATGGAACGCAACCGTTGCGTTGAAGCGAGAGGTACTAAACGAATCGAGAAGTCTTGCTTCTCTGCTCGACAATGAACTACCTGCGTCCAGTCTTTCTGACCTCTTACCTCTTCTGTCAAAATCCCTGTGAGTCGACGATACGGAGACCCGGTGTACCCGGCCAGTTGAAGCACCAAAGGCAGCGCTATCAGGAGAAACGCCGCCTCATTCGATGGTGGACCTCCAGGCAAACAGACTACAGGCTTTCCCTGGAGGAATCCCAGAGCCACAGCTTTTCCGGGCCCGAGCCTGATCCTGTGAAAGAGCATATTCCATCCAAGTCCGTCGAGAACCTTCACGATCAGGTCGCGATCTCCTTTCCAGGCCCCGCCTGAAGTGAGAATGATGTCACATTCATCGACAATCGACTCAAGTGCGGTCTTTAAGCCCGGAAAAGAGTCTTCCGCTTTTTCGATAACGCTGGAAATGGACCATGATCGAAGCCATGCATCCTGGAGCGCCAGGTTGCTCGCGAAAAGCTTCCCTGTCTCCGGCGGTTGGCCAGGCAGGAGCACTTCATTTCCGGTGGCCAGAAGACCCACTTTAGGGCGACGAAAGACCCACGCTTCCTGAATGCCTCCTGCGACTATTAAACCGATTTTTGCTGGAGTGAACACCTCACCCGTCCGGACGAGGATCTCTCCCTCTTTCACTTCGGAACCTTTTGCAAGGATATTTCTTCCCTGCTCCGAGCACGCCAAGGCTCTGATATGACCGTCTCTCTTTTCAGCGAATTCTTCTGCAAGAACAGCTTCAGCTCCCTCGGGAATAGAGGCACCGCTGAGGACTCGAACGGTTTTTCCAGTGCTCACCGACATAGTGCAGGGATCGCCTGCGCCAAGGGTTCCGACCACCTGGAGTAAGACCGGATTCTGCCGGTCCGCACGTGCTATGTCCCGAGAAATTACTGCATATCCATCTTTGAGAGATGAATCGGCTGACGGGTAGTCGATCAGAGCAATCGCCTCCCGTGCGCAGACTCGGCCCGAGAGGCCCGAGACCGGTATCTTCTCCGCTCCCAAAGGTGTGATATTGTTCCTTGCCAATTCGCAGGCCTGTTGAAATCCTATATCGTACATGAACTTAAGCACCTGACATAAGTATGATTAATGATACGGATGACAGATCACGCAAAACTCTTCCGCTATATCCATTCACTTACCCGTGGAAGAGCTTTCTACAGCCCCATAGGGGCTGCCCAAGAGTAGCCGTGGGTGCAAAACCCACGGAAGCGATATGGAAGTCCCTTGTCTTCAAGACCCTGAAGGGGTCTGCCAACGCCATTTGAGCGTTATTGTCTTGTTGGTCGACCCCTTTCAGGGTCGTTGAACTATGCTTATGGGCCGGCCGCTCCACGGGTTGACGAAACTGTCTCAAAATTCTCGAATACACAAAAATCGTGCCACGATTCATCCTCCTTGTAGGGGGCAGATCTCGTGCCTGCCCTCCTGCAATGACCGGCACGGAGGTCGGTCACTACCGGGCACCCACGAGGGGCGCCCCTACAATCAGGGCCGTGAAGATCATGAGAACTTCGTGCCACGATCTGGGATAAATTTTGATTCCTGAGACACTTTCTGACACCTGTGGCTATTGCTGGGTCGCCCTTCCAGGGCTCAGAATTCCTAGTGCCCGCCTACAACTGAATGGTTACCTTCCGCCTCACTGGACTACTTTAGCAGAAATTGTGAGATCTTGACCGCATATTCTCCATGACCCTGTACAAAGATTTCAGTTCCGGTCGACGTGTTCCTTCAGTTACCCACGGAGGTGAGGTGCTGGGGGACATGTCATTGCGAGGAGCGGAGCGATCCCGCGTCTCGCGGGACAATCTCCTGATACTTGCCTGCACCTTCAGGGGATTGCTTCGCTTCGCTCACAATGACAATTCAAATAATCAATTTGCTGAATTTCAGGAGGGCAGTCGTTCCGGTACTAAATTCTCATACTTCGTCAAGATGCTTTTCCCACGAGACTTGCATCAATGATTCGAGGCACAACATCCGACCATCCAAGTGGCATGAAATGTACTCCCTGAGTCATTGGAGCTACCTCTTTGAAGAATTCGGATGTCATCTCCACGCACAAATCTTTTGCTTTTTCTGTGGGAACATCCCCGAGCCTTTTTACCCACCTGTCGGGAACCGTGATGCCCGCGATGTTGCGATTCATAAACTCAGCCATTTTGGCGGACTTAATGAGAACAATGCCTATCTGAATCGGCACTCCGAAGCCTTCGGTCTTCCGAATGAACTTCTCGAACAAAGCCGCATCGTACACTGTTTGCGTCTGGAAAAACTGTGCTCCTGCAGCTATCTTCTTCTCCATCTTGATCAATTGCAGATCCAACGGCTCGAAATTCGGATTGACAACCGCGCCCAGCGCAAAATCAGTGGCTTGAGTGAGTTGGTTTCCGGCCATGTCGTATCCGTTTTTCATCTGTGTTGCAATGCGCAGAAGTTGAACTGAATCCAGATCGAACACGGGTTTTGCAGAGCGATGGTCTCCAAGAGTGGTATGATCTCCGGTTATGACCAGCACGTTGTCGATTCCCAGAGAACAGGCATTCAGGAGTTCCGATTGCAGCGCGATTCGGTTCCGGTCGCGGCAGGTTATCTGGTAAATGGGTTCGACGCCGCGTTCTTTCAATCTCACCGAAGCCGCCAGAGAACCCAGGCGCATGACGGCACTCTGATTGTCCGTCACATTGATTGCGTGAACATGGTTTTTCAGGATGTCCGCTTCTTCGAGACAACGAGGCACCTTGCCGTCCCCGAGATCTCGCATGCATCCCTTTACGGGACCGACTTCACTGGTAATGACGTATGTTCCACCGGCAAAAAGTTCGGTTATTTTCATGACAGTTTCCTCATCAGGCTAATTTCAGAGATCGCGGTTTGTTGAATTTGGCGTAGTCTTTCGGTTCCCTGTATATGGACAATGAACCCAGTTCACCAAGTGCTGCCAATCGATTGTAGATAAGTACCCAGGCACAATCACGATCGCGATCCACCTCGCATTTGCCGTTTTCTGCCCCGCCACAAGGACCGTTCAACAGATTCTTCGCACATTTTGTAAACGGGCAAATGCCGCCGGTTTCGTTGAGCACGCAATCACCGCATTCCTGACACTGCTCGAGTGCAAACGCTCCGGCTATGGTCGTGTCCATATGTCCGACCGAGTTCAGTCCGATCTTTACCGGAACAGTCATTCCCAATTGTTCCGTCGCTTGCCGCACAATCTGCACTGCTCCGCCACACCCGAGCACGAGAATTGCGTCGCTTTCCCGGAGTTGCTCTTCTTTTCCTTCGAATGCTGCCATGGTGTGATTGATGTAGCAGGTACGCTCCGGGACAACCTCGAGGACGACTTCTTTGCCGTTCTTGCGCAGTTGTTCGGCCATTACGGGGACTTGCGCTTCGCCGCCTGTCTTGCAAGCTTTCGCACAGCCATTGCAACCGGTCACGATAATTTTACGGTATTTGCTCAATGCTTCCAAAATCTCAGAATCCGACTTTCTTGCGGTCCCGATCATCAGTTCCTCCTTCTGTTGTGCTTCGATACGAGCCGAAACGAAGTAGTGATTCTCACAGATGATTCTTCTTTCTTATGAAAATACGATCACACCCTTGCGAAGTTATAAATCCGAGAAACTCGTGTCCCGTCTTCCTGGCCCAGGCTGAGATGTCCCCTGGAGCCCCCGGATCATGGGATCGGATTTCCAGTACATCTCCCTCCTTCAGGTGGCCGATGCCGTCCTTTGCCTCCAGAAGCGGGCCCGGACATGGAGTCCATCGGGCGTCGATCACTCTTTTTGGTTTCAATGCTGTCAATCCCGCTTTGTCCATGTCGGTACCCTCGGGTTCGTCCTTTTCCGGCTGTGATGAAGCAACGCCTGTGCCAAAGTTCGTCAAATCCGTAGCCACTGAACAATAGATTCTCGTTGCTATTGAGAGGCATCTTCTTCTCGTCAACGTCAACCCTGGAACCGTAAACCGGTTGACAATTGTTAAGTGATTGGTTAACCTTCAGTTGACGTCTTATACGAATGTGCGTTCAAAGAAGTAAAGTCTGGCAAATCCGGTCCCGGCATGTCTCCGAAGCGAAGTCAGGCCGTGCCGTTCGTAACGGAGAAGATTTGGCGGGACGGGCCAAGAACAGATCTCTCAATATTCCCTCTATGGAAGCACATTGGTATTGCCCCGGAGGTCGCGGCAAATGCATCGCGAAAATATGGTGAACTTCTGGAAAACCATTGTAGAAACCATGATGGACGGCTTGATGGTCGTGGATGCGGATGGGATGATCGTCTCCGTGAACAAAGCTACAGAAGCGCTGACCGGCTATACGAGAGAGGAACTTATCGGAAGTCCCTGCACGATTCTTAACTGTGACAACTGCTCTGCACGTTGCGGAGAAGACAATGGTTTTTCCTGCGATCTATTCGAGACGAAGAAGGTAGAACGACGAAAATGCAACATGAAAAGGAAGGATGGAGCAATCGTACCAATCATGAAAAATGCTTCGGCGCTTGTGTCCCATGACGGTAGGCTTATGGGCGCTGTAGAGACGCTTATGGACCTGAGCGAAATTGTTGAACGAGACCGGCGAATTGCGAGACTCAGCTCCATTCTGAAAGGTAAGGACCGCTTCCAGGGCATGATCGGAAAATGCCGTGCAATGCGAGATGTCTTTGACCTGATCACCGATGCTGCTCAGTCGGAAGCACCTATCATCATCCATGGAGAAAGCGGCACCGGTAAGGAACTCGTGGCTTCCGCGATTCACAATCTGGGAAATCGCAAATTCGGTCCTTTCGTCAAAGTCAACTGCGCTGCTCTGAGCGAATCGCTTTTGGAAAGCGAACTCTTCGGACATGTGAAAGGAGCGTACACAGGCGCGGACAAAATGAGAAAAGGTCGATTCGAGATGGCCCACAAAGGGGACATCTTTCTCGACGAGATCGGTGATATCCCGCTCTCCATGCAAGTGAAGATCCTCAGAGTGCTTCAAGAAAAAGAAATAGAGCGGGTAGGGGACAGTGTCCCGATCAGAATCGATGCAAGGATAATCTCGGCGACCCACAGGGATTTGACTGATATGATTGCAAAGGATCTATTCCGAGAAGACCTGTTCTATCGCCTCAATGTCATACCTATACGGCTCCCTCCGTTGAGAGAACGAATGGAAGATCTGCCTTTGCTCGTGGAACATCTCATAGAAGAAAACCGACTCAAAACAGGTAAACGTATTCGTGACATAAGCGGTGAGGCCATGGAGACGCTGATGCATTATCAGTGGCCGGGAAATATTAGAGAACTCATCAATGCATTCGATTACGCGTTTGTGGTCTGTAGAACTCAGTGCATCGAGCTTTCCCACTTGCCCGACACATTAACCGGAGTAGAAAAGATCCTGTCAAAGCCGTCGCCGAGCACTCGGGATGAGGTAACGTCGGTTTTGCACGCATTGAGCCGCTCCGGCGGCAGCAAGAGTGAGGCGGCGAAAATCCTGGGAATCAGCCGGCAAGCGCTCTGGAAGAAAATGGCTAAGCTTGGGATCAAGAACAATTTTCATGTCATCCGCTAGGGTTCCATCGTATTTTGTATGCTTCAGTCATGCGTGGGAAAAATCAGCGGTATCATGATCACAGGAGAAGATCTTCTCTACCCAGCGTAACTGAACGATTACCGCATTTCGTAACCATTCAGTTACACGGGGTAGAGATTTCTACAGCCCCATAGGGGGCTACCCAACAGTAGCCGTGGGTGCAAACCCACGGAAGCGATACGGGAAGTCTTTTGTTTTCAAGACCCTGAAGGGGTCGACCAACGACATTTGAAAATTATTGCCTATCGGTGGACCCTTTCAGGATCATTCAATTATGCATAGGGGCGTGCGGCTGTCCACGGGTTGACGAGACTGTCTCAAAATTCTCGAATCCACAGAACATCGTGCCACGATTCGCCATCGTGGTAGGGGCAGGTCTCGTGCCTGCCCTCCCGCAATGACCGGCACGGAGGCCGGTCACTACCGGGCACCCACGGGGGGCGCTCCTACAGTCAGTCTGGAGAGATGATGAGAAATTCGTGGCACGATCCGGGATAAATTTTGACTTTTGAGACAGTTTCTGACACCCGTGGCTACTATTGGGGCCGCCCTTCCAGGGCGTGCCCGGCTATGACTAAATGGTTACGCATTTGTAACGATTCAGTTACGCGGGGTAGAGAGAATCTTTTCTCGGATCACAGTCCTTCCAACTTTCCAAATCCCCCCAAACCCCCCTTTACTAAGGGGGGAATTTCGGGTTGCTTCTTTACCCCCCTTTTATAAAGGGGGGGGGAGGGGGGATTTTCCCCACGTATAACTGAATGGATACACGCATTTCACCGTTTTTGCTTGACAAGGCTCGCTGTTGCGGGCACTCTAAAGAAAAAAGTTGTGCTCTTGAAGACATGATACTGACGGAACACGGTGCAATTCCGTGGCGGACCCGCCGCTGTAATCGGTGACGAAGCTCGCATAGCCACTGTTCGGTTCCAACTGAATGGGAAGGGCGAGCGGAGGAAGACCCGAAAGCCAGAAGACGAGTGTCAGGTCTTGGGAAAGCTGATGGTAAAAGCAACCCCTACCTTTGAGGTAGGGGTTTTTTATTGAGCAATCACAGGGAGGACGCAATGAACACAGCAAAAGCACTCACACAGGATGGTCGTTCGCTAACGTTTACGCGGGTAGATACTGAATCTCTCGTTGGCGCGGTGCTGTTCGGTCTCGTCTTTGTGCTCGTGCAACAAGTCGCACATCGCATCGATGCTGTCATCAACCCGGCATGCGTCATCGTTGGTGGAGTGACTTGGGCAACCATGACAGCGCTTGTCGCGCTCCTGTATCGCCAACCTGCAGGATTTATCACTGGCGAAGTCGCTGCTCTCGTGGCTCTCGCGACGGGATTGTCACCATTGGCGCTTTTCTTCATCCCCGCAAATGGCCTGGGCTCACTGGTTTTTTCGCTGGCTGTTCGTAATTGCACCGACATGACGTGGTCAAGGATTCTCCTGGCCCAAGTATCCGCAAATGTGGTGGGAAACCTTTGTGTCGCTGTCGGTCTCAGGACGATTTTGAATCTGCCTTACCCTGTCATTGGAATTGCTGCGGCTATAACCTGCGTTGCCGGCATAATCGGAGGGACGATCCTCACAAAATTGATCTATGGAAACCTTGTACGATCCGGACTGACAAAATAGTGTTCGCCTGTATTTGTAGAGAACATCGGGAAGACTGTCTGTAGCGTAGAAGATTCATCGACTTTTGCCCGGGTCCGTACCGCGGCAGGTTAGGATAATGTATGAGTCAAGATTGGCGCGATTTCATCAGATTGTACGAGCAGAACAATCCTCGCGATGTTCTGCGTATTACGGAAGAGCTGAATGCCGTATGGGAACCGACTGCGATCATAATGGAGTTAGAACGTATGCGGCGATATCCTCTGGTGATTTTCGAGAAGATTTCAGGGCGGGATTTTCCGGTGGTGGCAAATCTCCTGGCTGGCAGGGAACGGCTTGCACGTGCTCTGGGGGTAACTGCAGAAGAGATAGGGTCTTCTTTCGCAGATCGCATTCAACGGTCAATACCCGTCGAGATCGTCGAAGCGCCGGCTTTCCTGCAAAACCAATTTGTAGGTGCAGAGCTGGATTTGACCAAATTACCCATCCTCACGCATTTTCCTATCGATGCAGGTCCGTACATAACTGCAGGGCTAGTAGTAGCTCGAGACCCGTACACAGGGGCGGAAACCTGCGGTTACCATCGGATGCAGCTAAAAGGAAGAGATAAGCTTGCCGTCAGTCTCCATTCCCGGCAGCGTCTATGGGAATATTTCCGGAGGGCAGAGGAGCAAGGGAGAAATCTGGAAGCAGCCGTTGTTCTCGGTGTACATCCAGCCATCTCATTGGGATCGATGGCGCTTGTTCCCTACGATGAAAGCAAGTACCCGAGAATAGGGGCGCTCCTGGGACAACCCATGCAGGTCGGCAGATGCAGCCACATAGACCTTACAGTTCCGGCATGGTCCGAGATAGTGATCGAAGGGGAAATTCTTGCAGGCGTAAGGGAACCGGAAGGACCCTTTGCGGAGTTCACGAACTATTCCTGTCACAGAAGCACCGAAAACGTGTTTGCGGCCAAATCGCTTTCTCACAGAAATGGAGCGCTCTACCAGTGCATTACACCGGGAATGTGTTCAGAGCACGTCACTATCGTTGCGATTCAACGGGAAGGCGACGTGATGCAGGCACTCAAGCAGTCTCTACCGAATGTTTCTAAAGTGCATGCTCCGTTGTCTGCGTGCGGACTCTTTCACTGCTATATATCCATGAAGAAGATAGCGGAAGGTCAACCCATGCAAGCGATAATGCGCGCGTTTTCGGTGGATCACAATCTGAAAATGGTCGTAGTCGTGGACGATGACGTGGACGTATTCGATGAAACGCAGGTCTTGTGGGCTATTGCCACTCGTGTGCAAGCAGATCGGGATGTCCATATCATTCCTCAACACCTCGGAATGGGCTGCACTCTCGATCCATCCACCGACGAACTGAGCCGAACTGCAAGAATGGGAATTGACGCAACCAAGCCACTCAACGGCTTTGCGGATAGCATTACCCTGGATACCGAAGCGCGAACCAAAGCACAAAGCATACTGGCCAAGCTACTTCCGTAGCTTGAAGGAAGGAAATCGGGGAGGAACTTCTTGTAAGAAGTTCCTCCCCGATTTCCTCCTCAAGAACTTTTGATACTCGCAGGAACCCGAATTTCCTGGAAGGAAATTCGGGTTCCTGCGAATGACAAAAAATCCTTAGAGAGAGTTTTGAGGGAAATTTTCCTTACAGAGAATACCCACGGCGCTTTCTTGATGCAAATGGCAAGACTTATGACCTTGAACCTGCTTGAAGTCGACATTCGAACAGTCGCCTACCCTGATGCAGAACACCCTGCGTTGCAGGATATTCATTTGTGCATCAAGCAAGGAGAGTTCATCGTTCTCGCAGGCTCCAGTCTCGCGGGAAAGACCACTCTGTGCCGATGCATTGCGGGTGTCATCCCTCATTTTGAAAAAGCTGTTCTGGAAGGAGACGTGCTGTTCGAAGGCTCAAGTCTTACGGGAATGCGACTTGCTGAATTGGCCGGAAAAATCGCTCTCATAAGACAAGATCCTTCGGACCAGCTCTTTTGTACAACCATCGAGCAGGATGTGGCCTTTGGTCCGTGCAACCTCCTGGTTTCCCGAAACGAAGTCCGAATCCGAGTGCAGGAATCCTTGGAATATGTCGGATTGCAGGGCTATGAACAGAGGAGCCCTGAAACGCTTTCCGGCGGCGAAAGTCAGCGTGCTGTACTGGCGAGCTATCTCTCGCTCCATCCGACCGTCCTGATATTAGACGGAGCGGCGGATCAGCTTGATTTTCAGGGCCGCCGAAGCATCTACATGCGACTGCTCCAGGAGTGCCGTTCAAGAGGACTCTCTGTAATCGTGGTGGACAACAAGATAGCCGAATTGGGTATCGAGGCGGATCGAGTTATAGTGCTGGAGCGCGGGAGGTTGGCTTCAATTACCACGAAACTGGAATCCCGGCCGAGTGGTACTATTAGACGCATCTTTCCTCTTTGTAGGGATGTCATCGATTCGACGCAAACGACTTCGCCTGAATTGCAGAGTGGAACTGCTTCATTCTTAAGAGGAAATGGCGATGAAGAATCTGCTGCCCCCATCATATCGGTTGAAAATCTGTGCTTCAGCTATGGAGCGTCCCAGTTTGGGCTGACAAACGTTTCACTGAGAATTTATGAAGGCGAATTCGTTGTCCTGGTAGGCGAAAACGGGTCCGGCAAGACAACTCTGGCCAAGCACTTGGTTGGACTCTTGCGTCAGCAGTCTGGCACGGTGTTCTTCAAGGATATTGACACGAAATGCCTGACCACCGCAGAATTGGCTCGCTATGTCGGTTATATGCCGCAAAATCCCTATCTTCAAGTCTGCACCGGCTCAGTGAGAGAAGAAGTCGGCCTCGCTCTCCAGGCTCAAAAGCTCGATCCAAACATCATTGAGGAAAGGGTTGCCCATTGGCTTGCAAAGCTGGATCTGAGCGAAGTAGCCAGTGTACACCCTTACAGACTTCCTGGAGGAATGATGCAAAAGGTAGCTTTTGCTTCCCGGCTGATACACGAACCTGAAGTCCTTGTTCTCGATGAACCCACGTCACATATGAGCTTCCCGGACGACTTCAAGACCATGGAGCTCCTGACTCAACTCAGGGAAGAAGGAAGAACTATTATCGTGATCACCCACGATCAT